>JAUIDB010000001.1 GCA_030429235.1 Thermoanaerobaculia bacterium | reverse complement strand
CTCGAGCTACACCGCGGTTCGATGAACTCAGCATTGCGGCTCATGCTTGACAAGTTTCGTGAGAATTCAGCCTAACCATGCGCTGAACCGGACCCAACACGTGCCTGCCACAAACTCGCTTCATCCCGCTTGGCTCATCGCTATTCTGTCTGCCGAGTCCACCTCGCCAGTTGGGCCGGTTAGCTCCATCCGTTGGGCCGCTGGGGCGGTGCAGAATCTGGCTAGGGCCTTCGGCCCCGACGTCTCGGCCGAACCATTCTGTCGGGTTGGCAGCAGGATCGACTACCGCAACCACCGCCGTCCCATCCCAACGTTGGCCACGTTGTTGGCCTCACCAGGGCAACGGCAACTCGAAGCCTTCCACCGCCCGGCCCTCTCGAGCGAGGCTGCATGAACGCGGTCCAATACTTTCGGTCGAGGCCCACCCCTGAAGGGGACCACGGTACGATCTTCTCCAGCCGGCCCAACCAATCACTGAACCGGACCCAACAGGTGCCTGCCACAAACTCACTTCATTCCACTTGGCTCACCGAGCTTCTGGCTGTCGAAGTGACCTCGCCAGTTGGGCCGGTTAGTTCCATCCGTTAGGCGGCGCTACGACCAATAGAGCACTACCATGAACTCTCCTGAAGAGATGATCACTGTCCTGCTTGCAGAGGGCGAGGGCTTCACCTATCAGAACTTCTCCAGCAAGGGTGAGTATGGCTATCCGGCCGCCTTCTCACCGGAGTGGGTTGCATGGGTTACGCGCGTGCGCTCGCTCATCAAGCGTCTTTTTGGGCCCGAGTCGGCACCCTTAGACTTGCTTCGAGCCGGGGACGAAGTAGGCCTCGTGGGTTGGGGTGACGACCACTTTGAGCACGCAAAGGCGTACTACGTCGGGGCCCTGAAGGCAGCTGCACAGATCCTCGAGGATGACAGGTTTGTGGAACTTCTCGGTGGCACTTCAGCACCTGCAGACTTCAGTACACGTGTCTTCGTTGTTCATGGTCACGACGACGCCACAAAGGCCGAACTCGAGGTCCTTCTTACCGAGCTGGGGCTAGAGCCGGTGGTGCTGCATAGACAGCCTGACAGAGGTCAGACGCTCATCGAGAAGTTTGAAGAGAATAGCGATGTCGGATATGCGTTCATCCTGTTGACTCCAGATGATGTCGCCTACCTCGCCAAGGAAGACTCCTTGCCGGAGTCGGGTAGAGTAAAGGAAAAGCGTGCCCGGCAGAATGTAATCTTTGAGTTTGGCTTCTTCGTGGGAAGACTCGGGCGTAACCGCGTCTGCTGCCTCTACACCGGGGGAGTGACCCTTCCCAGCGATGTATCAGGCTTGGTGTACAAGAAGTTCTCCAACAAAGTTGAAGAAGTGGGCCTTTCAGTAGTTCGCGAGCTCAGGGCAGCGGGGTACCAGATCAATTTCCGTGGCACTGTCGAGTAGTTGGTCAGCGGGCGATGCTAACCTTCACGGTTGGGAGCCTTTGAAGGGTGTCGAGGCGCCGCCTAACCAGTCGTTGCAGTGGACGTCGCCCGCGCGTTCGCGCGGTCGCCGCCACTGAACTCCATGTCCGTTAGGCGTCAATGAAGCTTCTCAAACTCCTAAGAGGACAGCCGCCTCTACCAGACCCTCCCATAGGTCAGCGTGACTACTGGGTTTGTCTTCATGTGAAGCTCAAGGAGCCTCTGCTATCGATTGAAGGCCTAGCTCCATGTGAGGGCTACTATCGCAACATCGGCCTTCGAGTTGCACCACTCGAGCTGCAACAGCAGCTTCGTCGTATTGCTTCGGACGGCGAGATCGACTGGGACGAAACGATTACCATGCCACTCGAAGAGTGTCGTCTCCACTTTGGCGTGTGCCGTCGTTCCAGGCTGACCAGCGGCGACCCTTCCTGGTACCAAAGCGGGCGTGCTTTCTACTGTTTCGAATCCGATGAAGAGTAGTCGAGGCCGCTTGCTTGGCCGCCTAACCAACCGCTGAACTGGACCCAACAGTTGCTTGCCTCAAACTCACTTCATCCCATTAGGCTCGGCGTCATTGCGTCTGTCGAAGGCGCTCGCCAGTTGGGCCAGTTAGCTTCCATCCGTTGGGCGGCAAGGGGCGACATCTCAGACCGATGATAATCACTCTCAACGGATTCGGCTTCCTTTTGACAGCGTGGGTTGGGGCAGCAACGCTAACAACTCTCCTGTTCTTGAAAGCGTTTGGCGTAGGCAACGAAGTGACCTACTCAATCGTCGTTGGCGTCGCTGGTTCGGTACTGCTGGTCGTTGACTATCGCGCGCGTCGGCGTATGGGTCCGCTGTCGCCCATGTGGAGGCTCGTTTCGTCCGATGCTGGCGGTCAGATACTCATGATTCCCTGTTGGATCATGGGCGCGCTGGCCATCGTTGGCTGCTCGATGGCGCTGTTTGATGTACTTCGCGGTGAAGTGCCAGGTCTGCCTCAAGGTATCCAGTCGCTTGGTTGGCTAGGGCTCTGGCTTCCGGTGGTGCTCGACTACTTCTTTCCGTTCGGCTTCCGTCGCAAGCAGCAGATCGACTCTGAAAGGAGTACTCCGATCGAGCCTTCGTAGCTGCGGCCATACGCTGCTCCAGCTCACTGCGAGGAACCGTCTGGTAGGGTGCTGACTTACCGCCCAACCAACCGCTGAACCGGACCCAACAGGTGCCTGCAACAAACTCACTTCATCCCAGTTGGATCATCGCTCTCCCGGCTGCCGAGGTGACGTCGCCGGTTGGGCCGGTTAGCTCCATCCGTTAGGTGGCTCTGGACACGAACCTCACTCCAATGAGAGCGCCCAGTTGAAGCCCTACAAATGCGGTCTCGAGCCTGGGCAGAAGGTCCGGCTCCGAAAGGACCTAGTTGTTCGCAATCGCCGGGGCCACGCTATCGCGAAGCATCCGAAAGGGGAAATCTGGACGGTGCTTCCCGATTCGTGCTCGGTTCGTCGTGACCTCTGGCTACAACAAGCCGATGGCCGACCCCACACCTGGGACGATGACCTAGACTCCGTATCGGAGTGGTTCGAAGTCGTGGATGAACCGTCGGATGACTCATTCTCCCAAGGCGGAAGCGTCACCACCTAACAAACCGCTGAACCGGACCCAACACGTGCCTGCCACAAACTCACTTCGTCCCGCTTGGCTCGTCGGTCTTCCGCCTGACGCAGTATCCTCGCCAGTTGGGCCGGTTAGCTCCGTCCGTTGGGCGTCGTTGGAACCGATACTCTGAGCACAGTGCCGATGCGAGTGATCTGGTGCTGGCGATGCCAAGAAGACGTTCCGATGCTCGATGAGCACGAGTTCCGCGACGTAGAGCAGAGCTACCAGGAGTGTGCGAAAGACACAAAGGCGCTTAGGCAGCAGCTTGAGGTTTCATTGGAGATGGTCGACCTTGATGATCGCTTTCGGCCTGTTCGCGAGCTATACGAGTCGATGACCGGCTGGAAAGACATGCACCAAGACGCGATCATGCATCACCGCCTGAGCCTCTTCGGCCCTCCTTGTGAAAGCTGCGGCAAGCCACTCCGAAGTCCGAAAGCGAAACTGTGTGCTTCCTGCGGCCAGCCACGACGCGACCCCCCTTTCGCCGTAAGTAGGAACGAACCCCAATAGTTCCTCGAAACGCCGCCCAACCAACCGCTGAACCGGACCCAACACGTGCCTGCCACAAACTCACCTCGTCCCGCTTGGCTCATCGGTCTACCGCCTGCCGGGATCACCTCGCCGGTTGGGCCGGTTAGCGCCGTCCGTTATGCGGCGTCCTCAACAGCCTCTGGCACTTCCGATGAAGATTCAGTTTGAGGACCTCTCCCCAGGGCTCAAGTTCTGCTTTCGGGCTCCCCGCAGACTGCTGTTCTTCCAGCGGTGGGGTCTGGCCAGGATTGTTGCACTAGATCCGAGTTTTCAGACCGTTCATGTCGAGATAGTGGAAAGCAATGAGACCGATGGCCACCTTCGAACCACCATTGGTCATCTCCCGCTTGCATTCTCGGCACTCCGTGACTCGATAACACTCATCGGCAGTCGACAAGAGCTTGAGTCTCCGTTTGTCCCAAGTCTTCAAGACTGGCGAAGTCGGGCTACTGCCGGTGAAGTAGGTGCATTCTCAAAGAGCATTTACGACGCTATCGTTCAGACTTGGAGAACTGTCAACGAAGTTGAACCAGAGGCCACTTCTGAGTCCATCTACATCGAGTACTCTTTCCCTAAGGTCGGAAAGAATGGGCGAATGAACACTATCCAGGTTGTCTGGCATACGGACAACCCCGCCGCATAACAAACCGCTGAACCGGACCCAACCCGTGCTTCACACAAACTCACATCCTCCCACTGGGCTCATCGGTCTCGTGTCTGTCGGGCGCGGTGGCCGGTTGGGCCGGTTAGCTCCGGTCCGTTGGGCGTCCAGGAACCACCTTGACCCATGAAGAGTCCGCACGGTTGTGAACCACCCAGAACTCAACGACCTACTACTCGAGACCTGGTACGGATATCGAGTCGTGTTGGCACTTGGATTGACCTGGGGGGCCCTAGCGCTCGCAACGACCTGCTCTCACCCTTCGTCCAGGTATCGGCTAACCGCTCGAGTTCTCGATCCGCTGTCGATACCGGTGCTGCTTGTAGCGTTTCGATTTGTGAGTAATCTCAACCACACGCTTCAGTTCTGCGGCTTCGATGACGCCAGCTGGCATGCCCTCATGGTCCAGGCTTGCGGGGCTGGGTTCCTGGCACTCTCTCTAGTCGTCGGCCTTGGGCTTATCGCCCGAATCCTGCAACGCAGACTGCTGAGCGCGACCAGCAATGGCTACCTCGTACTCCAATTCGACATTGGCGTTGCCGCTGCCTGCGGATCTCTCGCTGCGATCTGGCTGCTGGTACTCTCAGTGATTGGTGACCACTAGTTGCCCTAGGCCCATTCCCATGAAGGCCGCCCAACCAACCGCTGAACCGGACCCAACACGTGCCTGCCACAAACTCACTTCATCGCGCTTGGATCATCGGTCTTCCGTCTGGCGAGGTGACGTCGCCAGTTGGGCCGGTTAGCTCCGTCCGTTAGGCGGAGCAGGCAACAGAATGAGACTCCGAACCGCTTCCATCCTAGTGCTGATCCTGACGGCTACTTCAGCTCTTGCGAGCGAAGCACCCTCCATCCTAGGGGTACCGGAAGGCAGCAGTGTTCGTCTTGGTGACTCAATTCATCAGCTGGTTTTTCAGCTGGGGCCGCCCGACTACACTAGCCTTGCAGGGGAAACCGATGGCTACTACACACCCTCACCAGGTGATGCGCTGGTACTCACATGGAACGGTCGTGAGTGCCAGTTCGGTCCCCAGGCTTGCAGCTACTCAGCCTTCTTCGAATCTGGATCCGCAGTGCTTTCTCGGTTTACCGTCTATCTCGCCAGCGAATCGCGGCCTCCCGTAGCCACGCTGGGGGGCATCGTGGGCCCAGAAAGCCGGCTGGTCAGATTTCCACTCATTTTGGACAGTGACGAGCTCGAAGCTCAACGCGGAACGTGCACATCCGAGAAGGGTGAAGCTCAAGTGCTTGTTGTTCCGGAGCTTGGACTCGACGCCGCCCTCTCGGCTGGCCACGACACCGTAGAAGTTCTCGACTTCTCGACCGAACGTCGTCTAGCAGGCTGGCCGAAACCCTGCGAACCTTAGTGCAGGCTCCGCCTAACAAACCGCTGAACCGGACCCCACAGGTGCTTGCCGCAAACTCAATCTCTACCACCGGGTTCAACACCTCAGGCTACGCTGGGCGGTGTCGCCAGTGGGGCCGGTTAGCTCCAGTCCGTTAGGCGTCTCGGGCAACTTCTTGGTAGTCGTAGAGCAGGTGAAACCCGTGGTCCAAGTGGTCGAGTCGTACCGCGACTGGGTCCCTGCATTGGACATAGCGGGGGTAGTTGAGCGTATGGTTGCAGCAGTACCGGAACGCTACTTGGCCGGTCTCGGGCGGGTTGTACTGACTTGCGCGGGTGAGCTCCCGCGCCGCCGCCGCGGCAAGATCTGGTCGAAGAAGAAGAAGGTGCCCATCGAGCGTTGCCGCGGGCTTTACCACCACAAGCACCGCGAAGAGCAGGCGTGGATCGAGTTGTTCGTAGATAACATTCTCGAACCCAAGCCGCCCCGATTCTTTCGTAGCCTTCTCGTCGAATCTGCAGTGGGCGAGGTTCTCTACCATGAGCTTGGCCACCACATTCATAGCACTCAGGCGCGCCAGCATCGCGACCGCGAAGCCGTGGCGGACGAATGGGCTGAAGAGCTTCTCAGAGACTACTTTCGCCAGAAGTACCAGGTGCTGCGACTTGTACTGCGGCTGCCGTTGCGGTTTGTCTTGCTGTTCCCAGGTGCGCGCAGGTGGTTCTTGCTCAATCGCAGTCGGCGAGACGCCTAACAAACCGCTGAACCGGACCCAATAGGATGCTGGCTCTAACTCACAATTTCGACCCCTGGCTAACCGCTCCTGGCTTCGCTGGGCAGGGCCGCCGATTGGGCCGGTTAGCTTCCGTCCGTTGGGCGGCTTTGGCGCCGTTGACGTGAGCGAGGAGAACCCGGTGACCTGTCGATTGCTCTGCCTGCTCCTCCTGCTTGTTGCTCTACCCATGGTTACGGAAGCAGAAGAGCCTGAGCACTTCGGGGCCGCATTCTCCCTTGAGTACGTAGCCGACAGCCATGAGAATCGCTGCGAACTGCATCTCGAAGTGGATGCCGCCGCTGAGGGCTCGGCCGTCTTCAAGTGCACTCGCCGAAACTGGAATCCTGCCAGCTACGAGGTTTCCAGATCCCTGAGCCAGACAGAGATTGGGGAGGTCAGGGTTCTCTTGCAGAAAGCCAAACTCTTTGAGGGCCAGTACTGGGGTGCCGATGCACGGGGCTTAGATTTTCCGCTCGTGACTCTCCAGGTCAGCGCTCCTACAGTGGCGGTGCTTGTGACGTCGTTCAACGACTCCTTCGACGAAGGAACCCGGAAGGCGCTCCTCAACTACCTTGACCAGATCGAGAAGTCCCTAGAGAACCCTCAGCGTGGTCAGCGGTAGGTCTTGCCGTACCCTCTAGAGCTATCCATCTCACCGTTCTCTCGAAGCCGCCCAACCAACCGCTGAACCGGACCCAACACATGACTGCCACAAACTCACCTCATCCCGCTTGGCTCATCGATCTTCCGACTGCCGAGGCGACGTCGCCAGTTGGGCCGGTTAGCTCCATCCGTTAGGCGGCGTCCTCGCCGAAACTGCTTGCCGACAGCATGAAGATCAGACCTGAGCTCCGATATCGCCCAGCTTCCCCAAGTCAAGTGGAGAAGCTACGCCAGGCACTTTCTCAGGTCGAGTCGGCTATCGACTTGGGGCGCGATCCGGCCCCCGAGGTGGCGAGATTCAATGCGCTGTCTGGCAGCAACCGCAGCGAGCACGAGCTAGCCAACTATTGGCGTTCAACGGACGTCGAAACATTCCTCGACGAGGCAGCGCAAGCGCCGCCACGGCGCGTTCCGGATATTCGACGTGAAGAGCTAGTTGAGATGGTCGAACTCATCATCAGCGCTGAAACAGAAGCCGAGCAGGGCTACTACGTGCGGCTATTCGATGCACAAGTGGCCATGCCTAACGCGTCCATGCAGATATTCCATGCACCTCCTGGTCATGCCCCAAGCGATTGGGACCCCACGCCGACTGAAGTGGTCGAAATCGTACTGGCGTACCGACCGATTGAACTTTGAACATCCATGCCGACGCCGCCTAACCAATCACTGAACCGGACCCGATAGGATGCTGGCACCAACTCACGAGACTGCGCTTTGGCTCGACGCTTCTTGGCTTCGCCGAGCGGTGTGACCGATCGGGCCGGTTAGTTCCCATCCGTTAGGTGCCTGATGAAGCGCCTACTGTTCTTCGCTCTGCTAGTACTTCTGGCTCCGGGCTCGGCAACCGCACTGGCTAGTGACGTTGATGGCGAGGGGATCGGGGATGCTGTTCGGCAGTTGATCGATGAAGCCGTGGCTGCTTCGGACCAAGACGAGCAGCAGGCGGCGTTCGACCGCTTGATGGCGCTTGGCTGTGCTGCGGTGCCAGCCATCGTTGAGGCGCTACCGGACGATCGAGACCTCACGATTCGGTACATCCGCATCATGAACTCGCCCGAAGCGTTCGAGGCTATTGCTCAGTACGGTCCCGAGAAAGCGACCGATGCCTTGGTGGTCGTACTTGGCTACCTTACGGGGAAGCACTTCGGGTTCATCCATAATGGTGCCTCTGCAGAAGACCGCGCGACGACAGTTGCAGCGTGGAGGGCCTTTCTCGAAGAGACACCACCCAGTGAACTCTGCGAATAGCACTTCCCACGTTGTTGCGACGGCACCTAACCAACCGCTGAACCGGACCCAACAGGTGATCGCCACAAACTCACTACTACCCATCTGGCTCATCGGCCTTGCACCTGTCGAAGTGGCTTCGCCAGTTGGGCCGGTTAGCTCCGTCCGTTGGGCCGCTGGGGCGAGGCGGAATCTGGGCTGGGCCTTCGGCCCTACGTCGTTCCCGAACCGTTCGATTGCATTGGCAGCAGGGTCGGCGACCGAGCCCGGCCCCCCAGCAACCCGACGAACGCAACGTCCTCGAGTTGGCTACGGGGTTGCTGCTCGCAACGTTCCACCGCCCGCCCCTTTCAGCTGATGCGGGGTCTACGCGGTCCAAGAACCCTGACACCCGAATCAGCGACGAAGCGAAGCACGGTACGATCTTCTCCAGCTGGCCCAACCAACCACTGAACCGGACCCAACAGGTGCCTGCCACAAACTCACTTCATTCCACTTGGCTCACCGATCTTCTGGCTGTCGAAGTGGCCTCGCCAGTTGGGCCGGTTAGTTCCATCCGTTAGGCCGCCAGGGGGAAGGGGTATCTCCATGGAACATCCTGAACTAGGCGAACTCAGACCGTCCGATGAGCATCGAGACCTCTACGAGGTGTCGCTCCAGTACCGTGGACGGATGATCCAGCTAGTCATCGACCTCGAAGGCGAGCCGTTCGAGAAGGTCATGGATTTCGCTACGGCTGTCAGGGCATCGCTTAGCCTGATCGAGGCCAATGCCCGGCACGTGGCTTGCCGTGATCTGCTCGAGGTCTACAACAACGGCTGGAACGAGTTCGATGAGCTCCAGCCCGATGGCTCTTACAAGACTGTCAGGAATCCGAAGCTGACGGCACAACAGTTTGGGGAACGGCTCAATCTCGATACGATCATGGTGAATGGTCAGGACTACCTGACCGTCTGCTTTGACGAAGAGGACCTCTTCTGGGGGCATTGGATCGAGGTCCGCTCGCCTTCGGGCATCGATATGCTCAAGGCCCAAGCAGACTTATCAGGATAGGTGCAACTGATCCTTCGACCAACATGTGCGACTGGCCGGCCTAACCAATCACTGAACCGGACCCGATAGGATGCTGGCACAAACTCACGATACTGCGCTTTGGCTCGACGCTTTGGACTTCGCCGGGCGCTGTGGCCGATCGGGCCGGTTAGTTCCCATCCGTTAGCCGGCGTGGGCATGGGACTACAGCGTTACGGAAGAGGCGGCGTTTGCGACCGCCAGCTCTACTTCTTGGAGCTTCCTGATCTTGAGTCTCTCCCTTCCAGTCTCGATGTTGGTAGCGAGCACTTCGTATGTCTTATGTTGCTCGATGCCGAGTCAACAGATGTCGAGACGATCGGGCGTTTGGCAGTCTGGCTTCTCGATAGTGGCCTTGTCTATGCGTGCGTTTGGGGCCCTGGCTGCGAATTGGTGCACGACATCATCGATGAAGAAATTGTCGGGGGCGGCCCCATCGTGCCGAGGTACGCCATCGAGATCATGACCACTTGGCACGATGACACGCCACTCGACGACGCCTTGCGGTTCTGGCTGTCCCTTGCCAAACCAAGCGACGTATTCATCGAGAGCTGTAGGTCCTCGTTGGTCCTGGTGTTCGGCAATCCTGAATGGTCCGCTCGCGCACGGCAGGCTGTGTCCGACCCTTCTCGCTTCTGCAGAGAGGCTCTTCAAACGGACTCGAACGCCGGCTAACCAACCGCTGAACCGGACCCGATAGGATGCTGGCAGAAACTCAGATTCATGCCCTTGGGCTCATCGTTATTGGCTTCGTCGAGCGCTGTGGCCAATCGGGCCGGTTAGCTCCCATCCGTTAGGCGTCCATGGCGAATTGGTTGAGCTACGGGAGCCTGCTGTTTGTAGGGCTGGGGCTCGTGCTGTCGCTTTCGCGCTCGCTTGCTGATCCTGCTGGTTACGAACGGCAGAAAGCCTGTCGTATCCGCAGGCTGGGCCTTCGCCGCTACTTCGCGGGGCAACTTCCCAGGAGCTGCTTGCTTGGTGCGGCCTTTGTCGTGGCTTGGTTGTACGCAGACCTCAGGTTCCTCTGGCTGGGCTTCGCAATTCTCTTTCTTGCTGTGAGTGTTCCTACGACTATGGCTCTTGTACTTTGGCCGGTACTACTACCAGGCGGGCCATCGGAGCCTTCTGACGCAGAGCTCGCCGAGCGTGGTCAAAAGCGCGCGCGAATGGGTATGGTTCAGATCGTTCTGCTTGGCCTGTGGCTATACTCATGGCGACATCTGGCCGCCTAACCAACCGCTGAACCGGACCCAATAGGTGCTTCACACAGACTCACTCCATCCCGCTGGGCTTATCGGTCTTCCGTCTGGCGAAGGCGGTGGCCAATTGGGCCGGTTAGCTTCCGTCCGTTGGGCCGCAAGGTACCCTCACTTTGGCCATGTCTGATCTCACCACTCTCTATCGACCAGTCGGTCAAGCCGAACTCGACCTGATCGAAGCTTCCAACTGGGAAGAGTTTCCGCCCCGGCTGCCGGAACAGCCAATCTTCTATCCGGTCTTGAACGAAGCCTATGCCGTTCAAATTGCTCGAGACTGGAACACCAAGGACCCGGCATCGGGTTTCGTCGGCTATGTCACGAGGTTCAAGGTCCGCACTGACTTCGTAGAGAAGTACGAGCCCAAGGTCGTGGGCGCAGCCAGCCACCTAGAGCTGTGGGTACCGGCGGACGAACTGAAGTCCTTCAACAGCAACATCGTTGGCAAGATTGAGGTGATCTCAGAGTTCACCTCGACACAGCGAAGCACTCCTGCTTGCCGCCCAACCAACCGCTGAACCGGACCCAACACGTGCTCGCCACAAACTCACCTCAACTTGCTTGGCTCATCGGTCTTCCGCCTGTCGAGGTCACCTCGCCAGTTGGGCCGGTTAGCTCCGTCCGTTGGGCGGCCAGGGCGAGATATTCGTTGCTTGTGGCATTCTGGAAGGGCATAGGTTGTGTGATTGTCACCCTAGCCCTGGCAACAGGGTCCCACGCTGAGAGCCTAAGACCGATTGACCCCTTCGCCGAAATGTCTGAGGCCTCGATTGAGATCATGGTTGGCGACCAAACGCATCCTCTCGGGGAAAGGCCTGAACGCCTTTTTGGCGACCGTGGCTCTCAAGGTTTCTCCGATCGTCTCCATCAGGAGATCGCAGACCGTCTTTTGCGGTCAGGAATCGGTATCGGTAACAGTGATACCAGTGGCGCCATAATGGTCTCGGTGTGGGGTCACCGTATTCCCGGCGCCTCGTGTGGTCTCGATTGGGTCTTCAGTCTAGATGTGTCCATTTGGGGACCCGATGTCCTTTCAGCCTCTGGACCTACGGTAGGGGCTGGCAAGGTTGGTGCTGCATCAGACGATCAGCTAGAAGAGATCCTGGTCACCAGCGTCCTAGCTACACTCGACGAACACCTTCGCCGCCGAGACTCCGGGTCAAAGACCGAACCCAGTCGAGATCAAATGCAACAAGAGCTCTCCACACTTCAGTCTGGCAGGCTGGCCTGCCCAACCAACCGCTGAACTGGACCCCATAGTTGTCTGACTCAAACTCACATCGTTCCGCTTGGCTCATCGACTCTCGCTTCGTCGAACGCGGTGGCCAATGGGGCCAGTTAGCTTCCGTCCGTTGGGCCGCTGGGGCGGGGCAGAATCTGGGCTGGGCCTTCGGCCCTACGTCGCTCCCGAACCGTTCAATCGGGTTGGCAGTAGAGTCGACGACCGGGCCCGGCGCACCACCAACCCGACGACTGTAACGTCCTCGAGTGGGCTACGGAATTGCTACTCGCAGCGTTCCACCGCCCGCCCCTTTCAGCTGATGCGGGGTCAACGCGGTCCAAGAACCCTGACGACCGAATCAACGACCGACGCGAAGCACGGTACGATCTTCTCCAGCTGGCCCAACCAAATCACTGAACCGGACCCCACAAGTGCTTGGCACTAACGCACTCCCTGCCAACAGGCTCAACACCGCCGACTCCGCTAGACCCCCTCGCCAGTGGGGCCGGTTAGTTCCCATCCGTTGGGCGTCCCGGCAAAGTATTATCTGTGCCTCAATCACGTTAAATACGGAGGTTCGATGAGTCGCCTATTCGCTTGGTTCATGCTTGTCCTATCGGTTCTCATGCTTGTTCTGGCACTCTCCAATCTAGACGCAGCTGCGCCCGCTGCTATTCTCCTTTGGATCGTGGTCGGCTCCGCGGCGGTCTATTCACTTTTTGTGAAGAAGTCTCCCCCTGCCTAGACGCTCCAGTGCTACTTCAAGGTCTATGGCGGGCCCGCCCAACCAACCGCTGAACCGGACCCAACAAGTGCCTGCCACAAACTCACTTCGTCCCGCTTGGTTCATCGGTCTTCCACCTGCCGAGGTAGTCTCGCCAGTTGGGCCGGTTAGCTCCATCCGTTAGCCTGCACTGGAACCTCATGACTCAAGCCATCGCAATAATCTTCGCTCTTGTCGTGGTAGTCCCGCTCTTCTTTCTTCGGGTCCTCCAAGAGGGTGAGCGCATTGCGTCAGTCATTGCAGGTCGCTATCAAGGTCTAGTCGGTCCCGGCATCGTGTTCCGGTTTCCGTCGTCTACCACTCAGTGGGCTCGAGTTCGTCTCGGCGATGATGGCGCCTTGCTTTCGCCCGAACTTGCTAGGCTCCATGAACTCGACATTCCGGTCGTGCTAGTCGGCAACTTCGAGGCGGGCTCAACGGTCCGAGTCATCGATTTCGACAACAGTACAAACCCGAGCCGACCTGTTGTGCAGGTCTCCTCTGGGCCGAGAACTGTAGTGTGCGAAAAGTGCGGCCATGACACCCCGGTACGTTGAATCGGGTGCAGGCTAACCAACCGCTGAACCGGACCCAACACGTGCGCGCCACAAACTCACGTCAACCCACCTGGCTCATCGGCCTTGCACCTGTCGAAGTAGCTTCGCCAGTTGGGCCGGTTAGCTCCGTCCGTTGGGCGGCTTAGGAAGCGCATAGGTGAAGTCGGCACACCTAGAAGAGCAGACGAAGCCGCCGTCCTTCGCTCTGGGGAAGCACTCAATGCGGGCACTGGAACCCGCGGATGCGGAGAACTGGTTCCACTATCTTGCCGATCCCGAAGTCCTCGCTCACACGAGCTTTCCCAAGATGGACCTTCTGGCAGTTCGGGACCTCCTACAGCGGAACATTGACGCCAACAATTCGGCGACTTCGTGTCGTTGGGCCTTGACGGACTCTCAGGACCAGCTAATCGGTACTTGCGGGTTCTCGAGTTGGTCTACAGAGCATCGACATGCTGAACTTGTCTACGATCTTTCGCCGGCGTACTGGGGACAGGGGCTCATGCGCCGAGCTGTAGACCAAGCCCTGGCCTGGGCATTTCTCACCGCCGGCTTCACTCGAGTTCACGCCTATGTCATGACCTCCAACAAGCGGTCGATAGCTCTTCTTAGGCGGTGTGGTTTCAGCCACGAAGGTACACTTCGCCAGTATCGTGTTGCGCGAGGGGTAGCGTCTGACTTTCACGTCTATGCTCTTCTGTCCCAAGATTGGCGGCGCTGAAGTGGCGCCGCCCAACCAACCGCTGAACCGGACCCAACACGTGCCTGCCACAAACTCACTTCATGCCGCTGGGCTAGTCGTTCTTCCGTCTGCCGGGGTGGCGTCGCCAGTTGGGCCGGTTAGCTCCGTCCGTTGGGCCGCTGGGGATACACAGAAACTAGGTAAGGCCTTCGGCCCGTCTGACATGCCTGCCGCGGCAACCGCTCCAATCGGAACCGGCCAAGCTCTCCGTGCCCACTGGTCCACCGTCGACATTGGCCCCGCTCTCGCCCTGGCGACCGATCGCCGGCAATTCGAAGCCTCCCCCCACCCGGCCCTCGTGACGCGACAGGCGTCATCGCCAGCCACCATCCCTGACATGCGACACGCTCTCGAAACGGTAGCGGTATCCTCTACTCCAGCTGGCCCAACCAACCGCTGAACCGGACCCAACAGTTGCCTGCCACAAACTCACTTCATCGCACTGGGCTCAACGATCTTCCGTCTGGCCAACAACCCCGCCGGTTGGGCCGGTTAGCTTCCATACGTTGTGCGTCCTGCCAGAGGTCCAAGCTCAAACTAAGGAGTCCCAGTTGAATCCAGTAACCGTCACAGTTGGTGCAGCTGCCATCCTGTTTGGCCTCTACATGGCCTTCCTGCGGATCACTAATCCCGCCAAATTGGGCAAACTGGAACCGATGAAAGAACGCTTCGGAACCGCCGGTGCCGCTATTCACTTCATCGCCTATTCGGTTGTGCCAGTTGCCTACGGGATTGTGACGATCCTGGGTGGCCTCAAAGGCGATCCCCTCTTCTAGCTCCTCCTCTTGACTCGCGACCCGCTTCCTCAGGCCGCACAACAAGCCACTGAACCGGACCCAACACGTGCCTGCCACAAACTCACTTCATCCCACTTGGCTCATCGGTCTTCCGGCTGCAGAGGTAGCCTCGCCAGTTGGGCCGGTTAGCTCCATCCGTTGGGCGGCGTTGGCAACACTTAGGAGGCCTCGATGAGTTTCGACCTCGTGGTCTTCGATAGCAGCGTTGCTCCTTCTTCCAAGTCACTCTTCCTGGAATGGTACGAAGGGCAGCGTGAGGAGTCTCAGGACTCCAGCGAGCTAGACTCCCGTGAGCTTCGGCGGTTCTTCAACGAGCTGAGCTTGATCTTTCCGGCTATGAACGGTCCTCATGCGAGTGACGACATCGACAATCCAAAAGTTACCGACTATGCCTTCGGTCCACATTCCATCTACATGTGCTTTGCGTGGTCCCAAGCAGAAGAAGCTCGCAGGAGGGTCATTGACCTCGCCAAACTGACCTCCGTCGGCTTCTACGGCATTAGCGACCCCAGCGAGCTAATCCGGTGGCCAATACAGGCCGGCGAGTTCGACGTCTTCTATTGCTTCCACGCCTCCGGCGAAGAGGTGCCGAGCAGCACCCCCTTGTCAATGCCTCTCGGAGCCGTCGTATCCGAGTTGCTACCCCGACTCGTGCACGATACCGATTTCATTGGGGTGGTCGACGGTTCTGGAACGACTCTACAGTTCATGCTCCTAGAGGCAGACCAGCGTGTCTGGATGGAGATTCCTGCGCCTAGCGATCGAGGGTCATATGGAACCCACGTTTCTCTGGGGGACCTACCGTCTGTCATCGGGTCCCTTCCTGCTCAGTTTCTGGTTGAGGCCTTCCCGAGTCTAGAGTTCCATCCTTGGTAGCTAGCGCCGAATGTCAAACAACCCGTCTCGTCTTCCTTTGCCGGTCTTGAGACGCCGCCCAACCAACCGCTGAACCGGACCCCACAGGTGCTTGCCGCAAACTCACTTTCTACCAATGGGCTCAACGCTCAGGGCTACGCCGAGCTGTGTCGCCAGTGGGGCCGGTTAGCTCCGGTCCGTTGGGCCGCGCTGGCACCATGAAGTACTCCGATCTCCGCGACGCTTACGACATTCTTTGCTCTGCTCCAATTGGTGAGTCTGAGGCGTATGTGTCGCGCTCGACAGGTGTTGTCTACTGGTACTCGTCGGTAGCAGAGCTTGGCGAACTTCCGGACGACATTGAGGAAGGGGACGACTACCTTCCGCTACCCGACAAGGCCGAGCTCGGTCTTGGTCGAACCCTCGCATTGAACTTTGTTGCCCAGCATTCGCCTGATCATCGGGAAGACGTCTTCGAGTTCTTTCGCGGGCCCGGGGCCTATTCTCGATTCAAGGGCCTCCTTGATCGCCTTGGTTTGCTATCGTCGTGGTACGAGTATGAAGAGCTCGCAATTGACGAGGCACTGAAAGAGTGGTGCTACGACAATGACCTCGAGTTTGAGTAGTGCGAAGTGCTTGAGGCGACGGCCCAACCAACCGCTGAACCGGACCCAACACGTGCCTGCCACAAACTCACCTCGTCACACTTGGCTCATCGGTCTTCCGCCTGCTGAGATCACCCCGCCAGTTGGGCCGGTTAGCTCCATCCGTTAGCCGGACATGGCGCCGGGGTCTGCCATGACGAGGCCACTTCGACGCCATGTTTCACCTTCAGTCTCTGCACCATAGGTTGCTATATCCACTTGCGAAGGAGAGTTCAGGGTGAACCGAGAATCGAAGCGAATCGCGTTGATGTCCCTAATGTGGGCTTTCACTAGTAGTTGCGCTCAGGATCCATCTTCTCTGGTCTCGATAGTCCAGGTGCCCGATGAGTCGAGTATCACGTTGGAGACTGAGTCGCTCACGAACCGGCAACCTGTAGTCGTTACAGAGGTAGAGCTCCAAGAGGCGGTAGCTCGTCGTTGGAAGGTCTCGCCTCCGAAAGGTTTCACGTTGGCCGTCGATCCGCCCGACCCGGACCTCCGTCCGGACGGAGTTGCCCTGACAGTGGTTCGATGGTCGGGCAACCTCGAGATCCAGCCGGGTGCGGTTGGCCTTCTGCACCTACCCCTAGGCGCGGCCTTCGACGAGGAGACGACGATTCAGATTTCCTACATGACAGCCGACGAAGTGGTTCGTAGAAAGGGTGCGTACCGAATGAGTGTGCAGAATGTCACTGTACTTTGACGGTCCCGTGGTGTCCCGCTAACCAACCGCTAAACCAGACCCAACACGTGCCTGCCACAGACTCACTTCATCCCGCTTGGCTCATCGGTCTTCCGCCTGCCGAAGTGGACTCGCCGGTTGGGCCGGTTAGCTCCATCCGTTAGGCCGCAGGCGAACCGCCTTGCACTTGGAGAAATCTTTGCGTAACTATCTTCTATCACTTGCTTTACTCCTAGGTGCTGCAACTTCATCGACCGCGACAGACTCGATAGAGTTCAAGGTCGGTGGCGGGCGCCTTGAGATACAGGAAGCATCGTTATCGGAGGCCGGTACACGCCTTTACAAGGACCAGATCGAGCGGACGCGGTACGGTGTGACGTTTGAGCCGTTTGGACTCCACGTGATCCGAGAACTCTTGGAGTTCGAAAGCGATGAGGCGGTCCGGCTCGTCCGAACCTACAGCCCTTGGGTGGGCCGTCCCGGTCTTTCCGAGGCTGAGCTGCGGGCCGGCGAACTTAAGGTCCTGGAAGCTCTGCGGGAAGAAGTGGGTCGCCATGAAGCTGTGAAGGCGGAGGGATCCGCAACCCATGAGGTCTACTCCTTTGAAACTGAGACTTCAGTAGGGGAGATTCAGATAGCGCGCGAAGCGCCTGCAGCCGGCTACGTTCATGAACGGTTGAAAGGCAACGCTACGACCTTCACCCCCCTTGTCCGAACGGAGATGTGGTTCGGACTTGGCACTGTCCACGAAGGTGAAGTCAAGAAGGAGCGCGCCACGACGAGCCTACCGCCGGAGCCAGACACGACCTTTGTTTGGGAGGTTCAAACTGGTGAGAACAGTCCTCGTGAATACGACCTTGTTCTTCGCTTCCCTTTGACGGGCTCGTTGCCCAAGATCCCTGAAGGCGTAGACTTCGACCGAAGTCGGCGCGAACTCACAATGCCACTCGGGTCGTACAACGAGAAGGTAGTTATTGAGCTGGCCGTTGATGAGGGTGACCCGCCGGGAACCTGGCGACTGGCCCTGCTCCGCGAAGGCGAAGTCGTAGCGGCCGTTTCGTACGAGCTTGAAGAACCGGGTGACTAGCTGCGGCCTAACAACCCGCTGAACCGGACCCAACAGGTGCTTGCCACAAACTCACTTCATCCCGCTGGGCTCATCTGCCTTCCGTCTGGCGTAGGCGCTCGCCAGTTGGGCCGGTTAGCTTCCGTCCGTTGGGCTGCAAGGCCGTCGTTCCAGTAGAATGGTCGGTATGAAAATGCTCAATGCCAGGGTCGTCGATGGCCAGCTCGATATTCCGGCCGGCGCACTTCCCGAGGGGGTTCTCGTTACCGTTCTTGTGCCGGATGTCGAGGCACCCTTCGACCTGACGCCCGAACAAGTGTCCGAACTCCAGCAGGCACTTGCGGAAGCCGACCGAGGCGAGACCGTCGACGGCTGGGAACTTCTCGAGGAACTCCGCCAGGGTTGAAGTATCGACTCAGTGTCGTACCCACCGCTGAGCGGCATCTCCGAGAGGCCTCGAAATGGTGGGGGGAGAACCGCCAAGCAGCACCGACACTCCTCGCCGACGAGGTTGAGAGAGCGTTCGTTCTTCTAGCTGATCAGCCGGGAATCGGTGCTAGAGTTCCGATTCAAGGGCATGACCTGATCAGACGGTTTCACCTGGGTCGCATCGGCTATCACATTTACTACAGGGTTGTCAGCGACCACGTAGAGATCCTAGCCTTCTGGCATTCAAGCAGAGGTTCTCTGCCAGACTTCTAGCCTCTTGCCGCCCAACCAACCGGCTATGGACCCCCCTGTCAAGTGAAGCGCCTTCTTCTTCCCTTCGCTAGATTGCCTTTCTGTCTTCTCTTTCGGCGTTGACGACGTCGGATCGGTGAAAGGTAACGGTCTGCAGTCGGCTATTCGGCCTCAGACCGCTCTTACCTCCCTCGAGCTCAATGCAAAGGAGCAGACAGCAGTCAGAAGAACCGGCCTTTGCGGCTCCCTAACGCCTCTCGTTCGGCCCCTAGGCCGAACGTCTCGCAAGAATCGCAGAAGCGAGGGCCTTGACGGCATTTGCCAGCTGATCCGGCTGGCAACACGCCTCTGCGCCGCGATCCGCCAGCCCGGGACGGTCATGCTCCCGTCCTGACGGCCGACTTCATACTCCAAGCCGGAGGAAGTCCGCCAGCTGGGGCGCGGCGAGGACTTACTCCCAGGCGCTGAGGTCGCCGAGCTCGAAGCCGTCTGCGAAGAGCGGTACCTCGGTGACGTGGACGACGAGATCCTCGACCTCCCCGTCCGCGGCGACTCCCGTCGGGAACAGACCGCCGGAGGTCGACAGCCTCATTCGGACGACGCAGGAACCCGGAGTCGTGGCGCCGACCGGGATCTCGAGGACGTTGAGCCCCTCGCTGAGCAGCTCCGAAGAGAAGACCTGCTCCCCCGCGCCGGCCCACGAACCATCCCGGTCGAAGTCGATCCAGCCGTCCAGGAACGCCGTGCACCCACCGCTCGGACAGGTCACGATCACCTGGGCCGAGCCTGTGGCACCGAGCCACATTCCCGAGAACGAGATCCCATCCTCGTCGTCGGTACCATCGAGGTCGTCCCCGTCAGCGTTCGCTGTCGGCTGCCCATCGGGATCAGCGTCTATGCTACTGCCGAGAAGAGGGCCGCCACCAAGGCCGACGAGATGGCGTGCGCCGTCGTCTGCCTCAAGCGTAGGATAGGCGCCACCGGCATCTCCAAAGTCGTATCCGTCGATCGGGTCTGCTCGATAGACGGCGCTCGTCGAATCAGAAAACACGGCAGTAAACGCGAGCGAGCCATCGTTATTGAAAGCGTCTGTGCCGAAGAGCAGAAAAGCGGACGTTGCTCCGATTGTCTTCCCGTCGAGGGTATCGCCCGTGCTGATGACCTCTGTGACCGTCCCGCCCTGGTGGACGTTGATAGTCGTTCGCCCGTCGTCCGTTGTGGCCGCGAACGCGATTGCGCCCGCATTGTTCAGCGTCGGAGGGCCGAGGGAGGCAAACGGACCGCTCGTGTCGGCGACGAGCGTCGTCGACGCACCGTCGAACGAACGGATGACCTCTTCCGCGCTCACCATGTAGGCGATTTCGCCCGAATCGCTGAGCGAGGGCCTGGGAAAGCCCCCGCTGCTGTCCACGATTGTCGAAATCGACGTGCCGTCGAAGAACCTGATCGCACGAAACCGAGGCGTTACGCTGTCGGAAACCGCTACGTAAGCAACCTGTCCGCTGTTGTTGATCACCGGATCGGCGAAGAAATAGAACGGTCCAGACTCATCCTCGATCGTGGAAAAAACGTTCCCGTCAAAGGTCGTGACCGAAGCACCGCTGGGCCCGAACTCGGCGGAAAAGACCACGACACCGGAGTCATTGAGCCCAGTGCTGTTGCCCAGGTTTTCATACGGACCGACGATGGTCGTCAAGGGGCTCGCGTCGCCAAAAACGATCTGGTCTCCCCCGGCGTCGAGGATGGTTCTGGAGGAAACCTGATCGGACCCGTTGATGTCAGGCGTGCTGAACGCTGCAATCGGCCCGGCCGTGTCCCCGAGGATCAACGAGGACGTACCATCGGAAACGACGATGGATCGACTCGGGCCGGGCCGCTCGGTCGTGAAGGCTACCCGCCCAGAGTCACTGAGCGCCGTCACCTGATAGACACTGATCCCACCACCCGGCACAGGTGTGAGCGGCTCGAAAGACGTCAATCTGACGAAGTTGTAGCTGGAGGACTGGGCGAAGCTCGCAGTGGCGATTCCGAAGGCGGCGGCCAAAGCGAGTGCGATCGAGCGTTGCAACATGACACGTTTCTCCGCCGAGAAGCGATCACACGCGTTACGCACCGCTACACGACAATTGACCTTTGGATCGAAGCGTCCGCCATGCGGGTGGACGCCAGCCGGACCGAGGAGAGCCCGCCGGGGACTGTAACGCAGCTACTCGGCCTGAATCAACCTCAGAGTAGCGTGACGGCCCCGGGCTCGGCGAGGGCCGCTTCGGCGAGTTGGCGTGCGTTCTTCGTCTACACGGCGAGATCAACGACCTGCGCTCGCCCCGGGAACCGACTAGAGAAGTTGAGCGGAGATCGCATGGGTCTTCACAGCATACGAATCCATCGTCAATGGAGTATCGTATTCCGCTGGGCTGCAGCCGAGGCTCACGACGTACAGATCGTCGACTACCACTGAGAGGAGGCGCAGATGCTCCCGAGCAATCGAGTTCCGACTCATCCTGGTGAGGTTCTTCTAGAAGAGTTCTCGAAACCGATGGGCCTAACGTAGGTTGCATTGGCTACTCATCTCGGTGTGCCCAACCAGAGAGTCAACGAACTCGTTCGTGGCAAGCGCGGTGTGACATCCGAGACCGCTTGGCTTCTGGCGCAGGCGTTCAAGACTTCCCCCGAGTTCTGGGTCAATCTTCAGTCGAACTACGACTTGGCGCTGAATCGCCCCGGGAAGACGGTGGAACCACTCGCTGGGGTTGGCTGATGGGTCTGCCACGTAAGCCGGCCAAGATGAACCGTGTAGTCCTCAGTGAGTTGAGCTTGTATCGCTCGGGCCATGATGAAATCCGAACGCGGAGAGCCAATCGCTGGAAGCGGCTTCGGTGAACCGCCAGGTTTGTTACCGGCTTCGCCCCGCGCCGGAAGGACCGTTGAGTCTTCATCTCGATGGTTGGTCGTCGCAGCCTAGGAGGGTGGAAGAGGTTCGAGGTTGATGGGTCGGTGGTTATCGGCTCGTGGGTCGGTTCTGGTAGACGGTCGATCGGGTGGCGACGGCCCAGGCGATGCGGGCGAGCTTGTTGGCAAGGGCGACGGTCGCGACGTTGTGGCAGCTTCTCGCTTCGAGGCAGAGGGCCCAGTAGCGCAGTCGGTCGGGCTGATCCACTCTCTTGCCGGCGTTGAGAGCGGAGCGAGCCCCGTGGACGAGAAGCGTTCTGAGGTAGGAATTGCCCCGTTTGGAGATGCCTCCGAGCCGCCGTCTGCCGCCGCTCGATCGCTCCCTTGGCGTGAGACCGAGGAAGGCGGCGAAGTGCCGGCCCGAGGAGAAGCGGGAAAGGTCTCCGACGAAGGCCACGGTCGCGGTGGCGGTGAGTAGCCCGACCCCGGGGATGGTCATGAGGCGCTTGACCGTGTCGTCTTCTCGGGCGATCGCCCGAAGCTGTCGCTCGGCGCTCTTGATCCTCTCCTCGAGGGCCTCGATCTCGCTCCGTGCCTCCGCCAGGAGAGGCAGAAGAGCATCCGGGACTTCGTCACCAGATTGCAGAAGAGACCCGATCGTCGGCTTGACGTGCTTCGCACCCTGCGGGATGAAGACCCCAAACTCGCGGAGAAGGCCCCGCACGGTGTTGATGCGGCTGGTGCGGGCCGCCCTCCAGGCGGTCCGTAGCTTGTGGATCGAGGTCAGGGTCTGCTGATGCTCGGTCTTGGTCGGGACCCGCTTGATGTCGGGATGCCGGCGCGCCGGGAGAAGGCCGGTCGCATCGGTCCGGTCGGTCTTGTTCCTCAATACGAACGGTTTGACGTAGGCGGGAGGCAGCAGCACCGGTCGATGACCGAAGCGGGCCGCGGTACGGGCCCAGTAGTGCGAGGAACCGCAGGCCTCCATCACGACGTCCGCCGGCGGCTGCTTCGCGAGGAACTCGCGGAATCGGGAGCGAGAGTATCGGCGCCGGAAGAGAACTCGATCCCCGTCGTCGGTGGCGGCGATCTCGAACACGTTCTTGGCGAGATCCACGGCGATGCTGGTAGGCTTGCTCATGACTCCTCCTGGTCTTAAACGATGCTTAGCGTTTGTGGCACTTCAGATGCCGATGCTTCCGCGAGAAGCGCCGGGGGGAGTCCATCTCATCACTGAACCGGACCCGATAGGATGCTGGCACCAACTCACGATTCCGCCCTTTGGCTCAACGTTTCGGGCTTCGGCGATCGGTGTGGCCGATCGGGCCGGTTAGCTTCCATCCGTTGGGCGTCTCGGTAGCCGCAGCCCCACTTTGGAAGCGTTGAAGTACGGTGGGTGTCAGCTTTCAATTCGGTTGTTGCGGGTTGGTTGCCCTGCTGGGCGCGATCGCGGTGGTGACAGGTATCGCCTATTGGCGCAAGGGCAAGAAGGCCCGTGCCGGCGTGACCGCGGGTTGCGGGTGTTTGGCTGCACTGGCGAGCGTCGCATGGATCGCCATGTGGGTTCTAGCGATGAACGGCTCCGAGTCCACGAACCGGCGAGTGTTCGAGTCAGTGTTTGGTTTTGAAGCACCGGAGACCGTAACGGAGGTCCGAAGCTTCAGCGCTAGTTCGACCGATTGGTTCCTCTTGTGTCTGACCTTTACCGCCGACCAGGAAACTCTCCGTTCGGCGATCGAGTCTGCGGGCTTCGTTTCAGACGCAACCCCAGTCTGGCCCGAATGTGATCGTGATCTGGCGTGGTGGAATCCAGCTGGCAACATCTCAACCTGGTCCAAAGAGCCCTTCTACGAGACTTCATACGGGGGAGGCCGTGCGACGCTGGCCTGCCCAAAGGAAGGTGGAACCTGCTACTTGGTAGCATCTGGTGTCGAGTAGCTCCAAGCTATCCCGACGAAACGCCCAACCAATCGCTGAACCGGACCCAACAGGTGCCTGCCACAAACTCACCTCATCCCGCCTGGCCCATCGACCTACCGTCTGCCGAAGTTGCTTCGCCAGTTGGGCCGGTTAGCTCCGTCCGTTGGGTGGCTGATCCGTCGGCATAGGCTTGTCAACAATGCCCTTGGAGATCGTCGGTGAGATCGAGCACGTAGAAGTTATCGCCACGGGCCGCTCGATCCGAGAGCTTCGGCGCCTCGTGAAGGCATATGGTGACGGGCGATGGCGCAAGCTGAAGGGGTTGGGTTCCGTTCGGCTACCCAACGGCACTGTGGTTCTCGCAGAGATTCACTGGTACGAAGCCCATGGCCTGGGTCCCAAGGAGGCCAAGATCAAGCGTATACTGGGTCTACCATGAGTGAATCAGCCGCCACGTTTGTGCTCTGTGTTGAGAACACTGGCTATTCAGCGTCACTCGAGCCGCGAAAGGTCTATCAGGCCGTAGACGATGTAGAGGCGAGCCAGCAAGGGTTGCTGCGGGTTGTCGATGAGTCTGGCGATGACTATCTCTTCCCGGCGTCGTACTTCGTTCCAGTCACCCTTCCCAAGGCGGCGGAACAAGTGCTCCTCGGTGTCGGCTAGAGCGGTCCTTGGGTCGGTCTTGCCACGCCACCCAACCAACCGCTGAACCGGTACAAATATGCTTCGACTGGTATAGAGCGGCCACCTTGACCAGGCGCTGAACCGGACCCAACAAGTGCTCCCACAAACTCACATCGTCCCGATAGATTCATCGGGCGGTTCAAGGGTGACGATCTCATCTGGTTCTGATCGGCAACCACGACGAGTACGACCAAACTCCATGGGTAGGTGCCTGGCGTGCCAGTCCAACAGGGGCGGGAGCGTACTGTGTAGTGGAACGTGTATTGGCCATTGCTGACTCATGGAGAGGTGCCGAGTGTCGAAGATCCAGCTAGTGACTGTCCTCGTGGTGAGCGCCCTCGCTCAGTCTGCACTCACGTACGCCTCTGGTCTCGAAGGGGCGACCGTCGTTGATGCAGATGGGGCGGGAGAGCAGGTCCGACTTCTGGCAACTGAGCCAAGTCCGGAGGCTCCGGCCGGAGAGTCGACGGACCTCGCGGCGCTTGCCAGCTGGATCGGCGATGCCAGAGTGGTTGCTCTTGGCGAGAGCGTGCACGGTACGCACACTCTGCATGCGCTGACTCACCGGATCTTCCAGTACTTCGTGACGAAGCTGGGTTTTGGAGTCTTAGCGCTGGAGATCGACCAGGTCTACGCCGCGAAGCTCGATGAGTACGTGCAAGGAGGACGAAGTGATCTGGGGTCCCTGCTCACTGAGGGCTGGTACGGTTCGAAGTCGTATTACGATCAGGCTCTGGTCACGCTTCTCGAGTGGATGCGAAACTACAACCAGACCGCGGAAGATCCGATCCACATCGCAGGTTTCGACTCCAAGCAGCCGGAACTCGCGCTCGAGGCCGCGATTCGGTTTGCTAGTCGAGTGTCGGCTAGCACGGGCAAGGAACTCTCGATCCTAGCCAACGAAGCACTGAGGCCAGGGGCGTTTGGGCTCTTCCCGAACGTCTGGGGGTGGACGGGAGCGATTTCGACACCTATTCCCGAGCCATCGGAGCCACGCGATATCCTGCTGGAGGTGCGTGTCCGAGCTGAGGGTCTCGAGTACGGCTCGGCGGGAGTGGTGGTGTCATGGAACGGCAAGCGCCAGCAGGTTCTCAATCTCGAGAGCCGTGACGTGGGCTCCGGTTGGGCCGCACACCAGTTGGAGATCGATGCCCTGTCCGGCGGCGGCACTCTCGAGGTTGCTCTCTATCACCGTGGCAACGGCAGCGTTTGGTTCGACAGGCCTGTGCTCGTCTTGGGTGAGAGTGGCACTTCAGAACGACTTCCCCTAGATGAGATCAAGGTGCGGCCGCTGATGATGCCGAAGCTTCAGCGGATGGACTACCGACACGATTCCTACTTCGAGAAGGATCTAGGTCGTGAAGTCCTTCGAGTCGTCGCCGACTCGACGCTGGACCAAAGCCTCAGTGCGATGTCCGAAGCCGAAAGGCTCATGGGCGAGGTGCTGGAACTCCAGGCTGGAGAACTCGTTGGAACCGAGGTGGAGTGGGCTCGCCAGACAGTTCGACTGGCGGCACAGGCGGTTCACTGGAGAACACTGCTGGAGACCAACCGAGATGTACACCTCGCGGAGAATCTCCGGTGGTTGGCTGACGTTGCTTTCTCTGGTCGTCGGGTCCTCGCCCTTGGCCATACTAGTCACATCGAGCGTCGACCTGGGCGTATGGGAAGTTTCCTTGCCGAAGCCCTGGCTGAAGAGTATCGGGCAGTGTCGATGCTCGCTGGCGCCGGCAGCTACCGCTACTTTGGCGATGTTGCCTCGTTGGCGCCGAACCCACCCCTCCAGGAGTTCAAGATCGATCCCGAGGACCCTCGTAACCTAGCCGGTGGCTCTTTCAGGCGCTCCCAAGGAGGAAGCTACCTGGTCTCTCTCCTTCCTGGAGACGAGCCGTCTCGCCAAGAGAGGACGGGCACCGTGGGCCGATCTCGCGAAATAGACACCGACATCGTTATCTTTGTCGAGCTAGTGGAACCACTGCGCGATCTGGAACCGTAGACGTGCTGAAGGACGTCGCCGCGCGCTGGCGGGGCCACAGCCTGCACATCCAACGGATGGACAGGACCCAATCACGAGGGCCCCGTGCTGGCCGCCGAAACAACCGCTGAACTGGACCCCACAGGTGCTTGCCGCAATCTCACTATCCACTACTGGGGCAACGCCCCCGTCGAAACTACCTCGCCAGTGAGACCAGTTGGCGCCGTCGGGTGGGTCCGTGAGGGAGTGTTGTGAAACCAGGCCAACTATCGATTCGAGCGGCTTCGTGGATCGGCGCACAGTGCCTGAGGAAGTTCTGCCGAGAGCACCTGGTCAGCGATCCGCGGATCTTCGAGTTCTGCGACTCCATCGAAGAGGTTGCGACCACAGAAGACCTTCCGGCGTGGGAAAGGCGGGGCGCCAAGCTCGAAGTGAGTGGTCTCGGCGACCCACTCCCCAGCGATCTCGAGGCAATCACTGGCCTCCAAGCTCTCGTGCAATCGGTCCACGAGATTGCGGCCAGCCAGATGTACGCTGCTTGGCGGCCTGCCCAAGTCGAGAGGTTTCTTGGCGAAGCGATTCGCCTCTCGGGTCTCGACTTGGCTCGAGACGTCAATCTCCAGGCTTTGGGTGGTCACGATCCAGGTCGAGAAGGCTGGGGGCAACCGGTCACCACGGACATCCTCGCTACCTGGTCCGCTGCTCCTCTCGAATCGCCGAGCGAGCTGTAGCGCCGTTTTGCCGCCGCGCAGCCAACGACTCGACGAGACCCGGAGTGAGCCCGCCCTAGACTCACTCCGTTGTGCCCTGCTGATCGCAGGTCCGACCGCCGATGTTGCCTCGCCAGTTGGTCCGGCGGGTTCGATCCGTTAGGCTGCAGATCCAACGAACTCATGACTGACATGCCGAGCCTCTCTGTAGCCGATCGCATCTGGAACCGCGCTGCCCTCGACCACGGTGGACCCAACCCTGGTCCGGGCGATCACGCTTTGGCCGGTCTTCTCCTCGCCCACGGCCTCATCATGAACGGTGGGGTCCTCCACGCCCTCGAGGCACTCAGCCCGAGGGAGGTCGCGCAGGCTTGCAGCGGCTACCGGTTCTACGACCTGACCGCGGTCGCTTCCCTGGTCGAAGGTGCGCAGGTGGAACTGGCCGCGCTCGCAGATTCCGACATCCCGGACGAGCTCGAGAACCGCCTCGACGAGGGCTACTCTCGCCTCGTCCCATCAGATGCCGTCCTCGTCGAGGCGTTCGAGCGCCACTACGAGAGTTCACCAGCCGACTATTCTCGACTCTAGGTGTCCCCTCTGGACAGCCCAGCGAATCAGCTGACGAACCGATGAACCGGACCGCACAGGAGCTTGCCGCACACTCACTGTCGCCCCCTGGGCTCGACGTCACCATCAACGCCGCCGATCGTCGCCAGGGTTGCCGGGTCGCTCCAGCGTGTCCTGCATCTGAACGGGTCGACCCTGTCTACTGGACGGCCCGGTCGGCGTCTCCGTACTCCTTGGCATGTTGAGCCTCGACTCTTTTGACGAGATGGGCGTCGCCCTCCTGCCTGGGGTCTTGTCGGAAGCGACGCTCGAGCGAGCTCGCGAGGAGTGCGACCGGTTGCTCGATGGTGCAAACACTCGAGGCGGCAGTCGCAATGCCCTTCAGCAGTCGCCGTGGCTGAGATCCCTGGCCGCTGAAAAGACTCTCGCCAGTCCCGCCGAAGGGGTCCTCGGCCTGGGTTCCCGACCTGTCAAGCTGACAGTCTTCGACAAAACTGCTCGTGCGAACTGGTTCGTACCGTGGCATCAGGATCTCACCATCACGGTACGAGACAGGCGAGAGGTACCTGGCTTCGGCCCCTGGTCCGTGAAGGGTGGACAGCACCACGTCCAGCCACCCTCTGAGGTCCTCGCGTCGATCGTGGCAATCCGCGTCCACCTCGACGATACTCCGTCGACCAATGGTGCACTCCGGGTTGTCCCGGGCTCCCATCGTTTCGGTCGGCTCACCGACGATCAGGTCGAAGGTCTAGCAGCGGCCGAGCCGCTGGTCTGCGAACTCCGTGCGGGCGACGCGATGCTGATGAGCCCCCTGCTTCTGCACGCTTCGTCGCGCTCCGAGACGCCGGCACGCCGTCGGGTCCTCCACTACGAGTTCTCGGCCTCCCAACTGCCGGGGGGTCTGCTCTGGTGGTCGTAGATGTGCCGTCCTGTGACTTGCCAAACCGAGCACTCGCCTGCTCACCGGTCAGTTCCCGGTCCACCAGGCGGTGGCGAACCACCAGAAGGACCCAACTGCGCTCGGTATGGATCTTGGCCCTAGCCCTGATGCTGATTCTCAGTTGCGGAGGAGTGGGTCCAGAGTCCAGTAGGCCGGTGTCGGATGGACCACCCCACAGTGCCCCGATCGCCTCTTCCGATGCGAACCTAGAACTCCCGGAGAGTGCAGTTCACCTCTGTGGAGGGCACGTGACGGGCGCTCCGCTCCCGGATGGGAAGCCGGGGGCACACGTTACCTGGCAGGCCTAACCAGCCCTGAGCTCCCCTCGGACCTCTCGGCGTTCTACCACCGGCGGCTGGGCCGCGACGCGGACTCGTCCCGCGACGGGTGTACGAGTTGGAGGCAGCCCGTCGACGATCCTCGACAGACCCTCGAGGTTTGCGAAGTCGCTAGGATTGGCCCATGGTCAGAGTGCGCGTCGGCTCCCGAGCAGGCTCAGAGTGTTGTTCTGGTCTCTACGCTTGCTGGACCGTCCGAGGAGCCTTGACCGATGACCGAGTCTTCCCCCGCGGACACCGAGGCCTGTGTGTTCCGATCATCATCGGCGCGGGAGGCGAGAGTGGTTCTCGAAGCGCTGACCAATCGAGGGTTCGTCGCCCAACTCGACTCGGAGCTGGTGCCGGACGCCATGATGGTCGAGAACCCCGACGGCACGGTTCAGGGCGACTACGACTTCACGGTGTCCGTGCGAGCCTCGCACGCCGATGCCGCCGAATCCGTACTCTCGAGTCTCGGGTTCGAGAGCAAAGCGAGTCCATTCCTTCACATCACGCGAGAGAAACCCTGGGTCACTGTCTTTCGCAAGGTCGTTGGTTACCTCGTCCTGGCCGGAGTTCTCCTCTGGCTGGTGACGATGCTGAGGATCTTTCTCGACAACAGCGCGGTTTGAACGAAAGAACCGATCACCACTTCAGGGCCGGTGGGTCAGCAGCAGGAAGCCCCTGGGAACCTTGCTGGCAACGCCTGAGTCTCGACGGTGCTAGAGAGTCGACCTCGTGACCGTTCTTCTCTCGTCGTGAGCGTAATGGGCCTCTTCATGGTTCTCCTGGCTCTCTACTCGACCGTGAGAACTCGTCGACTCGTAGCGTCCAGGGCTCCCGCTGATCGCGATGCGTTCATCGCTGGGTTCGAAGGGCGCGTGGATCCAAGCGTGCTCGTCGAGGTCTTCCTCTACTTCCAGGAGACCATGGGGGCAGAGCTCGACTTTCCCGTCTTGGCCTCAGACGACATCGCCTCGATCTATGGCATAGTCGATGGCGATCTCGAGGACACGGTGGAAGAACTGCTCGATCGTCTCGATCGCTACCTTCGCCCACCACCGTACTCGCCGATCGAGACGATCGCAGATCTCGCCCATTTCCTGGAATCCTGCCCTCGCAACAACCTCGTTCCTCAGGAACCCGGCTCGACCCCCTCCACCCGCTGACCTCGATCACGAAGCTGCCTTCCATGACCTCACCCCGTTCCCGAGCCGATCGCGCTTCCGCCGGGCAAGCCGTGCCGCCAGGTCGACTGCCTAGTTCCATCCGATCGGCAGTCCCGTCACCGTGAACTACTGGATCCAACGTGCCGACTTCGAAGCCGAGGACCGGTCGGCCTCTACCGCGGCCGAACTCTGCGCCGCCTTTCAGCAGCACGACTGGGCGAGCGAGCTGTCGTACCAGTCGGTGCTCGAGTCCGAGGGCCGGGAGTGGTGTCCTCCAGGGTTCGGCCTGGTGCCAGGGGACGGCCGTATTCTCCACCTCTGTCCGGAGACCGACGGCGGTGCGCTGTGCCACTACAACTACGTCGAGCGATACCGCCTCTTGGGGCTGTGGCCGAAGCGGCGGGCGGCGAGTCGGACCTGGAACGACCGTCTCTCGTCAGCCGAGCAGTTGATCCATCGGTTCTTCGACAATCGCCACGAAGAGTTGCTCGACCATATCCGGCGGGCCGGCTGACGACCCGCTGGCCTCGGACCCGATTGTGCTTGCCGCAGACTCACAATCCAACGCTGCGCCCAACCGCTCAGACTGTCGCGAATGGCGAGAACCGTGGTGCAGCGGAGCGAACTCGATCCTGGGCCTCGATCGAAGCAAAAGAGTACGTGTGGGCCCTCTAGGTACGCCGCGCGGACGATCCGGTGCAGTTGAGGGCGACGCCTCGGCTTCCGTCTAGCAGGCCCTCCTCGGCCCATCGGCGGACGGCTCCATCCCACCAAGACCTCGAGGAACACCCCAATGTACAACCAACAGTTCTGGAACGGTCGCTACGCATCGACCGACTATCTCTACGGCACCGAGGCAAACGCCTTCCTGGTGGAGAACGTGCACCTTCTTCAGGGGCCGGTCCTCTCGCTCTCCGAAGGTGAAGGTAGGAACGCCGTGTTCATGGCGTCGCGCGGACTCCAGGTTCTCGGCGTCGACTGCTCTTCTGTCGGTCTCGAGAAGGCTCGAGCCCTGGCAGAGTTGCACGGAGTGGTGATCGAAACCGAGGTCGCCAATCTCGCAGACTACCGACCCCGGGAGGATCACTACGGCTCGGTGGTGTCGATCTCGGCCCATCTGCCCGGGCGGATTCGCGAGAGGTTGTATCCGCTGATCGAGAGGTGCCTCGTGCCCCACGGAGTCGTCCTTCTCGAGGCGTACTCCGAGGCTCAGCTGACCAAGGACACGGGGGGTCCCAAGGACCTGGATATGCTCATGAGCGTCGAGAAGCTCCGGAGTGAGTTCCCCAATCTCGAGCCGCTGCTCGCGCGAGAGATCGAGCGTGAGGTCCATGAGGGTGAAGGGCATACGGGGCTGGCTTCGGTCGTTCAGTACATCGCCAGAAAGCGGGTCTGACGGATGGCATCGAGTGACTCGTCGGTACCCTCAGGAGGACACACTATGACCGGAGAGGTCGTTTCGATTCACGTAGCCCCCGAAGCTGGTGCGGCGGCGGAGACGGTCGAGGCTGCGCAGCTGGTGGCTGACCAGGGAGTTTCCGGCGACCGCTACTTCGAGGGTCGCGGCACCTTCTCGGCCAAGCTCGCAGGAAGCCCGGGTTGGGAGGTCACGCTCATCGAGGTGGAGGAGATCGACCGCTACAACGCGACCCACGGCACACAGTGGAGCGCGGGCGACTTTCGCCGCAACATCGTCACTCGAGGAGTTCGACTCAACGAGCTGGTCGGAACCCGGTTCACGGTGGGTACGGCGACGCTCGAGGGCGTCCGGCTGTGCGAACCCTGCGCCTATCTGGGCTCGCTCCTGGGGGCTGAGATCGTCGAGGGTATGGTCCATCGCGCTGGTTTGCGGGCGCGTGTGGTCGAGGGCGGAGAGGTCAGAAGTGGCGATCCCGTCGCGGCACGCGAAGCCACGACGAGCCGGTGAACCGAGCTCGCCGACCAGGCACTCCGAGTGCGGACCGGGTGGATTCCGGCCGCAGCGTCGACTCGCTCGCAACCCGCCTTGGTCTAGGTCTTCGACGCGGGCGAGGTCCAATTCCCAACCGCACCCCCCGGGAGGACACCCAGCGACGATGATCCAGCCCAGAGAACTCGAGGATCTCCTCGAACTCAATCGACTGCGAGCGGTCTATACGACTCCCGAACGGAACCGTCTCGAGGCCTACTTCGACCGGAAGTTCGGCAGCTCGTCCCGCCTGGCCGTGTACGGAACTCTGGCTCCCGGACGACCGAACGACCATGTCCTGGCCCCCTTGGGCGGGCAGTGGGTCTCGGGTCTTGCTACCCGAGGCGACCTGATCACCGCCGGCTGGGGGGCAGACCAGGGGTTCCCCGCTCTGCGGTGGTCTCTCGAGGGGCCCAACTTGCCGGTCGAGTTGCTGATATCGGCCGAGTTGCCGCGCCAATGGGATCAGCTCGACCGGTTCGAGGGTGGCGAGTACCAACGGATCCTGGTGCCGCTCTACAATGGAGACGCCGTCGCCACCATCGCCAACATCTACGTTCTCGCCGAATGACCGCTCGCCACTCGCAGAACCAGCCACCCGGACCCAACCACGTCCCTCGCGGGTTCAGTGGACCTCGCCAGCCAACCGCAGAGAAGGCCTAGACCGATGCAGATCCGACCGGCGGTGATCTCGGATGCCGATCCAATGTGGGAGATCTTCCGTTCGGTCGTCGCGGGCGGCGACACCTACGTTTTCGCTCCCGAGACTCCGCGCGACCGAGCCGACGAGTACTGGTTCGCCCCGGGCGTCAGTTCCTATGTGGCGTGCGACGGCGAGACGATTCTCGGCATGTACAAGATCGTGGCCAATCAGCCCGATCTCGGTTCCCACGTCGCCAATGCCTCGTTCATGGTCGACCCGAACGCGGCCGGGCGCGGCATCGGCAAGCAGCTCGGGCGACACAGCCTGAAGGAAGCACGGCGTCTCGGGTTCTCGTACATGCAGTTCAACTTCGTGGTCAGCAGCAACGAGGCCGCGGTCGGACTCTGGAAGTCCCTCGGTTTCTCGATCGTCGGTACCCTTCCCCGCGCCTTTCTCCACTCGCAACTGGGATACGTCGACGTCTTCGTCATGTACCGTTCCCTCGAAGATCTCGATGCGTGACGTCCACCCGCATGGCCTCCGTTCCGCCAGGATCCCCGGGGACCATGTACGACCCTGAGATCGGTTTGCTGGAGTCGCTGGCCGACGACGGTCGTCCGCTCCTCGCCACTACGGCCCTGGCTCTGATCGTGGCTGGCGGCTTCGCGATCTTTCTCAGTGCGGTCGGGCACTTTCTGCCCCACGACATCGAGTTTCTCGGCGCTTCGGCCGAAGAGCTGGGCGGACTGGCCGACGGGCGGGTCGCCTACTTCATGTTCCACGACCGCGTCGCTTTTGGCGGAGCGCTGGTGGCGGTCGGCGTCCTCTACCTTTGGTTGATCCAGTTTCCACTGGCCGGGGGTGAGCGGTGGGCGTGGTGGGCCTTGGTCGCGAGTGGAGTGCTCGGTTTCGGCAGCTTCCTCACCTATCTCGGCTACGGCTATCTCGACTCGTGGCACGGGGTGGCAACGACCGCCCTGATGCCGCTCTACATCACCGGCCTGGTGCGCGCGCGGGGCCTGATCTCGGAAACACAGCCGCCGCGGCCCACTCTGGCTTCGTGGGGAGAAGCCGCGCAGCTGGGTCGCGCGCTGCTGGTCTTCACCGGCCTCGGCATGGTCCTGGCCGGAGGCACGATCATGGTTCTCGGCATGACCTCGGTGTTCGTGCCCCAGGATCTCGACTACATGGGCGTCACCCCCGAACTGCTCACCGCTCACAATCCGAGGTTGATCCCCCTGATTGCCCACGACCGGGCTGGCTTCGGTGGCGCGATCGCTACCTGCGGCATCCTGGTCATGAGCTGCGTCTGGTACGGCAGGCCAGCCAAGAGCCTGTGGCAAGCGCTCCTGCTCTCCAGCGGTTTTGGGTTCGGAGGAGCGATCGGGGTTCACTTCGTGATCGGTTACACCGACTTCGTCCATCTTGCACCCGCCTTTGCTGGGCTGGCCATCTACCTGGTCGGGATCGCGCTGGCGATCGTCGGGAGCCGAAGTCACCGGGTCGGTGGCGAGGCATGAGGCTTGGCACCGAGGGCGGCAAACCGAGGAGTCGTCCTCTCTGCTCCCGCAAGAACTCGACGCTCCGGCCGCCGACGGCGGGCTGGTGGTGCTCCCTCGGGGCGCTCGAAGGCAGCCAGATCCGGCCGAGTTTCCCGCGCGACACTACTGAAACGAGGTCACCATGTTCCTAGGTCATTTCGGAGTCGGCATGGCCGCGAAGTCGGCGTCGAAGGAGGTCTCCCTGGGGACTCTTTTTCTGGCCGCGCAGTTCATCGATCTGCTGTGGCCGACGCTGCTCCTCCTCGGGCTCGAGTCCGTGGTGGTCGCACCGGGTTCCACGAAGCTCACTCCCCTCGAGTTCACCCACTATCCGATCTCCCACAGCCTACTCGCGGTGCTCGGCTGGTCGCTCGGGTTCGCGGCGGTCTACTACGGGCTGCGCCGAGCCGCCAAGCCAGCGTTGCTCTGTGCTGCCCTGGTGGCGAGCCATTGGTTCCTCGACGCGCTGACCCACAAGCCCGACTTGCTCTTGTTCCCGGGCGGCTCGACCAAGATCGGGCTCGGGTTGTGGAATCACCCGCCGGCAGCGATCGCGGTCGAGGCCGGCCTCTTCTTCGGCGGCGTGTTTCTCTATCTCAGATCGACCGCAGCCACGTCCAAGGCTGGGAGACCGCTGTTCTGGTCCCTAATGGCGTTTCTGATCGTCGTCCAGCTCGGCAATCTCTTCGGCCCGGTACCGCCGAGTGCATTGGCCGTCGCCTGGACCTCGCAGGCACAGTGGCTGCTGGTGGCCTGGGGTTACTGGGTCGACCAACACCACGAGGCCCGAGGGGCGTAGCTCCAGGGTCCACACCGGGACCAGGGCCTCTGGACCCGGGCGTCACCACCGACCGCCGATTCGTTCAGCCCGCATGCAACCGCGAGAACTTCTACAGCGTGAGATCCCTCCTGGCTTTCTCGTCCGTGCGGGACTCACGGCGGTGACCCTGGCCGCCCTGGCTCTGGTCGCGCTGGCGCTCTACGTTCCCTTCATCCCCCGCGGCCTGGGTGAGACGACCGGCGAGGCGCTGATGCAGCGCGGCGGTACCGTCGCCGTCCTCTTCCCCCTCGCCCTGTTGGCCGCGCTCTCCGCCTCGGCGATCGCGCTGTCGAACCACGCACGCCTGACCCGCTGGTGGCTGCTGTTCGGGAACCTGCCCCTGCTTCTCCTCCTGCTCGCCTGCCTGGCTCTCGCCGGTCGGGCGGTCACGACCCGTCACGCTTCCGACCCTCCGCCCGCGTCCTATCGTCTACAGTGGGAGACCCAACTCGCAGCGACACCGCCCGAGCGAGCCCTCGCTCCCTCCCGAGACCCATGACGACCTCCCGACACCACGACGCCACCTGGTCCCGCGACTTCGTCGACCAGCTGCTGGTTCGTTGTCCGCGCTGCGCCCGAGCCGCGCGGCTCACCTACCAGGAGGAACCCAGGTACCGCCTGGCCTGTGCGCACTGTGGTCATACTCGGGACTGGAAACGCCAGGAGAATGGCGGCTTCCTGATGCCGGGGCCGGGTCCACGCCTGGCGGGATTCGAACTCGAGCTGTGGCTGCAGGTCCCGTGCTGCGGTTCGGTCCTGTGGGGCTACAACCCGGCCCATGTCGCGGAACTCGAGGCCCTGGTCGGAGCCAGACTCCGGGAGCGCCAGAGACACCCGGAACGGGGTTGGGCGAACTCGAGCCTGGCCAGTCGGCTCCCGAAGTGGGTGAAGTCGGCCAAGAACCGACCCGAGGTGCTCCGAGCCCTGGCGGCCCTGCGCAGCCTGGCCGAGCAGGCGAGCCGCTCGTGAACCCCCGGAAGGCGGAAACCGCCCTGCGGGTGCTCCAGAAACGGGCGGGCCTTCCCACCGATGTCGAACTTCGCAACGGCGACAGGATTCGAGTGGTCCAGATCTCCTGGGTTCGGGACCGCGGTGAGGAGTACGACTCCGTGACGACGTTTCTCGACGAGGAGAGCCCTGGTATCGCGTTCGGCACCAACGAGATCGTTCGTCTGCTGGAGCCCCGCGACGACAGCGTGCTCTGGTGCCGGTGATCGGAGACGGCGCCACCAATCGGAACCGTCTCACGCTGTTGCAGATGCACCTGGGGGGCGGGGCACGAGGGAGCCTGCGGGCGCGGCGATGCCTACCTCGAACGGGCCGAGCAACTCGCCTTCCTTCTGAACCGCCTGGGAGTTCGATAGCGGGCCGGGGCGGCGGCGCTTGCTCCGCCGGAGACAACTGGGTACCGTTGCTTGGGCCGAGCCCCAGCTAGATCCAGCGACGCCCACGATGGAATCCCAGTTCTACGACGACCTGACCGACGTCTACCACCTGATCTACGCCGACTGGGAGGCCAGCATCGCGCGGCAGGCCGAGGTTCTGGACGGGGTACTTCGCAGCCGCTGGCCTGGTTGCCATCGCCTGCTCGATGCGGCCTGTGGCATCGGCACCCAGGCCCTCGGCCTCGCAGCGACCGGCTACGAGGTCGTAGCGTCCGACCTGTCGCCGCGAGCGGTGGAGCGCGCTCGCCGCGAAGCGTCGGACCGAGGGCTCGAGGGGATCCACTTCGCCGTGGCCGATCTCCGCGAACTCTCGACGCGGCAGCCGTCCGACTTCGACGTGGTTCTGGCCTGCGACAACGCCGTGCCTCATCTGTTGTCAGACGAGGAGATCGTGCAAGCGTTTCGACAGATGCGAGCCGTGTTGCGACCCGGCGGCGGTTGCGTGATCTCGGTCCGCAACTACGCCGAAGTCGACCGGGGCGCGAGCCGCATGGTGCCCTACGGCAGCCGAGTCTCGGCCGAAGGGCGCGTCCACATCTTCCAGATCTGGGACTTCCTACCCCGAGACCTCTACGACCTCAGCCTGTTCTTCGTCTGGGAGCGAGCGGAGGGCCCGCAAGTGCAGGTCTTTCGCTCTCGCTACTACGCCGTGGGCCTCGACCGCCTGGCGCAGCTCCTAGAGGAGGCCGGTTTCGTGAAGGTCGAACGTCTCGATGGTCAGTTCTTTCAACCATTGCTGGTGGGGGACAACCCAACCAGCGGCTGAGGCAGCGCGCGCCACCGCTCCCTCCAAATCGAGCTTCCAGAGTCCACGCAGATGTCCATCCGTATCGAACGCTACTCGCCGGCCGACGCCCCGGCTCTGGTCGGTGCGGCCCGCGAGTCGGTGGCCGAGGTGCGGCCCTGGCTTGCGTGGTGCCATCCTGGCTTCTCGGAGTCCGACGCGACGGAGTGGCTGACGGCGCAGGTCGAGGCCTGGGACGGAGGATCGGCCTTCGAGTTTGGTATTCGGGACGAGACCGGTCGGCTCCTCGGCGGCTGCGGCATCAACCGAGTGGACTCCCAACACCGCTTCGCCAACCTCGGCTACTGGGTGCGGACCGCGGCGACGGGGCAAGGAGTGGCCACCACCGCGGTGCGCCAACTGATCCGGCACGCCGAGGAGGAGACGGGGCTGGTGCGCCTCGAGATCGTCGCCGCGCTCGGCAACCGAGCCAGTCGGCGGGTCGCCGAGAAGGTCGGCGCGCGGTTCGAAGGGACCCTGGCCAATCGTCTCTACCTGCACGGGCAGGCCGTCGACGCCGCGCTGTACGCTATCGCCATCGATCGATGACGGCGCACTCGCCACCGAGCCCGGCGAATCTCTACGACGAGGCGACCGCGAGGTGTCCCCCCAGTTCGCCATGACCACACGCATCCGAGCTCTTCGCGCTGACATCACCACCCTGGAGGTGGACGCGATCGTCAATGCCGCCAACGCGTCCCTCTCCGGCGGCGGCGGAGTCGATGGAGCGATCCATCGCGCGGCCGGCCCCCGACTGCTAGCCGAGTGCCTCGACCTCGGGGGCTGTAGGCCTGGCCAGTCCAAAATCACCGCTGGCTACGACTTGCCGGCTCGCTACGTGATCCACGCGGTGGGACCGGTCTGGTACGGAGGCCAACGCGGAGAACGGGAGGTCCTGGCGTCCTGCTACCGCTCCTGTCTGCACCTCGCCGAGCAGTACGAACTCCGATCGATCGCCTTTCCCGCCATCAGCTGCGGCGCCTACCGCTTTCCCGTCGACGAGGCGGCCCGCATCGCCTGCGCCGAGATCGTGGCGGGGGTATCGCAGAGTTCGGGTCCTCTCGAACTGGTGCTCCTGGCTTGTTTCGACGAGCGGGTGCTGCACGCGATCGCCGAGGCGCTCGGCGGCAGCGAACTCGTCGTTCAGCCGAGCTGAGGAGATCAGGAGTCGCGGGCCGGCTCCGTCGGTCGCGGCGCTTCCTGGACCTCGAGTCGCTCGCGAATAACCGCAGCCTCTCGTACGTAGGAATCCCCAGAGGAGGCCGTGGCACGATGCATCAAGCCGAAAACACCCGTGGAGTCGCCAGGCTGCAGCGCTGCCTGTTGGTTGGGTTCTTCCTGACCGCTGGCCTGGGCGCGCTGGTGTCGGGACTGGATCGAGGGGCGGAGCCAGGGACAGAGCTCCTGCTGGCCTCGTTGGTTCCCCTCGGGTGGTTCGTGGCGACCACCCGCGAACCGTGGAAGACGATCCTCGGTCGCGCCTACCTGCTCGACCCCGGGCCTGGCCTCGTCCCGGCGCCACAGCGCACCGTGCGGCGCCATCCCGGCGCAGTCCACCGGTACGGCGGCAGGCGCCGACCCCCAGTCGCCGGTCTTCACCGGCCCGCGGCGCCCGGCGTGGCATTCCGGCAGCGACGGCGACTCTGGATCCGACCCCATCGGGGGCGGCGGTAGTACGGTATATTGGGTCTCTGATGCGAAACCTCCCGGTGCGTAGGCTTCTCCTCCCCCTGCTGCTCGTTCTGGTGGCGCGGCCGGGGTGGAGCCAGGACCTGGCGCTGGAGTTCCCCGAGGGAAGCGTGCAGCACGTCGTCCGCTCCGACGAGATCCCCTGGGGACCCTGCCCCGACAGCCTGCCGGCCGGATGTGAGGTGGCTCTGCTCGAGGGCGACCTGACCTCCGACGGCTACTTCACGGCCCGCTTCCGGGTGGCCGGAGAGCAGCCCTTCGTGTTGCCGGCCCACTGGCATCCGAGGGACGAGCGGGTCACCGTCTTGAGCGGTAAGGTCGCGGTCGCCTTCGGCGCCGACGCCACGCGAGCCGAGGCGCGCGAGTTCGGAGCCGGTGACTACTACGTCAACGCTCGCCAACAGATGCACTGGGTGTGGATCGAAGGTCCCACCGTGCTGCAGATCTCTGGCCTTGGTCCCTGGAAGGCGGTGCCCCTGGAACGGGGCCTCGTCACCGATTGAGCGGGCATCAGCTCGAGTGCGGTCGGTACTCATGAACTACAGAAAGAACTGCTCGACCTGGAGGAGGAGCTGCGCAAGCTCGAGGCGCGAGACGAAGAGACGTTGGAGCCTCGGGAAGCCAGCGATCTCGAGGATGGTAGCTCGAACTGACCTCGCTAGCCGGCAAGTCCCGCCAGCGGGGGCCAGCCGTCGCGAGCGTGATCCTGGCCACAGTCAAGAACCGACCGATTCTGCTAGTCTGCCGGGGCTCTCGCAAAGGAGTCTCGACATTCGAAAGTTCCTACTCTTCGTACTGCTGCTCGTTTCGATCGGACTCGGCAGCGTAACCGGCGCCGCCGCCGGGACCCTGACGACCCACCGGGGCCTCGCCGTGTACGGCCCATCTCCGGCGGTCTGGGTCTATCCGACCGCGGGCCTGATCCTGGACGACCTCGGAAGCGCCTTCTCCCGGCAGACGGAGGCGAGCCGAGACCGCAGGATCGAAGCCGGCCGGCGTCAGGGATCCCTGGAGATCATGCTCTTCTGGCTCATCTTGCTGGCGCTGTTGGCCCCCTACCTCCTGGGCAAGGCACGGAGCTCCGGCCCGATCGACCGACAGCTTGCCTTGCTGGCGAGTCTGCCCAACATCGTCAATCTGAGCTACCTCCTGGTCTCCAATTCGGCCGGAGACTGGGGCCGTTTGAAGCACCCGCGGATCCACGAGCTGGTGGCGGAGCACGGCAGCCAGTTCCACGATCTGTTCAACGCCTCGATCCTGGTCAGCCTGCTCTTCTACCTCTTCCTGATGACCTCCAGCGTCAAGAAGCGGAGTTCGGTCCACCCCGTGATCGTGGTCCACGCGGTGCTCTGGGGGCTCTACATCGTGTTCCAGAATGTGATCATGGGGCTGGTGCTGGGCGAACTCGGGAAGTTGAACTAGGCGGCGGCCGATGCGGGAACTGATCTACGACGTCGCCGTGAGCATCGACGGCTTCATCTGTCGAGCCGATGGAGCTATCGACGATTTCGCGATGGACGGGCCGCACGTGGCCGACTACCAGGCGCGCCTCGCGACCTACGACACCGTGGTGATGGGGAGGAAGACCTACGAGTTCGGCTATCAGTACGGGCTGGAACCCGGCCGCCGGGCGTACCCCCACATGGAGCACTACGTCGTGTCGTCGTCTCTCGAGTTCGAGCACGAGCACGAGCTGAACCTCGTACCCGATGGAGCCGCGGACCTCGTTCGCGATCTGAAGCACCAGACGGGGTCGGCGATCTACCTCTGCGGCGGGGGTCAGCTCGCCGGATTCCTGCTGAGGGAGCAACTCATCGATCGTCTGATCCTCAAGGTCAACCCCATCTTGATCGGAGAGGGTCGGCCGCTCTTCTCGTCTGCGGTGCGAGCCCGCCTGCAGGCGACGAGCCTCGAACCCTACGACAACGGAGTAGTCCTCGCCCACTACGACCTGATCTACGACTAGACCGAGGTCAACCCACGGCCCGCTCCTTTCGTAGAACCCCCATGCGTACCAGTCTCTCGGCCCGACCGAGTTCGCTCCTCCGACGGTTGGGGGTTCTGGCCCTTCTCGGGGCGGCAGGACCAGCCTTCACCCAGCCCGAGGTCGCCCCGTTGGCCGAGGACCGGACCCAAGCCCATTCTCTGTCCGAGATCCAGCGCCAACGCTGGGCGGGCCGGCTCGACGAAGCCCGGCGCGCCGTCGAGAGCCGACTGGCGACCGGCACCCTCGCTCCACGGGACGCGTTGGATCTCCGTCTCGAACTCGCCACCATCCACGACCGGATCGGCCTGCACCAGAACACGCGGCCGGTGGTGGCCGCGCTGGAGCAGATCGAGGTGGCGACTTCCCTGGCTCGGAATCTGGGAACGGCCGAGCTCGCCCAGGTCGCCTACGCGCGCGGCAAGTACTACTACCGCGCGGAGATGGCAGAGCGACAGTTCGTGGTGGCCGAGGCCGAACTCCGGCGAGCGCTCGATCTGTACCGCCAGGCGGGCGATGTCGTCGGTACCGCCGACGCCACTCATGCCCTTGGGCTCGTTTTCTTTCAGCGCCGCCAGCTGGAGCAGGCCGAAGAGCTGTTCGAACGCTCGCTGGAACTCGATCGAGAGGGGGGCGAGCGGCCGCTGCTGCGCGCCGACTACGAACGCCACGTCGGCTTCGTATATCTGGTTCAAGACGACTTGGAGCGGGCCCTCCCCTACTTCGAGCGGTCGCTCGCTTTCCGTCGGGCCGCTGAAGCCCACGATCCGGCACTGTTTGCGGCCACCACTCTGGCCTCGACCCTGACGGAGCTCGGCCGCCTGGAGGAGGCGAAGGGTCCCCTGCTCCTCGCTCTCTCCCTGGCCGAAGGGCTGGACTCGCCGGTGGGACGGATGCGGGCCACGCTGGTGGCTGCCACCCTGTACGAACGGCAAGGAGACCGCGTGGCGGCGCAGCTCGCCTACCGGGGAGCCCTGCGCCTGGCCGAGGCCGTGGCCAGCGCCAGCGTGGCCGAGCGCTGCCGCGAGGGCCTCGAGCGGCTGGCCGAGCCACCAGAGGCCAAGCCACCAGAGGCCAAGCCATCAGAGACCGAGTCACCGACTGAGCCCTGAGTCTCGGTTCGCCACCCGGTTCGCGTGGGGCACCGTGCACTCGAGAGAAGCGATGGCGTGCTCCCCGAGGACCGGCCGTGGAATACTCGGTGCATGGCCAAACCTCCGACTCTGCGACCCGAATCCTGGCTCGTGGCCGCGGGGCGTCCCAGCGCCGCCGGGGCTCCCCTCAACGTCCCGCCGACCCCGGCCTCGAACTTCCTCCACGGCGATCCACGCGACTACGCTCGCGACGGCGGAACCCCGACCTGGGAGGCCCTGGAGGAGGTGTTGGGAGGGCTGGAGGATGGTCGCTCGGTGGCCTTTGCCTCCGGCATGGCGGCGGTGGCCGCGATCTTCCAGCAGCTCGGTTCCGATGCGGTACTGGCCCTGCCGGAGGATTGCTACCAGGGCGTCGTCGGTCTGGCCGCAACGGGCGCGAGCCAGTCGGGCTGGGCGGTCGAACGCCTGGCGGTCGAGGACACCGCCGGTTGGATCCGAGTCTGCCGCGACGCCGATCTGGTCTGGCTCGAGTCGCCGTCGAATCCACTGCTCGCGGTCGCTGACCTCGAAGCGATCTGCGCCGCCCCGCGGAAACCCGGCTGCATCGTCGCCGTCGACAACACCTTCGCCACCCCGCTGAACCAGAAGCCTCTCGAGTTCGGCGCCACCGTCTCGGTGCAGTCGGCCACCAAGTTCATCGGTGGGCACTCGGACCTGCTGGCCGGGGTGGCCACGACCCGAGATGCGGCTTTCTACGAGAAGCTGAAGGAGGCGCGAACGCTCCACGGCGCGACCCCGGGCGCCCTCGAAGCGTTTCTCGCGGTGCGCGGAACCCGCACCCTGGCCCTCCGCTTCGACCGTGCTCAACAGAACGCCGCCATCCTGGCGGAGCGCCTCGAGGGCCACCCGGATGTGGCACGGGTTCGGTACCCGGGGCTGCCCTCGCACCCGACCCACGAGGTGGCGCGGCGCGTGCTCTCGGGATTCGGCTCCATGATCTCCTTCGACCTCGCGGGAGGAGCCGAGGTCGCCGATGCCGTCTGTCGGCAGGTCCGCCTCATTCGCCACGCCACCAGCCTCGGAGCCGTCGAGTCGACGATGGAACGTCGCGCCGCACACGCCGGACAGGAGCACCTGCCACCCTCCCTCCTGCGCCTCAGCGTGGGCATCGAACACGTGGACGACCTCTGGTCCGACCTCGAGGCGGCGATCGCGTCGACTCGCACCTGACCTGGAGCACCAACATGGATGCCGACGACAACCGAACCCTGAGCTTCGAAGAGCTGCCCGTCGAAACCCAGGACGCGCTGGCCGAACTCTGGCTGCCGGGGGTCTCGGCCGAAGAGCAGCTCGAGGTGCTGCGCGAAGTCACAGCCAGCCACCCCAACTTTCTCCCCGCCCAGCTCAATCTCGCAGTGGCGTTAGCCGACCAGGGGGAGATTGCGGCCGCTGAGGCCCACTACCGCCGCTTGCGGGACGAGTACCCGGAGGAGGCGGGAGCCACCGCCGGTCTGTCCACCGTCCTGGCGCAACAGGACCGCCTCGAGGAGGCCGAACCGCTGGCTCGCGAGGCCCTGGCGCGCGGTTACACCTGGCCCCCCTGCCACGAAGTCATCGCCCAGGCGCTGGCCGCCCGCGGGGAGCGGAACGCCGCGGCGGCCGAATACCTGCTGGCCTACGAGCTGGCGCCGCACGGCTGGGACAACCTCGAGCACTACTGTGCCCTGACCGATCGACCCTACACGCCGCCCACGGAGGAGGTCCCCGCATCGATCGATCGAAACCAACTGGCGGATCTGCTGGAGTTCATCGACACCACGGCCCACACCCCGGACGCCGAGGGCGAAATGCCGGGCTGCGAACACACCCTGCGCTTCTCCCGACAGTGGGCCGAGGCTCAGGGCGTGGACGTCATCGCCCTCTACCAGTTCCTCAACGGCCACGGCGGATTCTGCGACTGCGAGGTGTGCTTCAACGTGGCCAACCTCCTGGACGAGCACGACCCGGGCTGAGCCCGTTTCGAGCACCAGGGGGACCGCACCGGCGCCTTCAGGCCGTCAATCGAGGTCCCAGAACCCAGAGGTCAGACCGAGACCGGCGAACACCGTCCTGACCTCGTCCGGAGTCTTGCGACGCCAATCCGGCTCCAGGCGATCGTGGTACCAGGCCTGGGCCAGGCCCCACTGCTGCTCCAGGGAGAACACCTCACCCCGAGGCAGTCTCCAGGTCTGACACCAGCGCTCGACGTGTTCTTCCGACCGGAAGAGGAGCATGGTGCGTCACGTGAAGACGATGTCGTGCCACCAACGCCGCACCGGCAAGGCGAAGTGCACGACCCCGGACGCCGGCATCAGCTCGCCGTCGGCCACCGTGAGCGTCAGCGTCTCTCCACAGTCGGGGCAACTGGTTCGGACTTCGGCATCGAGCCCGAGCAGAGCCGGGATCCCCAGAGCGTCCCAGATACAGTTGCCCCAGTACCTGCGCTCGCCGCACGCCACCTCGAAGGCGGTGGGGACGGCCGAGAAGGGTTCGGCCATCAGGACCTCGCCACTCTCCGGCTGCAGCACCAGGGCGCGGCCGGCGGCGAGTCGATCGAACGCCGCCGCGACCCGTCCGACGTCGACTCCCAGACCGTGGGCGACCTCCTCCCGAAGGGGCGCCGCTCCCGTGTCGACGAACCACTGGTAGACAAACCCCCGGACCTGCGCATCGAACTCGACGGAACTTCCAGCCATGCAACGTCCTCCCATGGTGCGAGCGAAGCCGAGACCTGCGCTGGGTTGAAGGCCTCGACTTGCGCGGAGATTGGGGTCTATCGTACGCCTCCACAGCCGCTGTGAGGCACTCGAATCGAGGCCGACCACGAGCCAGTGGTTGCGCTGCTCGAGCGGCGGGAACCTCACGACGCGGCACCCCGTAGTGCCGAGTGGCTCGCGCCCCACAGGACCGTTACCCTTCGCGACGGTGCACGCGCACCGCGCTAGTCTCCGCTCACCACCGTACGGACCCGAACTCCCATGCTACCGACCCTCCTGACGACCCTGGCTTTCCTCTATCTGTTCGGCGCCCTGCTGGTGCTCGGCCCCCGCAAGGCCGGGTACCGACACCGACACCACACCATCAGCGAGATCGGTGAGGTCGGCGCGCCGCACCAGCGGTTCGTGGCCCTCGGTCTGTTCCTGCCCGTGGCAGTCCTCCTGCTGGTCGTCGCCGGACTGGTCCGGCCCGCTTCGGACCCCGCCGCACTGCTCGCGCTCTGCGTGGCCATCGGTTACCTCGGGGCGGCGCTTTTCCCTTGCGATCCGGGTTCGCCGGTCTCCGGCTCGGCCCGCCAGGGTCTCCACAACCTAGCGGGAGTCGTCGAATACATCGGCGGCGGGTTCGCCCTTATGCTGTTGGCCGAGCGGTTGGGTCAGCCCTTCCGGGCGGCCGGTTTCGTCGTGTTGGGAACCGCCTTTGCCCTGTCGTTCCTCTCCTCCACCTCCGGGCGGGGGCTGGTCCAGCGAGTCGCCGAGTTCTGCCTGTTCGGTGGACTCGCCCTCGCGTGCTGGAAGGTGGGTCCAGTCGGCTGAGGCTGGCCGCAGATCGTGATCGAAACCTCGGCGGCCAGCCTGCGGAACCCAGGAGGCAGTCAGGCTCGCAGTGGTGGTAGGTTTGGTGGCCATGACCAGGAAGCGAAACCCTACGGGCCGGCCGCAGCCAGGTGAGTACGCGGACTACGCGGCGGACGACATCGCCCTGGTGCCTGGTGACGACGCCATAGCCGCGCTGGTGCAGTTGCAGCGAGAGACCGAGGATCTGTTCGGAGGGCTCGACGCTCCGAGCGGTGAGGTCACCTACGCCCCTGGCAAGTGGACGATCAAGCAGATCCTCGGCCACCTGGCCGACGACGAACGGATCTTCGCCTACCGGGCGCTAAACATCGGGCGCGGCGACCCGCGACCACTGCCCGGCTTCGACGAGAACCTCTACGCCACCGGGGCCGAATTCGACCGGCTCTCCCTCGACCAGCTTCTCGCCGACTACGTGGCCGTGCGCCAAGCCACCCTCAGTCTGCTGCGGGGTTTCCCCGCCGCCGCCTGGACCCGACGCGGCACGGTCAGCGGCTACGCCGCGACGCCTCGCGGCCTCGCCTTCCACATCGCAGGACACGAACTCCACCACCACCGCGTGCTGCACGATCGGTACCTGCCGCGACTGCGGACGTTGTCCGCTCCCGACTGAGCCGCGATGGAACTGGTCCGCCTCCGTCCGCGGCACGCCGCGCAGTACCGCGCCCTGATGCTCCACGGCTACGAGACCGAACCGGTGGCCTTCACCGCCACCGTGGCCGAGCGCGAGCCGCTGGCCCTCGATTGGTGGGAGCAGCGGGTGTCGGACCGGCCGAACAGCCAACAACTGGTGCTCGGCTGTTTCGTCGAAGGACAGCTGGTGGGGGTGGCGGGCCTGCGCTGGGCCTCGCGAACCCGTCGCCAACACCGGGCGCGACTGTTCGGGACGTACGTCCATCCGAGCTACCTCCGCCGCGGCATCGGCCGGGCGCTGGTAGACGGAGTGTTGGCCCTGGCTCGCGAACGGCCCGGCACCCTGGTGGTGGAGCTGTCGGTCACCGAGTCGAATCGGGGGGCCAGGGCGCTCTACGAGTCCTGTGGTTTCGTGCCCTACGGCGTCGAACCACTCGCCAATCGGGTCGGGACCGGGTTCGTGTCGAAGGTCTACATGTGGCGTAGAGTAGGTGACGATGGCGAATGAACCACTCTCGCTCCGTTCCGTGCTCCGCTCTGCCCTGCTCCTCGGCGCCATGCTGACGGTGATGGGACCGACCGCCGACGGCAGCGTGTTGTCGGTCGAGGCTCTCGAACTGCAACGCCTGCAGGGCGAATGGATCGGCACCGGGCCGGGTGGGCCTTGCTCGGTCACGGTCACGGGCCACGCCCTGAAGTTCTCGGCGCGCGAGGACTTCTGGTACGAGACGACCATCACCATCCCCGAGGCGGAGCAGCCGCAGTTTTATGCCACCATCGTGAAGAGCTCGGCCGAACACGACGAGGGACGTGTGGTGGTGGCGCTCTACCAGGTCGGCGAGGACACGCTCACCCTCGGGGTCGTCGAGGACTTCGACGAAGCACCCACCGAACCGGCCACCAGGGAATGGGATTGGATCGCCGACATCTACGAGCTGGAGCGCGCGGCCCCGGGCGAGTCCCACGAAGGTCGTTGAATACGGAAAGACCCAACGTCTCGGCTGGACCATCCCGCCCTGGTCGCGGCCGTGCGACGAGGGGTGTCCAAAGCGCGCCCCGTCGATCGTCCTAGGAGTGTCGCTCATGTCGATCGACGGCACAGAAGAAGGAGAGACCGATGCCGAAGTACCTTTGCGTTCAACGCAGTCTGCCCGCTGCCGACGAGCAGAAACCCTCACCGGCCCAGATGCAGGAGATGTACGCCCGTTTCGAGGCTTGGCAGAAGCAGTTCGAGGACCAGCTCGTGGACCTCGGCGGCCGACTGGGTGAGGGCAAACTGGTGACCTCATCGTCGGCCGGCGACGGACCGTTCGTCGAGGTCAAGGAACTCGTGGGAGGCTACATGATCGTCGAAGCCACCAGCCTGGATCAGGCGATCGAGGTCGCCAGCGCCTGCCCCGGTCTGGTGCGTCCCGGGTCCGGGGTCGAGGTCATCCAGATCCTCGCCGAGTAAGCACCGGCACCTTGAGCGCCCCCTCGCACTCATCCGAGGCGACTCCGACCCGTCCCCTGGTCGAGGGCTTCTTTCGCCATGAGTACGGCCGTTTGGTGGCCACCCTGACGCGCCGCGTCGGGGTGCGTCACCTCGAGCGGGTCGAGGACGCTGCTCAGTCCGCTCTGTTGACGGCGCTGCAGCGTTGGACCGTGGCGGGGGTACCTACCCACCCCTCAGCCTGGCTCTACCGCGTGGCCCAGAATCGGCTCCTGGACGAGTTGCGGGGAGGAACTCGCCGGCACCGGATCCTCGGACGGGTCGCCGCGGAGACGTCGCGTGCGTCGGACCCCGAGGCGGAGGCCGCTCTGGCGGGTGAGATGCAGGACGATCTCTTGCGCATGCTCTTCGTCTGCTGCGACGACTCGCTCCCGCCCACCTCCCAGATCGTCCTCGCCCTCAAGACGTCGTGCGGCTTCGACGTGCGCGAGATCGCGTTGCGACTGTTCACCTCCGAGGCCAACGTCTACAAACGACTGCAGCGCGCTCGGTCGCGACTGCGCGATGTCGGGCCCGGCGTCCTCGTCCTGGACAGCGAGCAGTACGTTACCCGTCTCGCGGCGGTGCATCGGGTCCTCTACCTGCTCTTCACCGAGGGGCACCTCTCCTGCCAGCCCGAGGCAGCGATCCGTCACGACCTCTGCCGCGAGGCCATTCGCCTGACCACGGTGTTGATCCACCACCCGAGTGGACGAACGCCCGCCACGCTGGCCCTGCTGGCTCTGATGCACCTCCACGCGGCTCGCCTGGCGTCGCGACACGACGCCAGGGGTGCCCTCCTGCTCCTCGAACAGCAGGATCGTCGGCAGTGGGATCCAGCGGAGATCGAGTTGGGCCTGGAGTACCTGGCGGAGTCCGCGCAGGGTGACCACTTCTCGCCCTACCACGCGGAGGCCGCCATCGCGGCGGAGCACTGCCTGGCTCCGACGTTGGCCGACACCCGGTGGTCGGAGATCGCACGCTACTACGCCCGGCTCGAACGGATGCAGGCTTCGCCCGTTCATCGGCTCAACCGCGCCGTGGCCACCGCCGAATGGCAAGGCGCGGCGGCGGGGTTGGCCGTGCTCGACGAGTTCGAGCCGCCGAAGTGGCTCGCCGACAGCTACCTCTGGTCCGCGGTTCGCGCCGACCTGTACCGGCGGCTCGGTGATTCGGAGCAGGCCGAGCGCCACCGCGCGGCAGCCCGGAGCCGGGCTCCCAATCAGGCGGTGCGGCAGCTGCTCGACCGGCGCCTCGGCGCCGAGGGCGAGTGAGCCTCCGACGAACCCTCAGTGCCGCAGCGCCGGCCGGCTCTCCGCCGAGTCGGAGTCTCAGCCCATCCAGAAGCCCTTGCGGTGAGACACCCCGAGGACCTTCTTGCAGTGCTGGCAGAAGTAGATGTAGCGCTTGCCGAAGGTCGAAGTGGCGGAGCGGTACGAGAGCTCGCGCTGGGGGCGTTCGCAGTGGGGGCAGATGGGGGTGACGTCGTTGCGCTCTTCGAGTCGGATCACGGATGGGCTCCTTTACTTGGGTCATCAGAACCTACGGCTCCGGCTCGCGGGCTATTTCCTGGCTCTGGACCCGAAGATCGCAGATACTGAGCCGGTGGACTCTCCCCGATCCGAACTCGAGAACTGGTACGTCCTCTGTATGGTGCAAGCCCTCTACGGCGGGATCTCGCCCAACCTGCGGGCCGTGACCCTCGACCAAGCCACTCCCGACGCCGCTACGTTCCACTTTATGCTCGCCGAGGAGAGTGCCGACGACCGTGCGGAGATCGACGACGCCCTCTTCGAGTTCCAGGCCCTTCAGGCACGACCCGTCGACTGTCGTTCGGTGGTGACCGTAGGGCAGGGATTCGAACCCTTCCGGGCGCTGCCCGGGCGCGGCATCTACCATCGAAAAGAGGGCGATTGAGGTCACGTCCTCGGCTCGCAGAAACGCGGCACTCCGGTAAGCTGCGGTCATGACCTCGATCCTCCCTACCCAACGACCCTTCCCCCGCGCGGCCGATTGGTGCCCCGAGGCCGCATGAGTCGTCGCATCGAGGAGAGCGTGCTCGTCGCCGCCCCGCCCGAGGAGGTGTTCGATCTGGTGCACGACTACGATCGGCGACTCGAGTGGGACCCCTTCTTGCGCCGCGCCGAGATCGAGTCCGGCGCCGACCGAGCGGCGGTCGGGGTCTCGACCTACTGCGCCGCCCACTGGCGGAACGGAGGTTTCGGGATGCGAACCGTCTACATCAGCTTCCAGCGTCCCACGGTGGCGGCGGTCGAGATGACCCAGGGTCCCTGGTGCCTCGACCGGTTCGTCGCCTCCATCACCCAACGGCCCGCCGCTGACGCCTCGACCCGCGTCAGCTACAAGTTTCGCTTCGAGGTCTGGCCGCGTTGGGCCGCCGGACTCCTGGAGCCCTGGTTCGCCCGTCGTTTCCGAGCCGAGACCCGGCGCCGGCTGCGCCATCTCGCCGACCACTTCGGTACCGATCGGGACGCGGCCCGAGCCGACCCCACCTTGGAGGACGTATGAGACCCGAACAGGAACGCGCCCTGGCCTACCTCGACCGCAAGGGAACGTCAGCCGATTCGGCGGCCGTCTACCGGGCCGTGGCCCGCACCTTCGAGCAACTGGAACGGAGACTGGACACCATCGATCCCGGCACGGCCGGTGCACGCCCCACGCCGGACCAGTGGAGCCTGCACGAGATCGTCGACCACTTGATCGAAAGCCACCGCCCAGCCGTCGGTCAGCTGCGGGCGGCACTCTCCGGCCAGGATCCGGGCGAGGCCATTCCCGCCGGCATCCTCTCGCCCGACCCGCAGGCTCGCGGCTGGGCCGAACGGGTAACTGAACTCCGTACCGTGCACCGCGACTTCCTGCACGAGTTGGCGCGCGGCGACGACGCGGCAACGCCCCGAGAGATCCCGATCGTGATGGTCCTCAAGGTCGCGGCCGACGATGGCAAGCCCGAGGTCCTCGAGTGGATCGAGCGACTGCACTGGCGGGCCTTCGCCATCGGGGTCAAGGTCCATTCGCTCGAGCATCTGGCGCAGATCGACCGCGTCGAGGCGGCCCTCGTGTCGTCTTCCTAGAGGCCGTTGCCTCCGTCCACCCATCGAACCGAACGAACCGAGAATCTCACCATGCCCAAGCTCACCATCGTCGCCCACATCACCGCCAAGGCCCACGCTGTCGACCGCGTCCAAGCCGAGCTCGAGAAGCTGGTGGCGCCAACGCTCGCCGAGTCCGGGTGCCTGCAGTACGATCTGCATCAGGACCACGAGAACCCAGCCCACTTCATGTTCTACGAGAACTGGGAGTCGCGAGAACAGTGGCAGGCCCACATGGCGAACGACCACCTGCTGGCCTACAAGGCTGCGACCGAAGGCCTGGTCGAGCAGTTCTCCCTGTACGAGATGACCCACCTCGAGGGCTAGGAGCCCCGCGAACACCCGGCGAACCCGGGCACTCCCGTGCCTCGGCCGAGCCATCTTCTGGTCACGATCGGTCCGCAGACTGGCCGCCATCGCCGCACGGGCACGGCGCGACCCAGCGCCGACCGAGCCGGGGAGACCACCGTCGACCGGGTCGGTCGATGGTGCGCGGCGACCCCAGGGAGTTCGAACCATGAACAGACTCTTGCTGCTGTGTGCTTTCTGCGTCGTCCTCGGGGCGGCCCTCGTCCTGTTCCTCGCCGGGAGGTCGGAGGAGGTTGTCTCACCCCCGAGCCCGGCACCGCTCCCCCCGGAGACCACGGCCCTGACGACGGACTCCACCGTGTCGCTCAGCGGCTTCCTCTACGGCCGGGTCACCCGGCTCGACGGCGTCGAGTTCGAGGGCCGGCTGCGCTTCGGCGGTGACGAAGAGGCGCTCTGGCACCATACGTTCAACGGCCGCAAGAGCCTCAACGTCTGGGCCTCCCACGCCCCGGAGTCCGCGACCACCGAACGCCGGCCGATCCGGTTCCTCGGGCTCGAGCTCGCTTCGCGGGAGCGGCAGCGGGACCTCGGTCGCTTCTTCATGGCGCGCTTCGGAGATCTCCGTCGCATCGAGGCCAATGCGGTGGAGGTGCGGGTCACGACCAAGAGCGGCACGGTCTTCCAGCTCGACCGACTGGAGGCCAGCGACTTCGACGACGGTCTGCGCATCTGGGACGAGGACCGGGGTGTCACCGACCTCGGCAGCCGCCAGATCCGTTCGATCGAGTTCTTCGCTCCCCCGGAGGCAGGAAGCGCCCCCGCTCCCCTGTTCGGTCGCGTCTACACTCGACAGGCGGTGTTCGCGGGACCCCTGCAGTGGAACCGGCAGGACAGCCTGGTGACGGACCAACTCGACGGGGCTACCGCGGAGGGCCCCGTCAGCCTGCCCTACGACACGATCCGCTCGATCGCACGCCACGGTGCAGACGGCGTACAGGTGGTGCTGCGCGACGGACGAGAGATGGGGTTGAGCGGAACCCGCGAAACCGGAGTCGACCATCGCGGCGTCTACGTCGACGACCCACGGTACGGTCGGGTCCTGGTCTCCTGGTCTTCCATCCAGCGGGTCGATCTGGAGGACGAAGGGGAACTCGCCTCCTACGAGACCTATCTCCCCGGCAGCCTGGTGACCGGCAGCATCACTCTCGGCGACGGCACCGTCCTCCGGGGACAGCTGGTCTACGACCTCGACGAGAGCGAGACCACCGAGACCCTCGATGCTCCCGCCGCCGGGATCCACTACTCGATCCCCTTCGGCCAGATCGCGTCGCTCGAACGACGGGCCGACGCCGACGGGTTCCGGCTCCACCTCCACGGCGGAGAGTCCCTCGCCCTGGAAGCTCGGGGTGACCTGGGAGAGCGCAACGGCGGCCTGCTGGTCTTCGGTGGCAGCAGCGAACCCACCTACGTGGCCTGGAGCGAATTCACCCGGCTCGACCTCGACCCACCTTCCGAGTTCGATGCCCTGGTCGACCCGCAGCACCCCTTGGAGGCGACGCCGATATCGCGCCCGTAGAATCGCCCCCATGAGCGCAACGCCGACCGAATCCCTCTCGTCGTCCCGACCCCTCGCCTGGGCCCTGCACCTGGTGCGCCGCCAAACCCTGTCGATGACCGACGACCTCGAGAAGATCGACTGGTGCCGACAGGACCACGAGGGCGAGACCCACCCGGCGTGGATCCTGGGCCACCTCCTTCTCGCCGACCACTACCTCCTCCATCTCCTGCAGGCCGACGCTCTGCCCGAAGACTTCGCCGTACTACTCGCCGACTTCGGCCCCGGTGCCCGCCCCCGGGCCTCGGCCGCGGCCTACGATCTCGCTCCCACCACCGTGCGCGACCGTCTGCGAGCGACCGGCTCCGAGCGCGATGGAGCCCTGGCGAATCTGCCGACCGACGGCCTGGCTCGACCGCTCGCCGACCCCCTGCTCGCCACCAGCCAGCCGACCCTCGGCCACCACCTGCAGAGTCTGGTGTTCCACGAGGGCCACCACGGGGGACAGTTGAGCGCCTGGCGCCAGCGCCACGGTTTCTCCGCCGTACCGTGGGGCTTCGCTCCTCGCTAGACTGAGGTAGGCTTCCCGCTCGTCAGGTCGCAGGGAGCGGCTCCCCGAGGACGAATCGAGAGATCACCATGTGGCAGAAGCGACTTCTCTGGACGGACGGCTCGGCCGGGGCCCTGGTGGGCCTGATCCTGCTGATCGGAGGCCCCTGGTTGACCCCGTGGTACCAGCTGCCGCGGCAACTCGTGCTGCTGATGGGGGTCTGCAACCTCGGCTACGGCCTCTACTCCCTCTCCCTGGCGCGCCGGGTCCGAAGGCCCCGCGCCCTGATCCTGCTGCTGATCGTCGCCAACGCCGCCTGGGCAGTCCTCTGCATCCGCTGGACCATCCTCTACTTCGACCAGGCTAGCTTCTGGGGCCTGGCTCACACGGCGGGCGAAGCCCTTTTCGTCGGCGGGCTGGCGGGCCTGGAGTGGCGCTACCGCGACCTTCTGCTCGAAGCCTGACCGCCGGACCAGACTCGGCCTGCTACGACTCGGTGAGCGGCTATAATCCCGTCTCTATGCGAAGCGCACTCGACCCCTCTCACTTTCCCTCTCCGCTGCGGGACCTGGCCGCCAAGGTCCGCGACGGCGTGCGTCTCGACGCGGCCGACGCGACCCTCTGCTTCGAGACTCCCGACCTGCTCCACCTGGGCCAACTGGCCAACGTGGTCCGTCGCGAGCGGCACGGCAACATCGCCTACTTCAATCTGAACCGCCACATCAATCCCACCAACCTCTGCGTCTACACCTACAACTGCAAGTTCTGCAGTTTCGCCGCCCTGCCCGGCGAGGCCCACGCCTGGAAGATGTCGCACGAGGAGGTCTACGAGCACGCGGCGCAACAGGGTGGCAATGCCGTGACCGAGTTCCACATCGTGTCCGGTCTGCACGCCGAACTCGACCTCCCCTGGTACGAGGAGATGCTGCGCGGTCTGAAGCAACGGTTCCCCGACGTCCACCTGAAGGCCTTCACCGCGATCGAGATCGGGTTCTTCGCCAAGCTGCACAAACTGTCGATCGAGGAGGTCCTGGTGCGACTCCGCGAGGCCGGGCTCGGTTCGTTGCCGGGGGGCGGGGCGGAGATCTTCCACGAGGAGGTCCGCCAGATCATCTGTGACGGCAAGCTCGACGCCAACGAGTGGATCGAGGTCCACCGACAGGCCCACCAACTCGGCCTGAAGAGCAACGCCACGATGCTGTACGGGCACGTCGAAGGGATCGAACACAAGGTCGACCACCTGATGCGGTTGCGTACGCTGCAGGACGACACCGGCGGGTTCAACACCTTCATCCCACTCGCCTACCACCCCGAGAACAACTACATGGGGCTGAAGTACCACACCACCGGGACCGAGGACCTCCGCCATCTGGCCACGGCTCGCCTGGTACTCGACAACTTCCCGCACATCAAGGCCTACTGGATCATGATCACCCCGAAGCTCGCCCAGGTGTCGCTCTCCTTTGGAGCCAACGACATCGACGGAACCGTGGTCGAGGAGACGATCTACCACATGGCCGGTGCCTCGACCGAGCAGAAGATGTCGCGGTCCGAACTCGAGCGCATCGTACGCGAGGCCGGGTTCGAGCCGGTCGAGCGCGACACTCTCTACAACCGGGTGGAGCGGCCAGTCGCCGCCTCGGCTTGACGGCGACCGGGAACGGAGCATCGTGAGCGACAAACCGGCTCTCCCCTTCTCCTACCTGACCATCGAAGGGCCGATCGGGGTAGGGAAGACGTCGTTGGTCGAGATGCTCAGCGAGCGGTTCGAGGGCGTCAAACTGCTCGAGGACGTCAACAACCCCTTCTTGGCGGATTTCTACCGCGATCGCCCCGGCACCGCCTTCCAGACCCAGCTGTACTTCCTGCTGTCACGGTTCAAGCAGCAGCAAGATCTCCTGCAGCGGGGTCTGTTCGATCGTCTGGTGATCTCGGACTATGCCTTCCAGAAGGACCGGGTGTTCGCCTACCTCAACCTGACCGACGACGAACTGGCACTCTACAACAAGCTCTACGAGCTGCTGGAGCCACAGGTCCGAACCCCCGACCTGGTGGTCTACCTGGTGGCCGACGTCAAGACCTGCATGGAACGGATCGGGCGCCGCCAGCGGCCGATGGAGAAGAACATCTCCGAGAAGTACCTGGCCGAGTTGATCGACGCCTACCACCACTTCTACCACTACTACGATCGCTCTCCCCTGCTGGTGGTCGACACGCGCCATATCGACTTCGTGCACAAGAGCGAAGACCTCGAGGATCTGATCGCCAAGATCTCCCGGCCGATCCACGGTACCGAGTTCTACACCCCGGTCAGCGACTGATTCTCCACTTGGCACGCGCTGTGCTCATGAAAGCCTGCAAAGGAGGCCGCCATGTCCACTCGCACCCTGACCACCACCCTCTCCCTGACGCTGCTGCTGGTAGCCTCCTACGGGTTCGCCCAGCCGCAGGCGCCTACGCAAGCGAGCATCGACGCCGCCGCGTTCCTCGAAGTGGCCGGCGAGGCGATGACCGAGCGAGAGGGCAGACTGCTCTCGATCGAGGACTTCCTCGTCCTCTCGAAGCGACCCGAAGCGGTCCTGCTCGACACCCGAAGCGCCGCCGCCTTCGAGCAGATGCACCTGGCCGGCGCCGTGCACCTCAACTTTTCTGACCTCACCAGTGAGAGCCTGCAGCGGGTGATCGGCGACCCCGATCGACCGATCTACATCTACTGCAACAACAACTTCACCAACGACGAGCAGCCCTTCCCCACCAAGCTGCCTCCGGCGGCGCTCAACCTGCCCACCTTCGCTACCCTGTGGGCCTACGGCTACCGCAACCTCTTCGAACTCGGCGACCTGCTGGAGCTCGAGGATGCGCGCCTCCGTTTCGAAGGCAGTGCGGTGCCCTGACCGGCAGGCTACTCGGGCAGCGCTTCCAGGACCTTGCGGCGAACGGTCGAGAGCGCTCGCGACAGCGAGTCGAGATCGCTCACGGCGTAGTACTCACCGCGCCCGGCGCGGGCGACGCACCGCAACTGCTCACCCTGGTCGTCGGTGACGTCGAATCCGATGACGTGGTACTGCACCCGGTTGCCGGCGGCACGCAGCTCGCCCATCAATTGACAGGGGTCGCCGCCACAGGTCTCCTCGCCGTCGCTGATGAGGACGACGTGCACCGACCCCCGGCGCATCGCCACCTCGTCGAACGCCAGCAGCAGCGCCCGCGACAGGGGAGTCTGGCCACGGGGCTCGAGCCGGTGGACCGTGGACACCAGCTCCTCTGCGGTCTGGCTACCGAGCGGCACCACGACCTCGATGTCGTCGCAGTCCTCCTTGCTACGGTGACCGTAGGCCGCGACCCCGAGGTCAACGTACCCCGGTAGGTCGTGCACGACCTCGCGCAGGGCCTGGCGAGCGATCTCGATCTTCGGTTCACCCTCGACCTGCCCCCACATGCTGCCGGAGAGGTCGAGCACGAAGAGGACGCTCGCTTCCTGAGAGTGGACGGGCGCCGAGAGCAGGAGGACCAGCCCCAGGGCGGCGAGTCCCCACCAGAGGGTTCGCCGGAGGAGGCAAGCAGAGGACTTCATGCCCGGATCCTATCGTCAATCGACAATCTCTCGCGCCTATGGCAGGATGGTTCCTCGCACCTCGACCGATCCCACGACGCGTGGCACCGCCGGCCCGGCACCGACGCTGCCCGAGAGGAGGATCCGATGATCAGACGTTCCGGCAGGCTCCCTGGGTACCGGTGGCGGTGCTGCGTCCAATGGACGCTGGCCAGCCTCCTACTCGCTACAGCGGTCCTTTCCCAACCACCCGGTCCCGAGCAACGGGTCGCGGCTTCGGACCCCGACAACTTCGATCGTTTCGGAGCGGCCGTCGACGTCTGGGGCCCATGGGCGGTGATCGGCGCTCCCGGCGACGACGAGGAGGGCACCAACGCTGGTGCCGCCTACGTCTTTCGCTACGCCAACGGCAGCTGGAGCGAGACCCAGAAGCTCACCGCGAGCCTGCCCGACGACTTCGACGAGTTTGGTTTCGACGTCTCGGTGGAGCGTGATCTGATCGCCGTCGGCGCCCGTTGGGACGACGATGTCGGCAACGACGCCGGCGCCGTCTACCTCTTCGAGTGGAATGGCACGACCAGCCAGTGGGAAGAGACCCAGAAGTTCCTTCCGACCGCCGTCTCGGTGGCAGCCGATGCATTTGGCACCGCCGTCGACCTGGGGATCTCGATCCCCGACGAGGGGATGAACCCCGAGCAGACCGTACTGGGGGTCGGTGCCCCCTTCGGGGCCAGTGCCCGCGGCACGGTGTACCTACTGCGGCGGGTGTCGGACCTGGTCTGGGACGTCCCGCTCCTGTTCGAGCCTGAAGCCGCGCCGGATCCGGATGAGTGCGACAACCAGGGCGGCAACCTGGGGAACGCGATCGCGGTCCGTGGTGACAGCCTGCTCGCCGGAGCGCCCCAGGACGACCAGACCGCGAACAACGCCGGCTCGGCGTGCCACTTCGGCCGCGGACAGATCGTCACCAGCTGGGTACCGGCCAGCCGCGACGCCAGCCCGCCCGTCGGCGGTGAGGTCTTCGGAGATTCCGTGGCGGTCACCAAGTACTTCAACGAGTACATCGAGGTGTACGGGGCGCCCCACGCCAGCGCCAATGGCGACGGCCGCATCCTCATCCAGGACGTGAGCGGGCTGCACCCCCTACCGGTCGCAGGTGCCGACGACTTCGGCAAGGCGGTGGCGATCGACGGTCTGCAGGTGGCGGTGGGCGCCCCGAAGGACGACACCGGCGGCCAGGACTCGGGCACGGTGTACCTGTTCGATCGCGATGAGCTCGGGGTATGGAGTGCCGGCGGCACTCTTCAGGCGTCGGATGTCGCCAACGAGAAGCAGTTCGGCGCCGCGGTGGCCTATCGGCACAGCACCCTGGTGGTGGGCTCCCCCGAGGAGGGCACGATCCCGGGTCCAGGGGCGGTGTACTTCTATACCTCGGCGATCTTCTTGGACGGATTTGAAAGTGGAGACCTCTCTGCTTGGTGAGCCAGACCTCACCGAGCAGAGAGATCTCCACCTTCAGTTAGCACGCCCCCGCTGCCGCGGGGGCGCTTGGAGGGAAGTCAGGCGGGGAGCTTCTCGCCGCGGCGCTCGGCCGGTCGGTTGTGCTCGTCCACGAACACCACGGTCGGGGTGTGGTTGCGGGCCGCCACGTCGTCGTAGTACCCGTAGGTACAGAGGATCACCAGGTCGCCGGGTGTGACCTGATGGGCGGCGGCGCCGTTCAGTACGACCTCGCCGGCGCCGGGGCGGCCGGGGATGGCGTAGGTGGCGAACCGATTGCCGTTGGTCACGTCGTAGATCTCGACGCGCTCGTTGTGCAGGATCTCGGCAGCCTCCATCAGGTGCGGGTCGAGGGTCACAGAACCCTCGTACTCGAGGTCGGCTCCGGTCACGGTGGCACGGTGGAGCTTGGACTTCATCATCATGCGCTGCATGGGATCTCCTTTTCGGTCGGCGAAAGAGCTCCCGAGGCCTCGGCCCGCAGGGCCTGGGGATCGAGAGCGAAGTTGTCGATCAAGCGGGTCTCGCCGAGAAAGGCGGCGAGCGGAAGGACGACGCGATCGTGGATCTCGTCGACCGGGGAAAAGCTGTCGGCATCCACCACCTCGGCGTAGTCGAGACGAACCCGCGGTTCGGCGGCGATCGTCCTTTCGAGCAGCCGGCGCACCCGGGCCGCCGAGGTCTCGCCGTCGCGGATGGCGCGTCGCGCCGCGACCAGGGCGCGGGACAGGACGGTGGCGGCCTGGCGCTCGCTCGGAGCCAGGTAACGGTTGCGCGAGGAGAGGGCCAGCCCGTCGGCTTCACGGACCGTCTCGCCCGCCACGATCTCGACCGGCAGGTGCAGGTCGCGCACCAACTGCTCGATCACCGCCAGCTGTTGAGCGTCCTTGCGGCCGAAGACTGCGACCTCGGGGGTCACCAGGTGGAAGAGCTGGCAGACCACGGTCGCTACCCCCCGAAAGTGTCCGGGTCGGCGAGCGCCTTCGAGCCCTCGGGCAGCGCTACCCGGTTCGACCGCCGCGCGGTCGGCGACTTCCGGGTTGGGATAGAGGACCTCGGGAGCGGGGAGAAAGAGCAGATCGCAGCCGGCGCCGGCGAGCAAGGCCGCGTCGGCTTCTGGCGTCCGGGGGTACCGATCGAGGTCCTCATCGGGGCCGAACTGGGTCGGATTGACGAAGATCGACACCACCACCCGGTCGGCGTGCTGGCGAGCCAGTTCGACGAGCGAAAGGTGCCCCGCGTGCAGCGCGCCCATCGTCGGCACGAAGCCGATGCGCTGGCCTCCCCGTCGCAACTCCGCCACGGCCTGACGCAGCGCCGCCGCGTCGACCACCGTCGGCAGGCTCGCCGTCGGAGCGTCCGACTCGACCTCGAACTCAACCATACAGCCGACCCACGCTCTCCTCGGACCGGCTGGGATCGGCGTACGACTCCTCCGCCGTGGGGAACCGGCCCCGGCGGACATCTTCGGCCCAGGCGGCGATCGCCTCGCGACCCGCCAGGCCCAGCTCGGCGTACCGCCGCACGAAGCGCGGCGCGATCCGTTCTTCGAGTCCCAGCAGGTCGTGGTAGACCAGCACCTGCCCGTCGCACTCTGGACCGGCCCCGATGCCGATGGTGGGGATCGACACTGCCGCGGTCACTTCCGCCGCCAACTGGCTGGGCACGCACTCGAGGACCAGGGCGAAGGCTCCCGCCGCTTCGACCTCGCGCGCGGCCTCGACCAGAGCTCGGGCGGCCTCGTCGCCGCGCCCCTGCACCTTGAAGCCGCCGAACCGATGGATCGACTGCGGCGTCAAACCGAGGTGCGCCATCACCGGAATCTCGGCCGCGCCGATCGCCTGGATCAGCTCCGGTCGCCGCCCCTCGATCTTGACCGCCTGGGCGCCGCCCTCCTTGACGAAGCGGATCGCCTCCGCCACCGCCGTGTGGGGACGGCCGTGGAACGACCCGAAGGGCATGTCGGCCACCAGCAACGCGTGATCGAGCCCCCGCCGCACCGCCTTGACATGGTGCAGCATCTCGTCGACCGTGACCGACAGGGTGTCGTCGTGGCCGAGGACCACCATGGCCAGAGAGTCCCCCACCAGCACCAGGTCGACGCCAGCCGCCTCGACCTGGCGTGCCTGCGAGAAGTCGTAGGCAGTGGCCATGACCAGCTTGTCGCTCCGTGCCGGAGCCTCCGCCACCCAGGGGACCGTGATCTTGCGAGGGCGTCTCGGGGATTGTCGTTCGCTCATGCTCGTCTCCTTTCGGGCATCCTGGTTTCGGACTCGACCGCAAGGAGAGTGAGACGAGCGGCGGGGATCGTCCGGACCCAGCTCGCGCGAGGCACCTCGCGCCGCACCGGGCGGTTTCCGACCCACGACGGGAACCGTCGCTTCGCTTAGAATTGTTCGTCTCGGTCCCGAGGCGTCGCAGTGACGATCACCTCTGGTGGGATCCAAGCGGGACCCTCGACAACGAGGGCGCGCCCATTGTACCAGATGGGTGGGTGGCGTCCGGCCTAGTCGACGACGGCCTTCTGCAGGCGGATGGTCACCCGGCCGAGGAACTTGACGCGACCCGAGACCTCGAGGGGGATGCGCAACTCCGGGTCGACCAGCAGAGTCACCTCACCCTGGAGTCCGAGAATCTTCATATCGTCGTCATCGACCCCGCTCGGCGAGAGTCTGATTTCGAGGGCCGGATGCTGCGGGTTCTCGATGCGACGGCTCTTGCCGTGCGTGACCAGGTCGTACTCCGCTCCCACCCAGGTGTTGCGCACCACCCGCGCCTCGACCGGCAGGATGCGCTTGTCCGAGAAGGCGTAGAACACCTCGCTCTCCCCTACCCGGCGCAGGGTTCCGGCCGCGACCAGATAGATCAAGGCTCCGGGCTCGATCACCGGCCGGGTGGCGTCTGGACGACCCAGCTCAGCGAAGGGGTAGAAGGTTTCACTGCGGTCGGTCCACGAGCTGGGGGCCTGGCCACTCTGTTCGCGGGTGGGATACACCCGCAGGGTGAACACCCCGGTGTCGGTGAATCGATTGACCTTGCGCCGTTCCCGCTTGCCCGTCTCCAGGACCTCGCGCTGCTGGCTGGTGCCGTCGCGACCATCGAACCAGATGCGGGTCTGGGAATCCCGTCCGGCAAATCGAGTCTCTTCGGTCAACAGCAGCCCGGAGGGGCCCGCCGGGGTTTCGCGATGGCTCTCGACCTCGATCAGTTCGCTCCGCGCCGCGGCCGACAACGGTTCGACCTGGATCGACGACCGCGCCTTCATTCCGAGCTTCGAGGCCTCGAGCTCGACCGCCTTCCAGGGCGGCGAGCTCACCGCCGGTCCGGACGGGGTGCCGAGAAGGGCGCCGAGGCCGAGCAGCGTGGTCAGAGTGACGGTCATCGAAGCTCCATTTCGGTGATAGTCTAGCGCTTGCGGCGACAAGATCTCCGCCTCCTGCCGCAGCCGCCACCGAAGCACCGGCGAGCCAGGATCCTCGACGCCAGGCCGGACTCGCCCCGGGGAGGGAGCGACGAGCTGAAATACCAGAGCGGGTCCACCTTGTTGAGAGGGATGAGGAAACTCGGCCCTGCGCCGGTGCGTACACCCCCCTGACGGGGGAAGACAGAATCCAATGGACAACCAACAACCCAGAGTCGAACTCGGAACGCGTGCGCAACGCTTTGGCGGTTTCAACCCGCTGGATCCGGCCTACCAGGAGCTGGAGCGCCTACACGCCAACGACGATCGCACCTTCAAGCGAGCGGTGATCGTGGCCGTGGTGGCCCACCTGATCCTGCTGGTGGTGACCTTGCCCAAGTCCAGAGCCCCGCAGCACGTCGCCACCGGCGACCAGAAGGTCTTCGTGGTCCAGCAGGTCCGTTTCAAGCCGCCGCCTCCCAAGCAGCAGCAGGTGCAGGAGATTCCGGAGAAGAAAAAGAAGAAGATCCCGGTCCCCGACCCCACCCCCGACGAGCCCGAACCGATCGAGCGTGAGACCTTGATCGAGGCTCCGGACCTCGACCTGCCCGTCAGCGACCTGGTGTTCAGCGTGCCAGAGGCTCCCGCCGGACTCGGCCATGGAGACCCCCTGCAGGTCGGGGGCGACGTCAGCGCGCCGATCAAGATCCACGCTCCCCAGCCCCTCTACTCGGAGGACGCCCGCATCGCGCGGGTCGAAGGGGTGGTCATTCTGCAGACCATCGTCAACGAAGAGGGCGACGTCGCCGACGTCAAGGTGCTCAAAGGGCTGCCCCATGGCCTCACCGAATCGGCAGTCTCCACGGTGGCGCAGTGGAAGTTCGAACCGGCCCGCCAGGCCGGCGAGCCGGTGCCGGTCTACTACATGCTGACGGTGTCGTTCTCGATTCAGTAGCGACGACGTACGATGGGGAGGATGCTCCCCGAACGCCTGGCCGACCTCCCGACCCCCTGTCTGGTCCTTGACCTCGACCGGCTCGAGCGCAACCTGGAGCGGATGGCGGCCCGCTGCCGGAAGCTCGGCGTGCGGCTGCGACCCCACTTCAAGACCCACAAGTGCGTCGAGATCGCGCGACTGCAGTTGGCGGCCGGCGCCGAGGGCCTGACGGTGGCTACCCTGGAGGAGGCCGCCGTCCTGCAGGAGGCCGGGATCGACGACCTCACCTGGGCCTTCCCGGTGATCCCACCCCGGATGGACGAGATCGAAACCCTGGCTGGTCGGGGCTCCCTGCAGTTGGTGGTCGATTCGACGGCGGGGCTCGAGGCGCTGGCGGCGCGGGGTGTCCCGTTCCGGGTCTGGCTCGAGGTCGACCCGGGCTACCACCGTTCGGGGCTCGAGGCGACCGATCCCTTGCTCGTCGAGTTGGCACGGCGTCTCTCCTCGCACGCCACCCTGCGCTTCGAGGGGCTGTTGACCCACGAAGGACAGACCTACCACACGCCGGGACGCGAGCAGATCCTGGCCGCCGCCAACCAGGGACGCGACCAACTCCTCGACGCCGCCCGCCGTCTGCGACAGCAAGGTCTCGAGGTGCCGGCCCTGTCCCTCGGATCGACCCCGGGGATGAGCGTGGTCGAGGATCTCGACGGCATCGACGAGGCCCGACCGGGAAACTACGCGCTCTACGACTTCACCCAGGTCGCGCTCGGCAGTTGCACCACGGCGGAGTGCGCGGTGACGGTGGTCAGCAGCGTGATCTCGTCGAGCTCGGCGCACGCCGTCTGCGATGCCGGTGCCCTCGCCCTGTCCAAGGATCCGGGACCGGGCTGGCGTGCGGGGCCTGCCTTCGGCGAGGTCTTCGCCGACTACGATGCGGCCAGACTCGATCCCGACCTCCGGCTCACGGCCCTGTCGCAGGAACACGGGTTCCTGTCCCGGCCCTGCCCGGTGGGCACCCCGCTGCGCATCCTGCCCAACCACAGCTGTCTGACGGTGGCCTGCTGGGACGAGTTTCTGGTGGTCCGGGGCGATCGGATCGTCGACAGCTGGACCATCCACCGACGGCGCGGCCCGACCTGGACCGGACCGGGTTCGGGTTGACGGCGCCCGCAGGCACGGGTAGCTTCCCGACATGAAGATCCAGCCCGGAACTCCCTGTCTCGTCACCGGCGCCTCCTCGGGCATCGGCCGCTCGATCGCCCTCGAACTCGCCGCCCGCCAGGCCCGGGTGGCGCTGCTCGCTCGGACCGAATCAGCTCTCACCGACCTGGCGGAGGAGATCGCCGCCACCGGCAGCGAGGCCCTGGTGGTGGCGGCCGATGTCCGCGACGAGACCGCCGTGCAGACTGCTGTCGAGCGCACCGTCGAGACCTTCGGCGGGCTCCAGGTCGTCGTAGCCAACGCCGGTCTGGGTCGCTACGGCCTGGTCGAAGAGCAGCCCGCCGAGCACGTGGAGACCACCATCGGGATCAACTACGTGGGGATGACCCGCACGGTGCGCGCGGCCCTGCCCCACCTGCTGGAGGCCGCGGGCCAGGGTTCCGGCGGACACGTCGTCGGCGTCACGTCGTCCGCCGGCCTGATCCCTCACCGCCTGGCCTCGGCCTACTGTGCCTCGAAGGCAGCGTCCAACGCCTACCTCGCCGCGCTGCGCCTCGAAGTCCTCGATCGGGGGGTCGGGGTCAGTTGGATCTGTCCCGGCATCGTCGACACCCCCTTCGTGGGCAAGGCGGAGCTCGATCCCGAGGCCGACCTGCCGCGGCTGGCCCGACTGCTGGTCCGCACCCTCACGCCCGACGAGGTGGCCCGGGCCACCGTGCGCGCCATCGAGCGCAATCGGGCCGAGGTCGTGATGCCCCCGATGATGGGACTCTTCGCCTGGAGCCGGCGCCTCACCCCGGGGTTCGCCGACTGGCTCCACCGCAAGACGGGCTGAGGCGTGCTCCACACCCTGGCCGTAGCGAACTACCGCTCGCTGCGGGACCTCACGCTCCCTCTGGGTCGGCTCAACCTGGTCACCGGCGCCAACGGCTCCGGCAAATCCAGCCTCTACCGCAGTCTTCGACTGCTGGCGGCTACCGCGCACGGCTCCGCCACCAGCTCTCTGGCCGCCGAGGGAGGTTTCGAATCGGTACTCTGGGCCGGGCCGGAGTCCTTCGCCCGGGCGGTCAAGGCGGGCGACCATCCGGTGCAGGGTGGCCCGAGGCGGGAGCCGGTCCACCTGCGCCTCGGTTTCGCCGGTGACCCCTTCTCTTACGCCATCGAATTCGGGCTCCCGACCCCGGTGCCGCGAACGCTGTTCGGCCACGATCCCGAGATCAAACGGGAAGCGATCTGGCACGGCGAACGGTGGCATCCCCGCTCGACCCTGGTCGATCGGCGCGGCAACCTGGTCCGCGCTCGCGACGCCGACGGTCGCTGGCAGGTGATCGAGCAGAATCTGGCTGGTTTCGACTCCATGCTGCCGCAGCTCGCCGACCCCGAACGCGCCCCCGAGGTGCTGGAGTTGCGGCGACAGATCCGATCCTGGCGTTTCTACGACCACTTCCGCTCTGACCGCGGTGCCCCGGCTCGACGCCCCCACATCGGCACCCGAACCCCGGTGTTGGCCGACGATGGAGGCGACCTCGCCGCCGCCTGGCAGACGATCCGCGAGATCGGCGACGAGGAGGGGTTGCGCGCCGCGGTCGAAGACGCCTTCGCCGGCGCCGAGGTCTCCGTGCAGGTCGTCGACGGACGCTTTGGCCTCACCTTCTCGCAACCGGGCCTGTTGCGCCCCCTGGCCCAGTCGGAGCTGTCCGACGGAACACTGCGCTACCTGCTCTGGATCGCGGCCTTGCTGACCCCGCGACCTCCCGGGCTGATGGTCCTCAACGAGCCGGAGACCAGTCTGCACCCCGATCTGCTCGCTCCCCTAGGACGCCTGATCCGGCGCGCCGCCGAGGCCAGCCAGCTGTGGGTGGTGTCCCACGCCAGGCCCCTGATCGACGGACTTCTGGAGGACCCTCTCACCCACCGCATCGAGCTCGACAAGGATCTGAGCGAGACCTTCGTGCACGGCCTCGATCTCTTCGAACGTCCGCCCTGGACCTGGCCGAAGCGATAGCGGCGGGTTCCAGCGACCAAACCGGGGCGTCGCGACGGAATCCGGGCTACCCGGGGAGATCTGAGAGCCGCCAGAGGCCGAGGCGCTTGTCGGCGTAGATCCCGTCGCTGTGAAGGCAGCGCTCGTCGACGACGGCGAGGGGCGGCGGAAAGTCGAACGGCGGCCGTTCCAGGTTCAGCGGGCGCCAACCGCCGCTTTCGATCGGCTCATTGGCTCGGTCGCCGACGAAGGTCGTGGTCAGGAGGTACTCCGCCCCGCTGGCTCGAAACCGCGCCAGCGACTGCCAGAGGTCCGGCTCGCCGAGGTGGACCCAACCGTCGCGACAGAGCACGAGATCGGCCGCCGGCAGCGTGTCGTGCACCATGTCGAGGCAGTGGAAGGAGCGGTGGGCGGCAGCGTGCTCGCGGCGGCAACGCTCGATCAGCTCCGGCACGAGGTCGACCCCGATGTAGCGGGCGACGCGGTCGGCCAGCGGTGCGGCCCAGTTGAAGTCTCCGCAGGGCGCGTCGAGCAGCGTCCCCACCTCCAGTCGGGCTACCAAGTCGAGGAGATCCGGCAGGAACGCGGCGGCGCGCTGCCGGCTCGATCCGGGGCCGGAGACCGACTCTTCCTCACCACCCCAGCTGCGGCTAGCGTGGATCTCGGAGAACACGCGCCGCAGCCGCTGACGATCGGTCGGTGGTGGCACCTCGTTCATCCCGGAAGACTGTAGCGCACCGCTGGCGCGGGCCTCAGGTTGCCCGACCGAGCCTCTTCCCTATAATCGCGCGGTACCCACGATCGCACGCCCCGCGATCTCCGGACGAGCCCGCCACCGCGCCCGGGCGCGGGCTACCCAGTCCCATCTTCCCAAGGAGCTCACCATGTTTCGTGTCCGTTCCGTTCTGTTTCTGGCCCTCTCGGTGCTGGTCGGCAGCACCGCCTTCGCCTCCGAGGTGCGCGTCCTCGCACCGCAGGAAGGCGACGTCCTGCCGCTAACGGCCCACGTCAAGACCCTCGACAATGGACTCGAGGTGATCGTGGTTCCCACCAGCTTCCCTAACCTCGTGTCGGTGCAGATCCCGGTCCAGACCGGCTCGCGCAACGAGGTCGAGGAGGGCAAGAGCGGGTTCGCGCACTTCTTCGAGCACATGATGTTCCGCGGCACGCCGAACTTCTCGACCGAGGACTACGACGCCCTGATGACCCGGGCCGGGGCTCGTCGCAACGCCTATACCTCCGACGACCTGACGAACTACCACGCCACCTTCGCCAAGGAGGATCTCGAAGCGATCCTGGAGGTCGAGGCCGATCGGTTCCAGAACCTCGACTACTCGCTGGAGGACTTCAAGACCGAGGCCCGCGCCGTGCTCGGCGAGTACAACAAGAACAGCGCCAACCCGATCCGCAAGATCCTCGAGGCGCAGCGCGACAGCGCCTTCACGGTGCATCCGTACAAACACACGACCATGGGCTTCATCGAAGACATCGAGGACATGCCCAACGAGTTCGAGTACTCGCGCACCTTCTTCGAGCGCTGGTACCGCCCCCGCAACACGGCGGTGGTGATCGTCGGCGACGTGGTGCCGGACGACGTCTTCCCGATGGTCGAGAAGTACTGGGGCCCCTGGGCGGCCGGTGAGGACACCACGATTCCGATCCCCACCGAGCCGCCGCCGAACGGCCCGGTCTACCGGCACGTCGAGTGGCCGACCCCGGGACAGCCGTGGATCGGCGTCGCCTTCCACGGCCCCGCTGCTTCCACCGAGAATCCCGACCGCGCCGCTCTCGACATGCTCATGGACCTCGAGTTCGGCGAGACCTCCGAGATCTACAAGGAACTCGTGGAGGAAAAGCAGATCGTCGATCAGCTGTTCCCCTACGTGCCGTCGAGCAAGGATCCCTCCCTGGCTTCGGTCTTCGCCCGGGTCAAGGACACCAAGGACGTTCTCACCGTGCGTGACGCGATCCTGAAGGTCATCGCCCAGAGTCGGGAGAAGCCGGTCGACGCCCAGCGTCTGGCCGACGCCAAGGCCAACGCGCGCAACGGTTTCGTCCGGACCCTCGACAACACCGGCTCGATCGCCGGCACCCTGGCCCGCTACGTCTCGTACGAGCGTTCCTTCGACACCCTGAACGCGATCTACCGGGTCTACAACGGGTTGGACACCGCGACGCTGCAGAGCGCCGCCCAGCGCTACTTCGTCGACGCCGGCCTGGTGGTGACCACCCTGTCGCACGAAGCGCTGGCCCCCGAGGTCGCCACCCTGCCGGCGGTCGATTCGATGATCGCCACCCCCACCTGGCCGGACGAGCTGTCGACGATCGAACAGGCTTCCGAACTGCCGCTGATCGACTTCAAGCTGCTGTTCACGGTCGGCTCGGCCCACGATCCGGTGGGCAAGGAGGGCCTTGCCTCCCTGGCCGCCAGCATGATCACCGACGCTGGCTCCGCCGAGCGGACCATCTCCGAGATCAACGAAGCGCTCTTCCCGATCGCGGGAGCGTTCTACGCCCAGGTCGACAAGGAGATGACCACCTTCACCGGAGTCCTGCCGCGGGACCAGTGGCAGAGCTTCCTCGACATCGCCCTGCCGATGCTCACCGAGCCCGGGTTCCGCCAGGAGGACTTCGATCGGCTCAAGGCCCAGCAGCTCACGGCACTGAAGCAGGATCTGCGCTCCGAGAACGAAGAGGAACTCGGCAAGGAGGCACTGCAGGCCAACCTGTTCGCCGGTTCGCGCTACGCCCACCCGTCGCTGGGCACGGTGGCCGGCATCGAGTCGATCACCCTCGACGACGTTCGGGCCTTCGTGGCCGAGGCCTACGCCCGGGACCGCCTCTCCGTCGGCCTCTCGGGAGGGTACGGCGAGGACTTCAAGCTCGCCCTCGGGGGGCACCTCGGCGCCCTGCCTGCCACCGCGAAGCTCGCCGAGTCGACGGCTCCCGCGGCGCGCCAGCCCTCCGGTCTCGAGATCGAAATCCTCGAGAAGGAGACCCGGGCCACCGCGATCTCCTTCGGACATCCGATCGAGGTCACGCGCTCGCACGAGGACTTCGCGGCCCTCTGGTTGGCCCGGGCCTGGTTGGGTGAGCACCGCTCCTCGATGTCCCACCTCTACCAGCGCATCCGTCGCATTCGGGGCATGAACTACGGTGACTACGCCTACATCGAGGCCTTCCCGCGGGGAATGTACCAGTTCTTCCCAGACCCCAACATCGCTCGGCAGAAGCAGATCTTCGAGGTCTGGATTCGTCCGGTGGTGCCGGAGAACGCCCACATGGCCCTGCGCATCGCGCTGCACGAACTCGAGAAGTTCGTCACCGACGGTCTGACCCAGGAGCAGTTCGAGTCGACCCGCGACTACCTGATGAAGAACGTCTACGTGATGACCTCGACCCAGGACCAGAACCTCGGCTACGCCCTCGACTCCGAGTGGTACGGCATCGGCGAGTTCACCTCCCACATGCGGGAGAAGCTGTCGGCGTTGACCGTCGACGATGTCAACCGCGCCATCCGCCAGCACCTGTCGGCCGAGGACCTGGCCGTGATCATCATCACCAAGGACGCGGCCGGCCTGCGCGAGGCCCTGATCGCCGACAGCTTCTCGCCGATCGCATACGACGCCGAGAAACCGGAGGAACTGCTGGCCGAGGATCAGATCATCGGAGCCCGTGAACTCGGCCTCGAGGACGAGGACGTGGTGATCACTCCGATCGAGGAGGTCTTCGCCGAGTAAGTCGAGCGCGGCGAATGCCGAGAACCTCGAGGGCCCTTTCTCCGTACTCTGGAAAGAGGGGCGAGAGGCCGCCTCTGCAACCAACTGGGAGGCTCCCTCGATGTCACGTGTTCGACCGCTCCGCTCCGTTCTCACCCTCCTGGGTCTCGCCATCGGATCTGTGGCCTTCGGCGAGCCCCAGGAGGAGACGAGTTCTCCCGAACCCGGATCCCCGCTGGTCGAGATCGCCCCCGGGGTGCTGTTTGCACCCCAGGAGCCCGCTCGACGGTTCAACGATGCCAACGCCGTGTTCCTCGTCGATACCACCGGTATCGTGGCGATCGACGCGCCGGCGAGCGAGGACTTCCTGACCCGCGCCCTCGACGCGCTGCAGTCCCGCACCTACGCTCCGCTGCGCGTGGTCATCAACACGCACTGGCACGAGGACCACACCCTCGGCAATCGCGTCTACCGTCAGCGATTCGGCGAGACCTTCGAGATCATCGGCCACCAGTCGCTCCGTCGCGACGTGGCGGAGCGCGCGCAGCCGCAGTTCGAAGCCACCACAGAACGGTGGGTCGACGCCATCGTCGCCGCCGAATCGCGCCTCGAGCAGGGAGTCGACCGCCAGGGCGAGCCGCTCGACGAAGCCGGCCTGGCCAAACTCGCTACCGACATCGCCGAGACCAAGACGATGGTCGAAGAGCGGAAGGTGACCACGATCCTCGCACCGACCCTCGGCTACACCGAGCGGATCACCCTCGACCACGGACTGGGGCCGATCGAGCTCTTCTACCATCGAGCCCACACCGGCGGCGATACCGTGGTCTACCTGCCCGAGCAGAAGGTGTTGATCACGGGCGACCTGCTCGACGCCCTGCCGTTCGGCGGCCACGGCTATCCGTCGAGCTGGTTGACCACGCTCGATGCGCTGGCCGAACTCGACTTCGAGTGGATCCTGCCGGGCCACGGGCCAGCGTTCGAAGGGCGTGACCAGCTCGAGCTCATCCGCCGCTACCTCGGCGACATCGTGGCCCACGCCCAGGCCGCCGTCGCCCAGGGCCAGACCCTCGCCGAGGCCCAGGAGAGCCTCGACCTGAGTGAGGTGAAGAGCCAGCTGGTCGACGACGAAACCGCCGAGCGCAACTGGGCCGCCTTCGTACCGCAGACCCTCGAGCGGGCCTACGCCGAGGCCAGCGGCGAGACCCTCGACTGAGCCCTGCCGTCGACACTGGCCTATGCTAGTCTGCTGAGCCGCGAGTCCGCCGACTCGCTCTCCTGAGGGACCGTTTCGTCCCGCCCTCGCACTGCTCGCAGACCGTGACCGCGATCGACTCAGCTCTCGCCGAGAGCCTCACCCCTGGCCCGTCGCCGCGGGCTGTGCGCTGGGGTCTGGGCGCGATCCTGACCCTCCATCTCGTGCTTTCGCTCTGGCTCGGCTGGCCCGAGCCGGGCCCTACTCGCTGGTGGGACGAACGGTTCAACGTATTCAACCTCGAGGCGATCTTGAAGCCGGGTGGCTTCGAACTCGCCAACGGCTACTACGGCGGTGTCTCCTACCTGCCCCAGGCCGGGCTGCTGGCGATCGGCCAGGAGCTGCACCAGCGCTTCGAGACCCCGGCCATGGTCAATCGGGCGGGCCACTTGACGCCAACCGCCTACCACCTCCTGCGCAGCACCCAGGCGCTGTGGGGTAGCGCTACGCTCCTCCTGCTCTTCCTCCTCGGCCGCCGCCTCCTGCGACCCGAAGGAGCCCTGCTCGCCGTCGGCCTGGCCGCGATCACACCGCGGCTCTACCACTCGAGCGCCATCTTCAAACCCGACATCGAGCTGGTAGCGGCGACTCTGCTCGCCCTGCTCTGCTCCTGGCGCGCACTGGAGGGTCGGCCACACTACGGCCGCTACCTCCTGGCCGGAGCCGCCGTCGGACTGGCGGTGGGCGCCAAACTCAACGGCGTGGCGGTGGCCATTCCTCTCACCCTGGCCACGCTCTGGGCCCTGCGCTCGGGCGAGGCCTGGCGCCGCCTGAGCGCGCTGGCGCTGGCGGGCGGGGCGAGTTTCCTTACCTTCTGGGCCTTCAACCCGGACCTGCCCCGAGTGCTGCGTTCGCTGGAGAAGAACCAGGCCCACTACCAGCGCACCACCGACTCGGGAGGGCCGCTCGAGGTCCTGATCGAGACCCTCGGCTACCCCTTCACCGAGAACTTCCACCGGCCCTGGATCGCGAGCCTCGGCGGCCTCGGGCTCCTCCTCGTCGCGCGCTGGTTGTGGCGTCGGCGCAGCGCGACCGAGGGCCAGAGCTTGCGCCTGCGCTGGGCCGTGCTGCTGAGCTATCCGCCGGCCTACTATCTGCTCTACGCCCTGGCCAGTCCCCGGGCCAAGGCCAACCACTTCCTCCAGGTCGTCCCCTTCGTGGCCCTCGGCGCGGCGGTGGCCCTACTCACGCTGCACCACGTCGCCGCCCGCGCCCGGCGGCCCCTGCGCTCGCTTTTGATCGCCCTCTTCCTGGTGTTGCTGGTGCTGCCGCCGCTCCACGGTACGGTCTCCTGGATCCACAGCCAGGCGGTGCCCTCGACCTGGGATCTGGCCCAGGACTGGGTCGAGAGGCAGCTGCCGGAACCCTCACGGGCGTTCCGCGTCGGCACCATCGGCCGCGATCGCCGTGGACGGTTCCCCCGCTCCCCTGTCTACCAGCGACTCGACGACCGGCCCCCGGCCGAGAGTCTGGCCGATCTCGATGCCCTGATCCTGCCGCGCCGGCAGCTCACCCGCTGGCAGCAGAGCGGTACGGCCCCCGACTGGCTCGACCAGGTCCCGCGACAGGACTTTCCCGGTCGACTCCTGCAGGCGCGAGACAGCTCGCTGGTGGTGTTCCTGCAACCCCACCGCCGGTTGGAGCATCCGCAGGCCGGGCGCATTCGACTCCATCGAGGCGACGACGGGCGGCTGACGGCGCCACTGCCGACGGAACTGGTCGACCGCGAGCTGTCGCTGCGGGTGCGGTTGGCGGTCGGTGACCGCTGGGCCCCCGAGTTGCGCCTCGAACTGCCGGGGGAGAGCCTGCCGCTCTACCTCGGCCCGGCGTCGGGGGGTGACATCTTCCTCACCAGCCCGCGCTTCTCGGGCCGGGCCGGGGACCTCGCCGTGCGACTCGACGGCAAGGAACTGCAGGCCGAAGCCAAGGCCGAACTTTTCGTGTGGGCCGGCGGACGGTGAAGCGCTACGGTTCCAGCTCCTCTCGGCGGACGCGGGCCGGGTCGCTTCTGGTGCTGGCCGGGTCGCTGCTCACGCTGGCCTGTCGCGAGACCGCGGCGCCGGTCCCGCCCGAACCCGTGCGGCTCCTCGACGGCGCGGCCACCGAGGTGCACTGGCCCAATCCGGAGCGGGCCGTACCGGCCAAGTTCCTACCCGCCCACGTCGGTGGCGTCGCCGCGCCGGGCCGGTTGGCGCGGATCGTCCTGCACCGCGGTCCCGACGAGCGGGACGGACGGCTCGCCCTGCTCGCGCCCACCGGCAGCCGCTATCGGTTCGAGGTCCAGCTTCCCGCCGGCGAGCCGCAGCTCGAACTCGGCCTGGGTCACGCCCTCGAACCACTGACCGAGGGCACCGACCTGCGCTTCCGGGTCACCCTGACCGAGGAGGACGGCACCTTCCACGAACTGCTCGACCGCACGCTGACCACTGCCGCCGGCGCTTCCTGGTCGGACCAGGCCGTGCCCCTCGCCCCCTGGGCCGGTCATGCCGTCTCCCTGGAACTCCTGGTGGAGGGTCCGCACGACGCCAACCTCTGGCCGGCGTGGGCGGTGCCCGAGATCACCGTCCGGACCCCGCCCGAGCGGTACGACCTGCTGCTGGTCGTACTCGACACCCTGCGCGCGGATCGGCTGGGCAGCTACGGTTATACCAAACACCCCACCAGCCCCTTCCTCGACCGCTGGAGCTCCGCCGGTACCCGCTTCGCCACCGCGGTCAGCCAGTCCTCCTGGACCCGCCCCTCCCACCGCTCGCTCTTCTCCGGCCTCTACCCGATCAGCCGCCAGGGGCTCACCTCGCCGCCACTAGCCGAGGTCCTGTGGCGGGCCGGCTACCGCACCCAGGCGTCGACCGGCGGCGCCCAGCTGGCCTACCGTTTCGGCTTCTCGCGTGGCTTCGAAGCCCACCGGATCGAACGCTGGATCCACGACGTCGATCGCGTCGTCGCCGCCCTCGACCGCGAGGATCGCCGCCCCCTCTTCACCTTCCTGCACACCTACGAGATCCACGACCCCTACACCCACCGAGAGTTCGCTGAGGGCCTCGACCCCGGCCGCGTGGGAGAGGCCTTCGAACGTGCCACCCTGGGCGAGTACGGCCAGGACCTCACCCCCACCGAACGGGAGTACGTCAACGCTCTCTACGATTCCGGCATCCGCTACGTCGACCGGCAGCTCGAGATCCTCTTCGGGCACCTCGAGGCGGCGGGCCGCCTGGAGAACACCCTGGTCGTGATCACCAGCGACCACGGCGAGGAACTCTGGGATCACGACCACTGGGGCCACGGCCACACCATGTTCGAGCACCAGACCCGGGTCCCGCTCCTGGTGCACCTGCCGGAGTCGCTCCGTCGGGAGCGCGGGCTCGAGCGCGCGCCGGGGCTGGTGGTGGAGGCTCCCGTGCGCCTGGTCGATCTCTACCCCACCCTGCTGGACCTGCTCGACGTGCCATTCGATCATCCGGTGCAGGGCCGCTCGATCGTACCCCTCTTCGGCGGTCGCACCATGCCCCCCGCCGACGCCCTCTCCGAGTCGATCTACTGGGGACCGCTGGAGGTCAAGAGCCTGCGCGACGCGCGCTACAAGTACCTGCGGGCCACCCCCAAGAAGGAGCACGACGAGCGACCAGGGTGGGAGGCCCTGTTCGACCTGGAGACCGATCCCGCCGAGCGAGACGACCAGCTGGGGCACGAGCCCGAGCGGGCGGAGCGAATGCGCACTCTGCTCTCGATCCTCACCGCCGAAGCCGGCGAGGCCGAGGCCACGATCCCGGAAGACCTCGACCCGGAGCTCGAGGAGCAGCTCCGCGCTCTGGGCTACCTCTAGCGAAGCTGCGCGCTACAGATAGCCGAGGGCACGGAGCTCGTCGTCGTGCTCGGTCGGTGCATCGGCCTCCTCCGGGGTGGTGGGGTCGGCGCTGGCCACGTAGGTGAGCAACCAGTCGCGCAGCTGGCCCTCCATCGCGTCTCCCTCTCCCGCCCGGTTGTCGAGTTCCCAGGGATCGACCTCACGGTCGTAGAACTCGGGGCTGGCATGGGTGCCGTGGATCAGCTTGTAGCGCGCGGTCTCGAGGGAATAGACCTCGCCGTCGACCCAGCTCTGCCGGTGGCGGGCCCCGTCCTTGGGGCGGCGCTGGGCAAAGGCCAGGCGCGGCGGCAGAGCGCCGGGACCACCGTCCGCCGCCAGCGACCGCCCCTCCAGCGACGTCGGGCGCTCGGCTGGCGCCACCCCGGCCCAATCGAGGATGGTCGGGTAGAGGTCGACCAGGCGAACCAACTCGGGATCAGACCCCGGCGTGACACCGGGACCGGCCAGAATCAGGGGCACGTGGAGCTGCTCGCGGTACAAGTACTTGCCGTGGTCGACGTAGCCGTGGTTGCCCATCCCCTCGCCGTGGTCGGAGGTGATGATCCAGCGCGTCCGAGGCGCGGCCGCCGTGATCGTCTGGTAGAGCCGCTCGACCTGCCGGTCGGCGAACCGGATCCCGGCATCGTAGAGGTCGTAGCGGTCGAGCAGCCGCTCGGTCGATTCGAACACCGCCGGGTCGAGCCCCCGCTGCTCGAGCAAGGAGACCAGCTCCTCCCCTTCGTCGGCCCGACGCGCCTCGAGAGCCGCTCGATCCGGCTCGATCGCCGGCCGCGGACCCTTGCCGCTGTGCGGATCGTAGAGATGGATCCAGAGGAAGAAGGGCTGCTGCCCCGCCTCGGGTCCCGCCGTCCGTACGGCCCACCAGTCGAGCGCCAGATCGACCGTCTTGTCGCCACTGCGCCAGGCGGCGTCGAAGGTCCCGAACCCCTGGTCGAGCTCGTTGAGGAACCCGACGCTGGCAAACCCGGCGGTCTCCCAGCCCAACCCTGCCAGCAGTTCGGCCACCGGCCGTTCCTGCGCGGGCAGACGTTGACCGTTCTTGACGACGCCGTGCTGAAAGGGCTGGCGCGAGGTGAAGATCGAGGCGTGCGACGGCGCGGTGTGCGAACCGGAAGCGATGGCGTTGGCGTAACGACGCCCCTGGGTGGCCAGTCGATCGAGAAAGGGCGTCACTCCGCGAGGATAACCGTAGCTCCCGAGATGATCGGCCCGCAGCGTGTCGATCGTCACCAGCACGACCGGGGTCGGTTCAGGCTCGCGAGCGCTTCGCTGGCAGCCACTCGTCGCTGTCCACAGGAACAACACACCGAGGCACGTCGCCAGCACTCGACTCCGCGCACGCAGCGCAGGTTCTATGGTCGGTCCCTTCCCCATCGGGGGGCGATGGTAGCAAAGGGGAAGCTCGAACCGCGCGACGGTTACCACCGGTGCGGACAGCCGCCACCTACCCCACGCGGCCACCTGCCGGGAGGATTGGCGTAGGAAGTCGCCGGCTCGGGGGTTCCACCCCCTGTGCACGCTCGTTTGACTCCGTTCGCCGGGGCTACTAATCTGCCTCTTGCATGGCCACGCATCCCTCTACGCGGCGACACGGCCGCCACCACATCGACGGTGTCGTGGGCACTCTGAAGAGCCCCGACGACGTCGAGGTGCGCAACATTGGGCTCTACGGAATGGCCCTGCGCGTCGACAGCGAGCTCGAGGTGGGAGAGAACCACTTCCTCGAACTCCAGCACCGGGGCCACAAGGTCAGCGTCGAGGTGGTCGTGCGGTGGGTCGTCATCCACCGCAAGGCGGAGCGGGGTCAGGTGCACACCTTCTGTCACGCCGGCGTCGAGTTCGTCGACATCTACCGCGACGGCGCCGGCGGCATCTGGGACTGGATCCTGGTGTCGCGAGCCATCCAACGCCCCACCGACGTTCCCGAGGCCTCATGAGCGATCTCGCCTCCCTCGACGGCAAGTACCAGATCCTGGCCAAGCTGCGCGAGGGCGGCATGGGGGCGATCTACAAGGTGCGGCACCGGTTGCTCGACGAGATCCGGGTCATCAAGGTGATGCGTCCCCAACTGGCGGACGACGATGCCTTCGTCGAACGCTTCCAGCGTGAAGCCAAGGCGGCTAGCCGCCTGCGGCACCCCAACATCGCTCAGATCTACGACTTCTCGATCGGCAGCGACGGCTCGGCCTACATCGTCATGGAGTACATCGACGGCGTCGACCTGCGGGAGCTGATCGGCAAGGAGCGGCTGCCGGCGGTGAGCCTGGTCCTCGACATCGCCACTCAGGCCCTCACCGCCCTCGACTTTCTGCACGAGAAGCAGTTCGTCCACCGCGACATCTCGCCCGACAACCTGATGGTCACCACCGGACCGACCGGTGAGTTCCTGGTCAAACTGATCGATCTCGGCATCGCCAAATCGCTCGATTCCGGCCAGGCGGTGACCCTCAAGGGGGAGTTCCTCGGCAAGTTCCGCTACGCCTCGCCCGAACACTTCGGCGGCGCGACCGGAGAGGAGGAGGTCGAGCCGCGCTCGGACGTCTACTCGTTCGGCATCGTCCTCTACCAGCTGTTGACCGGCCAGGTCCCCTTCCTCGGCAAGGACTTCTCCGCCATCACCGCCTCCCACCTCTACCGGCCGCCGGTACCCTTCGACCAGACCGACAGCGGCGGTCGCCTCTCGGCGCAGCTGCGAGCCATCGTCCTCAAAGCGCTCGAGAAGGACCCAGAGAAACGGTATGTGAGCGCCTTGGCCATGCGCGATGCTCTGGCGGCCCTGCCCGAGAGGCAGGAAGACTTCGGTCTCGACCTGGAGGAGACGCTGCTGCTGGCCCGCACCAAGCGACGACAGGAGGAGGCTTCGCAGGCCGGCAGCACCCAGGAGCGGTTCGACCGCCAGTTCCCCGACGCTCCCACCGCCGAGACCACTCAGCCCACGGCGCGGGCCGCCGAACAGGCGACGCGCCCCCTGGGGGGCGGGTTCGATCCGCGCGAAGCGCCGACCACGATCCAACCCGCGGCGGCACCACCGACGCGGTCCCGAGGCCTGGTCGCCGGCATGGTGGCGGTGGTGGTGGTCGTGGCCCTGCTCGCCTGGTGGCTGGGCCGTCGCGGTCCGCAGCGACCCGACCTCGCAGTCGAGCCCACCGTCGCCGAGGCTGCCACCACGCCGACGGATCCTCCTGCCTCCACGGTCCCGGAAGTGGAGCCGGCTCCCGCGGTCGATGCCGACGCGCTGCTCAGCGAGATGCGACTGGCCCGCGACGAGCTGCTGGCCCTCGAGACCTCGAACCCGACGGCGAGCGACCTGGCCGCGGGGTGGCGGCAGTTCCTGATCAGCTTCTCGACCGATCTCGCCGAGACGGAGGAAGACGACCGGATCCGCGAGGTGGCTCGGCAGCGCCAGGGCTACTGGGAGGGTCGCGACGCGGCCGAGCAGGAGGCAGCCCAGGTCGCCCAGGCCGCGCCCTCGTCGCAGCCACCGCGCGCCACCGCCAACCGCCCGGGGGCCGCCGACCGTCCTGGAACCAACGTGCCGCGGGGACCCCGGCGCAACGGCGCCACCCCCGAGGGCCGGCGGGCACTGCCGAACGAACCGATCACCTCGTCTCAGGCCCGCGAGTTCCTGACGGCGCGCGGCATCGAGCCCTCCACCGCGGCCCTCAAGACGGCGGTCGACCGTGGGGACGGACGGATGGCGGTCCTTCTCGTCCTCGCCGACCCCAGTATCGTGCCGGCCGGAAAACCCGGGCGCCAGATGCTGGAGGAGGCCGTCGAGCGGCACCGTTTCGATCTGGCCACGGCGCTCTACGACGGTGGGGCTCGGCCCGACGACGACTTCATCACCGGTATCGCCTCCGACGGCGACCTGCCGGCACTTCGTTTCCTCGGCGAGCGGCGAGCGGGGGACCTCGAAGAGGCGCTCGAAGACGCCCTCGACTCCGACGAGTGGGAGGCGGCGCGCTACCTCGTCCAGATCGGTGTGCCGCTCTCTGGGGCCGTCAGCGAGGCCACCGACATGCTGATCGATCTGGCCGAGGACGGCGATGCCGACGGTATCCGTTGGTTGCTCTCGGTCGATCCCGGCATCGCCGACCGGCGTTGGAACAAGGCGATCGAAGTGGCCAACGAGCATGGCTTCCCGTCGATCGCCCGGATGATCCAGGATTCCCGGCGCTGACGCCAGGGCCGGGGCGTGTTAGCCTCGCGGCCGTCGCTCCTGACGAACCCTCTCCCCCGGTAGCCGGCCAATCCTCACCTCGACCCTCCTCCTGCTCCTCGGTTGTAGCCTGGCCTGGGCTGCCCTCGACCTGCTGCGCAAGGTCCTGACACCACACCTGACGCCACTCCTGCAGGTCTTCTACCTCACCCTGGGACTGGTCCCGGTTCTCGCTCTGTGGGCCTGGTGGTCGGGCGGCGGCGTGCCGAACGGACTTTACGCCCTGGTCTGCTCCGGCTCGATCATGCTCAATGTGATGGCCAACATCGCCTACGTCCGGGCGTTGGAGGTTTCCGACCTGTCGTTGACGGTACCGCTACTGTCGCTCACTCCGGCGGTAGCGGCCGCCTTCGCGGCGCTACTCCTCGACGAACACCTGACGCTGATCCAGGTGATCGGGGTCGCCCTCGTAGTCCTGGGCGCTCTGCTGCTCACCACCGAACACGCCCCGGGGCACTCGCTGCGGGGCTGGCTCAACGCGGTGCGCCACGACCGCGGCAGTGCCTTCATGCTGCTGGTAGCGGTGTGCTGGTCGCTGACCCTGCCCCTCGACAAGGTCGGGGTCCTGGTGGTGGGGCCGTCGCGGCACGCCCTGATCTCGACCGCCGGGGTGGCCCTGGCGACGCTGGTCATCCTGATCCTGCGCAAGCGAGGCCGATCGGTGCTCCATCCCCCGCGGCCCGCGCTCGTCACACTCACCGCCGCGATCCTGGTCTCGGCCCTCGCCCTCGGTCTCCAACTCGTGCTGCTGGCCCGCCTCGAGGTGGGCGTGATCGACGGCACCAAGCGGGCCATCGGCAACGTCATGGCCCTGGTCTTTGGAGCCACCATCTACCGTGAGTCGGTCACCTGGACCAAGGGAATCTCGCTCGCCACCATGGCCGGCGGGGTGTTCCTCATCCTGAACTAGCGGCACTCGCCACCGCCTGAGGACCGTCAGCCCGCCCCTCCCCTCGGGGTCGTTAAGATACCGCGCCATGAGCGACCCGACCCCCATCCCTCCCCTCGAGCTGGGAGGCCGCACCTTCCAGTCCCGTCTCATCCTCGGCACCGGCAAGTTCGAGGACCTGACCACCATGCAGGCCGCCTTCGAGGCCTCGGGCACCGAGATGATCACCGTCGCCCTCCGGCGGGTGAACTTCGACGCCGACGGCAAAGCCGATCTGATCCAGGCCATCGACCCCGAACGCTACCTCCTGCTGCCCAACACCGCCGCCTGCTTCACCGCCGAGGAGGCGATCCGCACCGCCCGCCTGGCGCGCGAGCTCGGCGGTTGGAACTGGGTCAAGCTCGAGGTGATCGGCGACACCAAGACCCTCTTCCCCGACACCGTGGAACTGCTCAAGGCCACCGAGGTCCTGGTCAAGGAGGACTTCGTGGTGCTGCCCTATACCACCGACGACCCGGTGACCTGCCGCCGGCTCGAAGACCTGGGAGCCGCCGCGGTCATGCCCCTCGGAGCCCCCATCGGCTCCGGCATGGGCATCCGCAACCGCGCCAACCTCCGCCTCATCCTCGAACAGTCCAACGTCCCGGTCATCGTCGACGCCGGGGTCGGCACCGCCTCCGACGCCGCCATCGCCATGGAACTGGGAGCCGACGCCGTGCTGATGAACACCGCCGTCGCCGGCGCCGACGACCCGGTGGCCATGGCCCGCGCCATGAAACTCGCGGTCGAAGCCGGCTACCTGGCCCGCCACGCCGGCCGCATCCCCGCCAAACTCTACGCCACCGCCTCCTCACCCCTCAGCGGCCTGATCGAATAGCGCTGCCGTCGCGCCACCGTGGGCGCGCCCAACCCCTTGCGCCGCCCGGCGCTTTGCCCTAGAATGCCGGTCCCGCAAGGGACTGCGCCCGTAGCTCAACTGGATAGAGCACTAGACTACGGATCTGGGGGTTGGGAGTTCGAATCTTCCCGGGCGCACCATTCCCTTCCTGGGTACCGAGCCTCTCGCCGCAATTGGGGATTGACGCCGTATCGCGAATCCGCCGATCACGGCACTCGAGCCCGGGCGACCGCCGCTCTGCTCGGCTCGATGTCAGTCCAAGATAGCAGCCGCTGACGAATGGCGCCTGGAGAAACGAAGGGCCAGGCACGACGAGCCTTTCCGCGTGGAACCCCGGCCAACTGGCTTCTCTGTGTCCGGACTCGAACCGATCGGCGAGGAGAACCCGAACGTCCAGCGACTCGGCAGCGAGATACTCCAGGGTCGCGGACTCGGGCCTCACGGGAGACGGTCGGCTCCCTTTCCCTACGGTCGCCGCTCGCCCGCCAAGCCCCTGGAGAGCCAGGAGCTGCTTCGAGTTGGAAAACCGATCGCTTGGGCCCGAGTGGTTCGCCCCAAGAACGAAGCCCACCCACGTTGCTTGACAATCTGGACCTCCACGGTCCAGAATAAAATAGCTCTATTGAGATGAATTCTCAATAAGAGTCGAGCACAAAGAGTGGCGAGAGCCCGATCCTGGTCTTCTACCCCCTGGAAACGGACTCCCGCCGGACATCGACCTTGCGGCTGTCGAGCAGTCGCAGAGGCCTCTGCTATAGGAGATTCTACATGAGCCGTACCATCGGGCGACCCCGACCGGCACGCCTTGCCACTGCCCTGACCTTGGTCCTGTTCAGCGCCGGTGGCCCATCGGCCACAGCCCTCTGGGCCCTCTCGAGCGGCGACGCCGAGCCTGCCCATCCCGACGCGAGGGACACCCAACCGGCCACGATCGATGACACGGTCACGGTCACCGCCACTCTCAATGCCCGCGACCTGTTCGAGACCCCGTTCAGCGTCGACGTCCTGACGGCGGAGGACGTGGAGCGACAGGCTTCCGACCCGGTCGACCTCGTGCGCTACCTCCCCGGGGTCACCGTCGACCAGGAGACGTCGCGACTCGGCAGCAACGGCTTTACGATTCGAGGGATCGGTGGCAACCGGGTATTGACCCTGGTCGACGGGGTGCCCAACGCCGAGCAGTTCGATTTCGGACCGCTGGCGATCCACCAGTACGGTCTCGACCTCGCCTCGCTGGCCTCGGTCGAGGTCGTGCGCAGCGCTGGCTCCGCTCTCTACGGTAGCGATGCCCTGGGGGGCGTGGTCTCGCTCGTTACCCGAGGGCCGGACGACTACCTCGCTCTCGTCGACGGATCTCCCTACTACGGTGGTGCCCTGCGCTACGACGGACGAGCCGACGAGTCGCATCTCAACGCCGCCGGAGCCATGCGTCGGGACGGCTTCGCCGCCTCCCTCTACCTCTCCGGCTGGACCGGCGGCGCTCGCGCCAACCAGGGAACCGTCGACCGCGCCGACACCACCCGCACCCGGCCCAATCCGCAGGACCGCTTCGGTTCCCAGCTCCTGGGCAAGCTGGTCTGGAGCCGCTCGCCGCAGCGATCGAGCGAACTCACCATCGAGGGCTATCGCACGGCGACCGACACCGACGTCTTCAGCGCCCGGACGGTGCAGGAACTTGGCCCGATGTTCGGTCCCGGAGTCACCTACACCATCGCCACCGACGACTTCCGAGCCGAGGACTCCCAGCAGCGCCTACGCCTCAGCTTCTCGCAGGGGCGACAGTCCACCCGGGCCGACGGCTGGTTCGATCGCCTCGACTGGCGGCTTTTCGCGGTGCGGGACCAGACCGAGCAGGACACGACCGAGCACCGGCTAACCACCATCGGCGGCGGCTTCTTCGGACCGCTCCACTCCACGCCCAGCGAACTCGCCGGCCTCTACACCTTCGACCAGGACACGCTGGGAGCCGAGGTCGTGCTCACCCACGGCTTGCAGAGGCACCACGGCGACCACCTCGTGACTTGGGGTCTCGACACCACCGTCCAGCGGTTCGACATGTACCGCGACCGGCAGGAGGTCGACCCCAGCGGGCGGTCGAACTCGGAGAGCGGCTATCCGACGAAGTACTTTCCGCGTAGCGACCTCACCGAAGTGGGCCTTTTCGTACAGGACGAGATCCGACTCGCCAACGGTCGTTGGACCCTGGTCCCGGGGCTTCGCTACGACCTCTACCAACTCGATCCCACGGTCGACGACCGCGTCTACCTCGAAGGCAACGCCGGTATCCTGGATCCGGTCTCGATGGACAACGACGCGTTCTCGCCCCGGCTCGGCGTGACCTTCGCCCTCGATCCGAGCTGGGTCCTCTTCGCCCAATACGCCCGAGGTTTCCGGGCCCCACCCTTCAGCGAAGTCAACAACGGTTTCACCAACGTCGCCTTCGGCTACACGACGCTTCCCAACGGCGACCTGGCCCCGGAGACCAGCGACAACTTCGAGGTCGGACTGCGGCACCGCGGTCAGCGCTGGACGGGCTCTCTCGTCTACTTCGACGACCGCTACGACGACTTCATCGATACCGCGACCCTCGGCGTCAACCCGACCACCGGCCTGCTCGAGTTCCAGCCACAGAACCTCGACTCGGTGGCGATCCACGGCGCCGAACTCTCCCTCACCGCGGCCCTGCGGCCGTGGCTCGAAGCGCGCGGCGCGTTCTCGTGGAGCGAGGGCGAGGTCGAGACAACCGGAGTGCCGCTCAACTCCGTGGCCCCACATCAGGCGGTGGTCGGGTTCCACTTCCAGCCGAAACAGCGTTCCTGGAGCGGTGAGCTGATCGCGACGTTCACCGGAGACAAGGACGAGAGCGCCGTCGACCGATCCTCCGTCGACCAATTCGCGCCGGCGAGCTCGACGGTGATCGACCTGACCGGCACCTACGACCTCTCACCCCGGCTGCAACTGCGTATGGGTCTCTACAACGCCCTCGACGAAACCTACTGGAACTGGGGAGCGGTGCGGGGCGTGGCCGCCGACTCCTCGGTGCTCGATCGCTACAGCAGCCCCGGCCGCAGCGTCGTCGTCTCGGCGAGGTTTCACCGATGACTGCCGAGGCCCCCACGCCGAGCCAGTTCGACGCCCAGACCCTCTTCGGGGCGATCCGTGACCTGGGACCGCTACGCATCATCTCCATCTGCGGCCCGAGCGTCTTCGAAGCAATCGAGGAACTCGGTCCCTTCGGCGTCCGCGACGGCTGGTTGAACGCGATCAACGACCGCTTCCACTGGCACCTCGAGGTGGCCCGGATCGGGTGGGTCACGACCCGCGACCAGGTCCACGAGCGTTCGGGGAGGAGGGTCCTCTTCTTCGAGCTGCGAGAGACTCGCGAGTCCGATCCCTTCCTTCTTCTCTACCTGCATCGCGCCAAGGGCGAGGAGTTCGGGGAGGCCCGCCAGCGGTTGTTCGCCGGGCTCCACGAGCACTTCGCCGGCGGCTCTCCCCTGGAGGCCAACCCCTGATGACGAACCGACGTCTCCACCTACCGGCCGCGCTCCTGCTCGTCATCGGCTTCGCCGGTTCTTCGCCCGCACCGTGCGAGCCACCCCCTCCCGGCGACCCCGCCGCCAGCGTGCGGGTCGCGACGCTGCTTCCCTACGTCGGAGACGCCGTGAGTCGGGCTGATACCCGGCTCGTCGTGGTGGCCTCGGTAGCACCCCGTAGCGGCGCCCCACTCCCCGAGGGGGTTCTCGACCTCGGCAGCCCCCACGCTCCGAACCTCGAGCAGCTGGCCCTCAGCCGACCCGAGATCGTGGTCGCCGACGCGCGATTCCACCGCTCGTTGACCGAGCCACTGTCGGGATCGGGAGCACGCGTCGTGCTCGTCGACGGCTCGTCGATCGAATCCACGTTGGCGGGGTTGCGCGAAGTGGGCGCCGCGGCCGGAGGCAGCCAATCCCTCGACCAACTGGTCGAGACCTGCCGCCAGCAGATCGAAGCCCTGCGCCTCGCCGACTCGCCGGCGCTGCTGCCGCTGTTCGGCGCCCCGGGCAGCTACACCGCGATCACCCCCCGCACCTGGCTCGGCGACCTGATCGAGACCCTCGGTTTCGACAACGTCGCCGCCGAGGTCAGCGGCCGCGAGTCCTTCCCAGGTTACGTCCAGCTCTCCGACGAGGTGCTGATGACGCTGCCGCGGGCCACGGTGGTTCTCGTCACCCACGGTAGCCCCGACGCGGTACTCGAGGACTTCGAGCGCAAGGCACGCCAGGGTGGACCGTGGAAACGGTTCGCCGCTGACGTCATCGTCCTCGACCCCGACCGCTTCGCGGCCAACCCCGGCCTCGATCTTCCCGTGGCCGGCGCCGAGCTGATCGAACTCGTGCAAGCTGAGCGCCCCATGCCATGAGGCTTCGTGCTCGGACCCGCCTCCATTGGGAGGCGCTGGTCCGATGGCCCGGTTTCTGGGCCGCCGGGCTGCTCGTTCTGCTCCTCGGCACCGCGGTGGCAGCGATCCGCTTCGGCGCCGTGCCGCTGACCTCGAGCGAACTCTGGGCGGCGCTGGCGCACGCCGATCACCCGCTGCACGCGGTGATCGTCGAGGTCCGCCTCCCGCGGGTCGTGGCCGCGTCGTGCGTCGGCGCTGGGCTGGCGCTGTCGGGTCTACTACTGCAGACGGTGGTCCGCAACCCTCTGGCCGACCCCGGCCTGCTCGGCATCAACTCCGGCGCCGGCCTCGCGGCCCTCTGCGCGCTGGTGGTATGGCCCGATGTCGCCGGTCTGCTACCTCTCTTCTCCTTCCTCGGCGCCCTGGGCGCGGTGCTGGTCATCCTGCTCGCCGCCTGGGGACCGCGCCGGCGCCTCAGTCCCCTGAAGCTGATCCTGTCGGGAGTGGCCATCCAGTCGGTGCTCTTCGCCGGCATTGCCCTGGTCACCTTCATCTACGCCGACCGAGCCCCTGCCTTCGTCGCCTTCACCGTCGGCTCTCTCAACGGGGTCGGCTGGCACCACATCCGCTGGCTCGCGCCGGGGGTGGCGGTCGGGTTCGTGCTCGCCTACGCCGCCCGACGCTCCTTCGACCTCCTGTTGCTCGACGACGCGACGGCCACCAGCGTCGGCCTCAACGTCCAGGGCACCCGGCTCCTCGCCTGTGCCGGCGCTGCGCTGCTCGCATCGGTGTCGGTGAGCGCGGCCGGGCTGGTCGGCTTCGTCGGCCTGGTGGTCCCCAACGCCCTGCGCCTCGCCACCGGTCCCCACCACCGCACCCTGATCCCACTCTGCGTCATCGGTGGGGCCGCCCTCGCCAACGTAGCCGATCTCGCGGCCCGGACCGCCGCCGCGCCCCTCGAGCTGCCGGTCGGCGCCCTGATGGCCCTGATCGGGGGACCCTACTTCCTCTTCATCCTCTGGAAGCAGCTGCCGTGAGCGCGGCGCTGTCGATCGGCGGCCTCCACCTGCGGCACCCCGGTACCGACCGCGACGTCGTTCGCGACTTACGGATGGAGGTCACCCCGGGAGAGATCGTCTGCCTCGTCGGCCCGAACGGCTCCGGTAAGTCGACGACGCTAGCCGCCCTGGCGCGCGAACTCCGTCCACGTCGTGGTGCCGTGCGGCTCGACGGGCAGGACGTCTGGTCGATCTCGCGGCGGCAGTTCGCGCGCCGAGTGGCGCGACTTCCACAGGAACCGATCGCCCCCGAGGGCCTGACCGTCGAGCAGCTGGTGCGCGCCGGGCGGCACGCCCACCAGGGCCTGTGGCGCGGCTGGGCCTCCGAGGACGCGTCCGCCGTCGAGAGCGCCCTCATCGCCATGGACCTCCTCGACGTGCGCAAGCGCACGGTCGAGACCCTCTCCGGTGGTGAGCGGCGCCGCGCCTGGCTGGCCATGGTGCTGAGCCAGGAGACGGAGGTGCTCCTCCTCGACGAGCCGACCACCGGACTCGACATCCGTCACGAGTGGGAGGTCCTCGATCTGCTGCGGCGGATCCGCGAGGAGCGCGGCGTGACCCTGGTTCTAGTGCTGCATCAGCTCGACCGAGCGGCCCGCCTCGCCGACCGCATCGCGGTCTTCCACCGCGGTCGACTCTACCTCCACGCCTCGCCCTCCGAGTGCCTCAACCACGAAACCCTGCGCGACGTCTTCGGCGTCGACGCTTCCCTGTCGGGAGACAGCGTCTCCCCGCAACTCACCATCCGTGCCCCCGCCGACCCCACACGGCGTCTCTGATCCGGGAGATCTCATGTTCCAAACCAAACCGCGCGTGCCTACGACCACCCCTCTCAGCCCCGAGTTCCTGCGTTGGCAGGTGCTCCTCCGAAACCACACGATGCAGGAGCGCAACGGCGCCCCCCACGCCGGCGTGGCACCGTTGCTCTCCGTGCGCCGCGCCGGAGCCAAGCCGGCCGTCTCCACGCACTCGATCATCGTCGGCATCCTGCCCGCCGCCGAGCAACTCGAACGCAAAACCGAGGAGTTCCGAACCCTCTACGAGGAGGAGATAGGACACGGCTCCCGCGCCCTCTACGACCGCGGCATCGAGTACCTCAAAACCTACTATCGGGACGCCTCGAGCTTCGACCCCCACAGCATCACGACCATGCTCTCGACGGAGTCGCCGGCGCTGGTCGGGCTGGAAGCCGATCCTCAGTGCAGCCTGATCTTCTACGTCTTCGATCTCGACGAGAAGGCGGAATGGGGCCGCTTCCGCTGCCTGCAACTCGACTGCACGGCCGTCGTCCATCGCCGCGGACCGGTCTACGACAACGTGTGGTGGCACAACGCCCTCTTTCACGGCAAAGAGGACGGAATGGCCGTCGTGCAGTTCCTGCACCGCCGTACCTACGACACTCGATTCGGACGGCTCGAGCTCGTCACCTAGTCGGTCGGCCTCGAAACCCGCGCGGCCGCGCGCCGCTAGTCCCTGAGGGTCACCGCCCGGGGTCAGGCGATCCTCCGGTTCGACTACCACTGGACGCCCTGACTGTCGACCAGCGTTGCTCCTCGGACCGGTGGACTCGAGAGCCCACAAGCGCTCGCGGTGCCTTAGGGAAACTGCGTGAGCGGATGCAGCCCTTCGGGGCGCGCCCCGATCCACTCCTCTACTCGCTCGACCGGAGCTCGTCGCGCTTGCGCGGGGTCCTCGTCGCCAAAGACGATCGGCAGGCGTCGCCGGAGTTCGTGTCGAGTCGATTCGTCGTAGACCGCGGCGAGGCGGGCCGAGCGCCGTATGGTCTCGAGCGGGGCCCAGAAGACCAGAGCGTCGTAGGCGTCGGCCAGGGTCTGCCCGGGCAGCGCGTCGAGCATGTGGTTGCCGACGTAGTCGGTCACACCGAACGGGCCGTGGTTCAAGGTCAGTGCGATCCTCTCGCGACCGTAGGCGGCGAAGGCAGCGTCCCAGGCTCCGTCGTCGACGCGATCGAACCGGGCCTTCTTGCGACCCGACTGGGGATCCCGCGACAGAAACAGCTGAGCCGAGTGGATCCGCACCGCCGCCGTCCGGTCGGGATGGAACCGGTGGAAGAAGGTCCCGGTATTCCAGTAGAGCTCTCCCTGCTGGTTCCGGATCGCCTTGTAGGCGTGCCGGGTGTTGGTCAGGAAGAGCGCCTTGGTCCCGGCCTCGAAGTTCTGCATCGCATCGAGAATCACCCGATACATGGTGTAGTCCCGATTCAGATCGACCACGCGCCGGAATTCGAGGTACTGCTCTCGCCGCACGAAACCCGGCCAGAAGACGGGATTCGATACGCCGACGACCCGCAGCTTTCGTCCCGGCGGTCGGCGACGGTTGATCTCGTGCACCTCGAGGAGGAAGTCCACCGTGGTCTCGAGCGGCCAGCCGCCGCCGTTCAGGTCATTCCGCAGCGCCGGGTAGAGCAGGTCGAGCCGAGGTTTGTCGGCGGCCAGAAAGGCGTCCACGTGGGGTTGATCGCTGGTGGCGAGTACTTCGACGAACACCACGTCGAGATCGATGGCTTCCGGCTGCCGCACCAACTCCCGGTAGAAATCCCACGGCTCCACCGCATCGTGCAACGCGTCGTCGAAGAGCACCAGGTCGCGCTCGGCCAGGAGCGAATAGACGAACTCGACCGCGGGTCGCGACTCGGCGGCGAGGAAGCTCCGCAGCTCCTCGACGCGTTCGGCCCCGCCAGCCGTTTCGGCCGAGAGGGAACCCCCGAAGATCCACACTGCCTGTACGAAAAGCACACAAAAGCCTCGAATCCTCCCGCGCATCATCTACCTCCAGAGGCTTGGACGACGGTGACGCTAGCCGGTTACGGGAAGCCTTCGATTCGATCAGGACCAAACGAAGTTCCTCCTCATGAACTCACCACCGGACGGCAGCTCTCTTTCTGCCTAAGCGCGGTCCGCGGGGAGCCTGCGTACGTTCCCGCTCAATCGCACCGCTCTCGCGGTCGAGGTCGTCGTCGTCGCGGTTCTTCCCAACCACGAAGGCTGCTTCGACGTCCGTCGGGCGAGTTCGAAGGGTTCGAGGCTCCCCGTCACCCCTCTGTGACGCCCGTGGAACATCGCTTTGAGAGACTGATCGTCGGGCCGCCCCCTGTTGGGCCGGACCTTGGGATGGAAGCACTCTCGAATGACGAACAGGTTGGTTCTCCTGACGCTCGGCGCCGTGTCGCTGTTCCTCCTCACCCGGGCCGCCCACCGACCCGAAGCGCCGGCCAAGCCACGGCACGTGATCCTGATGATCGGCGACGGCATGGGTCCCTCCCAGGTCTCCTTTGCCCGCAACCTCGAACTCGAGGCGGGCGAGCGGTTCTCGTTCGAGAGTCTGCCCACCACGGCCCTGGTGAGCACGCGGTCGAACTCCAACCCGGTGACCGACAGCGCGGCGGCGGCGACCGCTCTCGCCTCCGGCTCCAAGACCAACAACCGCCACGTCGGCGTCGACCCCCACGGGGTGGCGCTGCCGACGCTGACCGATCTGGCCCAGCGGCAGGGCTGGCGCATCGGCTACGTGACCAACACCGCGATCACCCACGCCACCCCGGCGGCGTTCTACGCTGAGGTCGAGAACCGCTACACCCAGACCGATCAGATCGCCCTCGATCTACTCGAACAGGGCCCGGATGTGGTCCTCGGTGGCGGCTGGCGCGACTTCGTGGGCCCGGTCGGTTTCGGGCGTCGACTCGACGGACGCAACCTCCTGCAGGAGGCCGAGGACCAAGGGTACGCCGTTTGGCGCTTCCGCGACGACCTCGACCTCGCCTACCGCGGGCGAGTCCTCGGCCTGTTCGCCGGAAACCACTTGCCGATGCAGCTCGACCGCGACCAACTGCCCCCCGCGGTTCGACCGCCCAGTCTCACCGAACTGACCCGCACCGCACTCTCCCTCCTGAAGGGTTCTGAGGACCCGTTCTTCCTGATGGTCGAAGGCGGCCGAATCGACCACGCTGGACACGACTTCGACGCCAAGGGAGTCGCCGCCGAACTGGTCGACTTCGACGGCGTGGTGCGCGAGGTGCTCGCCTTCGTCGACGAGCATCCCGACACCCTGGTACTCCTTACCGCCGACCACGCTACCGGCGGCCTCGCCACCAACGACTTCGCCCACTGGGACGAGTTCGACGACCAGAAGGCCTCGGTCGAATGGGTAACCCTCGGGATCCGCGACACCGAGGATCCGGTCGACACGGCCTACGTCCGAGAGATGCTCGGCTACAGTGGTTTCACCGACGAACTGGTCGAACGGGTGCGGAGGGAAGCCAGTAGCTACGAGGCCAAACGTATTCTCGGCCGTGAGTTGGGGTTCCATCAGGGAATCAGCTGGATCCACGACGTCGACCCCTTCAACACCGGTGGCCACACCGGTGAGGATGTCGCGCTCTACGCCATCGGTCCCGGGGCCGAGCGCTTTCAGGGGGTACTCGACAACACCGAGATCCCGACCCTCCTCGTCGACCTGCTCGGTTGGCCGCCTCTGCCCGGCCCCGCCCGAGGTCTCGGGGCCGGCACCTACGCGAACTAGAACGGACCTACCCTTCCGCGCCGCCCGCCGGTCTCCGGAGGACGCGCCTCGGAACCCCCGCGCCGCGACCGCACGTCAGTCGCGATCGGGGTTCTCATCCCGACCATTCCACAGCGGCGGCCGAGCCCCGCCGCTAGAATGGCTCGAATCTCAGGCCGTAGAACGCAACCACGAGCCGTACCGCCGACTTCACCAACCCGAGACCTCGCATGCCTAGACCCACCGCCCTGCTCCTCGCCCTGACGTTGATCACACCGCTCGCGGCGCAAGAACCCGGGTCCTCTCAGGCGACTGAGTCCCTACGGTCGATCGTGGCACCGGCCGAGTTCCTCGGCCACGAAGTCGGGGCTGACCGAAAGCTCGCCCCCTTCCCCCGAGTCCTGGACTACCTCGACTCGGTCGCCGCGGTCTCCGACCGTGTCTCCATCGAGGAGGCGGGCGCGTCCACCGACGGGAACCGGATGCCTGTCGTGGTCCTCACCTCGGCCGCCAACCAGCGCCAGCTGTCCCGACAGCGAGCGATCGCGCGGCGCTTGGCGCGACCCGATCTGGCGCCACCGGCTGAGCTCGCCGAGCTCGACGAGGCCGAACTTCTCGACGAGGGACGGGTCACCGCGCTCGTCACTTGCACCATCCACTCCACCGAGGTGGGGTGCACCCAGATGGCGATGGAGCTGGTCTACGAGGTGGCGACGACCAAGGACCCCGCACGGCTAGCCTGGCTCGACGAAGTGATCGTCCTGCTGATGCCGTCGATCAACCCCGACGGGCAAGTGCTGGTGGTCGACTGGTACGAGAAGTACCTCGGTACCCCCTACGAAGGGGGGCGGATGCCCTGGCTCTACCAGCGCTACGTGGGGCACGACAACAACCGGGACTTCTACATGTTGACCCAGAAGGAAACCCAGGTAGTCAACCGGGTCCTCTACCAGCGTTGGTTCCCCCAGGTGTTTCTCGACGAGCACCAGATGGGGTCGACCGGACCGCGAATGTTCGTGCCGCCGCAGACCAACCCGCTCGACCCGGAGGTGCACTCCCTGGTCTTTCGTCAGGCCGATCTGCTCGGCACCAACATGAGCCGTCGGCTGGAAGAGGCCGGCAAGCGGGGCGTCGGCCACGACATGATCTTCGACAGCTACTGGCCGGGCGGCACCCGCAACACCGCCTGGTGGAAGAACGTCACCGGCTTGCTGACCGAGGTCGCCAGCGCCCGCATCGCCAGTCCGGTCCACATCGACCCGTCGGAACTGCGGGGCGGCGGCAAGGGTTTCCCGGAGTACGGACGGCGCGCCAACTACCCGTCGCCCTGGAGCGGCGGCTGGTGGCGGCTGCGCGACATCATCGACTACGAGAAGATCGCGACCTGGGCCTTCATCGAGACCCTGGCCGAGAACCGCCGCGACTTCCTGAACAACATGTCGCGGATGGCCCAGGAGGCGACCCGTCGCGGTTCCCAGGAGCCGCCCTACGCCTGGATCGTGCGACCGCAACCGCACGACCCGGGTGCCGCCCGTCGCCTGGTCGAACTGCTGATCGAACACGGCGTGACGGTGGAGATGGCCAGCGAGCCATTGCGGGTCGGCTTGACCACGTACCCGGTCGGCACCGCCGTCATCCCCGCCGCTCAAGCCTACCGACCCTTCCTGGTGACGATGCTGGCGCCGCAGCGCTACCCCGAGGTTCGGCAGGAGGTGGGAGGTCCCGTCATCCCACCCTACGACGTCACGTCGTGGTCGCTCCCGCTATCGATGGGGGTCGAGCTCGACATCGCTCGCACCCCTCCGCAGGGTGCCCGCCGCGCCGTCAACGGGTTCCTCCCAGCTCCCAATCGCCTGGCGGTCGCGCCCGTAGGCGGGATTCTGACCTCGCACCGCGACGACGGGGTGTTCGGCTGGATCAACGCTCTGCTGCGTCAGGACGTTCCCGTGTACTGGCTGGAGGAACCGGTTCTCGACGGCGAGATCGGGGCGATCTGGGTTCCCCCCGGGGCACTGGAGGCGACCGAGCTGACCGCACTCGCCGACCGCTACCGGATCAGCCTGACCGCGCTCGACTCTCCGCCGACTGGAGGCGGCTATCGATTGACGCGACCCCGGGTCGGGCTTTACAAACCGTGGCGGGCGTCGATGGACGAAGGCTGGACCCGATTCCTGCTCGAAAACTACGGCTTCGAACCCACGTCGCTGTCGACCCAGGACGTCCGCAGCAGCGGCTTCGGCCGCGATCTCGACGTGCTGGTCCTGCCCGATGTCTCGGCCGCCATCCTGGCCCACGGCGGTCCGCAAGAGGCCGATCGCAAGCGGCTGGTGGCTCCCCTGCCGCCGCCCTACACCGGCGGGCTCGACTCGTCGCTCGATCGCAGTCGGCTCGGCTCCGAGCGCTTGCGGGCCTGGGTGGAGCGCGGCAACACCCTGGTGGCGCTCGATTCCTCGGCGGCCTACGTGATCGATGTCTTCTCCCTCCCGATCGTGATCGACGAGGTCGACATCACTGCCCCCGGGACCACGCTGGCGATCGAGGTCGATACCGCGCACCCACTGGGTTACGGTCTGCGGCGCCAGGAGGCGGCGTACTTCGCCTCCTCGCCCGCCCTGCGTACCTTCCCCACCGACGCGCGATCCGAGCGGAGCGTCGTCGCGCGGTACCCGGACCATATCGACGATCTCTTGCTCTCCGGCTACCTCGAGGGCGGCGAGGCCCTCGAGCGACGTCCGGCCGTGGTCGAGTACCAGGTCGGGCAGGGACGGATCGTGCTGATCGGGTTCCGGGCGCAGCACCGCGCCCAGACACTGCGGACGTTCAAGCTGCTCTTCAACGCCCTCTATCTCGACGGCCTGGCCGCGGTCGATTCGGTGGCCGACGCCGAGGGACTCGGCCGCGACGACTCGAAGGAGCCCTGACTCCTAGACGAAACGGACCAGGCGAGCTCGCAGGCTGCGCTGCCCCGTAGCCGGGCGCTTCCACTGAATCAGGATCGGGCTCTGATAGGTCCCACACACTAGGGGACCGTTCGGCGCCTCGGCCTGCGCGAACAGGCCGATCGAACGCCGCAGCCGAAGGAACCTCTGCGCTGGGAACCCGAGCACCCGACCCATCATCCGCTCCAGTGTCGACTCGGAGAGGCCCAATGCCTCGATCGCCTCGTTGAGCACCTGCACCAGGTCGTAGCGGGCGTAGTTCAGGGTCTTGCCCGGAATGGCCAGAGGGTCCCGCAGCATGCTCTTGCCCTTGGCCGCCATGAAGCGGACCGGATCGCGGAGTACCTCGGCCAGATCGTGTTGCATCAGCAGTGTCTCGTACTCGTTGACGGTCAGTCCGACATGGTCTTCCCTCGAACCGAGCGTCAGGTCGAGGCGACCGAGTTCGATGTCGAATCCCCGCACCCAGTCCTGCAACTCTTCGAACAGACCGTGTCGCGCGTCGCGCAGATTGATCGAGGCGACCGAATGTCCGTCCACCGAAAGCGCCAGCTCTCGCGTCGCCACCTCCCGCTCCTCGGTGTAGGCCACGACCGAGGTGCGGCGTCGACGGTGCCCCTCGGGACCCACGCCATCGAGGTCGATGAAGTAGGTCGGAACCGGTTCGGCTCCCTGTTGATAAGTTGCGCAGTTGCGGAGGCCGGAACTGATGAAGGTGAGGTGGGAGTCGGCGTTTCTCGGCTCGACCTCCCTCTGTTCCAACGACAGTTCGGTGCGCAGCTCCATCTGGTCGTGACGGTAGTTCGCATCGGGGGGAAAGAGCCCGCGGAACATGGCCAGGAAGGGATCGAGGTACTGCCGGCTGTACTGCAGGCGCGCACAGAGGCTCTGCTCCAGATACCCGGCCGTGGTGTGGTACGAGCAGTAGAGGGCCCGCGAATAGGGCGCCAGAGCGTCGCCGTGTTCCGCCGCAATGCGCTCGGTGACGTCGATGACGTCGTAGCGCGAACGGGGGACCAGATCGAGGGTTAGCTGGGTCGGCTGCATGTGGCCAGATAATCTAGCACAACCCAGCCGGCACGGGCCTCAGATCAGGCTGCGGCTCTGGCCTCCGTCGACCGTGAGGCAAGCACCAGTCACCCAGGATGCGCGTTCCGAGGCCAGAAAGGCCACCACGTCGCCCACCTCGTCGGCCCGCCCGAAGCGGCCTCCCGGGATGTTGGCGGCGACGAACTCTGCCATCCCCTCGGGATCCTCCAGACAGCGGCGATCCCAGCTGCCTCCGGGGTGTCGAATCGAACCCGGGGCCACCGAGTTGACCCGCACGCCCTGGCCCGCCACTTCGAGGGCGAGGATGTGGGCCATCGAAATGAGGGCCGACTTGGTCGCGTTGTAGATCGACAAACCCGGTCCACCCGCCTCGCGGCCGAAGATCGAAGCCACGAACACCACCGCTCCCCGCTGGCGCTCGCACATGCCCGCCACCACCGATCGGGTCAGGGCGACGTGGCAACGCAGGTTGAGGTCGAGCACCGCGTCCCAATCGTCGTCGGAGGTCTCGAGGAAGGTGCCACGACGGTTGCCCCCCACGTTGTTGACCAGGACATCGACCGGTCCGAACGCCTCTTCGGCCCGGGCGAGCAGACGCTGCCGGTCGGCCTCCGAGGTGACGTCGGCGGCGACCCCGATCGCCTCTGCCCCCTGCGCTCGCAGCTCCGCCGCCGCCGCTTCCACCGGTTCCTCGGTCCGTGCACACAACACCACCCGCGCCCCCTCGGCGGCCAGACTGGCCGCACAGGCCCGACCCAAACCTCGACTGGCCCCAGTGACCAGTGCTGTCCTGTCCTTCAGTTCTAGATCCATGGCGCGAATGCTACTCGATCGGGCGCTGGGCGTAGAGGGTCATGCTGCCACCGCGACGGGCCAGCGCCGCCAGGATGGAGAGGGCGCCGGCGCACGGCGTCAGCAGGGCGGCCAGACCGTACTCCCGCAGGGTGGCCCAGGCCCCCAGATAGGGTGGTTGCCCCGCCGGACGCCGCTGCAGACGCTGGTAGAGCGCGTTGCGCCCCCCTGGACCCGACCAGTTGAGGGTGCTCTGGACCCAGCCGAACGGGTTCTGGCGCAGTGAGAAGTGTTCGTCTCGGATCACGCCGTACCCGACCCGCTCGAGCAGCCGGCGCAGGCCCACGAGGGTGAAGTGGTGTAGGTGCCGGGGGAGGTCGAGGTGGAACCAGTCGGCCCCGAACAGGGACGCCTGCCAGCTCGACAGGTTCGGCACCGCCACCACCAACCGGCCGCCCGGGACCAGCAGCTGCCGGGCCGCCTCCAGGGTCGCTTGCGGGTCGATGAGGTGCTCGAGGACGTGCCACAGCACCACGAGCTGGAAGGTCCCCGGCTCCAGGTCGAGCGCCTCCAGGTCGGCACCGTAGTGCATCCGGCCCTCCAGGCCTGGCTTCTGGACGGGGAACAGCTCGGTGCCGTGCGCCTCGAAACCCCGCGCGGCCAGCGCGAGGACGAGATCGCCACGACCACAACCGACGTCGAGGACGCGACACCCGGGGGGGAGCCCCAACGTCAGATGGCGGGCCCGCAGCTGCGTCATGCAGTGGACCATCCACTCCAGGGTGCGTCCGAACTTGCCGGTCGTGTCACCGTAGTAGGTCGGGGGATACCACGCGGCGAGCTCTGCCGCCGACGGCATCGGCTCGCTCCACCCACTGCCACACTCGAGACAGCGGGCGACGTGGCCCTCTGGACCCTCCGGGACCCCGTGCACCCAGCGAATCCGGCCCTGGCCGACCCCACAGACCGGACAGCGCGGGCCCACGACCTCTCCCTCGGCCACCGCGCGGACCGGGAGGGTGTAGAGAGAGTGAGCGTCCATGGCGGAACCGAATTGTATCCGCGCTCGATTCTGCGCACGGCCCGCAAGCTGGCCCGCGGCAGCGACGCGCCAACCTCTTCGCGCGCGGTCCGCTGGTCAGGGCCGGCGCCTGGTCTGGGCGCCGGCTACCGCCGACAGCCACGGGATGCGCTGACCGAGCGCCGTGGAATACCGGCACCACCGGGACGGTAGAATGGGGGAGAGGCTCGCCGCCTCCGCCGGACCGGTCCGAGACGCACGAGAAGCAACCTGAGCAGGAGAGAGACGATGGATTTCGAGAAGGTCGGATACAGCAAAGAGGAAGAGTACTTTCAGCGCGAGAACCAGAAGCTGATTGAGCGCAAGCGCGCCGAACTCGACGCCGAACGCGAGAAGATCAAGGAGGAGCAGCTCAAGGGGGAACACTGGATGCGTTGCCCCAAGTGCGGCCATCAGATGAGCGAGGAAGAACTCAGCGGCATCATGATCGACCGTTGTGGCAACTGCCAGGGCCTCTTCTTCGACGCCGGCGAACTCGAACTACTGCTGGAGTCCAAGGAGCCGCAGGGGTTCCTCGGTGGACTGAAGCGGCTCATCCGCTGACACCTCCCGAACGGCGGCGGGTGTCGAACGCCCGACCCGGTCAGCTCTCGGTGGCGACTGGCTGCGACGCTGGGTCGAGGGCGGCAGAGTCGGCGCGGCGCGTCAGCTCCTGGAGCGACACCGGGCGGAACGTTCCCCCGCGCGCCGCGGCGATCCCCTCGGCCGCGGCCCGAGCGCCGGACAGGGTGGTCACGCAAGGGATGCGGTGCCGCAGGGCCGCCAATCGAATCTCGGCATCGTCGAGGTGGGCGGCGGTACCGAGCGGCGTGTTGATGACCAGGTCGATCTCGCCGTTGATCAGCTGATCGACGACGTGAGGGCGCCCCTCGTGCACCTTGCGCACCGCCTCGACGGGGATGCCGCGCGAAGTGAGGTAGGAGGCAGTGCCCGAGGTGGCCACCAGCTGGAAACCGAGGCGTCGCAGGTCGAGCGCCACCGGCACCAGGGCCATCTTGTCGCGATCGTGGACCGACAGGAACACCGTGCCCTCGGTCGGTAGCTCGTGGCCGCCGCCGATCCACGCCTTGGCGAAGGCCTCGCCAAAGCTCTCACCGTGCCCCATGACCTCGCCCGTCGACTTCATCTCCGGCCCCAACCGGGGATCGGTGCCGGGGAAACGCTGGAAAGGGAATACCGGCACCTTGACGAAGGTGCGGGGCACCACGGGCGTCTCGGTCAGACCAACTTCGGCCAGCGTCTTGCCCGCCATCAGTTGCGACGCCAGACCCGCCAGCGGTCGCCCCACCGCTTTGGCGATGAAGGGCACGGTCCGCGACGCCCGGGGGTTGACCTCCAGCACGTAGACCTTGCCCTCGTGCAGGGCGAACTGGACGTTCATCAAGCCCACCACTCCCAGCCGCAGCGCCAGCCGGCGCGCGATCTCCTCCATCTCGGCGAGGATGTCCGGCTCGATCCGGTAGGGCGGGAGGACGGCGGCGGAATCACCCGAGTGGATTCCGGCCTCTTCGATGTGCTGCAGGGTGCCGCCGATCACCGCCGCAGTTCCGTCGGCCAGTAGATCCATGTCGAACTCGTAAGCATCCTCGAGGAACCGGTCGAGGAGCACCGGGTGCTCCGGCGACACGTCGACCGCGACCTGCATGTAGTGCTCGAGCTCCGACTCGCGGTGGCAGACCACCATGGCCCGACCGCCGAGTACGTACGAAGGCCTCACTACCACCGGATACCCGAGGCGATCGGCCGCCGCCAGCGCCTCCTTGGCCGAGCGGGCGGTCGCCCCCGGCGGTTGGCGAATTCCCTCTTCGGCCAACAGGGCCCCGAAACGCTCCCGGTCCTCGGCCAGGTCGATGGCGTCCGGCGGCGTACCGAGGATCTTCACCCCGGCCGCCTCCAGGCCACGGGCCAGCTTCAGCGGCGTCTGGCCCCCCATCTGCACGATCACCCCCACCGGCTGCTCGCTGTCGACCACCGACAGCACGTGTTCGAGGGTCAGCGGCTCGAAGTAGAGGCGGTCCGAGGTGTCGTAGTCGGTCGAAACGGTCTCGGGATTGCAGTTGACCATCACCGTCTCGTAGCCGAGTTCGGAGAGAGCGTAGGCGGCGTGGACACAGCAGTAGTCGAACTCGAGTCCCTGGCCGATGCGGTTCGGGCCCGAGCCGAGGATCAGGATCTTCGGCCGCTCGCTGGGCTCCGCCTCGTCCTCGTCGCCGAAGGTCGAGTAGAGGTAGGGGGTCGCAGCGGGGAACTCGGCGGCGCAAGTGTCGACCCGCTTGTACACACGACGCAGGCCGAGGTCGAGCCGGCGCTGCTGCAGGGCTTCGCGCGCGCACCGCAAGAGCTCGCCGAGTCGCAGGTCGGAGAGTCCGGCGTCCTTGGCCCGGCGCAGGAGCGCCGCGGGAATCGACTCCAGGTCCCAGCAGCCCACCTCGGCCTCGAGCTCGATGATCTCCAGAATCTGGCGCAGGAACCAGCGGTCGATGTGGGTGACCCGCGACACCTCGTCCACCGTCCAGCCCTGGCGCAGGGCCGCGAACACGGCGAACAGACGTTCCCAGTTCGGTTCGGCGAGCCGCCGCCGCAGCCGCACTGGATCGGCCATCCGCCGCTCCCGTTGAGCCAGTTTGCCGTCGAGCTCGAGGGCGGCCAGGCCCTTGAGCAGAGCCTCCTGGAAGTTGCCGCCGAGCGCCATGACCTCGCCCACCGACTTCATCGCGGTTCCGAGCCGAGCCGGCGCTCCCGGGAACTTCTCAAAAGCCCAGCGCGGGATCTTGACCACGGTGTAGTCGAGCGAAGGTTCGAACGCGGCGTAGGTCTTGCCGGTGATCTCGTTGGGGATCTCGTCCAGGGTGTAGCCGACGGCGAGCTGCGCCGCGATCTTGGCGATCGGAAAACCCGTCGCCTTCGAGGCCAGCGCCGAGCTTCGCGAGACCCGTGGGTTCATCTCGATGACCACCCGCTCGCCGTTCGAGGGATCGACCGCGAACTGGATATTCGAGCCCCCGGTCGCCACCCCGACCCGCCGGATGACGCGGAAGGCGTCGTCCCGCATCTCCTGATACTCCGGATCCGAGAGCGTCTGCTGCGGAGCCACCGTGATCGAGTCCCCGGTGTGCACCCCCATCGCGTCCACGTTCTCGACCGAGCAGACGACGATGGCATTGTCGGCCTGGTCGCGAATCACCTCGAGCTCGAACTCCTTCCAGCCGAGCACCGACTGCTCCATCAGGATCTCGCCCACCGGACTGGCGTCGAGGGCGCCGCGTACGATCTCCTCGAGCTCGTCGCGGTTGTAGATCACGCCGCCCCCCTCTCCGCCGAGGGTGAAGCTGGGACGGATGATGAGCGGTAGACCGATCTCGGCGGCGATCTGACGAGCCTCCTCCAGCGACTTGGCGTAGCCACTGGTTGGCACCCGCAGGCCGATCTCCTCCATCGCCGCCTTGAAGAGCTGGCGGTCCTCACCCAGGCGAAGGGCACTGGGGTTGGCCCCGAGCAGTTCGACTCCCAGCTCTTCGAGTACGCCCGCCTCGTCGAGCGCCAACGCCAGGTTGATCCCCGTCTGGCCGCCGACGGTGGGGAGGATCGCATCGGGACGCTCCCGTCGGAGCACCTCGGCCACCGCCTCCGGGACCAGCGGCTCGATGTAGGTCGCGTCGGCGAACTGAGGGTCGGTCATGATGGTCGCCGGGTTGGAGTTCACCAGGGCCACACGGTAGCCCTCCTGGCGAAGGACACGGCAGGCCTGGGTTCCGGAGTAGTCGAACTCGCAGGCCTGTCCGATCACGATCGGCCCCGAGCCGAGGACCAGAATGGACTCGATGTCGGTACGGCGTGGCATCAGCCGGCTCCTCCCAGCTCGTTCAGATAACGATCGAAGACCCCCGCCGCCTCGCGCGGTCCGGGCGCCGCCTCGGGGTGGTATTGGACCGAGATGATCGGTCGCCCCTCGACCTCCAATCCCTCGACCGTGCCGTCGTTGAGGTTGATCTGGGAGACCTTGCAACCGCTCGGCAGGCCATCGGCCGACACCGCGAACCCGTGGTTCTGGCTGGTGATCAGGACCTTGCCGCTGGCGAGATCCTTCACCGGCTGATTGCCGCCGTGGTGACCGAAGGGCAGCTTGAAGGTCTTGGCCCCGAGGGCGAGTCCGAGCAGCTGGTGGCCGAGGCAGATGCCGAGGATCGGCAGCTCGCGTCGGATCAACTCCTCGACCTCGCCGATCACCTGGTACAGAGGTTCGGGATCGCCGGGCCCGTTCGAGAGCACCACCCCGTCGACCCCCAGTCCCGCGATCTCGCTCGCCGCCGTGGTCGCCGGAACCACCGTCACGCGGGCGCCGCGCTCCGCCAGGCACCGCACGATGTTGTCCTTGGCCCCGAAATCGACCACGGCCAAATGTGCCCGGGTCTCGCTGCGGGCCGAGGGCACTTCGTACGGTTCGTCGCAAGTCGCCTGGAGCGCCAGCGCCCGACCCTCCATGGTGGGAAACGACCGGATCTGCTCGAGCAGCGCTTCGGCTTCGTCCTCTTCGCTGGTGACCACCGCCCGCAATGCGCCCTGCTGTCGGATGTGCCGCACCAGGGCCCGAGTGTCGATGCCGTCCAGCGCCGGCAACTGATGGTCGCGGAGGAACTCCACCAGCCCGCCCTCGGCGCCGTGCGACGATGGGGTCGGGGTGAAGTGGCGGGCCACGAACCCCTCGACCCAGGGACGCCGCGATTCAGCCACCGCCTGCCGCACGCCGTAGTTGCCGATGTGGGGCTGGGTCATCACCACGATCTGGCCCAGGTACGAGGGATCGGTCAGGATCTCCTGATACCCGGTCATCGAGGTGTTGAACACCACCTCCCCGAAGCGGGTTCCAGGGGCGACCGCGCGCCCGACGAACACGCGGCCATCTTCGAGAATCAATCGACCGACCGGGGGGGACGCAATCACGGGGCACCTCTCATGTCGGGGCGCAATCGTAGCAGCAACTCGACACCCGAGGCGGAGCGATTGGGCGGCCAGGCGACAGCGGCGCTATTCTTGTCCCAATGACTCGGTTTCGACAGGCCGGCCATCGGCAGGGTTTCGCCCTGCTCGAGGTGCTGATCGCCCTCACCCTGGTGGCGCTGGCGCTGCTCTTCGTGCTCCAGCTGCTGCTCTTCGACGTTCGGGCGCAGAGCCGGCTGGCGGCGCAGCAAGAGGTCCTGGAGATCCTCGAAGGCATGGTCGAATCCGTACGCGTCGGCTCGATGCTCGCGACCACGACGACGTTCGAGCACGCCGAGCTGATGCTGCTGCTCGATCGACCGACGCGCCCCCTCACGGTGGAGATGACCGTACTCCCTCACCCGACGGTTCCCGACCTGTTCGAGCTCCGGTTGGTGGCCCACTACCAGGCCGGTCGGGAACCACAACGGCGCGAACTGGAGACCCGACTCTGGAGGCCCTTTTGAACCGCCCGTCGCGGTCCCAGGCCGGTTTCTCCCTGATCGAGCTCATGCTGGCCCTGGTGATCCTCCTGTTGGTGGTACTGCTGAGTGCCGAGCTGATGGTCGAGAGTGCCCGACTCGTCCAGCACTCGGCGCGGCGCGCCCTCGACGCTCGACCCGAGATCGCGGCCGAAACCCTGCGCAGCGACCTGCGCGCGGCCCGCGGCGTCATCGGAAGCTCGGACCTCTGGACCAGCGAACCCCTGCGACTGAACACTGGCGGCCAGGTAGTCCTCTGGGCGGCGGAAGATCGCTATCTGACCCGCTCGATCGGTGGATCAGAGCGCGGCCGACCCTACCTGGACCGCACGACGATGTGGCGCTGGCGAACCCGCGCTCCGCGCCGGGTCGAGGTCGAGTTCTCGGTCGAGCTGCCCGGCGCCGAGACCTACCTTCGCCTCGCGACCCGCCCCCGACTGCAGCGGCCCAGTCCCGGCTACCGTACGGTGCGCCTGCTCGTCGGCATGCGCGGCGCCGGAGGCAGCGGCTGGTGACGGCTCCACGCCGCCCTCGGCCCCCACGTCCCCGTCAGCGCGGGCAAGCGATGTTGCTGGCCCTGATCGTGCTCTTTCTCGCCAGCCTGGCGGCGGCCCTGATCGGACTGTCGATCCGACTCGACCAGCGCGCCCAGATCGAGGCCCTCGAGCGAGTGCATGGCCGGATGCTGCTGGACGCTGGCCTGGCCGACGCCTTGGCTCGACGCCGCGCCAATCCGAGATTCCGCGGTCGCGGCGAAGACCTGGCCGCCGGGAGCTTCGCCAGTTCGATCCGCACCATCAGCCCGTTTCGCTTCGTGGTCACGGTCGAAGCGGCATCGCGCGAACGCCAACGACGCATCCGCTGCGACGTGCGGGTTCGACCCGACGGCTCCTTCCGGGTTACCTCCTGTGACCCCGTGCCGGCGACAGACCTAGCGGCTCGCTCTCCCTAGAAGAAAGATCCCCCAGGGGCCGACCTCTTGGATGAGCTCGAGTTCCTCCCCGACGAAGTCACGTAGAAGTTCTGTGTCGCGCTCGAACTGCCATCGCGGATAGATCTCCGGATCGGTCAGGGTCCAGGGGTAGCGCTCTTCGACGTAGTTGCGCATGTGCCCCGCGTGGATCACGACGTGAGTGACCCCGCGACCTGCGAGGTCCTGGGCGTAGAGCGCTGCGTCATCGGCCTCTCGCAACCGAGCCAACCCGCGTGGTGCCTGGTACACACCGTCGACCTCTGCCGATCGATCGAGGCACAGGAGTCGGTTTTCCCACAGCGCCAGCAGGCGGCCCTCGGGGGGCATCAGCCCTTCGAGTACTTGACAGAGCTGCCAGGTAGGATGCCCCGACAGGACAGGATCTGGGGACCGCAACAACTCTCCACCGCGGAAGTAGGCCGGGGGTGACTGGGTCGCGAGCTGAAGACTGCCCGCGGCGACGGTTGCCACCAAGAGCGCCAGCCCAACCCAGAGACGAGCCCGCCAGAGAGCGAGCAGCGGCACTACGGCGAGCGCCATGACCGGGACCCAAGGTACGAGGTATCTACCGTTGGTGAAGCCAGACGCCCACAGTGCGAGCCCGATCACTGCCAGTACAGGGAGCCATCGCAGAGACCCCGACCTGTGGCCGACCGACATCAGACTCAGTAGGAGCAGAGCCATCAGGACGATCGAGAAGCTCGGGCAGTTGTAGAAGTTGTCGCCGAACGGCAGCCTCCAGACCACTGCGAATCGATCGAACAGCGAGGGGTCGGGGCCGCCGGCCCGAGCGGCCAACGCTCGCATCCCTTGCATACTCTGGACCGAGGACCACTCGACCCCACCGAGCAGGGAGTGCGCATTGGGGTAGATCGGGTTGCCAGTGATTCGATAGTTCTTGAGCAGCCAGGGACTGAGCAGGGCAAAAACCATCAAGCCGAGCCCGGCCGCTACGCGGAGGGCCGAACGTCGACAGCGCGACGAAGACAGCTCGGTAGCCGCGGCGAAGAGAACGACAAGGGCCGTCAAAGGCCAAACGGTGTACTTCGAGGCTGCTGCGAAGCCGAGGTACGTGCCGAGAAGAACCACCTCGCCGGTCCGCCGCCCCCGTTCGTGCCAACGTACGACCAAGAGCACTGCCGCCAGAAAGAACGCGCCAACCACCGGCTCGATATGGGCCGGTCCGAGATGCCATTGGACGTTTCGACCGCTCAGGACGATCAGTACGATCGTGCCAGCCGCCAGGCGGCCAACCCTAGAATTGGCCTCCTGCCACAGTCTCACCAGTGTGATCGCAGAGAACCCGACCACGAGGACTGCGGGAGCCGTCAGTCCCGCGAAGGCCAGGGGCCAACAGTAGAGCACCTCGGTAAGGTGGGGCATGTTGGCGTACAACAAGTCCGGCCGAGCGACGATACGTCCCGCCGCGAGATAGGAATCTGGCAGCAGCAGGTGGTACGTCAGGTCGTCGTGCCGAAACGGCGGCAGAAAGGCAGCCAGACCGAAGTACGAGAAGAGCAGCGCCGCAATCGCCAGCGGAGCGTCCGACCACCTCGGTCGAACCCGCGGCCAACGCCATGACCGAACCTCTCGAAGAGAGACCGCCGCCAACACGAGGGTGATGGCGATCAGCACTTCCCGACGGAGAAGACCGGACCACCCCATCCCGAGGGCCAGTAGCGCCGATCCGGCAGCCCCCACGACGATCCGATCGAACCACCGGCCGCACCACGAGGATTCGCTGGCGAGTCTCGACAGGACCCAGCCCCCGAGAGTCCAGAACGCAAGCCCCAGGAGCAGAACCGCCAGAAACGGAAAGACCAGCGGGGCTAGAGCCACTGGGACTCGCTACGACCTCGCGTCAGGAGGGACGTTCTCAAACCTGCAGCCAGAAACATCGAGCCGAGAATAGCGCACCGCAAGCCCTCAGAAGCTCGGTACCGATGCTAGAGTCCCTCCGATGCGAGACGTTGCGAAACCTCAAACTCACCGGGTACACGTCGGCACCGTTGCGGTAGGCGGAGGCTCTCCCATCGTGGTGCAATCGATGACCAATACCGACACCGCGGACATCGAGTCCACAGTCCAGCAGTGCCGCGAGCTCGCCGAAGCCGGCTCCGAGATGGTGCGGATCACGGTCAATGTGGAAGCGGCGGCTCGGGCCGTGCCCGAGATCAAGCAGCGTCTGCTCGACGTCGGCTGTCAAGCTCCCCTGATCGGCGACTTCCACTACAACGGGCACGTCCTTTTGCGACAACACCCGGACTGCGCAGCCGCCCTCGACAAATACCGCATCAACCCCGGCAACGTCGGCTTTGGCCGCAAGCGCGATGACCAGTTCGCCACCATCGTCGAGATCGCCGCCGACCACGGCAAGCCGGTGCGAATCGGCGTCAACGGCGGTTCGCTCGATCAGGCACTCGTGCTCCGCGAGATGGAGCGCAACACCGCCGAAGCGCTCGGCCGCAGCTCCGAAGAGGTGCTCGACGACTGCATGGTGATCTCCGCCCTCGACTCGACCGAGAAGGCTTTGCAGTACGGCCTGCGCGAGGACCAGATCATCATTTCATGCAAGGTGTCGCGCGCTCCCAACCTGATTCGGATCTACCGCGAGCTGGCCCGCCAGACGCAGCAACCCCTGCACCTCGGACTGACCGAAGCGGGCATGGGGATGAAGGGCCTGGTCTGGTCGGCGGCGGGCATGGGTGTCCTGCTCGCCGACGGGATCGGCGATACCCTGCGGGTGTCGTTGACCCCACGACCCGGCGGCGATCGACGCGAGGAGGTCTACGCTGCCTGCGAACTCCTACAGGCGCTTGGCCTCCGCTCCTTCGCGCCCTCGATTACGGCCTGTCCGGGCTGTGGGCGCACCACCTCGACCACCTTTCAGGAGCTCGCCGAACGGATCCAGGGCTACGTGCGCGAGTCGATGCCCGAATGGAAGCAGCGCTACCCCGGGGTCGAGGAGCTGCAACTGGCGGTCATGGGATGCGTGGTCAACGGACCGGGTGAGTCGAAGGCCGCACACATCGGCATCTCGTTGCCCGGTACCGGTGAGGCCCCCCACTGCCCGGTCTACATCGACGGCAAACCCTTCACCAAACTGCGCGGCACCTACGACGAACTCGCCGAGCAGTTCCGCGACTTGATCGACGACTACGTCAAGACCCGCTGGGGGTAGGGTCCGGCGCGGCCTCGGTGGCGCTCGACGCAGCCGCCTGGAGTCGCTGCAGACCGGTGTCGAGATCCCGTCCCATCGACTCTTCGATCACCGGAATCGAGAGACGGCCCAGCAGCGTCTGGAGCATCTCGCCCTCGTCCACCCAGCGAACCCGCGTCGCCACCGCTCCCGAGGCCGACGCCGGCTCGAGCGTCAAGGTCTCACGGGTCCGGATCTTGCCGCTCTGGAAGGCGAGCGTAAAGACCAGCCGCTCGGGGGCGCTCGCCTCCACGATCTCGACCCGGCCATCACCGGTGGTCTCGCTGTCCCAGTGGTAGGCCGCTCCGACGCCCCGTTTCGGTCCTTCGTAGACGAACTCCAAGCCTTCGTAGTCCGACTCCTGCCAGGGCGACCAGAGGGGCCACCGTTCGAGGTCGACCAGCAGCTCGAACACCACGTCGGGCGGGACGGCAACCTCGATGGAGCGCTCCACGCGCCAGTCCTTGGGCATGCTCCACACCGCCAGGATCCCTGCCACCGAGAACAGGGCCATGGCCAGCCAGATCCAGCGGAGATAGCGGGGCACCGCGAGCTACCTCGCCACCAAGATGAGCTGCGATGAGGTCGTGGCCTCGAAGGGCGTCCCCGCGAAGTCGGAGTAGGCATCGACACGACGGAACTGCGCCACATCGAGGGCTGCCCGCAGTTGCTCCTCGGTCCAGGCCTGCAGGAAGACGGGACGACTGGCCAACAGTTCTACCGCGGGATCGGCCAGGGGCCGGTGTCGCAAGACGGTCTCGGTGACGTCGACCACCCCATCGTCGCGCAGATCGAGCAGTCGCACGAAGGCGAGGTCCCCGTGCTCGCGTCGTAGGACCCGAACCGGTTGGGCCACCGCACCGCTCTGGCGCAGGCGCGCAAAGTTCGTCAGCTGGGCCACGAAGGGGGCGTCGGGCAGCAACCGCCGACGCAGTCCGACCAGCATCCGGGCCAACGACTCGACGCCCAGGAGAGCCGGTAGGGTGTCTCCCAGACAGACGGCTCCCCCGAACTGCCCGCGGACCATCGCTTCGACCGCCCCCAGATCGCCGAGCAGATGTTCGACTCGGTCGGGCGCGGAGGCCGCCGCCACTTCCCAGCGCTCGCGCACGCCTTCGATCCCCACCACTTCGTATCCCCGGTGGGCCAGCCAGGCGGCCATCTCCCCGGTGGCCGAACCCAGGTCGAGCACGCGCCGCGTCGGCCCGGAATCGAGCCAACGGTCGATCGCCGGCCCTTCGGCCTCGAGACGCGCCGACCAATCGACGGCCTGGTCCCAGGTGTCGAGCCCTTGACGCAGGCGGCCGCTCTCTTCGCTCACGGCTCGCGCCACCGAGGTCACAACATTCCGAGCTGCAGCTTGGCGGCCTCGGTCATCATGTTCTGATTCCAAGGGGGATCGAAGACCAGCTCGACCTCGGCCGTGGCGACCCCGGGGAGCGCCTCAGCCTTGCGCTGCACGTCGTCGGCCAGGATCTGTCCCATGCCGCAGCCGGGAGCGGTCAACGTCATCGTCACCTGGACCCGCGCACCCGGCTCGCCGTCGTGCTCCGGTTCGTCCAGGACGGTGCAGCTGTAGATCAAGCCGAGATCGACGATGTTCACCGGAATCTCCGGGTCGTAGCAGGTCCGCAGTTGATCCCAGACCTGCTGCTCGAGGGGAGCGTCGCTGACCTCGGTCACGACTTCCTGCGGCTCTTTGCCGATGGCATCCGCGTCCTTGGCGTCGATCCGGATCATCAGCCCCCAGGGAGTGACCACCGTGTAGGTGTCCCCCAGGGCCTGGGCGATCCGCACCGGCATCTCCTCCTCAAGGGTGATCGGGGTACCGTCCGGGATCTGGATTCCCTGGACCGGGCGACGGATCGTCGTATGTTCGCTACCGTGCATCCGTGTCGTCTCCGCAGGCAGTGGAGTGGCAAGAAGGGTGGCGGCTGGGTCCCGATCGTCGGGGGGGACGCACCGCCGTGGACCCTGGATGGTAGCACGCACCCCGACTGGATCGCGCTCCGGGCCACGACGCGGCGAGGCGTGGAACTGCTACGATTCCTCGGCCTTGAGCTACCCCCTCGACCCCCGCTCGTCGCCGCTCCTGCCGATTCTTCGCCTGGTCCTGGCCCTCGGACTCGCCGCGCTCGTCCTCGGCTGTGACCGGGAACTGGTCCGCGGTACCCCGGCCTCCGGTGGCGAGCCGTTGGTGGGAGCCGACCACGCCACGACCTACACCTGGGGCTGGGTCGACCTCTCGGGTCGTGCCGAGCCGCGGCCGGACCTCGGCCCCACCGACTCCGAGCTGGCCCTCGGGTCCGGCTGGGGTCCGACCGAAGTCTGGGGTCGTTGGGCCCTGGCTCCCCACGCCGCGATCTCCTTCTCGGTGGAGCAGTCCGGCGCCTACGACCTCCTCCTGGAAGCGCGCGCGCCCCACGATGCTACTACGCCGATGAGCCTTCGGTTCGGCGACCAGGTCCCGCGTGAGTTCGCCCCCGATCGCGACTGGACACTCCACCGGTTTTCGCTCGACGCTCCGCTGCCGGCGGGCGCCTACGCCGTCGTCTTGACGCGGGCGGAAGCGGTGCCATCCTCGGCCGCCGGCGACGATCGAGCGCTGGCAGTGCGCCGCTTCGGCCTGGTCCCAGTCGGAACCACCTTCGGTCCATTCGCATCTGCGTCGGTGGCCACCCCGCCGCCGGGCGTCCTCCATTTCGAGCGCAGCGCCAGTGCGATCGTCCCGCTTGCGGTGCCGGCCGACGCCACCTCGGTGAGTGTGACGGTGCGCACGGAGAGCAACCAACGCGGCTCGGAACCGATGGTGCTCGACCTCTCGGCTCTCACCCTCGACGGTGACCTCCGGTCACTCGGCCGTGTCGAGGCCCCCTCCACGAAACGCGCCACCGACCATCTGATCCTCGATCTGCAGCCCTTCCGCGGCCGCGCGCTCTCGTTGCGACTCTCGGCGCGCATGCCGGCAGCGGCCAGCGGCCACTTCGAAGTCTCGGACCTGCGACTCCACCGCGGGGCTTCCTCTCCAGCGGTCGCCACCGAGGTGCCCTCGATCCCGTCCACCGCGCCCGGCCCCGCCCCCGATATCGTGCTGGTGATCCTCGACGCCGCCCGCGCCGACGCTTTTGGGCTCTACGGCGCCGAGCGTCCCACCACTCCCCACCTCGACGCTCTGGCCGAAACCGCTCTGGTCTTCGAGGACGCCACCGCTGACTGTCCCTACACCCTCTGTTCGAGTCCAACCCTGTTGACCGGAGTCGGGCTGCTCCGGCACGGCGTGGTCGACGTCGGTCTCCGACTCGACGACTCGATCCCCACCCTGGCGGAACGACTGCGGGACCGGGGGTACCACACGATCGGGGTCACGGCGAACCCCAACAACTCGGGACGGTTTGGCCTCTCCCGCGGTTTCGATGCGTACTACGACACCTGGACACAGGCGACCTCGGCCCAGTCCTGGCACCCCAAGCGAGTCCATCGGTTCGCCGAGCGGGCACTGGCCGCTGCGCCCGACGATCAGCCCCTCTTTCTGATGGTGCACTACGTCCCACCGCACGAACCCTACGCCCCGGGACCGGCCCATGATCTCTTTTCGGATCCGGCCTACGAGGGGGTCGTCACCCGCGACATCCGCCGCCAACAGGCGATCTTCAAACACCAGTTCGAACTCGACGCCCGCGACCTCGGACAGCTGCGGGCGCTCTACGACGGCAACCTGCGCATGGCCGACGCCTGGGTGGCACGCCTCTTCGAAACCCTGCGTCAGCAGGGACGCTTCGAGGACACGGTCCTCGTCGTCACCTCCGACCACGGCGAAGCCTTTCTCGAACACGGCGAGTACGGCCACAACACCACCGTCTACCAGGAGATGGTGCGGATCCCGCTCCTCCTACGTCCACCGCTTTCCTGGTCTCCACTGCCGACCCGCTCGCGCCACCTGGTCTCCCTGGTCGACGTCGCCCCAACCATCCTGCGGCTCGCCGGCGCCGAGGTTGGACCCACCGAGGGTCGCGACCTGTTCGCCCCGCCTGACCCCGACCGCGTGGTGTTCCTCCGCTCGAGCAAAGCCTACGGACGGGTGCAGTGGGCCGCCCGCAGCCAGCGCTACAAAGCGGTCGTCGAACCCACCCGGGGGGCGCTCTACGATTTGACGACCGATCCCGGAGAGCTAGAGAATCTGGCCACGAGCCGACCGGCGCTCTACCACAGCCTGGCCGCCCGCCTGCGAGTGGCCCTCCAGGGAGCGAGCCGCGGCCTCGAGGACCGGACCGAACTCAGCCCGGAGGAGCGTCAGACCCTAGAGGCCCTGGGCTACCTCTGACTCGACCCGAGCGTACTTGCCGAGGCGTGGTCAGGGAGCGACCGGACGCAGCGGCGTCATCCGTACGGGCAAACGGCGGCTGAACAGGACGTGCTCGGGAGCCAGCGGGGCCAAGTCTAGACCGTAGGGGCTCAGGAGATCGTTGGCCTCGAGGGTGGCCTCCGCTGGCTGAAGCGGCCACGGTCCGTGCTCCACTTCGGCCTCCCAGAGACTGCCGTCGGGGCGCACGCTATACAGGCGCAGCAGATCGGTCAGCCAGCGTTCCAATGTGCCCGGATCCGCGTAGGCGACCGGGCCGACCGGGCCGTAGCGAGCCCGCAGCGTCAGTGCGGGCTGCGGGGGCAGGCGGCACGAAGCCACTCGAACCTCGGCGCCGGCGGGCGACTGCGCCACTCCCGCCGTGGATACCAGATCGACCTGACTGCGGGAGTAGGGCAAACCAAAGAACCGGCGGGCCGCCCACACCACCAGGCGCGGCGGAGCTTCGAGGCTGAGGAACCAAACCCCGGGGCGCCCCTGGTACTCGACGTACAGACGTACGTTGATCTCCGGGAAGTTCGTGTGACCCGGTAGGCCCGGGAGCCGGCCCCAGCCCACCCCCTCCATGCGGAAGGGAACGACACCGATCCAGGTCACGCCTTCTCGCTGCCGAATCTCGAGCACCTCGGGTACCCAGGGGCGCAGCGCCACTACGGGTACCGACCAATGAAAAAACGCCAGATCGGACCAGGTCTGTCGCCAGGGGAACCGCGCCATCTGGGATCCCTCAGTCGGGAAGGTCGACCCAGACCTGCCCCTCCCGAATCCGTACTGCGTACGCGGTGGCGTCTTCGCCCCAGGGCGTATCGGGGTCCGCCTGGCCGGTGCGACAGTCGAAGTGGGCATCGTGCCAGGGACAGGTGATCAGGTACTTGCCCTCCCGCCCCAGGGTGCCCTCGTCGAGCGGCGCTCCGGCGTGGGTGCACTCGTTGTCGATGGCAAAGACCTCGCCGTCGACCTTGGAGAGGGTCACCTGATGGGAACCGTGCCGGCGACAGATCATGCCCCCTTCCGGGACTTCGTCGACGGCGGCGAGCTGGATGTAGGACATGCAGAGATCTCCGAGGGAGGCAGGAAACGCGGTAGGTTCAGAGCTCTTTGAGCCGCTGCGCGATCGAGGCCAGATCGTTCTCGACCCCGGCCAGGCGGACGCTGATGTTCTCCAGTCGGCCCCGCTCGGCCCGCACGAAACGGGTGTAGGGACCGGTTGCCTCCTCCAGCCGGAGGATGCTGCCCTCGAGTTCGCGGTCGAACTGCTCGCGGAGCGCCTGGGTCAGCTCGCGGCGGAGCGCCAGCGTTTTTTCTTCGAGTTCGCGACGCGCCTTGCGCCGGCGCGCCGGCAGGATCAGCAAGCCGAGGGTCGCCATCGTCCCCGCCAACAGCAATCCCGTGACGTCGATCACCTGGGTGGTGGTGGCCAGCGTCACTGCGGTTCCCAATCCGACCGCCCCCACCTCGACCAGCGCGGTGTGGGTCACGGCATCGCGCACCGACTGCGCCAGGCGCCGCGCCTCGGCCGCACGATCGTAGGTCTCGAGACTGCGTTGGGCCGACCGCCCCACCGAGTCGAGTCGGCGCTGGCGATCGAGGTCGAAGTCCCCCATCACGCCGACGATCCGTTCGGCGTGGTGTCGCCGCCGTTCCTCGAGCCGCTTCGAAGCGGCCTGCCACTGCTCGAGCTCTGACTGGATTAGCCAGTCGATCAGCTCCTGCACCCGCTGGTCCAGTTCCTGCGGCAAATCGGCGATCACCTTGCGCTCGAAGTCGGCGCGGGTGCGCTCCTTGTCGAGCAGATCGAAGACCCGGGCCAGGCGCAGATGCTCGGCGAAGAACTGACGGCCGCGCTGCTCGAAGGCGTGGAGTACCTGGTCGATGTCGGCCAGGCGAAACTCGAACTGCCGACGGAGGTCCTCCCGGTACAAGGAGACCTGCTCTTCGATGTCGGTCAGGGCCTGGATGTCCTCACCGAGGAGTTCGAGGCGCTCGTCGAAGGCATCCCGATATCTCCCCAAGAGTTCCCGCCCCACTCCCAGCGGATTCGCCAGCTTGAGGCGCAGGCGTTCAGTGGCATCGAGCGTCTCCCGCAAGTAGGCCTCGAGCGCGTCGAGTCCCGTGACCTGGAGACCGGCCGCGTCGTCCGAGTGGCGAGCGGCCAGGGCCTGACGGGCCGCCACCGGAAACACCGGCGCTTCCACGCCGACCAGCTGCTGGGCGTTCTCCGAGACCCAGCCCACGACCTGGTCGCGTTCCGAACGATCGCGCAGGATGTCGATCTTGTTGACCACGAAAACGAGCTTCTTGCCCCAACGCCGAATCCGCTCGAGGAAGCGCTTCTCGCTTTCCGAGAAGGGCCGGTCGGCCGAGGTGACGAAGAGCACCAGATCGGCCCGCGGCAGGAACTCCTCGGTGATCGCTTCGTGCTGTCGATCGAGGGCGTTGGTTCCCGGAGTGTCGACCAGCAGCGTGTCGCGCAGCAACTCGACCGGCAGACTCCGCGCCAGAAAGCCGCTCTCGCTGGAGGTGGCTTCGGCCTCTCCGTACCGCAGCAGCTCGACCTGACCGGTGGTCGGGGTCACGCCTTCGGCCAGAAATTCACCCCCGAGCAGTGCATTCAGCAGGGTGCTTTTGCCGGAGTTGAACTCCCCCGCCACCACGATCAGAAACAGCTCGTCGAGCTGGCGAATCGACCGGTCGAGGGTGTAGCGATCTTCGAGGCTCGCCTCGACCTCGACCAGCGCTTCGCGGAGCTTGCCGAGCGCACTGCGCTCGGCGGCCACGACCCCTTCCTGTTTGGTGTCTAGAATGCGCTGCATCGAGCGCCATCCTACCGCAGCCCCACCGACCCACGCCCCGTCGCCATGACTCTTCACCCCGCACTGACCGCGTCCCAACGCCGCTTCGCCATGAGCGGCCTGTTCGGGGCCGTGGCCCTGGCGGCGATCGGCTACATCCCGGCCCTGTCGGTCGCTCCCTTGGTGGCGGAGGACCTTGTGGGGTCCCCACGCTGGAGCGGAGTGCCGGGGGCCGTGACGGTGCTGGGTATGGCCCTCGGGGCCAGCCTTCTGTCGCGGGTCATGGAGCGTTTCGGCCGCAACTTCGGCCTGTCGCTCGGCTTCGCCGTCGCTACGGTCGCAGTCGCCGGGACGGCGTGGAGCGTCGTCCTTGGATCACTGGGCCTGGTGCTCACGACCCTGTTCCTGTTCGGTGCCGGGTACGGCGCCCGCCACCTCGCCCGCTACGCCGCCGGTGACCTCTACCCACGCGAGCAGCGGGGTGCCGCCATCAGCCTCGTGGTGTGGGCCGGAACCATCGGGGCCGTGGTCGGCCCCCTGCTCCTGCAGCCGTCGCAAGAGATCGCACAGCGCCTCGGCGCCGAGGGACTGGTCGGGCCCTATCTGCTCGCCGCCCTGGCCAGCCTTCTCGCCTGGGGTTTGCTGCGGATCCTGGTACCCCCTCTGCCCGATGCGGTCGGTACCACCGAGCTGACGGTGCTGGACCCGGCCGGACCCGCGCTTCGGGTGCGCAAACGCAATCTGCTGCGCCCCGTTCGCGTGCGCTTCGCCCTGGTGGCGATGATGGTCGGACAGTTCGTCATGGTCCTGATCATGTCGATGACCCCGGTCCACATCCGACACGCCGGCGAAGGACTGACCATCGTCGGTCTCGTACTTTCAGCCCACACCTTCGGCATGTTCGCCCTCTCCCCCCTCACCGGCTTCCTGGCGGACCGCTGGGGGCGGTTGCCGGTGATCTTCACCGGTGAGGCGATGCTACTGGCCGCGGCGCTGCTCGCCGCTCCGGCGGCGGGCCACGATCGGCTGCAGTTGGTGGTCTCCCTCTTCCTGCTCGGTCTCGGTTGGAACTTCGGATTCGTCGCCGGGAGCGCTCTGCTGAGCGAGTCGGTTCCCGACGAGCACCGGGTTCGGGCTCAGGGGTTGGCCGACACCATCGTCTGGTCCAGCGCCGCTGCCGGTTCGACCCTGGGCGGCCTGCTGCTGGCGATGGTGGGCTACTCTGGACTGAATCTGATCGGCGCGGCAGCGGTGACGATCCCGCCGCTGACCTACGCCTGGCTTCGTCGGCAGGCCCGAGCCCACTAGCCCCAGGGAGCAGGGTCGGTGCACTAGGATCTGTGCCATGAACCACCTGACGGCGGAGCAGACAGAAGCGCTTCGGCAACGCCTCGAGATCGCCAAGGTCGAGATCGCCGAGCTGCTGGCCCAGACCGAGATCAACGCTCGCCCGGTCGACCTCGACCTACCGATCGGGCGACTCTCGCGGATGGATGCGATGCAGATGCAGGGGATGGCGCAGAAGAACAAACACCTGCTCGACATCCGTCGCCAGCAGGTCGACGTGGCGCTGGCCGCATTCGAGCAGGGAACCTACGGGCTGTGCCGCAGTTGCAAGGGGGCGATCGGCGTGGGACGACTGGAGTTCCTGCCCGAGTCACCCTTCTGCCTCGAGTGCCAGGACATGTTCGAACGCGAGGCCCGACAGCGCTCGTGAGCAGAGTCTCCTGGCGCCACCGAGCCCTCGGCGGTCTCTGCGTCGCTCTGCTCGGTGCGCCGACCCTCGCCGCCGGGGCCGACGAGCCGACGATTCGCCTCCTCTGGGACGAAGGGCACCACAACGTCCACCGCCGCGACGGGCCGGGCCGCAGCCTCGACGCCCTGTTCCGCGCCCACCAGATCGAGGTCGAGTCCAGTCCCGCGCTTCTGACGGCCGACCAACTCGCCGGTTTCGACGTGCTTCTGATCTCCACTCCCCGCGGCGCCGCACGCGGCACTCGCCTGGCCGAGCGAGAGAAGGCCGCCTTCAGCGGCGCGGAGATCGAGACCCTCGAGCACTGGGTTCGGGGCGGAGGAGGGTTGCTGTTGATTACCGATCACCGACCGATCGGAGGGGCCACGGCCACGCTCGCCCGCCAGTTCGGGGTGGAGGGCAGCAACGCCTTCACCGAGGATCCGACTCAGGGCTCGGCCACCGACTCGGCGCCCGACTGGGCCCACGACGGTCGAGACATCGTCTTCCTGCGCGACCAGGGCTCGCTCGTCGACCACCCGGTCACTCGGGGCCGTACGCCAGACCAACGGGTCGACCGGGTCGCGACCTTTCTCGGCCAATCGCTCACCGGCCCGGCGCACAGTCGGTCGTTTCTAGTCTTGCAGTCCCAGGCCGTCGACCGGCACCGAGTCTGGAAGGTCGACCACTGGCAGGAGACGTCACCCGGCGACCGGCGGGCGTCCGCCGCCGGGCGCAGCCAGGGACTAGCCCTGGACCATGGCCAGGGCCGCGTGGTGATCCTGGGAGAGGCCGGGATGTTCGGACCGCGCGGTCTCGATCCCGCTACGGTCGACCCCAGCGGCCAACCGCTCGACAACCGGCGACTAGCCCTGAATATCGTCCGCTGGCTCGCCGGCCGGGAGTAGCTACCAGACCTTCCAGTCCGCCTCGCCTCGCTCCCAGAGACCGTTGAGGTGCAGGTAGTCGCGGTAGGTGTCCATCGAGTGCCAGAAGCCCTCGTGCACGTAGACCGACAGCTCCCCGTCGCGGGCGACGTGGCGTAGGGGGTCGTGCTCGAGGTGCTGGTTGAGGCTGCCGTCGAGGTAGTCGAGCATCTCGCGCTGGAAGACGAAGAACCCTCCGGAGACCACGCCTTCCTTGACCGTCGGCTTTTCGTTGAACTCGAGGGCCTTGCCCCCCGCCACCGAGATCTCGCCAAAGCGGGAACTCGGATGGACTCCGGTCACGGTGGCCACCGTACCGGCCGCGAAGTGGTAGTCGAGCAGGGCGTCGAGGTCGATGTCCGCCACCCCGTCGCCGTAGGTGAAGCAGAAGGTCGGCGCATCGAGATACTGGCCTACGCGCTGCAACCGGGTGCCGGTGAAGCTGTCGGGTCCGGTTTCGGCGCAGGTCACCAGCCAGTCCTCGCGGCCCCGGTCATCGTGGAAGCGGGTGTCCCCACTGGCCATGTCGAGGGTGAAGTCCGCCAGGTGTTCCCGGTAGCGCAGGAAGTACTGCTTGATGACGTAGCCCTTGTACCCGAGGCAGAGGACGAAGCGCCGAAAGCCGTAGTGGCCGTAGGTCTTCATGATGTGCCACAGGATCGGCTTGCCGCCGATTTCGACCATCGGTTTGGGACGGTACTCGGTCTCCTCCCGCAGGCGCGTGCCCTGGCCTCCACACAGGATCACGACGGGGATGTCGGCGTTGGCGGGGCGCGAGCTGGCTTCGACCATCACCCTACACCCGCTCGACTCGGTTGCGCGTCTGACCGACGACCCCGCCACGACACTCCGGCGACGGCATGAAGCGGCCGGAGTGCCGCGACTGCTGCTCGAGCGCCTCGGCGAGCGGCACCGAGAGGCTAGCCACGATCGTGCCATGGATGGCCGCGGCCGCCGCTCCCTCGGGCGCCGCCGCGAGGGCGCTGGTTTCGACCGCCCCCTCGGCGAGCGGCCGGCGGTCGATCCCGTCTCCGGTGGCCAACTCCCAGGCGCTGGCCAGCGCCTCGTCGAGCGGGGCCGCACGGTCGATCAACCAGCCCTCGGCCAGGGCCGCCTTGACCGGACGACCGCTGAACAACAACTCGGACAACCGGGGCCAGTGGTCGGCCGTCGTCCGCCGGAAGGGCCAGTGACAGCCCTCCATGCCGGGCACCACCGGCAGCGTGATCTCCGGGAAGCCGAGCGACACCGAAGACTCGGCGACCACGTAATGGCAGTGGAGGACGAGTTCCAACATGCCGCCGAGGCAGCGTTTGCCGTGGAGGAACGCTACCGAGGTCGCGAACTCGTCGTGCAGGCGACGCGCCGTCGTCGACCAGGCGTGCGATACCCGATACCCCTGCTCCTCGTCGTCGAGCGCCGGAAAGAACTCCGCGGTGTCGGCTCCCACCAGCTGGGTAGCCAAGTGAAAGTCACCCGACAAGATCACGCGCTCGATACCCTCGGCCTTGAGCCAATCGATGGCGCGGTTGAGCTCGGCGTCGACGTCCCAGTTGTAGGCCTCTCGCGAGAGCGTGAGCGACCCGACGGTACCGTCGTGCTCGGCGTTGACGTAGAGCTGCTGCCCGGCCGGGCCGTCGAGGGCGGTCAGTGCTTCGGGGAACCACGCTCCCTCGGCGGCGGCCGGATGCAGCTGGTGGTAGTCGCTGACCACCTGGCGCGAGCCTTCGAGGCCGAGTCCGCGGGCCAGGGCGAGGACGCCGTGGGAGAGCTGGGCGCAGGTCTCGCCGATGGCGTTGGCGAGGGCAGGATGGGCTCGTTCCTCCTCCAGCATCAGACTCGCCATCTGTACCATGGGACCGACCAACCAGGCACGCAGCTCCGCCTGCTCCGCCGCGTCGAGCTCCCAGTCGACCATCGGGCGCAGATGGTTCGGCGGGTACCAGTTCTGGCCCGACTCCTTGCGCTCCACCAGCTCGGTGGTGGGGGTGAAGAGTTCACCGTAGTGCTCCCCCAGGTGCTGGAGGCAGCTCCAGGTCAGGAAGTTCGCCCCCTTGGCACCGATCGCGTCGTGGGCCCGGAAGGGGTTGGGGCCGAGGATCTTCCGTACCCACTTGTCGATCTTCCAGTACGGCATGTTGCTGGCTCGGTGGTAGCGGATCGCGGCCTGGGTGACACCACAGAAGATCACGTCGAGCACGAACGACCAGTGGTCCGCCACCGGCACCGGCACCAACCCGAGGGCCCAGAGCAGAGCCGGGATCTTCGACGGTTCGTCGCGCCCCGGCTCCTCCACCATCTCCCACATCTTGTTGATCTCGTGGGGAAACGCGGGATGGGCCACGCCGACGCCGAGTTCGCGGGCCGGGAAACCGGAGGTGACGGAGCGAATCTCGAGATCCGGATACTCCGCCCGGAAGGCTTCGTAGTGGGACCGCTTGACGTCGAGGATCTCGGGGATCGCCTCCAGGAGGAAGCGCGGGTCGAACTCGCGCAGTTGCGGCGGCAGGCTCTTGCCATCGTAGGTCAAGCGCGTAATGTTGCTCATCACCCGGTCGGCCCCGTCGCGACCGAAGGCGCGCACCAGGCCCGGGTACTGGCGGCCGATCCCGTCGGGCGCACCCGGCATGTCCAGCGCCACGACGCGGACCCCGAAGGGTTCGAGACGCGAGCCGAGCTGCATGGTCTTACCGGCCCCGACGATTCCGGAGGCTCCGGAGATCACCAGAGAGCCGCGCCGGTCGGGCGGTCCGAAGACGGCAGACACCGCCTCCTCGGGGGTCATCGGCAGTCGTCCGCGGCGGAAGCAGTCGAGGGGTGAGCCCAGCCCGAGGGTCGAGAGGGTCGAGGCGCGAAGTGAGGTGATCGGAGCGTTGGCGGTGGTCGCGAGGGTCATGATCAGTTGCCTCCTTCGCTGACCTGGAAGAGGGCGGCGATGCCGACATCACCGGCGGCGCAACCGAAGACGAGGACGAACCCGCCCCCCAAGTCCACCGCTTCTTCGAGTCCTTCGATGAGCACTCGGGTCAAGGTCGGGCCCTGCGGGTGGCCCCAGACCAGCGGGGATCCGGTCCGGTTCATCGTTCGCCAATCGCAGCCCAGGGACTTGGCGAAGAGGGCGTCGTTGACGGCAAACGGGTTGTGGTTCTTCATCACCGCGATGTCATCGAGGCTCAGGCCGGTACGCTGGAGGAGTGCCTTCACCGCTTCCGCCGGCGCCTCCGGCATCATTGCCGGTGCCACGCGGACCTCGGCCTTGGCCACGAACTGCACATCGATCTCGGGGCGTGGGCTGAGGGCACGGGCCTGTTCGCGACTGGTCACCAACAGGGTGGCCATGCCGTCCGAAGCGTGGGTCTGGGTTCCCGACGTGACACAGCGATCGAGTTCACGCATCGCCGCGAGCGCCGCCGCCGTTAGCGGCCGAACGCCGGCGTCCGCATCGACTCGGCCGATCGAGCGGCCGTTGACGCCGAGCACCTCGAGGGGCACCAGGATGCGATCGAGGAAGCCGGACTCCAGGGTGTCGAAGTACTGCTGGTGCCGGTAGAGAGCGAGTTCGTCGACCTCGCGACGGTCGAGGCCGTATTTGCGCGCCGCGTTGCCGGCAGTCGCGATCATCGCTCGCGAGGTGGCAGGATCGAACCCGAAGTTGTCCCAGACATCGGCGATCGCCTGGGTGCGCTGGTGGGCTCGACGCTCAGGGAAGACTCCGACCGGCGAATCCGAGGTCCGATCGAAGGTCACGACCCCGACCACTTCGCGTCCGGCTTGCACCTCGGCCCCGGCCAGGAGCACCGCCTGCAGGCCGGTAGCGCAGGCCTGCTCGACGTGGTAGCCCGGTACTCGGCGTCCAAAACAGGCCGAGACCAGCGGCGCGGTCCAGAACTTCCAGTGCCAGGGGACGGTCGACCCGATCACCAGATAGTCGATGGCGCTCACCGGAACCTTCCGCCGTCCGTAGATCCGACCGGCCGCTTCGCCGGCGAACTGGCCGATGTTGACCTCGGCCAGCGCCGACTGTTGCCAGGCGGGAAAGTAGCTGCTCCCCCAGGTCCCGTAGGGGATTCGAGGGCGTGGAAGCATCGGTTCGAGTGACATATCGAGACTCCTGCCGGCAGTACGGCGACATCACCGGGCCGGCGCTGTTCGGATAGAGGCGGCTCGCGGCCGCCGAGCGATCGGATCCTGTCCCCGGAGAGCGGGGCGAGTCCTATAGAATAACGGTTCCTCTTTCGGTTTATCGACCGACCCAGCCAACGACTCGATGCGATCGACTCTGACTCTGTATTCGGCCGACCCTTCGTCGGCCTCTCCGTCTGTAGAAGGACTACTCGAATGAACACTGCTCTGCGCCGCGGCCTCCTCCTCTCCATGGGCTTCCTGCTTCTCGCTGGAACCGCCCCCCTCTGGGCTCAGCCGACGCTGAGTAAGGTCTTCACGCCCAATACCATCGGCCCGGGCAGCGTGAGTACCATCACGTTTACGATCACCAACGGCTCGGCCTCGCCGGTAACCGGCCTCGCCTTCACGGATGTGCTCCCGGTCGCTCCCGGTCCGATGACCATCGCCGACCCAGCCAACGCTTCCACCACCTGCAATCTCGGCGTCAGCGGTTCGCTGACCGCACCGGACGGTGGAGGCACCGTCACCCTCGCTGACGCTCAGATCGGGGGCTTCAGCTCGTGCACCGTGACCGTCGACGTCACCGCGAGCACCCCGGGAATGCACACCAACCCAGCCGTGACGCTCAGTTCGAGCGCCGGGAGCAGTATGTCGCTTCCGATCGACCTCACGGTCGACACCAACTTGCCCGGATTCTCGAAGAGCTTCGCGCCCAGCACCGTCTCGGTCGGTGAGCGCAGCACGTTGACCTTTACGATCGACAACTCGGCCAACGCCTCCAACGTGGTCAACCTCGACTTCGTCGACGATCTACCCTCTGGCCTAGTCATCGCCGATCCGGCCGTAGCCAGCAGCACCTGCGGTACCGCCCCCATTCCCCCGACCGTCACCGCCGCCCCCGGTACCAGCCAAGTAGCGCTCGACGCGGACGGGACCTTCGCCTTCCCCGCGTTGGCCATGGGAGCCACCTGTACGGTCAGCCTCGATGTGGTCGCAGTCGGCGCCGGGATGCTCGACAACATCACCGGCGATCTGCTCGCCAGCTTCGTCTCGGCCGGTAGAGCGAGTGCGACGTTGGAAGCCACGATCACCGCTCTGGCGATCCGCAAGGAGTTCACCGACGACCCGGTGCCCCCTGGCGGCACCGCTACCCTCGAGTTCGTCCTCACCAACTTCGACCGAACCCTGTCGGCCACCGGGGTGGCCTTCACCGACGACCTGACGACCCTCGTGCCCCCCCTGGCCGGGTTGACCTACTCCAGCCTCCTGTTCAACGACTGCGGCGGCTCGGTGGCCGGAGTCGGCGGCACTTCGATCAACTTCAGCGGCGGCACGCTAGCGCCGGAAGCCGTCTGCACGATCCGCGTCAGCCTCGCCGTTCCGGCCGGTGCCACGCCGGGTGCCTACACCAACACCTCCTCGACCGTCACCGGCACCGTGGGTGGTTCTCCGGCCGTCGGCAACACCGCTTCCGACGATCTCTTCGTCGAGCCCTCCCCGGTGCTGACCAAGGAGTTCCTCGAGGTCGGTACCCTGGCTCCCGATCCCATCATCAACCCCGGAGACTCTGTCGTGCTGCGGTTCACCGTCACCAACACCAGCACCACCTCCGGCGCCACCGACATCACCTTCCTCGACGAACTCACCGATGGTGGCCCGGGCACTGGCTTCCTGCCCTTCCCCGTCTCGGTCACCCTACCGCCGGTCCCCGATCCACCCTGCGGCGCGGGCTCAAGCCTGGCCCTGGTAGGGGTCGACACCGACCGACAGGGGCTCCAGCTCACCGGCGGCAGCCTGACCGCCGCGCCGGGAGCCGGAGCGACCTGCACCTTCGATGTCACCTTGACCGTCCCGGTCACAATGGGCCCGGGCGTCTACCTCAACACCACCGAGGAGATCTCCGCCACGGTGGACGGCGCCACCCGCCTGGGTGAACCGGCGAGCGACGACCTCACCGTGATCGCGGCCCCGCAGCTGACCAAGGAGTTCACCGATGACCCCGTGGCGCCGGGCGGCACGGTGACGCTCGAGTTCACTCTCGACTACCCTGCGGAGGCCCCTGGTGACGCCACCGGGATCACTTTCACCGACGATCTGGCCCCCGTCTTGGCGGGGTTGACCGCCAACTTCCCGCCGACTCCCGACCCTCCGTGCGGAGCGGGTTCGACGCTGACGGGCTCGGCCGGCGACACCCTGCTAACCCTGATGGGTGGCTCGCTGATGCCGGGGGAAAGCTGCACGTTCAGCGTGACCCTCGATGTGCCGGCGGGGGCTGCCCCCGGAACCTACGCCAACACCACGAGCGGCGTCGGCGCCACGGTCCAGGGCCAGCCCGCCACTTCGGCCCCGGCCATTGACGACCTGGCGATCGCGGGCCTCGCCTTCAGCAAGGAGTTCCTCGGCGACCCGGTGATCCCCGGCGACACCGTCACCCTGCGCTTCACCATCGACAACATCCACCCCACCGCCGACGCCGACATCATCCAGTTCACGGACAACCTGGGAGCCGGCGGCGGCACGCTGCCGGGCCTCGCGATCAGCGGAGCGCCCACCGTCAACACCTGCGGCGGCACGGTCAGCGGGACCACTTCCCTCACCTACAACGGCGGGGCCGGCAGTCCCGATGTCGCGAGCGGGGCCACCTGCAGCATCGAAGTCCCACTTCTGGTCCCCGGCGGCGCCGCCGATGGCGACTACAACAACACCACCAGCGTTCTGATCGCCGACCAGGGGGGCGTGGTGTTCATCGACCCGGCGACCGACACCCTGACCGTCAACTCGAACCTGCTCCAGCTGAGCAAAGCCTTCACCGACGACCCGGTAGCACCCGGCGACCCCGTGACCCTCGAGTTCACCCTCTCGAACCTCGACGGCACCCAGGCGGCCTCCGCCATCGCGTTCACCGATGATCTGGGGGCCACCCTCTCCGGCCTCGTGGCCACGGGTCTTCCCTTTGCGGCCTGCGGAGGCACCGTCGGCGCCATCCCGGACGCCGGGACGATCGACTTCTCGGGCGGCAGCCTCGGCGCCGGGGCCAGCTGCAACTTCCAGGTCACGCTCACCGTTCCCGGCGGCGCCGCCGCGGGGGTCTATCCCAACACCACGAGCAGCGTCGGCGGCACGATCGGCGGCTTCGCGGTCACCGGCGACCCGGGAATCGACGACCTGGAGGTCCTGCAGCTCCTCACCTTCAGCAAGTCGTTCGACGGCCCCACCACGGCCACCGGCACTGCGACGCTGACCTTCACGATCACCAATCCCGGCACCGATACCGCCAGCGCCATCGCGTTCAGCGATGATCTGAACGCGGTAATTCCCGGCCTGATCGCCACCAGCCTACCCGCCGTCCCCTGTGGCGCCGGATCTTCGATCACCGGCGTCTCGTTCCTCACCTTCAGCGCCGGCGAACTGCCGCCGATGGGCGGCATGTGCTCATTCGACGTCGAGGTGCTGGTCCCCGCCAGCGCCACCGCGGGCACCTACCCCAACACCACCAGCGACCTCTTCGAGAGTGGTCTCACGGTAGCGGAACCTGCCACCGCCGACCTGGTCATCGAGCCGCCGCCCACCTTTGCCAAGGTGTTCGCGCCGGACTTCATCGGGCTGGGACAGGTCAGCACCCTGACCTTCACCATCGACAACAGTGCCAGCGCGCTGGGGGCCAGTGCCCTCGACTTCACCGACACCCTGCCGGCCGGCGTCGTGGTCGCTCCGGCTCCCAACGCCTCCACCACCTGTACCGGGGGGACAATCACGGCGGTCGCCTCCAGCGGCAGCATCAGCTACACCGGCGGTAGCGTCGCCGCTAGCGCTTCGTGCACCGTCCAGGCCGATGTGGTCGGCACCGCGATTGGAGCACACGTCAACACCACGGGCGATCTGACCTCGAGCTCGGGGAACAGTGGCACCGCCACCGACACCCTGACGGTCAATCCACAGCCAGGGTTTGCCAAGAGCTTCTCGCCGAACCCCATCGCGGGAGGAGCCGTCTCCACCCTCACCTTCGTCATCGACAACACGGCGAGTACGGTGGCGGCCACGGGGCTCGACTTCACCGACAACCTGCCGGCGGGCGTCACCGTGGCCACCCCGGCCAACGCGTCGACCACCTGCAGCGGCGGCGTCGTGACCGCCGTCGACGGCAGTGGCACCATCTCCTATACCGGCGGCACCGTGCCGGCAGCCGCCACCTGCACCGTGCAGGCCGACACGACCGCCAGCACCGCCGGGGACTATCTCAACACCTCGGGGACGCTCACGTCCTCGCTCGGCGCGAGTGGCACCGCTAGCGACACCCTGACCGTGGCCGGGACGCCACTGTTCAGCAAGGTCTTCGCGCCCGATTCGATCGGCGAGGGCCAGGTCAGCACCCTGACCTTCACCATCGACAACAGCGCCGAACCGCTCGCCGCCACCGGACTCGACTTCACCGACAATCTGCCGGGAGCGGTGGTCGTGGCCACGCCTCCCAACGCGTCCACGACCTGCACCGGCGGTACCGTCACCGCGGTCGCCGGCACTGGAGTCATCAGCTACTCCGGTGGCACGGTCGGTGCCGGTGCGACCTGCACCGTCTCGGCCGACGTCACCAGCGCCACGGCGGGGTCCCACGTCAACACGACGGGTGACCTGACCTCGTCGCTCGGCAACAGCGGGACCGCCACGGATACTCTGACTGTGAGTCCAGCGCCTGGCTTCAGCAAGCTCTTCGCGCCCAACCCGATCGCCGCCGGTGGGGTCAGCACGTTGACCTTCACCGTCGACAACAGCGCTGGAGCGATCGCCGCTGCCGCCCTCGACTTCACCGACAACCTGCCGGCAGGCATGACGGTGGCGACTCCACCCAACCCGGCCAACAGCTGTGGTGGCACCCTGACCGCCGTGGCGGGGAGTGGTGTCATCAGCCTCACGGGAGGAACGGTCGCCGCCGGTGCCACCTGCACCGCCGCGGTCGACGTCACCAGTGCCACCCCGGGGTCGCACCTCAACACCAGCGGAGACCTGACCTCCAGCCTTGGCAATAGTGGCCCGGCCTCCGATACGCTCGACGTACAGACGCCGCCGGCCCTGACGTTCTCTAAGAGCTTCCTGGCCGCGCCGATTCTGCCCGGCGGCCTGGTCGACCTGGAGTTCACCATCGCCAAGCCGTCGCCGACCTTCACCGCCACCGGGATCACCTTCACCGACGACCTCGACGCCGTGATTCCGGGTCTGGTCGCGGTGGGGTTGCCAGCGGCTGACGTCTGTGGCGGCGGTTCGTCGGTCTCGGGCACCAATGTGATCACCCTGACCGGCGGTCAGGTCGGACCGAATTCCTCCTGCGTGTTCACGGTGACGGTGCAGGTGCCGGCCACCGCGGTGACGGGGACCTACACCAACACCACCAGCGACCTGACCTACTCGATCGGCGTCGCCGGACAGACCGCTCCGGCGGCCAGCGCCGACCTCGAGGTCGACGAGCTGGAGTTCACCAAGGAGTTCCAGCCGAACTTCCTCTTCGGCGGTGCCAGCACCAGCCTGGTCTTCGAGATCATCAACCCCGACCCGGTCAACGCGGTCTCCGACCTGGCATTCACCGACGATCTCGATGCCATGATCTCCGGAGCGATGGCCACCGACCTGCCCCAGAACGATGTCTGTGGCTTCGGTTCACTGGCCGACGGTACCGCGGTGATCAGCCTCACCGGAGGCTCACTGCCCGCCGGCGGCAGCTGCAGCTTCGCGGTCACGGTGTCGATTCCGGGTACCACCCCCTCTGGGATCTACACCAACACCACGAGCCCCCTGGCCTCTACGGTCGGAGGACTCCCGGTGACCGGTGACCCCGCCGATGCCGCCAGTGACGACCTCGAGATCCAGGCCAACGTGTTGGAGATTCCGACCCTCGGCGAGTGGATGCTGCTCCTGCTCACGCTGCTCCTCGCCACCGCGGGCTGGCGCCACCTCGGCGCCGCCCGGGTTCCAACGCCGCGCTGACCCCGCTCGACGCAGCCCCGTCCCGGACCGTCGCCACGAGCGGCGGTCCGCGGGGGCGCTTCGCGGGTTCGGGTGGGATCAGTCTTCGCGGGGCGACTCGACCTCGACCAAGGCCCCGGCTTCGACTGCACTTCGCAGCAGCCCGTCGACCTGTTCGGCGCTGACCGTGCCGTAGTACCACTCGCCGGTGCCGAGGGCTTCGGCCCGCACCGACTCGTAGATGTCGAGAGCGGTGCGTTGGCCATCGACGAAGTTGAGGGTCTCTAGCCCCATGGCGCGGTGCAACCCACCGCTGTCCGCGTCGGTCACACCGTCGAAGAAGGCCCCGAGGTCGTCGGGATACCCAGGGACCCAGCCCGCCATCTCCGTCTCGAGCTCGCTCAGCTCGATCGAGACACTGTCGGCCGCGGCGTCGTGGAGGGCCTCGAACGCTCGATCGAGGTCGGCCGAGCGACGGGCCAGCTCGACCGAGATCCCTTCGCTCAGAGAATCGACCCACCCGGAGATCGCCGGAGTATCCGCTACTTCCCGAACCGAGCGCAGAGCCTGCTGTTCGCGAGCCGCGGCCCGTGCGAGGACTTCACGGCCCCACCGTAGCGCCGTCGCGGGATCCTCGAACACCGAACTGCCGAGCAGGTCGAAGGCGGCGCGGGTATCGCTGGCCAAACGCCGACTCGACGCGGCCGCGACCTGTCCCGCCAGCACCACCGCATCGTCGGCGTCGGCCCGCCCGAAGTAGTGGGCTACGGCTGCCACCACCACGGCATTGCGGGCCAGCTGGGTGGCGTCGATGTTGTCGAGGTCGTCCCCCGAAGAGTGGATCCAGTCATCCGGCCAGTTGATGAGAGCGGTGGCCGGCACACCGACCGGACCATTGAGGAAGGACTCGTGGTCAGAGAAGCCGTAGAAGGGGATCATGCGAGCGTGGAACGGTTCCCGGCTCCCTTTGATCGAGAGCACGGGACGCTGGAACCGGGGTGGCCGTGCGGTCCCGCGGAAGGTGAGCAAACCCGTGTTGGTGTCCCGCACGAGTTCGAGGACATCCTCCATCACCGTGTCGAGAGCGTGGGCCCGGCTCCACGGGTTGCGGGACGCATACTGCACCCGGCCGCCCCAGCTCTGTTTGGCCCCCACCATGTCCTGGTTGATGGCCACCCACATCTGGGCGGGCTCGTCCTGGTTCTCCCGAAAGTACTGCGGCTGGCTGGAAAGCTCATTCACCCACCAGAAGCGGATGTCGCGGCGCGGTCGTTCTAGAGTGCCGTCTTCGATCAGGCGGGTGAGGGCGCGAGCAACCTCGAGCATGCTCGCGACGCCGCTACCGTCGTCGTTGGCGGATCCGATCTCCTCCTGAATGTGGGAGACGAGCACGATCTGCTGGTCGTGGATCTCGCGGCCGCGGATCCAACCTTCGACCATCGCCTGCTCCCCGTCTCCGGCGACCCCGACGCGCGCCTCGATCTCTACCGACACCCGCATCGGATCGTCCTCCGATTGGGCAGCGAGTTCAGCCGCCAGTTCCAGCCCGACGCGGGGCGAGACCATCACGGCGAAGGTCCCCGGGGTTCCGTCCTCGACGCCCTCTACGTTCTTGGCCTCGAAAGGGATCCTCCCCCAGGCGATCTGATCCGGGGCATCGACGTAGTGGTCTCGGTTGGTCGCCCAGGAAACGACCCCCAGGGCTCCCCGCTTCCAGACCGCCTGATTGTGGACCGCCTCCGGACTGCCCGAGGCGAGGACGATCTTGCCGCGAACCTCCAGCCCCTCGTAGTCGGCCTCCGCCGTGCCCGACCCGACATCGACCAACTCGGCTTCGACCGAGGTCGTCCGTGAACCGCTGGCGAACGTGAGTGCGAAGTCGTCGTAGGAGGCCAGCTTGCGGCGCTCGGGGCCAACGACCCAGGCCTCGCCCGCAAGGCAGGTATAGGCCGTACCGTCCCAGGCTTGGCGAATGAGGCGAACGTCTTCGAGTCCCGCAGCCACGGCGCGCTGCTCGATGAACTCCGTCGCCGCGAAAAAGTCGTCGCTACCGGCCGTGCGGTGGAACTCGGTGAGGTGGCGGACATCGTCGAAGGCCCGGTCCCCCGACACCGCCTCGATCAAGGCATCGTAGATGCCGGCGGGGAGAAAGGGGGAGGATTGAGCCTGGGCCGGCAGTCCCGCCGTGAGTGCCAGGCAGCCGAACAGAGCGGACAGGTACAGACCGTCGAGACGTCGTCGCATAGTGGGAACCTCCGAGACTGATTCGTTGGGAGACGCGAGTATAGCCACCACGATACGATCCAACGGTGACGCCTCCCCCCCTTTCCGTGAGCGAAGAGCAGGTTCTCTTCTTTCGAGCCCTGCGTTCGGGTCTCGCCGGTCCCGGATCGCCCGATGCGGTCACGACCGCGCGCACCATTCTCGGAGCGCAGTCACAACAGCTGTCCCCGGGACTTCTGGCCCTCAGCCAGCGAACCGTGGGTCGCCCCACCGCGACCGCTTTGGCCAGGCATCTGTTCGAGGAGCCGCGCCACCTCGTGCGCACCTGGGGCCAACGCGACACTCTGCACATCTACCCGGCCGACGACTGGTCGCGGTTCATTGCGGCGATGCGCCGCTGGCGGCCGGGCGGCCGCGTCCATGCCATCCCCGACGACGCCGATCTCGCCGCCGCCCGCCGCGTGCTGGCCGAACTGGGAGAGGTCACACGCTCCGACCTGGAACCGCACGTCGCAGCCCCCTTTCTGGCCCGCGCCACCAAACGGTGGGGGCGAGAGGTCGGAGCCCGCCGCTTCGCCGCCGGCCGCTTCCTCTGGCGACTAGCGCAGGCCGGAGAGATCTCGCTCACCGCCAAGCAGGGCAACGAGCAGCTCTATGCCGCCCGCCACCATGCCTTCCCTCGACTCGCGTTCGACCCGCCGAACGCCGACCAGGCCGCGCTCGACCTGAGCCGTCGGTACCTGGCCGTCAACGGACCGGCCACCGCCCACGACCTCGCTCACTTCTTCGGCGCCGGTGTCACCGTCGCCCGAGGCTGGCTGCAACGACTCGACGAGAGCGGCGAAACGACCGCGGTCTCGTGCCAGGGACGAGAGCTCGTCGCCCTCTCCGAAGATGTCGACGACCTACGATCGTCCCCGCCGCGCGGCCGGGCTTGGCCGGTACGGCTCCTGCCCCTCTGGGACACCCTGTTGATGAGCCACGCCGACAAGAGCTGGACCGTGCCCTCAGCCGGAGAACGCCCGGCGATCTGGAAGAAGGCCGCGGTGGTGGCTTCGGTGGTACTCGCCCGCGGACGGATCGTCGCGACCTGGAGCCAGAAGCGGCGCGCGCGCCGCCTCGACGTCACGATCCACCCCCTCTCTGGCTGGAAGGCGGGACGCCACCTCGCCGCGGTGCGACGCGAGGCCCGGGCGGTGGCGGCGCACTATGAGCTGCCCGAAGCGCAGGTCGAGATGGCGTGAGGGCACCCCGCCCCTCCTGGACTCAGACGCCGCCGGCCGACGCATTGCCCGACCCGCCGGCCCGATTGGTCGACTGGCTCGCCCACCGTTTTCCACACGTGGCGCCGTCCACCTGGAAAGCACGCATGCAGCGAGGTCTCGTCCAGGATGCCGCAGGTACCCCTCTCACTCACGACACGCCCTACCGATCCCGTTTCCGTGTGGCCTACTACCGCGAGGTAGCCGATGAGCCCAACGACCGGCCCGAGATCCCTATTCTCTACCGGGACGAAGACCTCCTCGTGGTCGACAAGCCGCCCTTTCTCCCGGTGACGCCTTCCGGCCCTTGGGTCCAACGTTGTGTTCTCTACCGACTGAGCCAGGAGCTCGATCTGCCTGGACTGACTCCGATCCACCGACTCGATCGAGCTACCGCGGGAGTTCTTCTCTTCGCAACCGCAGCCAAAGCGGCCGCTCCCTGGTCAGAGCTCTTTCGCACCGGGGCCGTGGAGCGGTTTTACGAAGCCGAAGCCGCGGCCGCGCGCAAGCCCGAACGATCGTCTTGGGTCGTCGAGAACCGGCTCGAGAAGGGGAAACCCTTCTTCACCATGCGGATCGTTCCCGGGTCGCCAAACGCCCGCACCGAAATCGAACTCTTGAACTGGCGGCCCGATTCCACCCACGCTGGCATCGCTCACTTCGTGCTCCGCCCGACAACCGGTCGGCAGCACCAGCTTCGCCTTCATTTGGCATCCCTCGGCTATCCCATTCTCGGGGACCGTCTCTACCCCACACTGACACCCGAAGGACCCGACGATACCAGCGACCCACTCCGGCTCGTGGCCCGCCGCCTTGGCCTCGTGGATCCGCGTACGGGAAACCTCCTGGTGTTCACGAGTTGCTACGAACTGCCCGAAGCCCGGACGGTCGGACACAGGACCATCCACCCATCGGAACCAAGTCCAAGAGGCTCGAACTCGACCGTCGGTGGCCTGGAGCGCTTTCGGTTGTGAAGCGACGCAGACAGTCACGCCCTCGGTCTGCTGCCAGCCCCACCCAGGATAACTAGCACCCTGAAGCGCTCTGTTTCGACCTCCTGCGAATCTATCAACCTCCTGTTGACAAAAAAACCCCCGGAGAGATACTGTCCAAGAATGAACAATCAAGCCATGCATCGAGACATCAAGCCACCGAGAACCATCAAGAATCCCGGCCACATTCTCTGTTCGGCTCTTCTTGTGCTGCTACTTGGCACGCTGCCCGTATTGGCCGAAAGCGCCTGCTTCGAAGGTGAGGAGGGAACCAAGCTGATGGTCGAGGGCGGAGGCAACACATCGCTCGGTCAACCCTATCGCCTGAAGGTCGACTGGTACCCCGATTCCCGAGAAGCGGAAGCCGTAGACGCACTCCTCGTGTTCGCGGAACCCAAACACACGCTCATGTTGGCCCACTTCTTGGTTGACCCCCACGAGAAAGATTCTGCCTTCGTAGACTCCATGTCACCAGAGATGATCACAATCATCGAAGCTCGAGGCGAGAGTCACATTCTCGGAGAATTCGAAAAGGGCCTTTCTAACTCCACCGGTTTCAGCATCGAAAAGCTCATCAACGGGCAGCTATCGCCACTCATCGGCGAAACGAGAGTTCCGGTCGGTAGCTTTAGTATTGGCTTCCTATTCACCGACCAGGAGAACTCAGGCTACAAAGTGTGCTGCAGTTGCCTCGACGGCTGCAAGGAATGCGAAACCTGCGTAGGAATCCCTCCTGCAGCTACTTGTGGCTGCCCAGGCTGCGACCTTGACTGTCGAGATGAGTAGATACCGTCGGTAGCTAGACCTGGCTTTCCTCTGGCGTTCGTGGCCGATGGCCACGAACGAACTCTTTTGCCTTCTGTCGTAGGCCAAGGTCGACTGCTTCGTCGATCGCCAGCCCCTGCTGGGCCGCGAAGTCGCGGACCTGTTGGGTGATCTCCATCGAACAGAACTTGGGACCGCACATCGAACAGAAGTGGGCGACCTTGGCTCCCTCCTGCGGCAAGGTGGCATCGTGGTAGGTGCGCGCGGTCTCTGGATCGAGCGACAGGTTGAACTGATCCTCCCAGCGAAACTCGAAGCGGGCCTGGGACAGGGCATCGTCCCGCCGGCGGGCGGCCGGGTGCCCCTTGGCCAGGTCGGCCGCGTGCGCTGCGATCTTGTAGGCGATCACCCCCTCCTTCACGTCATCCCGATCGGGCAGGCCGAGGTGCTCCTTGGGAGTCACGTAGCAGAGCATGGCGGTGCCGAACCAGCCGATCATCGCGGCCCCGATCGCCGACGTGATGTGGTCGTAGCCGGGAGCGATGTCGGTGGTCAGGGGACCGAGGGTGTAGAAGGGGGCCTCGCCACAGGTCGCGAGCTGCTTGGTCATGTTCTCCTGGATCAAGTGCATCGGCACGTGACCAGGTCCCTCGATCATGGTCTGCACATCGTGCTTCCAGGCGATCTGGGTCAGTTCCCCCAGGGTGTCGAGCTCGGCAAACTGGGCCGCGTCGTTGGCGTCCGCGATCGATCCCGGTCGCAACCCGTCGCCCAGCGAGAAGGCGACGTCGTAGGCCTTCATGATCTCGCAGATCTCCTCGAAGTGGGTGTAGAGGAAACTCTCGCGGTGGTGGGTCAGACACCACTTGGCCATGATCGAACCCCCGCGCGAAACGATGCCCGTCACCCGCTGGGCGGTGAGCGGCACGTAGCGCAGCAAGACTCCGGCGTGGATGGTGAAGTAGTCGACGCCCTGTTCCGCCTGCTCGATCAGGGTGTCGCGATAGATCTCCCAGGTCAGTTCTTCGGGCCGGCCGTCCACCTTCTCCAAAGCCTGGTAGATGGGTACGGTTCCCACCGGGACCGGGGCGTTGCGCAGGATCCACTCTCGGGTGGTGTGGATGTCCTTGCCGGTCGACAGGTCCATGATGGTGTCGGCACCCCAACGGATCGCCCACACCATCTTCTCGACCTCCTCCTCGATCGACGAGGTGACGGCGGAGTTCCCCAAGTTGGCGTTGATCTTGACCCGAAAGTTGCGGCCGATGACCATCGGCTCGGACTCGGGGTGATTGATGTTGGCGGGGATGATCGCCCGGCCCCTCGCGACCTCGTCGCGCACGAACTCGGGAGTGATCACCGCCGGGATGTTCGCACCGAGGCCGTTCCCCGCTAGCCTCTGGTCCCGCTCACCGTCGGGAGCGCGATCGGCCAGGGTACGGCGCTCCTCACGACGCAGGTTCTCGCGGATCGCGATGTACTCCATCTCCGGAGTCACGATCCCCCGGCGCGCGTAGTGCATCTGGCTGACGTTCCCCGTGGTTCCGTGGACCGCGCGGGCCCGCCGGGGACGCTCGGGTCGTCGCGGTGACTGGGGGCGGTCGATCTGCCGGTAGCCGTCGTCCTCCGGGCGGTAGGTTCGACCGTCGTAGCGCTCGGTATCCTGCCGCGCCTCGATCCACGGTGTGCGCAGTCCCTCGAGGCCCCGACGGACGTCGATCGCGCACTCGGGATCGGTGTAAGGACCCGAGGTGTCGTAGACCAGCACCGCCTCGCCGCCCCCGGGTCCCACCGGCGCTACCTCGCGGCAGGGGACGCGCAGGTCGGGGTGGGCGACTCCCGGTAGATAGGTCTTGGACGACCCGGGGATCGGGCCGGTGGTGATCTCGGTCCCGCTAGGGGCCTGGTCTTCTGGGGGCATCGTTGGGTCTCCTCGACGCGGGAGTCTACCCCCTTTGCGCTCAGCCCGTCGGCGCGCCTCCTCGCCGAGTCGCGACGTCAACCCCGCTTGGCGGGCAGCAGATTCACCACCACCACCTCGGGCCGACAGAGAAACCGTACCCGCGGGGCCCAACCGCGTTCCATTCCCACTCCGCGGGACACCAGGAGCGAGCGACCACCGCCGAGATCGGTCAAGCCGGCGGCCCAGGCTCGCGGTACGCGGCTGAAGGTGAGCAGTGGACCGAACCAGGGCAGTCGGACCTGGCCTCCGTGCGTATGGCCAGCCACCAGAAGATCGCCATCGATCGTACCCAGGGCGAAGTCGGGGGCGTGGCCCACCACGAGGTGGAACCCCGCCCTCTCCTCCACCCTCAATCGCGGATCGTGGGACTCCTGCGGGGGCAGAAGGGTCAGAACCAGATCGCCGAGCTCCACCACTTGGCGCCCCTCGACCGGCGTCACCTCGGTTCCCGCAAACAGGCCAGGCCAGTCGTCCGGCTCCATGTCACCGCGCAGCGCAAAGGCGCCGAGAGGAGCCGCGAACCCGCTGTCGGTCAACGCCCGCCGGAAGTCCGCCGCCACCGCCGAGCGCCGACCGTCGTAGACCTGGAGATAGTCCCCGGGGAGCAGGATCAGATCGGGAGCGGCCGCCACCACTGCGGCCAAGGCCTGCCGCTCGTGATCTCCCATTCGATCGGTCTGGAGATCGGCGAGCACGGCGATCCGCAGGGGCTTCTCGAGCTTGGCGCTCTCGATCGTGAACTCGGTCACCTCGAGGTCGCGCGGTTCCAACCAGTAGGCCTCGACCGCCACGCATCCGAGCAAGGCCGCGGCCAGCGCGAGGATCACCGCCGGCCGCCGGTGGTCACGCCGGAAGAGCAGGACGGCAGCCCCGGCCGCGGTGAGGGGCAAGTGTACGAAGAGCAGCCAGCCGACGAACTGGAAGAGGGCGAACAGGTTCCCCACCACGAAGACCGCCAGTCCCACCGCGACGAGCAGGGCGAGCCAGAGGACGAGCGAGGCCCGTGCCACCAGGCGTCGATCGAGATCCGGCGCGGTGGCTAGCCGGGTCAGGAACCAAACGTCGAGGCTGCCGACCAACAGATGAAACAGCCAGACCATGCTCGCAGGCTAGTCGGCGACCGTGGCACCGGTATGGCGAGGCGTCGGCGCTCCCGAGGAGGGCAGGCTCACTCCGCCGGGCCGAGAGCGATCGGCGCCTGCAACAGCGCGTCGGGGATCCCGAACGCTTCCACCAGCCCGAGGGCTCGGGGACGAACCTCGCGACAGAGTTGGTCGACCTGGCGCCGAATCGCCTTGGCCTTGTTCGGCTCGAGATACCGATGTTCCAGGAACCAGCCTCGATCGCGCTCGATCCGCTCCAGGGCGTAGAGGTCGCAAAGCTGCGATAGGGCCAGACGCGCCGGTCCCGCCGACAGGTTCTCGACGGCTTCGCTGAATGCCTCGAGCACCAAGCGCTCGACGTGGGCTTTGGCGGTGGCGAGCAGGTGCGTCTGCACCGCCTCGAACGCGACGTTGGCCTCGACCCCCCGGTCGAGCCGTTTCTTCAGCCGGCGCGCCACCGTCGACAGGAGATGGGTCTCACGCCATCGCAGCGCCGCCAGGTGGAAAGCGCGGTCGCGCAGGTGCTCGCGGTCCGCCCGCCGGGTGATCACCGGGTTGAGCTCCGCCGCCACCAGTCGGGCGCGACCCGCCACGAAACGCGCCAGGCCGATCAGATTGAGGTCCGAGAACTGGCGTTTGTACCCGGTGAGCAATCCCTTGGCCACGAGTTGCAGCAACACCGTGTTGTCTCCTTCGAACGTGGTGAAGACGTCGGTGTCGGCCTTGAGGTCCTTGAAGCGATTGACCGCCAGGTAGCCCTGGCCGCCGCACGCCTCGCGACACGCCTGCACAGTATCCGTGGTGTGCCAGGTCGAAAAAGCCTTGAGGCCTGCCGCCAGGACCTCGACCGCGCGGCGCTCGCTGTCGTCGGCTGCGAGGTATTGGTCGGCGAGCTCTTGCAGCGCAAAGTGGAGCGCGTAGGTCGTGGCCAGGCGAGGCAGCAGCCGTCGCTGATGGGAGGGATAGTCCAGCAGCAGGGTCTCGGCCTCCCCGGCGGGGCCGAACTGGCGGCGGCGCTCGGAGTAGCGCACGGCAATGCCGAGCGCGCACTTGGCCGCCGACAGGGCCCCCAGAGCCACGCTGACCCGCCCGGCGACGAGGGTTCCCAGCATGGTAAAGAAGCGTCGGTCGGGGCTGGCGATCGGACTCTCGTAACGACCCTCGTCGGTAATCGACGCGAAACGGTCGAGCAGATGGCGTCGCGGTACGCGCACCTTGGCGAAAGAGAGCCGACCGTTGTCGACACCCTCGAGCCCCATCTTGGGCCCGCAGTCGCTAATCGTCACCCCCGGCCGCGGCTCGCCGTCGGGATCACGAATCGGCACGAGCACGGCGTGCACGCCGTGCCCCTGGCCATCGACCTCCAACTGGGCGAAGACCGTGGCCCACTGTCCGTGGCACGCGGCGTTGCCGATGTAGTCCTTGCGCGCCTCGGGGCTGGGCGTGTCGATCACCAACTCGTCGCGCGCGGCGTCGTAGTGGGCGACCGTCTCGAGGTCGTGCACGTTCGAGCCGTGGCCGGTCTCGGTCATGGCGAAACACCCTGGAATCTCGAGGGTCGCCGCCCCCGCGAGCACCTCGTGGTGCGAGCCGCTCCCGAGTTGTGCGACCGACCCACCAAAAAGCCCGAACTGCACCCCGAACTTGATCTGTACGCTGAGGTCACCGAACCCCAGCATCTCGAAGACGACGAGCGCCGCCTCCCAGTCGTCCGCCCCTCCCACGGCCCTGGGAAAGGCCAGTGCGCCCAGCCCCTCCGCCGCCAGCTCTTGGCAACGGGCCAGGGTCCACTCGCGATACTCGGCCCGGCTGGGCTCCTCGGGTCGCCGAAAGCTGTCGCGCGCGAGCAGACGAAGCACCTCGCTGCGCACGCCGGGTCGCCGCCGAAAGAGGACCTCCCTGAGGGCCGCGATGGCCTCTGGCTCCAGAGCGATCCCCGGATCTTCCACCGGCCGCTGGCTCCGGCTCGGCCGCCGCGCCCCCAGCAAGCGTGAGGCCTGGCCCGCCTGGTCGCGCAGGCCGAGCACGTCTTCGACGACCAACAGGGCTTCGCGCTCGGCCTCTCCCACCCGCTCGCCGCCGAGAGTGGCGAGCTGGGTTCCGAGGCCAGCCAACGACAGTCGTTCCAGCTCCGGTCGGCCGGCCGCCGTCCGCCGAATCGTGAGGAGAAGTTCGATCAGCTCCCCGGCGGTCGGCGGACGGTCGGGGTCGAGCCAGGGGCGCAGCCGTTCGCCCGCCGCCGAGTCGTAGATCCGGGCCGCCTGCAGGACGTCGTCGATCTGGGCGATCTCCGCCGCATCGAGCTCGCTGTCGGCCCAGGCGACGTAGAGCAGGGGAAGCATCGAGAGCGGAGCCGGATCGGCGAGAAGGGGGGACTTGGCGCTCGAAGACATGGTAGGACTCCTAGAGTTGGCAGATCGAGGTCTAGTCTACCGGCGGGCCGCAGTCCGCTCACCAGCCGGGGCGGCCGGTGCGCGACCGCCACCCGGAGACCGCAGCTCCTATCGCCAGCTCCGCTCACCCACGCCGGGCCAGATCCGCACCAGGCCAAAGAGGGCCCGCACGCAGATCCAGCCCGCGGTAGCGAGCCACACCCAAGCCAGACCCCGGTCGGGGTCGTGGGGCAGCCACAGGACGACTGCGCCCGCCAAGACCGTGGCCACGAACACTGCGTTGCGCAGGTAGGCGTAGTCGCGCGCCGCCCAGTGCAGGCCGTCGGTCACGAAGGTCACGGCATTGAAAGGCTGCACCGCGGCGGCGATCCACCAGGCGCCGTCGAAGGCTGGCCGAGCCTCGGCGGGGACCAGGGCCCAGACCACGGCCTCCGTTCCGAGGAGCATGGCGACCCCGATCAGGGTGCCGATCGCCAGACCCCAGCTACAGGCCACCCCGGCCACCCGGCGGGCCAGGCTCCAGCGCTCCGAACCCAGGTAGAACCCGGCGAGACTCTGGGCGGTGATCGCCAGGGCATCGAGCGCCAACGCCGTCATCAGCCAAACCTGCCGCACCGCCTGGTGTGCCGCCCCGGAGGCGGCGCCGATCTCGGTGGCAGCCCGCGTCGCCACCGCGAGGAAGAGGATCAGGAAGCCCGTCCGCAGGAAGAGATCACGCCCGACCACGAGGAGGTTGAAGACCTCGCGCCACGATCCGCCCAGGGGGCGGCCGAGCCGGCGACTCGTCAGCTCGACCGCCACCAGGCCGCCCACCGCCTGACTCACGGTGGTGGCCCAGGCCGCCCCGGCGATCCCGAATCCGGGAATCAGCCCCCAACCGAGGATCAACACCGCATCGAGCACGATGTTGGCGCCATTGACGCCGAGGGCGATCCACATTGGCAACCGCATCTCCTGGGTACCACGGAGGGCGCCGAAGGCGACCGCGGTAGCCAGCAAGAAGGGAGCCCCCAGCAGCCGGATGTGGAGATACTCGACCGCCGCCTCCGCCATCGGCCCCTCGGCCCCCATCCAGCCCACCAGCGGGTTCGCTCCGATCCAGCCAACGAGGGTCGTAGCGCAGCCGCAGCCCAGAGCGACCGCCAGGGCCAGTCCCCAGGCTCGACGGGCCGTGCTCTCGTCGGCACTGCCGAACGACCGCGATACCTCGGTCTGGGTTCCGATTCCAAGGAAGTTGAAGATCCAGAAGGCCGAAGAGAGGAGAATGGTCGCTACTCCCAGGGCGGCCAGAGGTACGGCTCCGAGCCGCGAGACGAAGGCGGTATCGACCAGACCCGTCAGTGGCTCGGCCAGCAGCGACAGCAACACCGGCAGGCTCAGGCCGAGCAGGGTGCGGTGGGGCGCCGCCTCGAACCGACGCGCCAGTACCGACGGACGATCGCTCCGCGGCTCGGTCGAAGAGTCGGCGGGGGAGGTCACCCCAGCGAGTCTAGAGCACGCCTACGCGCTTGGCGAGAGGCCTAGGACGCCGCCACAGCCAGATGCCAGACTATGGAGCGTAGTCTCGCCGCTTCACCGGTTTGGACTAGGAGCCTCCGGTGGTGTAGCCTGGTAACATCATGGCGACGAGTGAACATCCGATCGTCCCCCCAACTCCGGCCGAAGGGCAGTCCCTCGATCGCATCGCGGCCCACGCTCAGGAGGTCGAATCGGTGCGTCGCGGCCATCTGTCCTGGGGTGACTGGCTCGTGGTCACGACCCGCAACTCGACGTATACCCTCTGCGTCTTGGACGACCACACCTACGCCGTCTCCGGTGGCTGGTTCGACCGCCAGAGCAGCTGCCCGACCGAGATCGGAGTGAACGGTTGTACCTGGGGCGGCACGGCGATCCAGCAGGACGTGCTCGCCGCCAGGGGACGTTTCCTCGAGTTCGGAAACCGGGTCGTCACCACGCGGATCGAGTCGGTCCGTGTGGTGCGCTGCGACGACGGCGCCCCCGCCAACTGAAGGCCCGGCCGGCTAGCTCAACCGGGTACCGTTGGGCACCGGCCGCTCGGGACCGACCAGGACCACCGCCCCCTCGGCGTCGGCGAACCCGGTCACGAGGCATTCCGAGCGATGCGGCCCGATCTGCTTGGGGGGGAAGTTGACCACCGCCACCACCTGCCTTCCCAACAACTCGTCGCGGCCGTAGTGCACGGTGATCTGCGCACTACTCTTCAGCCGACCGAGGTCGGGGCCGAAGTCCACGATCAGGATCCAGGCCGGGCGTCGGGCTTCCGGAAATTCGTGCACCTCCACCACGGTGCCGACCCGCAGGTCGACGCGCTCGAACTCCTCCCACGATAGGGCTGAGCTCGACTCGGGAACGGTCACTCCGTTCCTTCCCTGGGTACCCCGGAGTCCGCGGGTTCGAGGTCGATCCCCAGTAGGGTGGCCAGGGTCGTCGCCACCTCTCGGTTGTCCTGGATTCCCGCCAGCCGCTCGGCTCCGGGTCCGTGGGCGAACAGCGGTACCGGCTGTGCCGTGTGGTACGGCGAAGTCCAACGAACCGCCTGGGGCCCTCCTGCACGACCATCGAGCACGATGGGAGAACCGGTATCATGATCCGCCGTCACCACCACCGTCGTATCGCCGGTCCGCTCCGCGAAGTCGAAAGCCCAGGCCGCCACTTCGTCCAACGAGCGAACTCCGGCCACCACCCGACCGAAGTCGGCGCGGTGGGACCCCGTATCGATCTCCTCGGCTTCCACCAGCAGGAAGAACCCCTGCGAGTCTTGGTCGAGCCGCTCCGCCGCCGCGCGGGCCACCTCGAGCAGCGTCGGTCCGACGGGCTGCGAGAGGTCCTCGAAGATCCCGACCAGCGGAACCGAGGAAGGGAGCGCCTCGAGCCAGGGTTCGAACTGGTCGAAGACCCGCCAGCCCCCGGCCCCGAACAGATCTCGGTAGTCGCCTTTGTCCCGCGTGCTGCCACCGACCAATAGGTCGAAGTCACTGGCCGCCAGTTGGCGAGCGACCTCCTCGTACTGGGTCCGCGACGAGACGTGTGCGCCGAACGCCCCCGGGGTCGCATCCCACAGGTAGGAGTCGGTGACCAAACCCACCGACCGCCCCGAGTCGCGCGCTGCCTCAGCGAGCGATCTTCGGGGCAGGCCATCGGCATCGACCCCCACGGCGGTGCGGAAGGTCTTGTGACCAGTGGCCAGGGTCGTCGCAGTGGAGGCGGAGTCAGTGTAGAGCCGCCCGACGTCGTGGGTCGACAACCACCCGACGTAGGAAGCCCGCTCCATGGCCAGGCGGCGGTTGGGTCCGACCAGTTCGTTGCGCGCCAGAGTGACCTGGCCGAACCCCATCCCATCCCCGATCAGTAGGATGACGTTGCGGGTCGCGCCGAGCGGCACAGGCGAGCGCCGCGCTTCCGGCTCCCCTCCGAAGTCGAGCGCCACCACCCCGTCCCAGCCACCGGAGCGCTTGGTGAGCATCGCATCGTCTAGTCTTCGTAGACCGCGGTCGACCAGCACGAACAGAACCACCAGCGCGCCGAAAGCCAGGATCTCAGGAAGTCGCGAACGAGACACGACCGGCAGTCTAGCAGCTACAACCGTCTCCTTTCGGCGCGGGGGTGAGGAACGGTTCCGATCATGAAACTCGTAGCGAAAGCCAGCCGTAGAGAGATCTGAAGCCCATCAACCAGAGGAGAGTCACAAGTGGCGCAGGAATCCGTTCGCGGTCGTTTCGTGTGGTACGACCTGGCGACCACCGATCCCACCGGAGCCATCGCCTTCTACCGAGATATCGTCGGCTGGGGTACCGAGGAGATGCCGATGGACCCCCCCTACACCATGTGGGTCAACGGCGACCGGCCACTGGGGGGCGTCGTTCCCCTGCCCGAGGGCGCTCCCTCGCCGCCCCACTGGATGTCCTACCTCGGCACCCCCGACCTCGACGTCACCCTGGCACGGGCGCGGGAACTCGGGGCCAACGTGGTCCGCGGACCGGAGGAGATCCCCGACATCGGTCGTTTCGCCGTGATCACCGACCCGCAGGGGGCCTACGTCTCGTTCTACAGCCCGACCGGCGAGAGCCCGGACCCGGGGCCGCCGTGCGTCGGCGACTTCTCCTGGCACGAGCTGATGATCGACGACTACGAGTCGGCGTTTGCGTTCTACGCCGAGCTCTTTGGCTGGCAGGTCCTGGACGAGCACGACATGGGCGACGCTGGGGTCTATCTGATCTACGGACGGGACGATCGGCCGCTGGGCGGTATCTTCAACCGACCCCCAGGGGTGCCCTACAACGCCTGGATCTACTACGTCATGGTCGACGACGTCGACCGCCAGGCGGCAGCCGTGGTGGCCGCCGGCGGCGAGATCCTGCACGGCCCCCTGGAGGTGCCGGGAGGCGACCGGATCGTCCAGATCCGCGACCCGCAGGGCGCCGTCCTCGCCCTGCATGCGGTCGCTAGCACCTGACGGCAGCGGGCGGGACCCGAGATTCAGGCCCCGGGTCCATCGGAGTTGACCGCCTCCTCGACGGCGGCCACGGTCTTGGGGATCGCCGGACCCAAAACGCGGCATCCGTCCTCGGTGACCACCACGTCGTCCTCGATCCGCACCCCGCCGAAACCACAATACTTCTCGGCCTCGTCGTAGTCGATGTGGGAGGCGTGGCGCCCCTCGGCCCGCCAGCTCGCGATGAGATCGGGGATGAAGTAGAGCCCGGGCTCGACGGTGAGCACAAAACCCGGGTGGACGCGCCGGCCGCACCGCAGGGAGCGGCGTCCGAACTGATCACTGCGACGGAACTCGTCGTCGTAGCCGACCCGGTCCTCCCCCAGCCCCTCCATGTCGTGCACGTCGAGTCCCATCATGTGGCCCAGTCCGTGGGGCATGAACAGCGCATGAGCCCCCGCCGCTTCGAGTTCATCGGCCTGGCCGCGCAGGATCCCCAGCTCGATCAAACCGGCGGCGAGGGTACGACCGGCGACCCGGTGCACGTCGGCAAACGGCACGCCCGGAGCGATCACCGAGATCGCTGCCTCCTGCGCCGCGAGCACCGTTTCGTAGACCGCTCGCTGCCGCTGGTCGAAGCGCCCGGTGGTGGGGAAGGTCCGGGTGATGTCGCTGACGTACCCCGACTCGGCGATCGCCCCCGAATCGTGCAGCAGCATCTGACCGGCCTGCAGCGAGAGGTGATGGTGGTGGTTGTGGAGCGTCTCCCCCCGCACCGACAGGATCGGCTGGAAGGAAGTCTCGGAGCCACGAGCCAGCGCCTCGTGCAGAGCGTCGGCGAGGACCTCCTGCTCGCTCCGTCCCACCCGGGTCCCACGCATCGCCGCGGTGTGCATGGCGTGCGAGATCGTCACCGCCTTCTCGATCTCGACGAGCTCGCGCTCCTCCTTGACCGAGCGCTGAGCGATCACCGCCGCCGTCAGGTCGAGAGAAAACCCAGCCTCCACCTGGTCGACGCCGAGGTCCGACCACGCGGCCAGCTGCAGGATCGTCTCACCCCGGTAGGGCGGTAAGAAGTGCAGGTCGTCGGCCGCCACCGCCGCTACCGCGGTCGCCAAACGCTCCCTGGGTACCGGTTGCGCCCCGACCGCCTCCGCCAACTCCCCCAGCGAGGCCTGGGGACCGGTCCACACCAGGTCGTCCATCGTGGGATCGACGCCGTAGAGTCGGGCCTCGCCCGAGCCGAGGTCCAGCCAACCGACCAGATCGGGCTGATCGACCCCAAAGTAGTAGAGGAAGCTCCGATCTTGATGGAAGGGGTAGTAGTTGTCTCGATAGTTCATCGGCGCCTGTCCGTGACCGGGGAAAAGAGCCACTCCACTCCCCAGGGCCTGGGCGAGCTGCTGGCGTCGGGCTTGGTAGACGGCGGTAGGGAACATCTGAGGTCTCCTGCGGTGGGCTTCCGGGCGTTCGATCGACGGCGAGCACCTAGCTTAACGGCTGGCTCGTCGGCGGGAGCATAGAATGGACCCTTCTCTTTCGGCCGACACCAGGATTCCGTGAACCTTCTCGATCTCTTCGCCATCGCCCGTGCCCGCGACCCCGGTGCGCCCGCCCTCCAGTGGGTCGACGGCGAACGGGAGACCGAGTGGAGTTACGGAGAGCTGTGGGACGAGGTCGAGGTCCTGGCCAGCGGGCTGGCGCACCAGGGGCTGCGACCCGGCGACCGAGTGGCCTGTTACCTGGGCAACCGGCCCGAGTTCGTCCTGATCTACCTGGCGATTCTGCGGGCGGGAGCGGTGATGCTGCCGATGAACCTGGCCTACCGTCGGCGCGAGCTCGAGCACCTGCTCAGTGACGCCCAACCCCGATTCCTGGTCACCGAGGAGTGCCAGCTTCCGATCCTGGCCGAACTCGCCGACTCCGACCTCGCCGGACTGAAGGAGCTGCTGGTGGTGGAGCGGCTCGAGTCGCTCCGCGGTGCGCCTCGCCCCCCGGAGTCGGCGCCTTCGGGCGACGACCTCGCCCTGCTGATGTACACCTCCGGAACCACGGGCGCGAGCAAAGGGGCGCGAATCACCCACGGCAACGTGGTGGCCACGGTGACGGCTCTGCTCGCTGCCTGGGACTGGTCGCCGAGCGACCGTCTCCTCCTCACCCTGCCGCTCTTCCATACCCACGGGCTGGTGGTGGGACTCACCACTGCTCTGGCGGCCGGAGCCACCGTCCGCCTCCATCGCAAGTTCGAGACCGAAGCGGTCTGGGCCGACCTGCTCTCGGGTGAGGTCGACCTCTTCTTCGGTGTCCCGACCCTCTACCAGCGGCTGCTCGACCGCGCCGGTACCAGCCCGGTCCCGTTCGACCTCTCCCATCTGCGCCTGCTCTGTTCGGGCAGCGCCCCGCTGCCCGCCGAGACCCACCAGAGCATCGAGGAGCTGACCGGACAGACCATCCTCGAACGCTACGGCATGACCGAGACCGGCATGAACCTCAGCAACCCCTACGCCGGAGCGCGGATCCCCGGCACGGTGGGCAAACCGTTGCCGGGCGTCTCGGCCCGAATCGTCGACGCTGAGGATCGCGAAGTGCCGGCGGGCGACCAGGGAGAGCTGCAGGTGCGCGGACCTAACGTCTTCGAGGGCTACTGGAACGCTCCCGAGAAGACGGCCGCCTCGTTCGTGATCGACGCGACGGGCCATCGTTGGTTCCGGACCGGCGACCTGGCCTGCGTCGACCCGACCACCGGCTACTTCACGCTGTTGGGTCGGAGTCGAGAACTGATCATCAGTGGCGGCTACAACATCTACCCCCGCGAGATCGAGGAGGTTCTCTGTACCTACCCCGGCATCCGCGCCGCCGCCGTGGTGGGCCGACCCTCGACCGAGTGGGGGGAGGTGCCGGTGGCATTCATCGTCAGCGATCGATCACTGGCCACCGACGATCTGGTAGCCTTCTGTCGCTCACAGATCGCTGCATTCAAGGTTCCCAAGGAGGTTCGGGTCATCGAAGCGCTGCCAACCAACGCTCTGGGGAAGGTGCAGAAGCACCTGCTGCCGACATGAAGCCGGCTCCCTTCGACTACTTCGCTCCGAACAGCCTGGAGGAGGCGCTCGAGCAGCTCCAGGCGGCGGGATGGGACGGCAAGGTGCTGGCCGGTGGTCAGAGCCTGGTGCCGGTGATGAACTTCCGTCTCGCCCAGCCCGGCGTCCTGGTCGACCTCAACCGCATTCCGGGTCTCGACGGAATCGAGGTCGACCCGGCGGGCAACCTCCGACTGGGAGCCATGGTGCGCCATGCCCGCCTCGAGAAGGATCCAACGGTGGCCCGCGTGGCTCCCCTCCTGACTGCGGCCGTTCCCTGGATCGCTCACCCGCAAATCCGCAACCGGGGCACCCTGGGCGGCAGCCTGGCCCACGCCGACCCCGCGGCGGAACTGCCGGCGGTGATGGTCGCCCTCCGCGCCCGCTTTCGTCTGCGGTCGGCGCACGGCGACCGCTGGGTCGACGCCGACGACTTCTTCGTCGGTCTCTTCGCCACCGCCCTGGAGCCGGGGGAGATCCTGGTCGAGGTCCTGGTGCCCGCGGCCTCGCCGGGAGACCGGGTCGCCTTCCTCGAGGTGGCCCGGCGCAGTGGTGACTACGCCCTGGTCGGGGTCGCGACCACCCTGCGGCTCGAAGCCGAGCGCTTGGTCGACCTCCGCCACGTGCTGTTCAGCATCGGCGATCGGCCACACGAGGCCCACGCCGCCGCCGACTGCATCGGTCAGCAGCCCACCCCGGAGCTGATCGAGCAGTTCTCCCTCGCCGTGGGCCGCGAGATCGAACCGGCCGACGATATCCACGCCAGCGCCGACTACCGCCGCCACCTCGCGGCGGTGCTCACCCGGCGGGCGCTGACCCAGGCCCTGCGCAGCGGAGGTGCCGCGTGAACGAACCCAACCCCACCCGCGAGATCGAGTTCGAGGTCAACGGCACGACCTTCCGACGCGCCGTCGAGCCGCGCCGCCTGCTCAGCGACTTCCTGCGCCACGACCTCGGTCTCACCGGCACCCACGTGGGGTGCGAACATGGCGTCTGCGGTGCCTGCACCATCCTGCTCGACGGGCAGGCCATCCGCTCCTGTCTGCTGTTTGCGGTCCAGATCGACGGCGCCCATCTCACCACGGTCGAAGGGATGACGCCCGAGCCGGCGGCACCGATGCACCCGCTGCAACAGGCCTTTCAACGGCATCACGGTCTGCAGTGCGGATTCTGCACTCCTGGTTTCCTGATGACCCTTCTCCCCTTCCTCGAAGAGAACCCCGACCCCACGGAGGACGAGGTCCGCCACGCCATCTCGGGCAACCTCTGCCGTTGTACGGGGTACCAACACATCGTGGACGCGGTGCTCGGATGGGCTCGCGAGCGAGCGGCAGCCGCCGCCGAAGGGGAAGGGCGGGAGCCCACCCCTTGACGGTGCCGGCGGATCTCCTCAGCCCCGACGGCTTCGAGGCCTTCAAGTCCCACTTCGAGGCCACGGAGGCGAGGATCCACGCCTTCGTCACCGAACCCGCTCGAGTCGATCGCTGGCGCGACGAACTCGCCGCGCTGGCCGGTACCGCCGAGCCCGGCCCGCTGCACGGCCTACCGCTGGGAGTCAAGGACATCTTCCACGTCGAAGGGTTGCCGACTGGCGCCGGGAGCGATGTCCCGTCCTCGGTCCTCACCGGCCAGCAGGGACCGGCGGTCGCACGCCTGCGAGCCGCCGGCGCGTTCCTGGTCGGCAAGACGACCACCACGGAGTTCGCGTACTTCGCCCCCGCCGCCACCCGCAATCCGCACGCGCTGGATCGAACTCCAGGGGGCTCGAGCAGCGGCTCGGCGGCAGCCATCGCCAGCGGCCAGTGTGCCCTGGCCCTCGGCACCCAGACGATCGGCTCGATCGGCCGGCCGGCCGCCTTCTGCGGCGTGCTCGGCTACAAGCCGTCGTACGACCGGGTCGAACGGGACGGAGTGATCCCCCTGGCCGAATCACTCGACCACGTGGGACTGTTCGCGCCCGACCTCGCGCTACTGCAACGGGGTGCGGCCGTGTTGGTACCCGACTGGGCCGGCGTCCCGGAGGAGAGCGCCCGCCAGCTGCGGCTCGGGGTGCCGAACGGCCCCTACCTCGACGCTCTGGAGCCGGCGGGTCGGCGCCACTTCGAACGGGTGCAGAGCGACTTTCTGGCGGCGGGTCACCAGCTCATCCCCTGCGACCTCTTTCCCGACTTCTCGTCTCTCGCCCACCGCCACCGACGGTTGATGGCGGCCGAATGCGCCAGCACCCACCAGACCTGGCTGCGGGAACACCGGGCGCGCTACCGGACGGCGACCCTGGAGCTGATCGATCGCGGTCTGACCATCGATCCCGCAGAGGTGGCCGAGATTCGTGAGGCCCGACTCGATCTCCGACAGCGAGTCGACGCCGCGTTGAACCAGAATCAGCTCGATCTCTGGCTGACCCCACCGGCACCTGGTCCCGCCCCCCTCGGCTTGGAGAGTACCGGCGACCCCAGTCTGAATCTCCCCTGGAGTCAGGCCGGCGTCCCGACGCTGGTGCTGCCGGCGGGAAAGGAGTCCGGACTGCCGCTCGGTATCCAGCTGGCCGGCCGGTTCGGCCGTGACGAAGAGCTCCTTTCCGCCGCCGCCCGCCTCCTCACCGCCCTACCGGTCGGAGCCCAGGGGGCACACTCATGACCGTGGAACGCCATCGCGTCCTCCCTGGAACCTACTGCGATTCGGTGCTGTTGATGCGCCTGCAGGTGGCCTTGGAGAAGGAGCCGGGGGTGACCACCGCCGCCGCCGTGATGGCGACGCCGGCCAACCGGGAGATTCTCGAACAGAGCGCGTTGTGGAGCGACGAGTTCGCTGCGCACCGGCCCGACGACCTGCTGATCGTGGTTCGCGCCGAGGGCGAGGCGGCGGCAGCCCAGGCGCTGGAGCGCGCCGATACCCTGCTGCGCCAACGCTCGGCCGCGCGGGGAACGGGTCGGCGTTTTCACAGTCTGGAACGCGCCCTGGCCGAGCACCCCGATGCGAGCTGGGTCGCACTGTCGATCCCGGGTGCCCACGCCGCGGCGGTGGCCCGCCAGGCCCTGATGGCGGATCGTCACGTCTTCCTCTACAGCGACAACGTCTCCCTCGACGACGAGATCTCGCTGAAGACCCTGGCCGGAGAGCGCGGGCGCCTGCTGCTGGGGCCCGACTGCGGCAGCGCCATCCTGGGAGGACGAGGGTTCGGCTTCGCCAACCGGGTGGAACGTGGTCCGGTGGGACTCATCGGAGCCTCCGGGACCGGCCTCCAGACCGTGTGCTGCCGACTCGACGACCTGGGGGTCGGAGTCTCGCAGATGATCGGTACCGGCGGCCGAGACCTCTCGGCGGCGGTCGGGGGCCGGACCACCCGGCAGGCCCTCGCGCTCCTGGCTCAAGACCCGGAGACGGAGGTGATCGCGCTCGTCTCGAAACCTCCGGCTGCACCGGTCGCCGCCGGGATCCTCGGGGCCGCAGCCGGAATCGGCAAACCGGTCGTCGCCGGGTTCGTCGGCGGCGGGGCCAGCCAGCGCCTCGGCCAGATCGAACTGGCGGGGAGCCTCGAAGAGACTGCCGTACGGGCCGCGCACTGGGTGGGGCAGAAGGCCGGAGTTCACCCCTCGAGAGGCAGTGGAGTCCTCGCTGGTTACTTCGCGGGAGGCACCCTCGCCCTGGAGACGGCCCTCGCCCTGGCGCGCTGGCTCGACCCCCTGCACACCAATCTAGGAATCGGTCGGGCGATCGACCCGGCGGCTCCCGAGCCGTCACAGCATCGGCTGATCGATCTCGGCGACGACGCCTTCACCCTGGGACGACCGCACCCGATGATCGACGATACCTACCGGCTGGCCCGCCTTCGCCAGGCCGCCGACGACCCGGCCACCGGCAGCCTGGTGGTCGATGTGGTCCTGGGCGATGGGGCCCAGGCCGACCCCACCGGCGAGCTCGCTCCGCTCCTGGGACAGCTCGGCCAGCGAGCCACCGACCGAGGCCGCGATCTGGGGATCGGAGTCCTCCTGGTCGGCAGTCGCGACGACCCCCAGGACCGAGAGGCTCAGCGCCGGCGACTGGCCGAGACCGGGGCCCAGGTCTTCACCACGGTCGGTGAGCTCGTGGCCTGGATCGCAGGCCGCCACCTCGGCCCCGTGCCGCCGAGCGACCACACCCCGGTCGATGCCTCGGCCCTCGCAGCAGCACCCGTGATCCACCTCGGCCTCGACTCGTTCGCCGAGTCGCTGACCGGACAAGGAACCGAAGTCGTGGCCGTCGACTGGCGCCCCCCGGCCGGGGGGAATCCACGGCTCGCCTCCATTCTCGAACGTATGAAACGGGGCTGACTCGCCGGTGCCCCCCTGGCGTCCAAACCGACCGGAGCAGCAGATGATCGACTTCAACCACGCCAACCAGACCGCCGTCGCTCGGCTCGTCGCCTCGCGCCCCCGCCTCACCGGGGTCGCCACGGCGCGAGACGTGATCCCCGACCTGGACGAGGACACGCTGCTCCACGCCGGACCGCCAATCGAGTGGGAGCGGATGTCCGGACCCCTCCGCGGCGCCCTGATCGGCGCCCTGCTATTCGAGGAGCGGGCCACGACTCCTGCCGCCGCGGAGGCCCTCCTGGCCGAGGGTGCGATCCGCTTTTCGCCCTGCCACCACCACGCCGCCGTGGGACCGATGGCGGGGGTCATCTCCCCCTCGATGGCCGTCTACGTGGTCGACGACGTCGAACATGGCCACCGGACCTACTCCAATCTCAACGAAGGCTACGGCAAAGTCCTGCGGTACGGTGCGTTCGCGCCCGACGTGCTCGAGCGTCTGCGCTTTCTGAACCAGCGCGTCGGACCGGCGATCGGCCGCGCCCTGGGGGTCATCGAAGGGGGCGCCGGCATCGACCTACGAGCCCTGCTGGCCGAGGCCCTGCACATGGGCGACGAGGGCCACAACCGCAACAAGGCAGGGTCGCTACTGTTCCTGCGCCACCTGGCGCCGGCGATCGCCGACCAGGGCGGGGCGGAGGTCGGGAAGATCCTCGACTTCCTGGGCGGCAACGCCCTGGCGGTCCTCAACCCGGTCATGGCCGCCTGCAAGGCGATGGCGGACGCCGCGCACGGCGTCGAGGGCAGCACCCTGGTCACCACCATGGCCCGCAACGGCACCGACTTCGGCATCCGGGTCAGCGGGCTCGGGGGCAGCTGGTTCACCGGTCCCGCCGCCATCCCCGACGGGCTCTACTTTCCCGGGTTCTCGGCCAGTGACGCCAACCGGGACATCGGGGACTCGACGATCACCGAAACGGCCGGCATCGGCGCCTTTGCCATGGCCGCGTCCCCCGCCATCGTGACCTTCATCGGCGGGCATCCCGAGGACGCGCTCACCGCCACGCTCGAGATGTACGAGATCACCGTCGCCGAGCACGAGCACTTCACCATTCCCAGCCTCGATTTCCGCGGCTCGCCGGTCGGTATCGATCTCCAGAAGGTGGTCGAACTGGGCGTGACCCCGCGAGTCAACACCGGCATCGCGCACCGCGAGGCCGGCGTTGGCCAGGTCGGAGCCGGCCTCGTGCGACCGCCGATCGAACTGTTCGAAGAGGCGCTGGTGGCCTGGGCCGATCGGTACCTGTCATGAGCGAGGATCGGCGCGTGCTCGGACGGCGGACCCCCCGTAACGAGGATCCCAGGTTGCTCACGGGGCGGGCTCTGTTCGTCGACGATGTGCAGCGACCGGGCATGGTCCACGTGGCGTTCGTGCGCAGCCCCCACGCGCACGCCCGGCTGGGAGCGATCGACGCCTCGGCCGCTCTCCAGATGCCCGGGGTGCTGGGGGTCTACACCGCGGACGACCTCGGCGACTACTGGCAACCCGGACCCCTCCTCGTCCCTCCGCCCCCCGTCTCCGGCATGGAGTTTCACGAACGGACCCAGGTGCCCCTGGCGCGCGACAAGGTGCGCCACGTCGGCGAGCCGGTGGCGCTGGTGGTGGCCGAGAGCCGCTACCTGGCCGAGGACGCGGTCGAGCAGATCTTCGTCGACTACGAACCGCTACCGGCCGTGGTCGACCTGGTGGCGGCCCTGGAACCGGATGCGGCCCGCGTCCACGACGACCTCGACTCCAACCTCGCCGCCTTCGTCCCCCAGTCCCGGGGAGACTACGCCGCGGCCCGCGCCGAAGCCCACCTGGTCCTGGCCCGGACCTTCGACTACGACCGCGGCGCCTCGGCCGCCATCGAAAACCGCGGCGTGGTGGCCGAGTGGGATCCCCGCGAGGACCGCCTGACGATCTGGGATACGACCCAGGCGCCGATCCCGGTGCGCAACGGCCTCGCCGCCATGCTCGGACTGTCCGAACACCAGGTCCACCTGATCGCGCCGTTCATCGGGGGCGGCTTCGGCCCCAAGATCATGATGTTCTACCCCGAGGAGGTGTTGATCCCGTGGCTCGCCCTGCAACTGGGGGTACCGGTGAAGTGGATCGAGGACCGCTCCGAGAACTTCTATGCCACGACCCAGGAACGGGGCCAGATCCACGAGGCCGAGATCGCGGTCGATACCGAAGGCCGGATCCTCGGAGTCCGCGATCGGTTCCTCCACGACACCGGCGCCTACGACCCCTACGGTCTCACCGTGCCCCTCAACAGCCAATGCACCCTGCTCGGGCCGTACCGGATCCCCGCCTACGACAGCGAGATGCGGGCGGTCTTCACCAACAAGACGATCGTCACTCCCTACCGCGGCGCTGGCCGCCAGCACGGCGTCTTCGTCATCGAACGACTCCTCGACCTGGTTGCCCGAGAGCTCGATCTCGACCCGTTCGAGGTGCGACGTCGCAACTTCCTCCAACCAGAGGACTTCCCGGTCGACCAGACGATCATCTACCAGGACTTTCAGCCCCTGGTCTACGACAGCGGCAACTACGAGCCGCTGCTCGACCAGGCACGCCAGCGCATCGGCTGGGACCAGTTCCTGGAGTCCGAGCAGCCGAACGCCCGGGCCGAAGGTCGTCTCCTCGGGATCGGCGTCGTGGCCTACGTCGAAGGGACCGGCATCGGACCTTTCGAGGGCGCCCGCGTGCAGATCCAGACCTCGGGGCGGGTGACGGTGGTGACCGGCGTGGGAACCCAGGGACAGGGCCACTACACCGTCCTGGCCCAGATCGCGGCCGAGCAACTGGCGGTTCCGGTGACCTCGGTCGACGTCATCACCGGCGATACCGACCAGTTCCATTGGGGCACGGGGACCTTCGCCAGCCGGGGTGCGGTGGTCGCGGGCAACGCCGTCCACGCCGCCGCGGTCGAGGTCCGAGCCAAGACCCTCGCGATTGCCGCTCGCCTGCTGGAGGTTACGGAGGACGAACTCGAGCTCGTCGACTCGGAGGTGCGCGTGGTCAGCGACCCCACGCGCTCGATGGCGCTCGGTACCCTCGCCGCCGAAGCCAATCCGATGCGCGGCGCGGTGACTCCGGGAACCGAGCCCGGGCTCGAGGCGACCCGGTACTTCGGTCCGCACCGCGGTGCGACCGCCAGCGGTGCTCACGCCATGGTGCTCGAGGTGGATCCCGAGACCTACGACGTCACGATCCACCGCTACGTCGTGGTCCACGACTGCGGACGCATCCTCAACCCCCTGATCGTCGACGGTCAAGTGCACGGCGGTGTCGCCCAGGGCATCGGCAACTGCTTTTACGAGGAGCTGGTCTACGACGAGAATGGACAGCTGATGAACGCCTCGTTGATGGACTTTCTGCTCCCGACCTCGCTCGACGTCCCCCGGGTCGAGGTCGGCCACGAAGAGACGGTCTCCCCTCTGAACGAACTGGGCACCAAAGGCGCCGGCGAAGCGGGCGCGATCCCGACTGGGGCCCTCTTTGCCCAGGCCCTGGAGAACGCTCTCGATCTGCCCGGTCTCGAGATCCTCCAGATCCCCCTGAACCCCTCGAAACTCTGGCACCTGGTCCAACGAGCCCGGGCCGCTCACACCTCCGCCGGCTGAGGCTCGGCCCATGCCCCGTTCTCTGCATCGACCGGACCTCGTCGCCCCCCGCTTCGCGGCCTGGTGCGCCACCAGCGAGCGAGCTCGGCTGATCCATCTCGGTCGCCGGGCGGCCTACTTCGAGAACGAGCGGGGCGAGGTGGCGGCGGTCGCCGACGCCGGCAGTGGTGGGGCCCCTCTCTTCGCTACCCTGGCTCGAGATGACCGGCTCCTGGACCGCTGGAATCGGGTCGGGCGGGTGGCCGGGCTGCGCGTGGTCGACGGCGGACTGGTCGGCGACGATTTCGAGCTTTGCCTGCGCCGGGTGCCGCGTTTCGATCCGGTCCCGGCCTGGGATTCCTGTCCGCCCCATCTCCCGCTGGCGGCGCAGGCCTGGCCGGTCTCCGGTCCGCGTCTCGAGGCTGCCTGGGAGACGTTCTTAGACAGCTGGCAGGCGGCGGCCGAGCTCGACCGGTCGTCCGCCGCGATCCGCGACCTCGTCGGCCTGGGGCCCGGCCTCACCCCAGCCGGAGACGATCTCCTCGTCGGTTGTCTCTTCGCCCTGCACGCACTGCGGCACCCGCGGCTGCCCCACGCGGCAGCCTGCGTCCTCGAACACGCCCCCCGCACCACCAGGGTCTCCGCCGCCTGGCTGCGGGCCGCCGCCGCCGGCGAGGCGCCCGCCGCCTGGCATCGACTGGTCCTCGACCTCGGCGCGGGCCAGGAGCTGGCGCCGGCACTGTCGGCGATCGCCGGCTGGGGAGCGAGCTCCGGGCAGCACGCGCTGCGCGCCTTCTTCGATACCTACCGACACGACAACGGAAGCCGACGATTGGCCCGACCCGAGTTCGGACTCCGACCGATCCCCACCCTTCCGATGGGAGAGAAAAGATGAAGATTCAAGGAGAACGTTTTCTGCCCTTCCCGCGTCAGGCCGTGTGGGACGCCCTGATGGACCCCGAAGTGCTGTCGCGCACCCTGCCCGGGTGCCAGAAGCTGGAGCGCCGCGACGAAACGACCTTCGAGGGGCAGTTGCAGGTAGCAATCGGTCCGGTGCGTGGGGCCTTTCGCGGCACCCTCGCCATGTCGGAGCTCGCGCCGCCCGAGGGTTACTCGATGCGCCTCGATGGACAGGGTCCGAGCGGCTTCCTCAAGGGGGAGGGAGGGGTCGAGCTGGTCGAGACGGAGGACGGCGGGGCTTCGGGAACGACCCTTCGCTACGACCTCGACGCCCAGGTGGGAGGTCGGATCGCGGGCGTCGGCCAACGTCTCCTCGACAGTTCGGCCAAGGTCATCGCCGGCCAGGGGCTCGACGGCCTGGAACGCCAGCTGGCGGCGCGGCATCCGACGGGCGACTCCACGGAGACCCCGAGTCGTTCGGACGACGCACTCCCCGAGGCTCCCGCCGCACCGTCGCAGGCAGCTTTCGCCGCCGCCGTCGCCCAGGGCGTGGCGCGCGACCTGATCCCGCCCCACGTCCGCCTTCGGCTCGCGATCGCGGTAGCCTTTGCCCTTGGCCTCGCCCTCGGTCTCTGGCTCGGAGGTGGCGCGTGACCCACGCTCCGACCACCGGGCTGCCGTCGAGTGGCTCCACCCCCCTGCTCTACGGCCTCGACGAGGTGCCGCCGGCCCCCCAGGCCCTCGCCCTGGGTCTACAACACGTCCTGACCATGTTCGGGGCCACGGTGGCGGTTCCACTGCTCCTGGGCCCGGCGATGGGGATGAGCCCGGCGCAGACGGCGCTGCTGGTCAGCTCGGTGATGATCTGTTCGGGCGTGGCCACCTTCCTGCAGGTTCGGTTCGGAACCCGTCTGCCGATCATCCAAGGGGTCTCCTTCGCCTTCCTCGGGCCCTTCTTCGCGATCATCGCCGCCACCGGCGGGGGCGCCGAGAGCATGCAGTACATCGCCGGCGCGATTCTCGGCGGCGCCCTGGTGGAGGTCTTCGTCGGCTACTCCACCCTCTTCGGCCGCCTGCGGCGGCGCCTCAGCCCGGTGGTGGTCGGACCGGTCATCGCGCTCATCGGCCTCGCTCTCTTTCAGGTCGGCGCGCCGCAGGCCGGTCAGGACTGGCTGCTTTCGGGTTCCGTGATCGTGGGAGCGTTCCTGTTCTCGCTCGTTCTCGCCCCCCGGTCGCGGTTCTTCGCCCTCTTTCCGATCCTGTTGGCGGTCCTGGTCGGCTACGGCATCGCCCTGGCCCTCGGCCGGGTCGACTTCGCCGCCGTGGCGGCGGCTCCCTGGTTCCGCTCTCCTGACAGCCTGCTCTTCCCCTGGGGCACTCCCCGCTTCGATCTCGGCTTCTTCCTCGCCATCCTGGCTGGCTACCTGGCCTCGGCGATCGAGTCCTTCGGCGACTACTACGCCGTGGCCAGTGCGGCCGGGGCGCCCGAGCCGACCGCCCAACAGGTCGATCGCGGCATCGGCGCCGAAGGCGTAGCCTGTTTCCTCACCGGGATCCTGGGCGGCTTCGCCAGCACCAGCTATACGGAGAACATCGGACTGGTCGCCCTGACCCGGGTAGCGAGCCGAGCCGTCACCTACGTGGCCGCGGCGCTCCTGATCCTGCTCGGTCTGGTGGCCAAGGTCGGCGCCGCCATCGCGACCATCCCTTCGGCGGTGGTGGGGGGTCTCTACTGCACTCTCTTCGGGCTGATCGCCGCCATCGGCCTGGCTTTCACGGCCCGGGCCGATCTCTCCAGCCAGCGCAACCAGATGATCATCGGGTTCAGCCTGTTCATGGGTCTCTCGCTCCCGGCCTACTTCCGAGGCGTGCCGTCGCTCGGCTTCGCCCCGGTGGAACTCACGCTGGAGGCCGCCCCCTGGCTGGCCAATCTGGCCCAGACCCTGGGATCCACCGGAATGGCGGTGGCCGCGGTCACGGGTCTGCTGCTCGACAACCTCATCCCGGGTTCCGACGCCGAGCGCGGCCTGACCCTCGACCAACCCTCGGCGTGAGCTCGCTCGCCGTGCGGCGAGTCTCGGCCGGCAGCGAGGACTAGTCGAGGTACTCCATCATCCCCTGGGCCGAAGCGGCATCGGGATCGTCGGGGGCGAGGGCCAGGAACTTCTGGAAGTGCGCCTTGGCGCCGGCATTGTCACCTTCGTTGACCAGCACCAGTCCCAGCAGGTAGTGCGCCTTGGCGAGGTCCGGGTCGAGAGCGAGGGCCTGCTCCATCAGCGGTTTGGCCTCGGCCGAGTTGCCGGCCTGGAAGAGGCGATTGCCCTGCTGCAGCAGACCGATGGCGCCGAACTCGGGGTCCGCCTCGGCCAGCCGGGTGGCGATGTCCCGGAGTTCTTCGTCCCGGCCCAACTCCCGATAGGTGTCGTAGGCCACCCTCAAGGTCCGCACCTCGTTGGGCCGCAGGGCCAGCGCGGCCTCGACGGCGGGTTTGGCGGCCGCGTACTCACCACGGGCGGCCAGCAGCGTCGCGGTGGCATGGTGAGCGTCGAAGATCGTGGGGTCGAGTTCCGCCGCCTGCTGGAACTTGGCCAAGGCGGTGTCCTTATCGCCCGCCGCGAAGGCCTCACCGCCTTCGTTGTAGAGACGAAAGGCCGCCGCCGCCGCATCTTGCGCCTGGGTCAGAGCGGCGGACGCCGCTTCGGCCTTCTCCTCTTCCCCCAGCGCCCGGTAGGCGTCGTAGCGCACCTGCAAAGCGTCGAGCGACCCCGCCTGCAATTCGAGACCCCGCTCGGCGTGCCGCGCCGCAGTGGCGTACTCGCCCTGGTCCAGAAGAACCTGTGAGAGCGCGATGTGCGCCACCGCCAGGTCCTCCTGAACCGCCAGTGCCTGTTCCAGCTTGGTGCGGGCGGTCGACAGGTCACCCGCCCGCTGGGCCGCGACCCCTTTGTTGTAGGCGTTGATCGCCTCGTTGCCGACCTCGATCGCGGCCAGCGCCGGATCGGCGACCGCCTCCACGGCTTCCGCCGAAGCGCGGTCCATGGGGAATTCCTCGCGCAGCATCTCGGTGGCGCGGAGCTGCATGTCTTGCTTGAAACTCTGGTAACCGGGCTTGTCGAATTGCATCTGGTAGAGGAACTGGGGGCTCTGCACCACGAGCAGGAACTTGCCCTTCTTGTCGCTGGTCAGAACCTCGCGGAAGGTCGGCATGTCATTGCTCGTGACGGTGATCTTCACCCCGGGAATCGGAGTGCCCTGGCCGTCGACGACCGTGCCCCGCAGACGCGCGGTGGCTCCCCAAGCGGGCAGCGTGGTGAGGAGGATCAGGGTCAGGGCGGCAACGGAACGAACCAAACGGTGCATCGCGGGTCTCTCCATGGGTTTTCCTCGGAAGCGTCCGACGGTCGGAGGCCGATGCAGTGTATCGCACCGACGTCGTGGTTCCCGGGAACCTATAATCGGAGCCTTGCGGCACCCCATCGGGTGTCCCGTCTATTCAGGAGCACCCCAATGCACACCACCCACCGCCCCCAGATCCACCTCCTTCTCTCCCTTCTCGCCGTACTCGCCCTGGTGCCCTTCGCGGGTTTCGCCGACGAAACGGCTGACAACGCGAACGAGCCCCCGGCTGTGGCGCTGCAAGAGGTCGAAGCCGTCAAGGTCTGCATGGTCAATGATCAGCTCTTCGCCCGCGACCAGATTCCGGTCGAGGTCGACGGTCGCACCTACTTCGGCTGCTGCGAGATGTGCAAGGCCCGGCTCGCCACCGACGAGGCGATCCGGAGTGCCGTCGACCCCTTGACCGGCGAGAAGGTCGACAAGGCCACGGCGATCAAGGCCGCCGACGCCGAAGGAGCGATCTCCTACTTCGCCAACCGCGAGAACTTCGAGCGCTTCCTGGCCCAACTCGAGGATGAGGCCACCAACCCCTGACGGGCCCGACGCCAGGCCGCGTCGGAGGCAACGCAACCTAAAGCCGCTCTGACTCGTACCTCCGAAGTTCGTCACCTTCTCCGCTGGCTCTCGAGCCCTGCCCTCCATCCCAACCCAGATCACCCTGCGGCGGACCCTCCGGTTCCGGCCGCTTGCAACCACGAGGAATGCTCATGCGAACTGTCCGTACCCTCTGCGCCGCTCTGGCCGCCGCCGGTCTCCTGACCGCCTGTGCCCAGGGCCCCGACTCCACCGACTCCTCCCAGGACGCCATGACTACGACCAACACCCTGCTCGCCGAATGGGAGGGACCCTACCAGGGGGTCCCCGCCTTCGACCAGATCGACCTCGCCGAGGTCAAGCCCGCCCTCGAGATCGGCATGCAAAAGAACCTCGACGAGGTCGATGCGATCGCCAACTCGAGCGAGCCCCCCACCTTCGAGAACACGATCGTGGCCCTGGAACGCTCGGGGCGAGACCTTGGCCGGGTGTTCGCCTACTACGGCATCTTGAGCAGCAACCTGTCCAGCCCAGAGTTCCGAGAGATCCAGAGCGAGATGGCTCCCAAGCTGTCAGAGTTCAACTCCAAGATCACCCAGAACGCCAAGCTCTTCGAGCGCGTGCGGGCGGTCTACGAAAGTGACGAGCTGGCAGCTCGCAGCCCCGAGGAGCAGCGGCTGGTCGAACTCGTTTACGACGGGTTCGCGCGCAACGGCGCCACGCTCGAGGGCGAGGCCAAGGAGCGCTACGCGGCGATCAACCAGCGCCTGGCCGAACTCCACACCACCTTCTCCAACAACGTGCTCGCGGACGAGGAGGGCTACACCCTCTACGTCGACGAGGCGCAGACGGCTGGCCTTCCCGAGTCCTTTCTCAAGGCCGCGGCGGCGGCCGCCACCGAGGCGGGTCACGAAGGTCAGTACGCCATTTTCAACACCCGCTCCTCGATGGACCCGGTCCTGACCTACGCCGACGACCGCGCGCTGCGCGAGCAGGTGTGGCGCAACTACTACAGCCGAGGGGACAACGGCGACGAGTACGACAACAATGCCATCATCGCCGAGATCCTGCAGCTGAGGGACGAGCGGATCCAGTTGCTCGGCTACGACAACTACGCCCAGTGGCGCCTCGAGAACCGGATGGCCAAGACACCCGAGCGCGCCCTCGAGTTGATGGAAGCAGTGTGGCCGGCCGCCCTCGCCCGGGTCGAGGAAGAGGTCGCCGACATGCAGGCGGTGGCCGACTCGGAAGGAGCCGGCCTGACCATCGAACCGTGGGACTACCGCTACTACGCCGAGAAGGTGCGGCGCGCCAAGTACGACCTGGACTCGGACGAGGTCAAGCAGTACCTGCAGCTCGAGAAGCTGCGGGATGCGATGTTCTTCGTCGCCGGTGAGCTGTTCGACTTTGCCTTCACCCCCGTGCCCGAGGGTTCGGTCCCGGTGTTCCACGAGGACGTGAAGGTCTGGGAGGTGACCAAGAAGAGCAGCGGCGAGCACGTCGGACTCTGGTACCTCGACCCCTTCGCCCGCCCGGGCAAGCGGTCGGGCGCATGGGCTACGTCCTATCGCTCCCACGAGACCTTCGACGAACCCCAGAACGTCCTGTCCTCCAACAACTCGAACTTCATCAAGGGGGCACCGGGTGAGCCGGTCCTGATCTCCTGGGACGACGCCGAGACCTACTTCCACGAGTTCGGTCACGCGCTGCACTACCTCTCCTCGAACGTCGCCTATCCGACCCTCAACGGTGGCGTGCGCGACTACACCGAGTTCCAGTCACAACTCCTGGAGCGGTGGCTGACCACCGACGAGGTGATCGACAACTACCTGGTCCACTACCAGACCGGCGAACCGATCCCGGCCGAGCTGGTGGCCAAGATCAAGCGGGCCTCGACCTTCAACCAGGGCTTCGCGACCACCGAGTACCTGGCCTCGGCACTGATGGACATGCGGTACCACACCGACGACCCGACGGGTATCGATCCCGACGCCTTCGAGCGTGAGAATCTGGCCGACCTGGGGATGCCGAGCGAGATCGTGATGCGGCACCGATCGCCGCACTTCGGCCACGTCTTCTCGGGAGAAGGCTACTCGGCGGGTTACTACGGATACCTTTGGGCCGACGTTCTCACTTCGGACGCCGCCGAAGCGTTCGCCGAAGCGCCCGGTGGCTTCTACGATCAGGAAGTCGCGGCCAAGCTGGTGGAGCATCTGTTCGCCCCGCGCAATGCCGTCGATCCCGCCGACGCCTATCGCGCCTTCCGCGGGCGGGACGCCACGATCGACGCGTTGATGCGGGACCGCGGCTTCCCGGTGCCGGGCGAGTAAACCGCTGACTGGCAGGGGGCGGTCCCGGCGTTGCGTACAATGACACCTGTCATGCCATGCCTAGACCGCTCCCGTGCCCTCCCCCTCGTCGTCTTCGGTCTGCTCGGAGCCACCGCGGTTTCGGGCGCCGATTGGCCCCAATGGCGAGGTCCGACCCTCGACGGCTCGAGCCTCGAAGCCGGGCTGCCCACGACCTGGAGCCCGACCACGGGCGTCGCCTGGCGGCTCCCCCTGCCCGGACTTGCCGCCTCGAGTCCGATCGTCAGTGGCGATCTCGTCTTTCTCACCGGCAGCCAGGACCCCGAGCGCGACGGTGCGCTGTGGCTCGGTGCCGTCGACCGTACCTCGGGCCAGTTCGTCTGGCGGCAGGAACTCGGCCAGGGCGACACCTACAAACGCAAGCACACCATGGCCTCGCCGTCGCCGGTCACCGACGGCCAGACGGTGTGGGCGCTGACCGGTACCGGGGTGCTCGCCGCCTTCAGCACCGACGGCCGACCCGGCTGGCGCCGCAACCTGCAAGAAGACTACGGCCGCTTCGGGATCCTCTGGGGATACGCTGCGTCTCCGCTCCTCCACGACGGCGACCTCTTCGTCCCCGTGCTCCACGGCTTCGAGACCGATGAACCCTCGTACGTGCTGCGGATCGACGGCGCCATTGGCAAGACCCTGTGGCGGGTCGAGCGGCCGACCGCAGCGCAGCGGGAATCCCCCGATGCCTACACCACGCCGACGCTGTGGCGGCGCGACGGAGCCCGCCCCGAGCTCGTGGTGGTCGGCGGCGACGTGGTCACCGGGCACGACCTCGCCACCGGCGAGGAACTCTGGCGCGTCGGCGGGCTCAACCCCGAGCAGAGTGGCGCCCAGCGGCTGGTCGCATCACCCCTGGTGCACGGTGAGACCCTCTTCGCCTTCGGCAAACGGGGACCTGCCCTGGCCTTGCGGGCCGCCGCCGAGGGACCGCCGCAGGTCGCCTGGTCGGTGCGCGATAGCACGGACGTGCCCACACCCGTGGCGTCCGAAGGGCGGCTCTACACGGTGACCGACCGCGGCGTCGTCTGGTGCCACGACGTCACCACCGGCGACGTGGTCTGGGGTCCCGAGCGGCTCCCCGACGCCCCGTACAGCGCTTCGCCGATCGTTGCCGACGGCTTGATCTACGCCACCAGCGAGGGTGGCGTGACCACAGTCTTCCGTGCCGGCGACCGGTTCGAAGTCCTCGCGCGCAACGACCTCGAGGAGTACACGCTGGCTTCGCCAGCGGTGAGTGACGGACAGATCTTCCTCCGCACTCGCGAAGCGCTCTGGGCCCTGACGTCGAGTCCCTGAGCGCCGGGCACCGCGCTTCGAGGCCCAGGCTCTCGGGGAGCCAGCCCTAGGGTTCGGACTCCACCTCGGACGCACCCCCGCCCGCCTCGATGCAGAAGGGGAGCGCCAGGAGGAAGAGGACGATACGCTGCACCTCGGTATCGGCCCAGTTGTCTTCGAAGAAGCCGGCCACCAGAAAACCCGCCAGAGCGGAGAACACACCGACGTAGAGGTCGGCCCGGCTCCCCGCTCGCCCCCCCTCGCGGCGGAAGTCCCGCCAGGCACGACGTAGCCCCACTCCGACCAAGAGAAGCATCGCCACCAACGACAGCACACCACGCTCCGCCGCGAGCTGCAGATAGGCGTTGTGCAGGTGCGGCACCGAGTGGCGTGGCGCGGTGGGATGGCGGTAGATCGGGTACCGTGCCTCGACCATGTCGGGTCCCTGGCCCAGGAACGGTCGTTCGCGGATCATCCCCCAACCGGCGTAGACCATACAGAGGCGGTCGTAGTTGGTCGTGTTGGTTAGATCGGCGATCGAATTCACGCGCTCGACCACGGGCTGGTGCGGAAGTAGAGCCAGAATGCCGAAGATGGCCAGGCCGGCGGCGGCCAGCACGCCCCGGCGGCGACCGAAGAGCAGCAAGATGAGCAACCCCGCCGCCAGACCGACCCAGGCACTCCGAGTGAGGGTGCCGAACAGGGCGACGTTGATCGGCAGGAGGGCGAACCAGCGCCATCCGAAGCGGCCTCCGGGATGGGATCGCGAGGCGAGCTGCGCACAGAGCAGGAGCTCTGCCAGCAGCAGGATCCCCGAGAAGGTCATGTAGTGCGACAGCGAACCGCGGATCCGCTGGTCCAGGGCGAAGCCACCGGCCGCCAGGTACTGGGTCAACCCGATGATCGACTGCGCCGTCCCCAACAGGATGATCGCGTCGACCACTCGCCGTACTTCGCGCTCCCCGGCCACCAGGAGAAGGGCCAACCAGAGCGTGGCCAGGTTGAACACTTCGGTCATGGCGTGGACACTGGTGGATGGATCCAGCGAGGTGGCGATCGACAGCCCCAGGAGCACGATGTACACCAAGGAGGCCCCGAGCAGCAGTCGGTTGCGACGGTTGAGGAATCCGCGCCACCGTCCCAGCCAGGGAGAGCCGAGAATCCCGATGGCCAAGAGACCGTTGGAGATGGCGATCCCGAACAGGGTGAAGAGGTGGCCCCAGTAAACCCAGAAACCGACGGCGTGGCGCCGCGAGGGGGCGGAGTAGGGCTCGGAGTGCAACACGTCGAGCGATCCTATCCCACGTCAGGTCGGGCCCGGAGCCCGGGCTCATCCAGGCCTAGAAGGGCTCGTGACCCCAACCGCCCTGCTAAACTGCCGCGCCATGGCTGCACCCCGCGTCGCCGCGCTCATCCTCAACTACAACGGTCGTGATGTGACCTTGCAGGCCCTGGCCAGCCTGTCGGACTGCGACTACCCGGCGCTCGACCTGGTGGTGGTGGACAACGGCTCGACCGACGGCTCCTTCGCGGCGATCGAGGAGCAGTTCCCGCAGGTGGTCCAACTCCGGATCGACGAGAACCGCGGACCCGCCAACGGCTGCAACGTCGGCATGCGCTGGGCTCTGGAGCGGGGCTACGACTATCAGCTCATCCTCAACAACGACATCGAGGTGGCTGCCGACTTCGTCACCCAGATGGTGGCCGTGGCCGAGGCCGACCCGACCATCGGTTGTGTCGGTCCCAAGGGCTACTACTACTGGGACCGAGAGCGGATCTGGTCGGCCGGTGGCATCCTCCGGTTCAAGGAATCGGTGACCAAGGAACGCGGCGAGGGGGAACTCGATCGAGGTCAGTACGACGAGGACTGCGAGGTCGACTACGTCAACGGCTGCGCCATGCTGGTGCGCCGCGAGGCGATCGAGGCCGCCGGGTTCTGGGACCCGATCTACTTTCTCTCGGTGGAGGACGGCGACTTCTGCATGCGCGTCAAGCGGCAGGGTTTCCGCTGCTACTACGCCCACCGCGCCCGGCTCTGGCACATGGTCTCGCAATCGACCGGGGGCTACAAACCGGCCAAGACCTTCCAGACCGGTCGCTCGAGCGCGATCTTCGTGCGCCGCTACGCCAACGCCTGGCAGTGGTGTACTGCCCTGCTGTTCATCGCCGCCGCCCTCCCCGCCGCCTTCCTCCGCGAGCTGCCTCGTCGCAATACCGCCGCTGTCCTGGCCAAGGCCCGCGGCTTTTGGACCGGGTTCCGCGTCCCGATGACGCCACCGCCGACCTGGGAGCGATCCTGATGTGGGCCAACCTGCGGGCAGATACCCGCCGTCTACGCTCGGCCTATCCGCGGCCCTTTCCGTTCTATGTGATCGAGGCCCTGCTCTTCGAGAACGGCTACCAGGCGGTGGTACTCCACCGCCTCGCCCACTGGTGCAAACGCCACCGCATCCCCTTCCTCGGCCCCTGCTTCGCCCGACTCGGCCTCTTCCTCACCGGAGTCGACATCTCGGCCAACGCCCAGATCGGCCCCGGGCTTCGTATCTCCCACGGTGTGGGTACGGTGATCGGAGGCTTCGCCCGCCTGGGGGAGGGGGCCCTGGTCCTCCACGGCGTGACGCTTGGCTCGCCCAGCGAGGGCCGGGTCCAACAGATGCCGACGGTGGGCGATCGCGCCTTCCTCGGAGCCGGGGCTACCCTGGTCGGAGCCATCACGGTGGGAGACGACGTGGTGATCGGTCCCCAGGCCGTAGTCACCGAGGACATTCCCAGCGGCTCCAGGGTACTGGCGGCGGCGGGAATCACCGTCAGCCGCCGCTCGAGCCCGGCCCCGGACGGGGGACCCCACGACGCCGACGAGCGCACCGAGGAGGCCTCGTGACGCTGCGGCGGAAGCGGGCCCTGGTCACCGGTGCCAGCGGTGGAATCGGCGGGGCGATCGCGCGGCAGTTGGCGCGGGCCGAGTACGAAGTCTTGCTCTCGGGACGGCGCGAGGAACGCCTGCGAGACCTCACGGCCTCGATCGAAGAGAGCGGCGGAGTGGCACGCTACCTGGGCAGTGACCTGACCACCGAGGAGGGAATCGACCGGTTGGCCCGGGCGGTGGGAGAGGCTCCCCTCGATCTTCTGGTGCACAGCTTGGGTGTGTTTCACCTCGGCCCGGTGGAGGACACCCCGGTCGAGATTCTCGATCGACAGCTCGCCGTCAACCTGCGCGCCCCCTGGGCCCTGACTCGGCGCCTCGACCCCGCTCGTTGCGGCCTACGCGACCTGGTGTTCGTGTCGTCCACCGCGGCCAAGGGAGCCCGGGCCGGAGCCGCCGCCTACACCGCCTCGAAGGCCGCCCTCGGCGTCCTGGCCGAGACCCTGCGTGAGGAGCTGGCTCCCCTCGGCTGCCGAGTCCTGACGCTCTTCCCGGGGCGAACCGCCACCGAGATGCAGGCCGAGGTGCGAGCCGCCGAAGGCGCACCCTACCAGGCCGAGCATTGGATGCAGCCTGACGACGTCGCCGCCATGGTCCTGGCCGCCGTGACCCTGCCTCGCAGCGCCGAGGTCACCGAGATCGTGCTGCGCCACCGGCGCCCGGGAGCCCCTCGCTGACGCGGCGTACTGGTGATCAGAGTCCTTCGAGGAAGGGGCGAAGCCGCGTCGCCCGCGAAGGATGACGCAACTTCCGAAGCGCCTTCGACTCGATCTGGCGGATCCGTTCGCGGGTCACGTTGAAGTGACGACCGACCTCCTCTAGGGTGTGCTCCGAACCGTCGCCCACCCCGAACCGAAGGCGCAACACCTCCTGCTCGCGGTCGGTCAGGGTCTGTAGGACGCCCTCGGTCTCGGTCTGCAAGCCGGTGAAGATCACCTTCTCGATCGGCGACTCGGCGTTCTTGTCCTCGATGAACTCGCCGAGGCTGGAGTCCTCCTCCTCCCCCACTGGTGTCTCGAGAGAGATTGGTTCCCGGGCCATCTTGAGAATCTGCCGAATCTTCTCGCCCGGCAGGTCCATGATCTCACCGATCTCTTCCGGCGTCGGCTCGCGACCGAGTTCCTGCACCAGGGCCCGTGACGTTCGGGTGACCTTGTTGATGGTCTCGATCATGTGCACCGGAATCCGGATGGTACGGGCCTGGTCGGCGATGGCTCGGGTGACGGCCTGCCGAATCCACCAGGTCGCATAGGTCGAGAACTTGTAGCCCCGGCGGTACTCGAACTTTTCGACGGCCTTCATGAGGCCGATGTTGCCCTCTTGGATCAGGTCGAGAAACTGCAGGCCGCGGTTGGTGTACTTCTTGGCGATGGAGACCACCAACCGAAGATTGGCGACGATCAGCTCCTCGCGGGCCCGTTCGACCTCGGCTTCACCTTCCCGGATCCGCGCCAGGATGGCGCGCACGTCTCGGGTGTCGAGGCCAAATCGCTGCTGCAGTTCGACGGCCCGGGCCTCGTGTTTGGCGATGCGCTCGCGTTTCAGCTTGGCGAGCTCCTGGTTCTGGGTCCGTTTGAGGTCTCGTTCGTTGCGGCGGATCTCATGCCGCACCCGGGCGTACTCCCGTTCGATGCCCCGTAGCACCTCGATCATCCGCTGTAGCTCCAGCGTGGTCAGCGAGACCGAGCGAATCTCCTTCGCCATACGCTCGTGCTCGCGGTCGAGCTCCCGTTCCACCTCTCCGGCGGCATCGCTGCCCCGTTGGTGGCGCTTGCGTCGCCGCTCGAGCCGCCGAATCGACTCGTCCGTTTCCACGATCCGCTCGAAAGTCGCCAGCAGCTCGTCGGTTCGTTTCTGCTGCGGCCCACTCTCACCGTCCTCCGACTCCAGCTCGAGCAATCGGCGCAAGGTCGCTGGGTGTTCACCCAGGGCGATGAAGATCTTCCACTCGCCGTGTTCGATGCGCTGGGCGATCCCGACCTCCCCCTCGCGGTCGAGCAGCTCCACGGAGCCCATCTCCCGCAGGTACATGCGCACTGGATCGTTGGTCTTCTCCTGCACGGTGAGCGGTCGGGGCGTCTCTTTCTTGCCGAACTCCTCGGCCGGCTCGGAGTCGTCGGCGGCTCGGTTGGTGAAGCTCGAGGGGCGCTGAATGACCTCGACCCCGAGTTCCGCCAGGCGGGCGAGCACGTCGGCCAGATCTTCGGGGTGCGCTACCAGCTCGTCGGGCAAGGCGTCGGCGATCTCGTCAGAGAGCAGGTACCCCTTGGCCAACCCCCGATCGGCGATCTGCCGAACGACGGGAAACCGTAGCTCGATCGACTCGGCCCGCGAGGAGGTCACGAGACGGCCCCCGTGGGAGCGGGAAGCTGGTGGAGGCGACGACTCAGAGCGCTCTTCTCCTGGAGCAACCGCTCGAGCCCGCTACCGTCTCCGTTCTGCTGCGCCTGCCGGATGGCCTGCGCCAGCTCGCGCTGCCGCTGGCTCAACCAACGACGACGCAACAGCGTGGCTGCCGCCTCGAACTCCTCGCGCCGCTTGTCCGCCGGCACGGGCGGATTCTGGGGCTCCAACGCCTCCATCAGAAGCCTGGCCAGCAGATCGACGGGGCCGTCGCTCGCCTCGACCTCCTGACGGAGGGCCAACAGCGGGTCCTCGACCGGAACCCGAGCGAGGTCGCACAACGTCGCGTAGAGCTTCTGACAGCTCGGATCCCAGAACGCCTCGAGCGGGGGTGGATCGTCGCCGAGGACGGGAGAATCTGTCGACTCGGCGAGCCGTGACATGGCCAGACGAAGGAACCCTCGCTCCTGATCGAGACCGGGCGTCCGCGACGGTCCGCGCGAGGGCACCGGTTCCTGGGGCGAGCGACGTTCCCGGCTCGGCCCACGACCCAGGTGGCGCGCCATCAGCTCGAACGGAATGCCCAGTCGTTGGGCGGCGAGACGCCCGTAGGAATAGCGCAGGATGGGATCGGGAAGGGACTGCAGTAGCTCCCCGATCTCAGGGGCGATTCGGGCCTGGAGCTGGGGTTGGTTTCGCGCTTCGGCTGGAATCTTCCGGTCGAGTTCACGCTCTACCGCGTCGGGAGCACTGTCGAGCAGCTCGCGCAGTGCCTCGGCTCCTTGCTCCTGTCGTAGGGTGTCGGGGTCACTGCCCGGAGGCAGCTCGGCCCAGCGCACCGAGAGGCCGGCCGCGAGGAGGATCGGCAAGGCTCGGGTGTAGGCCTTCTGGCCCGCCGCATCGCCGTCGAAAGCGATCACGACCTCCTCGCCGTAGCGAGCCAGCAAGCGCGCCTGCGGCACGGTCAACGAGGTGCCCATGCAGGCCACGACCCCCTCGACCCCCGCCGCCACGGTGCCCAGTACATCGAAGTACCCCTCGACCAGGATCGCTCGGCCGCTGTCTCGGATGGCTCGTTTGGCCCGATCCAGGCCGTAGAGCAGAGTCTTCTTGTCGAAACGTTCGGTCTCCCGCGTGTTGATGTACTTGGCGTCGTCGTCACCAAGCGTGCGGCCGCCGAAACCGACCACCCGCCCCGACGGCAGTCGGATCGGGAAGATCAATCGGTTGCGGAAGCGGTCGTAGGGCTGTCCTTCGGCCCGCTTCGACGGCGACAGCAACCCCGCGGCCACCAACTGGTCGTGGGAAAAACGACCCGTCAGAGCCCCCTTGAGGCCCTCCCAGCCCTCGGGCGCGAAACCGAGTCCATAGTCGGCCGCGAGCTCCGACGAGATGCCGCGTGCAGCGAGGTAGTCGAGGGTCGGCCGATGCGCGGCCAGACGACCGGCGAACCACTCGGCGGCGGCCTCCAGAGCCGGACCGAGATCCGGACCGCTGTCGACTCCGCGCCCCTGACGGCGACTCACCGGGACCCCGAACCGCTCCGCCAGACCCTCGATCGCGGCCGGGAAGTCATCGCCAGAGAGCATCATGTGCAGCTTGATGGCATCGCCGCCGGCTCCGCAGCCGAAGCAGTAGAAGAGGTTGTGCGCCGAATCGACCGAGAACGAGGGCGTCTTCTCTTTGTGCAGCGGACAGAGCCCGACGTGTCGATTGCCGCGCCGCTCCAAGCGCGTGTGCTCCTCGGCGACGCTGACCACATCAACGGCGTCGCGGACCGCTTGCACGAGTTGCGGTGTGAGATGGACGTGACCGATCGTCATGGGCGAAGCTTGGCTCCTTCCCGGAACGGTATGCCAACTGGCGGCAAACTACAAATGGAGTCGGGCCGGCTAGCGGAGGCGAGCGATGGTGGCTCCGTCGCCCCCTTCGCCGGTACCACCCGCTCTCTGCTCGGCCACCAGCGCGTGGCGGGAAAGACGCTGTCGCACCGCCCGGCGCAACCGGCCCGTGCCGTGCCCGTGGACGACCCGTACCTCGCGGCGGCCCTGTCGAACCGCCTCCTCGAGGTGTCTCTCCAACCGTTCGAGCGCCGGCTCCACGCGCTCACCGATCAGATTCAACTCGAAGGCCAACGGTGTCGCCTCCGGCACCTCGGTGACCGGGACCCGCCTCTCTTGACGGTGTTGTGCCGACGGGCCCCCCGGCACCAGTTCCTCGACCCGGCACCGCAGACGTTTACCGTCGAGATCGACCTCCGCTCGGCCCCGCTGGAGAGCGACCAGAGTACCCCGCCAGCCGAGGCTGCGATGACGTACCGGGTCGCCGACGACGACCGGCCCCTCGATGGAGGGCGCCTCGGAGTTGGCGATCTCGGGCGCGTCCCGCAGGAGCTCGTCGGTAACCTTGCGCTCGAGACCGCGGCGCCGACCGGACTCCCATTCCTCGCGGAGCCGCTCGGCGACGGAACCGACTTCATCGCGGACCTGGCGGCGAAAGGTCTCCAGATCGCGGCGGGCCCGCTTGGCCACCTCGCGGCGTTCCAACTCCAGACGATCGCGTTCGACCGCCAGGCGCGCGGTCAGCTCTTCCGCCTCACGGCGGCTGCTCTCCAGAGCCTCCTCTTCGGACGCCAACCGTTCCCGCAGCGCGCTGACCTCGGCCAACAGGCGTCGGTAGTCCCTCCCGTCGGCGCCCAGTCGCGCTTCGGCCGCCGCCACCAGCTCCTCGGCCAACCCGACGCGACGGGCCAGCGCCAACGCCTCACTTCCTCCGGGTGGCCCGGGCACGAGTCGGTAGCGTGGGGCACCGCGCTCGGCATCGAACTCCATCGCCGCACAGGCTGCCCCAGGGCGTTCCAGGGCCAGGGCTGCGAGCTGTCCGAGATGCGTCGTGACGACCACCAGAGAGCCACGATCGAGCAGAGCTTCGAGGAGCGCCGCCGACAGCGCTGTTCCCTCCTCGGGATCCGTCCCCGAACCCAGCTCGTCGAGCAGAATGAGGCTGCCCGACCCCGCCACGTCCCACACTTCACGCAGTCGGAGAAGGCGACCACTGAAGGTCGAACGGTCGGCCAACAGATCCTGATCGTCGCCGATGGTCGCGACCAGCTCGCCAAAGGGGGGTAGAGACGACCCGGGGTCGGCCGGTACCGGCAGACCCGCTGCCTGCGCCCAGGCTGCCAGACCCAGGGTCTTGAGCGCCACGGTCTTGCCCCCTGCGTTGGGGCCCGTAATCACCAGAGCGTGCTGCTCCGGGGTCAGTTCGAGATCGAGGGGCACGACGGGGTCGCGGTGGCCCGCCTGGCCCAAAGCCCGTGCTCGCACCTCGGCGAGCCGAGGGTCGAGGAGCGGGTGTCGGGCCCCGACGAGCCGTACCCGGCGCGCCGGCGCCAGCTCCAACAGATGCGCTCCGACCTGGGCGGCATAGCGGTGCGCCGCCTGCCAGTGGTCGAGATCGGCCACCAACGCGGCGTGCCGAGCGAGCGCGTCGGACTCGGCGACCACCGCCTCGCGCAGTTCGTCGAGGATGCGCTGCTTCTCTCGCTCGATCGCGCCCGCGGCCTCCTGCAGCTCGTTGTTGCCCTCGACCACTGCCAACGGCTCGAGGTAGTAGCTCTTGCCGGTCGCCGACCGGCCGTGGATGAGTCCCGGGAGACGGCCCCGAGCCCCCGCCTGGAGCACCAGAACCAGACGGCCGTCACGCTGCGGCACGGTGTCTTCGCTCAGCAGATCACCGTGCTGGCGGGCGAGGGCGGACAGCTCGCGATAGAGACTGTCCCGACGACGACGCACCGTACCGCGCAGCCTCGCGAGTTCGGGAGTCGCGTCGTCGCGCACCTCGCCCCGCTCATCGAGGCGCCGTCGAATCGAACGTACCAGGTCGACCAGGACCGGCAACCTGTCGAGCCGTGCGACCAGCGGTTCGAGCTCGACGCTGCTCGCTTCCCTCCCCTCCCGGATCGCCTCCTCGACCCGGTCTCTCGCACTCTCGCCGACCTCGATCAACGACGCCAACGCCAGCAGGTCGCGACCGCTGGGGGCGAAACTCGTCGCCCCGAGGCGATCGAGGATGGATTGCAACGGCTCCTCGATCGACGGAACCAGGGGAAGGAGGCTCGTGACGGCCTCGAACCCGGCCCGCCGATCGGAGAGGTCGTCGGGTTCGCCCGCCGGTCGCAGGGCGACGAGACTCCGCCGACCCAGGTCGGTGGCCGCGTAGTCTGCCACCACCTGGCGTAGGGCCTCGACCTCGAGAGCGTGTTCGGTGGCTACGGAGGAGCGCATGATGGGTTCGAACCTCGACGGATGGAAGGCAAAGACCTAACGACAAAACGCCGCGAAGGTCACCCCTCGCGGCGTTCGTACATCACTGGCGGGCCGGATCAGGCCAGACCAGCGCGGCGCTCTTCGGCGAGTTTCCGAAGGATCTTCTTGCGCGCCGCAACCGTCTTGCGCTTGCGCTTGACGGAGGGCTTCTCGAAGTACTGGCGCTTCTTCAGCTCGGTGAGAACGCCGGCCTTCTCGCACTTGCGCTTGAAACGGCGCAGCGCGTTCTCGAAGCTCTCTTCTTCTTTGACGTATACGGTCGGCATCTTTTCTTATCACCTCATTTCGCAGGATTCGTGGGCGCACCGCCCCGATGCCGGAGCTACGCCGAAGGGCGATTCTCGCCTGCCGACCGGGGTTCTGTCAAGTCATCTCTCCCCGAACCCGGCCGGTGACCGGGTGGGGAACTCGCGCTACCTGCGACCTGCGCTGCGGCGAGACCTACTCGCTGGCCTCCTCCTCGACCTCCTCGGTCGCGCCGTAATCCGCCTGGTAGACCTGGAAGCGGCAGGCGGGATCCGCCTTGGCCTCGGCCTCGCAAGCGTCGGCGTCCTCGGCGGCTTCACAAGCCTCCTTCAGCTTGGTGCAGGCCTTCGGATCGTCCTCCTGGAAGTAGACCGCCGACGGTGGCAGCGACCCGAGGGACGGGTCCTTCGGATAGAACCACGCGATGGCGTTCTTGTCGGGATACTCGCGACGGTTGTGCAGGTTGACGGGACCGATGATGTCGCGCACCTGGGACTGCGTCATCCCCTTCTCGATCTCGGCGAACTTCTCGGCGGAGGGATAGCGCATCTCCTCGGCGTAGGCGAGAGCCTCCTTGAGGCGATCGTAGTCGGGGTCGAGTCCGAGCTGCATGTTGTAGATGTCGATCGCCCGGCGGTAGTCGCCGCCCTTCTCGATCCACTCCTGAGCCACTTCGATGTCCTCGTCGCTCTTCATCCGGATGACCTTCTGCTGCTCCGGGGTCAAAGGCTCTCCTTCGACCATTCCCAACGAGTTGATGTGGTTGATCAGTCGCGTCATGAACTCCTCGGACTGAGAGTCGATCTCGTTCTCGAGCGCCATCACCATCGCTTCGGTCGCCGGCTCGCTCGCTTCGGCTCCCTCTTCGCCCTCGCCCTCGGCCCCCTCTTCGCCTTCGCCCTCGACGTCTTCACCGTCGGTCGCGGCCGCCAGCGAAGCGCGGGCCTCGGCCAGAGCGGCTCGCTTGGCGTCGAGATCTGCCTTGGCCGACTCGAGCCAGGCCCACTCCTCGGGGTTGGTGGCGGCTCCATCGTCATCACCGCCGCCTCCACCGCAGCCCACGAGCCCCACGGTCATGACCAGAAGGCCGCCCAAGAGGGCATGTCGAATCGTCGTCTTCCAAGCGGTATCCATAACGTCTCTCCTTACAAAGTTGCCGGCCGAACCTAGCACAGCCAGGGCCCCTCTCACAAGCCGCCCGAGGGGGCGCAGAGCCAGTATCGACGGGGTCCGAAGGGTACCCGTATGGCCTTGACACTCCGAACCACCTGCAAAATAATCGGTAAGCTCACAAGACTCTGCGAGAGGACCATTGGATGTCGTTGTCAGACCAACTGAAGAACCTCGAACACCTCGTGTCGAACGCCATGGGCACCGCCCTGGAAGACGCCGAGCGAACGCTGTCCAATCAGATCCGCAAGTTGTCCGAGGCGCTGCAGCAGCGGGCCGAGGAGCAGGCGGCCGACCGGCTGCACGATGCGGTCGCACGAATCGATCAGTGCACCGACCAGTCGAGCGCGCTGTCCGCTCTGCTGGAAGAAGCGGGCCACTACTCGTCGCGAGCGATCCTCTTCCTCACCTTCACGGACGGAATCCGCGGCTGGGCCAGCTTTGGCTTCGGAGATCAGGTCGAAGCGCTCGAAGGGCTGGACCTGTCGGCCGACGCCGCTCCCTTCGCTGACTTCGCAGAGCACCCTCGCCCCACGCCTCTCGACAGCGAGGACTGCGACCCGATCTGCCAGGCTCTGGACGCGGAAGGAGCCGACGAGGGACTGCTGCTCCCCATGGTCTTGCGGGACCGCGTCGCCGCCGCTCTGTACGCCGACCGCCTCGAACCGCGCGACGCTTTCGATCCCTCCGCCCTGGCCCTGCTGGTCCACTGCACGGCCCAACGGATCGAGTCTCAGGGGCTGCGATCGGAAGGGTCACCGACGCTCGCGGCAGCCGACGAAGCACCCCGACTCGCGCTGTGGGACCCCGCCGCGATCGCACCGGCGCCCACCAGCGCTGCGGCCGTACCGCCGGTGGTCGTAGAGGAAGCGTACGAATTCACCGAGGAGGACACTTCGGCCGACCTCGAGGCGGAGGCCGAGACTGAGACCACGGTGCGTCTCGAGGCCCCGACCGAGGAGGCAACCGCCCTCGGACTGACCGAGCCGCCGGCCGTCGAGGACCTGACCAGCGACGCGACGACGGCCGAAGAGCCCGATGCGGACGAACCGGTGAGCACCGAAGCCACGGTGCGGATCAGTCGCCAGGCGATGGAAGCGTACATCCAGAGCCCTCAGATCGAGGACATCTCGGAGCCGGAGGACGAGGGCCCGGAGGGTCCGACCGCCGAATTCGCTACCGTCTCCGAGGAGGAGGTCGAGGCCCCAGAAGAAGAGGGCCAAGAGGAAGAAGCCGAGAGCGTGGCCGCCGAAGACCTCGGGGTAAGCGACTGGGTCGAGCCCGCCCCCGCTCCCGAGGTAGTCGAGATCGAGGCCGCAGCGACCGATTTCCCGGTCGAGGAACTGGAGGCATCCGGCCTCGAGGTCACCGATCTGACGATGGAAGAGTTCGAGGCCGGTGAGGTGGAGGAGGTCGCCGACTTCGATCTCGATGCCACCGACGCCATGCCTCAAGGCACCGACACCACCGAGATCGATCCGGTGCCACCAGAGGCGATCGAGATGCCTACGGTGGTCGAGTTCGACTCCCCCGAAGGTGACGCCGACGACGAGGTAGAAGAGGACGAGGTGGCAGGGGGCGAGGACGAAGGCGACCTCTCGGAAGAGAAGACCGTTCTGCTGGATCGCTCGACCCTGACCACGCCGACGGTCGAGGTCGAGGAGGAGTCGGCCCCGGCGGCCGAAGCTGCTCCCGAACCCCCCAGCCCACCCGCGCCGGCCCCGGTCACCGGCGGGAGCACTCAGGTCCAGCCGCCGGCGGATCTCGAGGGGCCCGGTTGGGCCTTCCGGCAGGACGAGCCCGAGGCGCCAGCGGGCGCCGATCCCGAGGACGCTGCGGTCCACGAAGAAGCGCGACGCCTGGCCCGATTGCTGGTCAGCGAGATCAAGCTCTACAACGAAGAGCAGGTCGAAGACGGGCGTCGCAACCACGATATCTACACCCGACTTCAGGACGATATCGATCGCTCCCATCAGATGTACCGGGACCGGGTCGATGCGCGGGTAGGAGACGTCGACTACTTCCGTGAGGAGCTGGTCAACATCCTGGCCGGCGGCGACGCCGACGCCCTCGGGATGTAGCGCGCGGAAGCGCGGCCTCGGCCTCCGCTTCCGCGCCCGACGCCTGGCCCTCGCGGGCCTCGTGGCTCTCGTCGTCGGCTGCGGTGCCGGCGACGAGCCGGTCCCGCTACCCGTCGCCATCGATCTCTCGTCGCTCAGCCACCATCCCGGGGTCCGACGCGCCGCCACCTGGGCTCGCCGGGGCGCACCGAGGAAGGCGGCGGCGTCCCTCGCCGAGGAGCCGCAGCTGGTGGCCAACGGCGCCGCAGACCTGCTCGGTGGTCTCCATTTTGCCGCTGAGGGGTTCGACCGCAGCGCCGACCCACGGACCGTGCCGTGCACCGGGTTGGAGGCTCCGACCGCGATCGCCCTGGCCCGCCATCTCGGACTCGAAGACTGGCGCCTCCTGGCCCTGGCTCGTTGTCTCCGACCGGTCGACCCGACCACCTCCGTCGCCGCGCTGGAGAGCCTGCTCGAAGAGTATGGCGACTCGCCGCTGTCGGCCCCCGCCAGCCTCGAACTGCTCGAACTCACCCTCGCCGCGCCGGTATTGGCCGACGATCATCGCCAACGACTGGCCCGCACCCGACGGATCTTTGCCGCCCGGGGAGCCACCCCCGAACAGCAGCGGCGGCTGGCGGAGCTCGCCTGGCATCATGCCGTGCGGGTCGACCGGCCGGGACTACGCCGAGCCGCCGCTCGGCGCCTCCTCCGCGACGACCCCGGCTCGGACCTCGAAGCGGAGATTCTCGACCACGGCTCCGACCCGCTCCCCGCCTGGTTCGGGCCTCGGGAGCGACAGGAGCGAGCCCGGCGGGCCCTGGAGGCCGGTCGCCCCGATCTGGCTCGCCATGCCCTCGAACCCCTGGATCCGGTGCAGATCGAGGCCGAACTCTGGTCGTCGCTGCTGGTCGCCGAAGGGCGGCCCCTGGAAGCGCTGCACTACCTCGACGCGGCTGGCGCCTCCGCTTTCGAACTGAGCTGCTCGAGGGCCGAGGCCGCTCGGCACGCCGCCTCGACCCGCCGCGGACGCCGCACTCTGCCCCGAGCCCAGCGGGTCGAACTGCACCGACGATCGCGAGAGGAGTTGGCCCGCTGCGCCCGACAGCAGACGGAAGAGGAAGCGGTGCGCAGCTGGCGACTCCTCCTGGTCCAGGCGACGCGGGCCGAGGACCCCGAGGCCACGGCTCAGGCTCTCCATCACTTACCAGCCCACGACCCCGCGGTGCTCGACCATCATTGGCTGGCGGGTTGGGCGCGCCACCGAGACCGCGACTACCCCGGTGCCCTCGCCGCCTGGGATCCGTTGGTCGAGTCCGACGACCGCTCCTGGCGACACCGCGCGGCTCGCTACTGGTCAGCCGACGCGCTGGCCGAGATCGGCCACACCGCTTCGGCCTCCGAGCTGCGGCAACGGCTCGCCCAAGAGAGCCCGGTGCGGGACTTCTATCGCCACCACCTGCCAGCCGAACTGGTCACCGAGCGGCCCGAGCCGCTCCCCCCCCTCGCCTGGCCCGTGCATCCGAGCCTAGACCGAGCCTCCGCCCTGATCGACCTGGGGCTCGAGCCACTCGCCACCCTGGAGATCCGCCAACTCGCCACCCAGCCCTGGTCGGAAGCCGCCGCCCAGGAGCGCTTCGAGCCGGCCGCGGCGGTGCTCGAGGCCCGGATCCTCAGTCTGAAGAACCAACCGAGGGCCAGCATCGCCCCGTTGCTTCGGGCCTTCCCGACGCTGGGAACTGCGGCCGAGGATCTCACCCCGGCCCGCGCCCGACAGCTCTACTACCCGCTCGAGCATCTCGAGGAGATTCGCCCCTGGGCCGAAGCCCGCGGCGTCGAGCTCTCCCTGGTGCTGGCGCTCATCCGGCAGGAGAGCGCCTTCGATCACCAGGCAGTCAGTCGGTCGGGAGCGCGAGGCCTGATGCAGCTCATGACACCGACGGCCCGCGAACTCGCCGGCAAGGAGGGAGTGCCGTTCGACGCCCGGCGCCTCCATGAGCCCGCCTACAACATCCGGCTGGCCAGTCGGTACCTGCGCCAGGTCCTCGATATGTTCGGCGGAGACGTCGAGCTGGCGCTGGCCGGCTACAACGCTGGGCCCTACCGCATCCGTCGTTGGTGGACCGAGGCCGGAAGCCAGGCCCGCGTCGACCGTTTCGTCGAGTCCCTGCCGATGGAGGAACCGAGGGTCTACGTCAAGCGGATTCTTCTGCTCGCCGACTCCTACGAGCGCTACCACGACCTCGCTCGGGCTCCAAAACGACGCCCTTGAGGCAGCGCTTCTGCCCGATCCTCGACTGGCCAGCGGACCCCGGCGGCGCTTGTTATACTCAGCCGCTCCCCCGATTCAGGGGGTACCTGATGGGTCCATAGCTCAGTGGTTAGAGCATCCGGCTCATAACCGGCTGGTCCCTGGTTCAAGTCCAGGTGGACCCACCATCCATCGTGGTTCGATGCAAACAGCCCTGAGCGGGAGAAGAACCCGCCAGAGGCTTCACGGAGGTTCGGCCCTATCTCATGAGTGGACATTTGGAGACCGTCGTCAAGCTGCAGGATGCGCTCGGCGCTCTGCGCCAGGCCGAGAGCCAACTCGCTGGCGTGCCGGGTTGGATGGAAGAGCTACACGCCGAGCACAGTGCTCGGCGGGCCGAGATCGAGGCCGTGGAAGCCGATGCCGAGGAGGCCCGCCGGGTTCGACGGCAGGCCGAGAGTGCGAGTCGCGACGCCGAGGACCGGCTGGCCCACTTCCAGCAGCAGGTCAGCCGGGTCCGTACTCAGCGGGAGTACTCGGCCCTGTTGCAGGAGATCGATACTGTCAAGGCCGAGATCAAGGCGCTCGAGGAGGAGGCTCTCGGTGCTCTGGAGCGGTACGACAACGCCCAAGCCGCCCTCGAGGAGCAGCGAGCGGCCTTCGCCGACCTCGACCAACGCTACGCCGAGGCTCAGGCCAAGTGGGAAGGCGAGAAGCCCGAGGTCGAGCAACAGGCAACGGCTCTGCGAGGTCAGATCGAAGACCTCCGGAATCTGCTGCCTCGAGGAGTCGTGGCGCTCTTCGAGCGGATCTACGAACGGCGCGACGGCGACGCCACCGCCGCTCTCATGCAGTCCGAAGGGGGCGGCGCGGCCGGCAACCCGTGGCACTGTAGCGCCTGCAACTACCGAGTGCGACTGCAGGTCGTCACCGACATCCGGCTCCAGGGTAAGCTGATCCACTGCGACGGCTGCAAGCGAATCCTGTACGTGTCGGACGAGGCCTGACCCCGCTCTCCGACCCGACCGCAACCGAGAGACCAGCCTCGCCATGCGCGATGACACCATCGCCCACCGACTGGCCGAGATCGAAGCCAGGATCGGAGCCGCGTGTCGCCGCGCCGGGCGTCCCCGGAGTGGCGTGACCCTGGTAGGGGCTAGCAAGCGCCAGCCGATCGCGAGCCTCGAAGCCGCCCACGCGGCCGGCCTGCGGCACTTCGGCGAGAACCGCGTCCAAGAAGCGCGCGACAAACGACCCCATCTCGACTCCTCCGTACACTGGCACCTGCTCGGCCCGCTCCAGAGCAACAAGGTGCAGCTGGCGGTCGAACTTTTCGACACCATCCACGCCATCGATCGCGTCAAGATCGCGCGAGCTCTCGAGCGCGCGGCGACGGCGCGCGGCGTACGACGAGAGGGGTTCCTCGAAGTCAATCTGGGAGGCGAGGTCTCGAAGCACGGAATCGCCCCGGCAGCAGCCGTCGAAACCCTGCTGGAGCTGCGCCGCGAGCTCCGAGCGCTCGACCTGGTAGGACTGATGGCCATCCCTCCCCAGGAGGATGACCCCGACGCGACCCGGAGTTGGTTTCGGGCGCTCCGCGAGCTGCGCGACCGAGCCCGCGAGGCCGACCCGGACTTTCCGGGCCTGCTGTCGATGGGAATGAGCAGCGACTTCGAGATCGCCATCGAAGAGGGTGCCAGCCACGTCCGTGTGGGGACCCTTCTCTTTGGGCCCAGGCCGGCAGCGTAGCTATGCTACAATCTCATACTTGCCTGCCACATAGGAGATCCCCTCGATGTCCCTCGAGAATGACAGCCCCGAGTCCCTCCGCCTGACGCCGCTGGATCTGCGCAAGGCGCGGTTCAATTCTCGCATGCGAGGGTACGACCCGCGCGAGGTGGACGAGATGCTTTCGCTGGCCTCCGAGGCTCTGACGCGCGCGCTCTCCGAGTCGGACCGGCGCCGCCAGGACAACGAGCACCTGCGTCGCTTGCTCGACCAGGCCGAACGTCGCGAGCGCGAGTTGCAGGACACACTCCTGCGGGCCCAGAAGGTGTCGGACGAGATCCTCGCCACCGCCCAGCGCGAGGCACAGCTGCTGGTCCAGGAGGCCGAGGCGACCGGCAACCGGATCGTCGAAGGAGCCATCGCCAAAGCACAGGAGATCGAGTCGCGCATCAGCGAACTGAGTCACCGGCGGCGCGAACTCCAGATGAAGCTCAAGAGCACCCTGGAGCTCTTCCAGCGTCTGATCGACAGCGAGGCGGAGGAGGCCGAGAGCTCGCACGCATCGATCCACTCCCTGCGAGAGCGAGGGGCCAGCTGACCTCGATGGTTCTGGATTCGGTACGGCTCCGTTTCCCTCACGTCGAGTCGCTCCAACCGAGGCGTCACCAGGGTTTCGTGATCGGCCGACTCCTAGAGGAGGGCGATCGCAACGAGTTGAGATGGCTCTTCGCCACCTTTGGCCGCGAGGCCATCGTCGACTGGTGGCAGGAGTTTGGGGGGCGTCAGCTGTCGGCCCGTTCGCGTGCGTTCTGGAGCCCCGTACTCGGCCCGACACGGGGGGCCGCGCCGCTCGCCGCCCAGCTGTGGCCCCTCGCCTGAAGTGTGAACTCCGGAGCCGGACCACGCGACGCCGCCAGAGCACCACGGCGGGTCTTTTCCTCACGAGCCGCTGCTAGAATTCGCTCCGTGTCCGCGAGCCTGAAGATCGACTCCCTCGACCCGTCGGCCTATCGACTGCTCGAGCGGCTGGCCAGCGTCTGCGACGACGACTACTACCTCGCCGGCTCGGCCGCCCTGGCTCTGCATCTCGGCCACCGCCCGGTGAGGGGTCTCGATCTGATGTCCGCGGTCCATCGCCTACTACCCCCTGAGCGCCGAGATCTGCTGCAAAGCCTGCTACAGCTCGATCCCGGGATCCGCGTCGAAACCGCGCGCGACGGATACCTCTTCGTCCGTTCCGGCGCCGGGACGGCGTTGCGCTGGTACTACTACCCGTACCCCCTCGCTGCCCCACTCGAAGAGCTGGACGGAGGCCTGCAACTCGCCAGCCTCACCGACCTCGGCCTGATGAAACTCGGGGCGATCATCTCTCGCGGCAGTCGGCGCGACTTCGTCGATCTGTACCTCCTCTGCCGTCGCCTCCCCCTGCGCCAGCTGCTGGCCGCCTCCGAGGACAAGTTCGGTCACGTAGCGGACTTTCCGTTGCAGGCAGCGAAGGCCCTGGCCGACCGCAGCCAGTGGAGCGACGAACCGCTGCCACGACTCACGACTCCGCTGGAGGTCGGGGCACTCGAAGACTGGCTCGAGGAAGAGCTCGCGCTGTTTGTTCGCACGGAGATCGCACCATGACCGGAACCCTCCTACTGCACTCGATCGGCGAGGTGGCGACGCCGCGGGGAACCACACCACGACGGGGCCCGCGGCAGGCCGAGGTCGAACGGACTCGCGGCAGCGAGATCGTCTGTCGGGATGGGACGATTCTCTTTGTCGGCAGCCACGACGAACGGCAAAGACAGCTCGGCCCGTTGGACGACGCCGAGCGGATCGACTGCTCGAACCGCACCGTGATCCCCGGTCTGGTCGACCCCCATACGCACCTACCCTGGGCCGGCACCCGCGAGGAGGAGTTCGCCCAGCGCCTCGCCGGGGTGAGCTACCAGGAGATCGCGGCCGCGGGCGGCGGCATCCTCTCTACCGTGCGCTCGACTCGGGCCGCCAGCGACGAAGAGCTCGCCCTCCAGATGCGCCCCCGTATGAACCGAATGCTGTCCTGGGGCACGACGACGGCGGAAGCCAAGAGCGGCTACGGCCTGACGTTGGACGACGAGATCAAGCAGCTCCGCGCCATCCGTCGAGCCCACGAGGAACACCCCCTCGACCTGGTGCCCACCCTGCTCGCCGCCCACGAGGTGCCGCCGGAGCACCGCAAGGACCGCGAGCGCTTCCTCGACCTCGTCTGTGAAGAGATCATCCCGGCCACCGCCGAGGCGGGTCTGGCCCGGTTCGGAGACGTCTTCTGCGAAGAGGGTGTCTTCAGCTGTCAGGAATCGCGTCGCGTGCTCGAGGCCGGTGTGCAGCACGGCCTGTCGCCTCGCCTGCACGCCGACGAGTTCGTCGATTCGGGAGGGGCTCGTCTGGCCGCCGAGCTCGGCGCGCTGTCGGCCGACCACTTGATCGCTGTCTCCCCCGAGGGGATCGAGGCTCTCGCGGCCAGCGGTGTCACCGCGGTCCTCCTACCGGGAACGAGCTTCTTCCTGATGAAACACACCTACGCACCGGCCCGACGGCTGGTGGAGGCCGGCGTCCCCGTGGCCATCGCCACGGACTGCAACCCAGGCTCCTCCCACACCGAGTCGCTGCCGATGGTGTTCGTACTCGCCGTCTTCGAACTCGGGCTCTCGATCGAAGAGGCGCTGACCGCGGCCACCCTCAACGCCGCGTGTTGCCTCGAACTCGGCGAGACGATCGGTTCGATCGAGGTCGGAAAACAGGCCGATCTCGTGGTGCTCGACGCCCCGAATCTCCTGCACCTTGCGTACCACTATGGGATCAACCCGGTACACCAGGTCATCAAGCGGGGACAGCTGGTCCACTCGGCCCCAGGGGCTTGAATGACGGCCGCACCACTCGAGACCCTCGGGGACCTCGTCCATCACCTGCGCGAGCAGTGGGGCGGTCAGCGAGAGCTGCTGCGCGCCAGCGACGGGAGCGGATCCCGCGTCCTCTCCTCCAAGGAGTTGGTGGCCGATACCCATGCCCTGGCCCTCAGTCTCGAACGGCTCGGCGCCCGCCCCGGTGACCGCCTGGCCGTCCTGGCCGGCAATCGCCCCGGCTGGCTGGTGGTCGATCTGGCGTGCCACCTCCTGGGCCTGGTCACGGTTCCGGTCGACCCCCGTCTGGCCAGCGAGCAGATCGGATTCGTGGTCCGCAACAGTCGGCCGGCCTTTCTGGTTTACGGCGGTGAGCGAGAACGGGAACTGTTGCAGGGAGTTCTCTCCGGTTTGCAGCCCCCACCGGTACTGATTTCGATCGAGGGACACGATGAAGCGGCGGCGACCCACCAACTGATGACCCTGATCGGGCAGGGGGCCGAGAGGTTGCTCGAGACCTCTCTCGACAGTCTCCGCGGCCGCGTGCGGCCCGACGACCCTGCCACGCTCTCCTACACCAGCGGGGCGACCGGCGACCCCAAGGGTGTGCTGCTCAGCCACCGCAGCCTGCTGTCGCGCGTCGAGTATCTGGGACCGAGGCTCGGCCTGGGTCGCGGCAGTCGCGGGCTGTCGCTCTTGCCCTGGGCCCACCCCGTCGAACGACTGGCCCTCTACGCCTATCTCGACCACGGGATCGCCGTCGTCGCCGCGCCCGAGCCGATCGATCCGATCCTCGCCCTGGCGCGCGAACAGCCGAGCCACTTCGTGATGCCTCCCGGCCTCCTGGAGACGATCCGTCGGGAAACCGAGGCCGAGATCGAGCGCGGCGGCCGCCTGCGTCGCTGGCGGTTTCGGACGGCTCTACAGCGGGCCTTGCCCAGGGAGGGCAGCGACCGCGTGTCACCGTCGCTGCTGGCTCGGCGAGGTTTGGCCCCGTTGCGTCGTGCCCTCGGCGGAGCCGTTCGGGTCGCGATGGGCAGCTTCAGTCCCGTCGCCCCGAGGACCGAAGCCCTCTTCCGGGCGGCCGGAGTCGACCTCTGTCTCGGTTACGGCCTGGTAGAGACCGGAGGGCCGGTGACGGCCACCGCCCGGCGCCAGCGGCTGGTCGGCACGGTGGGACAGGCTCTGCCAGGCTTTCGCCTGGCCACGGGCCGCGACGGAGAGATCTCGGTCTCCGGTCCGGGTCTGATGTTGCGCTACTGGCACCAGGGTGAGGACGAGGAGCTGGCCGAGGGAGTCGCCTTCGCCACCGGTGACATCGGCCGATTGGACCCCGACGGCCGGCTGCGGCTCTCCGCCCGCCGCAGCAGCCAGATTCGGCTGACCGGAGGAGAGCGCATCGCCCCCCACCCGATCGAGATCCGGTTGCAGAGCTCGCCGCTGATCGAACGGGCGATCGTCGTCGGCCAAGGGCGGCCCGATCTCGGAGCCCTGATCCAACCCGCCAGCCGACGAACCCCGGAGGCGGGATCGCAGGTCGCACCCCTCGAGGCCCGGGTCCTCGCCGAGCTGCAGCGGCTCAACCAGGGCCAACCCGAGGAGCAGCGCATTCGCCGCTTCCATCTCCTGCCGACCCCGCTCTCGGTCGAGAGCGGCGAACTGACCCGCAACGGACAGCTCCGGCGGCGCGTCATTGCCGACCGGTGGGGGGATGCGATCTCAGCCCTCTGGAACGACGCAGCGCCCCTCGAAGAAGAGTCCGGCGACGACCCCTAGCGGGGCCGACTTCAGCTGCCCTTCTTGCCCTTTTTCTTGGACTTCGCCTTCTTCCCGGACTTGGTTCTCTTGTCGGACTTGCCCTTCTTCTTGGGCTTGGTCTTCTTCTTGGACTTGGTCTTCTTGTCGGACTTGGTCCTCTTCTTGGCCTTCCCCTTCTGCCCCGAAGTCCCCTTCTTCTTGGCCTTGGCTTTCTTCTCCGCCTTGGCCTTCTTCACTGGTTCTGCCCCGGCCTTCTCCGCTTTCGAGTCGCTGGCCCGAACCGGGGTCACCGGGGGCTTCTCGCCCTTGTCGGCCGTCGGTTCGTCTCCCGGGCTTCGAGCGGTCCGCAGCAGGGCTGCGGCCGACTCGCGCACCAACATCGCTCGACGCAGTCCGAAACCAGGCACGGCGGTCAACAGGCCGACGGCACGGTGTGCCAGATCCTCGACCGTACGAAACCCGTGCTCGGCCAGCCGCTCCGCCGTGCTCTTCCCGATGCCCTTGACGTCGGTAACTCGCATTCGCTCTCCTCTCTAGTCGTTCGCTGACTGGCTGGCCGCCACCAGCTCGTCTGCCTGGGTGTAGACGGGCCGAATATCAACCGGCAGTTCGGCGTTCAGCCGGTCGATCGCGGCCACCAGTTCGTCGGTGGGGTGGCCGTAGCGCTCGAGGAAGGCCTTGGTTCCCTCGTAGTCCCCGGTCGCGTGCAGCATGAGGAACTCGTGCAGCAGGTCGCGGATGCCGTCGGCGAACTTCTCCTCGACGATCCGGTAGCGCCCCTCGGCGGTAACCTCGAGCGCCCCCTTCTCCTGCAGGTAGTTGAACTGGGTAATCACTCCTTGGCCGTGAGCCTCGTGCACCCCGAAGCGGGCCGAGCGGAACAGGCCCGCCAGATAGGTTGGGGACAGGGAGACTCCGATCTCGGGATCGATCATGCCTTTGTCGATCAAAGCCAGGATGTTGTACACACCCAGGACGTCGGCCTTGGCCTCCTCGGTGACGGAGTAGAGGTCCTTGAGCTCGAGACGAACCTCGGTGTCCCGACCGTCGACGGTGATGGAACCCGGACCGAGTCCGTGGCCCAGCTCGTGGTGGAGGACCTCCGCGAAGAACGCCTCGAAGGAGAGTCCCGCGGCCTGCTCGGGCTCGAGAACCCGAGCTGCGATCGGCACCAGGATCTGGTCGTACTTTGCCTGAAGGATGTTCCGGAGCATCACCTTCTTCGAGCCCTTTTCCTCACGCACCCGCTCGTCGTTCGGCAGGTTGAAGGCTACCGTCTGGACCCCTGCCTTGGTATCGCCTCCGGTGAACACGATATCGACGACACGGATCGGGCTCTCGCTCCCCCGGCCCAGGTTCTTGTGCTCGTCGGGAATCGGCAGGTTGCGTTCGAGCCAAGGGAGCTCCGCTTTGTAGCCCGCCAGCTTCTCCGACTCCTCGGGCAGATTGACCGTGACGAAGGCGGTGAAGGCCGCCTTGTAGCCGAACAGGCTGTCCTCGTAGATCTCGTACGGCCCGATCGTCACCTCGACCGGAGCGTCGAGGTCCATCCAAGCCCGATCACTCTCGTAGTAGTCGTCGCTGGCAAAGGCCGCCGCCCGGGCCTCGAGGAAGCGCTCGAGGGAAGCGTTGTCGGTCAACGAGGCCGCTTGCCGCAGGTGTTCGGCGGCGGGCTCCAGCCACTTCGAATACACCGCCGAGTACGGCTCGGCGACCAACTGCTCACCGTCCCGACGCACCACCGTGGTCAGCGAGGTCAGGGCATCGGCCGCCGCGGGGTGGTCGGCGAGGTAGCTCTCGAACTCGTCGCGCGTCAGATCTTCGGGGTAGTACCCCGCGCCCTCGGGGCGGGCTTGGCTGCCGAGGAAGGGGTGGTTCTCGTCGATGCGATCCCAGGGACCGAAGTTGATGGCGTAGAACTCCTCCAGATCGGCTTGCTGCGCACCTCCGTGGGCTTTCACTTCGGCCAACAGCTCCGGATTCCCGACCCAGGCCTGGCGCAGAAAGATCTCGTCCATCATACGAGCCGCACTGACCAGGTGCCCCAGAACCAGCTGGTCCTCGTCGCTCAGATTCGACAGGTCGGCCGTGAGGTCGGTGCGGGCGTACTGCGCCAATCGCCTGTCCAGATCTTCGGCGATCTCGAGGGTATCTTCGGTCTCCGCCACCGGCGGGGCGGGAGCCGGAGCCGAACAGGCCAGGGCCAGGCCGCTCAGAGTGAGTATCCACAGATTGCGCATCGAAAGCTCCTCCCTGAACGCCCCGGGAAACGGAACGTCCGGTGTTCGGTCGTTGGGTGAAAGCCGTCACTTCCCGCCGGGAAGCGCCGGAGCGAGACCATGATCCCTTAGGCTCCGCGCCGGCGTCAAGGCAGCGCGAGCCTAGGGGCTCGAGTTGTCGGACACCAGCGCTCGACGCGCCAAACGGAGGTAGTCCTTACCGGCCGTCAAGCGAGCCCCCGAGCCCTCGATCACGAAGGTCACCGAGATGTCGGCCAGCGGGCCCTCGGCATCGCGCAGGCGAGCGCGCAGCGCCGGCGGCAGATCCTGGGTCAGGTAGACCCACACCTCCTCGGTCATCTGGACGGTCGACCGAGCGCCGTCCCGCGAGGGTCCGCGCCCCAGAGCGGGAACCCGCTTCTGGCGGTGGCGCAAGATGTTCGGGGGCCCGAGCAGGATCAGGACCCCTCCCCGGTCGGTGACCGCACCCCGCACCCCAGGCTCACCGTACAGCTGGTCCGCATCGGCAACCCGGGCAAAGTAGGCCGCGGCGACCGCATGGCTCTCCAGCGCGGGCTCCGCGTCGCGACGCTCCCAGAAGCGCTCTCGAAATGCCTCGAACTCGGCCGGGGTACGCAGCGACATCAGCTCCCGGCGCTCGTCGGCGAGGAGCAACCAACGGGCCGGCCCCGCGGCCCAGTCGGCGGCCGCTCGAGCCGTCGGCGTCACCCCTCGGCAGGAAGTGAGGCTACAGATCAGCAGTACGACGAGCCAGATACCTCGCCTACCCGATGAGCCGGGGTCGGAAAACGCGCGGATGTCAGTCCCTCTGGTCTAGTGGATCGGATCGTCGGCGTTGGGTTCGGGCGCCTCCCGGATCGTTCCGTGCTGCGCCTCGTAGCGCTGCAGGTTGGCTGCAAGCGCATGGATGATCCGTTTCATGTGGCCGGGGCTGGTGACGATTCTCGCGGTCACCGCTCCCTGGGGAGGCACGAGGTTGATGAAGTCGAGAATGAACTCCTCCCGCGTATGGGTGATGCGCAGCAGATTCGAGTATCGGCCTTTCAGTTCTTCGTCGGTGATCTTGATGTTGACGCCCTGTTTCTCACTCATGCTTGATCTCCTCTGATTCGGTGGTGCTGCCGACCTCGGCCCACGAAACGGCGGACGAGAAGCTCCATTCGTGCCGAGGGGCGTAGAGACCGACCTGTTGTTCGGGAGCCGAGACCACAAAGGAGAAGGCCCCCTGGCGATAGTCGTACGGCGCACCATCGCTGGCGTGCACCGCGAGATCGACCCGGTATTCACCCGGTGCCAGGCGCAGATCGGGACAGCGCACCCTGACCTGCGCCGGACCCTCCAGCCGAGATCCCTTCCAGCCCCCCAGTTCGGTGTTGGTTCCCCAGACTTCGGTGCCACGGGGAGTGGCGATGCCGATACCGAACACGAAGTCCTCCAGCGGCCTGTCCACCTCGACCGTCATCTCGAACTCGACGCTCTCGCCAGTCTCCAGGTGGTAGCGCTCGACCGCCGCCCCGCTCTCTCCAAGGACCAGCAGGCGTGCGGTGCGAATGGTGGCGGCGCCGGAACCCCAACGCCGGGGGCCCGCCGGATCCTCGGCCTCGCGTTCGGCCTCGGCCTCCTCCTTTGCCTTCTGGTGCTGCCGCCCCTCGGACTCGGCCACCGACTCACGGTAGGCGTCGACCACCCTCCGCGGCTCGCCGATCAGACGGGGCACGCCCCGGTCCATCCACAAGACCCGGTCACAGAGGTCCTCGACCAGGGTTAGCGAGTGGCTTACGAACAGCAGGGTCTTGCCCGCCGCCAGGAGTTCCTCGATGCGGTGCAAACAGCGATGGGCGAACGCCTCGTCACCCACCGACAGGACCTCGTCCACCATCAACACGTCGGGATCGGTATGCACTGCCACCGCGAATCCCAGGCGAACGTACATCCCCGAGGAGTAGTTCTTGACCGGCTCTTCGATGAAGTCTTCGAGTCCCGAGAAGGCGACGATCTCGTCGTAGCGCTCCTCGATCTGTCGTCGGCTGAGGCCCAGAACCGATCCATTGATGAAGATGTTCTCCCGACCGGAGATCTCGGGATGGAACCCCGCTCCCAATTCGATCAGCGCCGCGACCCGGCCATCGACGATCACCTCGCCGCTGGTCGGCTGCAGAATTCCCGCCACCAACTTCAGCAGCGTCGATTTTCCCGACCCGTTCGACCCGATGAGCCCAAACGCCTCGCCCGCGGCCACCTCGAAGCTCACATCCTGGACCGCGGGAATCGACTCGGCCGCCGACAGTCCCCCGACCAGAGAGCGTTCGACCAGGGCGCTCTTGAGCGTGCGCAGCCGAAAGCCCGGGGCCATGCGACGGTAGAGCTTACTCACCGAGCGAACGCGGACCGGGGGCTGCGGCCTGCTCACACCGCCTCCACCAGAGTCGGCGCCAGCCGCTCGAAGATCCAGGCGCCGACCGTCCAAGCGAGGAGCGCCAGCCCGGAAGCCTGCAGCCAGAGCCCCGCCTCGGGCAGGTTCCCGTAGAACAGGACCTCCTGGAAGAGCCGAACGAACGGGGTGCCAGGGTTGAGCTTCATGACCATCTCCAGCCACGGCAAGTGGGCCAGGCCGGCCATCGGGTAGAGGATGGGGGTCAAGAAGAAGAGCAGGGTCAGGAGGTTCTGGAGCAGGTCCCGAGTGTCCTTGAAGTGAACGTTGAGCGCGGCCAGGGCCAGCCCCAGTCCCGCGACGAACGGGAGGAGCACCACGATCGCCAGGGGCATGAGCAGCGCACTCCAGCCACCGACTTCGAACCCCAGCATGCGGGCCCCCAGGATCGCCGCCAGGATGATCGGCAGGGCCAGTAGGAAGTGCACCAGGTTGGCCAGCGCCACCACCACCGGCAGCACCTCGGCCGGAAAGACCGCCTTGCGAATCAGGGCAGCGTTGACCAACAGCGAGGAGGTCGACTCGACCAGCGAAGTCGACAGCCAGATCCAGGGGAAGAGCCCGGTCAGCAAAAAGACCGAATAGGGAGAGGCGCCCGCCATGCGCGGCGTGAAGATGAAGTCGAAGACGACGGTGTAGACCCCGAGCAGCAGGATGGGGTTGACCAGCGACCACACGAACCCCAGCCACGAGCCGCGGTAGCGCGCCTTGAGCTCACGAGAGGTCAAGGTCGCGATGAGGCCGCGAAAGCCCAGGAGACGACCAATCATGAGGGAAGCAGCCCCTTCCGACGAGGAAGGGGCCTCCGAATCAGTTGTTGCCCTTGAGGCGGTTCTGCATCTGCTCGAGATCGCGCAGCCGTTGCCGCAAGACCTCCTTGGCGTCGGCGACGTACTTGTCGTAGTTGATCGGCGCGCCTTCCTTGATGACGTAGACCCGGGGGTACTTCTGCACGTCCCCCTTCTCGTCGAACTGCAGTGACCCCGTGACCCCCGAGAAGGAGCGGATCGAGCGCACGCCCTTCCAGAAATCACTGGCCAGGGGCAGTTTCTCCTTGTCGATGGCCGCGAGCACGACCCGCATGGCATCGTAGCCGTGCGCCGCGTAGAGATCGGGGTCGAGTCCGTACTTGTTGCGGTAGGCCTCGACGAAGGAGGGGATCGGCTCGTTGGGGTTCGACAGATCGAAGACGGTCTGGGTGAAGTAGACGTTCTCCGCCGCCTCACCGGCCGCAGCCACCGCCTGCGAGGTCGCAAACGCCGCGGTGGTCAGGACCTTGCCCTGGTAGCCGGCGTCGTGGAGGCCCTTGACCATCGCGACCACCTCGTCCCAGTAGGCGGCCAAGTACACCGCGGCGGGCTCGAGGGTGACGGCGCGATCGACCAGACCACTGAAGTCCGAAGTCCCTGCCGGGTACTCGATGACTTCGAGGATCTCGGCGCCATGGCGGCTGAATTCGTTCTTGAACACCCCCTGGATTCCGCGGCCGTAGGGCGACTCCGAGGCGAGGATGACCGCGTTCGGCAGGTTCAGCGTGTTGGCGGCGAAGCTGCCCATCTTGGTCCCCTCCTCGAAATCGGAGGGAAACACCCGGTAGAAGTTCCGCGAAACCCCCGTGAGTTCGGGGCTGGAAGCGGTGGGCGAGACCAGCGTGCGGTCGGCCTCGTCGGCCACGTCGACCATGGCCATCGCCTCGTCGCTGGTCACTCCTCCGATCGCGGCGAGCACGCCCTTGGAGTAGAGCTCGTCGAGAAGTTGCGCTGCGGTCTCCGGATCGCCGCCCGAGTCCACGGTCTCCATCGTCAGCACGAACCCGAGATTCGGGTCTGCCTGGGCCTGCTCGAGCGCGAGGTTGACGCCGTTGTTGACCGCGGTACCGTAGGCCTCGACCGGACCAGAGAGGGGGATCACCGCGCCGAGGTGCACCGACTTCTCGCCGGCGGGGCAACCGAGCACCACGCAGCCCACGAGTAGGACTAAGAACAAACGAGCAAAAACCTTCATGATCGCTCCACTCTTTCTTTCTGAATCGTTCGGAACGTGGCAGCGCACGACGACCACGTTGCCTATCTTATCAACCCTGGCCCCCCTACGGGAGATACCGCCCCTAAAGTCCGGAAGCCGAGGGTGGGGCTTGCGGCGACCATGGTTTGGTCGACGCTTCCCTGAGCTAGACTGCAGCGATGAAGCGACGGTTCCACCTACGCTGCCCTGACTGCGGCTCGAAGATCGTCGTCGGCCCCGAGACCGGCAGCGTCCTCGAACACCGAGCCGTAGCCCGCGAGCCGAACCCCCGAGCGGACTTCGACTCCCTGCTCGCCGATCTCGACGACGATCGGGCGCGAGCCGAAGAGCGTTTCGACCAGGAACTCGCCGCCCACCAGAATCGCGACCGGCTCCTCGAGGAGAAGTTCGAACGAGCCCGCCGCCGGGCAGAGAAGGAGGGCGACCTGGACCGCCGACCCGAACGTCCCTGGGACTTCGACTAAGACTCCGGTTCAGAGGTCGAAGTAGCGCACCGATCCGTCGATCGTCACCCGACTCCCCGATACCGGCAGCTCGGTCCCAGACCGATCGACCGCGCGACGCACCGGAGCCGGCAGCTCGACCTCCCGGACCCCGACCCCGCTCCAGGCCGCGAGGCGGCGGTCTCCCTCGCGCTCGAAGGGGTAGAGGTAGGTACCCGGTGGGCCCTCGAGGGGGGACTGGAAGGTCCAGCCGCGCAGCCGTTCGGCAAGGGTGGCCAGGGCCTGGTAGCCGGGCCGCAGTCTCAGTGTGTCCCCTTCGAGCACGGCCAGCCCATACCCTCGCGCCTCGAGCTGCCACCAGTAGACCCGCTCGACGCAGCCGGTGGCCAGGGCGAGCAGGTAGTAGCGCGCGAGATAGTCGGCATAGGTCTCCTCGTCGACCGAAACATCCCGCCCGGCCGGCGAGTGAGGTCCCTCGCGCAGGGGCCAGTTCACCTCCGTCACCCAGGACCGTGGACCGCAATGGCGAGCAGTCTCCGCGATCGCCTGCGCCAACAGGACCTTGCCGACGGTGTCGAAGCCTGCCTGCGGGTTCTCCGGTGCGCCCCGACGGTCGACGTAGAGCAGGCTGGCCAGAGCGTCGAAGGTCACCGCTCTACCGGGCCAGTTGACCACCGCCGCCGTGGCGTGGAGTTCGAAGTCGATGACCCCGGGACCCACCACCCGAACCTCGGGGTTGCGGCGTAGGATCTCCGCCGCACTGCGCGCCATGGCCTGGAACTCGGCGTAGTTCCAGACTCCCCACTTGCTGCGGTTGATCGCTTGACCGAGCTGGAAGGTCTTGCCGTAGGGAGTGAAACGCTCGGCCAGTTCCTCGACCGCCGCCCGCCAGCGGGCGGGGTCGCGCACCAACTCGCGGCGCTGCGGCAGGGCAAAGACCAGGTCGTACCCCCGGCTCGCCAGCTCCTGGGCAAGCTGTAATTCCGCTTCGTGGTCCGACTGCCAGGGATGGAGCCGGAGCAACAAGTGGTGGACCCCGAGTCCCTCGACCGCGGACAGGAGCGCCGCTTCCTGTCCCGGTAGCGGACGCAAGCAAACCCCGATCCCGTCGAATCTCGTCGGAGCCCGGTAGAGCCCCTGGCGGAGCTTGCGGTAGCGCCGCCAGATGCGGGGCGCCGAGGTCACGACCGCACCGACGGTCCGCACGTGGGCACCGACATCGCGGACCCGAACGGTCAGCTTGTCCCAGCGACTCGCGTGCTGGTGCGGCTGATCCGACAACCGATCCCACACCACTCGGTCCCGCCGCGAGGCATGCTCCTCCGGCGGTGGCAGGTGGGGGTACGCCTTGCGCGCGACCAGTAGGTTCTTCCATCCTGCCGTGCGGCGACGCCACGCCTTCTTCAACCGATGGCGACCGTGGAACCGAAGGTACCGCCAACGGTAACTCCACCACTCGGACGGTGTCGGCGGACGCTCCAGATACGCCTTCAACAGGGCTCGGCGGTCTTCGAGAGCGACGATCGGCATGCGCGATAGATCATCGAGGCGGTGCGCGCGACCGAGCCGAGCCAACCGTCGGGTGCGGTTCAGGTCGACGAGGACGGCCTCATCGCCTCCTTCCGCCGGGCCGTCCGGAAGCAACACGTTTCCAGCCGAGTAGTCGCGATGCCAGAATCCGGCGGCGTGCAGCCTTCGCGCCGTACCAGCCAGCACTTCGAGCAGGCGTTGCCGCGGCCAGGCCGGGAACTCCTCGTCGAGCCGGTCGGCGTTCAGCGCCCGCAGGGGGTAGCGAGCTTCGAGACGGTGCGGCAAGTAGCCACAGATGAAGAACGCGGGACCAGAGGCCTGTCGGCTTTCGACCCAGGCCACCGGGGCCGGCACCGCGATGCCGGCATCCTGCAGCGCCAACGCCGCGCGCCAGTTGCGGGCCGCCTTGCTGCCACGCCACCGCCGATCGAGGCGGCGACGCAGATCCTCGTGGCGAAACTGCTTGACCACGACCGTCGAGCCGCCTTCGGCCGTCGGCCACTTCGCGGTCCACAGGATGTTGCGTCCCCAGTGCAGGATCTCCTCAGCCTGGCCCACGTCGAGCACCGGCGCCAGCGCCGACTCGAGGTCTTCGGCCTGCCATGGCGTGGCCACCTCGCCGCAGTACTCGGCCAGCTCGAAGGGCTGGACCTGCACGTTCTACCCCCCTCCGGGGAAGTCGTAGTCGAGCTCGAAGCGATCCACCGGCACGGACGCGTCGGCGACGACGCGCACGGGGCGGCCGAGCGCCGCCTCCAGTTCGCCCACCACGTCGCGGCGGGTTCCGCGCAGCACCGCCGCCACGGCTGGTTCCAAACGGACGACCAACTCGTCGCTCGAACCGGTGGGACGACGATCGAGCAGGTGGCGTCGCAACCGATCGACCACGAACTCCGGTGCCTGGACTCTGCCCTGTCCCCGGCAGTGCGCGCAGTCGCGGGTCAACCAACTGTAGAGACTCGGCCGCGACCGCTTCCGCGTCATCTCGATGAGACCGAACTCGGAGATCGACAGAATCTGGGTCCGGACCCGGTCTCGGGACAGCGCCTGTTCGAGGGCGCCATAGACCTGCTGTCGATGTTCCTCTTCCTCCATGTCGATCAGGTCGAGCACGACGATCCCAAACAGGTTGCGCAGCCGAATCTGGCGAGCTGTTTCGGCGACCGCCTCGAGGTTGGTCTGGAGGATGGTCTCACCGAGACTCCGGCGGCCGACGTTGCGGCCGGTGTTCACATCGATGGCCACCAGCGCCTCGGTCGGCTGGATCACCAGGTATCCACCCGACTTGAGCCAGACCCGGGGGCGGAGGGCGGCTTCGATCGCGTCGTCGACCCCGTGCGCCGCAAGTAGAGACTGCTCCTCCTGCCAGCGCTGAACGCGGCTCCGCAGCCCGGGCTCGATCGTGCCCAAAAACTCCTCGATCTCGGCCGCGAGTTCGTTGCCCTGCACCCAGAGGGCGGCAAAGGTATCGTCGAAGAGGTCGCGCACGGCTCCGAGGGCAACGCCGAGGTCTCGGTGCAGGAGCTCCGGTGCATGCGTCGACTCGGCCCGCCGACTGAGTCGTTCCCAGCTAGCTCGCAGACGGTTGGCATCCTCCTCGAGATCGGCCACGCCCCCCCCCTCGGCCACAGTCCGAGCGATGAATCTCCCTGGAGGATCGAGTTGGTCGAGGATCTGGCGCAGTCGCTCGCGCTCCGTCTCGTCCTCGATGCGCCGAGACACTCCGGACTGATCGCCGTACGGCAGGTAGACGAGGAAGCGTCCAGGAAGGGTCACCTGGGCCGATACCCGAGCCCCCTTGTTGGGCAGAGGGCCCTTTGCGACCTGGACTACGAGCTCCTGCCCCGGCTTCAGCAGGTCGTCGATCGTCGCCTCTTCCGGTACCCCGGGCGGGCGCACGTCCTCGACGTGGAGGAAGGCGTCGCGCTCCAACCCAAGGTCGACGAAGGCCGCCTGCATCCCGGGGAGAACCCGGTGTACGCGCCCCTTGAAAACCTGACCGCGGAGGCCTCCGCCCGTCGCCGGTTCGTGGTAGACCTCGGCCACCCGGTCCGCCTCGATCACCGCCACGCGCGTCTGGTAGGGGTCCTGCTCGACCAGTAGTTTCTTGGTTAACATCATCGACTGTCTCGGGTCTTCCGGACCGGGCCGATCATAGCGCCCGCATCAACGGTTGACGTAGCGACGATAGTCGACGTTGAGCACGACCCCACACACCGCAAAGCAGAACAGGGTGAAGGAGCCGCCGTAGGATAGAAACGGCAGCGGAATCCCGGTGATGGGTGCTCGCCCGATCACCATCGCCGTGTTGTAGAGCACGTGGAAGGCAAGGGTCGAAGCCACGCCCACGACGAGGAGGATCCCGAGTCGGTCCCGGGCGCGACCAGCCACCTCCGTTACGTTGAGGAAGAAGAGACCGTATAGGAACAGCGTTACGAAAACCCCCAGGAAGCCCCACTCTTCCGCCAACACCGCAAAGATGAAGTCCGTGTGTCGAGCGGGAAGGAAGCGGAGCTGGCTCTGGGTCCCCTGTTCGTAGCCGCGACCACTCAACGCCCCCGAGCCGACGGCGATCTTGCTCTGACGGGCCTGGTATCCCGCCCCGTGTGGATCTCGCTCCGGCGACAGGTAGGTCAACACCCGCTCCTGCTGGTAGTCCTGCAGCCCAAAGGTCCAGATGGCACCACCGGCGCACAGCGCGAGTAGGAAGGCCCCGACCAGGAACTGCCAGCGAACACCGGCCACCCAGACCATGCCCGCCCACATCGGCACGAACATGGCCGCACTTCCGAGGTCGGGTTGCTGCTTGATGAGGAGCATCGGTAGGGCCACGATCGCGGCCGCTTGCAGAATCTCTCGGGTTCGCAGTCGTTCGCCGGCCACTCCGGCGAGAAACCGAGCCAGAAAGAGCGCCGTCGTGAGCTTGGCCACTTCCGAGGGCTGGATCTGGAAGCCCGCCATGCCCAGCCAACTGCGGGCACCCCCTCGGACCAATCCGACCCCGGGGATCAACACCAGCACCAACAGTCCGAGGCCCCCGAGATAGATCGGCAGGGCCAGGCTGGCCAGGCGCTGGTAGTCGAAGACCAGCATGATGAAGCAGAGCGTCAGTCCGAGAGCGACCCAGACCGCCTGGCGCGACAGGTAGCTACCCGCCAGGTCGGCAGCGGCACTGCGCACAGTCACCAGACCGATCACCGACAGCGCCAGGGCGAACAGCAGTACGCTCCAGCGGGCAGTCGACAGCCGGCCGATCGGGCCGGTGTCGGGGCGCCTAAAGATCCCGGAGATCGGAATACTTCTCGACTGCCGTCGCATAAATCTCTCGTGCGATCGGGGCGGCGGCCCTCGAGCCCGCCCCCCCATGCTCAACGAACACCACCACGACCAGTCGAGGGTCCTCGGCCGGGGCGTACGAAGTGAACCAAGCGTGGTCCCGCTCGGCCAGAGGCAGATCCTCCGAACGGACCCAGGTGCTCTGGGTCACCACCTGGACGGTACCGGTCTTGCCAGCGATCGAGAGACCCTCCAACCGCACCTCGGACCCCGTGCCGTCCTTGCCCTCGACGACGTCGAGCAGTGCCTGGCTCATCAGTTGCCAGCTGGACCGCGCGTAGTCTGCCGACGGCCGCGAGGTCTCGCCGGGCTGCGCCAGCCAGGGCACCGGAAGAACGCCCTGAGTCGCGGAGGCAGCGGTCAACACGGCGACCTGCAGCGGTGTGGTGAGAATCGGCCCCTGACCGATCGACAGGGAGATCGTCTCTCCGGGGTACCAGGGGTGGCCACGCTGCTCTCGGCTCCACCGCAGAGAGGGCACCAGTCCACTCCGTTCACCGTGCAGGTCGATGCCCGTCGGCTCTCCGAGGCCGAAGCGTCGGGCATGCTCGGCAATCCGCTCGACCCCCATCTCCTGGCCGAGGTCGTAGAAGTAGATGTCGCACGAGTACTGGATGGCCCGCTGGAGGTCTACCCAGCCATGACCCGATCTCTTCCAGCAGCGGAACCGGCGGCCGTAGTACTCCTTGGAGCCACCACAGTAGACGCGGTCCGAAGCCGAGACGATCCCCTCCTGCAAACCCCCCAGCCCCATGACGATCTTGAAGATCGATCCGGGTGGATAGGCGCTCTGCAGCACGCGGTTCTGCAGGGGATGGTCGGCGTGATCGATCAACGTCTGCCAGGCCACCGGATCGAGCCGGCGCGCAAAAAGGTTGGGGTCGTACGAGGGGGACGAGACCATGGCCAAGACCTCGCCGGTCCGCGGCTGGAGTACGACGATCGCCCCGACCTTGTCCCGCAGCGCCTGGTGCGCGGTCTGCTGCAGATCGAGGTCCAGGGTCAGACGAAGGTCCCGTCCGGCGCGCGGCAGCTCTTCGTCGTACTCCCCCACCGGGCGGCCACGATTGTCGACGATGACGACCCGTTCGCCCCGTTCACCCCGCAGGTGGCTCTGATAGCGTCGCTCGATCCCTCGCCGACCCACCAACTCGCCACTCTGGACCCCCAGGTCGGGGTTGGCGAGCTCCTCGGCGTTGACCTCGCCCAGGTACCCCAAAACGTGGGCTGTCTGTTCTCGGTGGCGATAGATCCGGAGGTCCTCGACTCCCGTCTCGAACTCTGGGTGCTCCAGGGCCACGGCTTCGAAGTGTGCTACCTGCTCGAGCGTCAGCCCGCCGGCCAGGCGTGCGGTCCGGCGAGCGTGGTCGCGATCCGCCTCGAGCCGGCTGCGCAAGGTGACCACACTCTCGTCGAGCTGCAGAGCGGCGAACGCCAGGCTCTCTTCGAGGTCCACCACCGCCGAGCGATCGAGGCGCAGGCTGTAGCTCGGGATGTTCTCGGCCAGCGGCCGTCCGTCGCGGTCCTCGACGATTCCTCGGGGCGCTTGCAGCGCCAGCTCGCGCAGGCGGTTGTTCTCGGCCAACTGTCGGAACTGTCCTCCCTGGACTCCCTGCACAAACCAGTAGCTGGTCAACACGAAGACCATTCCGCCCGCCAGGAGCAGGGCTAGGAGCTGAACGCGCCCCACCATCGCTTCCCGGTGTTCTCGGGTCCGAACGACGACCGCCATCGGCCAAGTCTAACCCTGTGCCGATGCGACCCGACGACGGGGATCGGTCAGCGAAGTCGCAGCCGCGAGTGGCGTCTCCGTTGCCACCCCCGCCAGCCACTCTGGACGCGCCCCTCGAGACTGAGGAGCAGCGCCCCCAGGGCTGCGGTGGCCACGACCCGAGCCAGTACCGAAGGCAGGCTGGCGACCTCCGGCTCGGCGACCAGTAGGAACTGCAACAGGGCCACGACCAACTGCTGGACCAGGGCCGCACCGGCAAAGACGAGGATCAGAACCCCGCGTTGCAGAACCACTCGCTGCCGAACCACCGCGGCACCGTACCCGACGACGGTGTTGGCGATCGCTTGCAAGCCGTAGAGCCCTCCCGCCAACCCATCGGCGAGGAAGCCAGCCACCATCCCCACGATCTGGCCGGCCCCCGGTCCCGAGGCGAGGGCAATCCAGACCACGACGACCAGGAGTAGATCGACCGCCGAGGCCACGCCGCGGCCCCAGAGGTTGCCGAGTTGTTGCAGAACGATCTGCAGAAAGGTCGCGACGAGCAGCGCCAACGCGCTCCTAAGGAAGAGCATCGGGGGCTCCTCCTTCTTCGAAGGGACGTTCCACCGGTGGCAGAACGTACACGGTATCGAGCAGGCCGAAGTCGACGGCTGGCCGCAAGCGGATCCGCAAGAACAGGTCGTTGCCGGGCGTGACCTCCTCGACCGTGCCCAGAGGAAGACCCCGGGGATAGATGCCGTCGATCCCCGCGCTGACGACTCGGTCGCCGACCCGAACTTCGGCCGTGGACGGCACGTACTCCAGACGCAGCGTTCCGGCCCCCGCCCCCCGGGCCACGCCTTGACGCCGGCTGCGCTCCAGCATGGCGCCGACCGCCGAGGCGGGATCCGTCACCAGCTGCACCTTGGCGTAGCGACCACTCGCGACCACCACCCGACCCACGACACCCGAGGCATCGACTACGGTTTGGCCGACCTCGGCGCCGCCCCCGATCGCTACCAGAATCGACCGCCGCGCCGAAGCGTGATCGAGGTAGACCACGTCACCGACCTGGAGGTCGCGACTGGCCTCGCGCGAGTACCGCACCGCGGCCGCCAGCCGTTGGAAGTCCAGTTCCACCGACTGCCGCCGCAAGAGCTCACGCTCCATCTCCGCGACCCGCTGCTGCAGTCGCCGGTTCTCTTCGCGCAGGGTTCGACTCCGCCGTCGGCGCTCGACGAAACCGGAAAGCTGGCCTTCGGCCCCGGTCACCGCGTGGGCCAGCGGGCCCAGCGCCCGCACCGTCATCCGCTCGAGGAGCGAAGGGCCGCTCTCGGTGGTCGCCAGTTGGCGCGACAGGACGACGAACTCGCCGATCAGCAGGACGACCAGAAGCCAACGGGCTTGGCGTCCGCTCACTCGTCCGTGCTCGCTGGCCCGGCTAGCGCCATCGCTAGACGATCGAGACTTTCCGCAGCAGGTCGAAGTCCTCGAGAACCCGACCGGCACCCAGTACCACCGACGCCAACGGATCTTCGGCGAGCACCACCGGCAGCCCGGTCTCTTCGCGCAGGCGCTGGTCGAGGTTGCGCAAGAGAGCACCTCCCCCCGACAGCACGATACCCCGGTCCATGATGTCGGCTGACAGCTCCGGAGGGGTGCGTTCGAGGGCTTGCCGCACGGCGTTGACGATCGTCGACACCGGCTCCGCTAGTGCGGTCCGGATCTCCTCGTCCGAGATCTCGAGGTTCTTGGGAACCCCCTCGACCAGGTCGCGACCCTTGATCTCCATCTTGAGAGGGTCCTTGAGCTCGTAGGCAGAGCCGAGTTCCCACTTGATCGTCTCCGCGGTGCGTTCGCCGATCAACAGGTTGTACTTGCGCTTCAGGAACTGGATGACCGCATCGTCCATCTCGTTACCAGCGACGCGGACCGAGCGACTGTAGACCGTGCCGGCCAGAGAGATGACGGCCACGTCGGTCGTTCCACCTCCGATGTCGACGATCATGTTGCCCGACGGCTCGGTGATCGGCAGGCCTGCCCCGATCGCCGCCATCATCGCCTGCTCGACCAGGAAGACCTCCGAAGCCCCAGCGCGCTCGGCCGAGTCGCGTACCGCTCGCTTCTCCACTTGAGTGATCTCGGACGGGACGCCGATGACGATCCGCGGGCGCACCAGGCGACGGCCACCATGGGCCTTGCGGATGAAGTGGTCCAGCATCTTCTCGGTCACTTCGAAGTCGGCGATCACACCATCCTTCATCGGTCGGATGGGCTCGATGTTGCCGGGGGTCCGACCCAACATCTCCTTGGCTTCGGCCCCGACCGCTTCCACCTTGTTGGTCAGCTTGTTGATGACCACCACCGAAGGCTCGCGCACCACGATCCCCTTGTTGCGACCAAAAACGAGCGTGTTGGCGGTACCGAGATCGATCGCCAGATCGTTGGAAAAGTAGCGGAGTATGGAGCCTATGGGCATGGACGAACCTCTGGGTGGGCGAACGGCCGGACGTCGGCGCGGAGGGCGGAGTCTGCGTGGATCGACCACCGATCGAACGGTGGCGCGCAGCGTGCAAGTCTATGGAACCGGGGCCGCTAGTGCCAGCCCCGACTCGGCCGCAGGTCAGAGACCGTAGACGTAGACGCGACGTCGGGCGATCGCCTCGTTGCCCGAGGAGTCCACCGCTTCGACCTCGATGAAGTCCCAGCCCGCCTGCACCAGCTGGATGGTCTTGGTGAAGGTCCCGTCCGCCTCGACCACGACCGAGTCGGTGTTGACCCGGACCGCCGCCCCGGGCTCGGTAGCTCCCCGCACGATGAAGATGCTGCCGTAGGCCTGGATGTCGTCGATCGACACCTCGGGTGGCTCGCGATCCTCCTCCCCCTGGCCGCCACTCAGGGAGGCCACTCGAAACCGCGAGGGAGTACTCCACGGTCCCTGTACCCCGGAGGCGCCGATCGCGGCAACCCGCCAGAAAAAGCTCCCCTCGCCGCGCATGCCGACGGTAGCTTCGACGCTCCCCCGATCCCCCACGTCGATGATGTTGTCCACGAAGAGTCGGTTGCGCGATACCTGGAGGGCATAGCGGTCGGCACCCCGCACCGCCTGCCAGCTCATCAGCATCTCCTGACGCGAATCGATGTCGAAGTCCTGGTTTTCGCCGGGAGTCAACAGCAGCGGCGCCGGCGGCAGGTCTTCGGTGTCGGCCAGCCCCTCGCTGCTCCCAGCCACCGTCTGTAGCGCCTGCAACTGGCGGGTCTCGCCCCCCGAGCGCACCTCGACCGAGCCCCGAAACGCCGTGACCCGGGCCTGACGTCCCACTTCGTCGTACGCCACCACCGCTTGTGAGTCGTCCTGGACGCGCGCCTCCGAAGCTGGCGTCTCCACCCGGTTGGGCCGCCGTGCGGTATTGAGGTTCACCCAGCCGTACTCGAGGGAGATCGTCTGCTGCCCGGTGGCCGAGGCCGACGATCGGCTGACCAGGAACAGGGTGTTCGGTCGCACCGTGTACAGCGTCCCGTCTTCGAACATGATCTCCGCCGAGCCGCCGTCCGAGGTCTTGACGTAGTCACCGGAGTCGAGGCTCTGCCGGCTGCGAGCGGCTCGCCACTGGCCTCGCTCGCCCCGGCGATACTCGACCCTGCCTTGCACGGCGATGAACTCGGCCTCGCCGCCCCCATCGCCTTCGCGGGCGGCATCTCGGATCGACAGCAGGACGTCCCGACTCCTCCGACCGAGATCCAACGCGCTGCGGTAGTGGCGTTCGCCGAAGTACTGGCGCGCCGCTTCGAGATCCGACCAGGCTGCTTCGTATTCCGCCAGGAAGGCGCCGCCGCCGACCTCGCCCCGCAGTTGCTGGAACAGGACTCCACTCTCGTCGAGTACTCGGGCGGCCTCGTCCCGCAGGCCCTGTCGTTCGACGTACTGCAGGCCGAAGTATCCCGCTCCGGCCAGGCCGAGCAACCCGAAGAAGATCAACCAGCCGCGAAGGGTGTCGACCGAGACCTTGTACCAGTCTCGCTGCTTGGCGCTGCGCTTGTCTTCCAGTTGCGGCAAGGTCGGTCTCCAGACGTGAACGAACGATTATCGTACCAGATCGAGCCCTCTTCTTCGGATCAGGCAGCAGCCACCCCGGCACCGTCGGCTTGCCACTGCCCGCGGCCTGGCTTGCCACCTCCCCTTGCGACTGCTAGAGTGCCGGGTCCCCTCTGGGCACCGCTGTGCCCGCCGCCATAAGGAACCACCGATGCTCAAAGTTCTCCGCGATTCGATGAAATACCTGGCCTGGATTCTGTGGGCCGTCATCGCCGTCTTCATCCTCTTCGTCTTCGTCGACTTCGGAGGCAGCATGCCAGGGGCCCAGCCGAACCGGGCCGCCGCCACGGTCGGGGACCAGTCGGTGACGTACCGCGAACTCGAACGCGAGCACCGCAACCTCGAAGCCGACATGCGCAACCGACTGGGTGAGCAGTTCACTCCGGAGTTGGCAGAGCAGATGCGGCTTCCGATGCAGGCTCTCAACCAGGTCATCGACCGCAAGGTCCTCCTGGCCGAGGCCGCCCGCATGGACCTGCGGGTGAGCGACGAAGAACTCCGGCGGTACATCCTCGACCTGCCCGCGTTCAACGACGGCGGCCGCTTCGTCGGTCAGGAAGCCTACGATCGTTTCCTGCGGCGCAATAACTACACGCCCGACAGCTTCGAGGCCGAGATCCGCGAGCAGCTGTTGATGCAACGGTTCGTCACCACCGTCGAGAGCTCGCTCGCGGTGTCCGAGCGGGAGATCGAACAGCGCTATCGCGACCAGGTCGAGCGTGCCTCGATTCGCTACGTCACCCTGCCCGCGACGCAGCTTCGGAGCGAGGTGAAGCCCACCCCACAGGAGGTCGAGGAGTTCTTCGCCTCGCGGCGCGAGGAGTACACCGTGCCGGAGGAGCGCACCGCCAGGTTCCTGCTGGTCAACAGCCGCACGGTCCGCGAAAGTCTGGAGATTCCGGCCGACGAGATCGCCGCCTTCTACGCCGAGAACGAAGCCGACTACTTCGAGCAGGAGCAGGTCAAGGCCCGCCACATCCTGATCGCCAACGCCGAACGCGGCCCGGAGGCGGCGCGGGCTCTGGCCCAGACGACCCGGGAACGGATCGAGGCCGGCGAGGACTTCGCGGCCGTGGCTCGCGAGCTGTCGGACGACCCGGGCAGCAAGACTCGCGGCGGCGACCTCGGGTACTTCGGTCGCGGCCGGATGGTCGCTCCGTTCGAGACGGCCGTCTTCGGCGCCGAGGCCGGAAGCTTGATCGGGCCCACGGAAACGCAGTTCGGCTTCCACATCATCGAGGTCCAGGACCACAAGCCGGAGCGTCAGCGGCCGCTCGAAGAGGTGACTGAGCTGATCCAGAACCGGCTGGCGGCGGAGCGCGCCGCCACGCGAACCGAGGAACTGATCCGCGAGCTACACGCCGAACTGACCGGCGAGGCACCGCGTAGCTTCGATGAGATCGCCGCCAGCGACGACGCCTACGAGATCGGCGAGACCAGGCCCTTCCGACAGGAGGGTGCGATTCTCCCGCTCGGCAACGCTCCGGCGCTCAATCCCCAGGTCTTCGCCCTCGACATCGACGGCCTCACCGAACCGGCCCAGGTCGGCCGGGGTTGGGTCGTGCTGCAGCTTTCCGAAATCATCGCCGAACACCTACCCGAGCTCGACGAGGTCAGGGGACAGGTTCGCCGCGACCTGGTCGAGCAGCGCGCCGCCGACCTGGCTCTGGCGAGAGTCGTCGCGGCCTACGAAGCTGCGGCCGAGGCCGAAGATCCAGTCGCCGCCGTCGCCGAGGCCCTAGGACAGGAGATCGTCGACAGTCCGAGCTTCGCCCCCGCACCGAACATCCCCCAGCTGGGCGCCGCCCCGGAACTCTCGGAGGCGATCTTCGCTTCCGAAGAGGGCTCGCTCGGCGAGCCGACCCTGGTCGGAGACAAGGCGATCCTCTACCAGGTGACCCAGCGTCGCCGCTTCTCGAGTGACGAGTTCGAAACGCAGCGTCCGCAGATCCGTCGCCAGATGGTTCGGGAGCAGCTGCAGGCCACCTTGACCTCGTTGATCAACCAGCGCAAGGACCAGCTCGGGGTCGAATACGACCGTGGCCTGCTCGAGTCGTGGGACCTGCTGGACAGCGACCAGCAGGGCTGATCCTGGGACCGGCAGGGCTTCCCCGGTGATCGCCCATCTGCGTGGGCAGCTCCTCGGACTGAGGCCCGAGGCTGCGGTGGTCGACGTCGCCGGGGTGGGCTACCGTGTCCAGGTCCCCCTGTCGACTTACTACCGCCTCGAATCGATCGGTCTCGGGGGAGAGGTCGCCCTCCACATCCACACCCACGTCCGCGAAGACTCCCTCGACCTCTTCGGCTTTTCGGAGCCACTCGAACGAACCCTCTTCGAGCGCCTGATCGCGGTCAGTGGCATCGGGCCCAAACTGGGCCGCGTGATCCTCTCGGGCCTGCCACCCGCCGACCTGATCGCCGCCCTGAGGGCGGGGGACGCGGCTCGCCTCGCCACCACTCCCGGCGTCGGCAAGAAGACGGCCGAAAGGATGATCCTCGAACTCCGAGACAAGGTCTCCGACCTGGCCGACGGTGGACCGCTCGGCACTCCGGCTCCCGCCGCGCCCACCAGCGCCGACGCCGACCTCGCCGCCGCGCTCGAGAGTCTCGGCTACCGGACGCGTGAGATCGAACGCGCCATCGCCGCGGTGGCCGAAACGGACCCGGAGGCGGAACTCGGCACCCGGCTGCGGCTCGCCCTGAAACAGCTGGCGCGGATCTGACCCGCTCCGTTCGTTCGAGCTCGCGACCGTCCTCTATACTCCGCGAGTGACCGAGACCCCACGCCTCCTCTCCGGCAGCGGCGACCCCGACGAGCTGTCGCTCGAGACGACGCTCCGCCCCCAACGACTCGACGACTACGTCGGTCAGGCCTCGCTAGTCGACAATCTTCGGGTCTTCATCCAGGCCGCCAAGGGGCGGCGTGAATGCCTCGACCACGTCCTGCTCTTTGGCCCTCCCGGCCTGGGCAAGACCACGCTGGCCCACATCATCGCCAACGAGATGGACGCGCCGCTGCGCTCCACCTCGGGCCCGGTGCTGGAGAGGGCCGGCGATCTCGCCGCCATCCTGACCAACCTCGAGCCGGGTGAGGTCCTCTTCATCGACGAGATCCACCGTCTCTCGGCGGCGGTCGAAGAGATCCTCTACCCCGCACTCGAAGACTTCCAGCTCGACCTGGTCCTCGGCCAGGGCCCGGCGGCTCGTACCGTGAAGCTCGAGCTGCCCCGCTTCACCCTGGTGGCGGCGACGACGCGGGCGGGTCTGATCACGGCTCCGCTCCGCGCACGCTTCGGGATCGTGCACCGGCTCGACTTCTACAGCGCCGAGGATCTCACCCGAATCGTCTCCCGTTCGGCCCACCTCCTCGGCATCGAAACCGAGCCCGAAGGGGCGCTGGAGATCGCCCGCCGCAGTCGGGGGACGCCGCGCATCGCCAATCGGTTGCTGCGTCGCGTCCGAGACTTCGCCGAGGTCCACGGCGAGGGCGTGATCGACCACGCGATGGCACAGCGCGGTCTGGCCCTGCTCGAGGTGGACGAATTCGGCTTCGGCGAGGTCGACCGGAAGATCCTCGCCACCCTGATCGAGCACTACGCCGGTGGTCCCGCCGGCCTGGCCGCCATCGCCGCCGCCATCGGCGAGGATCGTGGCACGCTCGAAGACCTCTACGAGCCGTATCTCATTCAAGAGGGTTTCCTCCAGCGTACGCCTCGCGGCCGCGTGGCCACCGCCAGAGCCTACCGACATCTCGGCTTCGATCCCCCCGGCGATCCAGGCCGAAATCGGACCCTGTTCTGATGATCCGCCCGGGGCGCCGCGCCGCGCTCACCAGCTCCTGATGCCCAGCGCTGCCCTGATCTACAACCCGATGTCGGGACGTCGCCGGGGAACCGAGGCCGCGGGGGCAGTACTCCGGGCGCTGGGAGAGCTGGACTGGCGAGTGGAGGGTTACCCCACCCAGGGTCCGGGGATGGCGGGAGACTTGGCGCGCGAGGTGGCGGACAGCGGAGCGGTGGAGGTCGTCTTCGCTCTCGGCGGCGACGGAACCCTTCGCGAAGTCGCCTGCGGCCTTCTCGGTCGTCCCGTCGCCCTCGGCCCCCTGCCCGGGGGCACGAGCAATGTGCTGGTTCGATCTCTCGGGCTGCCCTCGAACCCGGTGGCCACGGCGCGTCGGCTCGCCGTCGGTGCCCGTCGTCGCTGGCACGTCGGGCTCTGTGGTTCGACTCCATTCTTGATGATGGCTTCTGCCGGCTACGACGCCGAAGTGGTGCGGCGGATGGACGGCGACCAAAAGGCGCGTTGGGGCGAGCTGGCCGTCGTGGTGTCCGGCATCGGCGTCTGGTGGCGTTTTCCCTACCCCCGCTTCGAGGTGGTGATCGATGGCGAGGCCCACCCTTCCCACTTTGCGGTGGTCAGCAACCTCCGGCTGTACGGCCACGCCTTCGTCATGGCGCCGGCCGCCGAGCCCGAAGCCGAGCGGCTCGAGTTGGTCAATCACTTCGGACCGGGACGGTTCGCCGCCCTCGGCTTCGCTCGCGACCTGGTGCTGGGTCGGCACCTGAAACGCCGCGACGTCCAGCACCGCTCGGTGACCTCGCTGGAACTCGTCGGACCCGCCGACCTGCCACTCCAGATCGACGGCGACCGCTGCGACGAGAAGCTGCCGGTCAGAATCGGCCTCGCCGACGACCCTCTCGAGATCCTGGTCGGCTAGCGCAGTCGCTGCTCCGCCCAGGCGTGGGCGAACAGAAGCCGCCAGAGCACCGGCGAGGCGTCGAGCCGGCCGGCGAGGTGGTGCGAGAACCGGCGCGTCGCCTCACGCCGCTCGTAGTACTCCCAGATCGGACTCGTCTGGTCGGCGAGAACCGCCTGCATGACCGGCTGCAAGGGCCCGCGAAACCAGTGTTCGAGCGGCACCGAGAAACCCTGTTTCGGTCGGTCGAGCAGTTCTCTCGGCACGTACCGATAAGCCAGATCGCGCAAGGATCGCTTCAGGACTCCCCCCTGCATCTGAGGAGCGGCGGGTCGACGCGCCGCCACCTCGGCCACTTCGTGATCGAGCAGGGGGCAACGAACCTCCAAGGAATGGGCCATCGAGGCCCGGTCGACCTTGGTCAAGACGTCGTCGGTCATGTAGTGGCCGAGGTCGGCAAAACGGCAACGCTCGACGAACGGCAACTCGCCAAAGCGATCGAACTGCCGAGCGATCCTCTGGGCCGCCGGCGGCCCGAGCGCCTCGCGCACCGCCGGCGTGAGCAGCGCCAGGTGGGCGGAGGAGTATCCGAGCGCGTGCAGGTAGAGTTCGGCGTCGGTGTGCGAAAGGCGATCGAGCGCCCGGCCGACGTAGCTACCGCGTGGCAGCAGGCGGCTCGCCCAACGCGCCAGCTGGCGTCCCGCCGGGCTCGCCAGCTCGCCCCACCGAGCCAGGGTGGCCGACTGCGCATAGCGGGTGTAGCCGAAGAACAGCTCGTCGCCGCCGTCTCCGGAAAGGGCTACCGTGACGTGCCGGCGGGTGCTCTGGGACAGGTACCAGGTGGGGATCGCCGAGGCATCGCCGTAGGGTTCGTCGTAGGCCGCAACGAGTTGAGGCAAGACCGCCACCGCATCGGGCGTGACTCGATCGCTGCGATGGTCGGTACCGAGGTGGGCCGCCACCGCGGCCGCGTGTTGCGATTCGTCGTAGTCACCCTCGGCGAAACCGACGGCGAAGCTCCGCACCGCCCCCCCCGCCTGACGCACCATGTGAGCCACCACCAAACTCGAGTCGATCCCTCCGGACAGAAAGGCGCCGAGGGGTACGTCGGCGATCAACCGCAGCCGCACCGCCTCGGCGATGGTGGCGTCGAGCTGCTCGAGCCAGGCCTCGGCGTCGAGGTCCGGGTCGGGGCAGGGCTCGAAGGACCAGTAGGGAAGGATCCGCAGGTCGCGCGGCCCGTCGACCGCCAGCGTCAGGGTGTGACCGGGCAACAACCGCCGGATCTCGGCGTAGGCCGTCGTCTCGGCCGCGGTGTGCCCCCAGACCATCGCCTGGCCGAGGCCGGCCGGGTCCAGCTCGGCCGACACCGCGGGGTGGGCGAGCAGTCCCTTGATCTCGGAGGCGAAGAAAAAACCCTCGGCGGTGGCCGCATAGTGCAAGGGCTTCTGACCGAACCGATCGCGAGCCAGAAAGAGGGTCCGTTGCCGACGGTCCCAGAGGGCGAACGCGAACTGTCCGCGTAGTCGGCTGACCACTGCTGGTCCCCATTCTTCCCAGCCGTGAACCAGGGCCTCGGTGTCCGACCGCGACCCGAAGCGGTGACCGGCTGCCGCCAACTCGTCACACAACGCCTCGTAGTTGAAGATCTCTCCGTTGAAGACGACCGAGACCTGCCGATCCTCGTTGAACAGGGGCTGATCGGCGGCGCTCGAGGTATCGATCACCGACAGCCGGCGGTGGCCCAGACCCACGTTGTCGTCGATCAGGTGACCCACCGCGTCGGGACCACGATGGGCCATCGCGTCCCGCATGGCCACCACCTCCTCGAGTACGGCCGATTGACCGGCGGGACGTACCAGGCCGGCGATTCCGCACATCGGCTAGCGCCTCCCCGCTGTAGAACCCGTAGCGAGCGCGGCCCGCAGGGTCTCCTGCCACTGCGGCAGCACCGCCGACAAGCCGAATCGCTGCCGTGTGGTGCGGCGCGCCGCCGCCCCCGCGCGTTCGAGCCAGCCGCCGCTTTCGCCCCGAGACGCCAGCGCCCGCCGGGTCGACGCGACCAGTGCTGCCCGGTCGCCGACCGGCACCAGGTAGCCGGTGGTGCCATCGACCACGATCTCGCCCGGGCCGTAGGGGCAGCGCGTCGCCACCGCCGGCAGACCGAGACCCTGGGCCTCGATCAGAGCATTCGGTAGGCCCTCGAAGTCGGAGGCCTGCAGCAGGAGGTCGGCATCTCTCATCAGTGGGAAGGGATTGTCGCAGAAACCGAGCCAGTCGACCGCATCCGCGACCCCGAGCTCGCCGGCCAGGTCGCGCAGGCGTGACTCGTCGGGACCGCGGCCCGCCAACCAGAGGCGAACCGATACCCCCGACCGTCGCAATTCGGCCACCGCGTGGAGAACCTGGTCGAACCGTTTCTGGGGCGTCAATCGCCCGACCCCGAGCACCACACACTCTTCGGGCCGTCGCCGGGCCGCTTCGGGTCGTGGCTGTTGTGATCGCCGCTCGAGCCGCTCGAAATCGGTGGGGTTGGGCACCGCCATGATGGGGCGGCCGAGTCTCGGGTAGCGCCGGGCGACCGCCGCCGCCATCTCGTTCGAGTTGCTCACCACCTGCGTCGCCCAGGGGTAGACGAATCGAGCCAGGAGCCCCTGGACCCCGCGGTCCCCCCGCTCAGGGGCCAGGCCGACCCGGGCCACCCAGGGTACCCCTCGGCGCCCCCGGCTGACCCCCGTCAGACAGTTGGTCGAGAGAACGTTCGAGAGGACGACATCGACCCGCGGTGCGGCCGCGAGACGGCGGCGGAGTTCCCCGCGTACCCGCCAGAGGTCGCCGAGGGTGCGGTAGCCATGGGTGCGCACCAGCACGTCTTCGGGCACCGAGTAGCCGAGCCCATCGCTGGCCACGAACAGCTCTGGCTGGAACCCGGTGCGATCGAGGTGGGTGGCCAGCGTCGCCGCGAAACGCTCGGCCCCGCCGGTCGTGAGGCTGTGCGTCACGAGCAGGACGCGGGCCGGATCGCGGCGGTCACCCTCCATCGGCAACCGACGTCGCACTGCCTTCGACGTCCTCCACCACCTCGATCTCGACCTCCCAGGGGTCACCGCGCGGATGGTCCGAGAACCACCCCACCCACTCGTAGACCGGCTCGAGAGCGAGCCGGTAACGGCCCGGGGCGCGCGGTGCCTCGATCTCCTGACTCTGCCGCACCCACTCCCCCGGGGCCACCGGAGCTTCGAGGTCGGTGCGAAGACCCTCGATCACTTCACCGTTCGCCGAGTACCAGCGATAGCTCAGTCGCACTCGCGCTCCCGTTCGAGTCGGCCAGACCTCGCCACTGCGATTGGCCACTTCGACCTCGGCCCGAAACGACGCGCCGGTTTGTACGACCGGGGGCACCGCCACCGCGCCCCACTCGAGCCCCCAAACCTCGGTCTCCAGCTGCTGGCGTTCCCCCAGGTAGGTCAGTTCGGTGCCGACGAAGAAGGACTCTTCGTAGGACGGGTTGACATTGAAGTAGGGGCAGCTGTTCGGATGCATCGTGCGGTGCCAGCCGCGGATGCGACCCGAGTCCGTCGAGACTTCGAGGCGATAGCGGACCGGCTCTCCGGGCTCGCGCAAGGGCATCGCGAGCACCACCCGCTGCGGCCGACCGTCGTCCAACACCACCTCTTCCCTGCTCCCCCCATCGACGCTTAGGACCACGCGGTTCCCAGGCCGCTCCGACGCGACGAGGAACACGGGGGCGACCAGGGGCTCGGGGGGCCTGAGCCAGAGCTCCGTGCGACTGGCCCCGCGCAGCCAGGCCGACCCCCCGCGCGGCAGAAAGAGGTCCTTGCGCGCCTTCATGCGGATTCCCCCGACCACCTGGTCGTGGTACCCAGGGACCTCGCGCAGCGTGTGTTCGAGCGGAAGCAGGGGGAACGGGAAGTTCCGAACGTGGGACTGCAGTGTGGGCTCGGGTCCGCTGCGGGCCAGCGGTTGGAACAGTAGCGGCCCGAGCAGCAGCCCCGCCACTCCCCAGGTCAGCACCACCAGCGGACGCCAGCGAATCCGCCGGACGAGAAAGAGAAAGGCCGGATAGGCGTTGACGAAGTAGCGATTGCCGACGAAACCCCCGCCCCCCTGCCAGTTGCGAGGGATGAAGAGGACGAAGAAGAGTGCCACCACCACGATCCCCACCAGCAGAGCCCAGCGTTCTCGTCGCGGCTCGCGGTCGGCAGCGAACAGCAAGAGGGCCAGAAGTGCGAACGGAAAGTAGGGAAAAAGACCGGCGTGTCGACCGATCAGGAAGTAGGTCAGGTTGGCCGTCAGCGTGACCGGGTCGACCGACGGGATTCGGAACAACCAACTCCAGGCGCCACCGGTGGGACGGTCGGCATCGGGGGCGGCTCCGCCAGCGGGACCCGGGCCGATGGGCATCACTCCCGGCTCGCACACTGTGACCCCCTGACGTTTGACACCGAGATACGGCGTCGGGTGCCCGGTCAGGGCGATGGCGACTCCTACCACCAGGCCGAACGCAACCACCGCGGCCACCAGCCAGAGGGCGGCGCGGCGCCACTGTCGCGCCAGCAGCAGCGCCGCCAACGGACCCAAACCCACCGCTGCCAGGACCGGTTTGTTGTAGACCGCCGGAGCCAGGGCAGCTCCGGAGAAGACGATCCAGAGCCAGGGCTGGGTGGCGCTCGCCCCTCGTCGATGGAGGCCGAAGAAGAGACAGGCCGTCACCGAGGCCATGTTGAACACCTCGGGCTGGAGCCAGAAGACGTAAGCAAACCCGGCGCTGGCGAGGAAAAAACCCGTAGAGAAGAGGGCGGCCAGTGCCGGCTCGGTACGCCGCGCCAGGTACAGCGTGCCCATCCAGACCATGGCCAGCAGGAGCGCCATGTTGAAGAACAGTAGGCCGTTGGCTCCGAAGAGCCGCACGAAAGGCGCCGCAAAGGCCGAGTAGATGTACGGCTTGCCAAACAGAGCGGTCTGCCAACCGTCATCGGTCATCAGGATCAGATTGGTGATCGACCGAAAGGGAAACTCGTCGAAGGCACGGTTGATGTCGTCCACCTCGAGCACCAGGTCTCCGTCGAACGCCAGGCTCTGGGCCATCATGTAGTACGCCGCTTCGTCCGCCTTCAGACCCGAGGGTACCCCCGGCTTGACCAGGACCAGGGGCAGGGCGAGAAGGAAGAGGGAAAGGGCGAGAAGCACTCGCTGCACGGGGCGCGCCATGGCGGCTGAGTCTAACGGAACCGCGGCGATCAGGCGTCTCGCTGGACCCGGAGCATGCTAGATTGGGCGGCCGACGGCGGCTCGTGGAATCGAGCCCCGAGTCCCCGGCCGAAGGCTCGGCCCAACCACCACCAAGACCCTCGATCATGCCCCGATACCTGCCCCTGTTCGCCCTCGCCGTCGCCGCGCTCACCGCCGCCTGTCGTCCCACCTCGGACGGGGCGGCGCCGGACCATCTGATCCTGATCACCGTCGACACCCTGCGGGCCGACCATCTGTCGGCCTACGGCTATCCGCGCGACACCTCTCCCCGTCTGGCCGAGATCGCCCGCCAGGGCGTGGTCTTCGAACGCGCCGTGGCGCAGTGGCCGAAGACGGGGCCCTCCTTCGCCTCGATCTTCACCGGTCAATTCCCGCAGACCACCGGGTTGACCCACAAGGCGGCCCTCTCGATCCCGGAGGCCTACTTCACCCTTCCGGTGGCGATGAAGAAACTCGACTTCGAAACGGTCGGCGTGGTGTCGAACGGGGTGCTCGGGGCACGGCTGGGCTGGAATCGCGGCTTCGACTCCTACGCCGAGACCTGGACTTTGGCTCCGGAATCCTCCTCCGACCCGCGAGAGTATCGGCGCTGGCTCAACGCGCGGGTCGTGAACCAGCTGGCCCTCCCGCTCTTGACCGAGCACCGCGACGCGAGCCGCCTCTTTGCCTGGATCCACTATTCGGACCCCCACGCGCCGTACTACCTCCCCGAAGGGGTCGAGAATCCCTTCGTCGGCGACCCCTGGTACGTCGGCGACGAGCCGGTCCAGCTGTTCAACCCCGAGGCCACTGCTCTCGATGATCGACGCGACCTCAAACACTATGTCGCCCAGTACGACGCCAATATCCGCTTCACCGACGACCACATGGCGCTCCTGCTCGACCACCTCGACGAACTCGGAATCCTGCAGGACTCGCTGGTCGTGTTCACCGCGGACCATGGCGAGAGTCTGGGCGAACACGGCTACTACTTCGGGCACGGCCGACTACCGTACAACCCGGGAGCCCACGTGCCGTTGATCTTCTGGCGGCCCGATGGATCGCTCCCCCCGCGGCGCGTCGAGCACCCGGTGCAGATGGTCGACCTCCTCCCCACGCTCTGGGAGTGGTTTGCCCCCGCCGAAGAGCCGATCCCGGGCATCGAGGGCAGGAGTCTGGTAGGCGACCTCCGGGGCGACGCTCCCGAGCCCGCGCCGCCAGCCTTTGCCCAGGCGGGAGGTGGCTCGCCCACCACCCACTTCCGGTCGGTGCAGGAGGATCGCTACAAGCTGATCTTCCATCCGCCGATGGGCCAGGGAGCCAAACGACGAGAGGCCCGGTGGGAGCTCTACGACCTCGAGAACGACCCCGGCGAGACGCGGAATCTCCTGGAGGAGGAGACGGCGGAGTTCCGTCGCCTCCGCCGCCTGCTCAAGGAGTGGATGAAGGGAGAGAACTGGATTCGCCGCTCTCGCCAGGAGGTCGAGGCCTACAGCCAGGAGACCCTCGACGCTCTCAAGGCGCTGGGCTATATCAACGACTAGGACAGGAAACCGCCAGAGCTCATGTCGAAACGCTCGCTTGCCCGGCTCATGAGGTCGGGACCGGCCGGCCCGCTGCTCCTGGCCCTGAGCGTCGGAGCGGCCTGGCTCGCGAGCGCGACCGGACACGCTCCGCCGGCCATCCTCAGCCGCCTGCTGGTCGTCCTGCTGGTCCTCGCGCTGGCCTTCCACGGACTCCGCCTGAGTCGGCGCCTGCTGCGAGGTGAGGTCTTCGACCTCAGCCCGGCGCAAGGTAGGTGCTTGCTCGGCCTCACGCTGGTCGGTCTCGTCACCGCGTTCGTGGGACTCGAACACGAGCTGGGGGGCCGGTACTTCGGCGACGAGGGGACCTTCCTCGCCAACGCTCAGAGGATGAACGAGGGACGACTCCTCCGGCCCTGGTTCATCTACCCCCACCTGCTCTACACGCTGGATGCGATCGCCCTCTGGGCCGCCAGCCTGTTCCCCGACCTCACCGCGCTTCTCGCTCGGCGGGTCTGGGGAGTCGAGGGGGAGCTGCCTCAGGCGGCCCTGGTCACCCGCTGGGTGACGGCGACCTTCGTCGCGGCCACCCCGCCCACCGTCTTCCACCTCGGTCGCCACATCGCCGGCGTGACCGCTGGACTACTCGGCGGCTCCGTCGCCGCATTCTCGACGCTCTACCTGTCGGTGGGGCACCAGTCGATCTCCGATGTGCCGGCCGCCTACTTCGCCACCCTGTGCCTGGCCCTCGGGGCCGAGATCCTCCACCGCAGCCAGAGCGGCTCGCCGCCGGCGCGGCTCTGGGTGGCCGCCGGACTCGCCGCCGGACTCGCCGCCGGAAGCAAGTACCCGGCCGGGCTCGTCGCCCTGGCGCTGTTTGCCCTCTGGCTGCGCCAATGCCGACTCGACCGGCGCCTCGGGCCCGGCCTGCTGCAAGCTGCCGGGGCCGCGATCGCCGCCTTCGTCGCCGCCACCCCGAGTCTCGTCGCCTACCATCGGCAGCTGGTGTCGCCCGAAGGGCCCGACCTTCTGTTCGGCGCGAGACTCTACGCGGAGGCTGGCTGGGCCGGGGTGATCCGGGGCTCGAACCTGCTCTACTACGGCGGGCGACTCGTCGACAGCTTCGGCTGGCCTGTGCTCCTCGCGGGGATCTTGGGCCTCGCGCTACTTCCCCAACCGGTGCGGCGGCGACTCTACTGGCTGGCTCCGTTTCCCGTCGCCTACGCCGCACTCATCGTGGTCATGCGGATCGCCGTACCCCGCAACCTGATGCCGATCCTTCCCTTCGTTGCCGCCATCCTGGGGTGTGGCCTCCTCGGTCTCGTAGCGGCGCTGCGCCGACGCGGCCTACCCTCCCTGGTGGCAGCGAGCGCGCTACTTCTCGCCACCAGCCCGCTGCTCGTCACGTCGACGGCGCAGAGCGCCCGCTTTGCTCGCCCCACTACCCGCGACGTGGCCGCTTCCTGGCTGGAGGCCCACCTACCGAAGGGCACCCTGATCGTCAAGGAACACTACACCCCGGTGGTCCGGTACCCGCTCTTTGCACGCCAGCCCCGCTTCGTGGTCAAGCTCTGGCCCGACGAGCTGCGCCACCCGCGGCACGACTTCGTCCTGGTGGCGTCCGAAGCGTACGATCGCTACCTCTCGCCGCGCAACCTGCACAAAGAGGAGTTCGTGCACTTCGCTCGGCGCTATCGCGAGCTGTTCGCCGAGCTCGAGCTGGTCCGGGAGTGGCAACCCGGAACCTGGCGGGCCGGCCCGACCCTCAAGCTGTTCCGCGTCGACCCCGACCCGGTCGCCTACCTCGAGACGGCGACCCTGGCCGCCGCCGAGGCGCGCGTCGCCGACGAGGTGATGCGACAGGCAAACGGCAGTCTGCGCTGGCACCACGATGCGGCCTGGGCGGTCTTCAAGGCCCACCTCGCGGCCGGCGACTACCGACTGACCCTCGAAGGCCTGGAGGAGGCCTCGAACGGGCGGCTCGAGGTCGTGACTCGCGATGGGGTTTCGCTCGGCGAGTTCGCGGTACGTGAAGGCCACTCCGAGGTGGTCGGGATCCCCTCCGACGCCAAGATCTTCGCCATTCTCAGCCTGCCGCGCGGGTCCACACTCGCCGCCGTCCGCTGGCATCGACCGGCCTCCTGATCCTCCACCGACCTCGGGTAGGCCACGGGTTGGGTGTATAGTGGTTCTCTAGGCCCTAGAGATGAACCCTCAAGGAGGTGCCCCGATGCAGCGCACTGCCCTCGCCCTCACCTTGACCCTCGGCGCCTTCAGCGCCGCCGCCTCGGTCGCAGCCGACGACTCGCTACCGCGGATCGACAGCCAGGCCACCGACCTCACCACACAGCTTCGCCAGCTCGACCTCGGTGACCGTTTTCGGCTGGTCGCGCCGCAACTTCCGGCCGGAAGTGTCGAGCTCGAGCGCGTGCGGGTGTTCTCGCCCGACGCTCGACTGGTGCTCCAGACCGAGCAGGGCAGCGTGGTTCGCCCCCTGCCCGAAACGATCTACTACCGCGGCTGGACCGACGACCCGAGCGGCGGGCTCGTCACCTTGTCGCTGCGGGCAAACGGTGAACTGAGAGGCCTGGTTACGCGAGCCGGCGGCTTCGACTTTCTGGTGGGAGGTGCCAGCTTCGGTGTTCCCGTGGGGCTCGAAGTACGACCCGCCCGCCTCGACGGGGTGGGCGGTGGCTTCCAGTGCGGCAATGCCGACCTGCCCGAGATCTCGTTCGAGCGCGCGGTCGACTCTCTCTTGGAGTCTTTCTCCCGCCCAGGACCCGAGGTCTCGAGCCTGGCTGGAGCTAGCTACACCGCTCGGATCGCCGTCGAGACCGACCAGGAGTACCTCGGTCTGTTCGGCGGCGACACCACGGCAGCCACCGACTACACGGGAGACCTCTTCAACTACGCCTCGGGGATTTACGATTCCGAGGTCGACACCACGCTGCTGGTGAGCCACCTGTCGTTGTGGACCTCGACCGACCCCTGGACCCAGAGTTCGACCGCCTGCATGTTGTACCAGGTCGGACGGTACTGGAACGACAACAACAGCGGCATCAGCCGCACCATTACTCACTTTCTATCGGGGCGTAACGTCAACGCCGGCGTCGCCTGGGTAGGGGTCCTCTGCAACGGCGCCTTCAACGTCGACCACATGGGTGCCTGCCCGTCGCTCTCCCCTCAGACCGACAACTACGGCGGAGCCTACGGTGTGACCGCCGGCATCGACGCCAACTTCGACCCGGACAACCCGAGCCCGGTGTGGGACATCGTCGCCACGGCGCACGAAGTAGGGCACAACTTCAACTCTCCCCACACGCACTGCTACGCCAACCTCGGCGGCAATGCGTCCCCGGTCGACACTTGCAACGCGGGGCAGTGTGGTCAAACAGGATGCCACTGCGGGGCGACCTCGTTGCCGTGCGCGAACCCCGGCACCGGCTGCGGCACCATCATGAGCTACTGCCACCTGCTCAGTCCCGGCCTGAGCAACATCACCCTGACGTTCGGCCTCGGGCACCCATTCGGAATCGCCCCGGGGCGGGTTCCGAGCCGGATGAACGACCACGTCGTAGCCCGCGCCGGCTCGAATCCCGGCTGCCTCGACTTCATCGCCGTCAACGAGATCTTCGCCGACGGATTCGAGTCCGGGGATACGACGGCCTGGTAGGGGCTTCGGCCCCGGACCGTGGTGCAGAGCCCGGCATCACCACCGGGGAGGTGTTGCGCTGTCCGGCACTCCCCGACGAACGGGCTGCGGTGCTAAGCTCTGGCGACAAGGAACCCCACTTCACGCCATTCCGCCCTAGGAGATCGCCATGCTTCGCCGAATAACCCTTCCTATCGCCTTGCTCGCCGTCCTGGTGGGTTGTTTCGACGTTCAACAGAAGGTCGAGCTCAACGAAGACCTCTCGGGCACTGCTCGCATCCACATGACCGTCGACATGGAACCGATGGTGCACATGATGGCGGCGATGAAGCGTGGTTTCGAGGGCTTGGAAGGACCGCCGACCGAGGAAGAGCTCGCCGCGGCTCGGGCGGAGATGAGTGGGGAACAGGCCGAACAGCAACGCGCCGAGTTCGAGAGCCAGAAGGCCGAACTCGAGGCCAGCCTGCCGGAAGGGGTTACCCTGGTCTCCGCCGAGATGCTCGAAGGTGAAGCCATGGGCGCCGAGTTCACCTTTGCCTTCGACCACATCGCCCAGCTCAAGGAGATCCGGATGGCCGGCGAGCAGGGCAGCGATACCGACAGCCCCTTCGCCGACCTTACGGTCGAGGAGAAGGACGGCACCCTCCTCATCTCGACCCCACCGGTCAACCCGAGTGGCGACCTCGGACCGATGGGTGGAGACGACTCCGACGAGGACGACCCCACGGCCCAGATGGTGCAGGAGTCGATCGAGAGCATGCGGGTGCTCTTCGAGCTGAGCTCGCCGCTCGAGGTCCTCGAGCACAACGCTACCGACGCGCAGGGTGACACCCTGATCTGGGAGTACGGATTCGAGCAGCTCAAGTCGATGGCCGAGTCGGAGGAGGAGGTCGAGGCCGTACGGGTTCTCTACAAGCTGTAGGGATCCGATTCCGATCACGTGGTCGATTTCGATCCTTCGACCCTGCTGATCTCCGGTCCTTCGGAGGGGCCGTCCCTCGTCCTGGCGCATGGCGCCGGGGCGGGGATGGACCACCCGTTCCTGAAGTCTCTGGCGGTGCGGCTGGCTGAACGGGCGGTGCGGACGGTGCGGTTCGAATTCCCCTACATGCAGCGGCGGCGCGCCACCGGCAGCCGCCGTCCTCCCGACCGCGCGCCGGTCCTGATCGAAACCTGGCGGCAGGTCGTCGCCAGCCTCGGGAGGCCCGAGGCTCTGATCATCGGAGGCAAGTCGATGGGCGGACGCATCGCCTCGATGGTCGCCGACGAGCTCGGCGTGGCCGGGCTGGTCTGTCTCGGCTATCCCTTCCATCCACCGGGAAGCCCCGAGACGCTGCGCACTGCTCACCTCGCCGCACTGACGACGCCGACCCTGATCCTGCAGGGAGAGCGAGACCCCTTCGGCACCCCGGACGAAGTCGCCACCTACGACCTGGCGCCGTCGATCCAGCTGCACTGGCTCCCCGATGGCGACCACTCGCTCAAACCACGCAAACGATCCGGGTACTCGGCCGCAGACCACCTGGAGGCCGCGGCCCAGGCGATCGCCGACTTCGTGGTTCCGCTGGCGGGCGAGCCCGACAGGAAGACGCCGCGATGAAGATCGCGACCTGGAACGTCAACGGCGTGCGCGCCCGACGAGAACAGCTACTCGAATGGCTCGACGAGGAACTCCCCGACATCGTCTGCCTGCAGGAGATCAAGGTCGGTCCCGACAAACTCCCAGCCGAGCTCGCCCACCTGCCGGGCTGGGACACGCTCTGGCACGGGACCGGAGGCTACTCGGGCGTCGCGCTGCTGGTCCGCCAGGGCGCGGGACTCGAACCCCCGCGGTTCTCGCACCCCCCGTTCGACTTCGAGCAGCGGGCCGCGGTGGCGACGCTGGGACCGCTCACGGTCGCCTCGCTCTACGTGCCGAACGGCGGCAAGAACTACGACGACAAGGTCCGCTTCTACGATCGACTCACCGCCTGGGCCGACCGCGAGTTGGAGCGGGGCGGGCATCTGGTGCTGGCGGGGGACTTCAACGTGGCGCTCGAGGAGCGGGACGTGCACCCCAAGGAGCGCAAGGTCAACGCCCTGGGGCAACGGCCGGAGGAGCGGCAGATGCTTCGGATCCTCCTGGAACTCGGCCTCACCGACCTCGCCCGCCTCCACGCCCCGGAGGACGACGAGCTGTTCACCTGGTGGGCCCCTTGGCGCAATCTGCGACAGCGCAACATCGGCTGGCGCATCGATTATCTGCTGGCCGATCGAGCGCTGGCCCAGCGTTCGATCGACTGTCGCTCGTTGCGCGAGGTCGGTACCAGCGACCACGGACCGGTGGTGGCTTCGTTCACCGCAGGCAGCAGTGAAACTCCACGAAGCAACGCTACTGGATCGTGAAGTTCACCGTCAGGTTGTAGTAGACGGCGACCGGCTCCCCGCGGAAGGTCGCGGGCTCGAAGCGCCAGGAGCGAATGGCCCGGGCCGCAGCGTTGCCCAGACCCATGCCAGGGTCTCGCAGGACGCGAACGTCGGTGACAAGCCCCTCGGTGTCGATGATCGCCTGCACGATGGCCAGCCCCTCGCGGCGCGCGATCCGCGCCGGCTCGGGATAGTTGGGGGCCGGATCCCAGGCCCGCACCGGCGCCATCACCTCACCAGCGACCACGCGGGGAGCGGTCGATACCGGCGGTGGTGCGGCCGGGATCTCCAGCCCCACTTCGAGCGGCAGGACGTCGAGGACGGGGACCACCGTGGGCACGAACTCGCGGACCGGCTCCGGAGCCGTCGGTTCGGGCTCGGGCACCGGAACGCGGGGGGCCTGACGCTCGATCGGTGCCGCTACCGGGGCGACCGGGGGCTCCGGCTCCACGAACGTGACCTCGGTGAGCACGGCCGCCACCGGTCGTTCGGGAGCCTCCAGCGCGACCCGGGGGCTCGCTGCGGGCAGCTCGAGAAGGAAGAGGGCGCAATGGAGCACGGCGGCCACAACGAGTGCCCGGCGCAACATTCGGCCGTCTCCCTGGCTCTCGGCTCGTAGTCGTTCCAGGGTACTGAGCTCGCCGAGCGAACGCTCGATCGGGGTCGAGGGAAAGGGTAACGTGGCGGCGGTGGGACGGGGCATCGAGGCCTCCTTTCGCGGTGGTTCCGATACCCCTTCGACCCGGTTTGCTGCCCCGCAGTTCCCCGGCGAGGGGTACACTGGTCCGCCATGGGCCTGCCGATCGTGCCTTCGAACCCCAAGATCGCGACCTCGCGCGCGTCGCGCTGGCGAGCCGGCGTGTTGGTCCTGGTCCACCTCCTGATCGCGGCCCACATCACCCACTGGCTGGTCACCGGCAACACCATTACCCCCGTCGAACCGTCGGAAGCGATGGCCTTCACCAAGGCCGGCATGATCAACGCGGGGGTGATCTTCTTTGCCGCCACCGCCCTTCTGACCCTGGTCTTCGGTCGCTTCTTCTGCGGCTGGGCCTGCCATCTGGTGGCCCTTCAGGACCTCTGCCGCTCGCTCCTGCTGCGCCTCGGCATCCGACCGCGCCCCCTCCGCTCGCGGCTGCTCGCCTGGGTCCCGGCCCTGGCGTTCTTCTATATGTTCCTCTGGCCTCTGGTCTACCGGATCTGGATCCGGGACGACCTCGGCCGCCTGGGAACCGAGTTCACGACCGAACACTTCTGGGCGACCTTTCCGGGTTGGGTCGTGGGAGCCTTGACCTTTCTGGTCTGCGGCTTCGTCGTCGTCTACTTCCTCGGGGCCAAGGGATTCTGCACCTACGCCTGCCCCTACGGCGCCCTCTTCTCGGCTGCCGAGCGGCTGGCTCCGTTCCGCATTCGGGTCACCGACGCCTGTGCTGGGTGCGGCCACTGCACGGCGGTCTGTTCGTCCAACGTCCGGGTCCACGAGGAGGTCCGAAGTTACGGCATGGTCGTCGACAGCGGCTGCATGAAGTGCCTCGATTGCGTGAGTGTCTGCCCCAACGACGCCCTGTACTACGGCTGGGGACCGATCCCGTGGTCGACCAAGCCGCGCCAGGAACCACGCACTCGATCTCCCCGCTTCACGGTCGCAGAGGAGGTCGTCCTGGCCACGGCCTTCGCCGTCACCTTCTTTTCCGTGCGCGGGCTCTACGGCAGCTTCCCCTTCCTTCTCTCCCTCGGTCTGGCCGGCGTCGTCGGCTACCTGTTCACCGTCGCTTGGCAGGTGTGGCGACGCTCCAACGTCTCCCTGCACGGCCGGCGGCTCAAGGTGCGAAACCAGCTCCAGCCGGCGGGACGCGCCCTGCTCGCTCTGGTGGGCGGACTCACTCTCGTCGTCCTGGCCAGCGCCGTCGTCCAGACCAGCGAACGGCTGGGAGACCACGCCACGCGCCATCTCCGAGCGGCCTACCGCGACTCGCTGGGAGTGATCGAAGAACCACGTCGCCTCACTCGCGAGGAGCAATCCGCCGCGCGGCGGGCCCGCGACCACTTTCTGCGCGCCCGGAAGTGGGGCCTGGCACCGACCCCGGGTCTCGCCCGCAAGATCGCCTGGACTACCTTCCTCGTCGGTCCCCTCGACGAACTGCAGCGCTCCGCCACGCAAGCCCTCGCCCGGGGCGAGGCGCCGGTCGAAATGCACGAACTCCTGGCCCACGATGCGTGGTCCCGTCAAGACCACGCCACCGCCCTTCACCACTACGAAGCGGCCAGGGCCGTCGCCCCCGGACAGGGGCGTCTCGCCCTGCACCTGGGAGTGGTGGCCGCGCGGGCGGGAAAGCTGGAACGGGCGAGCCAGGTCCTGTCGCAAGCGACGGTGGATTTCCCAAACTCTGTCGACATCCTCTACAATGCCGGAGTCGTAGAAGCACTTCGCAGTCAACCGGAGGAGGCGGTGGCCTACTTCGAGCGCGTTCTCGCCCTGGATGACAGTCGTCGAGACGCGCGGGAGAACCTCGCCGGCATGCTGGCGGCAGCGGGGCGCTTCGAGGAGAGCATCGGTCACTACGAACGTGCGCTTGCAGATGCTCCTGAGGACACCGAAACTCGGGTTCTTCTGGTGCGAGCACAGCTGCTAGCAGGGCGGTCAGCCGAGGCCGAAGCGAACCTCGACACCTTGGCCGAAATGGCCCCGGGCCACCCGGGGTTGGGGCTCTTGCGAGCCATGCTCGCCGAGTCTTCGGCATCCGCTCCCCTCTGACCTCACGTTCCGCTGTTTGGCAAGGAGTCTCTCGTATGTCTCGTTTTACCCTCTCTTTGACGCTCGCCTTCCTGGTGGCGGGTACGACCTCGGTGGTCACCGCCGGAGACACGCCGGGACCCGATGTCACGGTGTTCTATCTCGGGTCGACCAGCAACTACGGTACGGCCACGATCGATGATGTCGACTACATCGGATACAGCGTCGGCACGACCTCCTGCAATCTTGGCGACGAACCGGTCTGGTGGTGCGACAATCCTCGGGCCTACTGCGAAGACGAGCAGCACCCGGTGATCGCGCAGAATCTCTATCGGCTCAAGGACGACCGCTTCGAGCAGGTTGGGATGAGCTGGCTCAAGCACGGTTTCCTGTCGACCAACAGTGATGCCCCCGGGGGAGATCTGTGCGGCGACGCCCAGTGCATCGATCCGCCCCACGGCGGGGATCAACTGGGACTGGGGTGCTTGGACACCTACGGCTCCGGCCTCAACGGCAGCCGACCGCTCGGCATGCGGTCCGAGGTCAATGCCACGAATGGTCTCTTTCCCTTCCCCGAGACGTCCGTCGGCACCTCGACGGTCGTCGACCAGCGGGTCCGAGTACGCGTTAGTGACGTCGACCCCGCCCAGAATAGCGGTGCCACCTACTGGGTCGAGGGTCACTACATCACCGAAGACGACGCCGTGGCCGGCAACGGCCTGAACAACGCGTCGCACCGGCGCGTGACGGTCAGCCCGGGCAGCTTCTCTCTCAGCCTGCAGGACTCGACCGTGCGGCTCCAGCCGGCCATCATGGCCTGGCCGGCGGTCGACCCGACGGTGGAGTTGACTGAAATCGACTTCGTCGACGACGAGATCAAGACGCGGTTTCACGTCGCCCGCAAGGTGATCGAAAACGGCCCCAACGACTACCACTACGAGTACGCTGTGCACAACATGAACGCCAACTTGCCGGCCTACTCCTTCACCGTCGGATTTGCCGCCCCGGCCACGATCACCAACGTCGGTTTCAGCGACGTCGACCAACACTCGGGAGAACCGTGGGACACCACAGATTGGGGACACTCGATCGAGCCGACCTCGGTCACCTGGGGTGCGGTTACCGACGGAGCGCAGGCGAACGCGATTCGTTGGGGCACGATGTTCAGTTTCTGGTTCGACTCGACCCTCGGTCCGAAACAGGTGAACGCCGTGATCGTCGGGCGGGAACTGCCGATGAACACCATCTTTGTCGACGGTTTCGAAAGTGGAGATACGACGGCCTGGTGAACCCGGAGGCTCACCAAGCCGGCGAATCTCCACCCTCAGTGAGCACCGGCCCGCAGACGCGGGCCGGGTAGAAGAGAGAGTGCGCTGCCGATCACGCGCCGAGCCCGCAGCACACCCTTGGCTGCCGCAGGTTCACCAGACCGGCCAGGGTCCTCGACGCCAGCCCTCAGCCCGTGGCCAGCGCCGCCACCATGACCTGACGTAAGGTCGCGGCGAAGCCTTCGAGGTAGTCGACGCGGTCGCGGCTGGCGGCCAGGAAGGGGTCCATCACCGTGCAGCGCAGTACAGCGACTCCGCCTGCCTCGCGGTACGCCGCCTCGTCGAAGCCGAGACGGGCCGCGACGGGCACGGCGGCCCCTCCGTACTCCTCGGCGCGCAGCACGGTCTTGGTGACGAAGTAGTCGGGGCGCTCGACCCGGTGGGTGGCCGTCGTCTCCGTCGACAACGACAGCGCCTGGTAGAGCCGGTGGACGAACTGGTTGGTCTCCGAGAGGGTTCCGAGCGAGGGGTGGCCCACCGCAAAACAGACGATGTTGAGATCGGGGGGCGGCAGGAGGCTGAGGTGAAAGGGACTGAAGTCCCCCGCTGCGAGTCGGCGGTGCAGGGCCAAGGCTCCTCGAGAGGAAGCCCCGATCAGCCGTCCGTAACCACGAGCGTCGAGCGGCAAGACCTGGTGCGCCATCCACACGGCGGCGGCCGCCGCTCCCGGTTTCGATCCCTCCAGGATGAAGCGTCCGAGGTGGGCCGAGTCAGGGGCTCCCGAGTGGAAGACGTAGGGAGCCTCCACCGAAACGAGCTCGCGCGACCGGCGATCCCGAAAGCAGACCGCACCCGCCGGGTAAGGGATGAAGCCGAACTTGTGAGGGTCGATGGTCACCGAGTCCGTCTGCTCCACGGCCACCAGGGCCCGGTACACCGATTCGCTGGGCCAGGCCTCGGGGGCCTGGTCGGCCAGGGTCGACTGAAACCCCCTCCGACGCCCCGCCGCATCGCGGGTGACCGACAGGGCGTACCCACCCCAGGCCGCGTCGACGTGATGGTGCCAGGCGAGGCCGAGCTCTTCGCCGGCCCGAGTCCGCAGTTCCTCCACCCGGTCCACCCGGTCGACGGCGCTCTCCTCGGTCGTGCCGAGCACCGAGACCACCGCCACCACCGGCTGCTGCCGTTGCGCGAGGTCCTGCAGGATCCTCCACAGCGCGGCGGGGTCCATGCGGAAGTTCTCGTCGACCGGCACGTGCACGAGTTGGTTCCCCCCCATCCCCAGCGCCCGGCAGATCTTCTCGAACGAGTAGTGGGCCGTCGAGGGCACCAGGACGACCGCCGGAGGCAGGGCGTCGCCGAAGTGCTGGTGGAGGCGGTAGCCAAAGCTCTGGTACCCCATCCCGGAGGCCGAGTGCCGCGAGACGGCTTCGGCCGCGGCCTGACGGTCCTCGGTCGCCGCCAGGAGCCGATCGAGCAGATCGAGGGACTCGCGCGGAGGCAGGTTGAGCAACTCCCAGAGCGAGAGCGTTCCGAGGTCCTTGCTGCCGGCGGCCGAGGTGGCCGTGAGGCCCCCGACCTGCAACTCTTCGGCCGCCCACCGGACCGCGATCGGCAGGTACTTGACGTTCCTCGCCACCCACAGCGCCTCGAAGTTGGCGACCGTCCCTCCGGACGTCAGATGGCCCCACCGATCCGCGGCCGGGTACCCCACCATTGCCCCCAGGTCTTCGGCAACCTCGAGCTCGAGGCGCGTGGTCACCGGCGAACCCTCGACCGCGACGTTGTTGGGGTTGTAGAGCATGGTGGCGAAGTAGCCGATCAGACTCGCCATCGTCAGATCGGAAGTCATGTGACCGATGTAGCGAGGGCTGAAGAACGGGACGCCTCCCTTCAATTCGCCCAACAGCGAAAGCAGGGTCTGTTCGAGCACCGAGATCGAGTACTGGTACGAAGGAGAACGCTTCTCGACCTCCTGCACTCGGAAGCCGTCCTCGGGGTGGACATTGCGGCGCCAGAACACATGGTCGCGAAAGGCCTCGAGCAGAAGCCGCTCGAAGACGGCCGCGTTCTCCCCCTTGGGCCCCAGAAAGACCGAACGCAGGTCGATGCTCGGGCTGAGGCCTGATTCGGTCGGAGGGAGCGTCGGGTCGGGGGGTGATTCGTCGGCTGGTTCGGACATCGGGAGATCTCCGTCGAGAAACAGGGCGACCCTATCAGTTCGTGCGCTGGTCGCCACGACCGGCCCGGTCGCGTAATCCCCGGCCCCCCTTTTCCGTAGTAGAGAGTAGGAGGTGGCCATGGCTACGAACAGATCGAACGACAGCCGGAGTCCCGAGGAGCTCGCACACCCCAGGTTGCACTTTGGTCAGCCGCGGCGCTGGGTGGGCGGGCACGGTAGGGTGTTTCTCTCCGAGTTCGAGCGACGGCTTCTCGATCGCTGGCGCGAGGTCGAAGAGCGGTCACCCCGCACCGGCGTCCCTCGCCTACGCTGGTGACGAGTCCCTGGTTCCACGACGGCGGGTCAACCGCCCCCGGCCGCGGCCAGGAAACCGCGTTCCGCCATCCAGCGATCACAGTAGATGGTGGAGAGATAGCGGTTCCCCGAATCGGGAAGCAGGGTCACGACGCGTCGTGGCTCCGTCTCCCGGGCCAACACCTGGCGTACACCCCAGAGGGCCGCGCCGCTGGAGCCTCCGGCCAACAGACCTTCGCGAGCCGCGAGTTCTCGCGCGGCCCGGAAGGCCTCGCCGTCGCTCACCTGCTCCATCGCGTCGATGCACTCGAACTCGGGACAGCCGATGACCTCCTCGTCGCCTAGCCCCTCTAGAAGGTAGGGCCTGGGTGCCGGCAACGGCCTCCCGGCAAAGTGGTCGCTGAAGACCGAACCCTCGACATCGATCGCCACCACCCGGATCCGCGGGTCCTGCTCCTTGAGATACCGCGCCACCCCCGAGACCGTGCCTCCGGTTCCCATCCCCGCCACGAACAGGTCGATCCTGCCCTCGGCCTGCCGCCAGATCTCCGGTCCCGTCGTCCGGTAGTGCGCTTCGTTGTTGTCTCGGTTGTGATGCTGGTCGGGAAAAAAGATCGAGGGGTCTTCGGCCGCCAGGACCTGCGCCTTCCGGTTGTAGCTCTCGGGGTGCTCCGGCGGCAGGCTGCCGTCGACTAGCACCAACTCCACCCCGAGGGCTCGCAGCGAATCGAGCTTCTCCCGGCTCGTCTGACGGCGGACCACCATGCGGCAGCGTAAACCGCGCAGGATCGACATCATCGCGAGCCCCATCGCGGTGTTGCCGGACGACGCTTCGAGCACCACACCTCCCGCGCCGATGCGACCCTCGGCCAGAGCCTTGTCGACCAGGTACTGCGCGATGCGATCCTTGACGCTTCCGGTGGGGTTGAGAAACTCGACCTTGGCCAGTACCTCGTGGGGAGGCGGCACCACTCGGGACAGTCGCACCATCGGCGTCGACCCGACGGCTTGGGAGATGTCGTCGAGGACTCTCATGCGCGGTTCCATCATGCTGCGGAATTATAGGGGTGGTGGACGGGAGGAGGGTGGCGAGGCGATGGCAAGAGCCGCCGCTTGCGCCATAATGTGCCGATGGTCGCACCCTTCTCCATCGGCAACGTCGCCATCGATCCCCCGTTGCTGCTAGCCCCGATGGCCGGGGTGACGGACCGCGACTTTCGCCTCATCGTCCGCCGCATCGGTGGCGTCGGACTGGTGTCGATGGAGTTTCTCTCGGCCCGGGGGTTGGTCGAGGGTGATCGGCGCTGGAGTCGCTTGACCCACTTCGTGGAGGAGGAGCGGCCGCTGGCGATTCAGATCTACGGTTCGGATGCCGCCACCATGGCCGAGGCCGCCGCCATCGTGCAGGACCTCGGCCCAGACCTCTGTGACATCAACTTCGGCTGTCCGGCCAACAAGATCTTGAAGGGCTGCGCGGGAGCGGCTCTCCTCGGTGACCCGCCGCTCGCCCGCGAGATCGTGCGACAGGTCCGTCGACGTCTCACCATTCCCCTCACGGTGAAGATTCGACTCGGGATCGACGAGCACCGCACCAACCACCTCGAGATCGGTCGCATCTGCCAGGAAGAGGGAGCCGATGCCGTCACGCTACACCCCCGGACCGCGCGTCAGAAGTTCACGGGCCGCGCCGACTGGAGCGAGATCGCGCGCCTGGTCGACGCCCTTGACATCCCGGTCATCGGCAACGGCGACGTGGTGACCGCCGAAGACGGAGAACGCATGTTCGCCACCACCGGTTGCGCGGGGGTGATGATTGCCCGTGGCGCCACCAGAAACCCTTGGTTGTTCAGCCAGTTAGCGGCGCGGCTGGCGGGAGATCCGCGACTCGACCCGACCCCGGAGCAGCGCCACGCGCTGATCCGCGAACACTTCGAAACGGTGATCGCGCGCGAAGAGAGCTCGTTTGCTCTCCACAAACTCAAGACCTTTACCGGGGTCTACAGCCACGGTCTGGTCGGCGGGGTCAAGCTTCGACGACAGATCCAGAGCCTGGAGCAGCCGTCAGAGTTCCTCGCCGCGATCGATGCCTTCTTTGCCGGTGAGCTCCACGATGCAGCCTGAAGACCGGGCCATCGATCCCACCGACCCCCACTCCCCACCGTGGCGGCAACGACTCGAGAGTCGGCGGGATGACGTGGTTCGGGCCGTCGGCCGAGCGGTCGAGGCCTGGAACGGAGAGTGGAACCCCGATTCGGGGCGGCTAGAGATCTCGATCCGCGCCGGACTCCGCGTCGGGCGCTGGTACGGCCGCCTCGACCTGGCGGGGAGCAACGGAGCGACGCACCTCTCGTTGACCCCCGAACGCGCCGAGTACCAGCTCGACCAGACGGCCTTGCTGCTGCTTTCACTGGCGGGTCTGGCCGCGATCCCACTCCTGCTCTGGCCCTTCTTTCCTCGCCTGCTCTCCCTGCTGCCCGTGGCCCTTCTGCTCGCGGTCGGCGGCTGGTTCCTGGTCATCTCCCGCCTCCAGAACCAGGGCGCCGAGGAGTTTCTCGATACCGTCGCGCACCTTCTCGAAGACGACTAGATCGAACCGGCGCGGCCTGGCGGATGGTCATTGGGGAATAGCTTCGCTCCACGCTCTGTTACCATGGAGTGAGTTCCTTGACTGGATCGTACGACGATCCGAACGGGTGGTTGGGAACCGTCCCGACCACCACCAGCTTTGGGGGCGTCCAGGCTTCGACGAGGAGCAGGGCGTTCCGGTGGCAGCGTGCCGAGGTCCGTCTCGTAAATCGGAACTTTTACAACTGCCAACGATAACCTGGCACTCGCAGCATAACTGCGACGCGACTCCGTGGCCTGCTCACAGCACCGGATGTTCGCGACACTGACGTGAGACGAAGGAATCGGAGCTGCCTCACGCCGATTCTGGGTCCAAGTGGGGCTGGTCGCCGCGAGGGTGAGTCCTCCTACCAAGAGCACGCGACGAGATAAGAAACGGGGACTACGCACGTAGAAGCTGTCGGGGTGCGCTCTTCGGACGTGGGTTCGATTCCCACCGCCTCCACCAAATTCTCGCTTCGCTCGAACTGGGTGGAAGCGGAGGGACGTCGGTACGAGCGGCTCGGCCAAAGGCCGAGACGCTCGGAGCGATTCCGGCTCAGCTTGGGCAGGCTACGGCCCGGGCCACGGCCCGACATCGGCTGAGGCGAGGGTCTCCTACTGAAGCCCGGGACACTCGCTGCGAGTCCGACTCGGTTCGGACACTACGTCTCCCCGTTACGGCCCGACATCGGCTGAGCCGGGGTTTCCTACTGAAACCCGAGACGCTCGCTGCGAGTCCGACTCGGTTCGGACGCGCTACGTCTCCCCGCCACGGCCCGACATCGGCCGCGCCGGAGGGCTCCCACCGAAACCCCGAGACGCTCGCTGCGAGTCCGACTCGGTTCGGACACACTACGTCTCCCCGTCACGGCCCGGCATCGGCTGTGCCGGGTTTTCCTACCGAAACCCGTGACGCTCGCTCCGAGTCCGGATCAGTTCGGGTGCGCTACGTCTCCCCGCCACGGCCCGACATCGGCTGAGCCGGAGGGCTCCTACCGAAACTCGAGACGCTCGCTACGAGTCCGGATCAGTTCGGGCGCGCCACGTCTCCCCGTCACGGCCCGACATCGGCTGAGCCGGAGGGCTCCTACTGAAAGCGAGGCAATCGGTGCGATTCTGCAGGACTCACTGCGCTATTCCTGCGGACCACTCCGGGTAGCGGCGAAGCCGCGCACGGAGCCTTGGGTCCTCACTGTCGTGCTAGGCTGAGCCGCGATGAGACGTCCTCTCGAAGCTCGGCGCCTCCTCTTGGCGGCCAGCACCTTGCTCTGGATCGCAAGCGCGACCGGAGCCCTTGGTCAGTCGCGGGCTGTTCTCGAGGAAAAGGCCGATCCGTGGGTGCTCGACCGGCTCGGCAGGCACCCGGAAGTCGAGGTGCTGGTCGTGCTCGAAACGCAGGCGGACTTGAGCCCAGCGCGAGCGATCTCGGAACGCGACGAGCGGCTGCGATGGGTCTTCGAGACGTTGCGGGAGACGGCGCGACAGGGTCAGGCGTCGCTGCGCCGCGACCTCGAGACGAGGGGCACCTTCCATCGATCTTTCTGGGTGGCCAATATGCTTCTGGTACGAGCCGACGAGGCGGAACTCTCCGCGATTGCGGCGCGTCCCGAGGTGGCACGGCTCGCGGGCAACCCCGCGATGTCCCAGGCCATACCCTGGCCGTCCCCGCTGACGAATCGAGGGGCCTCTCCAGAGGCGATCGAGGCCAGCATCTCCCACATCGGCGCGCCGGAGCTTTGGAACCGGGGCATCGACGGGGCGGGGATCGTGGTCGGCGGTCAGGACACCGGCTACGACTGGGACCACCCGGCGCTGCTCGACAGCTACCGGGGCGCGGTCGGCGGGCCGGTCGATCACGACTTCAACTGGCACGATGCGATCCACTCCGGGGGCGGCGTCTGTGGCGCCGATTCGGCGGAGCCATGTGATGACCACGGGCACGGTACCCACACCATGGGGACGATGACCGGCGACGACGGCGGAGCCAATCAGATCGGCGTCGCGCCGGGAGCCCACTGGATCGGCTGCCGCAACATGGACCAGGGAGTCGGCACTCCTGCCACCTACGCCGAGTGTTTCCAGTTCTTCCTCGCCCCCACCGATCTCGAAGGCAACAACCCGAACCCAACACTGGCGCCCCACATCATCAACAACTCCTGGAGTTGCCCCCCGTCCGAGGGTTGTAATGACCCGACCATCCTCCAGAAGGTGGTGGAGAACGTGCGGGCGGCCGGGATCCTGGTCGTCGTCTCCGCTGGCAACGACGGCCCCGGCTGTTCGACCGTCAGAAACCCCGCCGCGATCTACGACGCTTCGTTCAGCGTCGGAGCGACCTACACTTCCGACGAGATCGTCGGGTTCTCGAGCCGCGGTCCGGTCACGGTCGATGGGAGCGGGCGCCGCAAACCCGATCTCGTGGCCCCCGGAGTGTCGATCCGCTCCGCCGCTCCCGGGGGCGGCTACTCCAGCGCTAGCGGGACGAGCATGTCCGGTCCTCACGTCGCCGGGGCTGCGGCCCTTCTGATGCAGGCGGCGAGCTGCCTCGAGGGCGACATCGATGCCCTGGAAGCCGAGCTCCTGGCCGTCACCGTCCCCTTCGCCACGACCCAGGGCTGTGGGGGGGATGGTCCGGATGAGGTGCCCAACCACACCTACGGAGCGGGGGTCCTTCGAGTGTCGGTCGACTTCCTCGACATCTGCGCCCGGCTGTTCCTCGACGGCTTCGAGTCGGGCGATCTCAGCCGCTGGACGCCCTGACCGCGTGTCGCCCGACTAGCTCGAGACGCCCTGCGCCGAGCCGAGGGCCCGGGCAATACTCTCGGTGTACGGTGGGCGAAGGACTCCTCGCTCGGTAATGATGCCAGCGATCAGTTCGTGGGGGGTCACGTCGAAGGCCAGGTTCAAGGCCGGAGCGCCTTCGGGTGCCACCTCCGCCCCGAAGACGGTGCGAATCTCCTCGGCCGCTCGCTCCTCGATCGGGATCTCCGCCCCTGTCGCCGCCTGGGGATCGATCGTCGAGCAAGGGGCAGCGATGTAGAACGGAATCCCGTGTCGATGCGCCAGCACGGCCACCGTGTAGGTGCCGATCTTGTTGGCGGTGTCGCCATTGGCCGCGATCCGGTCGGCTCCCACCACTACGCGATCGACCCGACCCTGAGACATCAAGGCACCCGCGCTGGAGTCGGGGATCAGCTGGTAGGGAATCGCCAGCCGCTCGAGCTCCCAGGTCGTCAGTCGCGCGCCCTGGAGTAGCGGACGGGTTTCGTCCACCCACACCTGGGCGATCCTCTGCTGATCGAAGGCGGTCGTGATGACCCCGAGGGCCGTGCCGTGACCCGCCGTGGCCAGGGCTCCGGTGTTGCAGTGGGTCAGAACCCGGTCGCCCGGCTCGAACAGGGTCGCGCCGTGCCGGGCCAGCTCGAGATTGGTGGCGACATCAGCATCTTGCAGAGCCTGAGCCCACTGCACCAAGGCCTCTAGGACCGCTTCCTCTCCGGCGTCCCGCTGGGACTCATAGACCGAGCGGCCTCGATCCAGCGCCCAGAGCAGGTTGACCGCCGTCGGTCGGGTACGGGCCAATCGCGCAAAGGCCGCCTCAAACCGCTCATCCAGGGTCCCTTCCGACGACCGCAGGCCAACCACGAGACCCCAGGCTGCCGCGACCCCGATGGCGGGCGCTCCCCGCACCGAGAGTCGTTCGATGGCCAAAGCCACCTTCTCCACCGTATCGCAGGCCAGCCAGGTCTCTTCGCGGGGCAGTTGGGTCTGGTCGAGGATCTGGACGATTCCATCGCCGAAGAAGAGCGGAGAGAAGAGTTGTCGGTTCATCGTGCCAACTGTAGCAGGGCGGCGCTGGCCCGCGGACCGCCGAGATGGGACTTCCGCTGCGCAGTAGGTCACGACGGGGTTCACTGCTAGACTTGCCGGCCCACGGGGAACACCGCGCCGCAGCCACCGAGCGGTACCGACGGCGGCTCCCCCATCCAGCCCCAGACCAGGAGACTCGAGTGAAAGGTGATCTATCCCGCTTCGGCTTCGCGACCCGTGCCATCCACGCCGGCCAGGCTCCCGACCCGGTAACCGGCGCGGTCGCCGTACCGATTTACCAGACCTCGACCTTTGTTCACGACGAGCTGGGCGTTCACAAGGGCTTCGAGTACGCCCGCGTACAGAACCCGACCCGCTTCGCTCTGGAGGAGAACGTGGCCTCGCTCGAGCTCGGCCGGACCGGTCACGCCTTTGCCTCCGGTATGGCTGCGATCCAGGCCCTGATGACCTGGCTCGAAGCCGGCGATCACGTCATCGTGTCGCGGAACGTCTACGGTGGCACCTACCGCTTCTTCACCCAGGTTCTCGAGCGCTACGACCTGTCGTTCAGCTGGGTCGACACCACTCGGACCGAAGCCATCGAGGAGGCCTGGACGCCGACGACGAAGATGGTCTTCCTCGAAACACCGACCAATCCTCTGATGGAGATTTCCGACCTTGCGGCGGTGGCCTCTCTGGCGCACGCTCGGGACGCTTTGCTGGCTGTCGACAACACCTTCCTCTCGCCCTACTTGCAGCAGCCGATCGCCCATGGCGCCGACGTCGTGGTCCACTCCACCACCAAGTACCTCAACGGACACAGCGACGCGATCGGCGGAGTCCTGATCTCGAACCACGAGGCGTTGAGCGAGTGGCTCTACTTCGTGCAGAAGTCAGCGGGAGCGGTCATGGCGCCCTTCGATTCCTTCCTGGTGATGCGCGGCATCAAGACGCTGCCAGTTCGGATGGAGCGGCACGAACGATCCGCCCGGGAGATCGCCGGTTTCCTCGATCAGCACGCGGCCGTGCGCTCGGTGCTCTACCCCGGGCTGGCCTCCCACCCCGGGCACGAACTCCAAGCCCGACAGGCTCGTGGTTTCGGCGGCATGATCAGTTTCGATGTCGGCAACTTCGCCACCGCCAAGAAGGTCCTCGACCGAGTGCAGGTGATGAGTCTCGCTGAGAGCCTGGGCGGGGTCGAATCGCTGATCAGCCATCCCGCTTCGATGACCCATGCGTCGGTTCCGGCCGAGAAACGTCGGGAACTCGGGCTCGGGGATGGGATCGTGCGTATCTCGGTCGGAATCGAAGATCTCGAAGATCTGACGCGCGACCTGGATCACGCGCTGGCCTAAGGCGGCACGAGCGACCGGAGGGCCTCAGCCGTCCTGGTCGACCAGGTCGAGCATGCCGTCCTCTTCGTCATCGAGGAACTCGGCGGTCTTGTCGAGCGAGGCCTGGATCCAGGCGAGGAAGCGATCGTCACCCTGGCCAATCTCGAAGGAGAGAATCTCCGGTAGCTCGTAGCTGTGAAGTTCTCCGATCGCCGCGGCCACCAGCTCGTACTCTCGCTTCAGGGTCTTGATGATGAGCATGTACTCACCGTCCTGGCAGATCTTGCCCTTCCAACGGTAGACCGAGCGCACTCCGCGGATGATGTTGACGCAGGCGGCGTGGCGGCGTGCGACCAGCTCGCGAGCGATCAGGTTCGCCTCTTCCTCTCCTCCGACGGTGGTGACGACGACGATCGCGCTCATGGCGCGCAACCCTATCGGAGGGCGCCGGGCAGAGTCAACGACCGGCGTTCGCCAGTTCCACGGGGCGGGCGCCAGACAACGGGGCGGAGCGCCGGTGACGGCGCGACGGCGATGCCAGCCAGCGAGCGTGTCGGTGGTCCGCCTCATCGCCACTCCTCCTCGGCCCGATACCAGGTGACGATTCGCGGCCGGCCTCGGCTGCCCTGGAGCCGCACCGCCAACTGCCAGTCCAACCCATCGGTCAGATAGAGCGTTCCAGTGCTGCTCGTGCCGCGCGTCGAGAACGAGATGATGTCGGAGCGACCGAATCGAATGGGGTCATCGAGGTCGGTAAGTCGCTGTCCCGGATTCGAGGGATCGGCGGCCGGGGGTCCGGGCTGGAAGCCGAAACCCGCCCGAGCTCCGACGAACTGGAGGGCTCGGACCGGCTGGACCGCCGGATCGGTACCGTCCGCGATATCCGAGCTGCGCAGACCATCCCCATCGCCATCCCGGTAGAGACCCCAACGGGGTCGAGGGCCCTCGAGGTGGAACTTGAGACCGACGAAGACGCTCTCCCGGATGGCGTGCGAGCGCGCTTCCGCCATGACCGCGGTCAGCTCTCGGGCCGCGAGGTCGACCCGCAAGCGAGCCGAGGCCCGGTGAAGGCTCGGCGCGATGAGGAGCGCGAGGAAGCCGAGCAGGGCCAGCGCCAGCGTGACCTCGATCAACTGGAAGCCCGGGGCGCCCCGGTGAGACGAAGGATGAAGTTGCGACACAGTGGCGTCTCCTCGTAAGAAAAGGGAAGGGGGGCGGCCGTGCGGCCGCCCCCCATGGCCTCAGCCGTCGGTCGGTTCCGGCCTCTTGGGCAGACGCACCTTCGCTTCGAGTGTCGTGGGCCCATCGGTGGCCACGAAGCGCTCGAGGCCCTCGAAGGTCCGCTCGCCGATGCCTCGCACCAGCATGAGCTCCTCCTTGCTGGCGAACGGTCCGTTGGCCTCGCGATGCTCGATGATGCGGGCCGCCACGGTCGGGCCCACCCGGGGCAGGAATGCGAGTTGGTCGGCTCCGGCTTCGTTGATGTTGACGACACCGCTGGTGACCGCCTCCTCGGCCTGCGCCGCGGGCACGGCGGCCAGCGCGCAGCAGGTCAGAAGCAGGGCTCCGAGCGCTCGTTGCAGTTTCTTGGTCATGTTGGTTTCTCCTCTTGTCGTGATGCGACCTTTCGCGGCCGCTGGATGGTTGGTGGCGGACCGATTCCGCCGCTTGGTGGGCGAGTTCCCGGCTCGCCCGTGTCCTACGTTCTTGATGGCTTCGGTTTGGCTTGTTCGGTGGGCACCTCCTGTCTCCGGTTCGACGAACGGTGGGTACAACTCTGGTGCCAGGTTCTCGCCATGGGCGTAAGCCCCTTAGTTTCAAGCGCTTGCCAAGAAACAGCTGCACCGCCGCCCGGTTCCTCTTGTCAAGGCCTTCGAGTCCCGTCGGGCAGAGTGAGGGTGCGAACTGGGCCGACAACTGCCCGTGGCCAAGGTCCTCTAGGGCGTCGTGGCGCTGGGTTCAGACTTCTTGACAGAGAGAAGATCTCTGAACCGCCGGTGAACTCTCTGGTGACTCGACTCCCTCGGCGGTGGCTCGGGGCGGAACGATCGGGTAGATTAGGCGCCGCGGAGAGACGATGAGCGAGACCAACAACAAACACTCGGTGTGGCGTGAGTATCTCGAGGCCCTGCTCGTGGCTGGCCTCTTTCTGGGATTCACCAACACGTTCATTCTCAAGACCTTCTACATTCCCAGTGGGTCGATGGAAAACACCCTCCTGGTCGGAGACCATCTGATCGTCAACCGGTTCATCTACGGTCCCGACGGTGGTCCCCTGCCGTGGGTCGCCCCGAACCGCGATCCCGAGCGGGGCGACATCGTCGTGTTCCGCTCACCGGTAGACCCGTCGATCGACCTGGTGAAGCGGTGTGTGGCCGTCGGTGGCGACACGGTCGAGATCATCGAGAAGCAGCTCTTCGTCAACGGTCAAGCGGTCTCGGACTCCGACTACGCCATCCACAGTGACCCTCAGGTCGCCCAACGAAGGAATCGTCGGCATCGACACTGGCGCCGCGACAACATGGCCCCGTACACCGTGCCGGAGGGCGAGTTCTTCTTTCTCGGGGACAATCGCGATCACTCCAACGACTCGCGCTACTGGCACTCGGTGCCCCGCGAGCTGATCAAAGGTCGAGCCTTCTTGATCTACTGGTCCTACGGCGGAGAGACGCCAGACGGTGAATGGTACGGCTGGGGCCACAAGATCGGCCAACTCGGTCGGACTGCGCTGGGGTTCGTTTCCAAGAGTCGCTGGGGCCGTTCCTTCCAGATCATCCGCTGATGTCCCAGGACGGGGCTTCCTCGGCACGATCCCAGCCGACGAGGTCACGACGGACGGATCGACGAGGCCCCGTCGGAACCCTGCTCCGGGTCGGGTTGATCGCCACCCTGCTCGCTCTCTTTGCCCGCACTTTTCTCGTCGAAGCGGTACAGATTCCGAGTCCCTCGATGGCTCCAACGCTGGAGATCGGCGACCACATCCTGGTGAACCGGTTCATCTATGGCCCCGCCCGCTACGCCTGGGAAAGAGACTGGCTTCCCCTGCGTCCGGTCCGAGCCGGGGACGTCGTGTCCTTCCGCTCCCCGGGCGCTCCCCAACTAGCGCTCGTCAAGCGCTGTGTGGCCACCGGGGGCCAACGGCTGGCGATCCGCGAGAAGCAGCTCTACCTCGACGGTAGCGCCGTGGACGAGTCCGGCTACAAGGTGCACTCGGACCCCCGCACCTACCGCGACAGTCCCTTTCTCGAGGATCAGTTCCGGCGTCGCGACCACCTGGAGTCGAAGCTCGTACCGGCCGGTGCCTTCTTCGTCCTCGGCGACCACCGCGACCTTTCCCATGATTCGCGATTCTGGGGTACCGCGGCCGAGCGCTCCCTGCGCGGACGGCTCCTGTTCGTCTACTGGAACGACGCCGGGCCGGCCGCAGCGCGCCCGGTGCCCCGCTGGGTGCGCTGAACGGCCAGCCATCCGCCGTTCCCTGCTAGACTTGCCGAGCAACCTCAAGGAGGGACGACACGTGATTCAGAGAGTACGACAGGCGGGCGAGGGAAAACTCGGGTGCATGATCTGGCTGGCGGCATTCGCCATATCGGCCCTGATCGCCTACAAGATGGTGCCGGTGAGGGTGCAGGCGGCTCAACTCAAGGACTTCATGTCCGAGCAGGCCAAGTACTCTCGTGCCGGCAACGACAAGCTCGAACAGGCAATCGTCAATCGAGCCAAGGAGCTGGGCCTGCCGGTCAAGAAGGAGAACGTCAAGGTCGACCTACGGACCAAACGCGTGCGCATGTCGTGCAAGTTCGTGGTTCCGATCGAGTTCCCAGGCTACACCTACAACTGGAGCTTCAACCTGGAGATCGACGAGCCCCGATTCAGGGTTTAGCGGTGTTGTCGCCCCCGAGAGCCCGCGACGGGGCCTAGCAAGCGAGTTCGGCGGCGACCCGATCGAGCGCGACCAGGGGGTCGTCTGCTCGGGTCAACTGGCGGCCGATCACTAGCAGGTCCGCGCCGGCATCGCGAGCCTGGGCCGGGGTCATGGTGCGTCTCTGATCTCCCGCCCCTACCCCGGCGGACCGAATCCCCGGCGTGACGATCAGGAACCCCTCGGCATGCTGCTGACGGGTATCCGCAGCCTCGCGCGGCGAGCACACGACCCCCGCGCAGCCGGCGGTCGCGGCCAAGGCCGTCCAAGCCGCGACTCGTTGCCGAGGGTTCTCCGTCGAACCGAGCTGCCGCAAGCCTGCAGCATCCAGGTGGGTCAGGACCGTCACTGCGAGAAGCCGCACCCTGGAACTCGCGGCGACGGCAGCCTCGAGCATGACGCCCCCCCCGCCGGCGTGAACCGTAAGCAGATCCGCGCCGAGGTCCTCGGCCGATCGCACTGCCCCCGCCACGGTGTTCGGGATGTCGTGGAGTTTGAGGTCGAGAAAGAGCCCTCGGGCGTGCTCACGGGCTTCGGCCACGGCCTCGGGCCCCCAGCGCACGAAGGCCTCGAGGCCCACCTTGAGAAAGCCGACCCGAGGGCCAAAGAGGGAGCACCAGGTCGAGAATTGACCACGATCGGCGGTATCGAGGGCAACGGCGACGGAATCGAGCGTGACGGCGGGCATCGGCAGGGGACGATACCACGAGTCACCGGGCGCCGCGGGGCCAGTTCCGGCGGGGGCAGCTCCGTGAGAGGATCGGGGCATGACCCCGGTTCGAAGCCGCTACGCGGCCCTCACCTCTCTCCTCCCCGGGGGGCTGCTGGGAGCTCATCTCACGGGTCTGCTGTTCTTCCTCAACCCCAACCTGCCTCTGACCTGGAGCCGTGTGGGTGGTGGACTCGCGGTCTCGGTCCTGGCTGGGGCCCTGCTCGGCGCGGCGCTCTTCGGCCCCTGGACCCTGTGGCAGCCGCGTCGCGTCCTCCGGGCCCTACCCTGGGCGAGCAGCGCCGTGCTGGCCTTCGTGGCGCTGTTGCTCGCGTTCCACGCTTCGTTCTACGCCTACCTCCTGCCTCCCGGGGTCAATACCCGACTGCTCAAGGCAGCGGCGGTCCTGGGACTGGCCGCGCTGGCCTCCTTCTACACCGCCCTGCTCCATACTCTGGCCGACCGCCGCTACGGCGTCCGTAGCCAGCTCTTCCTCTGGCTGATGGCCGTGGGGTCGCTGTACGTGATGGTCGAGCGTCGGGAAGCGTACCAGCCGCGACCGGACTCCACCCTCGCCTCCGCGGTCGAAGAGCCTCGTCCGGTGAACCTGCTGCTCGTGAGCCTGGAGGGCGCTTCCCTGGAGGTCATCTTGCCTCTCAGTGAGCAGGGCCAACTCCCGTTTCTGGCCGAAACCCTGCGGGTCGGTAGCTTCGCACGGCTCGAGACCCTACGCCCGTTGCGGAGGCAGGCTGCCTTGACCTCCCTGGTCACCGGCAAATGGCCCTTCAAGCACGGGATTCGGGACGAGACGATCTACCGGGCGCCAGCCCTGGGCTCAGGGTCGGAGCTCTTCCTACTCCCGGGGGGGGCGGGCCGGATGCCGTGGTTGGTGGGTGCAGCCCCCGCGGGTGCGGTGCAGCCGGAGGACCGCCAGGCATCGACCGCCTGGGAGATCACTCAGCGCCTCGGCCTAGGTTCGGGAACGACCGGTTGGCCGCTGGCGGTGAGGAGTCGCTCGGACTTGTTGTTTTCGGACACTGCCGAGGAACCGGATGCGCCGCTCACCATCGACTCCGGCTCGCTGGCGGTGTCCCCCTGGGTCAGCGCCCTCGACCCCTCGATCCGAGCTCTGACCGAAAACCCGATGCGCCGAGACCAGGAGTTCGCGTCGCGCTTTCGCATTCGCGCCGGCGAAGCCCCTTCGGCCCGCGCGGTGTATCTGCATCTCCCCGGCCTGGCCCAGGCGTCGCGTGAGACCTTCGGCGCCTACCTCTTGAGCCCCTTCGAAGGCACCGGAGAGGGCGAGTTCAGCGCCGCCGCTCGAGGGCTGACGACCTACTACCGCTGGCTGGATTCGGTCCTGGCCGAGCTCTGGTCGAGCACGACCCAGCCGGCGGTCCTCGTGGTCTTATCGACTCACGGCTACCGAGGTTCGCCTTGGTGGCGGCACCGGGGGCGCACCGAGAGGCGACGGCAGGGGATCGCGGGGGCCGAAAGCGACGGCATGATGCTGCTGAGGGGCGAGGGAATTCGCGCTTCTTCCTATGTGGCCGAGGCTACATTGGTCGACGTCGTTCCGACCGTCCTCTACGCGCTGGGCCTACCGATCGCCCGCGACCTCGATGGTCGTCCCCTGACCGGAGTGCTCGAGCCCGAAGAACTCGCCTCCCGGCCGCTCTCGTTCCTGCCCTCGTACGAGGCCTTGCTAGGCCAGCGAGCAGCACCGGGGTCGCTGCCCCGCGACGATCCGTGAATTCGTCGCCTCGGCGCCCTAGCGTCGTCCATCGCGCAGGCGGTGGACCTTGGCCTTCTCCTTCTCGGCCGCATCCTCCAACGCCTGGGTCATCTGGCAGTAGCCGTCGAAGATCGCTCCCTCCTCCAACCGCAGACTCGGGGTCTTGAGATCCCCCTCGAGCCTGCCGCCAGGCGCGATCACGACCCGCTCGGAGGCGCGGACCGAACCCTGCACCCGCCCCACTACGAAAAGCCTCCCGACCTCCAACTCGCCTTCGACCACGCCCTGCTCACCGACGTGCAACTCCCCGCCGGAACGGACCTCACCCCGGAAGGTCCCCTCGACCCGAAAGGTGTCCCGAAAACGCAACGTACCCTCGAGCTCCGAGCCCGCGTCGAGGAACCCGTCGAGCTGACTGCGCCGCCGGCTCATGTCGCCGCCTGTACCAGTAGATCGTAGAGACGCATCAGTTCTTCCTCCGAATGAAAGTGTAGACGAAGCTGGCCGCGGCCACCGCGACGGCGGTGGATCTGCACCCGGGTCTGGAGTCGGCGCGTCAGCGCCTCCTCGGCTGCACCATCGTGGACGTCGCGGGGCGGCGCGGTGGCCGCCGGGGTCGACGGCTCGCCGCGCTGAGAGCCGATCTGGGACACTCGTTGTTCGACCTCGCGGGCCGTCCAGTCATGGTCCACGGCCTGCTGCGCCAGTCGCACTCGCTCCTCGTCGCCGGACAGGGCCAATAGGGGACGGGCTTGCCCCGCCGACAGCAGTCCCTCGCGCAAAAAACCGAGCACGCTATCTGGTAAGTTCAATAGTCGCAGCGAGTTAGCCACGGTTGAGCGCGCCTTGCCGACCCGTTGCGCCAGCTCGTTCTGTGACAACCCGAAGTCGTCGACCAAAGCCTGAAAGGCCATCGCCTCCTCGACCGGGTTGAGGTCCTCGCGTTGCAGGTTCTCTACCAGGGCCAGTTCCAGGAGGTGCTGCTCGCTTTCGACCTCGAGCACCACCACCGGAACCTCGCCCAGCCCGGCCATGCGGGCGGCGCGCCAGCGGCGTTCGCCGGCGACGATCCGGTACCGATCGTCGCCTTGGGGTGTGACCACGATCGGCTGGACCAGGCCCTGGCTCGCGATCGAAGCGCTGAGGCCAGCCAGGGCGTCTTCGTCGAAGTCGCGGCGAGGCTGATTGTCGTTGGGAGAGATGGCATCCAGCGAGAGGCGTTGCGGGCCGCTGGTTGAGCCCTCCTCCGGGGTCGTCGGCGACGGCGCCTGCAGCAGCGCATCTAGGCCGCGGCCCAGCCCACGTTTTCTCGCCACCTCAGGCCACCCTTCCCAGATACTCTCGCGCCAGACCCAGGTAGGCCTCCGCACCGCGACACTTGATGTCGTACTCCAGGACGGGGCAACCGTGGCTCGGTGCTTCGGCGAGTCGGATGTTGCGGGGCACGGTCGTTCGGTAGACCCGGGGTCCGAAGTGTCGTCGCACCTCCTCCTCGACGTCCCGAGAGAGATTGGTGCGGTCGTCGAACATCGTGAGCACGATTCCGCCGATCTCGAGCTTGCGGTTCAAAGCCGCACGAACGCGGTCGATCGTCGCCACCAGTTCGCTCAGGCCTTCGAGCGCGAAGTACTCGCACTGGAGCGGGACGAGAACCGCATCGGCAGCCACCAACCCGTTCACCGTGAGATGACCCAGCGATGGCGGGCAATCCAGGAGAATGGTGGAGTACTCCTGGTCGAGCCCCGCCAGCGACTGTTGCAGCCGTGTCTGCCACCCCTCTTGCCGGGCAAACTCGACCTCCACCCCGACCAGGTCGCGGTCACAGGGCAGCAGGTCCAGATTGGGGAACCCGGTCGAACGGATCGCCTCGCCCACCGCCACCCCGTCGCTCAGGACGTGGTATAGATTCGGCGACCCCGCTTGCTGTCCCAACCCCCGGGTCGCATTTCCCTGGGGGTCGCAGTCCACCAACAGGACCCGGTGTTCGAGAGCCGCCAGCGCTGCGCCGAGATTGATCGCGGTCGTGGTCTTCCCCACTCCGCCCTTCTGATTGGCGATCGCCACCACGCTCATTTCAGTAACCGTTCCTCTCTTACGTCTCGTATCGCCGTGGCGCCCCTCGAACCACCACCGAGCCCGCCGGGCTCACTCTCGTACGGCCACCAGGATCTTCCGTGTCCGACTCTCGAAGAGCCCAACCTCCTCGACAATCCGCAGACCCGCTGGCACCTCGACACTCTCCGCCCCCTGCCACCATACGACGCGACCGTCGACCGCGAGCGTCTCGACTACCGCCTCCCAGGCGGCGGCGGGCAGCTTCAAAGCACGCACCGTCACCACGTCGACCGCCGGGGGAAAACCCGGCGGCAGCCGGGTGTCGACTCTAGCATTGAGCACTCTGAGCGACAATCCAGCCCGGCGAGCCGCAGACTCCAGAAAGGTCCACTTGCGGCTCCGCGGCTCCACCAGCGTCGTGTCCCACTCGGGCCGCGCCGCAGCCAGTACGAACCCCGGAAAACCACCCCCTGAGCCCAGGTCGACATGCACGGCGGCAACGCGAGGACAGACGGACAGCCCCCACAGCGCCTCACCGTAGTGTCGCTCGAGAACCTCGCCGGCCGTCCCCGGCCCGACCAGCGACAGGCGCGGCGACCACCGGCGCAGCTCTTGGTAGTGGGCCCAGAGCATCCCGACAGCCGGCGAAACCAGATCCTCCGGCGACAAGGAGGCCAGGGCCCGAGAGAACTCCTCTTGCGCGTAGTCGGGCAGGTCGACCGCCACCTAAAGCCCCTGTTTCACGTGAAACAGCTCGGGCCTCTCCCGGCGCCGGCCGGCCGGGGCCCGAGCGGCATGTTTCACGTGAAACATGCCGCTTGGCCACCGGGTAGCATCAGGACGGTGAAACCTCGGCGCTGCCCGCGGTCTCCGCGGTCGCCTCGACCCGCACCCGGCGTCGATATCCCGACCCTTCGCTCCGCGACCAACCCAGGCCCGAAGCCTCGACCGCGAGATGAACGACACGACGTTCTGCTGGGGGCAAGGGCTCGAAGACCACCGGCTTTCCGGTGTCGGCTGACTCCTCTAGGGCCTGGCGGGCTCGTTTCCTCAGGGCCTCGTCCTGCGCCTCGCGGTAGCCGTCGCTGTCGACCCGAACACGGTCGACCGGCGAGCCGGAACGATAGAGCATTCGCCCCACCAGGTGCTCGAGCGCGAGCAGTAGGTCACCCTCGCCATCGAGCAACCACTCTCGGTCGGGGCCGGTCACGTTGACCGTGGGGAGATCGCCCCCCGCCTCGACCACGGGATCGACGTCCAGGTCGGCGAGGTCGAGGAGCGCCTCCATCGCCGCCACGATACGGCCGCGCACCTCCTCCGGGTCGATCTCGGCCGGCGGCTCCTTGGCGGCTGAAGCCGACGGTGCCGGCTCGGGGCCCACGGACGCGGGCTCGACCTCGACTGGTGGAGCCGGGGCCGGCTGGGCCTCTGCCGGTTCGACCTCGGGGGGCGCCGGGGCCGAGGCCGGCTCGGCCAGCGTCTCGGCCGTATCCTCCCCCGTCACGCTCTGGACCTCATCTGCCGGACCTGGCTCTTCCCGGGGAAGCGGGGTCGACGGCGCGACCTCGGCCGCCGCCGCCTCGGGGGCCGCGACGCGCTTCGGCGCCTCGTCGTCCACGGCGATGATGCTCTTGGTCCGAGCGCGCAGCGAACCCTTTCGCGAAACCGGCTCGAACGCCACCTCCTCGGGGGCGAGGCCGAAGTGGGTCGCAGCCTCCAGAATGGCCTGTGCCTCGGTGGGTCCGGAGAAGTACCGTTTGGTCATCGTCGTTTCCTTTCTGCCTTGCGGGCTTGGGCTAGCAGTTTCTCTTCCGCGTCCTTACGCTCGCGCCACTTCTTGTAGGCCGCGGTCTGAGCGATCGTGAAGATGTTGTTGACCGTCCAATAGAGGACCAGGCCGCTGGGAAAACTCAACGCGAAGATCGTGAACATCCAGGGGAAGAGCTGGACGATCTTGCGTTGCATTGGGTCCGCCGACATCGGGGTTAGCTTCTGCTGGAGGATCTGGCTGGCCCCCATCAGTACCGGGAGCACATAGACGGGATCCGGAGCCGACAGGTCCTGGACCCACAGCACCCACGGCTCGTGCCGCAACTCCACCGCCGTCGACAGCAGACGGAAGAACGCGAAGAAGATCGGCATCTGGAGCAGCATCGGCAGGCAGCCGCCGGTCGGGCTGGCGCCCTCAGAACGGAACAGGGCCTGCATCTCCTCGTTCATCTTCTTCTGAACTTCGAGGTTCATGCGCCCGCTCTTGTCGCGCATCTTGCCGCGGTACTTCTGACGGATCGCCTTCATCTGCGGCTGCAGCTTCTGCATCTTCTGCATCGACACGTAGCTCTTGTGGGTCAACGGGAAGAGCAGAATCTTCAGGCCGATCGTCATCAGGACGATTGCCCATCCGTAGTTCGGTACGCCGTTGTCGTGCAGCCAGTTCAACCCAGCCAACAAGGGACGGACGACCAGGCGCAGGATGCCTCCCCACTCCACCGTCTTCTCGAGGTCCTGGCCCAGGTCCGCCAGGAGGTCGAACTCCTTCGGACCGAAGTAGGCGCCAAACGAGAGCTTGGCGCCGGTGGCGCTGAGGACCCACCGGCCGTCGCGCGCCAGACCCCGTGCCTCCTTGTCGAGAGCGTCTTCCGTACGGAAGGGTGTCAGGTCTCGCGGAATGCGTTGATCACCGGGGGAGTCCTCGACCGTCCCATCCGGCCGCTCAGTGGGGTTCGACAGGGTTACCGGCTGAAGCGTCGCTCCCGCGACTCCCCCCTCGAGCAGGAACGCGGCGAGGAAGTGGGTGTCCTCCATTCCCACCCAGGAGAGCCCCGCCCCCGGCCAGGTCTGGAGTTCGTCCAGCTTGTCGACCCGCTCGGTCTCGATGCTGCCGTCGGTCCGGAAGATCGCCTTGCGGTTGGCAAAGCGGGTCTCCTGCGCGTCGGGGTCCTGGTTTCGAATGCCTGGTCCGAGCACGACCCCCCAGCCGCCGCCCGCCACCTCGAGGTCGACATCAATCAAGCCGCGTTCATCGAAGGTCAGGCTCTTGCTCGCCGATCCGAGGGGTCCGTGGTAGCGGTAGACCAACGTGGTCGTGGTACCGCTTTCGCTTCGTTCCAGCTCGAAGAGCGCCTCGTCGAGGGGGTGTGGCGCCAATTCGCCATCCACGAGACCGAGCGGCCAAGGGCCCTGGGTGCGCTGCCGGACCAGGTCGAGGGGTTCTCCTACGCTATCGAGGTGCTCCTTGAGGACAAAGGAGACGAGCTGCGCTCCCCGGTTGTCGAGCTCGGCCCGGTAGGCAGCGGTCTCGACGACAGCCCGGGCAGGACCGGTGGCGGCGATCGGCGCCAGCTCCTCGCTCGGGGAGGGAGGCGGGGTCTCGGCTCCCGGATCGGCGGCAGAGGGCGAGGAGCCCCCAGGCAGCCCGGCCGGGCCCTCGTTCAGCGCTTCGGTCGGCGCTTCGGTCGGAGCGGGCACCTCGACCGGCGGCGGCGGCGGGACCAACATCTGCCAGCCCACCAAGATGGCCAGCGAGATGGCAAAGAACAGGAGGAGCCTGCGATCATCCACGTCGGGAACTTCCTTTCGGGCATCGAAGGGCCACCCTTGGTAGGCGAGGGCAACCTGACGGAGTGGTTCGGTTCACGGCAGATCGACTCCGCCAGGGTGAAGAGGCTGGCACCGGAACAAGCGGCCCAGGGTCTTGAGCAGGCCGACCCAGACGCCGTGGCGGAGTACGGCCAGTCGCCCGTACTCCGAACAGGTAGGGGTGAAGCGACATGCCGACGGCAGCAGCGGAGAGAGCCAGCGCTTGTAGCCCACGAAGAGCAGCGCCACGGCTCGCCTCATCGCCGCCGGCTCCGGCCCCGGGGGCGGCAGACCTCGGCGAGGAGGGACTCCAACTCCCGGCGCAGGTCAGCAAAGTCGAGCTCTCCACAGCCAGGGCGCACGTGGACCACGATGTCGACCGCGGGTAGGACCGCTCGCACCTCAGAACGTCGGTAGATTTCACGCAGACGTCGTTTGATCCGGTGCCGCACGACCGAGTTTCCGACCTTTCGACTCAGCGTCGTCCCCAACCGGGGAGAGCCGAGACCGTTCTCGGCAACGTAGAGAATCAGGTGCGCTCCCGACCTGCGACGACCTCGTCGATAGCAGCGTTGGTAGTCGCGTCGCTGGCGCAGCCGATCTCGGCGGGTCAGCCTCTCGGTTCGGACCGCAGAGGGCGTACCGGCAGGCCGGTCCTCACCCTCGAGACCGGAAGTCACACGGAGAGGCGCTTGCGGCCCTTGCTGCGACGGCGGGAGATCACCGCTCGGCCCTGCCGGGTCTTCATGCGGCTCAGGAAGCCATGGGTGCGCTTGCGGCGGCGATTCTTGGGCTGAAAAGTCCTCTTCACGATCTCTGTCCTCTTCGGTTGGGCGGGGGAGCCGCGGCCGTCTGGCCACCATCTCCTCCGCGATTGGTTGGGATCGCATCTCGCTCGGGCTCAACGATGCGACCACCCAGCTGGTGGGTTTTTATTCGATTGCGATATGGCGGAGAGGGAGGGATTCGAACCCTCGGACCGCTTGCACGGTCAACGGTTTTCGAGACCGCCCCGTTCGACCACTCCGGCACCTCTCCGTACTTCGGGGGAACCGGAGTTCCCCCATTCTTACGGTTCATGGCGGAGAGGGAGGGATTCGAACCCTCGGTAGAGTTGCCCCCACACACGCTTTCCAGGCGTGCACCTTCAACCACTCGGTCACCTCTCCACGTTCTGTTGTCCAAAGAACCCCGGCCCGCGCCGGCCGCCCTTCTCAGCGCTGTCGTAGCCGCCGGAAGAACTCCTTGAGTAGTTCGGCACTCGCCTCCGCCTCGACTCCGGACACCACCTCGAGGCGATGATTGAGCCGCGGATCGCGCACCAAGTCCCCTAGGCTACCGCAAAAACCCGCCTTCGGGTCGCTGGCGCCAAAGACCAGTCGCTCGATCCGACTATTGACCAGAGCTCCTGCGCACATCGCGCACGGCTCCAGAGTGACGTAGAGAGTGCATCCGACCAATCGCCACCCTCCCACTGCCCGGGCCGCCTGGCGCAGGGCCAGCAGCTCGGCGTGAGCCAACGGGTCGCGATCGACCTCTCGGCGATTGTGGGCTCGTCCCAGGACCTCGCCATCTCGAACTACCAACGCCCCGACCGGAACTTCGCCCAGCCGAGCCGCCTCGGAAGCCTCGGTGAGGGCGATGTCCATAAAGTCTCGATCGTCCACTTGCCGAAGCCTCCCCTCCGCGCCAAGACGCGGAAGCGCGTCATTCTAAACTAGTTTTGGCCACCTCCGCAACGCCGGCGTCGACGGTCCGGTGGACAAGCCGACCCCTGCGTCGTACGATCAGGGCCTCGGCAGCCGCCGACGAAGGGTTCGGGTCCTGTGCACCGGCCGGTTCCGAACCTCGTCAGGACCGGAAGGGAGCAGCGATAAGGAGCACGCGCCGGGTGCCGCAGATTCGCCGGAACCCTTCGTCGACGGCTGACGCCTTGGTTGCCAGCCCACGACCCATGACGTATCAGGCCCTCGCCCGCAAGTGGCGACCCCAGGACTTCAGCAGCCTCATCGGCCAGGAGCCGGTGGTGACCGCGCTGCGCAATGCACTCACCGATGGCCGCATCGCACAGGCCTATCTATTCGCGGGAATCCGCGGGGTCGGCAAGACGACTGCGGCCCGCGTTCTGGCCAAGGCGCTCAACTGCGAACGCGGACCCGCGGCTGACCCCTGCAACGAGTGTCGCGCCTGCAGCGAGATCACCTCCGGGGCCGACCTCGATGTCCTCGAGGTCGACGCGGCGACCTACTCCAAAGTCGAACAGATTCGGGAGTTGACCGAGACCCTGCGGTACGGACCGGCCCACAATCGCTACAAGGTGGTGGTCCTCGACGAGGTCCACCGGCTCTCCCGCCAGGCCTTCGACGCTCTCCTCAAGATCGTCGAGGAACCCCCTGACCACCTCGTCTTCATCTTCGCGACCACCGAGATCGAGGCAGTCCCGGCCACCATCCTCTCGCGCTGCCAGGAGTTTCACTTCCGGCGGGTTCCCGGGCCGGTCCTCGCTGCCCATCTCGAGACCCTCGCGGCGGCCGAATCGATCACGATCTCGCCCAGCGCGGTCAAGCTCGTGGCGCGGGCTGGCGACGGGAGTGTGCGCGACGCGGTAGCGCTGCTCGACCAACTCGCCACCTACGGCGCCGGAACCGTCAGTGACGAAGAGGCCGCTCGGCTCCTGGCCGGTTTCGATCCTGCGCTCTTCCACCAACTGCTGCGAGCGACGCTGGAGGGTGACGCGGCCACGCTGCAGCGAGCCGTGGGCGAGATCGAAGCCGAGGGGCGCGATCCCCGCCAGATCTACTCCGGTCTTCTGGCCTACGGACGGGACGCGCTGCACCTCGCCACGGGCTCGCCGGCCGACGGCCTCGAACTGCCCACCGAAGAAGCTCAACGGCTGGCCGAACTGGTGGCTGGGTCCTCCTACGAAGACCTGTTGCGGTGGACCCACCACCTCCTGCAGAGCGAGAGTCTGCTCCGTCGCAGCGAAGCGCCCGGACTGGCGCTCGAGATCGCTCTGCTACGGGCGGCGGAGCTTCCCAAGGTGCAAGCGGTCGAGGGGCTCTTCGGCCGGACGCCGTCCTCCACTCCGCCCCCTGATCCTTCGTCGAGACCCTCCGCCGACCCCGGGGAACCCTCTCCCTCCCGCCACGTCCTGACGGCCTCCGACCGCGGAGCGCGCGACGCTCCCGACCCGGGTACCGCGTCGGCGTCGGAAGTCGCGGCCGAACCCCCACCCGTCGTCAGTCTCCCGACCGAAGCACCAGCTCCCGATTCGGCCCCTGACTCAGACCCGGTACAGCAGCTTCTCCACCGCGTTCGTCGCGACCGTCAGGTTTTGGCGGCCCATCTCGGTCAGGCCCAGGAACTCCGGCTCGACGGCCAGCGGCTGATCGTCGTGCAGGATCCAGAGGACGGTTGGCTCGGCCAGGCCCTCGATCGCACCGGCAACCGAGACACGCTGGAACTGGCCCTGCGCGAGGTTCTCGGAGAGGGAGCGACGTTCGAGGTGCACGAAGGAGAGGTTGCCCCACGCGCCGAAACCCCGGAACGGGAGGAAGAAGAACTCCCCAGCGAGGTGGACAGCCCCACGGTCCAGGCCGTGCTCCAGATCTTCGATGGCGCCATCGAAGCCACTCCACCCGAATCGGCGGGAGACCGCTGACCCAATCCACTCGCGCCATCAGCGTCGACCCGAGGAGACCCTATGAATATCCAGAAACTGATGAAACAGGCCCAGAAGATGCAGGCCAAGATGCAGCGTGACCTCGAAGAACTCGAGGTCGAGGCCTCGGCCGGCGGAGGCATGGTGCAGGTCACGATGTCGGGCCACAAGGTGTTGACCGGCATCAAGATCGAACCGGATGTCCTCGATCCCGAGGATCCGGAGATGTTGCAGGACCTGATCCTGGCTGCCGTCAACGAGGCCACCCGCAAGGTCGACGAGACGATGCAACAACAGATGGGGGCCATGGCCGGAGGCATGGGTCTGCCCCCCGGAATGTTCTAGGTCGATCGTGGCCCTCGACCCGCTGAAGCGACTGATCACCGAGTTGGGGCGCCTTCCGGGGGTTGGCCCCAAGACTGCCGGCCGCTTGGCTCACCATCTGCTGCGGGTGCCTCCCAGTGAAGCCGAAACGCTCGCTGCGGCCATCCTCGAAGTGAAACAGAAACTGTTCCACTGCAGTCGCTGCGGCGCCATCACCGACGTCGATCCCTGCGCGTTCTGTACCGACCCGGAACGAGACGATCACCTGCTCTGCGTGGTCGAGCAGCCCTTCAACATCGATCCGATCGAACGCACCGGCGAGTTCAGCGGCCGCTATCATGTGCTGCAGGGCGCCCTCTCGCCCCTGCGGGGTATCGGGCCCGACCAGTTGGCGATCCCTCCCCTCTTCGATCGCCTGGAGGGAGTCGAGGAGGTCATTCTCGCCACCAACCCCAACGTCGAAGGAGAGGCCACGGCCCACTACCTCGCCCGCCGGTTGGCCGAGCGGTCTCTGCGAGTCACTCGCCTGGCGTTCGGCATGCCGGTGGGTGGGGACATCGAGTACACCGACGAGGTCACCCTGAGTCGCTCCCTGCGGGGCCGCCGCGACCTGCACTCCTGATGACAGGTGGCCATCCCTCCTCGTGGTAGCCCCCGATCACGACCCCGTCCTGACCGGTACCGCCCGACCCCGGGTGAAGACCCCTCCGCCCGGACCCCGCTCGCGGCAGTGGGTTGAGCGCATCGGCCGGGTCGAGGCCTCGGGCATCGATACTCGTGCCGGCGGTGCGAGCCCGATCGTCTGGCAGGCCGCTCGGGGCGCCAACGTGCTCGACGTCGACGGTAATCTCTTCCTCGACCTCACCTCAGGGTTCGGCGTCGCCGCCCTCGGTCATCGAAATCCGGTGATCGAAGCCGCCGTAGATGCCCAACGCGCGCTCCTCGTGCACGGGCTGGGAGACCTCCAGGCTCACGTTCGCCGCATCGAACTCGCCGAGCGCCTCAGCTCGCTCGCTCCCTGGACCGAGAGTCGAGTCTACTTCGCGATCTCCGGCTCCGATGCCGTCGAGATCGCCCTCAAGACCGCCTGTCTAGCCACCGGCCGAAGTGCGGTGCTCGCTTTCGACGGTAGCTACCACGGGACCACGCTCGGATCGCTGGCCGCCACCGGCCGGCGGAACTTTCGACGGCCCTTCGCAGCGCAGCTGAATCCCGCCGTCCGTTTTCTGCCCTACGGCACCGAGATCGATCGGCTCGAGGCCACCCTGCTGGGCCCGGATCCGGTCGGTGCCGTGGTCGTCGAACCGATTCTCGGTCGGGGCGGTGTCCGCCACCCGCCACCGGGCTGGCTGGCCGAGCTGCGCCACCTGACCCAGCGCACCGGCACACTCTTGGTCTTCGACGAACTCCTCACCGGCGGAGGCCGCACCGGACCCTTCTTCGCCGGATCGGGTCACGGGGTGGTCCCCGACCTGATCTGCTGTGGCAAGGCCCTGAGCGGCGGCTACCCCCTGGCCGCGGTTCTCGGACGGGCGGATCTGCTCGAGGTCTGGCCGGACAGTGGCGAGGCACTCCACACCGCCACCTTCCTCGCTCATCCCGTCGCCTGTGCTGCCGCGTTGTCGGCGGTCGAGCTGTTGTGCAGTTGCGAAGTGGCTGGCTTTTTCTCGGCCCGAAGTCGCGAGTTCGCCGCCGGACTGGAGGAACTCGGGGCTCGCCACGAACGGATCGTGGTGCGGGGAACGGGCCTGCTCTGGGGACTCGATCTCGGGGCTCCCGGCGCGGCGGTGGCGGCCAGTCACGCACTCCTGCGCGAGGGCCTGTTGACGCTCCCCTCCGGGCTCCAAGGGGAGGTTCTCGAACTCCTACCGCCCTACACCATCACCGCCGACCAGGTCGCCGCGGCACTCGAGATCCTCGCTCGCGTTCTCGTCGACTCGGCGTGACCCCGTGGACCTCGGGCCTGAGATAGACTAGACCTACCAAGTCCTACTCGTCATTTGCCATGCTGCTTCGCCCCATTTCCTTGCCCCTCCGGGAGACCGGGTCTTGAGTGCCGTCAACGCCCTCTCGATCTTTCCGCTCTTCGACCACTTTGCCGTCGAACAACTCGAGAGCCTGGCGGCCTGTATCTCTCAGGTGCGCTTTCCGGCCGGGGCCAAGGTCATCCAGGAAGGCGAGCGATCGGCCGATGCCTTCGTCCTCGTTTCCGGCCGGATTCGCGTCGAACGAGAGACTCCCTACGGCGTGTTCCAGCTCGCTCTCCTGGAGCCGGGAGAGATCTTCGGCGAGGTCAGCTTTCTCGACGGCGACGTGCGGTCGGTCGATACCGTCTGCGAGACGGAAAGCGAACTCTTCCTGATCAATCCGATGGCCCTCCGCGCGCTGGCCGACCGGGACCAGAAGTTCGAGTTGGCGCTCTACTGGGCGCTGTGGCGCAACCTGTCGATCAAGCTGCGGAAAACCAACCATCGCCTGACTCGGTTCTTCTCCGAAACCGGCTCGACCAGCGACAGTGCACCGACCGGCATCGACGAGCCCACCGGATCGTTCCAGTTGGACCTGGCGACCAAGCGGGACCTGTTCCAAGAGCAAAAACTCTCGAACATGGAGATCAACTTCTTGACCAGTCTGTCGCAGGAGAAGAAGTACCATCCCAACGAGGTCCTGTTCCGGGAGGGTGACCTCGGCGACTCCATGTACATCGTGCTGGACGGCAAGGTCCGCATCACCAAGAACATTCCGGGGGCGGGCGAAGAGGCCCTCGCCTTCATGGAACGTGGTGACTACTTCGGAGAGATGGCTCTGATCGATGACTTGCCGCGGTCGGCCGAGGCCAAGGCGCACGACAAGGGTGCCGTCGTCTTGCGTATCCCCAAGGAGGTCGTGACCGGTATTCTCGACATCAACAAGGTCTCCTCCCTCCGCCTCCTGCGCATTCTCTGCACCCTGCTGGCCAAGCGCCTCCGCGAGATCGACGACAAACTCGTCGGCTGGTTCATCCTGTCGGGGGGCCAGGGCGGAACCCTCGGCTGAGAGCCTAGCTCCGCCGCCTTACTCCTCCGCCGACCCTCCTCCCAACGGGGTCGCCGCCAGGGCCAGCACCTTGTCGACGAGTGACGAGGTAGCGACCTCGGCTCGCTCCGCCGCCGAGAGCCAGGCGAAGTCTCCCGCCAACTTCGGGGACGTCTCGACCCTTCCCCGTCGCACGGTCACGCGCAACCGCCGAAAGGTGATGGCATGCCGAACCTCTCCCACCTCCCCTTCCAGATTCCAAGAGCCCCCGTAGCGATCAGCCAGGGCCAGAATCGGTACATCGACCGAACCCACCCACGGCAGTTCCCAACTCCCCGCTAGCAGCACCTCGTCAGCACTGCGCCGGAAGAGTAGACAGCGACCCTCGTGGTCCTCGACCACCACGCAGGTGATCGCCCGCTCGACGCTCCGGCGCCGCGAACGCGAGTTCGGGTACTGCTCCACACTCTCTGCCAGCCGAGCCTCGCAGGTCGATTGCAGCGGACACTCGGTACAGAGCGGTTGTCGAGGGCGACACAGCGTGGCCCCCAACTCCATCAAGGCTTGATTGCTCTCCCCCGGAGCGCTCGGCTCGAGGAGCCGGACGGCGTGCCCCTCGATCTGCCGTCGGATCGAGGCCCGTTTCGGGTCGCCGGCGACCGCTCGGTATCGGGTCACCACCCGCTCTACGTTGCCATCGACTACCGGTACGACTTCGGAAAACGCAATGCTGGCGATCGCCGCCGCGGTGTACGAGCCGATCCCCGGCAACTCACGCCAGGCCGCCGCGGTGCGCGGAAACGAGCCCCCGGCCGCGACGATCCGGCGAGCCGCGGCATGGAGGCTGCGAGCTCGACGGTAGTAGCCGAGCCCGGACCAAGCGGCGAGAACCTCGTCCTGCGTTGCCTCGGCCAGGTCCGTGACGGTCGGAAACCTGTTCAGGAAGGCCTCGAAACGGGGTTCGACCACGGCCACTCTGGTCTGTTGCAGCATGATCTCCGAAACCCAGACCCGCCAAGGGTTCTGGTTCTTTCGCCACGGCAACGGTCGGGCCTGACGCCGGTACCACCGTAGGAGATCGGCGGCGGGGTTCGCTCTCCGCTTCAAGGGCGTCTCTATGGTATTAAACTATTGATTTATATTGGCTTAAACAAAACTCTAACTGCCGCTTGCAGCCCGGTTTCCGTGTGCTATTATCCCTTTCGCTCCCCGGAATCCCAATGCGAGCCCCGGGGCCCAACGCCCCCGGAGAGAGTTTCCACAAGATGTGGAAAACCTGCGGATTCCATGGACGAATCGATGACCGATAGCCTCTGGAACAGTCTCAGCCGCGAACTCGAGCGACAGCTGGATCCCGAGGACTTCTCTACCTGGTTTCGGCCCCTCAAGGTCGAGTCCGAAGAGGACCATCGGATCGTCCTGCAGGCGCCCAACGACGCCTTCCTACACACCCTAGAGCAGAGCTACCGCCCCACCGTCGACCGAGCGATCGCCGATCTCAAGGGGCCAGGATTCCAAGTCCTCTTCTCGCTTCCGGTTCCGAAGACGAACCGTCGTTCGGTGCGCCGCAGCGCACCCCCACCCGAACTCAACCCTCGGTATCGTTTCGATACCTTCGTCGTCGGCAACTCCAACCAATTTGCCCACGCCGCGGCCCGGGCGGTCGCGGAAAGTCCCTCGCACAGCTACAACCCTCTCTTCCTCTACGGTGGAGTCGGCCTGGGCAAGACCCATCTCCTCCACGCCATTGCCCACCAGGTAGCCGAGGAACACCCGCAGTATCGCATCGTCTACCTAACGGCGGAGCAGTTCGTCAACGAGTTGATCAACTCGATTCGGTTCGATCGCATGCCCGATTTCCGCGAGCGCTACCGGACCATCGACGTGCTGTTGATCGACGACATTCAGTTTCTCGCCAACAAGGAGAGAACCCAGGAGGAGTTCTTCCACACCTTCAACACGCTCTACCAGACCGAGCGACAGATCATCCTGTCCTCCGACGCCCCACCCCGCAATCTACGCGCCCTCGAGGAGCGCCTGCGGAGTCGCTTCGAATGGGGTTTGATCGCCGACATCCAACCCCCCGATCTCGAAACAAAGATCGTCATCCTGCGACGCAAGGCGGAGCGACAGCAGATGGATCTTCCGGACGAGGTCGCCCTCTTCCTCGCTCAGAAGGTGCGAACCAACGTGCGGGAGTTGGAGGGCATCCTGAATCGCGTCTGCGCCTTCGCCGCTCTCACCGGCCGGCCGCTGTCGCTGGAGTTGGTGCAAGAGACCCTGAAGGACATCTTGCCCGACGCACACCGCCGCGTCGCCGCCTCGGACATCATCAAGTTCGTGGCCCGTCACTACGGCTTGAAGGTCAGCGAGATCAAGAGCCGTAGCAACGCCCGCATGATCTCCTTCCCCCGCCAGGTGGCGATGTACCTGTGCAAGGAACTGACGGAGCTCTCGTACCCCGAGATCGGCCGTCAGTTCAACGACAAGCACCACTCGACGGTGATGTACTCGGTCGACAAGATCTCGCAGCAGCGAGAATCAGATCCCGACCTGGCGCAGACGCTGGCGACCATGGTCCAGCACTTCTCGTAGTTCGGCCCGCTCGCGGCGGTTCCGGGAAGGCTTTTCCGCAACGTCGTCCCCCGACGCTCGAACAACCTTGTGGAAGTTCTGTGGAAGGGTTTCGAGACGGCAGTTTCTCCTCTGGCTTCCACCTCTTTTCCACTCCTTCTCCACGACGACGTCCGCCGCAGTGGAGGCGTGTTCCCGCCTGCTCTTACCTAGAAAGTGGACCTCTTTTCCGCTCTCTCCACAGCGCCTTCTCCTACGACCACTATGGTATATTTCCCCTCCATTACGGGAGACGGAGGCACTATGGAAATCGTCGTCAGCAGGGAAGAACTGGTAGCGGAACTCGCCCTCTTGCAGGGTATCGTCGAACGACGAGCGACCATTCCCGTTCTGTCCCACCTTCTCTTTCAGGCGGAAGGAGAACGCCTCTCCCTGGCGGCGACCGATCTCGACGTTTCGCTCTCGACGGGATGTGGGGCGGAGGTGCTCCGACCCGGACAGTTGGCGGTCCAAGCCAAGAAGTTCACCGAAATCGTTCGCGCCCTAGGCGCCGACGAGGTGCGACTCACGCTGGCCGAAGGCAACAACCTCGCGATCGAGTCCGGCCGATCCCGGTTCAGGATTCGGGGTCTCGAAGCGGAGAGTTTTCCCACCCTTCCCAAGGTCGAATCCTCGAGCGAACTCGAATTCCCCCTGGCGACCCTGCGACAGATGATCGGCAAGGTCCTCTTCGCCATCTCGTCCGAGGAGTCGCGCTTCCAGTTGAACGGCGCTCTCTTCAAAGCCACCGACAGCACGCTGGAACTCGTCGCCACCGACGGCTATCGACTGGCTCGGGTCGAAACCGACTTTTCGGGTGCCGGAGCGGAAGGGCTGGCGCAGGGCGTGTTGGTTCCGCGCAAGGCACTGCAAGAGATCCTGCGCTTTTCGGGTGAGGAGCCGGTGCGCTTCCGACGCAATGAACACCACCTCTCGTTCCGGATCGGTGATCGTGAGTTGATCAGTCGCATTCTCGAGGGGACCTTTCCAGACTACGAGCGGGTGATCGCGCGGGACCACGAGAAGAAGCCTGTACTTTCTCGCGAGGCTCTACAACTGGCGGTGCGCCGCGTTTCGCTGTTGTCGGGCGAACGAGCTCGGGGCGTCCTGCTGCGTTTCGAGGCGGATCTACTGACCATCAGCGCGGCCAACCCCGATCTCGGGGAGGCCGAGGAACAAGTGGTCTGCCGCTACGACGGGGAACCGGTGCAGATCGGGTTGAATCCCGACTACATCGGCCACTTCCTGGGGGCGATCGAATCGAACGAGGTGCGTCTCGAACTCAAAGATGCAGAGAGTCAGTGTGTCGGCTTTCCGATTGAGGATCCCGAGGGCGAGGCCGGCGATCGGTACCTCTGCGTGATCATGCCGATGCACGTCTAGGTTCGATCCGCTGCGATCGATCCCCGGTGCACTCCCTCCCCTCCTCGCAGCCTCTGCACCGGCTGCGCGTTCGCGACTTCAGGAATCTGGAGTCCCTGGACTGGCGTCCGTCGGTCGGTTCGCATCTCATTCTCGGAGCGAATGGCGCGGGCAAGACGTCGCTCCTGGAGGCGGTGTATCTGGCCGCCACCACGCGGAGCTTTCGGACCCCGAAGGCGGCAGAGTTGTGCCGCCACGGAGCCCCGGGTTTCCACCTGGCACTGGCAGTGGGTGAGGGGGGGCGGACCGAACTCGAGTACGGGTGGAGTGGCGGTGAGCGCCGCCGCACGGTGAACGGCGAAACCCGCTCGCTGGTCGATCACCTCGGTTGTCTTCCGCTGGTTCTCTGGACCGCGGCGGAGAAGGAACTCCTTACCGGCGGCCCGGCCGTTGCCCGCCGGGTTCTCGACCGGGCGGTGGTGAGTCTGCGGCCCGCGACTTTGGCGCCCCTGGCGCGCTATCGACGAGCGCTGCAGCAGAAACGAGAGCTACTGCACCTATCGAACGATCGTCTCGCCTTGGAGAGCTACAACGAGGTCCTGGTCGACGCGGCCTGGGAGATCCAGCGCGACCGTCGCCGGTATATCGAGCAGTTGAACCTGGCCGTCGAGGCCGTGCGGAGCGAGGTCGAACTCGACCTGCCGCCACTGACGATCGAGTACCGAGCGAGTCCGGCTGCTCCCTCTCTCGAGGCGTTGCGCAGTGCCTGGACATCGGCAGCAGGACGAGAGTTGGAACAGCGCCGGCCTCTCCTCGGTCCCCATCGCGATGCCTTGCGGTTCCGTTGGCACGATCGCGAGCTGCGCCAGGTCGCTTCGGCCGGCGAACTCAAGGCCTACGGACTCCTGTTGATCGTCGCTCAGGGCCGGGTACTCGAGGCGGCGGGACGCCCTCCGCTCTACCTTCTCGACGACCTCGATACGGAGTTGGATCCGGAGCGCCTGGCGATCCTCTGGTCGGCCTTCGGGCCAGGATCGCAGGCCTTGGCGACCTCCTCGCGGCCGGCCGTCTGGGATCTCGATGGGGTGGGTGGTGTGTGGTCGATGAGAAAGGGAGCGCTGACTCCGGCCTGATTCTGGTCGAGGCTCGGTAGTTCGAGATATAAAGCATTCATTATCAATGATTTACAGTTTGCACTCGAGCACTGGGTCGTGGTAGAATCGACAGGATCCCATCCGGGATCAAATCCCCGGGAAATCGATGGTCCACCCACCGCGGGTGAGCAGGGTCTCTGAGGCCCTCGACCGGGGGTCGTGAGCAGATGGGTGCCGTTTTGGTGCCGTAGCGAAGGAGCTCCTCTTGAACGAGCCGACCACAGGGTACACAGCAGACAGCATCAAAGTCCTCAAGGGACTCGAGGCGGTGCGCAAGCGCCCCGGGATGTACATCGGCGACACGGATGATGCCTCCGGCCTGCACCACATGGTGTTTGAACTGGTCGACAACTCGATCGACGAAGCACAGGCGGGATTTGCCTCGAGGGTGCTGGTGACGATCCACACCGACAACTCAGTCACGGTCGAAGACGACGGACGGGGGATTCCCGTCGACCACCACGCCAGCGAGGGGCGGTCTGCTGCCGAGGTCATCATGACCGAACTGCACTCCGGCGGGAAGTTCGATCACAACGTCTACAAGGTATCGGGTGGGCTGCACGGCGTCGGCGTGTCGGTGGTCAACGCGCTGTCCGAGAGTCTCGAACTGGAGATCAAGCGCGACGGCAAGGTCTGGTACCAGGTCTACCACCGCGGCGTTCCCGAGAGTTCGATCGAGGCCATCGGAACCACCAGCGAAAGCGGCACCAAGGTCCGCTTCGTACCCGATGATGAGATCTTCTCGGTGCTCGAGTTCCACTACGACACGCTGGTTCAGCGGCTCCGCGAACTGTCGTTTCTCAACCGCGGCGTCGAGGTCCACGTGCGAGACGAACGGACCGACCGGAACGTCGAGTTCAAGTACGAGGGTGGCATCGCTTCCTTTGTCGACCACCTGTCGCGCAACAAGAATCCGTTGCACGAAGCTCCGATCTATCTCGAGGACACCCGTGGCGACGAGGGGTCGGAGGAGACGGTCGAGATCGCTCTGCAGTGGAACGACAGTTACCAAGAGCAGCTCTACTGCTTCACCAACACCATCAACAACCGAGATGGTGGTACTCATCTTTCAGGGTTCAAGGCGGCGCTCACGCGAACCGTCAACGCCTACATCGGGGCTAATGGCCTGGCCAAGGGTCTGGCGGAGAACCTGACCGGCGACGACGTCCGCGAGGGGTTGACCGCCGTGGTCTCGGTCAAGATCCAGGATCCGAAGTTTTCCTCCCAGACCAAGGACAAGCTGGTTTCGTCCGAGGTCAAGGGCTGGGTAGAACAGGTCCTGAACGATCGCTTGGCTACCTTCTTCGAGGAGAACCCCAAGGTCGCTCGTCGCATCGTGGACAAGGCGGTCGAAGCGGCATCTGCCCGCGAAGCGGCCCGCCGAGCTCGCGAACTGACGCGTCGCAAAGGTGCTCTCGATTCCTCGAACCTGCCGGGAAAGCTGGCCGACTGTTCCGAGAAGAACCCCGAACTGTCCGAACTCTTCCTGGTCGAGGGAGACTCGGCGGGAGGTTCCGCGAAACAGGGTAGGGACCGGCGGTTCCAGGCCATCCTGCCGCTGCGCGGCAAGATTCTCAACGTCGAGAAGGCGCGGTTCGACAAGATCCTGTCTTCCGAGGAGATCAAGACGATCATCGCGGCGCTGGGAACCAGCATCGGCCGTGAGGACTTCGATATCTCGCGCCTGCGGTACCACAAGCTGATCATCATGTGTGACGCCGATGTCGACGGCAGCCACATCCGCACGCTGATCCTGACGTTCTTCTTCCGGCAGATGCGCGAGATCATCGAACGCAACCATCTGTTCATCGCACAACCGCCTCTCTACAAAGTCCAGGAAGGCAAACAATCGCGGTACCTCAAGGACGATCGCGAGTACCGCGAGTACCTCATCGAGCGCATTCGCGACCGTTGGCAGCTCGAACTGCGTCACGGCGAAGGCGGCGATTCGGAGCTACTCGCCGGGGCGCGCCTCTCCCATTTCCTGGAACGTCTCGATCAGTTCCGCGCCAGCCTCGATCGCCTGTCGACCCGTGGATTCCCCGAGGAGGCGATTCGCCTTGCTCTCCTCGGTGGTCTGACCGACAAGGTGACCCTCGGCGACGCCGAACGGGTGCGGGCGGTGGCGGAAACCCTCGAGGACGCCGACTTCGACCGGGTCGAGGTGGCGCCCGACGAGGAGCACGGCACGCTCTCGATCGGATTCGTCTCGCGTCGGTACGGAGTCGAGCGTCAGGTGCGGCTCGATTGGGCCCTGCTCGGGGGGGCCGAGTATCGGTCGCTGGTCTCGAACCCACAGGGGCTGCAATTTCTCGGCGCCGAGGGACTCGCACTGCTGCAGGGAGCGGACCGATTCGAGTACGACCACCGCGACGAAGGGATCGAGTCGCTCTTCGAGCGCGCGGTCAAGGGTCTCAACGTGCAGCGCTACAAGGGTCTCGGTGAAATGAATCCCGACCAACTCTGGGAGACGACGATGGACCCAGAGAAGCGGCGACTGCTCCAGGTTCGCATCGAAGACGCGGTGGCTGCCGACGAGATCTTCACGGTGTTGATGGGAGATCAGGTCGAGCCGCGCCGAGAGTTCATTCAATCCAATGCCCTCGAGGTCAACAACCTCGACATCTAGCCGGCGGCGTTGAGCCGCGCGTCTCCATTGCGAGCCTAACGAGCAGAACAGGGTCAGAGCATGAGTCAAGACGAAACGAATCCCCCCGTCGAACGCCACCTGCCGGTGGACATCGAAGAGGAGATGAAGCGCAGTTACCTCGACTACGCGATGAGCGTGATCATCGGTCGAGCGCTGCCCGACGTGCGGGACGGTCTGAAGCCGGTCCACCGCCGGGTGCTGTTCGGTATGTGGGAGGCGGGAAACCGCGCCGGTCGACCCTACAAAAAGTCAGCTCGTATCGTCGGTGACGTGATGGGAAAGTACCACCCTCACGGAGACTCGGCGATCTACGACACCCTCGTGCGGCTAGCGCAGGATTTTTCGATGCGCAACCCACTGGTCGATGGACAGGGAAACTTCGGATCGATCGATGGAGACAACCCAGCCGCCATGCGCTATACCGAGGTGCGTCTGCAGCGCCTCGCAGAGGAGTTGCTGGGAGACGACATCGGGAAGGAGACCGTCGATTGGCAAGCCAACTACGATGGTTCGGAGGTCGAACCCGAGGTGCTGCCGGCGGCGATCCCCAATCTCCTGATGAACGGCAGTTCGGGGATCGCGGTGGGCATGGCGACCAATATCCCTCCCCACAACCTCGGCGAACTGGTCGATGGCCTGATCGCCCTGATCGACGACCCAGAGATCACCCTCGAGGGCCTGATGCAGTACATCCCGGGGCCGGACTTCCCCACCGCGGGCACCATCCACGGGATCGACGGGATCCACTCCGGGTATCGAACCGGTCGCGGCACGGTGCGGATGCGGGCACGGGCCCACATCGAGGAGATTTCGAAGGGTGACCGCCAGGCGATCGTCGTCACCGAGTTGCCCTTTCAGGTCAACAAGAAGCGACTGGTCGAACGGATCGCGGAGTTGGTCCGCGAGAAGAAACTGCTCGGCATCTCGGACCTGCGCGACGAAAGCGACCGGGACGGGATCCGGGTGGTCCTCGAACTCAAACGGGGTGAAGTGGGAGAGGTCATCCTCAATCAGCTGTACAAGATGACCGCCATGCAGTCGTCGTTCGGTATCAACATGCTGGCCATCGTCGACCAACAGCCGCGGGTGCTGACGCTCAAGGAGATTCTCGAACACTTCCTCAACCACCGCCGGACGGTGGTGATTCGACGCACCAGGTACGACCTGAGAAAAGCCGAAGAGCGAGCCCACATCCTGGAGGGCATTCTCAAGGCCCTGGACCATCTCGACGAGGTGATCGCCACCATTCGGGCCAGCCGCACTCCACCCGAGGCACGGGTGGCGCTGATGGACGGCTTCTCGCTGTCGCAGGTCCAGGCGCAGGCGATTCTCGATATGCGGCTGCAGAAGCTCACCGGACTCGAGCGCGACAAAGTGGTCGAGGAGTATCGCGAGTTGATGGCCCTGATCGAGAGCCTCCGGGCGATCCTCGGTTCCGACGAACTGGTTCTCCAGGTGATCAGGGAAGAACTCGGTCGAATCCGAGAGGCCTACGGAGATCCCCGTCGCACCGAGATTCTGCCGGCTTCCGGCGATCTGACGATCGAAGACCTGATCGCCGACGAGGACATGGTCATCACGGTGACCGCGGGAGGGTACATCAAGCGCTCGGCCCTCGAGACCTACCGCGAGCAGCATCGGGGCGGCAAGGGGCGGACGGGGATGACGACCAAAGAGGATGACTTCGTCGAACACCTCTTCGTGGCTTCGACGCACAGCTACATCCTGGTGTTTACCGAGAGCGGTCGGGTGCACTGGTTGAAGGTGCACCAGATCCCCGAACTCTCGCCGGCGGCGCGCGGCAAAGCGATCGTGAACCTCCTTCAACTCGACAACAGCGAGCGGGTGGCGACCACCGTGGCGGTACGGGAGTTCCTGGAGGATCACCATCTCGTCTTCGCGACCGAGAAGGGGACGATCAAGAAGACCGAACTCGCCGCCTACTCGAACCCGCGAGCCGGCGGGATTATCGCGATCAACATCGACGAGGATGATCGCTTGCTGGCGGTCCGGGTCACCGACGGAGCCCGTGATCTCTTGCTGGCGACGGCGCGGGGGTACTCCATCCGCTTCCCGGAGACCGACTTGCGGGCCCTCGGGCGGGCCACCCGAGGGGTTCGGGGCATCTCCCTCCGGTCGGGCGACCGGGTCGTCTCGCTGTCGGTGCTCGACGAGGGGGTCGACGTGCTGTCGGTGACGGCCCAGGGTTTCGGCAAACGAACCGCGGTCGACGAGTACCGCCAGCAGGGACGGGGTGGCAAGGGCATCATCAACATGAAGGTGACCGAGCGAACCGGCGAGGTGATCGCGGTGCGACCGGTCGAAGAGACCGACGGTTTGGTCCTGATCACCCAGGGAGGCAAGATCCTCCGGACGCCGGTCGAAGGGGTGTCGCGGATCGGCCGGGCCACCCAGGGTGTGAAGATGATGGACGTCGACCGCGACGACACCTTGCGGGCAGCGGCCAAGGTCGTCGACCGCGAGGATGACGAAGAGGCCGAAATGGATGACGAAGTCGCGGTCGAGAACCCCGTTTCGGAGGCCGACCGCGAGGTAACAGAGGAGGACGAGGCGTCCTCCGAGACGTCGTCCAGCCAGGACGAAGAGACCGACAGCTAACCGAATACGTAGGGAGCCAGCATGCGCTTTTTCCTCGACACCGCAGACATCGAAGAGATCCGAACCGGCCTCGAGTGGGGGATGGTCGATGGCGTGACGACCAATCCATCCTTGATCGCTCGCGAGGGCCGCTCCTACCTGCCGACGGTCCGCGAGATCGCCGAGTTGGTGCCCGGCCCGGTGTCGGGCGAAGTGTTGGCCACCGACTACGAAGGCATGCTCGAGCAAGGTCGGCGGCTGGCGGAGTTGGGCGACAACGTCGTCGTCAAGGTGCCGCTGGGGCCGGCCGGTTTGCGCGTGGTGCAGACCCTCCGACAGGAGGGAACGCTGTGCAACGTGACACTCTGTTTCTCCGCTCCTCAGGCGCTCCTCGCCGCCAAAGCCGGCGCCGCCTACATCTCTCCCTTCGTCGGTCGGGTCGACGACATCGGCGGGGTGGGCATGGAGCTGATCGCCGAGATTCTCACGATCTATCGTCAGTACGACTTCGAGACCGAGGTTCTCGTCGCGTCCGTACGCCATCCGGAGCACCTCCTCCAGGCGGCGTTGTTGGGAGCCGAAGTTGCGACCATCCCGTTCGGGGTGCTCGCCAAGCTCTACCGCCATCCGCTCACCGACATCGGCCTCGAGCGGTTCCTCGCGGACTGGCAGAAGACCGGTAAGACCTTCGACGACTGAGACGGCTCGAGGCGGTCTAGCGGCCTCCGAGCCCCTGCGATGAGCGCCGAACCCTCCGCCAGGCCAGAAGCCTCGACCTTGCTTCGCTGGGCGGCGGGCCTCTACCTCGTCCTGGCCCTGGTCGGACTGATCTGGTGGAGTGGTGGAGAGCCGATCGATGCCGGGCTGATCCTGGGACCGACCGAGGGTTCGGGCGGCCTCGCGGCCCGCGTCGCCATCGACGTGGGTCTGGGAGTGGGAGCCGGACTCGCCCTCGTCGCGCTCTGGCGGCTCCTGGTGGTCCGCCTGCCGCTGGCCGCCGAGCTGGAGGTGGAGCTGGCCGACCTGGTCGGTCCTCTGCGCCGCGACCAGGCGTGGGGGCTGGCGCTGCTGTCGGGGTTGGCCGAGGAGATCTTCTTCCGGGGCGCGCTGCTGGCGGCCTGGGGGGTGTTGCTCAGCAGTGTGGTCTTCGCCGCGCTCCACAGCGGCCGCAGCCGGGCGAGCCGGCTCTGGACCCTGTTGGCCTTCTTGATCGGGCTCCTCTTCGCCTACCTGACCCGCTGGCGGGGGGGGCTGGCGGCGCCGATCGTCGCGCACGTCGTGCTCAACGGAATCCAGCTCCAGCGACTCGGTTCGGCGGGCCCGAACCGCCACCTCGTCCAGTAGACCAAACTGGTACACTCCGGCCCTCAGTAGTGAGGAGACTTTCTGTCATGAGCGATACCCAAGACGTACTTTCCCGCATCGATCAGCAACTCGACCAGTACACCGAGGAGCTGTTCGAGTATCTGAGGATTCCCTCGATCTCCACCGACCCGGCCTACGATGCCGAGGTCGAGCGGTGCAGCCGCTTCATCGAGGAGAGGATGCAAGAGGCGGGTCTGATCACCCGTCGGATCGACGAGGGTGGCCACCCTCTGGTGTACGGCGAGTGGATGGGAGCTCCGGGGCGCCCGACCATCCTGTTCTACGGCCACTACGACGTACAGCCGGTCGACCCCATCGAACTGTGGCGCCACGACCCCTTCGAGCCGACCCGCGAAGGCGAAAACGTCGTGGCGCGCGGAGCCACCGACGACAAGGGACAGTCGTACACGCATCTCAAGGCGATCGGGGCGATGTTGGCCGAGCGCGGGGCGCTGCCGGTCAACGTCAAGATGCTCCTGGAGGGGGAGGAAGAGTCCGGTGGTGAAGCGATCGAGAAGTACGTGACCCGGGACGCCGGCCGAGAACTGGCGGCGGACTGTGTCGTGGTCTCGGATTCTTCGATGTTCGCACCGGGACAGCCGTCGATCGTCTACGGATTGCGCGGGATGGCCTATATGGAGATCAAGGTACAGGGGCCGAACCGCGACCTGCACTCCGGCTCCTTCGGGGGCGCGGTGGTCAATCCCCTCAACGCCATGGCCGAGATCATCGCCAAGCTGAAGGATCCGGTCAGCGGCCGGATCCTCATTCCCGGTTTTTACGACGAGGTGCGCGACCTCGAATCCTGGGAACGCCAAGAGATCGCTCAACTGCCCTTCGACGAGGCCGCCTACCGTGCCGAGATCGGGGTACCCGCCCTGGCGGGAGAGGAGGGCTACAGCCCCCTCGAACACGTTTCGGTCCGCCCCACCTGCGACGTCAACGGCATCTTCGGCGGCTACCAGGGCCAGGGTGCGAAGACCGTACTTCCCTCCTGGGGCGGCGCCAAGATCTCGATGCGGTTGGTGCCCGACCAGGACCCGAAGGTGATCGCGCAGCGCTTCGAGGAACACGTTCGGTCGGTCGCTCCGGCGGGCGTCACCGTCGAGGTCACCGACCTGCACGGCGGCCCGCCATCGCTGCTCGTGACCGATGGCCCCTTCATGGAAGCGGCGATGGCCGCCATGGAGGAGACCTGGGGAGCTCGTCCCCTGCGGGTGCGAGAGGGTGGGTCGATCCCCATCGTCGGAACCTTCTCCCAGGTCCTCGACGTACCGGTCCTTCTCATGGGCTACGGCCTCCCGGACGATCGTCTCCACTCGCCGAACGAGAAGTTCAGCCTCGAGCAGTTCGCCGATGGCATCCGCTGCACCGCGCGCCTTCTCGACCGGGTCGGCGCCATCGCCGACGAGAGCAGCGATGGCTGAAGAGCATTCCGCCGCCGCCTCGGAAGAGCGCGAGCTCAAGTTCCCCGAAGTCGAGCTCTCGGCGCTGCGGGACCGTCTGGCCGAACTGCAGGCCGAGCGCGTGTCGGCTCCGTCCTTCGAGGACAACTGGATCTTCGACCGTCAGGGCCACCTCAAGAAGGAGAACCATCTGCTGCGCCTGCGCCTCGATGGTCAAGGGGCCCAACTGACCTTCAAGGGACCGGCGCGGTTCGAGGGTCACACGAAGATTCGCCTCGAGCATCAGACCCGAGTGGCGGATGTCGACAGCATGCGTGCGATCCTGCTGAGTCTCGGCTACGAGGTGGCGCGCCGCTACCAGAAGAACCGCGAGGTGTGGCGCCTCGGCGGTGTGGTGATCTCGCTCGATCACACCCCGATCGGCGACTTCGCCGAGTTCGAGGGCGCCGGATGCGACAAGGTTGCGGAGCGCTGTGGGTTCCGGCCCGAGCAGGCCGAACGTCGCAACTACCTGCGGCTCTACGAGGACTATCTGGTCGAGAACCCGGACGCCTCGCGCGACATGACCTTCCGTGACGACTGAGGTTCGGGCCGTCGTGCTGGCGGCGGGGCACGGTCGGCGCCTGCGGCCCCTGACCGAGACCACTCCCAAGCCGCTGCTCCCCGTCCTCGGCAAACCGATTCTCCTCCACACGCTGGAGCGCCTGGCGCGCCTCGGAGTCGAGCAGGTGGCGATCAACCTCCACCACCGGCCCGAGGCGATTCCGGCGGCGCTGGGTCGGCGCCCCGCCGGTCTCGAGGTGACCTACTCGACCGAGCCCACCCTGCGTGGCACCCTCGGAGCTCTGGCCCCGTTGCGCGACTTCGTCGCCGGGGCCGAGGCCTTGATCGTCGTCAACGGCGACTCTCTCTGCCGATGGCCCCTGGCCCGTCTGCTGAAGAAGCACCGACGCACCGGTGCGGCCGCGACCCTGCTGCTCCTCCGCGGCGCCGATGCCGAGTCGTTCGGGGGCGGCGTCGGCCTCGACGAAGGTCAGCGGGTGGTTTCGCTGCGCCGCGGGCGCTCGTTCGGGCCGATCAAACAGCGTCGCGTCTACGCCGGCGCCCAGATCCTCGACCCTGCCCGACTGCCGCCGCCGCAGGAGGGCGAGAGCCACTTCGTGCCGGACCTCTGGGAGCCCTGGTTGGCCAGTGGCCAGCCGTTGGTTTCGTTGACCACCCGTCGTCGTTGGCACGACCTCGGTACCCCGGGCCGTTTCCTGGAGGCGGCGCTCGACCAGTTGCCCTGGTGGCGTCGCAACTGGTTGGCGCCGGGCACCGCCGGCCCGCGGCGGCGTTGGCGTCGGGTGGTGGCCGAGTCGGGAGTCGAATGGGGGGCCGGCACTCGCCTGCGCGACTGCCTGCTCTTCGCGGGTTCGAGTCTCGGTGAGGGGTGTCGCCTGGAGCAGGTGGTGGTGGGGCCCGGTACGCGGGTGCCGCCCGGAACCCAGGTCCAACAGCGGCTGCTGACCCGACCGCGCGCGGGAATCTCGCCACCCCCCGGGACCTCGCGCCTGGGGGAGCTCTGGGTCAGCCCGTTGGTTCCCGACGGCAGCCGCTGAGCATGGATTGGCACGCCGCGGCGCCGTCGTTGCTGGCCCACGCCGAGCGCTGGCTAACCCTTTGGGGAGAGGGGTTTGCGGCGATGGCCCCGGCCGGTCGCCCGGGACAGGTCGCCTTGGTTCTGCTCGGGGTCTTGCTGCTGGTGGCCGGCCGCAAACTCTTCTGGTTGGCCCTGGCAGCACTCGGTTTCCTGCTCGGCTGGCAGCTGGCGCTCCTGGTCGTCGGCGTGGCGGAGCCCGGAGCCCTGGTGGCAGTGGGGGGCGTCGGCGGGTTGGTCGGGCTGTTGGTGGCGCGACTGGCCCGACGCGTGGGGGCCGTGGTGGCAGGGCTAGCGGTCGGCAGCCTGCTCGGCGCCAAGGTGCTGCCGTGGACGGTCTGGAGTGGAACCTGGCTCCGCTTGCTCCTGCCATTGGTCACGGGGCTGATCGGCGCCGTGCTGGGCCTTCGGCTCCTGGAACTGGCTCTTCGCCTCCTCACCGCTGCGGTCGGAGCCGCGCTCCTGGTGGGCGCCTTCTCCCTGCCCCCTTCGCTCGAGGTCCTCCTCTTTGTCGGTCTGTGGCTGCTCGGCCTGGTGGCACAGCGGTCCCGCTGAGCGACCTTCGCCGCGGTAGACTCTGGCCATGTCTGCCCAGCGCTCGTCGTCACCTCGCCTTCCTTCCCCAGCCCCTCAGCTTCCCCTGTCGGGGGCGGACAAACGACGCCTCCGGGGGGCGGCGCACGACCTCGACCCCGTCGTACAGCTCGGGCAGCGTGGATTGACCGATGGTCTGGTGGCCGAGGTCGACCGGGCCCTGACCGCCCATGGACTGATCAAGGTCCGACTGGCGGGCTCACGGGTCGACAAGGACGCCGACGTCGGTCAACTCGAGGCCCGGCTCGGAGCCGCCACCGTGCAACGGATCGGGCACCTGGTGGTGCTCTACCGTCCGCGCCCCGAGGCGCCGACGCCGGAGTGAGTCGGAGCGGCGTCAGGACCTCTTGACGAGCCGGATCAGGAAGAGCAGCACCATCGCTCCCACCGTCGCGGTCACGATGGAGCCGACGACTCCCGCGAGCGACCACCCCAGGAGCCCGAAGAGCCAGCCGCCGACGAAGGCACCGACGATTCCCACGACGATGTCGCCGATCAGTCCAAAGCCGCCGCCCTTCATCAGGACACCGGCCAGCCATCCGGCGATGGCGCCGATGATCAGGGTTACGAGGAGGCTCTCGAGGCTCATGGTCTCTCCTTCCAGAGTGGGATCCACGTGATCGATCGTCGGATCCGAGGGGTGAAGCGAGGCTTCATCCTAACCCGGGGGCGGGCCGCCGAGTAGCCGACCCGGTACCGCCCGAGACCCGAGCGGCACCCGGGATCGTGTGACTTCGCGACGAGCGGGCCGGGGATCCCCCGGTCAGTGCACCCAGTGCTGTGGTGGTTCGTCGCCCGGGTCGCTCCGACCCTCCCGTTCGGTGCGCTCGTGAAGTTCCTGCGCCGCGGCCGCGAGCGCCTCGCGCCGGCGTTCCTCGGCCTCCCAGCGCGCCTCGATCGCCGCGGTGCGCCGCCGGTTGCGGCGTCCGGCGACCAGGGCCAGTGCGGTCACCAGGACCCACAGGCCGGCGCCGCTCGACAGCCAGGGCAGCCAGGTATAGAGCAGTCGGGAACGACGGAAGAAGCGTCCCTCCGCGACCTCGATCGGCTCGGAGAGAGCGATCTCGAGCGCAACGTCGAAGGAGGCGCCAGTGCGCATCGCTCGGGTCAGGTCTCCGATCCACCCCGCACCGTGCCGCTGGGTGAGGTGGTGGACAAAAGCACCGGAGAGGGCGTAGGCGGTATGGGAGCCACGCCGATCGGTGCGGAAGTACCGTTCGAGCGAGGCCACGTCCCTTGGGCCACCCCGCACTCCTCCCACCAGGGCCTGTCCCCGGTCGGTCAGCGACAGGCCCCGAGAGCCGACCAGGGCGACCCCTTCCGAGAACCACCGGGGCACCGGTCTTCCGCCCACCGAACGGTGGAGGAAGATGTGCAGGAGCTCGTGGTCGAGCAGCTCCTGCAGAGAGTCGTGGGGATAGACCGGGACCCGAGCCGGAAAGAGGACGGTCAGGTCGCGGTCGGGGACGGCAAAGCCCGAGATCCAATGAGCGGTCTGCCGGGCGACCGGGTGCGCCTCGTCGACCAGTTGCACGGCGATGGCCGGCCCCGGTTCCTCGAGACCGACGAATCGGGCCAGGGTCTGGTGCCGCTCGGCCGAACGGCCGCCCAGCGCCCGGGCCTCGGCGGCGAACCCCTCGGCGGCTGTGATCTCCAGCGACAGGGTCGTCTGGGCCCGTGTCGTGGGGGTGCCGCAGAGCGTGACCGTGAGGACCAGGGCCGCGAGCAGCGAACGGTGGCGCCCGCCGCGCCGGCGCCGCGGGCCGGATCCAGGGGAAGGGGAGAGCCGAGCCATCACGCGCCGATGCTACCGGACGAGTGGTGTCACCGCGCGCCAACCTGGGGTACGCTTTCGGCACCGATCGGCCCCGGGCGATCCGCCCCCCAGAGAGGTGCACCATGGAAGATTCCGAGCTACTGTCGCGCGAAGAGTTTCGCGTTCACCTCATCGCCGCCCTGCGCCGCCATCTGGAGGACTATCCCGACGTGCCCGCCGAGGCTCTGGTGGACGGCGCCTTTGCCCCGATTCCGGAGACCGAGTTGGCGGAACAGCCGTTGGAGCGAACGGCCGAGGCTCTGGCGGAGCTCTATCGGATGGCGCAGAACCGAGCGCCGGGCGTCGCCGAGATTCGTAGCTTCAGCCCGGAAGGCGACGGCGGGCGGGGCCTCTCGGTGGTGCAGATCGTCAACGACGACATGCCCTTCCTGCTGGCCTCCCTGTCGGGTGAACTCCATCTCCGCAAACAGCGGATCCGCCGGGTGCTCCACCCGATCTTTCGGGTCGAGCGGCGGGACGATGGTTCGCTGGTCGGGTTCTCCGAGGAGGGTCCGGCCGAGTCGTGGATGCACATCGAGTTGGAACGCGATGGCGGACGCCGGTCGCTCTCTCGACTCGAAGGCCAACTGGCCGAGGTTCTGGCCGAAGTGCGTCAGGCGGTGGACGATTGGCAGCCGATGCAGGACCGAGCCCGGCAGGCGGTAGAGGAGCTGGGGACGGCGGCACTGCCGGTGCCCGACGCCGACCGCCGGGAGGCGGTGGCCCTGCTCGAATGGCTGCTCGACAACCACTACACCTTCCTCGGGTTTCGCAGCTACCGCTTCGAGCGGGGAGACGAGAGCTTTCAGCGTCTCGTCTCGGGCAGTGGTCTCGGTCTGCTGCGCAGCGAGAGCGAAGAGTCCAAACGGCGGAGCGCGACGCCCCTGCCGGCGCGACTCATCCAGTCGATCGACCAGCAGCGACTGCTGACCATCACCAAGTCGTCACGTCGCTCTCGGGTGCACCGCAGCGTCCATATGGATGCGGTCGGGGTGCGGAGATTCGATGCGCGGGGCAACGTGGTCGGCGAGGACCGTTTCGTCGGGCTGTTCACCTCCTCGGTCTACAGCTCGAGTGTGGCCGAGATCCCGGTGCTGCGGCGCAAGGCCGAGCGGCTGATGAAGGCATCCGGCTTCGCCCGCGGCAGCCACGACGCCAAGGCGCTGGGCCACATCATCGAGAGCTTTCCCCGCGATGAGCTGTTCCAGATCGACGAGGAGGACTTCCTCGGCATGGCGCTGGGCATCATGCAGCTCCAGCAGCGTCCCCGTCTGGCCCTGTTCGTGCGGCTCGACGACTTCGGACGTTTCGCCTCCTGCCTGGTGTACGTGCCCCGCAACCGCTTCACCTACAACCTGCGAGAACAGATCCAGCGGCGCCTCGAGAGCGCATTCGGCGGCAAGGTGACGGCGTTCTACACCCAGATGACCGACACCCCGCTGGCTCGCGTCCACTACATCGTCAAGACGACCCCGGGCGAGATCCCCGAGGTCGACCTCAAACAGCTGGAAGCGCTCTTGCGCCGCGATGCCCGCAGCTGGGGCGAGCATCTGCGCGAGCACCTGGAGGCGCGCCGAGGTGACGAGGCGGCGTCCCTGGCCCGCCGTTTCGAGGAGGCCTTTCCGGCGTCGTACCGAGAGTACTACCCGGCCAAGGCGGCCGTTCCCGACATCAAGATCCTCGAGGACCTCCAGAGCGCCGACAACGACCTCGAGGTGCGGCTCTACCGGCCTCCCGGGATCGGTTCCGACGGGATGAGGCTCAAGCTCTATCGCCGGGGGCAGCACCTCGCCCTCTCCGAGGCCTTGCCAACCCTGGAGAACCTCGGGGTGCGGGTCGAGTCCGAGATGCCCTTCAAGGTCAAGGTTCCAGGCGGCAAGCCGGTCTGGGTCCACGACTTCGAGCTGCGATCGCCCGACGGCTCGGAGATCCCGTACCGGGAGATCAAGGCGAGCTTCGAGGAGACTGTGCGCCGCGTATGGCGGGGGGACTTCGAGGACGGCAACCTCAACCGGTTGGTCCTCAAAGGAGGCTTCAGCTGGCGCCAGGTCACCGTGCTGCGGACCTACAGCCGGTTCTTGCGCCAGGCGGGAGTGACCTTCTCCCAACGCTACATGGCCCGCACTCTCGTCGAACACGTCGGTGTATCGAAACGTCTCTGGCGACTGTTCGAGATCCTCTTCGACCCCTCGGACCGCGACGCGTTCCGCTCGCGGGCCGCCGCCGTACTGGCCGAGATTCGCGCCGAGTTGGAAGAGGTGGCGATCCTCGACGAAGATCGAATCCTGCGCTCCTTCCTGGCGGTGATCAAGGCCACCCAGCGGACCAACTTCTACCAGCACGGGGAGGACGGCAAGCCGAAACCGTACGTGTCGATCAAGCTCGATTCGCGCGGTCTGCGACTGTTGCCCGAACCGCGTCCGCGGCGCGAGATCTTCGTCTACTCGCCGCGCATGGAGGGAGTGCATCTGCGCGGCGGCGACGTGGCGCGCGGCGGCATCCGCTGGTCCGATCGTCGCGAGGACTTTCGCACCGAGATCCTCGGCCTGCTCAAGGCGCAAATGGTCAAGAACGCCGTGATCGTGCCGGTCGGAGCCAAGGGTGGGTTCGTCGTCTCCCAGCCGCCCACCACCGGCGGGCGCGAGGCCTTCGTCGCCGAAGGGATCGAGTGTTACAAGACCCTCATTCGAGGGATGCTCGACGTGACCGACAATCTCGACGGCGACACCGTGGTGCCACCGCCCCTGGTGGTGCGGCGTGACGAGGACGACACCTATCTGGTGGTGGCGGCCGACAAGGGCACGGCGACCTTCTCCGACATCGCCAACGCGGTCTCGGCCGAGTACGGCTTCTGGCTGGGCGACGCTTTCGCCTCGGGCGGCTCGGCGGGGTATGACCACAAGAAGATGGGAATCACCGCGCGCGGAGGCTGGGAGGCGGTCAAGCGGCACTTCCGCGAGATCGGGACCAACATCCAGGAGGAGCCGTTCACCGCCGTGGGGGTTGGTGACATGAGCGGCGACGTGTTCGGCAACGGCATGCTGCTGTCAGCGCACACGCAACTGGTCGGGGCTTTCAATCACCTCCATATCTTCGTCGACCCGGACCCCGACCCTGCGCGCTCGCACGCTGAGCGCAAGCGCCTCTTCGAGCTCCCCCGTTCGAGCTGGCTCGACTACGACCGGAAGGTCCTCTCACCCGGGGGAGCGATCTACGAGCGCAGCGCGAAGTCGGTCGAGCTGTCGGAAGCGATGCAACGGCGCCTCGGGGTGGAGCGGCGCAAGATGACGCCCAACGAACTGATCCAGACGCTGTTGACCGCCTCCGTCGACCTCCTCTGGTTCGGCGGCATCGGCACCTTCGTCAAGGCGACCGGCGAGCGCCACGCCGAGGTCGGCGACCGAGCCAACGATCACCTGCGCGTCGATGCGACACGCCTGCGTTGCCAGGTGGTGGGCGAAGGGGCCAACCTGGGAATGACCCAGGCAGCGCGGATCGAGTACGCGCTGGCCGGAGGTCGGGTCAACAGCGATGCCATCGACAACTCGGGTGGCGTCGACTGCTCGGACCACGAGGTCAACATCAAGATCGCCCTCCGGCCGGCGGTGGCTTCGGGAGAGCTGCCTCTCGCCGAGCGCAACCAGCTGTTGGAACAGATGACCGACGAAGTCGGCGACCTCGTGCTGCGCCACAACTACCTTCAGACCCAGGCCCTGACCCTGGCCCAGGAGCGGGCCGACAAGCTGCTCGACCACCACGCCCGCATGTTGCGGAGTTTCGAACGCTCCGGACGGCTCGACCGCCAACTCGAAGGCCTGCCCGACGACGAAGAGTTGGCCCGCCGGGCGGCGGCCGGGCTGGGGTTGACCCGTCCCGAACTCGCGGTGCTCCTGGCCTACTCCAAGATCGACCTCTACGACGAGCTGCTGGCCTCCAACGTGCCCGACTCTCCGCGGCTGGTCCACGACCTGCGTCGCTACTTCCCCCAGCCTTTGCGAGAGCGTTTCGGAGAGGCGGTCGAGAACCATCGACTGCGCCGCGAGATCATCGCCACCTACGTCACCAATTCGATGGTCAATCGGGTAGGGCCCAGTTTCGTCTACCGCCTCGGTCAAGCCACCGGGAGACCCGCTTCGGCGATCGCCCGCGCCTACGCCACGGTTCGCGACGCCTTCGATCTGAGGAAGGTCTGGGACGAAATCGAAGCGCTCGACAACCGGGTGCCGGCGAAGATCCAGAACGCGCTGTTCGCCGAGAGCGGGCTGTTGACCGAGCACTCGACGCTCTGGTTCTTGCGCCACTTCGAGGGCCACCTCGACGTCGCGGGCATGGTCGACCGCTTCCGGCCCGGTTTGCGCCGGCTGGGACAGGAGCTCGAACCGCTGCTCTCGGCCGCGGCGCGTCGCGACACCAAGCGGCGGACGCGAGAGTTCCATCGGCAGGGCGTGCCTACGGCCCTGGCGGCACGCGTGGCCTCGCTGCGAGCCCTCGCGGCGGGGCTGGACATCTCGCTCCTGGCGGAACTCGACGAGCGACCGGTCGAGAAGGTGGCGCGGATCTACTTTACGTTGGGCGACCGGCTGGGAATCGATCGCTTGCGCAAGGCCTCGCGGCGGGTGCGGGCCGAAACCGGCTGGCAACGCTCGGCCCTGGACTCCCTGCGTGCCGATCTCGACCTCGACCAGTCGCGCGCCACGCGCCAGGTCCTGGAGCTGGGGCAGGAGAGTGTTCGCAAGTCGCTGTCGGCCTGGTCCGAGGAGCGAGAGTACCAGCTCGAGCGTTTGGAACGCCTGTTCGAGGAGCTGAAGGGAATCCAGCGGATCGATCTCTCGGTCTTGTCGGTGGCCGAACACCAGATCAAGGCGGTGCTCGACGCCTGAGGCCGGGAACGAAGGAAGAAACCGACGGCGGCAAGCGTAGAGAGTTGGGAGGGTCGAGACCGCCCACCGGGGCTACAATTCGTCCAAACTGCTCAAGGAGGAAGTCGGAATGATCCCAGTTCTCGTGCTCGTCGGAATCGTAGTGCTCGTCGGCCTGTGGGCGGCGGGGGTGTACAACAAACTGGTGGCACTCCGGAACCGATACCAGAACGCGTTCGCTCAGATCGATGTGCAGCTCAAGCGCCGGTACGACCTGATTCCCAACCTCGTGGAGACGGCCAAGGGGTATCTCAAGCACGAACGCGAGACGCTGGAGGCGGTGATCACGGCGCGCAACCAGGCCGTGTCGGGCCTGCAGAACGCAGCCGCCCACCCGGGCCAACCCCAGGCCATGCAGCAGCTGGCCGGAGCCGAAGCGGGACTGTCGGGCGCTCTCGGGCGGCTCTTCGCTCTGGCCGAGAGTTATCCCGACCTGAAGGCCAACCGCACCATGGAGAGCCTGATGGAGGAGCTCACTTCGACCGAGAACAAGATCAGCTTCTCGCGGCAGGGCTACAACGATGCGGCCACCGCCTACAACATTGGCCGCGAGAGTTTCCCGGCGAACCTCTTCGCGGGTTCGTTCGGCTTTGGGCCGGCGCAGCTGTGGGAGATCGACGCACCGGAACAGCGCGAGGCGATCCAGGTCTCCTTCTAAGCGGTACCGACGAGCCCGCAGGTGGACTTTTTCTCGGAACAGGATGCGGCCCGCCGCCGGACGCGGCGGATGGTCCTCCTCTTCGCTTCGGCGGTGCTGTCGACGGTGGCCGCGCTCTACTTGGCGGCCACCGGCCTGCTGCTCTACTTCGACATCCGTCCGCAACAGCCGGGGCTGGGCCCCCTGTTGTGGCGGCCAGAGGTGTTCGCCTGGGTATCGTCCGTCACCGTCGGCATCATCTCGCTGGGTTCGCTGTGGAAGATCTTCTCGCTCGGCCGAGGGGGAGGAGCCGGCGTGGCCACGTCGCTGGGCGGCCGGCGGGTCGACTCGGCCACCGAAGATCTCGCCGAGAAGCGACTGCTCAACGTGGTCGAGGAGATGGCCATCGCCTCGGGAACTCCCGTGCCCGAGGTTTACCTTCTCGACGCGGAGCGCGGGATCAATGCCTTCGCGGCCGGCTTCTCGGTCGACGATGCCGCGATCGGCATCACGCGGGGTGCGCTGGAGACGCTCTCGCGCGACGAGTTGCAGGGGGTGGTGGCGCACGAGTTCAGCCACATCTTGAACGGTGACATGCGCCTCAACCTTCGCCTCATGGGGGTCGTGCACGGAATCCTGGTGCTCTCGCTGATCGGCTACTGGATTCTCCGCCTCGGGGGCAACAGCCGGGGCAACGGCCGCGGCAAGGGCTCGCCGGTCCTCCTGGTGGGTCTGGCGGTGTGGGTGATCGGGGGCATCGGTCTCCTTTTCGGTCGGATGATCAAGAGTGCGGTGTCCCGCCAGCGAGAGTACCTGGCCGATGCCTCGGCCGTGCAGTTCACGCGCAACCCCGACGGAGTGGCCGGGGCCCTGAAACGGATCGGCGCCGTGGCCCAGGGCTCGCGGCTGGAGAGCGCTCACGCGGAGGAGGTCAGCCACCTGCTCTTCAGTCGGGGGCGGGGAGCGCCCTGGACCTCATGGCTCGCCACCCATCCACCGCTGGCCGATCGCATTCGACGCATCGATCCCCAGTTCGACGGCCGCTTCGACCGGGTCGCCGCGAGCCGGCCGGCCGAGTCCGATCCTGCGCCGCGCGAGACGACCTCGGGGCTGGAGCGACTCGAGGGCCTGCTCGGTCCGGCCGTGGTCGCTCCTGCGGCGGTGGTCGCTTCGGTGGCGCACCCCACGCCCGCGACGGTGGCCTACGCCTCGGCCTTCTTGAGCTCGCTACCGCCGCCGCTCCACGGCCTGGTTCACGGCAGCGGGGCCCGAGCCGTCGTGCTCGCCTTGCTGCTCGATGAGCGCGAAGGGGTGCGGGCTCGTCAGCTCGGTCGCCTGCCGACCGGCGGCTCGTTGCGTCGGGAGGTCGGGGACGCCTGGCACCAACTGCGCGAGTTGCCGGCCACCGGTCGGCTACCGGTGCTCGATCTGGCGTTGCCGTCGTTGCGGCAGCAGAGCCGCGAGCAGTACGACGAGCTGATGGCGACAGTCGACCAGCTGATCCTGGCCGACGACGAGGTCTCGCTCTTCGAGTTCTGCCTGCGACGCGCTCTGCGCACCCATCTGGAGGCGCACTACTCGGCCCAGAAGGATCGACGCCGGGTCGAGCGCTACGCCCTACCGGCGGTCGACGGGGAGTGTGCGCGGTTGTTGTCGGCACTCGCTCGGGCCGGTCATCAGGATGAGGCTGAGGCTGCCGAGGCCTTCGCGGCAGGCTGGCGACAGCTCGGCGAGCGCATGCCCCTGCAGGCTCTGCGGCCCCAACCCGAGTGTGACTTCGGCCATCTCGATACCGCCCTCGACGAGCTCTTGACGGTGGCGTTGCCGAAGCGACGGCTGCTGGTGGCGGCTTGCGCCGCGGTGGTCGGCTTCGATGGGCAAGTGACCCTAGAAGAGGGCGAGCTGCTGCGAGCCGTAGTCGATGGACTCGAGTGCCCGATGCCGCCGCTGCTTCCGACGGGGGGCCAAGAGGCGGCCTGAGCCAACCAGCGACTCCCTTGAACCGAACCACCAGGTGGTCCGTACCCGTTACGAGATGTCTAGAACTCCTTCCCTCCTCCGTCCCCTTGCCCTGCTGTTGGCGCTGTTCTTCCTGACCGGCTCGCCGTCCTCCTCGGCGAACCGTTCGTCCGTCGCCGACCTCGAAGCGGCCTGGGCTCGCGTGCTCGAGGCTCATCTGCGGGCCGGCAGCAAGCACGGAGTGGACCTTGCTCGCTTCGACTACGCGGCCGTGGCGCGCGGTGACGCCGACTATCGGGCCACCCTGGAGCAGCTGGCGCTCCTCGATCCCGCCACGCTGTCGGAGGTCGAGGCCAAGGCCCTGTGGATCAACGCCTACAACATTCTGGCGGTCAAGATGGTCGTCGACCACTGGCCGCTGGAGAGTATTCGGGACGCCGGAGGCCGTCTCTTCGGTCGGGTCTGGACTCGCCCGGCGGGACAGATCGGAGGGCAGACCTATACCCTCGACCAGATCGAGCACGAGATCCTGCGTCCGTTGGGGGACCCCCGGATCCACGCCGCGATCGTGTGCGCGTCGGTCAGCTGTCCGGACCTCGCTCGTAAGCCGTTCACCGCCAGCCACCTCGATGATCAGCTGGACCAGGCGATGATGGACTTTCTCGCCAACCCCACCAAGGGGCTGCGGGTCGAAGGGTCGACGGTCTGGACCTCGTCGATCTTCGACTGGTTCGGGGAGGATTTCGAGGCCTCGGGAGGAGTCCTGGTCAATCTTCGGCGGTTCGGTCCGGCCGACCTCCGGTGGCCTCCGGAGCCGCGGGTTCGCTACCTCGAGTACGACTGGTCGCTCAACGACTAGCGCCGCGACCGAGCTACCACACCCGCCCCGGAGTCCCGTCCCCCCTCGCGAAGGGGTTCAAGAGGGCCGGCCGAGGGGAAGACCTTCGAAGCCGAGGCCGTGAGCGGCCAAGAGCACCGCCGACAGGATCGAGAACGTGGTGAGAAAGTAGCCGGCGAAGAGCGCCAGGCTCTTGAGTGCGCTCGCTGGCCAGCTGCACCCAAAGAAGCTCCGCAAGGCGATGGTCACGTAGAGGATGCCGAGCCCGGTGCGGGCGGCCATAAAGCCGCCCGGGAAGGGGAGGAGGACCACCGCCAGGAGGCAGGCGAGCAGGAGATAGCCACTCCAGAGGTAGCAGAGGACGACGTAGCTCTCGGCCCAATTGATGCCACTCGATGCGAAGAGCCGTCGGAGCAACCAGGCCACCGGTACGAGGAGCAGGAAGACGAGGTAGTTGATGAGGGCAACCACCGCGGTCGCCGTGCGTTGCGTGGCGGCATCGCGACTGACCTCGACGCCGAGCAGGCTGACCACCACCAGGTAGAGGGTGGCCGAGAGGAAGAGCAGCTTGACGGGGTGGGTGAAGGGGGCGCGGCGTCCCCGCAGATAGTCGCGCAACATGGCGCCGGGGGAGCACCAGAGCGAACGGATGGTGTGGAGCCAGTGAAAGTCGAGCCCGGCGATCTGCTCCTTGAGGCCGGCGACGACGGTGTCGAGAGCGATCCTCGTCGGTCGTCGTTGCCCGCAGGTCGAGCAGAACTCTCCGTGCAGCGAGCCTTCGCAATTCGGACAGAGGTCGGGCGACGGTGCCCTGGCGGGTTCGGTGGCGTCGGAAGACGGTGGGATGGAGTGGCTCGACACGGATTCTCGTCGCGGGCTCGGTGGTGGCTGGGGCCATTATTGCACTGCAGACCGGGCCGCCGCGGTGCCGCAGGGCTGTGGTGCGCGGCGCAGTCGGGCCGGGTCGAAACCGGGTAGGATCGGCGGAACCCGCGCGGTGGGGCGTCGCCCCTGCCCGCCGACCACCAACTACACCAAGTCCCCTGTCGCACCCATGCTTCGCAAACGCTCTCTCCGAACCGGTACGGCTCCTCGGCCCCGCCGGCGTCTCCGGGTCCTGCTCCTGGTCGTCCTCCTGGTCACGACCTGGTACCTCTTCGGGCAAGCCCCGGCCCCGCAGCTGGCCCTCTCCATCGCGCCCGACGGGATCGGCCCGGAAGCCCAGGTCACCGCCGTCGCCAGCGAACCACGCTTCGGGCTGAGTTCGGTCGAGGTGATCCTGCGCCAGGCCGGGGAGCAGCGGGTCGTGGCGGCCGAGAAGTACGCGCCTCGTTCCCTGCTCTGGCCCTGGGGCGACAAGACGGCGCGATCGTCGGTCACGGCCGAAGTAGGACATCGACGGCAGAGTTGGTTGGTCGACGGCGAGGCAGAGGTCGTGGTCCGGGCAACCCGCCACGCCGGGCGCTGGCGTCAGCCAGCGCCGAGCGAACAGCTCCAGGTGGTCACCGTCCAGGTGACCCCGCCGCGGCTGGAGGTCCTTTCGGTCGGCGTGCGAGTGCGCCAGGGAGGCAGCGAGGCGGTGGTCTACCGCGTCGGCGAGCGGGCGGTGCGGCACGGGGTGCGCGCCGGCGACCACTGGTTTCCCGGCAGCTCTCTCGCCGGTGAGGCGGGGCAGTTCTTTGCCCTTTTCTCGGCCCCCTGGGACGACGACCGCGGCGACTCGTTGCGACTCACGGCCGAGGACGCTCTGGGCAACCGAGCGGAGGTCCCCTTCGTCGATCACTTCACGCCGAAGCCCGTCGGTACTTCGACCATCCAGCTGTCGGACCGTTTTCTCGAGCGAGTGGTGCCCCCGATCGTGGCGCGCGTCCCCGGCCTGGAGCCGCTCGAGACTCCCCTGGCCACCTATCTCGAGATCAACGGTCGACTTCGGGCCGAGAACCGGGCCCGGCTCGTCGAGCTGGGTGCACAGTCCGCCGAGGCCTTCCTCTGGAGCGAGCCGTTCCTACCCTTCCCCGGTGGTCAGGTGATGGATGCCTTCGCCCGGCGCCGCGACTACCGGTACCAGGGAAGCACGGTCGACCAGCAGGTCCATCTGGGATACGACCTGGCGTCGGTAGCGCGGGCCGAGGTGCCGGCCGCGAACGCCGGCCGGGTGCTCCTGGCCGACTATCTGGGAATCTACGGCAACGTGGTCGTCCTCGACCACGGCTACGGGCTCCTCACCCTGTACGCTCACCTCTCCAGCCTGGAGGTCGCGACGGGCCAAACGGTGACGCGGGGCCAAACCCTCGGCCGTACCGGGACCACCGGACTGGCCGGAGGAGACCACCTCCACTTTGCCACCCTGCTCCGCGGTCTGCCGGTCGATCCTCTCGAGTGGTGGGATCGCCGTTGGATCGAAACCCACCTGGGGTCGAAACTGGGCCCCAACCTCCCTTTGGGAATGGAGGCGAGATGAGTCGACGCCCCTACGAACTGATCATTTTCGACTGGGATGGCACCCTGGTCGATTCGATCGCCGCCATCGTCGACTGTACGCTGGCTGCGTGTCGGACCATCGCGGTGCAGGAGCCTCCCCGCGAGCGCATCGCGGAGGCCATCGGTCTCGGGCTCGACGAGTCGATGCGCCGTTTCTTTCCCGACACGCCGGTCGATGCTCGGCGACTCGCCGAAGCCTATCGACAGCACTGGGTTCAGGAGTTTCACGCGACCTCACAGCCCTTTGCCGCCAGCCAAGGGGTTCTGGAGGAACTCGCCGCCGCCGACTACTTGTTGGCCGTGGCCACCGCGAAGAGCCGCCGGGGTTTACGTCGGGACTTCGAGCGCACCGGCCTGGAGAGCTACTTCCACGCCTCCCGCACCGCCGACGAAACCCTGTCGAAACCGCACCCATTGATGGTCGAGGAGATTCTCGACGAACTGGGTGTCCAGGCGTCGGCGGCACTCCTGGTCGGAGATACGCCGCATGACCTGGGGATGGCGGAGAACGCCGGAGTCGACGCCGTCGGCCTCACCTCGGGAGCGGCACCGGAGGCGGCGTTGCGGGGCTACGGAGCCCAGGCCATCCTCGCCGGCGTGGCCGAGCTCCCCGGCTGGTTGCGAGAGCGGAGTGCACGCTACGCCGCGAGCTGAGAAGCCACCTAGCGGTGGGGACTGGCCAGGGTGGTGGTAGGGGCGCTGGTCCGCTGGCGCCACTCTCGGTAGAAGCGGCGCAAACCGGCGATCGACAGCAGCAGGAAGACGAAGTACAGCCCGGCGGTCAGCTCGAGGCCGCGCGAGATGTACAACGGCATGTAGATCAGGTCGACCACGATCCACAGGATCCAGGAGTCGACCAGCCGCCACATCAGAAAGAGGTGGGCGATCAAGGAGAGGACCGTGGTGAGAGCGTCCCAGGTGGGGGCAGCGCCTCCGATCTCCTGGAGAAGGTGACGCAGCAGCACCCAGGCCAAGAGTCCCGCCACCAAAGCGATGATCCAGAGTCGGGGCGAGACCCGTCCTACCGGACGCTCGCGGGTGGACCCTGTCTTGGGGGCTCCTCCGGAGTCGTGGCGCCAGAGCCAGATCGCCTGCAGTCCGGTGACGCCGTAGAAGAGCTGGATGCCAACCTCCGCGAACAGTTCGACGCGAAAGAAGACCACCCCGAAGAGGGCATTGCTGACCACCGCCAACCACCAGCCCGTGACGCGGTTGCTAGCGAGCAGCCAGACGCTCCAGGCTCCGGTGAGGACCGCCACCACCTCGAGAGAGTCGCCGAGTTCGGCCGGCAGCCGGCCGGCAAGGGAGCTGACGAGGAGGAGGAGCGAGGCCGCCCCGGCCAGGATCGAGCCGATGGGGCCGCGCGCTGCGGAGGGAAGAGCCACGGGCCGATCATGGCACAAGCTCGCCGGCGTTTCGCCGGGTAGACTGGGCGGCGATGTACCGCGAACTGCAGGCCGACCCGATCGTGCGCACTCTGCGCACGCTGACCGCTCGAATCAGCGAGCGCTTTCCGGGGTCTGGTCTGGCCGCGGTCTCTTCCGAGGTCCTCGATGTCGCCCGCGCCGCCCGGGAGACGTCGCGGGCCATCGCCCGTCCGATCTACCCCTTGCGACTGGCGACCTGGACCTTCGCGGCTGCGATGATCGCCGCCCTGGGTCTGGTGCTGGTCAACCTCCGGCCGAGCGGCGAGGAGCTGCGCGACCTGGCCTTTTTTCTGCAGGTCGTCGAGGCCGGCATCAACGACGTGATCCTGATCGGGGCGGCGATCGTGTTTCTGGTCACGGTCGAGGTCAGGGTCAAACGGCAGCGCGCCTTGCGCGCCCTGCACGAGCTGCGCTCGTTGGCCCACGTCATCGACATGCACCAACTGACCAAGGACCCGGAGCGCATCCTCTTCCCCGGTGAAGACACGGCGTCGTCGCCGGAGCGCCTGCTCACGCCCTTTCAGCTCTCCCGGTACCTCGATTACTGCTCGGAGCTCCTGTCGCATCTCTCCAAGATCGCCGCGCTCTACGCGCAGAGTTTCGATGATTCGGTGGCGCTGGCGGCGGTCGACGAGATCGAGGCCCTGACCGACAGCCAGTCGCGCAAGATCTGGCAGAAGATGATGATCCTCAGCACCTCGCGCCCCGACTTCCAGAGCGAACTGGCGCGGGCCGAACCCCGCTGAGCCGCGATCCGTCGACCGGGGTCAGGAGGTCCGGGCGAGAGCCTGGGCCCGCTCGGCCGAGGCGCGACCGGCGGTACGCCGCTCCGACGCTGAGCGGACGGTCCAGCCGGAGAGGTGGCGCTCGGCCAGATCGGCGAGGAACCGAAGGTGGTCGGGTCGGTCGTTGAGGCAGGGGATGAAGCGGAATCGGCCACCGCCGGCTTCGGCGAAGATCTTCCGGTTCAGGCCGTCGATCTCCTCCAGGGTCTCGAGGCAGTCGAGCGAGAAGCCGGGGCAGATCACGTCGAGGCTGCCGCCGCCCCGACCCAAAGCGGCCACCGTCTCGTCAGTGTAGGGCTTCAGCCACTCCTCCTTGCCGAAGAGACTCTGGAAGGTGGTCTGGTACCGCCCCGGTGCCAGCTCGAGAGCCTCGGCGAGCAGGCGAGAGGTCTTGTGGCAGAGGCAGAAGTAGGGATCGCCCTCGTCGAAGTAGCGGCGTGGGATGCCGTGGTACGAGAGGAGGAGCTGGTCGGGCGGCCCACCCTCGGCCCAGACCTCTCGCACCGAAGCGGCCAGCGCCTCGACCAATCCCGGTTCGTCGTGGAACCCGTGGATGGTGCGCAATTCGGGCTGTCGGCGCCAGGTGGCGAGCTCGGCGAAGATCGCGTCGTAGGTCGATGCGGTCGAGGTGGCGGAGTAGTGGGGGTAGAGGGGAAGCACCAGGATGCGGTCGCAACCCTGTTCGGCCAATTGCCGCAGCCCACGGCGGATCGACGGGTTGCCGTAGCGCATGCCGATCGTGGTGGCGACGTCACCATCCAGGCGGCGCGCGAGCTCTTCTTGCAACGCGGCCGCGACCCGCTGGGTGCCGAGGAGGAGCGGCGACCCCTGCTCGGTCCAGATCTCCCGGTAGAGGGCCGCCGACCGACGGGGCCGGGTGGTGAGGACGAACAGGTGGAGGATCGGCCACCACTTCCAGCGGGGGAGATCGATGACCCGGTGGTCCGAGAGGAACTGCCGCAGGTAGCGACGCAGCGCCGGAGCCGTCGGCGCGTCCGGGGTTCCGAGGTTGGTGACCAACACCCCGACGCCGCCGGCGGCTTGGTGAGGAGGTTGGGACGGGCTCCAGATTCGCATGCGGCGGGCAGGGTATCACGCCCACCGAGGCATCAGCCGACCGAGGCGAGCTCGGCGATCACCTCGTCGACCTGTTCCCAGCCGACGCGCAGCAGGAAGGTGTTGTTCCGACCGTACGACTTGATTCCGAGGACGAAGAAGTTGGGTTCCGGCGACCGCAGGGCCTCGACGCCGTGGGAGGTCTGCTCGAGGCAGTCCCCGCCGGCAGCTCCGAGCAACGCCGCGGCGAGCTTCATCGGACCCGACGTGGCGTAGCACTCGTGAATCTGCAGTTGCCGATAGAGCGAGGCATCACCGGTCGCCCCGACCAGGCTCACGATCCGGTCGACGGTCACGGTCTCCGTCCGCTCGCCGGGCCCCCTCAGGGTGGCGTGGATCGCGCCGTCGTGTGCGGCCAACGCCTCCACGACGACGCCGGTGCGTACCGCCAGGGAGGGACAACCGCCGGCGAACAGTCGAGCGGCATCCTCGCCGAGGGCCCGCCGCGCGGGCAGCGGGTCGTCGACCAGCGGCGCGAACTGCGGTCGCTCGTCGCGCAGCGCCCAGAGGATCTGGGTCGCCGGGTGCTCGGTCGCCAGCTGTGCCAGGTCGCGGGCCGCAGTCTGCGCGGAATGGCCCCCTCCGACCAGCAGGATGCGCCGGCCGACCCAGTCGGTGGCGTCGCGGACGAGGTCGGGGATCCGTCGACAGATTTGGTCTTCGAGACGGCGTTCGCCGGGGGCAGGCAACCCGCCATCGCCGAGCCGGTGGGGCGAGCTCCAGCTTCCGGTGCAATCGAGGACGGCACCGGCGAGCAGGATCTCTTCGCCCTCCGCCGTTTCCAGGAGCAGCCTGAACGGGCGGGCGGCGCGGGCCGCAGTAGCGATCTCCTGGTGTTTGAGCAGTCCCTGTCGGCCGATCGAGACGACGCGCGTCCCGAGGCGCAGGTGGGGGGCGATCGAGGGGTCGGTGGCCACCGGTAGGAGGACCCTCTGCCGCAGGGCGTCGCCGGTCGGACACTCGTCGTCGTTGGGTGGAGCCAGGCCGCGGGTCGCGAGTCGCTGGCGCATGCGGGGCGAGACGCTCATCGACCAGGGGGTGAAGAGGTGCACATGCCCCCAGTCGGCGACGTGGGAGGCCACTTCGTCGCCGGCCTCCAGGACCACGAACGGCAGGCTCGCCTGCGCCGCCGCCAGGGCCGCCTCGAGCCCGATCGGGCCGGCGCCGAGGATCGCCAGGGGGAGGTCAGGGGTCAGGGTAGGAGGGGCCATGATGCTCCTTCGGTAGGGCTCGTATTGGGTTTCAGAAACGGCCCCGCGCGCGCTCGCGGGCCGGCAAGATCTCGAGGCAGGTCGTCCACCAGCCCTGTTCGATGGTCGCTACGAACTCTTCGGGCAGCCGTTCGTGGCGCATCTCGGTGGCCAGCGCCAGGTGGTCGTAGGGCAGGGGGCAGAGTTCGACCTGCAGGTCTCCGCTGGGCTCGTCGAGTTCGAGCAGCGCGAACCAGACCTCGGTGCGACCGTCGTTGGCGGGGCGTCCGAGAACCCCGACGTTGACCAGGTCGCGACCGGAGGGCAGAGGTCGGTGCCAGTGCAGCCCCGAGTGCGTGCAGAGCACGGCGTCGGCCTGTTGCTGGTCGAGCAGGGCCTCGAGGTAGGGCGCCGGCGTCGTACTCTCGAACAGGAACTCGTTGACCCGGCGCGGTGAGCCGTGCACCAACAGAAGTTCCCGCCGCCTCCCGGAGGGGGAGTGCAAGGCCACCCGTCGCCGCTCCGGCAGCTCGCCCATCCACTGCTTGAAGGCGGCCGAGCAGCGCTGCGCGGTGTACTCGTAGGAGAGGCGAGCGAAGTGGTTGTCGCGGGGGTCGGTGTAGCCGCAGTTGCAGTCTTCGCGACCACTCGCCAGGGACTGCTCGTAGTTGCCCTGGCTGACCCGGACCCGATGCTCTTCCAGAAGCGGCCAGACCTTGTGGGGCGAGGGTCCGAAGCCCCCGAGGTCTCCCAGGCAGTACAGGGCTTCTGCTCCGCGCTGCCGCGCCGCCGTGATCCAGGCGGCCAAGGCGTAGTGGTTGTTGTAGACGCCACCGCACACCGCGATGCGACGGAAGGGCCCCTCGACGGGGGTCGGATCGCTCCTCGGGGCGAGAAACGACGCGACGGCGGCGTCGCGCGCGGCGGAATCGAGGGAGCGACCGGCGCGGGCCGATGCCGCTTGGAAGGTGGCGAGGGGCACCAGGCGCTCTCCCCAGGTGGCGAGCCCACGGTGGGCGGCGAGGCGAGCGCGCTGGGCGGCGCGTCGAGCCTGCAGATCGGGATCCTCGGGTATGCGTTGCGACACGATCTCTCCTCGTACTAAGTGCGGCAGGTCACCCCGTAGACGTGGCAGGTCCAGCAGGCGGGGTGGGCGAGAGGGAAGTCGCCCAGGGTGTCGGCGAGGCGATCTCCCATCTTGCCGGAGGGTTCGTTGACCAAGATCGGGCACACCCAGACCCCCTGGTCGGTCACCATGCGGCAGGTCGAGCACTGGAGGTGGTCCCAGCCGTCGGCCGGAGCGTCTTCGTCGCGCAGGCGTTGCCAGCTTTCGTAGGCTCCGCGCCGCTCCGCTTCGGCGCCGATTTGGAACACCGGCATCATCTTGAGACGCGGGTGCTCGATGTCCAGTTCGCGCATCAGGGAGAAGAAGCGCTCTTTGCCGGCCACAGAACCGTTGTCGTCGTAGACCTCGGTGACGGTGATCACGGGCTCGAGTCCCGCTGCATGCAGATGGCGGATTCCTTCGAGGGCGCGATCGAAGGTGCCCTCGCCGCGGATCGCGTCGTGCCCTTCGGCGGTGTAACCATCGAGGGAGACCCGTAGATCCAGCGAGTATTCGCTAGCGGCTGCCAGCGCGGCGAGCCGCTGGCAGCGAGCGGGATCCAGCAGCAACCCGTTGGTCAGGACCGAGGCGGGGCCCACCGCCAAGGTCGCCTCGAGAATCGCCTCCATCTCGGGGTTGAGAAAGGGCTCGCCGCCGGTGAAGTAGTACTCCTTCACGCCGAGCCGGGTGGCATCTTCCAGGTGGCTCGCTACCTCCTCCAACGACATCATGTCGTGGGTTCGATTGGTCGGCGAGCAGGAGATGAAGCAGTGGGTGCAGGCCAGATTGCAGACGGTTCCCGCCACTTGAAACCAGAGCGTGTCGAGAGAACCGAGGGCGACGCGGGGTACCGTCATCAGGGAGTCTCCGTCGGTCGGCCGAGAGGTCGTCCGGCGTCGCGCCGGAGACTCGGAGCGGGCGGCATCGGCCCCTTCAGGGTCGGCGTTTCGGGGACGAGCGGGCCGCGTTCCCGCGGTTCCGAGGGGGCCTCGCCGAGGGGCTGGAGGGGACCGCTAGGACGGGGAATCGTGGTCGGGCCGGGGCTCGGCTGTCGCCCGGCCACCGCCACGATTCGCCCGATCGCAAGCCCCCCCGCGGAGGGCCAGCTCCGGCACCCCTGAACGGTGTGGAGTCTGGGGAAGCTCAACCGCAACCGTCCGAAGCGCAGCAAGGGGTCTCTGAGACCTGGGTGGTCGAGTACCCCTCGCCCTTGGTCTCGTGCGGGTGCCGCAAGGGCGTGCGCGAGCAGTCGAAGGGTTCGGCCTCCGCGAGGGCCACGGCCTCTCTGGGTTCGATGAACTCGAAGTGCTCGCGGTAGGGCGACTGGCGGTAGATCTGGTAGGTCTTGTCGCACACCGCGTAGCGGAGGCCCCGCTCCATCTCGTGGCCGTCGTCGTCCAGCACGCGGCGGAACGGCCCCTTGTAGACCACCGCCTGGTTGCGCTCCCAGCAGGCACCCTCTTTGCCCTTGAAGGCTTCGACGGTGAGCGAGCGGAACTCGATTCCCTCGACCGTCTGCCAAGGCTCGACTTGTCGTTCGAGGATCCGGATCCCGTAGAAACCGGCGGCCTCGAAGGCGCGGAGAAAGCCCGCCTCGGTCAGGGCGCCCGAGATGCAACCGCTCCACAGCTCGGGGTCGTTTTGCAGCGCCTCCGGCACCTCTTCGTCGGCCACGATGTCGGAGATGACGGCGCGGCCCCCGCGCTTGAGGACGCGATGGATCTCTTCGAAGAGCCGGGGCTTGAGTTGAGAATCGACCAGGTTCAGGACGCAGTTCGAGACCACCACGTCCACCCCTTCGGTGGGCACCATCGGCTCTTCGCGGCGCAGCGTCTCGGCCCTCGCCTCGGCCCTCAGGAAGCCGTCCGCGCTGTCGACGGGCTCGTCGGCCAGGGTCGCCTCGAGGCGGTCGAGGTCGAGGGCCAGGTCTTGGATTCGGCCGCGCCGGAACTCGACGTTGTCGTAGCCGATCCGCTCGGCGACCAGCGGCGCGTTCTGCCGTGCGACCGCCAACATCTCCGGCGTCATGTCAATTCCGATGACCTTGCCCTCGGGGCCGACCACCTGGGCCGCGATGAAGCAGATCTTGCCAGTACCCGAACCGAGGTCGAGGACGGTCTCCCCTGGCCGAAGGTGGGCCGAAGGGTCGCCGCAGCCGTAGTCGCGCTCGAGGACCTCGGAGGGGATCGCTTCGAGGTAGCGGGGGTCGTAGTCGACTGGACAGCAGAGTTCAGGGACGGCGCGTCCCGCTCCTTGGGCGTAGCGGTCGCGAACGGTGGATTCGACTTCGGGGCTGGTGTGCATCGGGTTCTCTCGTGGCTGTGGGATCGGGGAGGTAGAGCTCCGCGCCGGAGCGGGCGCCGGAAGCAGGGATGACGCGAAGGAGCGAAGCCGGCTCGGGCCTCGGCTCAGTTCGGCGGGGCGCGGCTGCCGACCGGGGAGCGCGTGGGCGCGGCGGAGACTCTCTCGGCGACAGCCGCCGCTGGGGGACGAGCCAAGCGCCGGCGGATCGCTCGGCGGAGGGCGGTCGAACCCGGCCCCGCGGAGGGCGAGGCGTGCCCCGTGGGCTTGCTCAACCAGCGCCAAAGGTCGCCGCTGCAGTCGAGATCGCCGAGGAGGGGAAGCTCGACGATCTCGAGGCCGGCGTCGAGCAGCAGGCGGCGCAGGCTCTGGGCGGTTCGTCGGTGGCCCCAGGAGGCCTGTTGCAGCAGGGCTGCCAAAGGACGGTTGGCGGCGATCAGGTAGAGACCACCGTCCCGGCTCGGGCCGAGCACCACTCGGCGGTCCGCGGGGTCGGAGCGCAGTAGGTTCCGGGTCCGTCGCAGCAGGCCCTCTCCGAGCTCGGGGCAGTCGAGGCCGACCACCACCCAGGGCGCCGTCGGGTCGGGACAGGCGAGAGCGATCGACCCGGCGAGCCGACGGCCGAAGGAGCCGGAAGGCTGGCCCACGCGCTCGACGTGGTGGTGTCCGGCTGCCGTCGGTCGCGGCGCCGCCACCGCGAGGCGGTATCCGGCCTCCTCGCCGCAGGCCAGCAGCCGCTGGAGCTCGCTGGCAAAGAGGGTTCGTTCGAGGTCGTAGTGCGCCGGGCCCAGCAGCTGCTTGCGGCGGGCTTCGGCCTCGCTGCCCAGGGTGAAGACCACCAGGGTGGGATCGGCCAGGGTTTTCAGCGGGGGCCGGGGATGGGGGGGCGGGGTGAGCATCTGGAGGTTGGTACGGAGGTGCCGGGACCTTGGTTCAGTCGACCGTAGAGGTCGGGCTCTCGGTTTCGGCCTCGGGCGGTAAGGATGGCTCCTGGGCCGGGGCTACCGCTAGCGGGTCCGAGGTAGCGTCCGTCGGGTGAGGCGCCACGTCGGCGGCTTCGCCGTAGACCACGAGCGTCTCGACCAGGCGAATGCGCACTGGATTCTCCAGCACGAGCGACGCGGTTTCGGCGAGTTCTCGGGCGAGCTCAGGACCCGGTGGCGCGGCGGCGGCAACCCGGATCTCGAGGGTCATCGGTGCTCGCTGTACGACTCGCAGGCTCTCGAACTCGACTCCCGGCCACTCGGTGAGACGCTGCTGCAGGGCCGATTCCAGTTGCAGGACGGCGAAGGGAGCCTCGACTTTGGACTGCAGCGAACTAACCAGGACGGAGGTGAGAGGGATGGCCAGCAGGGCGACGGCGAAGAGCAGCGCCAGGACGACACGTCGAACCCAGAGCGGAACCCGGGAGCCGCGCGGGCCGCTGCGCACGCCCAGCGCGTAGAGACAGACCGCCGCCCCCAACACGATCGCCACCACGTTGGTCGAAAACAGGAGCGCCGCCCCCAGGGCGTTGCGTCCCGCCCCGTGGGCTAGAGAGACGCCGACGGTGGCGATCGGTGGCACCAGGGCGGCGGCGATCGCGACGCCGGGAAGGGCGGCCGAGAGAGCGGGGCGACCGCTGGCGTAGGCCGCGGCCAATCCGGAGAGGAAGGCCACCCCGAGGTCGAGCAGAGTGGGAGCACCGCGGGCCAGAAGCTCGGGGGTCAGCGCGGGCATCGGGGCGATCAGCCCGAGTACGAAGCCGATGCCCACCGCGGTCAAAAAACCCAGGGTCAGGGATCGGCTGGCGGTCCGCAGGAGCGGTGAGTTGCCCTGCACCAGGGCCAGACCCGCCGACAGGAGAGGGGTCATCAGCGGCGCCACCAACATGGCCCCGATCACCACGGCGGCGGAGGACTGGATCAAACCGAGGGCCGCGATGGCGGTCGACAAGGCCATCAGGAGCAGGAAATCGACGTCCCATCGCGAGCGCGACTGCAAGGTCTCGAACAGGGCGACCCGCTCGTCCCGCGCCAGCTGCGGCAAGCGACGGGAGAACCAACCTTCCAGAGTCTCCACCAGGCGGGACACCAGACGCTTCCGGGCGCGCAGGACGCCCACCGCCACCGCGTCCTCACCCTCCATCAGGTGCTGCGGCAGGGTGCCGAAGAGCATCTGGCGCACAAAGCCCTGGTACGAGGCTCCGATGAGCACCATGTCGTAGTCCTCTTCGGCGATGGCCCGGATCGCCTCGGGCACTCCCTCGGCCACCTCGACGCGGCGTTCGATGTGTTCGGAGTCCTCGAGGTTGGCGTCCGCGATCGCCGTCTCGAGCAGCCGTTCGCCGACCAGTTCGGGGTCTTCGCCGATCGGCGGCTCGACGAAGAGCGCGGTCACCTGGGCATCAGCGTGGCGGGCCATGCGGTCGGCCCAGCGCAAGGCCGCTTCGGCGTTGGGGCCGCCAGCCGTCGGCACCAGCAGTCGCCGCCGTCGCATGCGGCTCTCCGGGGCGGCTCGGAGCAACAGGGTCGCACAGGGCGATTGACGGAAGAGCTGTCGCACCAGCGCCTCGTCGGCACCCGCTCCCCGCAGGCGCTCGTGTTTGGCCACGATCAGAAGCTGGCCGTCGAGGTCGTCGACCAGTTCGAGGATGGCCGCGACCAGGTCCGGTCCCTGCACGCGAAAGGCGCGCAGCTGGGGCAGGCTGCGGAGTTCGCCATCGGCCCCGCGCGGTGGTTCGGTCGTGGCCTGCAACTCGAGGATGTGCGCCACCAGGGGCTCGGGTTCGGCCGCGGTCAGGTCGAGTTGAACCGGCTCCTGGCGGGGGCCGAGCACCGGCTCGACCAGGACCAACCCCGCATCGTCGCCGCTGGCGAACTCACAGCCCCAGGGCAGGAGTCCAGCGAGGTCTTTCTCCTGGACGACGACGGCGAGGACGGACACGGTTTCTCTCTCTGGTTCGCTCGGCAGTCCGGGGCGCGAGCACCGGTACCGGTCGGTTGTGGGGACGCTGAACTGTGAGCGAAGATAGCACCCTCGGAACGGCGGGTCGAGACGAAGCCCCCACCGAGGAGGACGAATGGCGAACGAATCGGAGTCGACGGAGCGGCCGGCGGGCCCGCAGCTGATAGTGGACGAGGTGGGGGTCACGGCCCTGCGGAGGCTGCTCGAGCCCTACCGGATGGAGGTCCACGAGGTGCTCTCGACGGAGTCGATTCCCGGCAGCTACTGGGGCGACCCGGAGGCGGGACTGATCGATCGCCGGCTCTACGTTCGTTCCGACACTCCCGTGCAGTCGGCGCTGCACGAGGCCTGCCACTACATCTGCATGACCCCCGACCGGCGGCAGGGCCTGCACACCGATGCCGGCGGTGGTTACGACGAAGAGGACGCGGTCTGCTACCTGCAGATTCTGCTGGCCGATCGATTGGCGGGGATGGGTCGTCGCCGCATGTGGGCCGACATGGACCACTGGGGCTACACCTTCCGCCTGGGCTCGGCTCGCGCCTGGTTCGAGGGCGACGCCGAGGATGCGCGGTTCTGGTTGTTGCGCGAGGGTCTGGTCGATCGCGAGAACCGGCCGCTGGGTACCTTGCGGGGAGAGTGCGCCGATCGCGGCGGGCTATGATGCGTCGGTGCTTCGTTTCCTTCTCCTCGGCCTCCCCTTGGTCACCCTCGAACTCGCCGCCGGTGCTTTCGTGCAGGACCTCCTCGGCTGGGGGGCGGCCGGCGGGGTGAGCGGTTCGGGTCGGCTCAGCGAACTGGCGTTGGAAGCGCTGGCACTGACCGGTCTCTTCCTCCTCGTGCAGGGTCGCGGCGGGTCCTGGTGGGGCGACGGCTTGCTGACGGCCGGCGTGGCCTGGGTGTTCCGCGGCGCGCTGACCGTGCTGACCCTGGCGCGGGCTACGGACCTCGCCACCGAACCGTGGGTGGACCAAGGGTACGCCTGGTTGGCCCTCTACGCCGTCGGCGGGCTGACGCTCGGACTCCTGGCGCGCCGTTTCTCGGTCTCGAGGACGGAGGGCCGCCCGATCGTGCAACCAGGCGGCCCCGGGGTCGAATTCTAGGTGCGAGTCGCCGGCGTCGGGCATGCCTTCCCGCCGCACTACTACGCCCAGTCCGAGCTCCTCGCTGCCTTCGAGGAGCGCTGGGGGAGCCAGTTCTTCAACCCCCGGCGACTGCGGCAGTTGCACCAAAACGTTCTGGTGGGGGGACGCCACCTGGCGCTCCCAATCGAACGCTACGGTGAGCTCGCCGGGTTTGGCGACGCCAACGATGCCTGGATCGAGGTGGCGCAGGAGTTGGGAGCGCAGGCCGTGCGAGCTGCCCTGGCCCAGGCCGGTCTGGGGGCGGAGTCGGTCGACGCGTTGTACAGCACCACGGTCACCGGGGTGGCGACACCCTCGCTCGACGCGCGACTGATGAACCGACTGCCGCTACGACCGGACGTCAAGCGGGTTCCGATCTTCGGCCTCGGGTGCCTGGCCGGGGCCGCCGGGGTCGCCCGCGCCGCCGACTACGTACAGGGGTATCCGGAGCAGGTGGCGGTGCTGCTGTCGGTCGAGCTCTGTTCTCTCACGGTGCAGGCCGAAGACCTCTCGATTCCGAATCTCATCGCCACCGGACTGTTCGGCGACGGGGCGGCCGCGGTGGTGCTCGTCGGCCGGGATCATCGGGCTCGCGGGCCCGAGGTGGTGGCGAGCCGCTCGGTTTTCTACCGCGACACCGAGCGCGTCATGGGATGGGAGATTTCGGAGCGCGGCTTCGGCATCGTGCTCTCGGCGGAGGTGCCCGAGATGGTGAGCCGCCACCTGGCCGGGGACATCGACGCCTTCCTGGCCGAGCAGGGACTCGAGCGCTCGGACATCGCCCGCTGGATCGCCCACCCGGGCGGCCCCAAGGTGCTGCAGGCGATGGAGCAGTCGCTCGATCTGCCCCCCGAAGCCCTGGCCGCCACCTGGCAGAGCCTCGAGGAGGTCGGAAACCTCTCCTCGACCTCGGTACTTCTGGTGCTCGAGGCGGCGCTCGAGGATCCACCGCCCGAGGGCAGTTGGGGGCTGATGACGGCGATGGGGCCGGGGTTCTGCTCCGAGTTGGTGTTGCTTCGGTTCTGATGGTCAGCTCGCAACTGGCCTTCGTCGTCCTGGTACTTCTCGTCGCGCTCGAGCGCGGGCTGGAACTGTTGGTGGCTCGGGGGCACGAGCGGGTTCTCCGGGCGGAGGGAGCGATCGAGGTGGGGGCACGGCACTACCCCGTCATGGTCTTGCTGCACAGCCTCTGGCTGGTGGCGGCGCCGGTCGAGGTCCTGCTCTTCGACCGGCCGCTCCGCCCGGGGTGGGCGGTCGTGCTGCTGCTTCTGGTGGCCGCCACCCAGGCGACCCGATATTGGGTCATCGCCACCCTGAAGGAGCGCTGGACCACCCGCGTGTGGGTCCTTCCCGACGCGCCGCTGGTGACGACGGGGCCGTACCGCTGGCTGCGCCACCCCAACTATGTGGCGGTGGCGGTCGAGATCTTTGCTCTGCCCCTGGTGCACGGGGCGTGGGCCACCGCCGTCGGCTTCGGGGTGGCCAATGGGGTCTTGCTCTGGCATCGGATCCGCTTGGAAGACCGCGCGTTGGCCGACCTGCGGTGAGGGCTCGCCGCGGCCGGCAACCTGTGAGCCAGGGCACACCGCCGATCGACGCCATGGGCTAGAATCGGTCGCCTTTGGTCGCCGCGCCCGAAATCCCTATCCATGAGCCAATCGTCGTTCTCCCACGTCCGTCGCCAGGTGCGACGCCTGGTCACCCGCCTCGACCCCCGTCGCGCCGGCGGGCGACGGGTGGACGGCATCCCGGGGCCGGTGCACGTGCGGGACACGATGTACGACCCCAGCGAAGAGAAGGGCATCGAGTACTACCTGCGGGCCGGTCGCTCGGCGGTGGCGGTCTTGCGCCAAACCCTGGAGGCGGCCCAGCGGTCGCCGGGGTCGATCGATCGAGTGATCGACTACGGCTGCGGGTATGGCCGGGTGTTGCGCCATCTCCCGTCGTTCCTGCCCTCTGCCGATTTCGTCGCCTGCGATCTCGATGCCGAAGCGGTGGCGTTTTGCCGGCGCGCTTTCGCGGCCACGGGGGTGGTGGCACCGACCGAACCCGCGGACCTCGAGCTACCGACGGCGGATCTCGTCTGGGGGGGGTCGGTTTTTACGCACCTGCCGGCTGAACCGGCCCAGATCCTCTTCGATCGACTGGGGCACAGTCTGCGCCCCGGCGGGGTTCTGGTCTTCTCGTTCCACGGCCACTTTGCCTTCGCCCACCTCGACACCCTCTTCGGGGGAGCCTACGCCGACCAGGCCGAGGCGATCCCGGCGGAAGTGGCCCAGCACGGCCTCGCCTACCGGTCGTACCCCGAGAGCTACCTGACGCTGGGAGAGGGGAGCTACGGCACGGCCTGGCACGCGGCAGAGACCTTTCGGGGTTGGGCCGACGAGTCGGCGGTCTCGCTCCGCGAGCTCCACCATCTGCCCCAAGGCTGGGACTCGTTCCACGACGTGATCGCGTTCCAGCGGACCCCCTGAACTCGAGTCGACGCGTGTCGGAGATTCCCGCCCCGAGCTCGGCCGAGATCCTGCGACGCCTGGGCGAGCTGGCTCGTCCCCACCTTTCGCCGCGGACTGCTCCCCTGGCCGACGGCGGCCTCACGCCGTCGCTGCGCTTGATCGAAGACCTGCAGCTCGACTCGCTGGCTCAGCTGGCTCTGCTGGTCGAGATCGAAAACGACTTCGAGATCGCCCTCGAGCCGGAAGACGAGGCCGAACTCGCCACCGTCGCCGACCTGATCTCGGTGATCGTGAGGCGGCGTACGATCGGCACATGACCACCCTCCTGCACTGGATCGACCGCGCGGCCCTGGCCGATGGCGAGTCCTGCGGTCTCCGTCTCCTCGATCGTCGCGAGCGCCCCAGCTGGCGTGGCTGGCCCGAGCTGGTCGCGGCGGCCCGAGCGGTGGCGGCGGACCTGGGTGCCCTGGGGGTCGAGCCCGGCGAGCGGGTCGCCCTTATCTACCCCACGAGCTGGGAGTTCGTACAGGCCTTTCTCGGCACGCTGTTGGCGGGAGCGGTTCCGACGCCCCTCTACCCGCCGGTCCGCCTGGGACGCTTGGACGAGTACAGCGCCCGCACCGCCCGGCTGCTCCAGGCGGCGGGGGCGCGGCTGGTGCTCACGGACGGTCGGGTGCGGCGGGTGCTCGGGCACGCGTTGGAGGCGGCGCGGCCGGCGTACGGTGCCGCCACGCTCGACGAGCTGCGCCGCCGGGCCCCGGAGGGTGCCGGCCGGCCGGTAGCGCGGCCCGCGCCAGAGTCCTTGGCCCTGGTGCAGTTTTCTTCGGGCACCACGGTCGACCCGAAACCGGTGGCCTTGAGCCACCGGGCCATCGTGGCCCAGGTCGAAGCACTGTCGGCCCACTGGCCCGACGACGACCAGGTGACCCAGAGCGGAGTGTCCTGGCTACCGCTCTACCACGACATGGGCCTCATCGGAGGGTTACTCAGCGCGCTCCAGCGGCCCGCCACCCTCACCTTGATTCCCCCCGAACTGTTCGTTGCCCGCCCCGGTTGTTGGCTGCGAGCGATCTCGCGCTACCGCGCGACGATCTCGCCGGCGCCCAACTTTGCCTACGCTCTGGCGGCGGACCGGGTCACCGATGCCGAGATCGCCGAGCTCGATCTGTCGTCCTGGCGCGTAGCGCTCGATGGAGCCGAGAGTGTGGCGCCGTCGGTGCTGCGCCGCTTCTGTCAGCGTTTCGAAGCGTCGGGCCTAGCGCCGACCGCTCTCACTCCCGTGTACGGCCTCTCGGAGGCAAGCCTGGCGGTGACCTTTTCCGACCTCGAGGCGCCGTTTCTCGCGCGACGATTCGACCGTGCGCGGCTGGCGCAGGGACGAGCCGAGCTCGCCGAGGACGGTTTGGAGCTGGTGTCGGTCGGCCGGCCGCTCCCCGGCTTTGCGGTCGAGATCCGGGATCGCGATGGACAGCCGCGAGCGGAAGGAGAGGTCGGAACTCTCTGGGTCCGCGGCCCGTCCCTGATGGAGGGGTACCTGGGCCGGCCCGAGGCGACGCGGGCGGTGCTGCGCGACGGCTGGCTCGACACCGGCGACTCCGGATTCCTCTTCGCGGGCGAACTCTACCTGTGTGGTCGGATCAAGGATCTACTGATTCTGCGCGGTCGCAACCACGCCCCGGAGGAGGTCGAGCATCCGGTGGGCGCACTGCCGGGGGTCCGTACCGGCTGCGTAGTGGCCCGCTCGGAACCGATCGAAGGGGAGGCGGGAGAGCGCCTCTGGCTCTTCGTGGAACGGGCCCGCCCCGACCGCCGGGCTCCACCCGCTCCCGCCGACGACGAACTCGAACGGGCCTGCGCCGAGGCGGCACTGCGGGCCGTCGGCGAAGCCCCTTACCGCGTCGTGCTGTGCCCGCCGGGGACGCTGCCGCGAACGTCGTCCGGCAAGCTCCGTCGCGCCGAGACCTGGAGGCAGTTCGCCGTCGGCGAGCTGCAAGCCGCGGTCGAACCCGGCGCCCTGCAGCTGGCGCGGCGGATCCTCGACTCCGAGTTGCGCCGTCGGCGGCTCGAGTCGGAGCGGACCTCCCGGGCCGATGACCCTGCCTGACGTCCTGGTGGTGGGGGGCGGACCGGCCGGCCTCGTCACCGCCCTCGAGTGCCGTCGCCAGGGTCTCGGCGTCCTGCTCGTCGACCGCAGCCACCCGCCGCGCGACAAGGCCTGTGGTGAAGGGCTAATGCCGGGAGCGGTGCGCGCATTGGCGCGGCTCGGGATCGACGCCGCGGCGTTGGGTTGTCCCTTCGCCGGGATCCGGTACCTGAGCGGAGCTCGCACCGCTCACGGTGCCTTCCGAGAGGGCTGCGGCGTGGGAGTGCGACGCACCACCCTCCAGGCGCAGTTGGCGCAGCACGCCGAGGAGGCCGGGGTCGAGTTGCGCTGGGACTGTCGCGTGGAGGGGATCGAGGCCGGCCTAGCGGCGACGGATCGTCGGGTTCGGGTGTCGACCTCCGAGGGACCGCTGGAGGCGCACTACCTGGTGGCGGCCGACGGTCTGCTATCACCGCTGCGGCGCGCCGCCGGGCTGGCCGCGCCGCCCGCGCGCCGACGCCGTTTTGGCGTTCGCCGGCACTATCGCATCGCCCCTTGGACCGACTGCGTCGAGGTCACCTGGCAGAGTTCCGGCGAAGCCTACGTCACGCCGGTCGACTCCGAAACGGTCGGGGTGGCCATGCTGTGGAGCGGTTCCAAGGCGAACTTCGATCGCCGCCTGGCGGTCTTTCCTCGCCTCCGCGAACGCCTGCAGGGGGCCGAGATCACCAGCCGTGACCGCGGGGCCGGCCCCTTCGAACAGAGGGCCCGCAGCGTCGTGTGCGGCCGCCTCGCGCTGGTCGGCGATGCGGCTGGGTACCTCGATGCCATCACCGGCGAGGGGATTGGCCTCGCCCTGCGCCAGTCCGCGCCCCTGGCGGAGGCCCTGGCCAACGACAACCTCGATCCCTACCGCCGGAGCTTCCCCCACCTCGGTCGCCGGGTTCGTCTCGTCACCCGAGCGCTCCTCCGGCTCCGCACCGTGCCGCCTCTGCGGCACGGGCTGGTGACCCTGTTCGCCGCCTCGCCGCGCCTCTTCTCCCAGGTCTTAGGGTGGATGGAGCAGTAGTCCCTCGCGCCGCAGGCTTGCACGGGGTGGCCTGGCTCGAGGACCGGTGCGGCGGTGTGGTGGTGGCGTCCCATCGGCGCTGACTTGACTTCGAGTCGTGTGGTCCTGCCCCCGCCGTGGTAGTTTTGGGGTACAAGATCCCTTGGACCTGTCGTTGCGCCGGCCGCCTCGGACGTTTGGTTGGAGGTCGGTGGGCCGGAAGGAGTTTGCACCGGAGTCATGACCTCCTCGCTCCTCGCCAACTGCGCCCTGGGGATTTCTTCGCTCGTTCTGGCGGTGGTGTTTTTCTACTACCACCGGCGCTACCAGCGGCCCTATCTCCGTCTCTGGTTCTGGAGCTGGTTGGCACTCACCGTCTACGCGGTGGGGGCAGGGATCTCCTACGAGATCGCGATGGTGAGCCCCCTGTCGCCCTGGCGCACGACCGCTTCGCTGTTGTCGTTGGTCGCGGCCTATCTCCAGGTGGTCTGGTTGTTGGCGGGGGCGGCGGAGATCGCCACCCAGCGAAGGGCCCACCCGGGGTGGCTGAGGGCGTTGTTGGCCGGGGCGGTGGTGGCCGGGATCACCAGCGTGGTGGTGGGGATGAGCGATCCCGCCGGCGGTTCGTTGCGACTCCTGCTGCGGGTCGGCGTCCGCAATCTGGTGACCGGCGTGGCCTTCGGCCTGTCGGGGGTCTTCCTCTGGCGCGTCCGCACGAAGCATCCGGCGGCAGGCGTGAGAATCGTCGCCGCTACCTTCCTCGCCTACGGCCTGCTCCTGATCCAGGTCTCCCTCGTGTCGCTGGTTCCCGAACGGCTCGGCGAGGCCTACATGGCGTTGCTGCGCCAGGTCGGCCCCTTCGACCTGGTGGCGGTCACGTTGATCGGCCTCGGTCTCGTGATGTGGTTGCTGGAGGAGGAGCACCGCCGACTGGTGCGCACTCTGGGACGGGTGGAGGAACTGGAGACACGAGATCCACTGACCGGGCTCGAGAACCGGGTGACCTTCTTGCACCAGCTGGAGCGGCAACTCACCCTGGCCGGAAAGACGGGGCAGCTGACGGTGGTGGGGGTGGTCGACGTCGACCGTTTCCGCGACATCAACGATGCTTTCGGGCACAGCCAGGGCGACGAGATCCTACGTCGCCTGGCGGATGGGCTGACCGCGAGTCGACGGGAAACCGACCTCGTGGCGCGCCTGTCGGGAGATCAGTTCGCCTTCGCCCTCGGGGGATTCTCGCGGGCCGAGAGTGCCCGCGAAGCGGCGGTCCAGTACCTCCAGCCGCTCCGCTTCCCCTTCGACCTCGGTGCGCGCCAGGTGCACTGCCAGCTCAGCGTGGGGCTGGCCTTGGCGCCGCGTGACGGAGAGAGCGCCGAAGAGGTCCTTCGCCACGCCCATGCCGCGCAGCGCAAGGTCAAGGCAGCGGGTGGCAACGACTTGCTCGTCTATTCGAGCAAGGTCGTCTCGCGCACCGCCGAAGACCTCGACTTCGAACGCGAACTGCGCCGGGTCGTGGGATCGGGGGAGCTCCTGCTCCGCTACCAGCCGGTCGTCTCCTACCCCACTCGAACGCTGGTCGGGGTCGAGGCGCTGCTGCGGTGGTTGCATCCGGTGCAGGGTGAACTCAACCCAGGCCAGTTCCTTCCCCTGGCCGCCAATCTCGGCCTGATGCAGCGGATCGATCGCTGGGTCCTCTCCGAGGCCTGCTCCCAGGCAACCCGCTGGCAGCGGGCCGGAAGCTCGATCCGGGTCGCGGTCAACTTGTCGGCCTTCAGCCTCGGCGATCCGCGTCTCCCGGAGCAGATCGGCCGCCTGCTCGAAGAACTACCGCTCGATCCGCAGCGGCTGCGTCTCGAGATCACCGAGCACGATGCCGTGCGCGACCTCGACACGGGCGCCGCTTGCCTGGCCGCCCTGCGCGACCGCGGCGTCTCGGTCTGCATCGACGACTTCGGCGTCGGCTACTCGTCGTTCAACCTGCTGGATCGCCTGCCGATCGACACTCTCAAGATCGACAAGAGTTTCATCCAGCGCGTCGGGCGCGATCGCCGCGAGGCGACGATCGTTTCGGCCATGATCTCGATGGCACGAAGTCTCGGTCTGGCGGTGATCGCCGAAGGGGTCGAGGAGGAGGCCCAGGCCCGCCTCCTGGCACGGGAAGGCTGTACCCATCATCAGGGGTATCTCTACCACCGCCCCCTGCTGGCCTCCGAGATCTCCCCGCTACTGCCGGTGCCGGATTCCCGGGAGTTCCCGCCGGAGGTGATGGGAGGTCCGACCAGCTTCGCCTAGGCTGCGAGGACCGCGCTAGACGGACCGGGTGATCCCGCCGTCGACGCGCAGGTTCTGCCCGGTGACGTAACCCGCGGCCTCCGAGGCCAAAAAGCTCACGACGCCCGCGATCTCCTGCACGGTGCCGTAGCGTGCCATCGGGATGCGTTGACGGAACTCCTCGCGTTCGGGCAGGCTGTCGATGAAGCCGGGCAACACGTTGTTCATCCGCACGTTGTCCGCCGCGTAGCGGTCGGCGAACAGCTTGGTGTAGGCGGCGAGACCGGCTCGAAACACCGACGAAGTGGGAAAGACCGGGTCGGGCTCGAAAGCGGCGAAGGTCGAGATGTTGACGATCACCCCGGACCCCTGCTGCACCATGACGGGAGCCACCAACCGCGTCGGCCGCACGACGTTGAGCAGGTACACCTCGAGGCCGGTATGCCAGTCCTCGTCGCTCAGCTCGAGCAACGGGCCGCGGGGGCCGTGGCCGGCGCTGTTGACCAGGACGTCGACCCGGCCCCAAGACTCGAGGACGCGGTCGACCAGAGTACTCAGGTCGTCGTGCGAACGATTCGAGCCGGTGAACCCCAATCCTCCGAGCTCCTCGGCCAAGACCTGGCCGCGGCCGGAGGAGGAGAGGATGGCGACGCGGAAACCCTCCGCCGCCAAGCGGCGGGCGCACTCGGCCCCCATGCCGCTGCCGCCCGCCGTGATGATCGCAACTCTACCGTCCATCGTGCTCTCCCAGTCGTCCTCTCCGATCGTTCCCCGGCCCGCGGTGGGCTCGTCAGCCGGTAAGATACCAGCTCCCACATCATGCGGAAGATCGCCGACCTCAACCCTACCCAGGTGCGGATCCTGGGCTCACTGCTGGAGAAGGAGCAAACGACTCCGGACTCCTACCCGCTGACGCTGAACGCCCTGGTCGCCGCCTGCAATCAGAAGAGCAACCGTGAGCCGGTCGTACGGCTCGAGTCCAGCGGGGTGCTCGACGAGCTAGAGACCCTGCGGGGTGATGTCCTGGTGTGGCGGAGCGACGGCGGACGTGTTCCCCATTGGAGCCAGTCGGTCAGCCGCCGTCTGGAACTGACCGATGGCGAGAAGGCGGTGCTGACGGTCCTGATGTTGCGGGGCCCCCAGACCCCGGGCGAGCTGCGCACCCGGACCCAGCGGCTCCATCCCTTCGAGACCCTGGGCGAGGTCGAGTCGACGCTGGCCGCGCTGGCCGGGGCAGAGCGGGATCTGGTGGCCGAGCTGCCCCGTCAGCCGGGACAGAAGGAGAACCGGTGGATGCAGCGCCTCGGAGGCGACGAGGTACCGGCGGCGGCCAGGGTTCCCGCGGCCCCGCGGCCGGCGGTCGCGACGGCAGAGGCTTCATCGGGTTCCACGGTGGACTCGCGGCTCGATCAGCTGGAGGGACGGGTCGAGCAGTTGACGGCCGAGGTACAAAGCCTGGCCGAGAACGTCTCACGGCTCCTCGCCGACCTGGGTTCCTGACCCGCTCGAGCGGGCCCACCAGCCGAGCCCCTCGGCGGTCCAAACCAGCAGCAGGAGCAGGGTACCCAGGGCCCAGAACCAGGGAGCTGGCCGGGGCGCGGGGGTGGGCGGTGGTTCGGGAGCCTCCAGGGCACGGGTGGCGGTCTGGGTGGCGCGGTAGCGCTCGGCGCGATCCCAGTCGGTCCAATCGGTCGGTGGCGAGACGAAGAGCCAGGCCTCGCTCTCGGTCGTCGCCAGGCGGTGCCAACCCGTAGCGCGCGGGCGCCAGGTGACTCGCCAGTGGTCGACTTCCTGCCAGGGCGCGAGGCGCGCCTGGTGGCCCGTGGGATCGGTCAGGGTGATCTCGGGCGGGGTGGCTGCCGTCTGCAGGACCAGGTCGAGCGGTTGGTCGCGCAGCACCGGTCCCGAGCGCCAACGCCACCGCTCTCCCCGACCTGGTCGGGCCAGCTCTTCGATCAGGTGGCTCCACAGGCGGTGGTGAGCCTTGCCCTCGCCCTGGAGCAGCCACGGAAAGGTCTCCCCGAGCTGAGAGCCCGCGACCCGGCCCCGACCCCAGGGGCGCCAGGCGGCCAGGGCCGTGCCGCCGTCGGAGACCACCAGGGGTTGGGTCTCGCCGTCGAGCCGCCAGCCCCGTTCGAGTCCCGGCAGAAGGGGAGTCTGGCTCTCCGCGCCCGCCCACCACAGGCGCAGCGGACGAGGTTCGACCGCGCCGTCGTCAGCCAGGGGCTCGAGCCCCGCCAACGGCAGCTCGATCGGCGGCAGCGGGTTCGACCCCCCGAAGAGGACCAGAAGACCGAGACCGTCCTGCACGATCTCCTGCTCGATTCTCTGGCGTTGGGAGATCGTAAGGTCCGGCCAGCTCTGGAGGTCGAGGACCAACAGGTCGAAGCGGTCGAGGTGGTCGAGAACCCTCTCGGTGCTCAACTCCGGATCGAGCCCCAGGTTGGCCTGCTGCCAGCGATCGCGGCCGCGGGTGATTCGGGCGCCGACCGCCACCGGGGCCCCGAGGTCAGTGAGCCAGTTGCGCACGGCCCGCGACTCGAAGGACGGTGCACTCTCGAGCCACAGGACCGCCGGCGTCTGGGCCGGCTCGACCGCGACAGGAATGTCTCGCGTGGAGATCGTTCCGTCGGAGGATTCGAACTGGAGCCGAAAGAGGAGTCGTCCCGCTGCACGAGGCACGGTACCGAGACGAAACGCGGCCCCATCGACCCCTTCGGTGACCTCGATCGAGGCTGCGTCTTCCTCGCCCGCGGGACCGATCAGCCGCAGGGTGCCCTCCTGCCTCAGGAACCCGGAGAGCTCGAGTGGCTCCCCCAGCCGGAGCTGACGGGACCAATAGATTTCGGAGAGTCCCCGCAGCGGCCCCGGGGGCTCGAAGCGATCGACGGAGCGATCGAGACGCCGCCAGTCCCAGGCGTGCAATCCCCAGCCGAAGACCTCGACCGAGGTCGGTTCCTCCTGCGCCGAACGGAACCAATAGGCGAGGTCGCGGCGCGTCTCGGCACCCGGCAACTCGCGGGTACGGTGGGGAGAGGCGAGGTCGAGGATGCGGGCCGGTTCGGTGGGCCTGGACCCCAGAGCCGCCCGCTGAGCTTCAGAGCTTCCTTCGGTGAGCAGAACCCACGCCCCCGAGGGGGTCCGGTCGGAGAGAACCGCGCCGCTGAGCAGGCTGCAAGCGGCGACGTAGAGCCAGGCTCGGCGCCCGCCACGGGTCAGCCAGAAGCCGATACCGGCCGCCAGGAGGAGGACTCCGAGGGCCACTATCGACTCCCCTCCCCGGTCGCAACGCTCGGTTTCGGGGTGGGGCCCGCGGGGATCTGGACCCGCCGCGCCGGGGTCGGTGTCGGCTCGTCGAGCCACCCCCAGAGAACTCCGCGGAGTTGCTGCCGCAGCTCTCGAGACAGCGGCGTGTCGGGGTCGGCAAGTCCTGCTACCTCGGTACGGAGGTCCCACCAGCGCAACCGCGACGGGGCGTGGGGGGCGACCTCGATGACCGAATCCACCTCGACCAGAATCTCGCGGGCTCGGGTGATCGCCAGGGGGGCGTCCAGCTCGGCAAAGGCCCGACGCAAGATCTCCTGCTGGGTGGAATCGGCTGGGACCAGGGGTGGGGGTGACCGGGGTGCGATCTCGTCGAGTTCGCCCCCCAGGCGCCGCGAGGCATCCAGCGCTGGTGCCTCGAAGCCGATTCGTTCGACGTAGACCCGCGTCGCCCGCTTCAACTCCTGCAAGGCCTCGAGGGCGACGCGCTCGAAGGGCAGCGCCGCGGCGGGTTCGACGGCGCGCAGGTGGCGTTCGGCGTCCCACATGGCCGCCAGGGCTCCCCGCAATCCTCGACGGACAGGGTCGGGGAAGTAGGTCGCGGTCTCGGCATTGTCGTGGGCGTGAGCCAGCTCCTCGGGCACTCCCGCCAGCAGCGGTGTCTCCTCGCCCTCTGCTGCATCGTGAGTCGGTGGATCGGGGTGGTCGTGGCCGTGGTGGCTGGACTCGGGCTGGGTGTTCTCCTCGGTGTCAGAGTCCGCCTCTTCCGCCAGCGGTGCGGCGGCGACGGTCTCCTCGCCGAGCAGGGCGCCGTAGCGCATGCGCAGGGCGCGTTGGTCGAAGCCGATGGCCTCCGCGCGGCGTCGGAGCTCTTGCGGCGCGAGTCGCGGCGCGGCCTCCAGAAGCGCCTCGGTGTCGATCAGGATCTGGCGCTGGCTCCGGAAGACTTCGGGTGGGGTCAGTAGAGGGATGCCGCGACCCAGCCCCAGGGTGGCCCCGCTGCCGCCGCGGACCCGCACGATCCGGCTGGCGCTGCGCCCGGATTGCGGTTGCGGCTCCCGCCGGTCGAGGGTCGCGACGTGGAAGACGAGTTCGCTGCCCGGCTCGAGGCCGAGGGCGCGCAGGTCGAGGCTGGTCGAGACGGTGCGCCGGGTGGCGGATCCCTGGCCCGCCGGCAGCCGATGGCGCCGTTCCCGGAAGGAGACATTCTCCCCGCTACCCTGGGCCAGGGTGGCGACCAGGGTGGGGGTTTCGGCCAAACCGAAGTCGTCGCTCAGGACGACGCGCAGCGGCAGGGTCCCGACCTCGTCGGGGTCCAGCTCGAGTCGGCGTTCCGGGGCCTCGATCCGCACTTGGGGAGGTCGGTCGGGCACCACTTCCAAGAGCTCCCATTCGGTAAGGTGCATCGGTTCTCCGTGCCGCTCGGCGCTCAACCGGAAGGGACGGTCGGCCTCGGCTGTCCAGGTCCAACGCCACCCGCCATCGGGGGTCGGTGCCGGGAAGAGGTCGCCGGCTGGCGACTCCAGCCGCAGGGCTGCGAGGGGACCGGTGGTTTGTACCCACCATTCGATCTCGGTGCCGACGACGACCTCCAGGCCCAGACCGGTGCCGTCTTGCGGTGGCAACCCGGTGTAGTCGGGGGGCGTAGCCCGGTGGAGGATCACGACGTCGATCTCTTCCGGCGCGGCGGGGTTCGATGGCGCCGGCTCGATCGGGTCGCCCGCCGGAGGTGTACTCGAGATCCCGGCGGTGGTCAGGGCTGCGCCCAGCCCCCAGCCGACCAGGCCTACCACGAGGCCGCGCCAGACCGGTCGCCACGAGAGCAGCCGGGGTGTCTCGATGCCCTGCAGCCGCTCGGCCACGCGGCGTCGCTGGTTTCGCTGCAACGGCGGTAGCCCCGCTTCGGATTCCCCCAGCAACTCGGCACTGTCTTCGATCTCGGGGACCACGCGGTCGAGGTGCCGGACCATGGCGTCGCGACCGGGTCCGATGCGCGCCGCCAGGAGCCCGACGGCGAGGCCCAGAAGGAGGGCACCGCCCGCAGCGCCCGCGGTCGAGCCGCAGAGCGGAAGCAGCGGCCAGAAGGCGAGCCCGGCGGTGGCGAGTACCGCCCCCAGGGCCCGGCGCCGGCGATGGTGGGCCAGCAGTCGGTCGATCATCCGCGCCGCCTCTGCAGGATCCGCTCGGCCAGGAGCAGGGCTCCGGTCAGACCCCAGAGCAGCGACTCGGGCCAGCGCCGGGGCCGAGGAGTCGAAGGAACTCCAGCCGCGGTGGTTCGCGGCCGCTGTTCACCGGCGAACGCCAGACGCCGATCGCGACCCGGCGGGACCACCTCGGTCGGCAGCAGGCCGTCCAGGCGCCAGCGAGCCTCGAGCCAGTCGGCCCAACCCACCGCGTCGAGCTGGAGCCAATCGGGAGCGACCCGGGAGGCGAGGAGGTAGCGGATTCGCGGCGGCCCTGCGCCCTCCGGAGGCACGACCGATCGCGTCAGCAGAGGAGCGCCGTCGGGGGCCCGCCAGACCACCTCGCCCGCGGGGGCCTCCAGGCAGCGGGTGACCGAAAACGACAGCCGAAGGGTCGTGGGGAGGACCGAGCCTCGGCAGCTCCGCTCGAGGCCGTCGCTCTCTCGGAGCTGCCATCGTACGCCAGCTGCGGGCAACGAGTCGGCCCCGAGCACGAGCGACGCCGACGGAGCCGGGGTGGTGTCCGCTGCGGCCGCCAGGGTGACCGGCCAGCCGCGGGCGGCGATCGACCGGATGGCGCGGGACAGGAGGTCGCGACCCACGCTGCGATCGGCCGGCGCCACCAGCTCGACCGACCAGGGCCGGCGACCCACTGCGGGCTCGGCCGAGATCCCCAGGGTGTGAGCCGAAGTGGAGACCCGGCGAGCCACCGGTTGCGCCGGGAGGACCGCCCACTCTTGCGGCTGATGCAGCGGCACGGTGACCCATCGCACGGAGCGGCCGACCTCGGGCCGGGAGCCCGGCAAGGCGACGCTGCGGTCGGAGGTCAAGAGGACCAGCTCGACCCCCGGAGGAGCCGCCGCATCGATGGCGCGCAGCACGCCCCACTGGTCGTCGATCCAGTCCGTCGCGGCGGGCGGGACCTCGACCCCGGCCCCGAAGGACGGAGCCTCGGGCAGGAACCACCGGACCTCGGCACCGGGCTCGGAGCGGCGCAGCTCGGCCAGCCGTTCGCGCCCTTCGGGCACGGCGACCGCCGTCGGTTCGACCAGAATCCAGGTGGCGGCCGTAGCACGCGGGGGGACCAACGCCCGGGGCCCGGCCAGGGCCAGGGCCAGGCAGAGCAACGACAGGCAGCGCGCCAGCAGCAGCCAGGGGTCTCGCGGTTGCCAGCGCCGCGCGGTGTGCGAAGGACCGTCTGGAAACCAGCGGAGACTGGCCACCACGATCTCGCGACCCCGGCCGCGGCCCCAGAGGTGGATGAGGATCGGCAGCAGGGTCGCGAGGCTGGCCACGAGCCAGCCCGGGTGGAGCCAGTACCAACTCACCGCAAACCTCCGCGGGAGGGGGTCCGACGTCGCTGCAGGAGCCGCGGCAGCCAGTCGACCATCGATTCGTCGCTGAGCACCCGCTGGTAGGTGAAACCCCGCCGCTGGCAAAGGCGCTGCCAGGCGGCCAGTTCGGTGTCGCGCCGCGCCAGGTATTCGGCTCGCAGTCCCGAGGTCGAGACCACGCGAAGTTCGCCGGTCTCGGCATCCCGAAACACACCCTCCTCGGGGAGGAGGAACTCGTACTCGCTGCGGTGCAGCAGGTGGAGGACGACTACGTCGTGGCCGACGGCTGCGAGTCGGCCCAGGTCGGTTTCGATTTCGTCTGCTTCCTGATAGAGGTCACTGACCACCACCACGAGGTCCCGGCGCCGCCGGGGCGGCAGACCGGCCCGAGCCAGGCCGCGGTCACCCCAACGTCCGCCGGCTGTGATCGACTCGAGTTGCGAGAAGACCATCGAGAGACCCCCGAGTCGGGCCGCGCGGCCACCACGGGCGCCGTCACCGATGACGTGCAGGGCAACCCGGTCGCCCTGCCGGTCGGCGAGCACTCCGAGGGTGGCCACGATACCGCGCGCCGCGTCGAGCTTGGTCCCCGCCGCCGCGTCGCCGCGCTGCCCGCCCGAGGCGAACTCGGCGACCCCCATCGAGGCGGTGGCATCGAGCACGAACCGCACCACGATGTCTCGTTCGACCTCGGACTCGCGGACGAAGAAGCGGTCGGAGCGGGCGTAGGCTCGCCAATCGACCCGACGCAGGTCGTCGCCCGGTTCGTAGGCCCGAAACTGCAACAGTTCGACGCCCTCGCCCGGTTGGGGACTGCCATGGTGTCCCGCGAGGTAGCCGTCGACCACCCGTCGGGCCGTCAGCCCCAGGGGGCGAGCCCTTCCCAGGGCGCGTGCATCGACGAAGCGGGATCGTTGCGGCACAACGCGTTTCGACGGCTTGCCCCTAGAGGGGGCTAGTGGGTGCAGGCACGTCGGCGAGCAGGCGCGCGATCAGATCGTCGGCGCCGATTCCCTCCGCCTGGGCCTCGAAACCGAGCACGATCCGGTGGCGCAGGACCGGGGCGAGCAGCGCGGTGAGGTCGTCGAGGGTCACGGCCAGCCGGCCCTGCAGCAGGGCGCGGGCCTTGGCCGCGAGAATCAGGGCCTGGCCAGCTCGGGGGCCGGCCCCCCAGGTGACGTGCCGGGAGACCGCCGCGACGTCGCTGTCGGTCGGCCGGGTCGCGCGGATCAGGCGGGTGGCGTAGTCGAGCAGGGTCGACGAAACGAAGACCTGTCGCGTGAGCTCCTGGGCGTGCACGATCGCGCCGGCGTCGAGCACCGGAGCGACCGCGGGCGCGACCTCGCCGGTGGTGCGACGCAGAATCTCGAGCTCCTCCGAGGCGCTGGGATACCGCACCTGGACCAACATCAGGAAACGGTCGAGTTGCGCCTCGGGCAGGGGATAAGTTCCCGCCTGCTCGATCGGATTCTGGGTGGCGAGCACGAAGAAGGGGCGAGGCAGCGCATGGGTGACCGAACCATAGGTGACCTCCCGTTCCTGCATCGCTTCGAGGAGTGCTGCCTGGGTCTTGGGGGGGCTGCGGTTGATCTCGTCGGCCAGGACCAGGTTGGCGAAGATCGGGCCCTGATTGAACTTGAACACCCGGCGGCCCGTACCGTGGTCCTCCTCCAGGATCTCGGTGCCGACGATGTCGGAGGGCATCAGGTCGGGCGTGAACTGAATGCGGTGGAAGGAGAGGTCGAGCGCGTCGGCCAGCGTGCGCACCATGAGGGTCTTGGCCAGTCCTGGCACACCTTGGAGCAAGCAGTGGCCGCCGGCCAGGAGTGCGATCAGTAGGGACTCGACGACCTCCTCTTGCCCCACGACCACCTTGGCGATCTCGGCCTCCAGGTGGCTCAGGCCCTCGCTCAGCTGCTCGACGGCGTGTTCGATCTCGGGGCTCATACTCTTTCTCTCTCCGGCCCTACCGGGTGAGGGCGTGCAGTACGACGTTGACGCCGAAGCGGGTGTTGTCGCGGGCCAACCAACGTTTGTTGCGGTAGTCGTAGTCCCACTCGCAGCCGTAGTCCTTGTTGCTGTAGAGAACGCCGATCCGGCCGTCGACCTCGACCGCCTTGAGGTACTCGTGCACCAGGTCGTCTCCCCAGCCGTTGAGTTCGAAGCTCGTGGCCGGAGGCCCGTCGTCGAAACGAAAGAAGCACGAGTAGAGTTCGTGGTCGTTGGGGATCTTGCGCAAGGCCTTCGACCCGAACAGTTGGGCCATCTGCTCTTCGAAGGAACGGGCGAAGAGGCCGTCGATATCGTGGTTGCAGTCGTCGACGAAGACGAAACCACCGTGCTCCACCAGGTGTCGAAAGTGCTCCGCCTCGGTGCGGTCGAACTCGACCAGACGGTGTCCGGCCAGATAGGCAAAGGGGAGGCCGAGGACGGCCGGGTCGCGGAGCGGGACCACCCGCTCCTCGGGAGTGACCGGGATCGTGGTGTAGCGCATCAGCGAATCGAGCAGATTCGAGGGCATCCGCTGGTCGACGTTCCAGTCTCCCGAGTCGTACTGCAGCCGGTTGAAGGTGAAGGGGGCCACGCTCGCTCCGAGCTAGAGGGTCGAACCCCGAACGGGGCTGCGTCGAGCCCGATCGGGGCCACCGTCGCCGGCCGGACGGGGCACTACACCGCGTCCGAGAGACTCGTGAAGGTGAAGTCCCTGACCTTGAGCGGCGGCAGGAAGTCCCCGCCGATGCGCTGGGGCTGGCCCATCGCCTCGAGGTTGTTCAGCATGATCACGGGACTCTCGTTGAACCGGAAGTTCTTGACCGGGAAGGAGATCTTGCCGTTCTCGATGAAGAAGGTCCCATCGCGGGTCAGGCCGGTGTACAGCAGGGTCTGGGGGTCGACGCTCCGGATGTACCACAGTCGGGTGACCAGGATCCCCCGCTTGGTGCCGGCGATCAGCTGGTCGAGCGACTGGTCGCCACCCGTCATGACGACGCTGCCGGGGAAGGGGATCCAGTCCCACTGCTCGTGCTGGCTGGCCCAGAAGCGCGAGCAGTAGAGGTTCTTGACCACGCCCTTTTCGATCCAGGTGGTCTGGGGCCGGGGCTGGCCGTCACCAGCCCACGGCCGGTACGGAACCTCGGCGTGTGCGGGGTCGGAGTAGATGGTGATCCGCTCGTCGAGCAGCTTCTCGCCGCGCCGCGATCCGCCGCCCTGCTTCGACAGGAAGCTTCTTCCCTCGTCGGCGGAGCGGGCGTCCATGTTGCCGATCATGCGGCCCAGTAGGCCCGAGACCGCGGCCGGCTCGAGGATCACGGTGTACTTGCCCGGCTCGATCGCCTTGGCCTCGCGCGAGCCGAGGGCCTTCTCCATGGCGATCTGCGAGGCGGCGCCGGTATCGAGTTTGCGAGCGTCGTGGTAGTCGCGGACTGCGTAGCCGGATCCGGTTCCGTCCTCGGTTCGCACCGTGACCGAGAACTCGGCACCGGTCGTGCGCTGGTAGGCGAAGAGCCCGGCGCTGTTCATCATCGACGAGAAGCCAGCCTGGTCCTCGAGGTAGCCGGCCGCGACGAGCTTCTTGGCGCGGCAGGGTTCCAGGCTCTCGGCCGCGGCCTGGGCGCGGAAGGCTCCGTCGATCGCCGCCGTCGAATCGAAGTAGGTGGTCGACGCGGAGTACTTCTGCGGGCCGAGGATCCCCATGAACTCGGGGTTTTCCGGCGCCAGCTTGGCGATGCTCTCGGCGGCCCGCACGGCCTTCTCGAGAGACGCGTCGTCGAGTTCGTTGATGGTGGTCGTGCCGACCTTCTTGCCGTAGTTGGCCTGGACCACCAGGTTGATGTCTTCGACCACACCCGCCGTGGTCACACTGTTGCGGGCGTAGCGCACGTTGCCGGTGCGACTACCGTCGAGATTGGCTTCGAGGCCGTCGCACTTCTTGTACGACATCACCTTCTCGAGGATCGTCTTCGCTTCGTCTCGGGTCATCTGGCTCATGTGTCGTCGGCTCCTGGTCAGATCTTGCGCTCGGTGTTGATGACGTTGACGCCGTCGAAGCGGGTCGTGCTACTGCCGTGGGACACGGCGCTGACCTGGCCCGGTTGCCCCTTGCCGTCGAAAAACGAACCGAACATCCGATAGTCGCGCTCGTCGCAGATCGCGCTCACCGAGTTCCAGAACTCCTGGGTGTTCGACTGGTAGGCGACGTCGCGTAGCATGCCGGCGATCTTGCCGTCCTTGATTTCGTAGAACAGCTGCCCGCCGAACTGGAAGTTGTAGCGTTGCTGGTCGATCGAGTAGGAGCCGCGACCGGCGATGTAGATGCCCTTCTCCACCCCGGCGATCATCTGATCGGGCGTCAGCTCCTGCTTGCCGGGAGCCAGGGAGACGTTGGGCATGCGCTGGAACTGGACCGAACTCCAGCTGTCGCCGTAGCAGCAGCCGTCGGACTCCTTCTGTCCCAAGATGTGAGCCTGGTCTCTGATCTTTTGGTAGTCGACCAGGATGCCGTCCTTGACCAGGTCCCAGCGTTTCGTCTTGACGCCCTCGTCGTCCCAGCCCACGGCGCCGAGCGAACCCGGCTGGGTCTTGTCGGCGAACAGCGTGACCAGCTCGTTGCCGTAGTTGAACTCCTTGGTCTTCCACTTGTCGAGGGTGGCGAAGCTGGTGCCGGCGTAGTTGGCTTCGTAACCGAGCACCCGGTCGAGCTCTAGGGGGTGGCCGACCGACTCGTGAATCGTCAGTCCCAGGTGGTTCGGCTCGAGCACCAGGTCGTACTTGCCCGGTTCGACCGACTTGGCCGCGATCTTCTCTTGGACCTCGCGGGCCGCGGCCGTCGCGTCCTCGATCATGTCGTAGGAGTCGCGGTATCCCATCGGCGTACCGGCGGGCCCGGCGACCTTGCCAGACGGGGCGCCGTCGAGGTACTCCCAGCCCAGTCCCATGGGGGCGGACATCGCCTGCCGGGTCTGGAACTTGCCCGTCTTTTCGTCGACGCGGGTGACGGTAAAGGTCGGCCAGATCCGATGGACGTCCTGGTCGATGTAGGAACCCTCGCTCGAGGCGAAGTACTTCTGTTCGTTGACCAGGAAAAGCATCGAGTTGATGAAACTCGCACCCTCCTTGAGGGCCGCCTGGTTGACCTCCATGAGCAGATCGACCTTCTCCGAGACCGGCACCTCGGCCCAGGCCTTCTTGATCGGCGTTCGCCAACTCTGTTCACCGTAGCTCGGTACCGAAGCGAGCTTGACCGGCTCGATCAACAGCTTCGAGTTCGCCTTGGCGATTTCGACCGCACGTTCCGCCGCTTGGGCGATCCCTTCCTTGGTCACGTTCGAGGTCGCGGCGAAGCCCCAGGTGCCGCCCGCGATGACGCGCACGCCGACTCCGAACGACTCGGTGTTGGTGATGTTCTGGACCCGATCCTCGCGGGTGATCACGAACTGATTGAGGTAGCGACCGATGCGAACGTCGGCGTAGGTGGCCCCCCGCTTGCGGGCGGTCTGCAAGCCGACGTCGGCGAGCAGTTTCTTGCTGCCCACGGGCAGGGCCACGGTGTCGGCCCCCAGAGGGATGTCTCGGCCGAACACGGGGATCACCAGGGTCCCCAGGCCGATACCGGTCAAACGAAGAAAGTCTCGACGGTCCAAAGTCTCCTCCTAGTACTCCCTGTTCATGGCGCGGGGATGACGTAGCTTTCCGCGGAACCTACCAGATCCCCGAAGCGGCGGCCAGAAATGGCAGAAAGAGCCGGCCGCAGGTTTCTCTACGCCAGAAACGGGGCCAGGGTTGCGCCGCGTATCGCTTCGAACCCCGGCGAGGTCGCGGGCGGGTCCTAGGGCAGGAAGCGCGCGGCGTCCTCGGGGCGCGGCAGGGGGCAGCTGTCGTAGGGGGTAAACCAGCGGAACCGACGGCGGGCGACGAAACGGTAAGCCAGATTGCGAAGCGGCCGGGGTACGACCCGAGCCAGAGAGACGAGGAGTCCGAGCAGGCTTCCGGTATCGGCCAGGGCGCGGAGGACGGCACTGGACTCGAAGTGGAGTCGCTCGTCCCGGGCGCAGAGGTTGCGAACGTAGATGGCGGTCGACAGATCGAGGCCGATCTGGTGCCGTTTGGCGATCCGCCGCGCCGTCTCCCCTTGTAAGGGAGCAAAGCAGATCAGGCCACGTCGGTCGAGCCGCAGCAGGAGCCGTACCGCGCCGTGGCACATCGGACAGACGCCGTCGAACAGCAACAAGTGGGGACCGGGGGCGGTGCGGCTCTCCGCCGCCAGCTTCTCCGCCGTCAGATTGACCGCGGAGAGGGTCTGGGTGGAGATGCCCTGCGACAGGCAGGGTGGGCTCGGTGAGGGGTGTGGGGCCGTCATGGGTGGGCTCGAGGGGAAATCTCCTGGCTCCCAGGAGCATGATAGCGGAATCGCCCCCTTGTCAGGCACTCCTCGAAGCCGTAACCTGCAGTTTGATGCAGAACTACCTCGACCTGTTGCAGCGCATCCTCGACCACGGAGTGATCAAGGAGGATCGCACCGGCACCGGTACCCAAAGCGTGTTCGGGCACCAGATGCGCTTCGACCTGTCGGCGCGCTTTCCGCTCCTGACCACCAAGAAGCTGCACCTGAAGTCGATCGTGCACGAGCTTCTCTGGTTCCTGCGCGGCGAGACCAACATCGCCTCGCTCAACGAGGCCGGGGTGACGATCTGGGACGAATGGGCCGACGCCACGGGAGAGCTCGGACCGATTTACGGCTTCCAATGGCGGTCCTGGCCGGGGCCGGAGGGCAGGATCGACCAGGTCGCCGCGGTGGTGGAGAGTCTGCGCTCCGACCCGGATTCCCGGCGCCACATCGTCTCGGCCTGGAACGTCGGGTACCTGGAGCGTATGGCGCTGCCCCCCTGCCACCTACTCTTCCAGTTCTGGGTCGGGCAGGGTCGCCTCTCCTGCCAGCTCTACCAGCGCAGCGCCGATGTGTTTCTCGGCGTGCCCTTCAACATCGCGTCCTATTCCCTGCTCACCCTGATGATGGCGCAGGTCACCGGCTACCAGCCGGGCGAGTTCATCCTGACGCTCGGCGACGCTCACCTCTATTCGAACCATCTCGAGCAAGCGCGACGGCAGCTGGGGCGCGAACCGCGGACCTTGCCGCGCATGACGCTCACACCCCGCCGTGAGATCGACGAGTTCGTCTACGACGATTTCGTGCTCACCGAGTACGACCCGCACCCTCATATCAAGGCCCCAATCGCCGTATGAGCGACGCGGCCGGCGGCGAGCGGGGGGCCAGAGTTGCACCCATGGTGGTCTCGATCATCGTCGCCTACGACCAGGCACGAGTCATCGGACGGGACGGCGGCATGCCCTGGCACCTGCCGGCGGATCTCGCGCACTTCAAACACACCACGATGGGGCACCATTTGATCGTCGGCCGCAAGACCTTCGCCTCGATCGGACGGAAGCTGCCGGGGCGGCCGATGATCGTCGTCTCGCGGGGGCAGCCGCCGCTCCCAGAAGGGGTGGATTTGGCGCCGTCGCTGGAGGCCGCCCTCGACCAGGCCCGGCGCGCGGGAGAGAGCGAGGCCTTCGTGGCCGGCGGTGGCGAGATCTACCGCCAGGCGCTGGCCGCCGCCGACCGCATGTACGTGACCGAGATCGGCGAGCCGGTCTCGCTGTCGGCCCCCGACCGCGGGGCGCAGCCTGGCGACGTGCGCTTCCCGGCCTGGGATCCGGGGCCCTGGCGGCAGGTCGAGGTGGTCGAGCGGGCCGCCGACGAGGCGAACCCGCGGCCCTTGCGCTTCCTGCGCTACGAGCGCCTGCGGTGAGCCGACCGGCATGCGGCTGACCCTGGTCGTCGCCCTGCTGGCCCTGGCTCTGGCGTTGCCGGGGATCCTCCGGCTCGAGACCGACAACTCTCCCGAGGTGTTCTTCGACGCCGACGCCCCCGCCATGGCCACCTATCGTGAGCTGAGCCAGGAGTTTGGATCCGACCGCAGGGTGCGATTGACGCTGGTGGGAGAGGGGGTCGAGCCCGGCGAACTGTCGGCAGCGCTCGATCGTTTGGCCAGCGTCGGCCGACAGGTGCCGGGCGTGCGAGTCATCGATCCGCGCCGCCTCGGTTGGAGCTCGGAATTGGAAAGGAGAGCAAAGGGGACACCGCCGGTGCTGGCCGTCGCCACCGGCCTGGTGGCCCGGAACGGCGGCGGAGTCAGCCTGGCCTTCGAGTTGCCGCACCACCCGTCCACGGCGCGCCGGCAGGCGCTCGAGTCCCTGTTGCGCGGGGTGGACCGGTCGGGAAGCGGCTCCGGCAACCTGGTGGTCCACTGGTCGGGACTGCCGGTGCTGGACCGCGCCCTCGATCGGTCCTCGCAGGAGATCGTTCGGGTGTTCTTTCCCTGGTTGGTCGTGAGCGCGACCGTGCTCCTCGGTCTGGCGCTGCGCCGCCGGCGCGAAGTGGTGGCAGCGCTGCTCTACGTGGGTTTCTGCCTCGGGGTCACCCTCGGTACGATGGGTTGGCTGGGGGTTCGGCTCAACCTGGTGGTGGCGGTCCTCCCCCCCGTCCTCTTCTCGATCGCTCTCGCCACCGCGGTCCATCTCTTGGTCCGTTTTCGGCTCCGGCGGAGCGAGGGGATGGCGGTGGACGAGGCCGCCCGTCGCGCGTTGGCCGAGAAGCGATGGGCGATCCTCTGGGCTGGGCTCACGACACTGGTGGGGTTCGGATCACTGGCCGAGGCGGGGACGGGGCCGGTGCGAACCCTGGGCCTGTCGAGCGCGGCCGGAATCGCGCTGCTGACGATCGCGGCGTTGACGCTGCTGCCGGCACTCCTGCGGTTCGCGCCCGGATCGACGCAGGCCAGGCCAGCGGCTGCCTTCGACCGTCGCCTGGGGTGGCTGGGGGCTCGTCTCGCCACCTTCGCCGTGGCCCGTCGCCGACTCGTCATCACGCTCATGCTGCTCCTCGGCCTGGCGGCGGCAGCTGGCTGGTGGCGGCTCGAGGTCGAGAGCAACGCCCTGACCTATCTGCCTCCCGAGCATCCGGTGCGCCGCTCGATGACGACCGTGCAAGAGCTCGGCCTGGGGGGGGCGGCGGTGGAACTCCTGGTGGGAGAGACCCCTTGCGAGGCTCGGGCTCGCTTCGATCGGGCGGTGGGACTCGCTCGTCTGGAAGCGTTCGGACGAGAGGTCGAGGGGATTCCGGGGGTCGCTACCCTGCTCGGCCCGGTCGAGCTGGCCCGAGCCGGAAGCGACTCTCTGCGGAAGCTCACGCCCGGGCTGGTCTCCTCCGCGGCGGTCGGGCTCCCGTCTCTCGAGCTGGGGCTGGCCGCTCTCGAGCGGATCCCAGCCGGGGCGGAACTGCGAGCCAGCCACCTCTCGGCCGACGGCTGTCGCGCCCGGTTGACGGCCCTGGTCGATTTCGAGGGAGTGGCGGGCTTCGATCGCCTGGTCGCCGCCGTCGGTCGGGCGGCCGACGAGCAGCTCGGTGACTCGGGTCTCGCGATCACCGGGGAGTATCCGCTGTTGCTCGCCACCCAGCGCCGCTTGCTCGCGGTGTTCGGGCGGTCGGCGGTGGTGTCGAGCGCCGCCATCGTGTTGCTCTTCCTGCTGCTGACGCGCAGCCCGCTTCGCACCCTGGTGGCACTCCTGCCCAATCTCTGGCCGGTGGTCGTGGTGATCGGCCTGATGGGGTGGTGCGGCTGGCCACTCGACATCGCGACGGTGATGGTGGCGGCGGTGATCCTCGGTCTCGCCGTCGACGACACCGTCCATAGCCTGGCTGCGATCGGGCGCGCTCGACGGCGAGGTCTGGGTCAGAACGAAGCGATCGTCACCGTGCTGCGTCGGGCGGCTCCGGCCTACACCTTGACCTCGGTGCTGCTGGCGGCCGGCTTCGGAGTCTGCCTCCTGTCCGATTTCGCTCCCACCGTCCGGTTTGGTGGCCTGGCGGCCCTGGCCATGGGTTTCGTGTGGGTGGGGGCGCTGGTCCTTCTGCCGGCTCTGCTGGCGGAGTCTCGCGGCCCGGGACGCTAGGGACCATCGATCCGCGACCCAATGAGCGTAGGATAGCCGTCAGATGTCGAGGCGGTTGGCGTGAGTTCAAGTGGGTCGAGGGAGGGCTGGGTCGCGGGGCAAAGACGCCTCGATATCGATCTCCTGAGAGCCGTGGCCGTGCTCCAGGTGATCCTCTTCCACCTCGGAGTGCCCGGTACTGCCGGTGGATTCGTCGGGGTCGATGTCTTTTTCGTGATCTCCGGCTTCCTGATCTCGGGAAAGACGGAGGCGGAAATCGACCGACGGGAGTTCTCGTACCTTACTTTTCTCGGTCGACGAGCGCGGCGGTTGGTGCCGGCTTTTGCGGTGACTCTGCTTTGCACCGGGATCGCCGGGGTGTGGCTGTTGACCGCCGAGGCGCACGCGAGCCTTCAGCGGGAGCTGGTCTACTCCTCGGCCTACTTGAGCAATTTTCTCTTCTGGATGCAAAGTGGCTACTTCGATACCGAAGCGCTCAGCAAACCCCTACTGCACACCTGGTCCCTGGCGGTCGAGGAGCAGTTCTACCTTTTCTGGCCCCTCTTTCTGCTGCTGGTCCCTGGCCGCCGTCGCCTTCGTTTCTACCTGCTCGCGGGCATGCTGTCTCTCGCCGCGTGCGAGGTGGCCCTGGCGGCTGGGGCTGGGAGTGCGGCGTTCTTTCTCTTCCCCTTTCGGGTGATGGAGTTCGCCATCGGGGCCTCGGTGCCCTGGTGGCGGCTGCCGTCGAATCGCCGTGTGCTCGGAGTGCTTCAGCTGCTGGCGGTCGCGAGTCTGGCCGCCCCGACCGTTCTCCTCGACGACCGATCGCACTTCCCCGGCCTGGGGGCGCTTCCCATTTGCCTGGGTACCGCGGCGTTGATCGCGCTCCAGCCCGGATGGCTGAACGTGCACAACCCGCTGACCAGGGTTGGGAGCTGGATCGGCAAGGTGTCCTACTCCGCCTACCTCGTGCACTGGCCCCTCGTCGTCTTCTACTCGCAGGCCTACGGCGAGGTCTCGGGATTCGGCCGCACGGGGTTGATGCTCGGAGTCATCCTGCTGGCGAGTGGCCTGATGTGGCAGTTCGTCGAACGGCCCTTCCTCCGTTCCCGGTGGTCGGTGCGAGCCTTTCTGCCGGCGGTGCCGCTGACCGTGGTGCTCTTCCTGGCCCTGACGGCCGTCGCGCCGCGGGTCTACGATCGAGTCCACGCCGACCGAGCAGATCTGGATGCGTTGCTGGCTGCCGTCGAGCCGCGGGAGGAGATGCAGCAGCGTCTGCTCGACGCGGAGATCCTCTCCGAGCGACAGGGGGAGGTTCGGGTTGCGGTCCTGGGAGACAGCCACTCGATCGACGGTGGGCTGGCCTTGCAGATGGCGACCCGGGGTTGGCTGGTGGTCGAGATCGTGCACACCATCTGCGATCCGCTGGTGCAGCCTCTAACCGAAGTCGAGATCGAGCAGCTCTACGCTCACCACACCAACCGGGCCGTCACGCCGGAGAGGTGCGGCAAGGAGCACCCGCAGCTCCTGCCCTGGATCCAGCGGTTGGATCCGCAGGTCATCCTGTTCTCCGAGAACTGGCGCACCGAAGCCCTACCCTATCTCGACCAGACCCTGGAGATCCTAGGGCGCGAGACCTCGGCACGGATCGTGGTTCTAGGCCTCAACCAGACGTTCAACCAGGTGCCTGGTCAACTGTTGAAGAACCTCAGCTCGGTGTGGCAGGTCAACCAGGAGGCTTGGAACCAGCGGGTCGACAACTCGGTCCTCGATGCGGAACTGCAGCGGGCCGCGGCACGACAGGGTGCGGCCTTCATCTCGAAGAGCGACCTGATCTGCCCGCAGCAAGGGGTGTGTGACTACCTCCATTCCGGCGCACTGACCTATTGGGACCGGACTCATTGGACCGAACCGGGGCTCGCCGTCTTCGGCGACCGCCTGCTCGCGAGGCTCCAATCCCTGTCGGTTCTCGAGCCGCGCCCGCCGTCCTCGCGATAGACTGGTTCGGATGGGTGCAGAACAGCAGCGTTGGCAGGAGTGGCGGCAGGAGGAGCGGGCTGCCACCGAACTACCCGGGCATCGCCCCCGCCGCCTCGCTCTCGGCTACGCCAACAGCTACCACGTCGGGATGTCGTCGCTCGGTTTCCAGCGCACCCACCAACTGGTTTTCGACCAACCGGGTTGGGGGTCGGAGCGGTTCTTCCTGGACGGCGCCGGCGTGCCGCTCACGGTGGAGACGGAAACTGCGATCACCGAGTTCGGCTGTCTGGCGTTTTCGGTGTCGTTCGAGCAGGACTACGTGCATCTGCTGCAGCTGCTCGATCGGGCTTCCATTCCCCTGCGGCGCCGGGAGCGCCATCCGTGGGACCCGCTGGTGGTTCTCGGCGGGTCGTGCGCCGCGATCAACCCGCTCCCGATGTCGGAGTTCGTCGACGCCTTTCCGTTGGGGGCGGCCGAGAACGTGTTGCCGGCCCTGCTGGCGGCGCTCGAGGAGGAGCCCGACAAGCTGTCCGTGCTCGCTCGTCTGGCCACTACCCCCGGGTTCTACGTTCCAGCCCACCACGAACCCGAAGCGCTCCACGAGCCGGGCCGGAAGCTCCGCAAGCTCGAGCTGACGGCGGAGCAGATGCGGGCACCCGGGCACCTGCCGACGACGGTGCTGGTGACCCCGAGGACCGAGTTCCGCGACAAGTTCCTGATCGAGATGTCGCGGGGTTGCCCCGAGAAGTGCCGCTACTGTTGGGCTACGTTCGGCATGGGCAAGTTCCGCTGGCATCCCACCGAGTTCATCCTGGCCGCCATGGAGCGGGCCCGCTCGGTGACCGATCAGCTCGGTTTCGTGGCCACGGCCGTGGGCGACCATCCCGAGATCGAGCGCATCCTGAACAGCGCCTGTGAGCTCGGGTTTCGAGGCGCGGTTTCGTCGATCCGGATTCCGGCGGTGACCGAGGGGGTACTGCGAGCTCTCCACGCCTCGGGCGATCGGTCGATCACGCTGGCGCCCGAGACCGGGACCGACGCTTTGCGCTGGAAGATGGGCAAATTCGTACCCAATGAGTTGCTGCTGGAGAAGATCCGGCTCATCTTCGACCACGGCTTCACCCAGCTCAAGCTCTATTTCCTGGTCGGGCTGCCGGACGAGACCGAGGAGGACATCGAGGGGATCCTCGATCTGGCCCGGCAGGTCTACGAGATCATGCGGGCGGCCGCACGCCGTACGGGCGTGATGGGCCATCTCCATCTCGGTACCAATATCCTGATCCCCAAGCCGTACACCCCTTGGCAACGCCACCCGATGGGCGACCAACGTGACCTCAAACGCAAGATCCAGCATCTGCGGCGGGGTGTCGCCCGCCTACCCAACACTACGCTCGGCCAGCTGTCGATTCGGCAGGCGGTCTGGCAAACCTACATCTCGAAGGGCGGGGTGGATGTCGCCCCGGCTCTCGAGCGGGCGGCTCGCGGGGCGTCCCTGGGAGAACTGCTTCGCGAGTACGCCGATGCCATCGCGCCGGAGGTCTTTCAGCCGATGGAGGGGCCGTTGCGTTGGCACTTCCTGCGCACCGGCTAGCCAATTCTTGACAGGTCTCGGAGCCTCCCCTAGAATCCGACGCCCGGGCGCGCGGCGCCCCGTAGAGATCCTTCCTGGGTAGCTCAGTGGTAGAGCGGTCGGCTGTTAACCGATTGGTCGGGGGTTCAAATCCCTCCCCAGGAGCCATCTCTCCCGGCATCCCCCAGCGAAGGGCCCATGGCGTGGCCTAACCTAGTGGAGCGGCACGGTCTGGCGTAGATGCTCGAGGTGGCGCCGGCGGCTCGTCCACCGGGTGTCCTGGTGGCCGAGTTCGACGCGAACCGCCAAGTGATCGTGGCCCTCTCGTCCCCTTGGGCGGCGGGGAGTTCGGGTTCGCCCCGGCGCCCTGGAGTGGTGGCGTTTTGGCTGGACTGCTGAGCGCTGTCGTGGTTCTGTCTCCGTCGGGATCAGATACGATCGTTTGAAACAATCGTTTGTTCCGGTTGTATGTGGTACTCTAGTTCCCACCATGGCCGCTTCCACCCGCCAGCGCCTGCTCGAGACGTCGCGAGGGCTTTTCCTCCGCCACGGGCTCGACGGGGTTTCGGTTCGGGCTCTCACCGCGGCGGCCGATGCCAACCTGGCCGCGGTCAACTACTACTTCGGGTCGAGGTCTGGGCTGGTGCGCGCGGTGCTGCTCGAGGCGGTGGCCGGCCTCGGGGCCCATTGGGAGCGGGTTCTGTTAGCCGCCGGGCCGTCCGGAGCGGTGCCCCGCGACTTCGTGGCGGCCCTGGCTCGGCAGCCAGAGGATTCGGCTCTCATCGCCCGGGTGCTGACCGGTCCGGACTCTCCTCATCGCCGCCTGCTCGCAGCCGAGCTGGCGGATCACCTGGAGCGCTGGGTGGGGGCACTCCTTCCCCGGCGGCCCGATCTCGATCGGGCCGAGTTGCACTTCGAACTGTTGCGAACCCTGGGCTCGGCGCTCTTCCTCCTTCCGCAACCGGGGCTGGTCGAGCGGCTCGGTGCCGGCCGGTACCCCCGCCGGTCCCCGGATGCGGCGATCGACCGACTGGCTTCGACTCTCCTCCCGCGGGAAGACGGGCCGCCGGATTCCCGGCCCTCTCCCGAGCCGAGCTAGGCCGTCGTCTGCGTTGGTGCGGCCGTGAACAGCGCCTGATACAGCAGCCCGAGCAGGAGGACGATCGAGACCATGAAGGTCGACAGTCCGAGCCAGAGGTCGGAGACCCCGCCACCGCTAGGGTGCGCTCCGGGCATCATGGTGAAGGTCGCCGCGGCCATCCCGGTGTAGTGCATGCCGCAGACCGCGGCCCCCATCACCAGCGCACTCAGACTGATCTGACTGGCTCGCTCGAAGTTGAAGGCGAGATACAGAGCCGCGATCGACGCTACGACGGCGATCAGGACCGACAACGCCACCAGGGCCTGGTCGTAGGCCACCTCCGCCGCCATCTGCATTCCCGCCATGCCGAGATAGTGCATGGTGGCGACACCCAGGCCCATGATGACACCGCCGCCGACGAGGCGGGCTGGGTTCCGTGGTCCAGTACTGGCGACCCACAGCCCCACCGCGGTCACCAGGATGGCCACGAGGAGGGAACCGAGCGTGATCGCCAGGTCGTAGCGCACCGGCATGCCCATGTCGTAGGCCAGCATGCCGAGGAAGTGCATCGACCAGATACCCCCTCCGCCCATGGCGGTGCCGGCGGCGCCGACCCAGGGCCAGGACGTTCCGCGGCCGGTGCGGATCCTCAGGGCACAGTAGATCGCGGTGAAGGAACCGGCGACCGAGACCAGGTAGGAGAGAACGATGACGGGCAGGCTCCAAGCGCCGACGACTTCTTGCATGGGGTGCTCCTCGGAAAAGGCCAGCTCGTGGAACGTGCCAGCGTGAAGGCAAAGACAGCAGAACAGACCTGGACAGTCTAACCCGCGGGGCCGAGCGTCAGCGGGCCGGTATCTCTGGATCGGACTCCCGATGCGACCTGCGACCTCTTCCGGGCTGGGTCACGAACCCGTGGAGCGATTTCGCTAGATCATCGGTCCTGGATTCGGAGCCCGCTCGACCCCCGTCGGATGAGCGCCGATACCGAGGGCCGCAAGTCCAGGCCCCAGCGGGCCCCTTCGTACGGTATCCGGGCCCGATGTCCCGAGGCAGGGCGCTAGGGGCAGGTGCCTCCCCAGGCGCAGAGGTTGCCGCTCTCGAATCCGTCGGCGAAGACCGGATCTCCGATCTCGATCACCCCGGTTCCGAAGCGGATCTCGGTGTAGTCGAGTTCGAGGCCGCCGCCACCGAGGGGATACCATTGGTAGCTGTTGCCGTCCGCTACCTGGGCGACCGTTGTCGCCCGCACCAGCAGCCTGGCGTTGCCCGGGGAGGCGACCACCGGAACCACCACGACTCCCACCAGCATCCAGTCGTCGGGCGGGGTCGTTACCAGGCCGCTTCCGTTGAAGACGTAGCCCTGCTTTTGGCCCACGCCCTGCAGGTTGTTGTCGATGGTCCAGCCGCCGTTCTGGTTCCCGGCCTCGAAGTCGATGGCTGGCCCTGAGCCCTCGGTGGCCTGATTGAACACCAGGGGACAGCTGGGCGCGCCGGCCCCACTGCTGTTGTTGGTCAGATTCACGCCGGGATCGGCGAGGCCGGTGAGATCGCCGCTGGTGAAGCCATTGCCGACGAACATCTCGGTGGTGATTCCACCGCTGATGACGCCGGTGTCACCGCTGATCTCCACGGTCGCGAAAAGGTCGACGAGGTCGCGGGAGAACCCCGGGTCGCGCAATAGGATCGGTACCTGCAGGCAGGCGGTGGAGGTGAGATCCGCCTCCCGTACCGTCAAGGACCCCACGCGGAGTTCCAGGTCGGGTACCACGATATCGACCACGCCGGCTCCAGGGGCGAAGTCGAACTCCTCGATCAGCGATGAATTGCCGTCGTGCCAGGTGTAGACGTTGGCATTCGCCACCACCGCGTTCGAAGTCGGCGTGACCGTGATCTGGCCTTCGCCGGAGCCTTGCACCGGCAACACGATCACCCCCACCAGCAGCTCTTGGCCCGGTACGGTGGTAGCGATCGACTGGCCCCCGAGATTGACCGCGAAGCCCGTCTTACGCCCGACCCCTCCCTGGTTGTTGTTGACGAACCAGTGGGCATTCTGGGCGCCGGCCACGAAGTCGACGGCAGGTCCGAGCCCCTCCGTCGCCTGATTGAGGATCTGCGGGCAGGTCGGAGCCGGCGTCCCGCTGTTGTTGTTCGACAGAGTGACCGGGGGATTTGCGATCCCCGTCAAGCTACCGCTGGTGAAGGCGTTTCCGACGAACATATCCGACGTGACTCCACCGCTCAGCAGGTGGGTGTCGCCGCCTAGTTCGAGGGTCACGGTGAGGTCGCGGAGGTCGCGGGCGGAGCTGCCTAACTCCTCGACGAAGATGGGCACCTGGAGGCAGGAGGAGGTGGAGATGGCGGCTTCGCTTACGGTCAGGTCGCCGACCCGAAGTCGCAAGGGCGCAGTGGCCAGGGTGTCAACCTGTCCCGGCCCGGCCGAGAGATCGAGATCGTCGACCTGGAGAGAGTTCCCGTCGTGCCAGGTAAAGATGTTGGCGTCGGTGACCACTTGGTTCGAGACCGGGCTCAAGCTGATGTTCGAAGCGCCGGGAGTGGGAGAGTACGGGAGCGTCACCACCGCCACCAGATGCTCTTCTCCGGGCACGGTCGTGCCGATCGACTCGGCTGACAGATTCACCGCGAAGCCCGACTTCCGGCCGACTCCACCCTGATTGTTGTTGACGAACCAGTGGGCGTTCTGGGCGCCGCCCCAAAAGCCGACCGCGGGTCCCAACCCTTCCGTCGCCTGGTTAAAGATGCGAGTACAGCTGGGAGCACCGGTGCCGCTGTTGTTCGGCGACAGGTTGGTGCCCGGCTTGGTGAGCCCGGTGAGGTCGCCCGAGGTGAAGGCGTTGCCCACGAACATCTCCGCCATCGGTCCACCCACCAGATGGAAGGTGTCACCGCTCAACTCCAGGGTGACGGTCAGGTCGCGAAGGTCCCGCGGCGCATCCGGGTCGCGCACGAACACCGGAATCTGTAGACAGGAGATGGCGTTCATTTCGGACGACACCACCGTGAGGTCGCCGACCCTGAGTTCGATGTCCGCGGCCGAGACCGCGACGGGGACCAAGGAGAGTACGGAAGCGAAACCGAAACGATAGAGCGAGCGAAGATGCAGCATCAGACCTCCGGGGCAAGACAACCAGCTGAACAAAGGCCGAAGTCTAACCGATAGCCGACAGTGCACCGCCGCGTCCGGACCGCGGCCCGTCGCCGCGGATCAGGAACGTCGCGTCGAGCGGCCCGCCCGCCCTGGCTCAGCCTGGGCACTACAGACCCGGCGGAGGCCCAAAGCCCAGCCCCCTCGTCGTCTGCAGCACCCGCCGTCGGCAGGCTGCCGGCCGGCACCAGGCCTCAACTGTAGCGAGCCCACTTCCAGATCTCTTTGATCGTCGGTCGCTTGCCGTACATCAAGATCCCGACGCGATAGACCCGAGCGCAGACCCAGATCATCAGGATGTCCAGGCCGATCGTGAACAGGTATCCGAGCGCGATCTGCCAGTCCGGTGGCATCTTCACCGCGATGCGCAGCATCATGATCAACGGGGTGAAGAACGGGATCAGCGACATCACCACGGCCAGGGTCGAATCCGGGTCGTTGAGGATCGGCATGAACACCATCCAAGGAGCCACCAGCAGGACGATTCCGAAGCTGGCCAGCTGCTGGGCCTCCTGGGGGTTGTTGAAGGCGGCCCCGATGAGCGCGTAGAAGCTGGCGTAGAGGGTATAGCCGAGCAAGAAGAGCGCGAAAAAGTGGAAAACCACTCCCAGCGACAGGGTCGGCATCGCACTGTCGGCGGGCAGCAGCGAGAGGGCGGCGACCAGACCGGGCGCAGTGAGCAGCGCAGCCGAGCCGATCCAGATGGCGAGCTGCGTCAAGCTGGCGGCACCAATACCCAGCAGTTTGCCGGCCATCAGTTCGAACGGGGTCACGCTCGACACCATCACCTCGACCACTCGGTTGCTCTTCTCCTCCAGAACCCCGTGCATCACCATGTTGCCGTAGATGATGATCGCCATGTAGAGGAGGGTAAACAGCCCCATCGCCAGGGCGAGGTCACCCCAACCGGCGTCGGCCTCGCTGCCCTCCTCCGAGACCCGGATGGTCTGAAGATCGATGCCCCGCGTCAGCTCGGCGACCTCGTCGGGGTCGTAGCCGGCCGCGGTCAGGCGGTCGGTGCGGACCAATCGGCTGATCATGCGCTCCAACGACTCGAGGGTCAGGACGTTCGACACCGAGCGACCGTGGTACTCGAGCTGCCTCTGCTCCAGACCCTCCTCGGTGATCGCCAGCCAGGCGTCGATCTCGCCCCGCAGGATCCGCTGGTCGAGCTCCGGGTAGAGCTCGGGGCCGGCGGGGGGGACGACCTCGAGATCGATCGCGAGTTGCAGTTCGGGTCGGTTGCCGAGGTCGGCCACCGCTTCGCTGATCCCCGCTTCGAGGCGGCCGGTTTCGTCGACCAGGGCCAGGTGCAGTCCGCCTTTGCTCTTCGAGAGAATCAACGACGGCAGGACCATCCAGGCGAGCATGATCAGCGGCATCAGGACGGTCGAGATCCAGAAGCCCTTCGTCTTGAGGCGCGACAGGTACTCGCGCTTGGTGATCGTCAGGACCTTATGCTGCATCGGCCACCGCCTTTACGAAGATCTCTTCCAGGGTCGGTTCGTCCGAGGAGAACTCGCGGATGGGGTAGCGCTCCACCAGCCGTTTGAGTACGTCGTGTCCCTCCGCTTCGGGCGCGAGCAGCACGCGTGCGGTATCCGTTTCGACGTGTGCTTCGGCGATGCCGTCGATTCCCGACAGATCGTCGAGCGGCGCCGCCGCCTTGACCAGAAAGGAGTCTCCGCCGAACTGCCGCTTGAGCTGTGCCAACGGTCCGGCGAGTGCCACTCGGCCGTGGGCGATCAAGGCGATGTGGTCGCAGAGCTTCTCGGCCTGCTCCATGACGTGGGTCGAGAAGAGGATGGTGCGACCGGCGGCGCGGTACTCGTCGAGGACGTCCTTGAAGAGCACCTGGTTGATCGGGTCGAGACCGCTGAACGGCTCGTCCAGAATGACCAGCTCCGGTTCGTGCAGCAGCGTCCCCACGAGTTGGATCTTCTGCTGCATGCCCTTGGACAGCTCTTCGAGCTTGGCCTTGGCGCGGTCGGCGAGTCCGACCTTCTCGAGCCACGACTCGATCCGGGGCAGCGATTCGCGCTTTTTCAGCCCATGGAGTTCGCCCAGGAACACCAGCTGATCGGTGACCGTCATCTTGCGATAGAGACCGCGCTCTTCCGGCAGGTAGCCGATCCGGTCGAGATCCTCCCGCGTGCGCGGGTGGCCGAACAGGTGAACCTCCCCGGCGTCCGGACCGAGAATGTCCATCAGCATGCGGATGGTGGTGGTCTTGCCGGCGCCGTTGGGCCCCAAGAGACCAAAGACGGAGCCCGGGGCGACCTCCAGGGTTACGTCGTGGACCGCGACGAAGTCGCCGAACGACTTGCGCAGGCCCTGAAGGCTGACAGCGGGTTGCATGGATCGAACTCCTGCCGAGATCGGCGGTTGGGTTTGGGACTGGCGGGCTTCCCCGCGGCGTGGCCGCGAGATGCGGCCGAATTGTAAGCCACTACGGATCGTTCGGATCGTCTATTCCGCCGATGTAGCCGAGGGCCTTGAGTTGCTCCAGCGTCGCCGGGTCGACGTCGATGCGCTGGGCGCCACGTTGGCGGGCTGCGAGGATCTCGAAGGCGAGGTGGCGAAGCTCCTCGAGCTCACTTTGGAAAACCGGGTCGTCGGCGCGGTCGATCCGCTCCTCGGGGTCAAGGGCGAGGTCGAAGAGCTGTTCGCGCCCGCCGTGCGAGCGAATGTACTTGCGCTGATGGCGGCGGAGTCCGATCGTCGCCTCCTGCCCCTCGACCTCGGCGATCTCCGAGATAGCGAGCGCGCAGTCGTCGCCGTCTCGTTCTCCGCCCCGGATCTCGGGCCAGCGACTGCAACCCGCGGCCCCCACGCCTCCCGCCAGCCCGACGGCATCGGCGACGGTCGGGAGGAGGTCGACGAGCGCGACCTGGCTCTCGATGACCTTCCCCGCGAAGCGGTTCGCGGGCAGCTTGACGATCCAGGGAACCAGGACCAGCTCGTCGTAGGGAGCGGTGCTGTGGGAGATCACCCCGTGTTCACCGAAGGCGTCGCCGTGGTCGGAGGTGACCACGATCAGGGTCTCGTCGTAGCGACCTTCGGCCCGCAGAGCGTCCAGCAGCTCGCCGATCTCGGCGTCGACGGCCGCGAGTTGGGCGTCGTAGAGAAGCTCCCAGCCGCGCAACTGCTCCTCGGTCGGGCGTTCGCTCCCGCCTCGGACCGCTTCGAGGTAGGAGCCCCAACGGGTCAGGTCGATGCCTTCGTAGGGGGCACCAGGGTCCCCGAACCGATCGCGGAACGAGTTTGGCGGCTGATACGGATCGTGGAGGTCGATGTAGTGCAGGTACGCGAGGTAGGGGTACCGCTGACCGGCTCGTTGCAGGAACCTTCGAAAGAGCCGATTGATGCGAGGCGAGTGTCCCTGTTGGTCCCGGTAGTGCACGAACCCCTGGGCGAAGCCGAAGGCCCGCCGCAGGTGCCCGTTCTGGACCCAGGCCTCGGTCAGGTAGCCCCGCTCGCGGAAGTGCTCGGCCAGGGTGGTTTCCCGCTCCGTCAGGAGGTCCGCCTGGACCCGTCCGTCGGCATCGGTCCAGGCTCCCCAGTACACGCCGTGTTGGTAGGGGTGGCGACCAGTGAAGAGCGAAGCGATGCTGGTCTTGGTGAAGGTGCTGGAGGCGACGGTCTCGGCAAAGCGGACGCCGTCGGCCGCCAACCGGTCGAGATGGGGGGTGGTGTCGCGAGCGTGACCGTAGACCCCGACGTGGTCGGCACGAAGCGCATCGATCAGCAGGATCAGGACATCGGGTCGCGACTTCTCCTGTCCATCGCGAAACAGCCAGGCATGGCTTCCGGCGAGGAGCAGCCCGACGAGCCCGGCGACGGCGAGCGGGCGACCCGAGCCTCCCCACCGTCGGCCGACCAGGACTGTCAGGAGGATCGCTGCGCCGAGGGCGGCGCCGATGATTCCGAGGTTCGGAGACAGGGCGTGGCTCGACAGGAGCTGTCGCGGGTGAATCCCGAGCCACCGGTTCAGTTCGTAGCCGCCCCAGGCCAGCCCGGGGCAGACCGCCAGGAGGGAGGCCAGCGGCCCGCTCCCGCGGACGCGGCCCAGCGAGGCCAGGCCGGCCCGGACGCCCCAGGCCAGGCCTCCGGTCAGGAGGCCGACTCCGCTCCAGAACAGCAGGTCGCCGACGGCACTGTCGAAACCGAGGCCCAAGGCGTAGGAGAAGCCGGCCCGGCTCCGGACGGTCGCGACGACCCCTCCGATGGCGGCGCCGACAGCCAGTCCCGAGCTGAGCCAGGAGAGACCCGGTGCCTTCGGACCACCGTCGTTCACGCCGCTCCCAGGGCCCGCCGATAGAGGCCGTCGTGCACGGACGCCACGGCGTCCCAGTTGAGCTCCTTCTCCACCCGATGCCAGGCGGCCTCGCCCCATTTGTGGGCCAACTCGGGGTGGGCCAGGAGGTCTCCCAGGGCTGCGGCCAAGGCATCCGGGGACTTCTCGGGCACCAGACGTCCGCAGACTCCGTCCTCGATCGCCAGCGGCATGCCCGCGATGTCGGTGGCCACCACCGGCCGACCGGCGGCCATCGCCTCGAGCACCACGATCGGGAGACCGTCGATGTTGCCCTTCGGGTCCCGCACCGAGGGCATCACGAAGACGTCCCCCGCCGCGATGAGCTGCAGGACCTCGGGGTGGGAGAGGCCGCCGGTGAAGGTGACGCACTCGGTAAGCCCCAGTCGGCGGCTCTGCTCCTCCAGGGGTTCGGCGAGGGGGCCGCTTCCCCCCACCGCGAGGTGCACTCCGGGGTGCTGGGCGCGGAGGCTGGGCATCGCTTCCAGCAGGTAGCGGAAGCCCTTCTTGTCCACCAGTCGCCCGACGGCCACCAGCAGCGGCGCCTCGGCCGGCAGTTGCCAGCGCTGCCGTACCCCCTCGGTGGCCACCGACCGCGGCAGCAATTCGGTGCCGTTGGCCACCAGATGGACCTTGTCGGCATGCCGTTCGCCGCCGAGTGCGAGCAGGCGGTCCCTCAGGTCGGCACTGCAGGAGGTCACGTGGGCGGCTCGCTCCAGCGCGTAGCGGGCCATCCGGCGAAACAGCGGATTGCGTTCGGCCATGAAGATGTCGGAGCCGTGCAAGGTCACGGCGAACGGGGTGCCGTGGGCGGCTCCGGCGCGGGCGGCGAGGAAGCCGTTCGGCAGCAGCCAGTGGGCGTGGACCAGGTCGAGGTTGCGGCGCCGAATCAAGCGGCGCAGGGCGCGCTCACCGAAGGCGAAGTAGAAGGGGGACTGCAGGTAGGCGAATCCGGCGAGAGCGATGTCGCGGCGCAGGGTGCGCGAGTAGCCGAGGCCGTGCCAGGAGTCGGGCCAGATGTAGCGAAAGGAGTGCACCGTCAGCGGCGTCGCCGGGTCCGGCGCGATGGCGTCGTCGTAGGGGATGAGGGCGTCGACCCGGTGTCCGCGACGGGCGATTGCCTCCGAGAGGTGCTTGACGAAGGGCCCGTGGGTGTCCCCGGCGAAGCGCGGGAAGCTGTGGGCGAGAACGCCGACGTTCATCGCTGTCTCGGCGTCAGAGCTCTTGGCCGAAGCGACTCGCCAGAATGGCCAGGTCGGTGCCGTCGACGGTGCCGTTCGAATCGAGATCGGCCGTCCCGTCGTAGCGCGGGTTGCCGATCGAGAACCCGAAGGCGCGCGACAGCAAGACCAGGTCGATCCCGTCGACCCGGCCGTCGCGATCGATGTCGCCCTCGAGAAACTCGGTGCCGGCGATGACGAAGGTCGCGATCTCTCGGGAGACCGAGTTGGCGGGCGAGGCGAGGTCGCGAGCCTCGATGCCGACCCGGATCACACCCCGCAAGGGTTGGCCGGGCACGAACCGCAGTTGGCTGCGGAGCTGGCCACCGGTGAGTTCAGCTTCCACCGGGACGCCGTCGATCAGGAGAACCCGGCTGGTCACGTCGATGCCACGACCGAAGTCCCACAGCTCGACGTTGATCTCGGAGGTTGGCTTGACGTTGTTCTGTCCGTTGAACGGGCTGACCAACCCGGTCACGGGCGGAACGCTGTCGACATCGGTCAGCACGTCGAAGAAGGCCTGCGCCATCACGTCGTAGCCGGCTGCGTTGGGGTGTCCCACGAAGTCGGTGGCAACGTGTTGGTAGAGATTCTCGTACCAATCGCCACGGCCGACAAAGACCTCGAAGTTGTCCACGACGCGGCGTCCCGCGAGCCCGGCGTCGTGGCGGAGTGCCTCCACCAACCGCTGGTTCAGCTCGTTCTTGGCGTCGACTCGGGCGATCGGAGTGCGCGGGACCAGGGTGGCGTGCACCACCTCGAAGCCCTTGGTCTCGGCCCGCTCGGCCATCTTCTGGAGGTTGAACAGGGTGGTCTCCCGCGAGATGTTGCGCGAGATGTCGTTCGAGCCCTCCATCAGCAACAGGACGTCGCCGCCGCCGTCCAGGACCCCGTTGAGCCGGGTCAGCCCCTCTGGGGTCTTCTCGCCGCCGACCCCCTCGTTCCGAACCGTGTCGTCGCGACCTGCTGCCTGCAGCAGGTTCTGGAGTCTGCCGGGATAGCCGATCTTCGGCTCGTCGTCTCCGGTGCCCTCCGTGATGCTGTCGCCGAAGGCGACGTACTCTTCCGCCGTGGCCGGGCCGACGAGCAGGGTCACGCCGACCAGGGCGACCCAGAGCCCGGTGCGGAGCGTGGCGGCAGGAGAAGCGTAGCGACGTCGGCCCATCCGCCGCATGCTACCCAGGCCCCCGGCTGCCGTCAACGCGCAGGGGCCGCAGGCATTGGGTTATTCAGGGGTTGAGAAGACTCGCCAGGTCGTATTATGATGTAGCAGCATATTTGTTCCGTGGCGAGCGCTGCGACTCCGCTCCGACCCTTGATCTCGAGGTAGGAGGGGGTTAGGATCGGCGCCCGCGCGGAACGTGGTCTCCCACCGTTCCCGATCGACGCCTCTCGATGCAGAACTCTGCCCACAGCTCTTCCAAACCCAGAGTGAAAGGATTCGCCCCTACGATGCGAAAGCTCACCTGTTTCCTGTTTGCCGCCGCCGTCCTGATCGGCCTCGCTTCCTCCCCATTGCACGCCGGCGCGGTGTACGTGCCCATCGATCCGATGGCTTCCGATGACCAGGTGTTCGTCAGCGTATCGAATCCGACGGCGGAGCAGGTCAACTTCACCTACTACCTGATCGGCCAGAACGTCAGTGGCGTCGACGACCGCCCCGACGAACTGCCCATCCGGTTCCTCGACCCGGGGCAGACGATCGTGCTGCGCAGCCAGCTGCCGCTGGGACAGCGGGGCCTACTCGAGGTCTACTCTGCGGCGCACCTGCCGGTCACCGCCCGATTGGGCAAGGTCGACGACACCTTCGAGTCGATCATGGGTCCGTCGGTACCGGTCATCACCTCGGACAACGCGGCCCAGGGGGGGGAGAACCTCTACCTGCAGGGTCTGCAGCGCGAGGTCAACGGCACCATCTCCAGCAACGTCCGACTGGTCAATCTCTCCAAGGCGAGTGAAGACTGCAATGTGACGCTGCAGAACAGCACCGGCGGCGTGTTGGGAGGGTTCATCAACCTGCCCGCTCGCCCATCGCTTTCGGTGAGTGCCTTTGACGACGGTCTGGTCGCCGTCCTCGGCAATGCCGACGCCGGCAACGTCCGGGCGCGCTTCTCTTGCACTGGCCCCTTCTACGTCTACTCGGTGAGCCACCAGCCGCACACCGAGCAGTCGGTCTTCATCGACGCCGCGGCCAACACCGACTCCGCGTTCCAGCCGCCGGGTCTCGAAGTCCCCTGCCCGGCGGGTGCCTTCTGCTTCCGCACCGACGGTGTATTCCACGTGCCGGTTAACGGCAACAAGGTCAAGCGTCTCGAGTTCCCGACCCCGCCCGGTGACTACAACCGCCTGCACGTGAACCTGAACGTCAAGCTGGCCAACTGGCAGACTCCGTCGAGCGGTCTCCACAACATCTTCTGGCTGGCGCTGGATCGCAACCGCAACCTGATCGGCTACGTGAACCTCAAGGGTCCGAACGCCAACACGGTGCTCTTCCGCCACGGTTTTGGTCAGCCGCAGGAGGACAAGGCCAAGGTCACGGTGCCGGCGATCTTCGTACCGGGTCAGACCTACAACTTCGACTACGTGTTCGACACCAACATCGGGGCCATCGACCTGATCATCCGAGACGCCTCGGGACAGATCGTGGCCCAGATCTTCCACAGCCCGGACACCAACAAGATCCGCGTGACCAACAACGAGATCGTGTTGATGGACTTCGGTTTCCTCGGGATCAACCCGAACGAGCCGCCGACCTTCGGGTGGGAGTACTCGAACCTGACCATGACGATCCAGCCGTAAGGGCAGCGATCGTCCTCTTCGAGGCCCGGCCCGCCAGCTGGCGGCGTCGGGCCTTCGTCGTTTTGGCCGCCCGGATGCCGGCGAGACGAATCGACCCTGAGGCTGTGGTAGCTTGCCGCGCGTGCAACCGAAGACTCCCTGGCGACCGTTCTGGACCCTGACCGCGACCACCCTGCTCGGGCTGGTCCTGGTAGGGCTCGCCTGGGTGGGCAGCTCGAGTGACTGGGACGTGTCGGCCGGCCTGCTCTTCTCCGGCCTCTACCTTCTGCTGGCCGCCGCCGTGGTCCTCGGGGCGAGATGGCTGGCGGGGGGGCACGCGGGACGATTCCTGGCGGCAGGTGGCCTGGCGCTGGTCCTCTGGTGGCAGCTGCGCGAAACGACCCGGTGGCCGGAGGGTTTTGGTGCTCTCGCTCTCGGGTTGCTTCTGTCGAGCCTGCTGCTCCTGCCGCTCTGCCGGCACCTGGCCGAGGAGCGGGCGGGCTGGCGGGACCTCTGGTGGGCTTTGACCCTGGGCGCCGGGGTGGCGGTCGTTGCCCTCGGCGTCCTGCAGAGTGCCGGCCCCTGGGGCTGGCACCTGCTGCGCCACAACACCCTGCTGGGCACCCCGGCCTACTACCTGTCGGGTTCCTCGGTCGCCGAAGCGCGCCATGCCCTGTTCGCCCGGCACGGGGCGGAGGGCCAGGTGGCCGTGTCCACTCAGGCCGCCGTGTCCATCCATGCCGACGGCGCAGAAGCCGCTCTCGACGCGCAACCACGGCCCCACGTGGTGTTCGTCCTGTTGGATACCCTGCGGGCGGATGCGCTCTCGGACTGGGGCGGGTCGGGCGAATCGATGCCGCGGCTCGAGGCGCGGTTGGAGCAGGCCCGGCGCTACACCGATCTGTGGAGCGCCGCGACCTGGACGCGACCGGCGATGGCCAGCTTCTTCACGGGATTGCAGCCCGAGGCCCACGGAGCGCGCGGCATCGAGGACGGTCTGGCCCGGGAGCACACCACCTTGGCCGAGCGTCTGCACGGACTCGGTTACGCGACCACCGCTCTCGTCACCAACTGGGCGGCGGTCGGAGCCGAAGTCGGGTTCGACCAGGGTTTCGACACCTTCCGAGAGTTCCGGGCCACCCCCTACGCCCGGGCGGAGACCGTGGGAAGGGCGGTGGAGGCCTGGCTGGACCAGCCGTCGACGCAGCTCACGACCCAACCCCAGTTCCTCTACCTCCACTACCTCGACCCGCACGAGCCCTATCTGGCCGGCGTGACCCCGCGGCGGCCGACGGCTCGAGAGATGTGGCGGGCCTACCGGGCCGAACTCGCCTACCTCGACGTGGAACTCGACGAGACGTTGACCCGGCTCGAGGCGGCACTGGGCGGGTCGACCCTCTTCGTGCTGGTGTCGGATCACGGCGAGGAGTTCTACGAACACGAGTTGTTCGGTCACGGTTTCTCACTCTACGACGAGGTGCTTCGGGTGCCGCTGGCGGTGTGGGGAGCCGGGGTGGAGCCGGCGGTGGACGCCGCGCGGCTCGAGGGTCGCGATGTGCACGACCTGGTGCAGGTCTTGGCCGAGCAGGGTGCCAGCGGGCTGGAAGAGTGGTCTCAGCGCCGCCACCGGACCCGCCGGTACGCCTCGATCTACTATTCGAGCGAAGGCCGGTTGCTCCTGCGCCCCTACATCGCCGAGGTCGCTATGCGGACTGTCGAGGAGGGGGGTCGGAAACTGATCTGGTCGGCCTACGGCGACAGCTGGGAACTCTACGACCGCCAGCGCGACCCGGGGGAGCGGCGCAACCGGATCACCGAACTGGACTCGACCCCGGCGGAGCGCCAGGCGGAACTCGATGCCCTGGTCGAAGCCTGGCGCCCGGGCACGCCCCTGGAGCTGTCGGAAGAAGCGTTGGAGCAGTTGGAGGCGTTGGGCTACATCGATCGCTGACGGTCGGATCAGCGGTCGGCGAGGAATCGCTGCAGTGGTTCCCAGAAACGCCAGCCGAGGAGGGCCACCGAGCTGGCGGCGACCAGCAGATGGGCCGCGAAGAGGCCCCAGGATGCGGCGGGAAGCCACCACGCTGCCAGGGCGAAGAGCGGCAACGGCAGCAGGTAGACCTGCAGGAGATCGCGGCCCAGTTGCCAGAAGCCGGCTCCGAAGATCCGGGCCATGCGTCGCGCCATCAACCAGTTGCCCAACAGCAGCAGGTTGGCCAGGGCCATTCCCCGCCCTCCCCACCACGCCGTGAACAGGGCACCGAAGACCAGCAAGCAGAGCAGGTTGACGAGGCCGACCGCCAGCCAGGCACGGTCCTGATGGACCACCTTGAGCACCTCGCCCCCGAGGTCCTTGAAGATGTCGAGGAAGGGGACGAAGCAGAGGACGCGGAGGATCGCCACCGCCGGCTCCCACTGCCCTCCCAGCAGGATCTCGACCACCCGCTCGGCGTTCCAGAAGAGGAAGTAGCCGGCCACCACCTGGAAGACCATGAGCAGCAGAGTGCCGAGCCGGAAGGCGAGGAGGAATCGCGCGGCGTCGTCGCGCAGCTCGACCAGGGCCGGGATCAACGCCCGCGGCGCCACGATCTGCGGTACCAGGAAGGCGATGAGGTAGGCCTTGGAGTAGTAGCCTACCGTCTCGGGGTCGAGCGTCACCGCTCCCACGATGAACACGTCGACGTACTCCACGGCCTGCAGGACGACCCAGATGCAGAACAGCCAGCGGCTCTGCCGCAGGAGGTCGGGCAACAGCGAGAGGTTCACCTCCCACGGCATGCGGCCCCGCGCGCGGTACCAGACGAAGCCGGCGAAGGCGGCGGTCGCCACCAGCTCTCCCGCCACCAGGCTCCACACCTCCCATCCGAACGCCGCCAGGGTGATGGCGACGGCCGCGTTGAGGACTCCGCGACCGACCTCGGGGAGGGCGAGTTCGCCGATCTGGAGCTGGCGTTCGAAGTAGGTTCGAGGTGCCACCACCAGCCCGTCGAAGAGTACCCACAGGGCCAGCACGCGGAGTACGGTGGGCAAGGCAGGGTCGACAGCGCCGAGCAGAGGAGCCGCCAAGAAGAGCAGCAGAATCACCAGCAGGGACTGCATCATTCCGAAGGCGCAGACCGTGCCGTACGGTTCCCGCCGATCGCGGATCAGATGAAAGTTGAGCCCCAGGTCGCGCAGCGCCGAGCAGATGATGACGAGCCGGAAGGCGAGCTCGTAGCTGCCGTGGCCCTCGGGCAGCACCAATCGGCCGAGTGCCATCTGCGAGCCCAGCCGGACCACGAGTCGCACCGCCAGGCTGGCGTACGAAGCGATGGTCGAGTGGAGGAATCGGCGGCCGGTGGTCTGACTCATGACGTGTGGAGTGGGTGGGCAAGCGCAGGGGCCGCTCGCGAGGTAGGATAGCTCGATTCCGATGGCCACCGGCTCAACCCCTCCGTCGCTCCCGAAGCGCATCCTTCGCAAGGGCTTCCGGCCCCTGTACCCGCTCTACTATCGGTACCTCTGGGGCCGGACCTTCCCCGGGCACGGGGCGCTGCGACGTTGGGTTCGAGCCTGGGAAGACCTGTCGACTCGCGGCGACGCGCCACAGAGCGCCGAGGCCTGGGACCAGCAGTATCGCCAGGGCGAGTGGGACCTACTCCAGGACACCGCCGAGATTCCGCGCTACGAGCGATTGGTGGAGCTCTGGCGTCGCCACGCTGGGGCCGGCTCGCTGCTCGACATCGGGGCCGGAGACGCGGTGCTGCGCCCGTACCTACCCACGGCGGCTCGCTACCTGGGGGTCGATCTGTCGGCAGCGGCAGTGGAGCGGGGGCAGTCGCGGCTACAGCCCGGCGATCGTCTCCTGGCGGCGGACGCCGAGCGGTGGCAGCCCGACGAAGCGCTGGACGCGATCGTGCTCAACGAGTGCGTGTACTACTTCGAAGACCCGATCGAGACGGTGGAACGCTTCCGCGGGGAGCTCGCAGCGGAGGGCGTGTTGATCGTGTCAATGTTCGAGACCCCGCGCTCGCAGGCGATTCGTCGGCGACTCCTCGAGGTGCTACCCGCCCTCGAACAGACGGTCGTGCCGGCGGACCGCGGCGGTAGTTGGTGGATGGGAGTCTTCGCCGCCCGCGGTGCCTCGAGCGGCGAGGTGTCCCGGATCGAAGCCGTGGACCGGGGAGCAGCGGGGGGAACGGCGACCGCCACTGTGTCGGCTAGCCGATGAGCGAGGGGCGCGGTCGGGTCAGGCCAGATCCCAGAGTGCCACCGGCCGGGGATTCGAAGGTGCCCCGCGGGGGATTGGTGGGCCGAAGACCCTCGGTTCTCCGCGAGATCCTCCTCTTCGTCCTGATCAGTTGCGCCTGTCTGTTGGCGTTTGCCTACGCCCTGACGCGTCGCGTCGACCGACAAGCGGAAGAAGCGCTCGCGTTGACCAGGACGTTCCAACAGACTACCGAGTTGGAGCTCGACATGCGGGTGGCTCTGCGCCAGGAGCTCGACCTGCTGCGGAGCCAGTTCGAGCGGATCGACGCCGAGTTCCCGATCCAGCTGGCGCGGATCAACTTCCTGCTCGGACGGCTCGAGAACCGCTACCTCGAGATCGACGTCGGGGTCGAGGAGCGCCAGACCGTGGGACGGATCAGCGAACTGCTCTCGGCCTCCGGCAACCTCGCCCTCATCAGTCACACCCAACTCGAGGCCGGCGAACGTGAGCGTGCCCTGGTTTCCCGGCAGGAGGTCGAGGATCTGGGCCGGCGGGCGGGGGAGGAACTCGATCGGTTGGGACAGCTGCAACTCGCCGGCCTGGCGGCGGCGATCGAGGCGATTCAGCGGAGCTCGGACCAGAGTCAGACCACCCTACCGATGCTGGCGGTTGGCGTTCTCCTCCTCCCGCTGGTTCTCCTGGCGCTCCTGCGGCGCTGGTTTCTCGCCCCCATCGCCGGCTTGACCGAGGCCGCCAGCCGGTTGCGAGAGGGGGACTTTGCGGCCCGAGCTCCGGTCGTCCGGCCCGACGAACTGGGGCAGCTGGCCGAGGACTTCAACTTCATGGCCGACGAGCTGGCCCGCGACCACGTCGAGCTCGAGACGCGCTTCGCCCAACGCGGGTCGGAGCTCGAGAGTCTCCAGCGGCAACTGCAGCGCACGGCGAGTCGTACGGCGATGGGTCAGCTGGTCAGCGGAGTGGCGCACGAGCTCAACAATCCGCTGACGGTGATCATGGGCATCAGCCAGCTCCTGGCCGATCGTGAGGAGGTCAGCGACGAGCAGCGCCGCGATCTGGAGACGGTGCTCCACCAGGCGGAGCGTTGCCAGAGGATCGTGGCCCAGCTGGCCGAGTACGCGCGACCGCCGAAACTCGAGCGGGTCGAAGTAGACCTGGGGGAGCTCTGCCGAGGCATCCTGGCGGCGAATCCCTTCTTGCAGGATCCGGCGGTGACGGTGGTGGTCGACCAGGTCGACGAGGCCAGACTGGTCTTTGCCGACCCCTTCCGGCTGGAGCAAGTCGTGGTCAACCTTCTCCGCAACGCCTTCGAGGCCGTGGCCTCGCGTGCGGGCGCGGGCCGGGTCGAGTTGCGGATCGCCGCCGACCGCGACGTGGTGAGTCTGATGGTCGAAGACGATGGTCCGGGTCTGGACGATCCGGAGCGGGCCTTCGATCCCTTCTACTCGACCAAGGCAACGGGTGAAGGGATGGGGATGGGACTGGCGGTCAGTCATCGGATCGTCGAGGAGCACGACGGCGAGATCCAGGCCGAGAACCTGGAGGTCGGAGCTCGGCTGACGGTCCGCCTGCCGAGAGTGCGTCAGGCGAGGGCCGAGGGTGAAGAGGAGCCGCGTTCCGTACCCTCGCTGAAGGGAAGGGAAGCCATGGTCCTGGTGGTGGAGGACGAGATTCCGCTCCTGGAGCTCCAGACCCAGTTCCTGTCGCAGCGCGGGCTGGAGGTGCGCCAGGCCCTGACGATCGAAGAGGCGATCGCGGTCCTGCGGCGAGAGCAGGTCGATCTGGTGGTGGCCGACTTCAAGATCCCCGGCCGCCTGTCGGGTCTCGATCTCTACCGGTGGATCCAGGTCCACCGATCGGACCTGGTGGAGCGCTTTGTGCTCATCACCGCCGACATCGTGGGAATCCAGCACTACCGGGAGAAGCTGACGATGCCTTACCTCGAGAAGCCCTTCACCTGGACCGCCTACGAACGGGTCCTGGGGGGTGCCCTGAACCGTCCTCTGGGGGCCGAGGTCGAGGCGTGATCCGCCCGCGGTGGGCTCGCCGACCCTCCGGCTGGTGGTGGGCCTGCGGCCTGCTGCTGTTGGCCCAGGCCTGTTCCCGCGACTCCCCCGAGCGGATCGTCATCGGTCTGACCACCGACGGCCCCGGAATCCTGGGCGTGCAATTGGCGGTCGACGAGATCAATCGCTCGGGAGGGGTCGGTGGCGTGCCACTGAGCCTCGAGACCTCGGAGGCGATCGCCGCCGGCTCCACTGCAGATCTGGTCGACTGGGCCAGCCGCCTGGTGGGAGATGAGGACCTGGTGGCGGTCGTCGGCAGTGCCAACAGCGACAGCACCCTCGCGGTCACTCCCCTCTACGACCAGGCTGCGGTACCTCACCTGGTCACCAGTGCGACCAACCCGGCGATTACCAAGGGGGAGTGGACCTACAGGCTCTGTCTTTCCGACGCCCGCCAGGGAGAGCTTCTGGGACGCTATGCGGTGGAGACCTGGGACCGGCAGGAGATCGTCATGGTGTACGTCAACGATGCCTACGGACGAGGTCTGGCCGAGGTGTTCGAGCGGACCGTCGAGCGGGCCGGGGGACGTGTGGTGGGACACATCTTCCACCGCGAACCCCTGCGGCCGATCGACCGCGAGCTGATCCGCCGGGAGCTGGCGGAACTCACCACCGACCCTCCCGATCTCCTGGCTCTCTTTCACCGTCCAGAGTCGGCGAGTTGGACCTTGGGGATCCTCGCCGAGCTGGATCTCGACCTGCCCATGCTCGGAGGCGAGGACCTGTCGCGGCAGCCGATGGTCCGCTCGGCGGCGGTGGAGTCGTCCCTGCGCGCCGCCCGCTTCTACGTGCCCGCGGTCGATCGCCAGGAGCCGTTTTTCAGTCAATACCTCGAACGGTTCGGTAGCGCACCGGTGGGCGAGGAGGTCTTCGCCTACGACGCGGTGCAGCTCCTGCGACGGGCGATGGTCCAGGAGGGCCCGACCCGAGAGGGCATTCGCCGCTACCTCGAGCGGGCGATCAGCCAACGCAAGACCCTCGAGGGGGTCGGGGGAGAGTGGCGGTTCGACCCGAGCCACGATGCGGACCGGCCACTCCATATCGTCGAGTGGCAGGCCGACGGCTGGCAACCGTTGCGACGGCTGATTCCTCCCTAGCGGAAAGGCTACGGCGCCCAGACCCGAAAGCGGAGGCAACCGACGGCTCGCCCGAGCCGCCAGCCGAGCTGCGCCACCCAGCCGGCACGGCGCCGGTTCGACAGCATGCTCCAGGAGGTCAGGATCAGCTTGATCCAGCGCAGTGGCCCCGCGATCGGCGACAGGCGCTTCATGCCGCGCGCTCGATAGTCTCGGTAGATTCTCACGTTTTCGACACCGTAGCCGAAGAGCTGTCGGAAATCGCCGCCCAGGCTCGGTTTGAAGCGCACGTGAACGACGGCATCGCCGGCGAAGGCCAACGGTTGCCCCGCCAACTGCAAACGCCAGCAGTAGTCGGTGTCCTCGAGGGCGAGTCGTGCTTCGTCGAAGCCACCGATCTCGCGATGGAGGTCCCGCCGCACCCCGAGTCCCGCGCCGCCGGCGTGGGGCAGGAAGTCGGGGTAGGTGTAGGGGTTCAGACCGCTCTCTTGCGGATGGCGATGGGCGGCCGCGACGGCGGCTCGGTTCAATCGGTGGACCTCGAAGCGGGAGGCCACGAAGCCCCCCTCCTCCACCCCTCGGGCCATCGCCTCGAGCCAGCCTGGCGCCACCACGTCGTCGGCATCACAGAACAGCAGGATCTCCCCCCGCGCGACTTCGGCGCCACGGTTGCGGGCGTGAGCCGCTCCCCGGCGTTCGGAGGCATCGACCACGGTCAGCGCCGGGAGGCGTGAGGCGTACGACTCGGCAATCTGTCGGGTGGTATCGCGCGAGCCGTTATCGGCCACGACCAGCTCCCAGGCTCGCGGCGTCTCCTGACCACAGAGAGCTTCCAGCTGTTCGGGTAGCGTGTGCGCGGCGTCTTTGGCCGGGATCACGACGCTCACCAGGGGCGGGGTGGACTCGGAGTGCGAAGGGGAAGGTTGCGTCACGCCCGCACCATAGCCGGTCGAGGAAGGGCCGGACAAGCGCCCACCGGTAGAAAGTGCCGGGTTTCCCGGCGAGATCGGGGCTCGATCCTCTGTGGTATCTTGCCGCCATGCCAGCACCCTGGGCCAAGGGCTCTGCCGCCCGAGAGTTCGTCAAGCGGCGGATCGAGGATCTGGCGTCACTGGCCGGGGGACGCTGGTCCGTCGGAACCATCACCCATGTCGACACCGAGCAGCCGCTGGTGGCTTTGACCTTCGACGACGGTCCCGATCCAGAAACGACACCTCGTCTGCTCGACGTCCTGGGGGCGGCGGGAGCGCAGGCGACCTTCTTCGTGGTGGGCAAGGCGGCACGAGCCCATCCCGAGATCGTCGGTCGGGCCCGGGACGAGGGTCACTGCGTAGCCAACCACTCCTGGGACCATAGCTCGATGCCACTCCTCACCTCGGCCTGGCGGCGGCGCCAGATCGCCTGGTGCGAGGAGGTGTTGCCCCCCCGTCCTCCGGAGGAGCCGGCGCTCTTTCGGCCGCCCTGGGGGCATCAGACCTGGCGCTCGCGCCTCGATGCGGCCCGCGCCGGGGTCGACGTCGTGGCCTGGAGCGTGATGGCCGAGGACTGGCATCCGGAGCCGGCTACGGCGTTGGTGCAGCGGCTGGAAGCGGGCCTCCGCCCGGGAGCGATCGCGTTGCTTCACGACCGCCTCTTCTGCACGCACGACGTTCGGGCGCGGGACCGCACGGCCTCGGTCGATGCCGTAGCCGAACTGTTGCATCGTCACGGGAACGAATACCGGTTCGTCACCGTTCCCGAGTTGCTGCGCTCCGGTCGGGCACGGCGTTGGCCGTGGTACAAGCCGAGCGACCTCGACTGGATCCAGCGGCAGCTGTAGCCAGCCTCCGCGATCTGTTACCCTTCGCCGGCCCTCTGGGCCTGAACGATCGATCGGAGGTTGGAAATGAAGGTACTGGTTACCGGACACCAGGGATACATCGGAGCGCTCCTGGTGCCGATGCTAGAGCGCGCGGGATACGACGTGGTCGGACTCGATAGTGGTTGGTTCGAGCAGCAGCGATTCGGTGACGATGCCGCGATTTCGACCCCCACGGTCGGCGGCGATCTGCGCGATGTCACGGTCTCCGACTTCGAGGGGATCGAAGCCGTCCTCCATCTCGCCGGGTTGTCGAACGACCCGCTCGGCGACATCGACGCCGACCTCACGCACCAGATCAACACGGTGGCCTCCGTCCGCTTGGCCGAGATCGCTAAGCAGGCCGGGGTGCGCAGGTTCCTCTTCTCGTCCTCCTGCTCGACCTACGGGGCGGCGGGGGAGGCGGCCCTCGACGAGACCGCTGCGTTCAACCCGGTGACCCCCTACGCGGTGTCCAAGGTAGCGATGGAAGCGGCCCTGTCGGAGATGGCCGACGACGACTTCTCTCCCGCCTACCTCCGCAACGCGACCGCCTACGGCGTGTCGCCGCGGCTGCGGGTCGACATCGTGTTGAACAACCTGGTGGCCTGGGCCCATACCCGAGGGGAGGTCCGGCTACTCTCCGACGGCAGTCCCTGGCGACCGGTGGTACACGTCGAGGACATCTGCCGGGTGTTCCTCGCCCTGCTCGAGGCGCCTCGCGACCGGATCCACGACGAGGCCTTCAACGTTGGCCGCAGCGACGAGAACTTCCGCATTCGGGACCTGGCCGAGATCGTGGCGGAAACGGTACCGGGCTGTTCGCTCACCATGGCGCCCGATGCCGGGCCGGACAAGCGCAGCTACCGGGTCGACTTCGAGAAGCTCGCCCGGACCTTTCCCGATCTCGAGTTGCAGTGGACGGCGCGCCGCGGGGCGCGGGAACTGTACGACGCCTACCGCGCCGCGGGGTTGACCTTCGAGGCCTTCGACGGTCCGTCGTTCAAGCGCCTGGGGACGATCCAGCAACACCTGGCGGCGGGACGTCTCGACGACGGGTTGCGCTGGCGATAGCTCGGCCGAAGGCTCGGTCGGGGCGAAGAGGGCGAAGCTGACCGAGCCCCGCCCGGATGCCAGTTGGTCGAGTTCGAGCCGGTAGAGGTAGACCGGCTCGAAGGTCCACCACATGCGATGCTGGGCGCTCGGTTGGCCCAGACGGAGGGTGTAGCGACTGCTCCCCGCCGCGGCGGGAGTCAGGTCGCGGATCGCGCCCCCGACCTCGGGGACGGCGGCGGCCGGCCGGTCCAGGAAGAGTTCGATGGTAGTGAGCGGTCGATCGGCTCCGACCAGGAGTTCCACCGCGCGCGGTTCGGGCTGGCGAAAGCGCTTGGCGTCGGGGTCGAAACCGAGGCCGCGACTCAGAAACTTCACCCATAGGCCGCCGGTGGAGACGTCTTCGCGGCCCGCCGGTTTGAGGTGCGAGAGCGAGGTTTCGTAGGGCAAGAGCGAGACCGCGGCGCTCGAAACGTAGCGCAACCCTCCCTCGGGGTGCATTGGGAAGGCCCGGGGCGCGGTCCACAGCGGCCAGAGGAAGGGGGCGGCGAGCAGGGTCGCTCCGACGGGCCACAACCAGTGGCGCCGGCGCGCGACCACGAACCAGAGGGCGGGATACATCGGCAGGAAGTAGCGGTTCGCCAGGGCGCCGCCGCCGCCGTAGAAGTTGAAGGCCCGCAGGTAGAAGAAGCCCGCGGCCGTCAGGGCGACGGCCAGGGGCAGGGCCCACCGGCCCCGCGCCGACCGCCAGGCGACGAAGGCAAACAGGCCCGGCAGGAAATAGGGGACCAGACCGATGCTGCGGCCGGTCAAGTAGTAGTAGAGGTCGTAGGCGGCGAGGCGGGGGCTGAAGTGGAAGAGGAACTTGTCGCGATCGACCCAGGACCCGGTCCCCGGACGCTCCCCGAGCTTGGTCTCCCAGCTCTCGGTGGCGAAGTCGACGGCCGGGAAACCGGTCTCGGTGTAGAAGCCCATCCGTTGGCCGCCGTAGGGGGTCCACGAGCCGCGGACCCCGAGGTTGACCAGGATACTGGCGACGAGCACCAGCCCGAACCCTGCCACCAGGGCCAGCGAGCGCTGCGCTCGGCGCTGCCGCCCGGTGGCCAGGCAGGCGGGGAGGAGCAGGGATAGGTAGAGGGGCCGCGACAGACCGACCAGTGCGAGGAGCACCCCGGCCAGGGCGAGAGAGAGGGTCTCGTCGGGGTCTCTGTCAGCGCTCGGCTGGCGATAGATCAACGCCAGAGCCGTGGCTACCAGGCAGAGCAAGAACAGGTCGGCATGAGCCCAGAACACGTGCCCGAAGGTCACGGAGCCGAACAGGAAGGCGGCAACCCAGAGAGGGGCGGTGGCGTCGGCGAAACGCCGCAAGGTCATAGCCACGAGCCATCCGGCCAGGGCGAGGTAGAAGGCGTTGCCGATTGCGGCGCCGCGGCGGGGGGCGAAGCGCACGAAGGGGGCGATGGCCAGGGGATAGATGGCCGGCTTGCCGTAGGTGATGGTCTGTCCGGCGTCGCCGCTCTGCAGGATCAAACCCTCGGGAGCGAATCCCCAGTGGTCGACGAACCGCTGGTAGTCGCCGAGTTCGTACACCAGGTCGAAGTCGAAGGCGAGGCTCTCGGCCTGCATCAGGTAGGTGGCTTCGTCTCCCACCAGCCGGGGCCAACTGGCCCGGTCGAAACTCACCGCGGCGAGCAGCAGAGCGCCGAGTAGACCCCCGAGAAGGACCCAAGGAAGACGGTGGCGGAGCGGCTCGGACACGAGCCGGAGTCTACCGCGGAGAGGGGACACGCTCGGGCGGGAAAGGGTGCCGTTTCTGCTAGCATCCAGCCGCGACCGGGGTCCTGGCCACCCTCGTTTCGAAACCTCTCCCATGCAACCCACTTGCCGCTTCTGCTCCGCTCCTCTCTCCCGCAGCTTTGCCGACCTGCGCGCGACGCCGCTCGCCAACTCCTACCTGCAGGGAGAGCAGCTGGCGCAGGGAGAGACGCACTATCCGTTGCACGTTTACGTTTGCGAAGAGTGTTTCCTGGTGCAGCTGCCCGAGGCCGCGTCGCCGCAGGAGATCTTCAGCGAGTACGCCTACTTCTCGTCGGTTTCTTCGAGCTGGGTGGCCCACGCCCGGGCCTTCGCCGAACGCTCGATACCGCGATTCGAACTCGGCCCCGGCAGCCAAGTGATCGAGATCGCTAGCAACGATGGTTACCTGCTCAAGGGGTTCGTCGAGCGGGGGATTCCGGTGCTCGGGATCGAGCCGGCGGCGAACGTCGCGACCCGAGCGGTCGAGGAGGGGGTTCCGACCCGAGTCCAGTTTTTCGGTACGGAGTGCGCGCGGCAGCTGGTCGACGAGGGGTTCCGGGCCGATCTGCTGATCGGCAACAACGTGCTCGCCCACGTGCCCGATCTCAACGACGTGGTAGCGGGGCTGGCGCTCCTCCTCGCCGAGGGTGGCACGCTATCGATGGAGTTTCCTCACCTGCAGCGGCTGGTGGAGGAGAACCAGTTCGACACCATCTACCACGAGCACTTTTCGTACTTCTCCTTCTTGGCGGTGCACCGGGTCTTCGCCGCCCACGGCCTGACGATCTACGACGTCGAGGAGCTGCCGACTCACGGCGGTTCGTTGCGGGTCGCGGCTCGACACTCGACGGTCGAGGGTGCGATCAGCGACTCGGTCGACGAGCTGCTGGGCCGGGAAGAGCAGCTCGGCTACCTGACGGTCGAACTCTACGATGGATTCGCCGAGCGGGTCCGCGAGACCAAACGCAAGCTGCTGGAGTTCCTGATCGCGGCAAAACGCGACGGCAAGTCGATCGTCGGGTACGGCGCTCCGGCCAAGGGCAACACCCTGCTCAACTACTGCGGTGTCGGTTGCGACTTCCTCGACTACACCGTCGATCGGAGTGACTACAAGCAGGGCCTTTTCCTGCCGGGAGTTCGAATTCCGATTCTGGCCCCCGAGCGGATCTTCGAGACCCGGCCCGACTACGTGCTGATCCTGCCCTGGAATCTGCGCCAGGAGATTTCGGAACAGATGGCGGGCGTACGCGATTGGGGGGGGAGGTTCGTGGTGGCGATTCCCGAGGTCACGGTCCTGCCGTGATCTTCCAGGAGGCAGCCGTGCCCGGAGTCTGGCGGATCGTCGCCGAGCCGATCACCGATGCACGCGGCTCCTTCGCCCGGCTCTTCGACCGCGAGATCTGCCGCGACCACGGCCTCGACACCGACATCGTGCAAGCGAGCCTGTCGCGCAACCCACACCACGGCACTCTGCGGGGGCTGCACTTTCAGGCCACGCCTCACGGCGAGGTGAAGTGGATCCACTGTACCCGAGGGCGGCTGTTCGACGTGATCCTCGACCTGCGCCAGGGCTCTCCGACCTTCGGCTCGCACCACGCGCAGGTGCTCGATGCCGAACGGCCGGAGCTTCTCTACGTACCGGCCGGCTTCGCGCACGGCTTCTTGACCCTGGAGGCGGATACCGAGATCCTGTACCAGATGACCACGCCCTACGTGGCGGGGGCGGGGCGCGGGGTGCGGTGGGACGACCCGGCCTTCGCGATCGAGTGGCCGGCCACGCCCCAAGTGATTTCGGAGCGCGACGCCAGCTATCCCGACTTCGGCGGAGCGCCGGCGTGAGCGAGACGCTGCGCTTCGCGGTGCCCGACGAGCCGGCCCTGGGGGCCGAGCTCCACGCCTGGGTCGAGCACCTCTACCCCCTCGATCGCAGCCTGACCGGGCCCGGGGTGCGGTCGACCCTCGACTGGATCGAAGAGGTCCTGGCTCCGGCGGAGGCGCCGGCCGTCCGTCGACACGAAGTGCCGACCGGCACCGAGGTCCTCGACTGGCAGGTACCGCGCGAGTGGCACGTGCACCAGGCCTACATCATCGGCCCGGACGGCAAAAGGGTGGTCGACTTCGCCGAGCACAATCTGCACCTCGTCGGCTACAGTGCGCCGTTTCGCGGTACGTTGCGCCGCGCCGACCTCTTACCCCATCTCCACAGCCTGCCCGATCAGCCCGACCTGATCCCCTACCGGACCTCCTACTACCGCGAGACCTGGGGGTTCTGCCTGCCCCACCGGCAGCTCGAAAGCCTGCCCGACGGGGAGTACCAGGTGGTGGTCGATACCGAACTGCTCGCTGGTCACCTGTCCTACGCCGAGTTGCTCCTCCCCGGAGAGGAACCGTCGGAGATCCTCTTCTCGGCGCACGTCTGCCACCCTTCGCTGGCCAACGACAACCTGTCGGGGATCGCGGTGAGCGTGGCCCTGGCGCGGCACCTCGCCCGCCAGCCCCGTCGGTTGAGCTACCGCTTTGTCTGGGCTCCGGGCACCATCGGAGCGATCACCTGGCTGGCTCAGCACCGGGAGGAGGCCCGTCGGGTCGAAGGCGGTCTGGTGCTGGCCTGTCTCGGGGCGGGTTCCTGGCACTACAAGCGGAGCCGGCGCGGCGATGCGCTGATCGACCGGGCGGTGGCCCACGTCCTGGCCACCCGGTGCCGTGAGCACCAGGTGCGCGACTTCATCCCCTGGGGTTACGACGAACGCCAGTACGGTTCGCCCGGTTTCGACCTCGCGGTTGGCCAGTTCTCCGGCACTCCGCACGGGACCTTTCCGGAGTACCACACCTCGGCCGACGCTCCGGCGCTGGTGCGGCCCGAGCGTCTGGCAGGGGCCGTGGCGCGATTGTTGGAGGTGTGCGAGGTGCTGGAGGGCGAAGGTCGCTGGCTGAACCTCGCCCCCCATGGCGAACCACAGCTGGGCCGCCGTGGTCTCTACGGGTCGTTGGGCGGGGCGGGCGGTCGCGACCGAGAACTCGCCCTGCTCTGGGTGTTGAACCAGTCGGATGGCGGGCACAGCCTGCTCGACATCGCGGAGCGTGCCGGCGTTCCGTTTGCCCGGGTGCGCTGGGCGGCCGAGACGCTGGCGGAGGCGGGGCTCCTGCGATCGGTGGACGGCCCCAGCTAGCGCCGGGGGCCGCGACCAGAGCGGGGAGCGCGAACTCTCCCCGTTCTGGTCCTCGAATCGACCGCCGCTACTTATTCGGCGGCGAACGAGGTGACGTAGGCCGCGACGGCCTGACCCTCCCGGGCCCGCAGGGCGACACACTGCTCGACCCCCTCGGCTACCCGCGCCATGGTGCGATCCATGCCGGGCGCCTGATGCTCGGGATGCGAGAAGAACTCCATGGTCTTCTCCAACCGTTCGGTCGAACAGCCGGAGCCGATGAAGGGCAGGTACGCCATGTAGCCGGGGGGCAGTCGGGCGGCGATGGTCTCGAGGTTGCTCGTCGTCCAGTCCCACACCAGGTCGGCCCCGTTGTCGGCTCCCCCGACGCCGGTGGTGATGGTGAACAGCTCGTTGGGCCGCATCGGTCCCGTGAGGTTGTAGGCCAGCGCCTGGTCGACGATGCCGGGCTCACGGAACTGACCGAGGGCCGAGAGGTAGGCGGACCGCAGGGCGGGAACCTGAGCTTCCTCGAACCGCTTCTTGAACTCGTTGAAGAGCTTCTCGTCGCCGTCGTGGGCGGCGAGGGCGAGGGCCACTCCCACCAGCGACGGGTCGACCGAGCGGGGGTCGTTCAGGAACGCCTTGGTGGTCTCCTTGGCCCAGGAGATCACGCGGGGATCCTGGCCGGTCTCCCCGAGCCAGCCCAGGATTCGCGGCCGGAGGAGAGCGACGGTCTCGGCTTCACCCGGTTTCGCCTCGACTCCGTAGCGCTCGAACGCCGGTCCCAGCAGCCGTTGTACGTACACTGCGAACTCGTCTTCCAGCTCTTCCGTAACAAAGGCATTCTCGGTGCCGTCGAGGCGGCCGAGGGCGTCGGAGATGACCATCGGCTCGGGATCGGCCGCGAAGCCGGAGAGGGCCTCGAGATAGGTCCCGCCGTCGACCAGACCGCCCGCCATCAGAGCGCCGAGGTTGCCGAGGAAACCGATCCGCTCTCCATCGGTGAGCAGCTCGGGGGCCCGGGCTGCCAGGTCGGTGAGCATGCTGGTGGGAACCGACCAGCGGTAGTAGCCTCGTCCACCCGCGTTGGGGAAGATCCAGGCCGGGGTCTCGCCGGTCCCGAGGTCGACCACCGTCTCACCCCCGGTGAGGAGTACCGTCCGGGTGGCGAGTTCGTCGCCGGCTGGGAACTTGAGACCGACTGGGATATCCCACTGTTTGGGCTCGATCTCGACCCCGTGATTGGCGAAGCGGCGTTGCGTCAGCTTGATCCGACCCTCGGCCAGCGGCTCGACGGTCACCAGGGGGACGCCGGGCTGGCTGATGAAGGTGTCGATGTGCTGCGATACGTCACGGCCGGACTTTTCATCCAATGCCTTCCAGAGATCTTCTGCCGTGGCGTTGCCCCAGGCGTTCTCGGCCAGGTAGTGGTTGACGCCGGCGCGGAACGCCTCGGGACCCATCCAGTGCTCGAACATGGCGATCACGGTCTTGCCCTTGTTGTAGGCCAGTCCCACCGACTGCAGCAGGCTGTCGGTCGACACCACCGGCTGCCGGATGGCGCGCTGTTGCGGGCTTGCGTCCGAACCGAGGACTCCCTGGGCACTGCGAAGGGTGGAGAGGTCCTGGCGGAACTCGGGGAAGACCTGGTGGGTGATGCGGTCGCCCATCCAGTCGGCGAACGACTCGTTGAGCCAGAGATCGTCCCACCACTGCATCGTCACCAGATCCCCGAACCACTGGTGTGCGAGTTCGTGGGCGATGATGCGGGCCAGTCGGCGGCGCGCCGACAGGCTGGCGGTCTCGGGATCCAGGATCAGGACGCGGTCGGCGAAGGTGACGGCTCCGGGATGCTCCATCGCCCCCGGCCAGTACTCGGGGATGGCGATGAAGTCGAGCTTCTCGTAGGGATAGGGGCCGCCGAAGTACTCCTCGAGGGCGCGCAAGATCGGCGGAGTCATCTCCTTGGCGAGCTGGGTGTACTGACTCTGGCCGGCGACGGTGACGATCTTGCCGGGGACGCCGAGACCGTTCATCGGAGTCGTTTCGAGGGGGCCGGCGGCGATGGCGACCAGATAGGTCGGCAGGGGTTTGGTCTGGGCGAAGGCGAAGCGGGTCCAACCGTCCGCGGTGGTCTGCTCGACGATCGGGGTGTTGGAGACCGCCAGCTGACCCTCCGGCACGCTGATGGCTACCGTGAAAGGGATCTTGAACTCGGGCTCGTCCCAGCAGGGAAAGGCGAGCCGTGCATCGTCGGGCTCGAACTGGGTGAAGGCGTAGCCGACTCCTTCGCTCTCCATGCGGTAGAGCCCGATCGCCTGGGTGTTGTAGGGGCTCTCGAACTGGAGGTCGAGGGTGTAAGTACCGGGGCTGAGGGCCTGGCTACTGGTGAACCGGGTGCGGTTCTGCCCAGCGTCGGCGAACGAGACCTCGACGGCCCCCGCCGCACCCTGGAGGTTGGCCTTGGTGATGGTCGTCTCCTCGGAGTGCAGCATGAAGGAGTCCGTCGGCTCCTTGACTTCCAGTTGGATCGAGGTCGAGCCACGGTAGTCGTCGAGACTGGGGTCGAGGCGCAGATCGATGGACTGCGCCGTCGGCACTACCTGGTGGCTGAGGCGGAAGTCGTCGCCTGCGGCCAGGGGTGGGACGAGAGAGAAGGTGAGCGCCAGGATGGCCCCAGCGAGGCCAGCGGCACGGCGTGGCGAGCGAACTCTGTACGGTCGAACCATGATCGGATCTCCTAAACGTGAACGAGAGAAGAGCAAGAAGCGCGGAATCGAACGGACGCACCGCGAACCGTGGCCCGTTGGCTTGAGTACTACGCAGGGCTGAATTGCGGAGTTTCCCGCACCAGGAGACGCCGCCTTCTAGGTGGTGCGGCCGACGCCGCCAAACGGCACGCCGACCAGGTCGGCGACGTCCCGCTTCCAGGTGGTGAGGTCGTCGGGAGAAAAGTCGGCCAGATTGCGGTGCCCGCACGCTCGGGCCAGCACCTTCATCAGCTCCACCGCAGCGCGGAGGAAACGGTCGAGCCGCTCCGCCGCCGGTTCGATGACCAAGCGCTGCCGCAGGTGTGGCTTCTGCGTCGCGATGCCGACGGGGCAGTTGTTGGTGTGGCAGGCCCGCATGCCGAGACAACCGATCGCCTGGAGGGCCGAGTTGGCGATCGCCACGCCATCGGCTCCCAGGGCCAGTGCCTTGGCGAAGTCGGCCGGGGTGCGGAGACCGCCGGTGATGATCAGCGTGACGTCGCTCGCCTCGCGACGGTCCAGATGGCGCCGGGCCCGGGCCAGGGCGGGTAGGGTGGGCACCGAGATGTTGTCGCGGAAGATCAACGGTGCCGCGCCGGTGCCGCCGCCGCGACCATCGAGGATCAGGTAGTCGACCCCGATCTCGAGGGCCGCGTCGAGGTCCTTCTCGATCTGCTGGGCCGAGAGCTTGAAACCCACCGGGATGCCACCGGTTCGTTCCCGGACCTCGGTCGCGAAGTCCCGGAAGTCGGCGATCGTGGTCCAGTCGGGGAACCGCGCCGGCGAGATCGCGGGCTGCCCCGGGGAGAGATTGCGCACCTCGGCAATCCGTCCCTGCACCTTCTCTCCCGGCAGGTGTCCGCCGGTGCCCGTCTTGGCTCCCTGCCCGCCCTTGAAGTGGAAGGCTTGTACGAGTTGGAGTTTGTCCGGTGAGTAGCCGAAACGGGCGGAGGCGAGTTCGTAGAAGTAGCGTGAGTTCGCGGCCTGTTCGTCGGGCAGCATGCCCCCTTCTCCGGAGCAGATTCCCGTGCCGGCGAGTTCGGCGCCCCGGGCCAGCGCTACCTTGGCTTCCTCGGAGAGGGCCCCGAAGCTCATGTCGGAGACGAAGATCGGGATCTCGAGTTCGAGCGGCTTGGCCGCCCGCGGACCGATGGTGAGTCGAGAGCCCACCGGTTCGTCATCGAGCAGCGGTAGGCGGTGGAGCTGGGCCACCACGAACTGGAGGTCCTCCCAGGTCGGTAGCGCTCGGCGGGACACGCCCATCGCGGCGCTGGGTCCGTGGTGCCCCGTCTTCTCGAGCCCGTCGCTGGCCAGCTTGCGGATCAGCTTCACGTGCGGCTCGTCCGCCGTGCCCGTGGGATCCTGGTAGGCCCCTTGATAACTGCTGCGGTCGTACGGTTGGGGGTGGTCCTCCGCCCAACGGGCGATCTCGTCGGCATCGATCCAGACCTCATCGTCTTCGATCCAACTCTCGAAGCGCGGCAGAACCTCGGAGTTGTCGTATTCGGAGACCCCGGTGTCGAGTCGGTAGTCCCAGCCGTGGAGTCCGCAGATCAGGTTGGGTCCATCGACGTGTCCATCGGACATCAAGGCACCCCGATGGGCGCAGCGGCCGTACAGGACGGAGACCCGGCCGTCGTACCGAGTGACCACCAGGTCGACGGTGCCGACCAGGGCGTGGGCGGGCTTGCGGTCTTCGAGTTCGCTCCAGCGGGCCACGGATTGTCGAGTCATCGGTCGTCTCCTTTCCAGTTGGGGGGGCGGTGGGGCCGTCGTGGATCTCCTACTTCTCGAGTCGGTGCAGGAACTCCGCCTCGTCCACCACCGTGACGCCGAGGGCCTCCGCTCGCTCGAGTTTGGAGCCCGCCTTCTCGCCCGCGACCACGAGTCCGGTCGTGCGGCTCACCGAGCCGGTGACCTCGGCGCCAGCTGCTTCGGCGAGCTCCTTGGCCTGCCGTCGACCGAGGGTCGGCAGGGTCCCGGTGAATACGACCTTGAGGCCGGCCAGTGGGCCGTCGGCGGCCGGCGTCGAGACCGGCGGCCCTTCCTGCAGCGAAACTCGGTCTAGCAGGCTGTCGAGCAGCTCTGCGTTGTCGGGCTGGGCGAAGAAGGCGGTGACCGCCTCGGACATGCGCGGACCGACGCCACGCACCTCCATCAGTTGTTCGACATTGGCCTGACGGAGATTGGCCAACGAGCCGAAGGCTCGCGCCAGGTCTTGCGCGACTTTGACCCCGACCTCCGGAATGCCGAGCCCGTAGAGGAAACGAGCGAACTCGGCGCCGTCGCCAGAGCGGGCGATTCCGGCGACGAGGTTGTTGGCCGAGAGCTCGGCGAACCCCTCGAGTTCGACCAGGTCGGCGGCCTGGAGATCGAAGAGTTGCGGCAGGTGGCGGACCAGCTCCTGGTCGACGAGCAGGCGAGCCGTCTCCTCGCCGAGCCCCTCGATGTCGAGGGCGTCGCGGGAGCCGAGATGGACGATGCGGCCGACCAACTGCGCTCGGCAGTCGAGGGCGTTGGGGCAGACAGTGTAGGGTCCGCGTTCGACCAGGGGAGTGTCGCAGGAGGGGCAGAGCTCCGGCATCCGAAAGGGCTCGGAGCGCTCGCGTCCCGGCTCCTCCACCCACTCCACCACCTGGGGGATGACGTCGCCGGCGCGTTGAATGCGGATCAGGTCGCCCTTGCGCACGTCCTTGCGCTCGACCTCCTCGCGGTTGTGCAGGGTGGCGCGCGACACCGTGACGCCGCCGATCTCCACCGGTCGCATGAGGGCGACCGGAGTCACCACGCCGGTCCGTCCGACGCTGGGGATGATGTCGAGGATACGGGTGACCTCGCGGCGGGGAGGGTACTTGAAGGCGAAGGCCCAACGGGGAAAGCGGGCGGTTGTCCCGAGTCCCTCGCGCGCGGCGAGATCGTCGAGCTTGATCACGATGCCGTCGATCTCGTAGGGCAGATCGTCGCGAGCGGCGCCCAGCCGGGCGTGGTAGGCCAGGACCTGGTCGACCGAGTCGGCGCTCTCGACCAGTTCGTTGCTGCGCAGCCCCCAGTCGGTCAAGGCCTGGTGGACCTCGCGCTGGCTCGCCAGCTCCAGTCCCGGGGCCGAGAGGATGTCGTAGAGGTAGATGTCGAGCGGTCGCGAGGCGGTCAGCTGCGGGTCGAGCTGCCGGAGCGAGCCCGCGGCGGCGTTGCGGGGGTTGGCGAAGGGAGACTTGCCCTCGGCGAGCAGTCGTTCGTTCAACGCCTCGAAGGGAGCGATCCGCAAGATGATCTCGCCGCGCAGCGAGAGGAACGGAGGGACGGGGCGTCGGTCGTCCCGCAGGCGCAGGGCCAGCGAGCTGATGGTGCGAACGTTCTCGGTCACGCCTTCGCCCCGGCGCCCGTCACCGCGGGTGACGGCTCGCACCAGCACTCCCTGCTCGTACACCAGTTCGATCGACAGGCCATCGAGCTTGGGCTCGACCACGTAGGTTGGAGGCTCTCCGAGCAGCTTGGCCAGGCGCTCGTCGAACCGGCGCAAGGCGTCGGGCTCCTTGTCCGAGTCGAGGGACAGCATGGGAGCGGCGTGCTCGATGGTGGGGAATCCATCGAGCGGCGCGCCGCCGACCCGCTGGGTGGGAGAGTCGAGGGTCACCAGCTCCGGGTGGTCGGCCTCGATCGATCGCAGCTCTCGAAAGAGCTCGTCGTACGCTTCGTCCGAGATCTCCGGCGCGTCTCGCAGATAGTAGAGGTCATCGTGGTGCTGGAGCAGGGCGCGCAGCTCGCGGGCGCGTTCGGCGGCGGTCATGTGGGGATTCTAGTGTGGATCGACCATCCTCCCGTTGGTCGAGAGCCGAGGGTGGTCTAGCATCATCCCTTCGATGCTCCACGAACCACGACCTCCGGGAGTGAGCCGATGTCTGATCCTCCAACCTCCGCCCTGTGGCGACTCGCCGCGTTCACCAAAGACCCGGCCGGCGGCAACCCGGCCGGCGTGTGGCTCGGCGAAGACCTGCCATCGGAGGCCGCGATGCAGGAGATTGCGACCGAAGTCGGCTACTCCGAGACCGCCTTTCTCGCCCCGGCGACGGGGAGCGATCGCACCATCCGGTACTACAGTCCGGCGGCCGAGGTCTCCTTCTGTGGTCATGCCACCATCGCCGCCGGGGTGCTCCTCGGTCAACGGGAGGGCGAGGGGACCTACCGGCTCGACTCGAAGGTGGGAATGGTCCCGGTGGCGGTGTCTCACCGCGACGATGGATGGGAGGCCTCGTTGACCTCGGTGGCGACGCGCCACCGGACTCCGGAGGGGGCGCTGGGTTGGACCGCGGACCTGCTCGATCCGTCGATCCCTCCGGCCATCGCCTACGCCGGGGCCTGGCACCTGGTGCTGGCGGTGCGGGAGCTCGCGACCCTCGACGGCCTCGACTACGACTTCGAGCGCTTGCGGGCTGCGATGTTGGCGTCGGACCTGACGACACTGCAGCTGGTCTGGCGGGAGCGATCCGGTCGGTTCCACTCCCGCAACCCCTTCCCGGTCGGCGGCGTGGTCGAGGACCCGGCCACGGGAGCGGCGGCGGCCGCACTGGGTGGTTACCTCCGCGACGCCGGGTTGCTGGCGGTACCGGCGCGCTTCGAGATCGAGCAGGGGCGGGCGATGGGGCGACCGAGCCGGCTGCGAGTGGAAGTACCGGCCGCGGGTGGAGTCGTGGTCAGTGGCACAGCGGTCGCCCTCGCAGAGGAGACGCGGCCGTGAGCTCGGACTCCCGAACGCGCGAGGAGCTCGCTCTGGCGGCGGAGGCCGAAGAACGGGCCTGCCGCTACCTCGAGAGTCTCGATCGACGGCCGGTGTTCCCGCCTCCCGAGGCCGTGGCGGCCCTGGAGCAGCTGGTCGAGGATCTACCCGCAGAGGGCCGGCCGGCTGTCGACACGCTGCGGCTGCTCGACGAAGTGGGCTCACCGGCCACCGTGGTCTCCAACGGGCCGCGCTACTTCGGGTTCGTCATCGGGGCGAGCCTGCCGGTGGCGGCGGCGGCCGAGCGGCTCGCCCTGGCCTGGGATCAATGTGCCTCGTCGTTTACCAACTCCCCCGCCGCCGACGCCATCGAGCGGCAGGCCGGACGTTGGGTGCTCGAAGTGCTCGATCTGCCGCGGGAGAGTGCGGTCAGTTTCGGCACGTCGGCCTCGGCGGTCGGTGTGGCCTGCCTCGTCGCCGCTCGTCGCCGACTCCTGGAGGGCCAGGGCTGGGACTTCGATGCCGATGGGCTCGCCGGGGCCCCCGCGGTGCGCGTCGTGCTTCCCGATCTGGCCCACGTCACGGTGGTCAAAGCGCTTCGACTGCTCGGCTTCGGTACTCGAAATCTGGTCCGGGCGCCGGTCGATCCGAAGGGCCGAGTGGATCCCGAGCGGCTGCCTCGGTTGGACGCCAGCACGATCCTCTGCTTGCAGGCGGGGGAGGTCAACACCGGTGGTTTCGATCCCTTCGAGCGGTTGATTCCACGGGCCCGGGAGGCCGGAGCTTGGGTTCACGTCGACGGCGCGTTCGGGTTGTGGGCGCGGGCCAGCGAGAGCCGGAGGTATCTCACGACGGGAGTCGAGCGGGCGGACAGCTGGACGACCGATGGCCACAAGTGGCTCAATACCCCCTACGACGGAGCGATGGGCATCTGTCGGGATCCCGACGCCCTGGCCGGAGCGATGAACTCGGACGCCGTGTACGCTTCGGCCTCGGCCGACAGTCAGAAGAACCTGGGTCTGGAGTTCTCACGCCGAGCCCGCGGGGTCGCCGTTTGGGCTGCCCTCCGGACCCTCGGTCGGCGAGGAGTGGCCGAACTGGTCGAGCGCCACTGTCGGCAGGCCCGGCGACTGGCCGCGGGCCTGGCTGGCGCCGGTTTCGAGGTTCTCAACTCGATCGACCTGAACCAGGTTCTGGTGCGACTGGCCACCGACGAAGCGACGTTGGCTCTCCAGCGGGCGGCGGAGGCGAGTGGTCGGATCTGGTTCGGCTCAACCCACTGGCAGGGTCGGGCGGCGGTGCGTCTCAGCGTCTCGTCGTGGCGAACCGGCGACGACGACATCGAAGCCGCGATCGAACTCCTGTCCGATCTGGCGGCAGAGATCGAGAGCCGCTGAGGCAGACCTCGGAGGTGGGGTCGGCGATTCCGGAGAACTACAGCAGCTCGCTCGCCAGGTTGGCGAGTTCGGAGCGCTCACCCTTCTCCAGGTTGACGTGGGCGTGGAGCGGGTGCCCCTTGAGCCGGTCGATCAGATACGACAGCCCGTTGCTGCGGGTGTCGAGATAGGGCGTGTCGATCTGGTAGATATCGCCGGTGAGGACGATCTTGGTGTCCTCGCCCGCGCGGGTGATGATGGTCTTGACCTCGTGTGGCGTGAGATTTTGCGCCTCGTCGATGATGAACATCACCTTGGAGAAGCTGCGGCCGCGGATGTAGGCCAAGGGAATGACCTGCAGCTTCTCGTTCTCGACCATCTCCTCGAGCCGCTTGTACTCCTTCTGTCGGTTCTCGAACTGGTTCTTGATGAACGACAGGTTGTCCCACAGGGGTTGCATGTAGGGATTGATCTTCGAGTGGATGTCGCCGGGCAGGTAGCCGATGTCGCGGTTGGAGAGCGGCACGATCGGACGAGCCAGGTAGATCTGGCGGTAGTCGCGACGGCGTTCCAGCGCGCCGGCCAGGGCGATCAGGGTCTTGCCGGTGCCGGCGGCGCCGGAGAGCGTCACCACCTTGACGTGGGGATTGGTGATGGCGTGCAGGGCAAAGGTCTGTTCGGCGTTGCGGGGCGTGACGCCGTAGGCGCTGCCCTTCTGTAGCGGGGCGACGAGCCCGGTCTCGCCGTCGAGCACGGCGAGAGCCGACTTTCGGGGGGACCGCAGGATGTAGTAGTGGTTCCGGCAAGGGGTCTCGAGGCCGAGTTCGAGCGGGTTCAGGGGTCCTTCGCCGTAGAGCCGATCGATCAGTTCGGGCCGCACATCGAGCGTGGCGTGGCCGCGGTGCAGCTGCGGGTCGGTCACCTCGATCGTCTTGTAGTCCTCCGCCACGAGATTGAGGGCTCGTGCCTTCAGTCGGAGGTTGATGTCCTTGGAGACCAGGATCACCGGCCGGTCCCCCGCTTCGTTCTCCAGCCGCAGCGCAGTGTTGAGAATGCGGTGGTCGTTCTTGTGGCTGCCGAAAACCTTGCTGGCATCGATCCGATTGCCGGTGCCGTCGTTCCCCGGTTCCTCGGTCAGGACGCGGACCCGGCCGCCGGCCGTGCCGTTCAGGGGGATCCACTCACGCAACAGGTTGTCACCCGACAGCGCGTCGAGCTGGCGAATGAACTCGCGGGCCTGCAGGTTCATCACCGAGCTGCCCTTCTTGAACTGGTCGAGTTCCTCGAGCACCGTGAGTGGGATCACCACGTCGTGTTCGGCGAAGTTGTCGAGGGCCTCTCCGTCGAACAGGATCACCGAAGTGTCGAGGACGAAGATCTTCCGATCCGACAGGGCTGGAGTCCCGTCGAGACTCGCGCCGAGATGGGGAACGGGGCCGAAGCCGTTCTCCGTCGAGGATTGATCGTGCTTCGGATTCCCGTTTTCGAACATGCGTTCTCCTCCCGCCGGTCAGCGGGGGTTCGGTCGTTTGGATGGTGGAGGTTCGAGCCAACGCCGGGTTCGATCGGGCGGGTTCGTCGGAAAACCGGCCTGAGCGAGGCGTCGGAAGGTCGAACGGGGCGTAGCGCCAGGGTTAAAGATCCACGACATCGGGTGCCGGCCAGTATTGTGCCATGTCGTGACGGAATATCCAAGTCGGTCGACAAACCGGCGGACGGGGCCGGGTGGCTCCCGTCTCGAGTGGTCCGGGGCGAGCTGGAGTCGAAACGATGGTCGGGCTCGGGTCTAGGGGAAGATCCCCAGATCGCCGTAGCAGAGCGCGATCTTGTCGATGGCGTTGATGAAGGCCGCGGTTCGCAGATCGATGGCGTTGTCGTGCAGCTCGCGGATCCGACGCAGTTCGGCGTAGGCGCTGGCCATCGTCTCCTCCAGTCCCGAGCGCACGATGTCGACCTCGCCGGCCCCGCGAGTGAAGAAGAAGCGCTCGCGATCAGTGAAGGAGCGCTCGGTGGCAACCTCGACGGCGTCCAGCAGGCGGGCGTAGGCTTCCTCTTCGAACCGCTTTCCCATCCGCCCGAAGCGGACGTGCGACAGATTCTTGAGCCACTCGAAGTAGCTCACCGTCACCCCGCCGGCGTTGAGGAAGGTGTCGGGGATGATCCAGACCCCGCGTTCGAGGAGCTTCTCGTTGGCCGCAGCCGTGACCGGTCCGTTGGCCGCCTCACCGATGATCTTGGCCTGCACCCGATCGACGTTCTCTTCGGTGATCTGGTTCTCCAGGGCGGCGGGAATCAAGATATCGCAGTCCCACTCGAGCGCCTGCCGGCTCTTCTCGGTGGTCAGCTCGGCTTCGTAGTTCAGGATCGAGCCGGTCTCTCGTCGCCGAGTCAGGACCTCTTCCAGGTCGAGCCCCTTGGCATCGTAGATTGCTCCCTCGTACTCGGCGAAGCCGACCAGGATGGCGCCTTCGTCGGCGAGCAGACGTGCCGCGTGGTACCCGACGTTGCCGAGGCCCTGGATGATGACGCGCTTGCCGTCCAGTCCCGGCGCCAGTCCGAGAGCCTTCATGTCCTCCGGGTTCGAGCAGGCTTCGCGGATCCCGATCATGACGCCGCGACCGGTGGCTTCGACTCGGCCCCGGATTCCACCCTGAGGCAGCGGCTTGCCGGTGACGCACCCCAAGCCGTTGAGGTCCTCCTTGTTCAGCGCCTGGTAGGTGTCGGCGATCCACGACATCTCCTGGGGCCCGGTGCCGAAGTCGGGGGCCGGCACGTCGATACTGGGGCCGATGAAACTCTTGCGGTAGAGCTCGAAGGTGAAGCGGCGAGTGATCCGCTCGAGCTCGCCTGTCGAGTACTCGTGGCGATTGATGGCGATCCCGCCTTTGGCACCGCCGAAGGGAACGTCGACCACGGCGCACTTGTAGGTCATCAGGGCGGCGAGGGCCATCACCTCGTCCTCGTTGACGGCGAGGCTATAGCGTATGCCGCCCTTGGTGGGCAGTTTGTGCTGACTGTGCTCGGCCCGCCAGCCGTGGATCACCTCGATCGACCCGTCGTCCCGCTTGAGCGGGAAGGCGACGCGGTAGACGCTGTTGCAGGCCTTGATCTGGTTCAGTAGCCTGGGATCGTGATCGGTGAGGGAGGCCGCCTTGTCGAAGTTCTGGTTGACCTGATCGAAGAAGCTGATCGTCGGCGCACTCATTCGTCCGCTCCCAAACTGGTCGGCGCACCTTCGCGGCACGGCCGGTGGCTGATTCGGATTCCGAGTGAGATCCTATCGCACCGGGGGCGGGGGCCCAACGGGGCACTAGCGCTTGAACCGTCCTCCGCGTTCCTCTTCGGAGAGGATCCAGCCGACGATCTTGCCGGGCTGAATGCCGAGGTCCTCGTGCCAGAAACGGCGGTTGCGAACGTACCGCGAGGAGGTGTCGGTCGGCGAGATCGCTTCGACATCGTCGTGGATCGCCCGAAAGCGTTCGACCCAGCGTCGGCAGTTGGCCAGTCGAAGGTCGACCCAACCGTCGTAGACCCAGTTCTCTAGAACCTCGGCCTCGACCGGAGTGTCGTCGGCCTCGGCGGGGACGATGACTCGGGTACCCCGAATCACCTCGCCGGAATCGAGGAGGATCGGTATGCCCACCGCCACCACGCGGTTGGCCTCCTCTGGCTCCTCACGAACCAGGCGGTCGAGACCATCGCGCACCTCCTCGGGCGTCGCGATGCGGACAGCCTTCATGGTGGAGAACGCCAGGCGGAGCAGGTGTGCTTCGAACAGGAGCTTGGAGTTGCGGGGTGGGCCCAGCATCTCGAAGGCGACGCTCCGGGTTTCGTGTTCGCGTTCCAACTCGGTCATGTACTCGAGGGCCCAGTGCCGTAAGAGTCCGGCGCGGTAGGTGGGGCCGAGCACGGCGTTGTCGAGGGCGTTGATGATGTCGTGCCCGGTATTGCCGCCTTCGATCTCGAAGATCATGTAGCGGGCGATCTCCTCCGGCGTGACGAACTCCATTTGCTCGGCGGTGGTGAGCAGGGCGAACTCCTCGAGGCTGAAGATGCCGTTCTCGCCGGTATCGATGAACACCGTCTCGAGCGGTTCGTCGGGTCGCTCGGCGGCGGCCTCGGGGTCGTGGGTCGAGAAGGTCGCTCCGAGCGCACGCGGTTCGGCGTGGACCAGGGTGAGCGGGGTGCCCTTGCGCGAGATCGGGCCGTGGGCGATCCGCTTCCAGGCGATCGCGGCGGCGGGTTTGATCTCCTTGGTGATCGGAGCGTCGGGCGTCCGGGCCATGAGGAAGAGCAGCATCGAGTGGGCGCCGGCGATGGCGCTCTTGGACAGCAGCATGCGGCTCGGCTTCTCCTCGGAGTGGGTGTAGGGAATGTTCAGCCCCATTCCTCCGGTACCCGAGGTGCCGACCTTGGTATAGACGCGGGTTCCAGCGTCCATCATGCCGCGGTAGAGAACCTGGATATGGCGGATGAGCCGTGGCATGTAGAGGGCGCTCAGCAGTTCCTCGACCTCGGCGGAGTCAGTGCCCTCGGGGGTGGAAGGGTCGAGTCCCGAGAGGCGGTCGAGGACGCGACCGGCGGCCCGGAAGGTATCTCGGTAGGCGATGGCGGTGGCCGTGTTGACGCAGTCGATCACGACGTCGGGCCGGCTCTCCAGGAGGAGTCGATACAGTCGATACTCCGGCAGCCGAGCGTCGTCGAGCGGTCCGACTTGCGCTCGGATGGCCGCGAGGGGCTCGACCTCCTGGTCGAGGCCGAAGATATCGCCCGACGACAGGGTCAGCTCGGTGCGCGCCGCCTCGGGAAGCAGCTCCTCCCGAGCCTGTTCCGATTCCTCGGCCCGCAGGCTGTGGATCTGGATCTCCCGCGGATGCCGGGCCAGCAGTTCGCGGCACATGGCGGTTCCGACCAACCCGTAGCCGCCGAGGACGAGGATCTTCTTGCCTTCGATGTTCAACGCTGCACGCTCCTTCACCGTCCGTCGCGAGCGCAGAACCGCTGCGGCCGGCCGGGGCTTACTGTGGGTGCCGGGTTGCGGTCGGAGGGACCGGCTCGCGGCGTCGGGGCGCGGCCCGCTCCAGGACGGATGGGGCCAGCGCCGAGATGGCTACTCTACCCGGTCGGGTTACCGGGGAACAACCGACGGTCCCCGCCGGGGATCGACCCGGGCCGCCAGGGTGGCGATCCCTGGCTCGTCGCGGACCTTCTCGAGACGCGGATCGCTGTGAATCCAGACCAGAGACTCGCACACCTCGCTCTCGGCCCGCGTCAACCACTCGAGCGTCCTGGGTCGGTCCTCGAGTCCGGCGTAGGCGACTGCGATCAGGTAGGGGGAAACGTAGGTGTCCGGTGGAGTCCGGAGCAGGTCGTGGATCAGCACGAGGGCGGCGTCGCGGCGGCCGAGTCGACCGAGGGCGTGAGCCATCGAGGCGCGGAGATGGGGCGATTCGGCGAACCGTCCGGCCTCCTGGTACCACCGAACGGCATCGCGAAGTCGGCCATCGGCGATGGCGACGATGCCCCGGTAGTAGAGTGCCGGAATGAAGTTCGGGTCGGTCCGGAGCAGGGCCGAACACTCCTCTTCGGCCTGTTCCAGGTTGCCCTGCAGGCAGTGGATCAGGGCGCGATCGGCGAGCAACATGGCCTCTCCCGGATCGAGCCGAAGGGCCCGATCGAAGGCGGTCAGAGCCAGATCGAACTGGCGGCTGAGTCCCAGGCAGACTGCGTGCCGGTGGTGCGTGCCGGGGTCGGCCGGGTTGTTGGTGAGGGCGAGTTCGAAGCGGCGGGCGGCGGCCGTCCAGTTGCGGTCGAAGTAGAACTCGAGGTAGCCGAGGGTCGAGTGCGCCTCGGCCAGGTCGGGGGCGAGGTCGAGCGCTCGGTGCAGCGCCTCCCGGGCGCGCGGGACGGCGGTCGCGGGAGCCTCCAAGCCCCAGAAGGGGCGGACACAGGCGACATCGGCCAGGCCGACGTGGGCGAGAGCGAACTCCGGCTCGCGCTGCAAGGCGCTGGCGAAACGCTCGGCCGCGGTCGCGAGGCTGGCGGCCGACCTTCGGTTCCAGTGGTAGCGCCCCTGCAGGTAGAGCCGATAGGCTGCCGGGTCGATGGTGGTGGTCTGCCGTTGCCAGCGGCGCTCGACGGGGTCGTAGTCGACCTGGAGTTGCCGCGCGATCGCCTCGGCCACCTCTTCCTCTAGGCGAGGCAACTGGTGCTCTCGGTACCGCTGGCGCGTGGACCACAGCGGCGCGCCGCTCGCGACGTCGAGCAGCTGGACCTGGATCACGAGGTCGTTCGCTTCGCGCACCAGTCGGCCGGTGAGAATCCTCTTGACCCCGAGTTGCCGCCCGAGGGCCAGCGGGTCGTCCGTCTCCGATGCCGAGCGACGAACGGTTTTCCAGGCGCGCACATCGAGATGCGGCGCACTGCTCAACAGTCGGGTCAGGTTCTCGGAGATGCCGTCGGTCAGGTAGGCGCTGTCGGGGCCGGGCTGCTCGTCGCGGAGCGGTAGCACCGCCAACGACAGGCGGCGCCGCGCGGCGGGCCAGAGGCGCCGCAGCACCTTGGCCAGCGAGAACCGATCCGCGGGGGGTGGCGCCGGTCGCTCGATCGTGGGGACGGCGCGGAGGACTCGGGCCACCGCCTCGCCGTTCTCGTAGCGCGCGGCCGGATCCTTCTCGAGGCATCGCTCGACCACGGCCACGAGCTCGTCTGGAGCCTCCGGGACCTTCCGGTCCAGGGGTGGTGGCTTGTCGTGCACGATGCTGGCCAGGGTCCGGAGCGGATTCTCCGCCGCGAAGGCCCGCTCGCCGGTGAGCATCTCGAACAGCAGGCACCCCAGCACGAAGACGTCGGATGGAGCACCGACGGGGAGGCCCTGAGCCTGCTCCGGCGACATGTAGCCGACGCTTCCCAGGACCATTCCGGGGTCGGTCTCGAAGAGCTCCCCGCTCTGCTTGGGATCGTTGGTGTAGCGTGCGATTCCGAAGTCCAGGATCTTGACCTGGCCCTGTCGGGTCACGAACACGTTGCCCGGCTTGAGGTCCCGGTGGACGATGCCGGCGGCATGGATCGCCGCCAACCCGTCGGCGATCGCCACACCGTAGTCGGTCGCCTGCCGCCAGGTCAGCGGCCCTCGCTCGACGAGCTGGTCGAGGGACGTGCCCCGCAGAAACTCGGTGACCACGTAGTGAAGCTCCCCTTCGAGCCCCACATCGTGGAGAACGACGATGTGGGGATGATCGAGCGCCGCTACGGCCCGCGCTTCCCGTGAGAAGCGAGCCAGGGCTTCGGGGTCACGGGCGAGCGCGGGCGGCAGGACCTTGATCGCCACCCGGCGTCCGAGCCGGGTGTCGGTCGCGACGTAGACCTCCCCCATTCCACCCGAGCCCAGCAGGCGCTCGATGCGGTAGGGACCCAGGAGACGGTCGACTTCGAGTGGCATCTTGGTGCCTCGACTATAGCGCGGGCCGCCGCGGGGACGGCCCGTGAGGGCGCTGGGCCGACCCTCGGCGGACTGCTACAATCGGCGCTTCCCGGCGGGTGACCCCGCCCTACTTCCAAGAGAGGACGGCTAGGACGATGGAGACGCTAGGAAGGAACGCTTCGCGCCATGGGATCGATGCGGTGGGGCTCGGCGGAGTCGCCCGCGCCCATTGGAACCTGTCGGCGCCCGAGCTGCACGAAGAGGCGATCCGGCGCCACGAGGCGCAACTGACCTCGGCCGGGGTGCTGACGGCGCGCACCGGCTCCCACACGGGGCGTTCACCCAACGACAAGTTCATCGTTCGTGACGAAGCCAGCGAGGGAGAGCTGTGGTGGGGAGCCGTCAACCGTGGGATCTCACGTGGCCACTTCGAGGGTTTGCTCGCCAAGGTGCGTGCGTACCTCGAGGGGCGCGATGTGTTCGTCTTCGATGGCACGGCCGGAGCGGACCCCAGCCGTCGCCTGGGGGTCCGGGTGATCACTGAATACGCCTGGCACAATCTCTTTGCTCGCAATATGTTCCTCGACAACCTCACGGACGAAGAGCTGGCCGACTTCGCCCCGGACTTCACCGTGATCGATGCCCCGGGGTGTCTCGCCGATCCCGCCGTCGACGGCACCAACAGCTCGACCTTCGTGGTGGTCGACTTCTCGAACCGGTTGGTGTTGATCGGCGGCACCGCCTACGCCGGAGAGATCAAGAAGAGCATCTTCAGCATCATGAACTATCGGCTGCCCAAGGCCGGGGTGTTCTCGATGCACTGCAGCTGCAACTACGGCGCCGACCGTGACGACGTGGCGCTCTTCTTCGGGCTGTCGGGCACCGGGAAGACCACCCTCTCGGCCGATCCGGGACGCACCCTGATCGGCGACGACGAACACGGCTGGGGCGACGACGGGGTATTCAACATCGAGGGCGGCTGCTACGCCAAGGCGATCCGTCTGTCTGCCGAAGGAGAGCCGGAGATCTGGGAAGCGAGCCATCGGTTCGGCGCGATTCTCGAAAACGTGGTGGTGTCTCCGGACCGCCGGGAGGTCGATTTCGACGCCGCGACCTTCACCGAGAACACGCGGTCGAGCTATCCCTTGACCAGTCTCGATCGGGTCGACCTCGGAGGGCGAGCTGGGCACCCCAAGACGGTCGTGTTCTTGACCTGCGACGCCTTCGGGGTGTTGCCGCCGATCGCCCGTTTGACTCCAGACCAGGCGATGTACCATTTTCTCTCCGGCTACACGGCGAAGGTGGCGGGGACCGAACGCGGGGTCACCGAGCCGGCAGCGACCTTCAGCGCCTGCTTCGGGTCGCCCTTTCTCCCCCTCCATCCTTCGGTCTACGCGCAGATGCTGGGACAGAAACTGGCGGAGCACGGGTCCGAAGTCTTCCTCGTCAACACCGGCTGGTCGGGAGGCGCCTACGGTACCGGGCAGCGAATCAAGCTGCGCTACACCCGCCGCATGGTGACCGCCGCCCTGGCTGGTGAACTCACGGTGGTCGACACGCGAACCGACCCGGTCTTCGGCCTCGCGGTACCGGTAGCGATCGACGGCGTGCCGTCGGAGCTCCTGGACTCTCGTTCGACCTGGCAGGACGCCTCCGCCTTCGATCGCCAAGCGGCCAAACTAGCCGAGATGTTCCGGTCGAACTTCGAACGCTACGCCGATCAGGTCTCGGCCGAGGTGGCGGCCGCCGGCCCGCGCTCCGCCGACTGACCCGGCCAGGCGTAGGGAGTGCCGATGTGGTACCCCTGCGCGTAGTCGACTCCCAGCTCGACGAGCGCGTCCAGCGTCTCCTGATCCTCGACCGATTCGGCGATGGTCGAGAGGCCCAGGATGTGCCCGATCTGATCGATCGATCCCACCAGCGCCCGCTCGACGGCGTCGCCGACCATGTGGCGTACGAACTCGCCGTCGATCTTCAGGTAGTCGACCTCGAGGCTCCGAAGGTAGGCGAACGAGGAGAGTCCGGTTCCGAAATCGTCGAGGACGAAACGGCAGCCGCGCTGCTTTAGCGTGCCCATCAAGCGGCGCGCGCCCTTGAGGTTGGTGATCGCTGCGGTCTCGGTGACCTCGAAGCAGATCCGTGATGCGTCCACTCCCGAACGGTCGAGGAGGTTCTCGACGAATCCCAAGAAGCTGACATCGCTCAGCGAGTGGCCGGAGAGGTTGAGCGTAAACAGGGTTGTGCCTTTGTCGAGGGCGATGGCAGAGATGGCGTGCTCGACCACCCAACGATCGATCGCGCCGATCAGGTGGTACCGTTCGGCGGCGGCGATGAAGGCTGCCGCCGGGATCGGTTCTCCGTGATCACCGAGCATTCGCAGTAGGACTTCGGCCATCGGGGGGGAACCGTCACGAGCACCAGCACCGATCGGCTGGATGTCCTGGCAGTAGAGTCGGAAGAGTTCTTCGTCGAAGGCCTGGTGGATCCTCTCGACCCACTGCATCTCCCCGTAGCGCCGGGCCAGAGCATCGTCGTCGGGCTGGTAGAGATGAACCCGTCCTCGTCCCCGTTCCTTGGCCACGTAACAGGCGGCGTCGGCGGCGGAAAGTACCTGGTCGAGAGAGCCGCTGACCCCCGAGATCGGGACGATTCCGATCGAAACGCCGACGTTGAAGAGCCTCGCCTCCCAGATGAAACGGAACTGACGGACCGTAGCGCACAACTTCTGGGCGACGGCGACCGCGGCTTCGTCCTCGCAATCGCGCAGCAGGATGCCGAACTCGTCCCCGCCCAGTCGGGCCAGCACGTCCGACTCTCGGACCGCGCCGTCGAGAACGGCGGTCAACTGGCGGAGCAGTTCGTCTCCCGCGACGTGACCGCAGGTGTCGTTGACGACCTTGAATTCGTCCAGGTCGAGGTAGCAGAGGGCGTGGCGCCGGTGCCGCAGACGAGCGTCGACCAGGGTATCGGCGAGTTCGCGCTCGAACTCACGCCGATTGATCAATCCGGTGAGCGGGTCGTGCTGGGCGAGGAAGGTCATCTCGCGCTCTAGCTTGCGGAGTTCGGTGACGTCCTGAGTGACGAGCACGGCGCCGAGGACCTGGCCATCGGCGGCGCGGATCGGGGCGGCGGAGTCCCGCACCGAGTACTCGCGACCCTGTCGCGAACGGAGGAGCGCAGCATTGGGCAGGATGACTACCCGGTCTTCGCTGAGGCAGAGGCGAATCGGATCGACCCGGGGGCGTCGGTCCTCTTCGTCGACCACCCGATAGATCTCGGTCAGCGGCTGGTCGAGCGCTTCGTCGAGGCTGTACCCCGTCAGCTGCTCGGCGACCCGGTTCATGTAGTCGATGCGCCCCTCGGGATCGGTGCGGATGACACTGTCGCCGATGGCGGCGAGGGTCACCTGGGCCCGTAGCTGTTCGCGGTGTAGTGCCTCTTCCGCCAGGCGATGCTCGGTAATATCGGTCGAGACGCCCAGGATCCGGGTGCCCTCCTCGCCGTGGAACAGCTGCCCGCGCACCGCCAGCCAGCGGACTCCCATCGGCAGCGTGACCCGATGCTCGACTACGTAGGGCCTTTCGCCGCGCATGGTGGCACGGAGGGCTTCGTGGATGACCACCTGGTCGTCGGCAGGAATGAACTGCATCAGCTCTTCCCCGGTGCGCGGAATGCGGTCGGGGTGGAAGCCGAAAACCTCGACGGCGGAGTCCGAAAGGTACATCGCGTCGCTGGTGATGTCCCAGTCCCAGACCAGAGATCGACCGGCGCGTTGGGCCAGCTGGAGCCACTCCTGGCTGATCTCCAGATCCGACGTCGGAGGTGGGCTCGGTTGGTCGGAGAGGATCGACGGCGTGAGGTCGGTGGTCGAGGCCAGGTAGCAGGACGTGCCCTCGTAGACGACCGGCTGTCGGCGGACCGCCAAGGTGTGGTGCTGGCCCTGGCGGTGTCGCACCACCACGTACAGGGTCTCGCCTTCGACCGGGGGCTGGTGGATCGCCTGGCCGAAGAAGATCTGCTCGGGCGTCCGCGCGGCCAGCTCGTCGGCCGAAGACCCGATCTGCTGGCGGAACAGCTCGTTGGCGAAGTGGATGCGCTCGGCGTCGAAAACCACCAGACCGGTGACCGAGATCTCGGCCAGCCGCTCCACGGTCTCTCGCTCGACCACGAGGGGCGGGACGGAGGGCGTCGGGCGCGCGGGGTTGCGCTCCGTCATCGGTCCTCTCGATCGGCCGGACCGCTCAATCGCCGAACCACACGGGTGAGGCGAGGGCGGCCAGAGCGGCGTCCCGTTCGTGGGTGTAGCGCAGCAGTGCCCGCAGGCCGCCCGCGAAGTGCATGGCCTTCTTGCCGCGGGCTCGCAAGACCTCGGCGGCGTGGGCGCTCTTGAGCCCTACCTCGCAGTAGAACACGTAGGTCTGGTCGGAGTCGAAGCGGTCGATCGATCGTTGGGCGTCGAAGTAGTCGAGGTGGCGGGCTCCCGGGTAGTGCCAGCCGCGGTAGGCGGCCTCGGAACGGAGATCGATGACTCTGGACCCTTCCGGGATCGAGTCGGTGGCGAGCTCCGGGTCGATCAGCTCGGCGGCATCGAGGGTTGCGAGGTGGATCGTTTCTCCGTCTCCGATCGCCTTCTCCAACAGCTCGGGAGAGAGTTTGGCCTCTTCCGTCAGCACCTCGTCCAGCCGGGCGTGGGTCGCGGGCCGTTTGGCAGCCAGGGCACAGTACTCGGGTACCACCGCCGAGAGTTCGTAGGTGCCGATGCGCCGGGCCTGGTCGATGATCTCCTCCTTGTTGAGCCCGACCAGGGGTCGGAGCACCACGAAGTCGGTGCACTCTTCGATGACCCGGAGATTCCGCAGGGTCTGGGAGGAGACCTGGCCGACCGCCTCCCCGGTGACGAGAGCCTCCACCCTGAGTCGACGGGCCAGCCGGTCGGCAACCTGGAACATGCGACGTTTCAGTAGAACTTGCCAGTAGCGGGGTTCGGCCAGCGATTGCATCTCCTGGACTACCGGCTGCAGGTCCACCGAGTAGAGACGGGGGCGATAGCCGTAGCTCCAGCGCTCGGAGATCAACTTCATCACCCGGAGCACGCCTTCGAGATGGGCCTGGCCGCCGAGGTTGCAGAACAGGTAGTCGAGCTTGACCCCACGCTTCAAGAGGCTCCAGGCGGCGACTCCGGAGTCGAAGCCACCGGAGACGAGGGCCAAGGCGCGTCCTTCGGTGCCCAACGGAAGTCCACCGGGGGCGGCGATCGACCGCTGGAAGAAGAACGCCTCGCCCTCGCGAATCTCGATCCGGATCGGGACTTCGGGGTTCGTGAGGTCGACCCCGGCGGAGCGCTCGAAGAGCCGACCGCCCAGCGCCTGGTCGACGTCGGAAGAGCGGAACGGGATCCAGGTCTTGTTGCCGGTGCGTCGGGTCCGCACGGCGAAGACGTGATCCTGCACGGCCTCGCCGAAGAGCTCCTCTCCGGCGTCGACGACGTCGTCGAGCGTCTTCCAGGGTCGCCGCACGACGGGGGAAAGCGATTGCAGACCGAAGACCCGGGGTAGCGCGTCGAGGGCACTGGCCGCCTCGGCTTCGACGAAGATCCGACTCCATTCGCGGTCGACCTGGTGCGCCTCCGAACCCGCGGCCTCGAGAGCCGCGGCCACGTTGCGGGCCAGTCGGCGTTGGAACTGGAGGCGCGTACCCTTGCCCTTGGTGGTGACTTCGCCGGAGTAACGGAGGAGAAAGAGGTCCATCGAGATCGAGTGCTGTGCAGTTGGGGAGAGCCGAGACAATCCCCAATCCTATCTCAGCGCGACACTCCGACTGGCAGACGGCCCGCGGCCTCGATGTCCAGGGGATCGCCCAGCTCCTCGGGCCGACGCCCCGAGGTTCGGTAGCGCAGGAGGGCAACATGCGCGATCATGGCCGCGTTGTCGCCGCAGTAGGGGAGCGGCACGAGCCGCAGATCGACGCCCTGGCGGAGGCTCCAGGCGGTCAGCTCGCGCCGCAACAATCGGTTCGCGGCCACACCGCCCGAGACGGCGAGCTGGTCGAAGGGACGCTCGCGGTGCAGTCGGTTCAGGCGGTCGACCAGCTGCCCGATCGCGGCTTGCCGAAAGGCCACCAGCAGAGCGATCTGTGACGGCAGGAGTTCGGTCGATGGTGCGAGGTCGGGGGTGGCCCGCTCGATCGCCTCGAGGTGCCGGATGGTGGCGCTCTTGAGGCCCGAGTACGAGAAGAACAGCTCTCCGCGAGAGAGTTTCGGCACCGGTAGGTCGATCGAGGGCGCGGGGCCCCCGTAGTCCTCGGCCAGGCGATCAACCACGGGGCCCTGGGGGAAGGGAAGGCCGAGCCGCTTGCCGACCTTGTCGAAGACCTCGCCGATGGCGTCGTCCCGGGTCTCGACCACCATCCTCGGTTCGCCCCCTTCCACTTCGAACAGACTCGTGTGACCGCCCGATACGACCAGGGCGACGAAGCGTGCGGGGAGGGGGTGAGCGGGCGCCCCGTCGACGTCGAGAAAGGGGGAGAAGATGTGTCCAGCGATGTGGTGGATGCCGAAGAAGGGGCGGTTCAGGCTCCAGGCGATGGCCTTGCCGGTGGCCAGTCCGACCAGCAGCGAGCCGACCAGGCCGGGCCCTCGGGTGGCGGCCACCAGATCGACCTGTCCGAGGGTGAGACCGGCTCGGGCGAGGGCTTCGGAGCAGACTGCGGGCCAGTTTGCGAGGTGCTCGCGGGAGGCGATCTCGGGCACCACCCCGCCGTAGGGTCGATGCGGTTCCAGCTGTCTAGCGACCACCGAGGCGAGGACCCGTCCCGCCC
>JAUIDB010000018.1 GCA_030429235.1 Thermoanaerobaculia bacterium | reverse complement strand
GTTCCTCTCGATCCTGGTGGCCATGCTCTGGGTCACCGTCACTGCCAGCCTCGAGCGTAGTGTCTTCGAGGCGGGTGGCGACATCTGGTCCGATCTATGGGCGCGCGCCACCCTGTTCGATGCCTACTTCGGCTTCTTGACGGTGTACGTCTGGATCTTCTTTCGCGAGTCCTCGGTGCCTTCTCGGGTCGCCTGGTTCGTGCTGCTGATGACCCTGGGCAACATCGCGATTGCGGTCTATTTCCTCCGCGCCTTGGTGCTGGCGCCGCAGGGCGATTGGCGATCGATCTTTCCCGACCGACAGGAGTTGCCTCGGTGACGACGAAGCTAGCCAACTCACTGTTGGATCGTGGTTGGATTCCCGATCCCGTCATCCGATTCGGGATTCGCCGCCTCCTACGAGAGCGTCTGCGGGCCGAATGGTCGCGGTCGGAGTCGTTTGCGGCCAGCCGCCACCAGACCTGGGTTGCCCGCCTACGAGAACAGTCGATCGCCTCGGAACCGGATGTGGCCAAGGAGCAGCACTACGAGGTTCCCACCCGCTTCTTTCAGCTGGTGTTGGGTCCTCGTCTCAAGTACTCCAGTGCTTACTGGCCCTCCGGGGTGAGGACCCTGGAGGATGCCGAGGAGGCGATGCTACGGCTCTCGGTCGAGCGCGCTCGCATCGAGAACGGGCACCGGGTACTCGATCTCGGTTGCGGCTGGGGGTCGCTCAGCCTCTGGCTGGCCGAGCACTATCCCGAATGCGAGATCGTCGCCGTCTCCAACTCGAGTAGCCAGGGGGACTACATTCGGAGAGTCGCGGAGCAGAAGGGGCTGTCGTCGCTGCGTCATGTCGTCGCCGATGTGGAGACGCTCGAACTCGGGGAGCGATTCGATCGTGTGGTTTCGGTCGAGATGTTCGAGCACATGCGCAACTACGAAGCGTTACTGTCCAAGATCGCTGGCTGGATGAGTCCCGAAGGGCGTCTGTTCGTGCACATCTTCTGTCACCGAGAGTTGACCTACCCCTTCGAAACGCAGGGGCCGAGCGATTGGATGGCGGAGCACTTCTTTCGGGGCGGCCTGATGCCAGCCGCGGACCTCCTGCCGCGGTTCGACGCCCATCTGGAGGTCGAGGATCGGTGGCTGCTCTCGGGGACCCACTACCAACAGACGGCTGAGGCCTGGCTGCGAGGTCTCGACCGATCGCGCCGAACCATCGAGGAACTCTTCGCCGAGACCTACGGAGCGGATCGGGCGATGGTCTGGGTCGAGCGCTGGAGGGTGTTCTTCATGGCCTGCGCCGAGCTGTTCGGTGCCGACGGGGGAGCCCAGTGGCAGGTCGGGCACTATCTCTTCCGGCCTCGAACCGACCCTGGCTGAGGCCTCCGGGTCGTCGCCGAAATCGCCAGGCCCCGCGAAAGCCCACGCCAGGGTCGGCGGCTGCTGCCGCAACACTGTAGGCTCGATCTTCGTACTGAACTCGATTCCCCTCGATTCTCGTGCCACGACTGGAGATCCGCCATGCGCCAGCGCTTGTCCCTCGTCTGTTCCCTGCTCCTCCTCCTGGTTGCCGGAAGTGCTCTGGCTGGCGATCGCGTACCGACCGAAAACTGGCTTCGCTACGCCGACGCTACGGACGCCGGGTTCGACCCGATGGCCCTGCAAGCGGCTCGAGAACAGTGGGAGTCCCTGCCCTCTTCGGCGTTCCTGGTGGTCTCCGACGGAGCGGTGGTGGCGGATTGGGGACAGACGCAGCGTCGTTTCATGTGCCATTCGGTGCGCAAGAGCTTCCTCTCGGCCCTCTTCGGCATCTACTGGGATCGAGGCGACCTGGAACTCAACAAGACCGTGGGCGAGATCGGCATCGACGAGGACGACGGTCTTCTCGACCGCGAGAAGCAGGCTCGGATTCTCGACCTCCTCAAGGCGCGATCAGGTGTGTTCCACCCGGCGGCCTACGCCGGTCGGACCGATTCACGGCCCCGAGGTAGCGAGGGGCCGGGACGCTACTTCGCCTACAACAACTGGGACTTCAACACCCTGGCCGCGATTCTGGAGATCGAGACGGGCGACACGGTGTTCGAAGCCTTCGATGAGTACTTCGGGCAGCCCTTGCAGATGGAGGATTGGCGCGTCAGTGACGGCTACTTCCATTACCAGCGCGACCTCTCGCGGTATCCCGCCTATCCGTTCCGTATGTCGGCACGGGATGCCGCTCGCTTCGGACTCCTGTTCGCTCGGCGTGGCCGCTGGGGTGACGACCAGATCCTCTCTCGGCACTGGGTCAACCGCAGTACGGCTCTGTACTCGATCGACAACGAGGTGTTCGGCTACGGTTTCATGTGGTGGGTAGCCCGGGAGCCTCGTTTCGAGAAGTTCGGATTCGTGGCGGCGTTGGGGGTGGGCAATCAGATGATCGCGGTTCTGCCCGAGATCGATCTGGTGATCGTGAATCGGGCCGATACCTACGACGGGCAGGGGACGCCCACCGGCGCCCTCCTCGACCTGGTCGAAGCGGTCCTCGAGGCTCGGGTCGGCGATTCCGTGGAGGATCCTGAGCTCGTTCCCATCGTCGATCAGCCTCGTGACTCTCGGCTCGAACCCAGAGCTTCGGAAGTGCTGGCGCAGTTTGCGGGAGAGTACGCCTATCCGCCCCCGGCCCTCGGTCTGCCGGCGAGAACGGAGGTGTCCGTGCGAGTCGAGGGGGATCACCTGGTGACATTCTCGGAGGTATCCGGTACCTTCGCGACCTATCTCGGGGCCGACGGTTGGCTCGTCGAGGAGGACAGCTTCGATCGGTATCTTCCGCTGCGCGACGCGTCGGGAGCGGTGGCGGGGCTGGCCGATGCCTCGGTCATCGCCGACGCAGCCCTGGCGGCTGCGGCCGAGGGGAAGATGGAGTTGGCTCGTGAACGAATGGAGCTGATCGAGTCCGAACAGGGCACCGGTCTCGAGGTCTCCCGCATCCTCCTGGCGCTGCTCGAGGATCCGTCGGCGGCCGAGGCCCGAGCTCGCAGACTGCTGGAGGAGGCATCGCCCCGTGAGGTCGAAGGCCGCATCAACGGAGCCGGGTACCAACTGATCGCTGCCGAACGGGTCGAAGATGCCGTCGCGGTGTTCGAACTGAACACCAGGCTGTTCCCCGAGGGGTTCAATACCTGGGACAGTCTGGCGGAGGCGCACATGACGCTCGGTCACGACGACGAGGCGATCCGCTTCTACACCAGGTCGCTCGAACTCAACCCCGAAAACAGCAATGCTGCGACGATGATCGAGCGGATTCGGAAGGCCGAGAGTACCGAGGACTGAGATCTCCTGGGCTAGTTCGGCTGTCGGTGAGAGTCAGATCTGCGGCGATCGTAACCGCCGCGAGTTTGCCGCGTCGAAGTGGTGTGTCGAAGCGAGAGAGGCGGCCCAACGGGAGAAGTGCGAGCTGGACTCCTAGCAGCGAGGAGGGGCGCTGCGGGGTGCTACCCGGAGGCGGTACCTACGGCGGCCGAGTGGCACTAGAGCTGCCAGAGCCCGTGGTGGATCCCCCCCTGGATATAGATCGCGAAGGTACCGTGCCCCGGAATCTCGAGTGGCGGATGTGCGATCTCAGCGCCGCTGGCCACGGCGGCGGCCACCGCGCCCTCGATGTCTTCGACCAGACGGTAGGGCCTGACCACCGGTTCCTCGGCTTCGTGCATCGGAGCGCGGACCCCGAGAGTTCCGCCGCCGGCGAGGGGCGCGGTGCGCGCATGACCCAGAGCTGCCTCCGGGGCGGAGAAATCCACGCCGTGTTGTGCCTCGAAGGCGGAACACACGGCGTCGACTTCAGGGGTTACGATCTCGAGATACTGGATCTTCACGAATCCTCCTATGGGCTGGGTTTCCCACAAGCTACCATGGAGTCGACTCTCGTCTCATGGATCAGTGTTCGTGGCTGGGGAGCTCACTCTTGGGAACAGCCGCATACCCTCTACAGATGGAGTTCAGAATGATGTTTCGCCACCGTAGCCGTCGTCTTGCTGTCGCTCTGGTCCTCGGCCTGCTGGCCACCGCCTCGAGCCTGTACGCTGAAATCCCGGGCTTGAGCTCGAAAGTCCTGGATAACGGACTCGAAGTGATCGTGATCCAGAACTCGGCGGTTCCGCTGGTGACGGTCGAGATCGCGGTCCACGCCGGTGGTTTTGTCGAACCACCGGAACTGGACGGGTTGTCCCATCTCTACGAGCACATGTTCTTCAAGGGGAACGCCGAGATCCCGACTCAGGAGGGGTTCCTCGAGAAGATGCAGGAACTGGGAGCGGTGTGGAACGGGACGACGAGCGAGGAGTTGGTCAACTACTACTTCACTCTTCCTTCGAATCGCCTCTGGGAGGGCACGGAGTTCCTGCGCGATGCGTTGCTGAAGCCGCTCTTCCGTCGCGACGAGCTCACTCGGGAGCGCCCGGTGGTGCTCGGTGAGTTCGATCGCAACGAAGCGAACCCGAACTTCCACCTGTTCCGAGAGGTCAGTCGAGTCCTGTGGGGCGAGACCTTCTCGCGCAAGAACGTGATCGGGGATCGGACGGTACTGGCCACGGCCACCCGCGAGCAGATGCTCCTGTTCCGAGAGAACTACTACGTTCCCAACAACAGCGCTCTGCTCTTTTCCGGCGACGTGGATCCGGTCGAAGCCTTCGAACTGGCCGAGGAGTTCTTCGGCGATTGGCCACGAGCCGAGGATCCTTTCGACAAGTTCCCGGTGCCTCCCCATGCGCCACTCGCCGAGAGTTCGACCCTGGCCGTGATTCAGCCGGTCGAGCGGGTCACGCTCAACGTCTCATGGCACGGCCCTGGCATGAAGGAGGATCCACCGGCGACCTACGCGGCCGATGTCCTCTCGTTCATCTTGAGCCAGCCCAACTCGCGCTGGAACCGGCGCCTGGTCGAGTCGGGGCTGTTCGACTTCACCAACCTCTTCTACTTGTCGCAGGTGCACACCGGGCCGATCAGTTTGCTTGCTGCGACGTCAGCGGATCGATTCGAGGCGGCACGGGATGCCTTCTGGTCCGAGATCGCGGCGCTCGCGAGTCCCGACTACTTCAGCGACGAAGAACTCGAGTACGCCAAGAAGCAGCTCGAATTCTCCGAGCTTCGCAACCGACAGCGGCCCAGCTCCTTCACCCATACGGTCGCCTTCTGGTGGGCTACCGGAGGTCTCGAGTACTACGAGAACTACATCGACGACCTACGGGCCGTCACCCGTGAGGATATTCGGCGCTACGTCGAGCAGTATCTCGAGAACAAGCCGAGCGTGACGGGAGTGCTGCTCTCGGAGGAGGACCTGGCGACGATCGAGAGTCTGGCCTCGGCCGATGTGGTTCGACCTCAGTCGGGAACCTCCGGAACCGCGATCGCCGCTCAGAGGGGAGACGACGCGGTCACCGAGGAGTTCGAAGTGGCCGGAGTGCCGGTCATCCTGCGCCAGCTTTCGTCCTCACCCACGGTGGCGGTGGCCGCGTTCGTGCGCGGTGGACTGAACGACACCACGGCTTCCGACGCCGGCCTCGAGAACCTGATCTGGTCCGTAGCCGCCAAACAGTCCCAGAAGTACGACAAGGAGTCCATGGCCACCGAGTTGACGCGACTGGGAGCCGCACTGAGTCATCAGATCCAGAGCAGCGCCTCGGTCTTCACCCTCGATGCCATCGCTGACAACGTAGGACCCAGCCTCGACCTCTTCTTCGACGCGCTGGTCCACCCCAGATTCTCGGACGAAGAACTCGACCTGGCGCGTGAGAGACAGCTCTCGGCATTGGCCACGAATGCAGCGGATCCGGACCTCTACCTCCGGAGGCTCAGCGCTCGGGCGCATCTCGGTGATCACCCTTCGGGTCTCGACCCTCTCGGCGAGAGGGCAACCGTCGAGTCGTTCGGCGTCGACGACCTGGACCGCCGACACGACGAATTGATCACGCGATCGAGATTGCTCTTCGTGGTGACCGGCGGGATCGATCGGAGCGCCTTGCAAGCTGCACTCGAGCCCGTTCTGAGTCGCTTACCCGAGGGGGCTCCACCCTCGCCGCCCCGGGCCGTGAGTGGGCTCGAGGAGACGTCGCCGGTTCTCGAAGCACGGGATCTTCCCACGGTGTACATCCAAGGTGCGTTTCCCGCGGTCGACTCGGCTTCGCCGGACTTCGCGGCCCATCTGTTGGCCCACCGTATTCTCTCTCGCGAGCTGTTCGAGGAGATCCGCACCAAGCGCAATCTCGCCTATGCGGCCGCCGCAGCGGTCAGTCGTAAGGTCCCCAACAGCGGCTTCGTCTACGTGACGACGGCCGAGCCGAACGAAGCACTACCGGTGATTCGAGACACGGTTCTTCGGCTGAGGGAACAACCCTTGAGTGCGGACGAGGTGCGCCACACGGCGGAATCGCTGCGTACGGGTCTCCTCATGGGGACGCAGGATCCGGCCGGTCTGGCCCTCGCTCTCGGCACCTATGAGTTGAACAGTGGCGGCTGGGAGCGCCTCGATCAGGTGCTGATGGAGCTCACCGAGATCACACCGGCAGAGGTGCAGCGTGCCCTCCAATCCTCGGTACGCAACGTCGACTTTGCGGTGTTGGGAGATCTCTCGAAGGTCGATCCAGAGCTCCTCGACTCGCTGTAGACGCGGGCAGGGCTCCAGGGTCTTCGGCCCTTCCCAGGGAGCTCCGAGACGCTGAGGGTTGACGTACTAAGAAATTAGTACTATCGTCTTAGTTGCTGCCTGGTGGACCCTGTTGCGGAGGAACTCGATGAGGCCGAAGAGCAAGACCCTGACCGACCGTGAACTCGACCTGATGAAGATCGTCTGGCGTCTCGAGAGCGCCACGGTGCGAGAGGTTCACCACGAGCTCCAGCGCAGCGACGAGAAGGTGGCCTACACCACGGTGATGACGCTGATGAAGATCCTCGAGGAGAAGGGGTACCTCGACAAGTCCATCGAGGGTCGCGCCTTCCTCTACCGCCCGAGTCGGCCCCGTTCGGAGGTGATCAGCGGCATGGTGCAGGAGTTCGTCGACCGCGTGTTCAACGGTTCGGCCCAGCCGCTTCTGCTGAATCTGGTGAAGAACGAGGGGCTCTCCGAGGAGGACCTGGACCAGGTCGCACGCACGATCAAGGAGAGCGAATGAACGCCGCGGACCTAGTGTTCGAGCTGAGTCGCTACTCGCTACAGATCGCGCTGGTGGTGGCGGTAGGGTTGGTTCTGCCCACCTTGCTTCGTATGCATTCGCCGGCGGTTCGGCTGCGGTTCTTCTACGGTCTGCTGGCACTGATCCTGGTGCTGCCGCTGGTGCCTAGCCTGCGGCCGGCGCCGTCCGTGGCGCCGTCTGGGGTCGCAGGGGAGCCTGTGGAGCTGGTCGGTAGTGTCGCCCTGGACCCTATCGCTTCGACGCCCTCGGAGACCTGGGCCTGGTGGGTTCTCGCCATTCTGGGGCTGGGCCTTCTGGTGCGCCTGGCGCAACTCGGTCTGGGGCTCTTCTCCCTTCGTCGCATGCGGCACGGGTCGACTCCGGCGAGTGGCTTCGATCTGGGATCTCTCGGCTCCATGGCCGAGGCACGGAAGGCCGAGATTCGTTTCTCGGGTCGCATCGGCTCGCCAGTCACGTTCGGTATCCGGCGTCCGCTGATTCTCCTCCCGGACGACTTCAGGGCCTGGTCGAGTCCCGAACAGGCCGCGGTTCTCGCCCACGAGCTGAGCCACATCGAGCGTCGCGACTGGTTGGCCCTGCTCCTCGGCGAACTCGTTCGGAGCCTCTTCTGGTTTCACCCGTTGGTTCAGATCCTCCTGAGCCGTATCCGTCTCTGTCGGGAGCAGGTGGTCGACCATCAGGTCGTCCGGGATGGTTCCGACCGCAGGGTGTACCTCGGCGCGTTGCTCGAGGTGGCCCGCAACTCCTGCGAGCCGCGAAGGCCGCTCGCTACCACGCTGGTGTCTCGCCACGATCTGGAGCACCGGGTTCACTCACTACTGAAAGAGGGTCCCATGACTCGAACGCACCGAAGTATCTCGCTTTCCACTGCCCTGGTCCTCCTCGTGCTGTCCACGGCGGCCGCGGGCTGGGCCTTTCCCCTCGTGTCGAGTCTACGCGCAGTCCCGGCAGATCCCGCCCTCGCGTCGGGGGAGGCCGAGGCTGGCTGGTTGGCTCGAGTCGACTCGCCGATTCAGGTCGGTGGGGACGTCGTGGGGCCTCGGCGGGTGGACGGTCCACCCCCTGGATACACGATGGACGCTCGCCGTGCTCGCGTTCAGGGCAACGTCATTTTGCGGGTGGTCATCGATACCGCGGGCGACGTCCACCTCGAGGAAGTGCTCAAGGGAATGCCGATGGGACTCACGGAGAGTGCGGTCCAGGCGATCGAGGATTGGAAGTTCGAGCCGGCGACTCTGCACGGCGAACCCGTGGCGGTCTACTACAACCTGCTGGTGGAGTTTCGTTTGACGGCTGACGATCTGGCCGAGGTCTCTCCGGACGCGACGGCTGGGCCACCACCGCAGCTTTCCGGGGTCGTGCCTCCGGTTCTGCAGTCCTCGGCTCGGGTTCCGCACACTCAACGCGCTCGTGAGGCGGGGGTCGAGGGGTTCGTGAGTTTGCGGTTGACCATCGATCACGAGGGGAACGTGACCGATGTCGCGGTCCTGCGGGGTCTGCCGATGGGCTTGAGCGAGGCAGCGGCGGCCGCTGCCTACGACTGGCAGTTCCTGCCGGGCCTCCGCGAGGGGGAACCGGCAACCACCAACCTCACCATGGCAGTTGATTTCTCCCTTCCCTGATCCGGACGCTGGGAGCGGAGGTCCCGGGGCCGCGAGCTGGTCTGCTGGCCCTACTCGCGGACCCTGGTCACCACTGCCTGAAGCTCTTCGTCGGATCCCTTGAAGCCGACCCGGGCCGGGCCAGATCGCTGTAGGCTCTGAACCGTACAAGTGAGGTGTCCCCGCTCGCCGATCTGCGGTGCTTTCCGTGGCGTCTCGCGAAATTCGAGCCTCCAACGGCCTGGCTCGCCGTCGGGCAGTTCCCCGACCACGAGAACCAGGGTACCGTCGTCGGTGAGTAGGCTGTCGACTTCGAACTCGAGCCGAACCCTCTCTTCCGGGCTGGCTAGGGCCGTCATCGGCAGCACGAGGGTCAGGGCAACGAGAATCGCGATCCGTCGGTAGATAGGCTGGGTCACAGTGTCTCCTCCTCGCTCGATTCTGACATACGGTCGTTGGTCAGGCGGTCGTCGGACAACCGGACTGGGAGGCTCACTACGAGGCTTGGTAGCCAGCCTTGGCTACCAAGGCCTGGACCGCTTCGGGCTTCGCTGTGCCTCGTATGCGAGCCCGTGGCGGGTCGAGGGTCACGATCGCCTGATCGATCTCCTCGGAAGCGAGGAGCGTGGACTCCAGGTGTCGGACGCAGCCCTCACAGCTCATGCCGGAGACGGTGACCTCGATCTGGCTTCCTGCCGGACCCGGGTCTCTTCGACGTGCGAACCAACGCCTGAGATCGTCGACGGCGAAGCGCACGAAGAGCAGGCAGAGCAGGCCCGCCAGCAAAGCCTCCCACCAGGCGGCGCTGTGGTCGTGGGCAGCGTGTACCGCCGTGCTCGAGCCGAGGAGGAAGTCGAAGGCCAGGGCAAAGCCGATCGATCCCACCGTGATCACGGTGAGGTAGATCGTCAGTAGGCGTCCGCCGATGGCCCGGTAGAGGGCGCCGACGGTCGCTGCGTTGGTGGCGGGCCCAGCCATGAGGAAGACCAGCGCCGCCCCCGTGGGCATGCCGCCGGCCACCAGTGCCGCGGCGATCGGGACCGAGGCCGTGGCACAGACGTAGAGCGGCAGCGCGACCACGAAGGCCGCGAGTGCGGCGCCGAGGGTACCGAGGCGGCCGAACTGGGCGAATACCTCGCCTGGTACGAGTACTTCGATCAGGGCCGACGCCACGACTCCGAACACCGCCCAACCCCAGATGGTACGGAGAAGATCGACGCCATGGTCGACCCCCTGCCGCCAGGTTCGCCGCTCCTCGGGGGCCGCGGGCACGGGGCGGTCAGCGGTCGGTTTCTGCGGTTCTGTAGCGTCGACGACCCACCCGCCGACGACGCCCGTGACGGCGGCGCTGGCGACCTTGAAGAGGGCGAAGGGCCAGCCGAGAAAGGAGGCCGATACCAGCACCGAGTCGACGCCGGTCTGCGGAGTCGAGATCAAGAAACCGACCGTGGCCCCATCGGAAGCTCCGTCCCGTTTGAGGCCCAGACCGGTGGGCAGTACGCCGCAGGAGCAGAGGGGGAGAGGGACGCCGAGCGCGACGGCCTTGAGGACGCCGGAACCGCCCTGCAGCTGCCGAGCCAGGAAATCCGATGGCAGCAGGGTGTGGAGCATTCCGGCGATGACCGCCCCCAACAGCAGGGACGGCGCCAACGCTACCAGGACCTCCCAGAGGGCGGTCAGCAGGATCAAGCGATCGCTCCGTGGCGCGCGAAGACCTCCATCAACTCATCGATCTTCTGCTGGCGCTCTCGTTCGTCCCCACTGTTGCAGGCCTGGGAAACGCAGTTCTCGATGTGGTAGCGCAGCAAGACCTGGCCGGCCTTGTCGAGCGCCCCGCGCACGGCGGCGATCTGCAGCAAGGTGTCTACGCAGTAGGCATCGTCCTCGACCATGCGATGAATGGCGTTGAGCTGTCCCTGGGCTCGGCGCAGTCGGTGGATCAGTTTCTGGCGGGTACCATCGTCCATGTATGTACCATACCCCCCTATGGTATATTCGTCAAGCCCGCCTACGAGATCGACGGCGTGTGAAACCGCGCGCTCGAGTCGCCACGTAGGCAAGAGAGCTACCCCGGTTCGGGGTGGCGGAACCGTGGAAGCCAGGAGACAGAATGAACGAACCGAAGATCACCGTCTACGGAGCCTACTGGTGCCCCGATTGCCACCGGAGCAAGCAGTTTCTGGGTGAGAACCAGATTCCCTACCGCTGGGTGGACATCGAAGAGGACGCGGAGGGCGAGCGGTTCGTCATTGCGGCCAACGAAGGGAAACGTCGCATCCCCACCCTGGCCTTCGGGGATGGAACGGTGCTCTCGAATCCTTCCAACGCCGAGTTAGCCCAGCGGCTGGGACTCAAGACGACGGCCGAGCGGCACCACTACGACCTGATCATTCTCGGGGGAGGTCCGGCTGGTTTGACGGCGGCGCTCTACTCGGCGCGGGAAGGGGTCGATACCCTGGTGGTCGAACGCGCCGCGCTCGGGGGGCAGGCCGCGGCGACCATGCACCTCGACAACGTCCCGGGCTTCCCGGAGGGGATCGAGGGTGCGGAGCTCGCCCGACGACTGCGCGCCCAGGCCGAGCGCTTCGGCGTCGAGATCCTGCAGGCGCAGGAGGTCGTCGGGGTCGAGCCCTGCGAGAACTATCACTGTGTCGAGACCGCGGATGGCAGTCGCTACCGGGCTCCCGCGATCGTCCTGGCCACCGGCAGCCGCTACCGACGTCTCGGAGTGGAAGGAGAGGAGGAGTATCTGGGGGCGGGAGTGCACTTCTGTGCGACCTGCGACGGGCCGTTCTATCGCGACCGTCCCGTCGCCGTGGTCGGAGGCGGAAACAGCGCCGCCGAGGAGAGCCTCTTTCTCACCCGCTTTGCCAGTCACGTGACGCTTCTCGTACGTGGGGCCGAGCTGACTGCCAGTCAGATCATCCGCGAGAAGGTCTTGGAGCATCCCGCGATCGAGGTGCGTTTCCATACGACCGTCCAAGGCTTCGAGGGAGCTCAATCGAAGTTGCAGAGGCTCCAGCTGAGGAACACCCAGAGCGGAGAGTCGACCTCGCTCGAAGTGCCTGGAGCCTTCATCTTCATCGGTCTCGACCCCAACAGCGGGTTTCTCTCCGAGAGCGAGATCCGTCGTGACGAATGGGGATTCGTGGTCACCGGACACGCTCTGGTGCACGGCGGTGGCCGACCTCACGACTTCGAGTCGGTGGATCCTCCGATCCTGGGCACCAGCGTGCCGGGGATCTTCGCGGCGGGCGACGTGCGAGCGGACAGCACCAAGCAGGTGGCGTCGGCCGCCGGCGAGGGAGCGGCGGTAGCGCTGATGGTCCGGGACTACCTCAAGCACGTCTGACCGCGGGCTCTCGCGAGCCGTCGGTGGTCCGGCGGTGCGGGTCGTCGGATAGGGTTGGTTGCGAGCGAGGAACACGAGTCAAGAGAGGATCTCATCATGCAGGGAGCCACCACGCCAGAGAGCGCGAACCGTAGCGAGGGAGTCGTGGAGGAGCTGATCGCCGACGTCGAGGAAGCACCGGAACTCGACGAGGCGTGGGATCAGGTCTGGGACAAGGTCGACGGCTGGCTCGAGAGCCTCGTCAAGCTGTTGCCCAACCTGGTGGTGGCCGTTCTTCTCATCGTCGCCTTCTGGCTCGCGTCGCTGGTGGTCAAGCGCGTAGTGCGCCGCGTCCTGCGGCCGACGCCGATCACCCCACCGGTGACCGGTCTCCTGGTCCTCCTGGTCAGTCTGATCATCAATGCCACCGGCGTCTTCGTGGCGCTCGGGATTCTCGGGCTGGACAAAACCGTGACCTCGCTCCTGGCGGGCGTGGGGATTCTGGGGATCGCCCTGGGCTTCGCCTTCCAGGACATCGCCACGAACTTCATTGCTGGGGTGCTGCTCTCCTTCCGTCGTCCGGCGCGGATCGGTGATCTGGTGGAGATGGACGGGCACACCGGCACCGTGACCGACATCAATTTGCGGTCCACGCTGCTCGACATGCCCAACGGCGAGACGGTCTACATCCCCAACAAGCGGGTCTTCGAGAACGTGATCGTCAACTACTCTCGGCTCGGTCGACGGAGAGTCGACGTCGGGGTCGGGGTTTCCTACGACGACGACCTGGAGAAGGTCGAGAGCCTCGCTCGAGAGGTCGTCGGAGGGCTGCAGGCCGCGGTTTCCGACCGGCCGGTCGAGGTGTTCTTCCGGGAGTTTGGGGACAGCTCGATCAACCTCGTGGTTCGTTTCTGGGTGGAGTTCGAAGGGGTCAAGGACGAGCTGGCGGCGGAGAGTGCCGCGATCAAGGCGATCAAGCGCGCCTTCGATGGCGCCGGGATCTCGATTCCCTTTCCGATTCGAACTCTCGATCTTTCGGCGGCGCCGGAGCTGCCGTTCGGCCAACGGCCAACACCCGAGTCCTAGAACCGTCGGAGGAGTGAACTGTTCCACCGCGCCGGGCGCGACCCTTCCGCATAATGGGAGGCGTCATGAACCGAGCGTCGCTCTTCCTCCGTCCTTCGCTCCTGGCCTGCGTCGCGGTGGGGTCGACGTTCGCCGCGAGTCTGTGGGCGGGGGGCATCGCCGCTCCCCAACTCAAGTGGCAGCACGGCGGCTGTTTCGCGTCCTGGTGCGAGCGCGGCTGGTACTCCGCCCCAGCGGTGGCCGATCTCGACGGCGACGGGACCTTCGAGGTCATCGCCTCGGCCTACTCGATCGTGGTGCTCGACGGCGAGACCGGCGCGCTCGAGTGGCGGATGCCTTCGGGACACGACCGGTCGCAGCCCGGTGCGAGCAACGTCGGGCGCACTTGGCCCGGGATTGCGGTGGCTGACCTCGACGACGACGGCGACCTCGAGATCGCCACGGCGCATGGCGCCGGTTGGGTTTCGGTCTACGACCATCAGGGCTACTTCGAGGCCGGCTGGCCGCAACGCCCCGCGACCTCGGAGCTTCGCGGTCTGGCCGTGCACGACCTCGAGGGGGACGGCGAGTTCGAGATCGTCGTCACTCTGGCCGCTTCGTCGGAGGTCAATACCTGGGTCTATCGGCACGACGGTACCGTGAGGCCGGGTTGGCCTCAGCAGGTCGGCAACGGGGGCTATGCCGCGGGGGTGTACAACGACAACACGGCCATCGCCGACCTCGACGGCGATGGCCTCAGCGAACTCCTCGTCCCCTCGGATGTGCACTACATCTGTGCCTACGAGGCCGACGGAGCGCGGATCCCCGCCCACCCGATGTACGGTGGCAAGAACTGGGGTGAGGTCGGAGTGTGGGAGAGCCTGGCGACCGAGCAGCGGGGCTGGGGGCACTGCAACGGCGTACGCGCCGAGAGCTACCGCACCAATTATGCAGACGGTCCGGTCTCGGTGGGCGATGTCGACGGCGACGGTTCCCTCGAGGTGGTGGGGGTGGGGGCGGTCTACGACTGCTCGATCGGTCATCCCCCGAGTCGCTACCACGGGCCGTCGATCTGGCATCGGGACCGTTCGCGGTTTCAGGGGGCGGGTTTCGATTGGAACGCACCTCCGGTCGATGTCGGGGCTCCTCTTTCGGAGGACTGGCAGGTGATCGAGTCGGCGGCACCCAATCCGGCGCTCGCGGACCTCGACGGCGACGGGGCTCTCGAGATCCTGTTTTCCTCCTACGACGGCAGGGTCCACGCCTTCTGGCTCGACAAAACCGAGCATGGGAACTGGCCCTTCTCGGTCTATCAGAGCAGTCAGGGGTACTTTCGGTTTGCGTCCGAACCGGTGGTGGCGGACCTCGACGCCGACGGCCAGGCCGAGGTGCTGTTCACCTCGTGGACCCAGAAGAGCACCACCGCAACGGGCGATCTGTTCATCCTGGACTCGCTGGGAGGTCTCCTCCACCAGGTCCCGCTGCCGGCCGCGTTTGGTGGGCCCGATTGGAACGGGGCAATCTCCGCCCCCACCCTGGCCAACCTCGACGGCGACGCCGATCTCGAGGTGGTCGTGAACACTGCGCACGCGGGGTTCGCCGCCTACGATCTGCCAGGTACAGCGGGCGCGACGGTGCTGTGGGGTACGGGGCGTGGGAGTTTCCAGCGCGACGGTCGGGCCCCTCGACGGGCCGAGCTGTTTGCCGATGGTTTCGAGTCGGGAGGTACCGGCGGCTGGTCTTCCGGTCTCCGGTCGACGCCCGAGTAGGCCGGCTCAGCCCGAGCCGGTGAGCAGTCGTTCGGCCAGGCTTCGCGGTACCAGGCGCGCCAGACCCAGCGTGACCAGCCAACGCATCTGCCACGGGAAGACGACTTCGGCGGCTCGACGTTCGATCGCATCTGCGATCCGGCGGGCAGCTCGATCGGTCGGCCAGAGGAAGGGCATGGTGAAGTTGTTCTTCTGGGTCAGCTCGCTCTCGACGAACCCGGGGCAGATCGTGGTCACGGCGACCCCTGATCGCTTCAGGGACATGCGTAGGCTCTGCAAATGCACGCGCATCGCAGCCTTGGAACCGCAGTAGGCGGCGTTGTGCGGGAAGCCGAAGTACGATGCCACCGAGGCGATGCCCACCACGTGGCCCGCCCCGCGCTCCAGGAACCTCGGGAGAGCCCAGTCGAGGGTGTGGAGGAAGCCCAGCAGGTTGGTGTCGTAGATCGAGAGGGCACGTCCGGGCTTGAACTCCGGCGCGGTCTCCGGTCGATTGAACCCGGCATTGGCGATCACCACGTCCGGTTCTCCGCCCTCGGCCACCAACTGCTCACAGGCCCGGTGGAGACCCTCGCGGTCGGTGACATCAGCCGCCGCCCAGGTGGAGGTACCCGGGGGTAGTTCGTTCGATAGGTGCTGAAGTCGCTCTTCGCGGCGCGCCAACAATCCGACGCGGGCTCCCCGCTCCACCAACTCGCGCGCCAGCTGCGCTCCGATACCCGACGAGGCACCGGTGATGACCAGGAACCTACCTTCGAAGCTCAAGGCCGTGTCCTCGGTTGCCGGGTTGCCGCAGGGGGGGCGAGGTGAGGGGGCTCATGGCTGGAGCGTACCCCGATTGGGTCTCGGCTGGCGCGGCTTGGCTTCTTTGACCCCGATTTCGGCTATCGTCGGTCCATGGAAACGTCGCGAGAGATGCTGTGGCGGCTGATCGCGGAGCGTGCGACCGCCAGGGCCGACCGCCCGGCCATCGACGCTCGCATCCGGGAACTGTTCGAGGAGGACTGGACCGTGGTGTTTACCGACCTGGTGGGTTTCTCCAAGCGCACCACCGAGTTCGGCATCATCCACTTTCTGACCCTGATCTATCAGAAGGAACAGTTGTTGTCCGCTCGGATCGAGCAGTACGGGGGACGGTTCCTGAAGCGGGAGGCGGACTCCTGGTTGCTGCTGTTTCGACATCCCGTGGCCGCGGTCGACGCCCTCCTCGAGTGCCAGCAGGTCTGTGCGCAGCACAATCGGGGACTGCCCAAGCACGAGCGAGTCGAGCTCTGCGTCGGCATCGGACACGGACCGGTACTGCGGATCGGCGACGAGGATGTCTGGGGTCGCGAGGTCAACGTCGCTTCACGCCTGGGTGAGGATGTGGCGCGCGGTGGCGATACCCTGGTGACCGACACCGTGCGGCGCCTGGTCGGATCCGAGCGGCCCCGACTCGCCTTCGCCGAGATCGAGGTGCCGCGGCTCGAGGACCGAGTCTGGCGGGTCGAGTCCGCTTCCGAGCCAACCTAGTTCGAGGACTCGCGAAGGAACCAGGCGAACCATTCCACGATCTCTGGCTCGAGCCTGGGAGTCGTGGTCAGCAAGCGGTCGCCGTGGCCGTGGGTCTCGAGTTGTTCGACCTCCGCCCGTTCGGAACCGGCCTCGATCGCCGCGAAGAGATCGTCGAAGAAGGGCGGTTCACGCGACGAGCGCACGAACCACCACTCGGTATCGCTGGAATCGATCCAGGCGATCGATTCGTCGGAGAACGAGCCGGGGGAGAGCGCCACGTAGGCGCGGGCGGCGGCTCCCTGTCGGGCGGCCACGGCCATCGATTCGCCGCTGTAGCTCGAACCCAGGACTCCGATGCGATGAGGATCGACATCGCTGCGTGCCCTCAGCCAAGCCAATGCGGCCGCCACGTCCTCGGGTGCGTCCACGATCGTATGGCGTGTCTCGGGAAGACGCGACGGGTCGAAGCGGCCCTGGTTGATGCTCTCGCCGTGGCCTCTGAGGTCGAGTCGCAGCGAAGCGATTCCCTGGGCGGCGAGCGCACGGGCCAGGGGTTCGAACCGGTCGCGGCGGCTGGCGGCCGAATGCAAGAGGAGCACTGCGGCTTGCGGTTCGGGGTTTCCGGTGGTCTGGTAGTCGCCGACCAGCCGCCAGGTCGACGACTCGATCTCGATCCGTCGGCTAGCGGGAGGTGCCGCGGCGAAGAGAAAGCGGTTGACCTGTTGCCAGAGCGCCTGAGAGTCGGTTCCGCCCCGTTCTTCGACGAGCAGAGAGGAGCCGTGAGGTCCGTTGCCGGTAAGGGTCCAGGCACCGGCCGCTTGGGCCGCGCGCCACTGCCTGGCCGCCGACGGGAGTTGCAGCTCACGGCTCGGTCGGGCGATCAACCACGGCCGAGTCAGTTGCGACAGGTAGGGGTCGGGCTGGCACGCGCCCATGGGAGGTCCGGAGGCGGGCGAGAAGGCGAGGACGGCCGACACCTGGGAGGGGTGCCGACTGGCGGTGATCACCGCCAGCGCGGCACTGAAACTCGAGCCCCAGAGGACGATCGGCCGGTTGGGCTGTCGGGTGCCGAGTTCCGCCAGGATGGCCTCGATGTCGAGTAGGGGGTCACAGTAGTCGTACTCTGCGCCGTCGGGCAGGCCCGCGACGGTCCGGTTCTCGGAACCGAATCGGTCCGAGCCTCCTCGTCGAAGGTCGACCGAGAGTGTCGAGTAACCGAGACGATGGAGACGCTCCTGGTGGCTGGCGTACTCACCACGAGCGTCGCCTCCTCCCTGGTGCAGAAGGACCACGATCGGTCCAGAGGTGACCCCCGGGGCGGCTTCGAAGTCGGCCACGACCTCGACCCGGTCGGCCGCCTGGACCCTCCACTCCTCCGCTTCGGCCAGGACCGGAGAGCCCAGCCCCAGCAGTACCAGAGCCGAGAGCAGGGAAGAGAGTAGTCGAGGACTCATTCGCATGGGGGTTCTCCGGTTTGGCGGTCACGGAATCGAAGGGGGTCGAGAGGATTGGTACGGACTGGGCCGAATGAAGTTTGGACCTAGGCGCAGTCGGGCGACCTGTGCTTCTCCAGGGCCAGGAGGAAAGCACACTCGGCGGCCGGTCCTTCGGCCAAGGCTTCTGATACTCTCGACCCGCTTGGCGCTCCGTCCTGTAGGAGGCGGCGGGTGGTTCCGTCGACCTCGAGGCGCCCGACCCGAGGAGATCACCATGGTGCAGTTTCAGCGTTCAGCGCGTCGACCGACCCGCAGCTGGGGGGCCTCGGCGAGTCTCGGCCTACTCGGCCTGGTACTGTGGGCTGGGTGCTCGGCCGGTCCGGGGGTCCAGACGTCGGCGTTCGATAGTTCCGCCGACGTCGAGGCCAGCCGCGCGATCCAGTGGACCGTCACGTCGCCAGAACACACCGCCGCCTTCGAACAGGCCTACCGGCTGGCGGCCGCGAGCCTGCGCGAACTCGTCGCTGGCCGCGAGCCTGGCAGCTGGGCTGTCGTGCTGGACGCCGACGAGACGGTTCTGAACAACGCCCAGTACGAGGTCGAGAGGGTCCACGCCGGAGCACCTTTCGAGACTGAGGGCTGGCATGCCTGGTGCCGTCGAGTCGAAGCCACGGCGCTGCCCGGCGCGGTCGAATACCTGGATCTGATCCATCAACTCGGAGGGCGGATCGCCATCGTGACCAACCGCCGTCTCGAGGTGCACGAGGTGACGGCCGAGAATCTGAGGAAGATCGGAGCCCCGTTCGACGTGCTGTTGACCCGCACCGACGAAGGGGACAAGGCGCCGCGCTGGCGGCAGGTGGAGGAGGGCACCGCGGCTCCCGATCTCGGCCCGCTCGAGATCGTCCAGTGGGTCGGTGACAACATCCACGACTTCCCGGTGGTGGACGCGGGGATGGGGGCTCTCGATCTCAGCCCCTTCGGTCGCCGGTTCATCATCTTGCCCAACCCGATGTACGGGTCGTGGCAAGACAACGACTTGCCGGCCGCGGCCTCCAACTGAACGGCCGCCGCGGCCGTCGTCAGTTCGCGAGCCGGTCGCGGATCGCCCTGGCCATCTCGACGAGCTGTGCCCGTTGGGTGGTCGTCGGTTCGGTACCCGGCGTGAGGTTGTATTCGATCATCGTCCCTTCCACAGCGAGACGCAGGGTGGCTCTGGGGTTCCCTTCTCGGCAGGAGTAGCCGAGCACGGCGCCGGTTCCCAGCTGCGGTAGCTCCTCCCAAGTACACCCACCGTCGCGACGCTCCATCATCGCGGGGATCGCCGGACTCGCTGAGACCAGGAGGACGGCTTGGCTGTCGTCCTGGGCCATACAGCTGTTCTCGCCGAAGGTCTGCTGTTTGACGGCTCCTCCGGGCAGGAGCTGCGGAAGTCGAGCGGTCTCGAACCAGGGGCAGTCGCTGGCGGTGGTCAGGACGTCCGGCTGATCTGCCACCGACAGGGCGGCTTGGGCCAACTCGAGGATCGCTGCGAGTTCGACGTCGGTGATCTCGGTCTGTAGCGAGACCAGCCCAATGACCACGACTCGCCCGCGATGGCCCACCAGGTTGATGGTGCGCGCTTCGCCGGCTGACTCTGAGAGGTACGTATAGCCGTGCTCTCCGAGTTCTGCCCGGGGCATCACCACCTGCGTCTTGGCCGATTCTTGTCGGAGGTTCTGGGCCATCTCTGCCGCTGCTTCGTCGGTCTCCATGACCATCTGGTTGGCGCTGAAGACGTTGGGGGCCTCGTCCCGACGGCTCAGGAACTGACAGGATCCGACGACGCCTCCTACCTCGACGCGCCAGGGGGCGAACTGGGGAAAGTGGCGATCGAGCTCGCTCGGTGCCAGCCAACCGCATTCACCGGCAGTCCCCGGTGTGGCCAGCGCCGCTCCGAGCAGCAGTACGGTGAGGAGCTTTGCCGAAGGGACGACGCAGTAGTGTCGCAGGCGGGTCCACGGGCTATTCATGGATCGAGTCTATCTCTCCCGATCACCGGACGGTGCTCAGGTCAGCACCCCCGGCCGCCCCAGCCAGCGGCGCAACACCCCGGTCTGCCCGACGTGGTACGCCTCGTGGAAGCAGAGCCCAGCGTTCAGGCTGCGCCAGGTCTCGTCGGGGTTGTTGCCCGGGCTGAAGGGAGCCGGACTGTCGAGCTCGTCCTCCGGCATGGCGCCGAGTCGAGCCACCAGCCGCTCCTGGCCGGCATCGAAGGCGGCCAGGAGCTCCGCGATGGGAGTGGCTTCCGCGGGGTCGACGATCGGGTCGCCCCCGCGACGGTAGCGGTTGGCCACCGTCGGCGAAGTGATCCCCTCTAGGCCGAGCGCCGCGAGCCAGCCCTGGCGGCTGGCGACCAGGTGACCGACGACCCAGTTGATGCAGTTGCCGCCGGACGCTGCGGCATGCAGGCTCTCTTCGTGCGTGATCCCTTCGAGATTGCGGTGGAGGCAGTAGTGGATGTAGGCCAGCTGCGTGAGGCAGGTCGAGGTGCTCATGGCGGAGACTCCTTGGGTTGGTGTGGTGTTTCGGTCTGCTGAGCGATCGCTCGCATGACGGCGCGGAATCCGTCCAGGTCGCGCTCCGAGACCCGGTGGCGGATGCTGGTTTCCAGATCCTCGATCACCGAGCGCAAAGTGGCCGCGATCTCGGCGCCTCGGGGTTGGATCGAGACGAGCCAGGAACGCCTATCCTCCGGATTGGGAGACCTCTGGATCAACTCGGCGGTCTCGAGTCGGTCGAGCATCGCCGTGAGGGTCGAGGGCTTGAGTCCGAAGACCTTCTTCAGATCGCCGACGGAGCGGGGGGTATACACCGCCAGGTAGGCCAGCAGGTGTCCTTCGATTCCGGAGATCTGTAGGTGGCGGCAGGTGGGCTCGAGGTAGAACCCGATCTGCCGCGAGGCCTGATGAATCGGTGACAGGAATACGAGAGGCTTCATTCGAAATAGAATACTGCGAAATCGTATTATTGGCCCAGGGGAATCCCGCGGACAGGAGGCCGTCGCGTGGGCTGGCTAGTCGAGCGGCTCGACGATCAGGTAGATCGACGTCGTATCACCGACGTTGACCACCTCGTGCCAGGCGACACCATCGCTCTCCCAGGTGCTGTGGTTGGCTAGGTCGACCACCCGGGTACCCTTGGCGTCCGTGATCTGCATTCGACCTCCCACTAACACATAACCAAAGTGGGGGGCGTGAAAGTGTCGTTCGTGGCCGACACCGGGAGGGAAGGTGCAGCGCAAGATCCGGTGCCGTAGATCGTGCGCCAGTCCCTCGCAGACCGATTCCCCCTGCCACCCGGCGGCCAGGGGGTCCGGCAGCGAGCTGGGTTGGAGCCCGCCCGTGTGAGAGCACGATCCAAGTGCGAGTAGAAGGCAGGGTCCGAGGAGGAACCGGCGGGAAGTGGCTCGAGAGACAAGACTACGCATGACCGAATCCTAGTCCCGTGGTTCCGGAAGTTCGACTGCGGGCCGGGCGCGAGAGATCCCGGCTGACGACGGCCGAAGTCCTGGATCTTGGGCCCGCGGCGCCAGCGACGGTGCGCTTCGACACGCGGGACTCCCCGACGGGTTCGTGCTCGCACCTCGGCGACGCCGGTCTCGTCGGTCTCATGCCACTGAGCCGAAGGGGATGCCTAAGGCTCGGGCTCGATCACTCGGATCGATTCGATGATCTTGCGACCGAGTGCCGCCCACTCCTCCTCGAGTTCCTGAGTACAGTTGAAGGTCACCAGGAGGAGCCGCCCATCCACCGAGGTCCCGGTGATCATGTTGCGGATCTTGGTGTCGACGGCCGGAGTCACCAGGTCGAGGAGAAAGAACTGCCGACCCTCCCTCGAGGTGACTTCGCTGCGGTTCCAGCTCGCCGACGGGTAGACGTTCCGGAACATGTTGTCCATGAACTCGTGGACCTGCTCGATCTCGGCGGCGGGCAGTGCGTCCTGCGTGTGATTGAGGGCTACATTGACGCTGCCCCTCGGATTGGTCAACACCACCGTGGGCCGCCGTTCCGACGGGTATTTGAGTCGCATCATCTCCTCGCCCATGAGCTCGAAGTCCTCGGGGACGAGCATCGCCACCCGGCCATCGAGCAGGAGACGCTCGGCCAGATCCATGGCGGCGCCCGGAGCGGCGGCCACCAGCAGGATGGTCAGAGAGGTCAGGAGGATCAATCGCCGCATCGGGTCGCCCTTTCTCGAAACGTGCGTAGGAGAGTGAGTGAAGGGCCGCAGTATCGCACGTTCGGGGACGAACTCGCTTGCCAGTGCGTCTCCTAGTGTGGTCGACTCTGGCAGATGTCGGCTGCCAATGACGAGTTCTATCTGCGCCGGGGGGCCGTGGTCCTCACCCTGGTCATGGGGCTCGGCTACCTGGTCGACTACGGCTTCAACCTCGGCCTCACTCGGGTTCTTTCGGCCCACGACTACGGCGACTTCAAGGTCGCTTTTGCGTTCTCGTACTTCTTCGGTTTGGCGGTTCTGCTCGGGGGGGACCGCGCGGCGCCGATGGTGCTGGCGCCAGCGCTCGAACGGGGGGAGCGGCGCCGCGTGGGAGAGTATCTGCGCTTCTACTATCGAGGCGCTCTGCTGCTCGGTGGCGGCTTGATCCTGATGACCTGGGGGCTCTCGCTGCTGCACGTAGGCTCCAGCGACGCCGCGGACCACCACCCACTGGCCTGGGGAGTGGTCGCGGTGCCGATCAATGCGGCCGGAGCGCTGCTCAGCCGGACCCTGCAGTCGGCTCGGTTGCCGGCTCGAGCCGCGGTCCCGTGGCGGCTCGGACTTCCGCTGCTGCAGCTGAGTCTCTTCGCCATCGTGGTCGCGACTCGCGGCTCGCTGAGCGCCTTCGAAGCGATCGTCCTTTCCGTTCTCGCCACGACCCTGATCGTGGTTTGGCAGGCCCTCGAAGTGCGCCGAGCCCACGTGGTCGACTGGCGAAGGGACTCGAACGCTCGATCCCCTCGTCGCTGGCTGGGGGCTTCGGTGCCCATGATGGGTTCGTTTCTCGTCGCCCTGGCGCTCAATCAGAGCGATCTCTACTTCCTCGAGGCCCTGGGTGAGGATGCCGAGGTGGGACACTACGCCGCCGCCGCCACCCTGGCCCATTTCGTTCCCCTGGTCCAAGTCTCCATGATCGGACTCATCGCCCCTCTGGTCAAGCCGGCGATCGACGCCGGACTCGAGCGCTCGCGAGCCGTCTACCGCCGGGCCGCGTGGCTGCTGTTCATCTGCCTCGTCCCTACGGTCGGTGGGTTGGTTGGGTTCGGCCGCCAACTGCTCGACCTCTACGGTCCGGGTTACTCCGTCGGCCACGCCGCGCTGTTGCTTCTGGTACTCGGCAACCTCGGTTGGGCTTCGGCCGCGCTCTCGAGTCTCTGGCTGCAATACCGGGGAGCGGCGGGAATCGTGTTCCGCGTCTCGGCCGCCACCCTGGTCGTCGACTCCGCTCTCAATCTCGTCTTGATTCCCCGCTACGGTCTGACCGGGGCGGCGGCGGGCACCGCGACGACTCTGCTCGCGGCGGCGACGGTGGTGCTCGTCGTGCACGCCGGGCGACCAGCGCCACCGAGCGCATCCTGACCTCGACCGATTCACTCTCGGGAACCGGGAAGCACTGCGATTGGGGGCGTGGCTCTATGGCGGTTTCTGGTCTGATCGGAGTCGCACCTCGATCTGCAGCGTGACCTGCTGCCGGTCGCCGTCGGTGCGCGGTTGGAGCAACGGATGGTCGAAGCGCTCCCGCCACGCCGCCCAGTACGGATCCTGCAGCAGCGGGTCGTCCGCGAAGACCGCTTGCAGTTTCCTCGGCTGGTAGCCCGGGGGGGCGAGATCGAGGTGGATGTGGGCCGGAATCTGGCGGTCTCGTCCGCCGAGTCGCACCGAGTCAGGGTAGGGGCCGGGCCGCACCGTCTCGATTCGGAATCGCCCCTGCCGATCGGTCCGGAGGGTGCCCGACAATCGAGCGTTCGGCTCGTCCATCGGTCGCTCTGGCGTGTAGTAGCCGCGGGCATCGGTCTGGTAGACGCGGACGGTCACTTCGGCCAGCGGCCGTTCGTCGTGGTCGACGACTCGACCCTCCACAACCAGCGGGTCTCCTGGTTCGTCGGGTGCTGCCAGACGCAGGGTGCTGGAGGGGGGATCGTGGGCCGAGGCTGCAGTCGCGACCAGGATGAACACCCCGAACCGTGCGGTTCTCGACGCTGCTCGGAGCAGCGGTCTACACCGTGGCGCCTTCACTGATCTAAGCTACCACGACCGGACACCAGTGCCATGAACCGCGACCTCGACACCCCGACCGATCTGCTCGTGGTGGCGGCTCATCCAGTCGAGCTGGCACCCCTGGAAGAACTGTTGGCGGAACGGACCAGCCGGCTTCGGCTCGAACTGTGCGCGGTTGGGGTCGGCGCCGTCGCCGCCGCGGTGGGGACGGCCACGGCCTTGTCCCGTTGCCGACCGGCCGCAATTCTGTTGGTGGGCAGCGTCGGAGCGTACCCAGGGCGGGACGTGCCGCAGCAAGGACTGGTCATCGCTGCGAGCACTCACTGGTTGGCGCCCGAGATCGTGGCGGGCCGAGCCGAGATTCCGACGGCGGTGGCGGCCACCGCCGACTTCGACCCTGGGCTGGTGGCTGAGTTGCAGCGAGCCCTGCCGCTGGCTCGGCGCGGCCGCATCGCGACCACCCATGGGATCACGATCGACGACGAGCTGGCGTCGCAGCTCGCCGATCTCGGTGAGGAGTTCGAGAACCTCGAGGCGCTGGCGATCGCGGCCGCAGCGCGCCAGTTCGAAGTCCCGGCCGCAGCCCTGCTCGGCATCACGAACCGGGTGGGGTCGAGTGGCCGTGCGCAGTGGCGAGCCCAACACCGCCGGGTGGCGGGAGAGGTCGCTCGGGCCCTGGTGCAGTGGCTCGAAGCCGCAGAGACGCTCCGAGGCAGAGAGTGAGCCCGCGAGGGTTTGGGCAACGCAGGACCGGTCCGGTGTAACCTTCTAGGCGGCGATTCGTTACATCTGAGATGGTACCTCTGAGCTCCACTCGCCGCCGCTCGATCGCAGTGGTCTCTCTCCTAGTGCCCGTTCTCCTGGCAAGTGTCCTAGCGGGCTGTCGCGGCGCTGGGGACGACGTCGTCGCGAACGAGACCCCTGCCGCACCCGATCCCCTGCTGGCCATCGACTCGCTCCGCGAGGACCTGCCATCCCTTCTCGAGGCGGCCGGCATCCCCGGGCTGGCGATCGCAGTGGTCCGGGACGGTGAACTGGTTCTCGATCTCGGCTTGGGAGTTCTCGAGTCGGGGAAGGAGTCGTTGGTGACGCCCGATACCGTCTTCGAGGCAGCCTCGCTGAGCAAGCCGGTCGTCGCGTTGCGCGCCCTGCAACTGATCGAAGCCGGGCAGTTGGATCTGGATCGCCCGCTCACCGAGTACATCGCGTTCGACCGGGTGGAGGGCGATGACCGGATCGATCAGATCACGGCGCGTCACGTGCTCAGTCACAGCACCGGGTTCCCCAATTGGAGTCGAAATCAGCCGCTGACGATCCGCTTCGATCCGGGGACCGAGTTCGGCTACTCCGGCGAGGGGTACGTGTTCTTGCAACAGGTGATCGAAGCACTGACGGGGCAGTCGTTGGCGGAAACGGTGCGATCGGCGGTATTCGAACCCCTGGGGATGGCGAGCAGCAGCTTCGTCTGGCGACCCGACTACGACGAGCTGAGTGCCACCGGACACGACCAGATGCAGATGCCGCGCGACAAGTGGCGACCGGAGGTCGCCAATGCCGCCGGCAGCCTCCACACGACCGCCTCGGACTACGCTCGGTTCCTGGCGGAGATGGCGGATCCCACCCTGATCACACCGGCGACTGCGGGGTTGATGCTCTCCCGCCACACCGAGGTGGTCGAGGGTGTCGGCTGGGGCCTGGGCTGGGGCTTGGAGGAGGTCTCGGGTCCGGCAGGCACCGAGACCTTGTACTGGCACTGGGGGGACAATGGCGTCTTCCGCTGCGTGGCGGCGGCGTCGCCGGGGCGGCGGCTCGGAGTGGTCTACCTGACCAATAGTCAGAACGGCCTCGCCATTGCCGAGGAGGTCCTGCGGCGAACCCTGCAGACCGACCGCCATCCCTGGGTGGCTTGGCAGGACTACCCGAGTTACGACGGTCCGGAGTTCGATGTGCAACGGCAGTTGCTGTCGGTCGGACTCGAGGGCGGGGAGAGGATTCGCCCCGCCTACCAGGAACTCCTCTCGAAACACGCCGTCGACCGCTTCGCGGAGGATCTGCTCAACGATATTGGCTACGACCTCTTGCGGCGAGACGCCAGGGCCGCCGCCGTCGTCGTATTCGAACTGAACGTCGAGGCGTACCCAGAAAGCTGGAACGTCTACGACAGCCTCGGTGAGGCCCTCATGGAGTCAGGGGAAGTGGCGAAGGCGATCACCAACTACGCGGAATCCCTGCGGCTGAACCCAGAGAACGGCAACGCGGCCGCCATGTTGCAGGAACTCCGGAATCGCTAGCTCCGCGACCGTGGAGGAAGGGGTCGCCTGGAAACGGGGAAGAGCGGCTCTATTCCAGATGAGCGGCCCGGACCATGTCGACCGCTTCCTGCCCCAGGTACTTCTCGAGTAGGCGGTAGTAGATCCCTGACGTCTTGAGCTTCTGGATATGGTCCGACAGCTCCTCCGCCAGTGCCGAGCCCTTGGGGACGGCGAAACCGTAGTTCTGCAACTCGCTCATCGGCAACGTCATGTGTAGGTTGCCATGTCGGGGCGTGTAGATCAGCCCCAGCACGGTGTCCACGAGCGTCGCCTCGGCTTCGCCGGCCGCAACCATGGCGATGATCGCTTCCTCGTCGACGCCGTACACCAACTCGATGCCAGGCAGCTCCTTGAGGATCCGCTCGTAGGTGGTGCCCGCCATGGTCGAGATCGAGAGCCCGGAAAGATCGCCGACTGCACTCGAGGTACGACTCTTCGGTTCGATCACCGCTACCCGAACCGGGAAGTAGGAACCCGAGAAGTCCACGGTCTGAGCGCGTTCCTCGGTGATGGTAATCGTGCCGGTGGCCACGTCTGCGGACCCATCGCGAACCGCCGGCAGCAGCTCGTCGAACTGGGCCACCCAATGGATGTCCAAAGCTCGTCCCGATGCCTTGGAGAAGTAGCTCAGGATGTCGTACTCGAGCCCCTTGGTTTCCCCGCCGTCGCGGTAGAAGAAGGGCTCGAAGTCCCGGGCGTAGACCTTGATGTCTTGGCCCACGGACGGCACAGGTAGACAGAGAACAGCCACCAGAATCAGCAGAAAGTTTTTCATTGTAGGTCCCTCTGGAGGTGATACTAGCACTCGATGTGGGGCCTGGGAACACCGCCCCGCGTGCGGACGGGACCGCGACCTTTCTGACAGATCGCCTTCGAGGGAGACCTATTGCTCTGGCCTCGCCGCCACCAAGAACGAGGCGCGAAGGGGCTCTGAGACTTCAAGATGCGGCTCGGGACCACCATTCCGCCCGACGGTTTCGAGTCTCGAGACCTGATCCCCTGGTCGGCGGTGGCTCCCTGAACTCGATATCATGAACGGATGCAGTCGGCGGAGCAGGGGACAGGACAGAAAACCGTCGCGGTTCTCGGGGCGTCTCGACACCGTGCGAAGTTCGGCAACAAGTGCGTCCGCGCCTACCTGCAGATGGGATGGAGTGTGATCCCGATCAACTCTCTTGCCGAAACGGTCGAGGGGCTGCCTGCCGTGCGGAGCCTGGAGGCTCTTGGGAAGCAGCCGCTGGACCGATTGAGTGTCTATCTGCCTCCCCAACAAACCGATCGCGAGCTCGAGGGTATCGCCCGGCTCGCGGTGGCCGAAGTCTGGTTCAACCCCGGAGCGACCAACCGGTCCGTGACCGAGCGGGCGCGGTCGTTGGGGATTCCGGTCGTCGAGGGTTGTTCGATCGTCGACATCGGCGCCAGCCCGGCCGACTTCTTCTAGGGCGTGGGCTTCGGATTCGGCGCGAGATGTCGAAGGAGGAAGTCGCGCGAGGTCTCGTAGGCTTCGGGCCAGGGCATATCGTGCCCGGCTCCTCGATGGACCGTGAGGGAACGTTCAGACGCCGCTCCGGAGCTGGCTGCCAGGGCGGCCTCGAGAACCCAAGCGTTCGCGATGCCGACACTGCCGTCGTCCGAACCGTAGTGCAACGAGGCTGCCGGTAGGGAATCGACGAAGTAGAGGGGGGACGAAGCGAGCATGAGGAGCCGGGATGCGGCGAGTCCTCGTTGGCCCCGAGCCGACGGATTCTCGAGAACCCGCTCGACGAACTGCGCCGCCGATCCCCAACCTTGGCCCGGTACCCACTGCTGCTCGAGGGCCAGGGTCACGAGTTCCTGCAACGTCCAGCCGAAACTCCCCATCGACTCGAACCAGTCGGCCGGGCCGGCCCAGGCGACCACGCAGCCGAAGCGGGAATCTCGAGCTGCGGCCAGCAGGGCCACCGAGGCACCGCGGCTCTTGCCGAATGCACAGATTCGCGCCTCGTCGACTGCCGGAATCGTCTCCAGGGTGGCACCGAGCAGTGAGATCACGTCGTCGGCTCCGCCGTCCCAGCCCCGGCGGCGATTTCCTTCGGAGGTGTAGCGCCTACCCTCGATCTCCAGAACCTCCCCCCGCAAAGAGGGAACGGCGAACAGGAACTGAGCTGAGTCCTCTGCCAGCACCTGCATCGATCTGGGGCCGTCGGTAAGGTCGAGCGGTGCGTAGTCCCAGCTGACGCCCCGCACGTCGACCACGAGGGGACAGCAGCCGGAGGCTGCGTTCTGCGGCACGAAGATCGCGCTGTAGTGCCGAAATCCATGGATTCGCTGCGAGAGGATGCTGACCTCGAAGGTCCCGTGGGTTTGGGTCGACAGGAACTGATCGACCAGCTCGACTCCGGAGGGGGTCAGATCTCGGGCCTTCCAGGTCTCGCGGACGACTCGGGCCTCTCGGGGAGAGGGTGGTGCGAACAGGGAGTCGAGCGAGAACGGCAACGGTGTCGACGCAGCGGGCCCTGGGCGATCCGGGTCGGAGGTGAAGAGATGTCGGAGGGCCAGCTGTGCGAACTCGTGATCTGCTGCAAGTTCGAGGGCCGCTCGAAAGGCAAGCTGCGCCTGCGGGCGGTTTCCGGCCTGCACCAGCGCCATACCGAGGGTAGCCTGCGCCTCCGCGTGGTTCGGGTAGCGCTTGGCCAAGGCGCGGGCGAAGTCGACCGATACCTCGGCGCGCGAGGGGAAAGAGCGGAGGTGGCGTTGCGCGATTCCAATCGCCCGCTCGGCTCCTTCTGGATCGACCGCCTCTAGCGCGGCGAAACTCGCGGCGCCCTCACCGGCCAACAGAAGCTCGACCGGAAGTCGCTCGCTTGGCGGCAGGCGGGTAGCCCTTCCGGTGACTTGGCGGTGGCCGCTGGCCTCGAGTTCGGCGACGTGGCCCGAGGGATCGACCTCGAAGTGGAACTTCATCTCGGGGTTTAGGCGCGAGCGGAAGGCGTCGGGAACGGCGGCGGTGGGATCGGTCTCCAGAGGGATCCGACTCCGCCAGAAGCTCGGCTGGACGTAGAGAATCCCAGCGTGCGGTCCCGTTGGGTCGTACTGACCCACCACGAGCACGAGATCGTCGTGTAGGCGATAGCGACCCAGGTACCTGTTGGTGCCTTCCGCTCGGTCGGCGGACGCCGTATCGGCCGTGAACCCGAAGACCAGTGCAGGGATCAGCAGACCGCACAGAAGAGTTCGTGGGGCGAGTTGGCTGGCGAGAGTGGTGTGCAAACCGGTGTCCTTCTGTTGGTGGAGATCGTCGAGAGGACTACGGGGGCAAGGACGGCTTGGTTACAGCCGCCTCGCGGCTGGCTCCTGTGTCTCGGATAGACTCGCGGCCTCAAGACCTAGCCACGGACATGGACGACCAGCCGACCCCCAGACTGCCCGGCGCCCCGCGAGACGCCTCCAGCGCGGCCCTCGACGGAGGGCGCTTTGCGCCCGGCACGATGCTCGATGCCAGGTACCGAGTGATCGACCGGATCGGTCGGGGTGGGATGGGTGAGGTCTACCGGGCCGAGGATCTCAAGCTCGGGGAGCCGGTGGCGCTCAAGTTCCTTCCCGCGCGACTCGGCCAGGACGCTGGCGCGTTGGCCCGTTTGCACCAGGAGGTGCGTACGGCCCGCAAGGTCAGCCATCCGAATGTGGTGCGGGTGCACGACATAGGGGAAGCAGACGGCGAGACCTTCCTTTCGATGGAGCTGGTCTCGGGTGAAGACCTCTCCTCGCTGATCAATCGGATCGGCCGGCTACCGGAGGAGAAGGGGGTTGCCGTGGCTCGCCAATTGTGCGCGGGGCTAGCGGCTGCTCACGAGAAGGGGGTTCTCCATCGAGACCTCAAGCCATCCAACGTGATGATGGATGGCGCCGGCAACGTTCGGATCAGTGACTTCGGCCTGGCTTCCCTGGTGTCCGAGCAGAAGACGGGCGAGATCGCCGGGACCCCCGCCTACATGGCTCCGGAGCAGCTCGTCGGTCGTCCGCTGACGGTGGCCAGCGAGGTCTACTCGCTCGGTCTCGTGCTCTACGAGGTCTTCACCGGCGAGCGGCTCTACGCCGGACTCTCTCGGAGCGAATTGGAGAAAGCCCACCGGCAGCCGCCAGATCTCTCCACTTCACGCCTGAGCTCGCTCGATCCCGCGGTGCCTCAGCTCCTCGAACGCTGTCTGGCCGTGGACCCGACTCGGAGGCCCCGCTCGGCGATGGTGGTGGCGGCCGCGCTCCCCGGGGGCGATCCCTTGGCCGCAGCGCTGGCCGCGGGCGAGACTCCCTCCCCGGCTATGGTGGCCGACGCGGGAGTGGAGGGCACGGTTCGCCGCTGGGTCGCTCATCTGCTCTTGGGTCTGGGAGTCCTCGGCCTGGTGGCTACGGTCGGGTTTCGCACGGCCACATCGCCCTTCTTGCTCGGGGGTACCGGGTTCGAGCCGCCGGTCTTGGACCACCAGGCCCAACGCTATCTCGAGGCCGCCGGCGGCGAGCCTCTGGCGGATGGCATCGGTCGGTACTGGCTGAGCGAGCACTATCTGGCGTCACGACAGTACGTGACCCAGCAGGAACTCGCTTCCCAGCCCCACCTGCCGCTGGTGACCTATACCTATCGGGCGGCGACAGAGCCGGTTGCCCCCACGGGTCGTTGGGGGTACGCGGTCTACTGGGTCGAACCGCCGGTCCACCAGCCGGGGACCGCCCTGGTCGAGATGGAAGACGACGGTCGCCTCCTGAGGTTGATCAAGAACCCATCTCGCCGAGGCCTTCCACCACCGGCCGAAGGGGCGGTCGACCTGGACCAGTGGTTCGAGTACTCGGGGCTCGAAGCCGACCGCTTTCGGCCGGTCGAACCGCGCTCGGCTCCCTTCACCTGGGCCGATCGGTTGCTGGCCTGGGAGGGGAGCGAGCCCGACCACAGCGAGGAGATGAGGGTCGAGGCCGCTCTGCGGGGACAGGAAGTCGTCTACTGGCGGGTGGGTTCGAACCAGTGGGAGGCCGAGAAGCAACCGGGGCGGGTAGCTTCGGTCTCGATCGTCGGCCTCTGGACCTTTGTGGTGATGCTCTTCGGAGGAGGACTGCTGGCGTGGCGGAACGCGAAGCTCGGTCGGATCGATCGCCGCGGCGCCCAGACGACGGCGGTGTTGGGGGGGAGCTTGTGGTGTGTCGAACGGCTGTCGATTGCCGGGGCGGCGATTCCGGCCGGTGGGGCGAGTCTCGCTCTCATGATTCTGGCCCAGTCCCTACTGGTCGGGACGGCGCTCTGGACCTCGTACCTGGCGCTCGAGCCGCTGTTGCGGCGCTCGCTACCCCATACTCTCGTGTCGTGGAACCGGCTGCTGCGGGGCCGCTTCTCGGATCCCCTGCTGGCCCGCGACCTGCTCTTCGGCATCACGGCGGGTTTCTCGGTCGCCGCCGTGGGGGCTGCCGACGGTTATCTGCGTGGTTGGGTCGACCTCCGCATTCCGCACGGTGGTCCCGCGCTCTGGGGCCTGGGACCGACCCTGACCAATATCGCCTACCCCATTACGCTCGTCTTCGGGCTGGGGATTCTGTTCTTGTTCGCGCTACCGCGTGTTTTCGTAGCAAACCGTCCTCTGGCGGATCTTCTGGGTGCGCTTCCGATTCTGGCGCTGGCGATCCTGGGAGCCGTGGGCGTTCAGCCGTTGGCGGTGGGTTTGGCGTTGATCGGCCTGAGTCGGTGGGTGGGCTTGACCGGGTTGCTGGGATTCTTCCTGGCCATGGCGAACGTCTCCCTGGTTCCCGTGATCTGGCAGTGGAACTCGTGGTGGGGCCCCCGCTCGTTGCTCGGACCCGTGGTGATTCTGGCCCTGCTCTTCTGGTCGGCGAGAACGGCGAGCCGTCCCCAGCTCGCCACCGGATAGACCAGCGCTTCGGAGTTCGGCGGCCGGGTTTCAGGGGTTGGCGCTACTCCAGCCGGTGAGATCTCCGGTCTCGAAGCCGTCGAGGAAGAGGCCGTCGGCCACGGTGGCAAAGCGACGGTTGACCCGAGTGATATTGCCCTGCAGGTCAGCCACCTCCGCGAACAGGTGCCCCTCGACCATCGGCGGCAGGGGCGAGCTGAGTGCGATCTCCCAGATGCCGTCGCCGAGGTCGCTGGCCAGGTCGAAGAGTTCGCTGTCGGGGGGCCTTCCTTCGACCGGGAAGTCAGCCCGTAGCGACAAGCTGGCGAGGTCCACCCCGCTGTTGGCGTCGGCGGCCCCGATTCGCAGGGTAGTGACCGGACTGGTGCTGGTTCCGGGGCGCGGCAGGCTGACCTCCAGGGTGGGGCGCAGATCGTCGAGAAACCAGCCGAAGCCGACGTTGCCGTTCAGGGTCGCCGTGTCGATCGGGGCCCCGAGATCGATCCACCGTGCAATCAGCATCTTCTCGTCCTCCGAGAGAGCGGGGACTCCGCTGCCCGGAGGCGGCATGATCGAACCCGTGAAGTCGAGGTCCGCCTCGTTCGGATCGGCGCCCGCGGGGAGGGTCGAGGCGTCACCGGGGACGGTTTCCGTCGGATGATCGCCGTTGGTCCAGCCGTCCAGCCGCTCACCGAACACCTTCCAGACCAGCAGGCTCCGCCGAGCCTGAAACCGGCGAACGTACCGACTGGCATTGGTCTGTCGCCAGGTGCCGTTGCTGATGACCGGGGGATAGCCGTAGTCGGCGGCACTGTCGTCGGCCAGGCGTCGGTAGTCCCCAGGGAGTCCGTTCTGCAGGGTGTGGTCGTCGAGCACGAGGTTGCCGGGCGGGGTCGGGTCGCTGATGGTGTGGCAGTTGACGCAGCTGCGCATCAGGAGGGGACGGATGTCGCGGAGAAACTCGACGTCGACGCGGGTCTGCGACAGGACGTTCAGCGCGGGCTCCCCCTGAGCGTCCTGGGTCACCAGCGGCGTCACCTGCGCCAGATCGTAGATCTCGTGGCTAGGAAGCGCCGCAGCCGTGCTCGCGAAGTCGAGCGGCTGCTGGCTGTGAGCGTGACAGCCACCACAGTTGGTCCGGACCTCCCCCGGTCGTACCTGGTGCCAGGTCTGGGCCGAGTTGAGGACGAGACCGCGACGATCGATGGTCTGGAATGTGAAGGGCGTATCGGCGGGTAGTTTGACCAGGAAACTGGTATCGGGGTTGCCCTCCGGATCGAGGATGGGGTTGCCCAGCGCGTCCTCCTTGCGGACCGGGATCTCACCCAGGATGCGCATCCGCTCGTTGGCGTGGTTTTCGTAGTGGCGGCCGTGGTTCGGCCCGTAGCTGCGATGGGTGTTCGGTTCCAGACCGACGATGCGCACGGCCCAGATGTCGCTGTCGGCGTAGCGTCCCGCGTCGGCCCCCTGAGTACTCCAGTTGCTACTCTGCCCGTTCTCGCTGGTATTGAAGGCGTCGAGTCCGTCGAAGGTGTCGGCCCAGGGGACGACATAGCCCGGGAAGCTCTCCCGCTTGTAGAGGCTGCTGCTACCCACGAGACCATGCGGGGTTCCTGCAGGGAGCGCCGGGTGCAGGCTACCGTCGTTGGGAAGCCAGGGCAGTTCGGCGGGCTCGGGAATGCCGTGGATCTCCTGGTACGGGACGACCGCCCGCGGCCAGGCCTCGTTGTAGGCCGGGTCGTTTTTCAGCAGGATCAGATCGTCGGGACTCCAGATCGGGCTGGCGCCAGGCTGAAGGTAGAGTCCGGAATCGTAGTAGGGGGCCGGCGTGGGGCGGTTCAGGTCGTTGGCGGGCCCGGGGGTCCAAGCGACGAGTAGGTCGCCGCCCACCGTGGCCGAGGGGTGCGTGAACTTGCCGACGCGGGTGGAACCGTCGCTACCGATCGGAGCCGCTTCGTCTCCGGCGTGGGTGAAGGGGGTGATCGACACCATGCCCCAAGGAGTGAAGGGCATGCGGAAGGGGTAGAGGAATCCCCCTTCGACCGTCTGGTCGATCTCCGGATTGAGGTCGGGGTCGGCGGGGTAGAACGGGGGGGTTCCCGGTGGAGGAGACACCGGAAAGCGGTAGAGCGCGCCGAAGCCGTTGTTGTTGAGGTTGTAGTAGTCCTCGACCACCAGATCGCCGCCGGAGAGCTGGGTCATGAAGTGGAACGCCTGCGGACCCCGGAAGGCGCTGACCACCGGTGCCCAGTTGCGACCGTCGGGATCGATCGACCAGATTCCCCAGAGTCGGCGATCGCGCAGTCCCTGGGACTCGTACGAGCTGAACATCAGGCGCCCGTCCTGCAGCACCGTGGGGTGGAGCGCGCTCCCGATGGTCATCGGCGCAATCGGCGTCACGTTGCTGCCGTCCCAGTCCATCACGTAGAGCTGGAGGGTCGGATTGGTGAACCCCTTGGGGGGCACGAATCCGTTGCGGTTGCTGGTGAAGGCGATCTTGCCTCCCGGCAGCGGGCAGGGACCGAGATTGAGGATGCCGTAACCGAGCCGGTTGAACTGTGGGTCGGGGTCGAGGGGGTTCGATTCGTCCCAGTTCCCGGCCCCGGTGTTCGGGGTGAACTCGCCGAACGTCAGTTGCTCGATCTGGCGTGTGCCGAGGTGGATGCGATAGATGTCGGCGCCGTGATGGGGCAGGTCCCCGCGCTGGCCGTTGAGGCTGCCGGGACGCAGGTCGGAAAAATAGGAGTAGAGGACCCACTCGCCGTCGAAGGAGAGGAAGGGGTCTGTGACCGAGCCGTGGCCTCCTGCGACCAGCAGCTCCTCGCTGCCGTCTGGGTGTAGGAGCATGAGATCGGCGCCCGGTTCGAGTCGCGCGGGATGGAACACTTCGGGCCAGAGAGTGTTGGTGTCGTCGCCGTACCGAGGCTGCCGGACGTACACGATGTCGTAGTCGACGGCGCCGCCGGAGGCGGTACCCAGGGCGCAGAGTTCGGCCAGGAGCAGGGTGCAGACGAGCAGGAAACGATACGCAAGAGAGGACATCGCGGACTCCAGAGTGGTGAAGCTCCATCGTAGAGCTTCGTCCGCTCGGAGACTGTGAACGGGGCCACTCGCGCGGCGTTGAGGGTGTCGGCTCTAGCGCCGGGGCACGGCAAACGGTCGGCTGGCGGTCGACACGTCGAGCCACTGTGTCTCGGTTCGGCCCTGGTCGGGGACGCCCAGGATCAGCCGGTAGGAGGTGGTCGGCAGTCCGTAGAGTAGGGTGAACTCCTCCGCTCCGTCCGGCGCGATCCCGGTGAAGCGCAGCACCACCTCTGCGCCGTGGTGGTCGGCACCCTGGAGTGAGTTGGAGCGGTCGTGGTCGACGGCGCCTACCACTTCGAGTGTGAGCTCCTTCTCGACCGCTACACCATCGAAGCGGACCTCCATCAGGTCGACGAGTCGTGGTCGTTGCGTTTCGAGCCGCCGGAGCAGGGCATCGCGGGTGGTGGGTGTCGGCAGCCTCTGCCGATCGAGAAGCTCGAGTCGACGCAGGGTCGGGAGCGCCGGTGCCCGGGTCTCGATCTGATAGGTGGAGTCGTTCGCGAAGGAGACCCGGACAGTTCGGTGGTCGATCTCATGACCGAGCAGCGCTCCAGCCACCAGGAATCCCACGAATACCATTCGGTTGGAGGGACACTTCCTTTTCGCCATCCTGCGATCCTAGCCTTCTGGGGCTGTTTGGGCAGCGTTGGCGAGGGCGCTTGGATCGGATTCCGCATTGGCGATTCCCGTTTCCAATTCCTTGACAGGAGGCGGAGGGGTCAGTAAGTTAACTGCAAGCCTAATAATGATTTGTTCCATGATCTTGAAAGAGGGTCTTTGCGAGGAGCTTGTGTATGGTCGCTTGGAAGAACACTCGACGAATCATTACCCTGGCGACCCGCGTGGGTCTTGTAGCCACGCTGGGCGCCCTGGTCGGGGTCGGAGGCGCCGTCGCCGATTGCTCGACCGCACCGGGCAACCTAGCTACGCCGAACAACTGCAACTTCACCTCGACCGATATATCGGAGTGGTTTACCGGTACTGGACTACTGAGTCACAACGCGACGGAAGGCTCTAACGCTCCCGGTTCGTTGCAATGTATCGGTCTGGGGGCGGGGGCTTGGATATGGTGCACCGTGCGAACTTGCATCAACGGTGTGAGTCCTAGTACCGAGTACAACCTCGGGTTCGATCTCAAGATGACGGCGGAACCGCCGAATCCCCCCATGGGGACCTCCTACATCGGTCCCTTTGCCGAAATTAGGTACCAACAGTTCGTCGATGCCGACTGCACGACCTCGGCTGGCAGTCCTGACGTCGTTCCCGGAACGGGCGTCAATCCGATCCCCACGGGAAGCTTTACCCAGTCGCTCGGTACGGTGACCATGGATGTCCTGACACAGTCGGTGCAACTCGAACTTCGGGTGCTGAACCAGGACTGCAATGTGCTCGGGGACTGCGGGTTCACCGTGGTGTACGACGAGGTGCTCTTCGGGACCGGGTTGACCCCGGTGGAACTGCTGGACGTTTCGGTGGAGTAGATTCGTCTCGGTGGCAGTGGAAAACCACCACCGCCGATCAATCGACGTAACCAAGACTACGCAGGGCGTCGGCCTCTTCGGCGGTCAGGGCCCGGAGCTGCTCGGCGCGCTGGTCTCGGTCGTTCCTACGGTGGTTCGACCAGGGACCGACGGCCGACGCAGACCACTGTCCAAGTAGCGCTCCGAGTCGGTCGACCACCTGCGGTTCCTCCGCGGCGCGGTCGACCTGGTCGAGAGGATCGGTGGCGTGGGAGAAGAGTTCGTACTCCGGCTGTCCCGCCGGGCGGTGGGTGTTGTGGATCAGTTTCCAACCGTCGTGGATGATGGCCACGGCGTCCACGTCGGGCAGGTCGCGATAGATCTTCTGCTTCTTCCACTCCACGATCGCCGGACGCGGGCGCCTCCCGCCTTCAGTGTTCGGGTCTCGAATGAGCGGCACCAGACTGGTGCCCTGAATGGTAGGGGGCAGTTCGAGCTTGGCGAGTTCCGCTAGGGTCGGGAAAAGATCGAGGAGTTGCACCGTCTGGGAGACTCTGATGCCGGCTGGCAACCCTCTTGGCCAGTGCATCAGCAGGGGCACATTCGAGAGTTCACCGTACACATGCCGCTCGTGGCCGTGCCCACCGTGGTCGAGGAACTCCTCGCCATGGTCGCTGGTGACGACGATCAACGTTTCCTCATCGCGATGCAGCTCCCGAAGGCGTTGGAGGATTCTGGCGATTTCGGCGTCGGTTGCGCGGATCGAGCCGTCGTACCAGCCGATCGCAGTCTCGAGGTAGGGAGTGGGATCGATCTTCGCCGCGATGAGCTGCTCTTGCCGTGGCAGGCTGCGGGTGGCGCGGGGTTTCTCGTCGATCAGGGGCTCGACCCTCGCCATGAACTCTTCGTGGATGGCGGGAGCCGAGGCATCAACCCATGCCTGGTCCCAGGGGGCGTAGGGTCGGTAGGGGGCGTGCGGGTCCATCACGTGGATGGTGGCAAAGAAGGGGACATCGTGGTGCCGTTCCAACCAGGGCAGGAAACGGTCGACCATCGCCCGGGCGGTCTTGGTGGGGGCCTGCCCCTCGGGAAGGCGGACCGAGGAACGCTCGTGGAGCACGTCGTAGCCCTGTTGGAGGTTGGTCATCCGACCTGAGAAGGAGATCGACGACGCGCCGAAGGTCGCGTAACCAGCGTCAGAAAAGGCCTCAGCCAAGGTCGTGATTTCGAGCGGAACGTAGTCGCTGTGGTCGACGATGCCGAGCGTAGTGGGGTACATCGACGTCAACATCGAGGCCATCGACACCTTGGTCCACACGCCCTGGGCGATGGCATCGGCGAAAACGACTCCCCCTCGACCCAGTTCCGTCATGGTGGGAGCGGTTTCGCGCTCGTAGTCGTAGCTGGGCAGGTGGTCGCGACGGAGCGTGTCGATGACGACGACGACCACTCCGGTGGGGCGAAGATCGAGTGGGGGCTGCGGGTCGGGCTGCTGCACGGATCCGTTCCTCACGACGGGAGAGCCGAAGTAGCCGAGACCTCCTTCGGCCTCGAATCGGATCGAGGCTGCCTTCCTTGTCGATTCGAGGAGGTCCCACCGCACCTCTTCCCACTGGTCCCCTTCGGTCAAGGTTCGTTCGAGGGTACCGAGGATTTCGCCGGACTCGCTTTGTAAGGAAATTCGCAGGGTGGTTGGTTCGCTGTTTGGCGTACCCAGAGCCACGTCTAGCCAGGCCGATCTGGGCAGTCGAACCGCTTGCTCGATGGAGGTGTCAGAGGCTAGTGTCAGGCTGGGTCGATAGACCTGTCCGAGTTCCTGCCAGCCGATCTCTACCTCCGGGCTCACCGATTCCGCCGTTTCTGTCTTTCGGTCCGTTTCCAGGTCGTCGAGGAGCCGAGCCGGAGGACTGGTCTCGGGGGGGGCGCCGCAGCTTGCGATGAGCCAGGCGAGGCAGAGGGCCGAGGTGAGGCGTTGGTCGAATCGTCGGCGGGCGTCGAAGGGACGGGCAGGCTTCATGCAGGAGTCCGGGGTGGGGCGGGTTGGGACACAGCGTGATCGTAGCGCGACCAGCGGTCCGCTGCGTTGCAACGCTCCTCTCGTGGTAGCCTCCTGGCATCCCTAATAGTTCCTTCGTGGATTCTCGAGTCTGGAGGCGGACGATGGATCGCTTGGTGGCAGTCTTGATTCTGACAGTAGCTTTCGCTTGCGGGGGTGACGAGCCAGTTCCGGTGGCGCCGAGCGTCGACATGCCAGGTGTGGAGGAGCCGAGTGAGAGCCCAACCAACCGCTCTGCCTGCTCTGTCTTGCAGCCTCTCGTCGACGAGAGGTTCGGGGTGGAGCCGGAGCTCCTGACGGTGCGGTCGAACGAGTTGTCGGGCAACGATCTCTGTCGGGTGTTCTGGGAGATTCCGGGCATCGATACGGCCGAGCAGGTTCGCCGGGCGACCGACAAGGACCTGCGGTACCAGAACGAAGTCAGCCTGACGATCATGGGAACTTCCTACGACTCCGCCGCGGCTGCGGTGGCCTCACTCGAGGGGACGGTGTCGAGTCTCTCGGCCGGGGTTTCGGTCAACACGCCCAGCGGGCCGCGCACGGTGCAATCGGAGTTCGGTGATTGGTTGGAAGGTGTGGGGGATCGCGCCATCGCCAAGGGCAGTTCGGTTCTGGTTGCCGCGGACGGGCGGCGCTTCACCGTGGCCGTTACCGTGACGGACGCCAGGGAGGAGAACCTCGAGGTGGCCATCGAGCTGGCGCGACGGATCGTCGACGAACTCTGATCGACTCGAGCCGCTCGCTTGCGGGGGCCGAGGGGGCAAGATACCGTAGCCTGGTGTCTCCAACTCCTTGGTTTACTGCTTGGCCGCGTGGGATGGCCCTCGGGTTCCTCGTCGGATTCTCGCTGCTGGGGGTGGGGTGCGGACAGCCGGCGGCGGAGGGGGCGGCCGCCGAAGCCGATCCCCTCGATCGTCTCGGGGTGCGCGCGACGGAAGGGGCAGCAGCCGGCTACCTTCCCGATCTGACCTGTCGCACCTGCCATCAACAGAAGTACGACTCCTACCAGGACGTCGGCATGGCGATCTCTTTCGCTCGTGCCGGTCAAGAACGCCCGATCGAGGACTTCAGTCAGACCTACTACCACGAGCCGTCGCAGCGCTACTACCGGGTGCTGCCGACGGGAGACGGCGAGGCCGAGGCTCGGGGTCTACTCTTCCAACGTTGGCAGCTCGACTCCTCGGGCGCACGGATCAATGAGTTCGAGATCCCCATCGACTGGGTTCTCGGGTCGGGCAATCGAACCCGCAGCTACCTCTACCAGACGGAGTGGGGCGAGCTGTACCAGCTTCCGATCGGTTGGTACTCCGAGGATGGAACCTGGGGGATGTCGCCGGGATTCGAGCGGGCCGATCACCAGGGAGTGCGACGCATCGTTCCCAAACAGTGTATGGCTTGCCACAATGCGCTGCCCGAAGTGGCGGAGGGCAGCGACGAGTTCTGGCAACCGCATCGATTTCCGGACGATCTCCCTTCGGGTACGGGCTGTCAGCGTTGCCACGGTCCGGGAGCCCAGCACGTGCGGTCGGCACTCGGCGGGTACGACCTCGAGGCGACCCGAGCGGCGATCACCAACCCGGCGCGCCTCGCTTCCGAACGGCGAGACTCCGTTTGTTTCCAGTGTCACATGCTCCCCGCGGTGTCGGTGGTCGGGGCGCGACGTTTCGAACGGACGGCGTACTCGTTCCGTCCGGGACAGCTGCTGTCGGACTACCAGGTCCACGTCGATATCGACGAGGATGGGCTCGAGCGCGAGGACCGGTTCGAGATCAACCACCATGGCTACCGCTTCTGGCAGAGTCCCTGCTACCAGGAGAGTGCCGGTGAACTCGCCTGTTTCAGTTGCCACGATCCGCACGAGAAGCCCGAGTCTCGTGCCTTTCGCCAGAAGGTCGACACGGTCTGCCTCGGCTGCCATACGGAGATCGAAGCAGTTCACGCCGGAGTCGACCCTCCGAAGGGGGCAGCCTGCGCGGACTGTCACATGCCGACCCGTCGGACGCAGGACGTCATCCACGTCACCATGACCGACCACCGGATCTCGACCGGACCCTTCGATGGGGCGGCGTTGGTGGCGCCGCTCGCACGACGGGAACCTCAGATCATCGAGATCGAGGCTCTGCCCTTCGGTGATCCGCCCGGGGGAGCGCAGGCGAGCCTGTACCGAACCGTAACGGCCCTTCGGGCCTATCCCTCGGCCCCCGCGGTGGCCTCCCTCACCCATCAGCTGGCCACGGTCGAGGTCGACAGCATCGTTCCTTGGCTCGACCTGGCCGAGGGCCAGCTCAAGACCCACCAGTTTGCGGCCGCGGAACAAACGGCCAGGAAGGTCCTGGCTCGACGTCCCGACATCGTCCGGGCTCATACCGATCTCGGAGTCGCGCTAATGGGGCTAGGGCGGACGACCGAAGCCATCGCAGCGCTCGAGACGTCGATCGAGCGGGAACCGACCCCAGCCGGGCACTACAACCTGGGGCTGGCTCTGGCCCGGGCGCGGGACTTCGAACCAGCCCTGGAGCAGCTCGAGATCGCGCTCCGCCTGCGGCCGAACATGCACCTGGCCCAGTACTACCGTGGCCGCGTCCTGGAGGCACTGGAGAGGCCAGAGGCCGCGATCGAGGCGTGGAAACGGGCCCTGGCCATCGAGCCCACCCACGCGTCGAGCTACCGTTCTTTGGTTTCCAAGCTGCGGGAGTTGGGCGAAGAGCCACTGGCCGAGGCCTACCTCGAAGTGGGGAGGACGGCGAACCGCGCTGCGGCCCAACTGCGCGACCTGTAGCGGCGAGCCAACGGGTTCGCACTGTCGCGGCAGCGGCTGCTGCGGAGGGCGGTGTGCAATACTCCCCGGTAGTCGAATCGATCGGTGGTTCCCTGGCACGCGCCCCGGCTCGAGCGGGTCGACCTAAACCAGCAGGAGGAGAACGATGTTCCCATCCGAGGTGAGAAGAGGTGTGACGGCTCGTGCGAAGGCGTCGATGGTGGCGCTTTCGACTTCGTTGATTCTGGCGCTGATGGCCGGGCCGAGAGCGGTCGCGGCGGACGCCGGAACCCAGGTGCGGGATCAGCTCGAGGTTCTGGAGCGCGCACTGCAAGCGGAACCCCTAGCGTCGGGTGATTCGGTGCGAGCGCAGCGGATTCGCCACCGCCTTGGGTTCCTGAGGCAGCAGCTAGACGACGAGGTTCCGGCAGATCTCGAGCGCCGACTGCGGCTCCTCGACCTGCGGGTCCGGGGTCTGGTTCGGCCCGAGGTGACTCCCCGAGATCTCGCGATCGACGCTACGACGGCGCCCGTTAGTTCCGGATCGATCGAGGGTCTGGTCCGTCGATCCTCCGATGGTGGTCCTTTGGCCGACGTCATCGTCGAGTTGTTCGGCTCCGACGGCTTCTATCTGTACAGCGAGACCAGCGACGCGGCTGGGGCCTACGCCTTTCTCGGGCTGGCCCCCGGGACCTACTATCTGAGCACCACCAATACTCTGGGCTACGTCGACGAACTGTGGAACAACTTCCCCTGCCCGGGCAGCAACCCCAACGGCTGTACCATCGTCTCTGGGACACCCTTGCAGGTGGGGACCGGAGCACTCCAGGCGAACTTCGAACTGGATCTGGGGAGTGCGATCGAAGGTACGGTCCAGGATAGCGATGGTCTTCCGTTGCCCGGGATTAGGGTCACCGTATGGCGGGGAGATCTCTACACCACTTCCAGCTATTCGGCCGCCGATGGTCGCTACCAGGTCCGTGGTCTCACCGCCGGAACCTACCGGGTGACCGCCGAGAGTTTCGGCACCTACCTCGACGAGCTCTACGACGATCGTCCCTGTATCGGAGGAGGCTTCATCGGCTGCAGTCCGAGCGACGGAGAGCCGGTCGTGGTTTCGGCCAGCTCGAATACCACCGGCGTCGATTTCACACTCGATCGCTACGGCACCATCGCCGGCACGGTGACCGACGCGCTGACCCAACTCCCCATCCCCTGGATGAACGTCGCGCTTTACGATCAGGACGGGCTCTACGTGACCTCGACCTACACCGACGACCACGGACGATATTTGGCAGGGGGTCTCTTCGCCGGAACCTACTTCGCGCTCACCTACGATTTCGATGGCTTTGCGCCGCAGCTATACGACGGTCTTCCCTGTCCAGGCGCGAGTTGCGACCCCACCACGGGCACCGCCATCCCGGTAGCCCTCAATCAGGCCGTCGAGGGTGTCGACTTCGTTCTCACCGGAGGATGCCTCTCCACTTCGACTGCACTCTGTCTCAATCAGAACCGCTTCCGGGTGGAAACCCATTGGCGCACCCGGCGGGGCGAGGAAGGCTCCGGCCAGGCCCTTCCTCTGACGACAGACACCGGGTACTTCTGGTTCTTCACCGACCAGAACGTCGAAGTCTTCGTCAAGGTGATCGACGCCTGTGCCCTCCCCGGATTCAACAACTTCTGGGTCTTCTCGGGCGGCATGACCGACGTCGAAGTCAGCATGACGGTCACCGATACCGCGACCGGCATCGACAAGGTCTACACCAACGACCTGGGCACCCCCTTCGCTCCTATCCAGGACACCGCTGCCTTCGGTTTCTGCCCTTAGCCCGCGCCGGGTGAGGGCGACGACTGAGTCAGAGCCACCACACAGTGGTGACCTCGCTCACCACTGCGTGGTGCCTCCTGACTCAAAACCATCCGCGAAGATCAACCCCGCCAGGCAGTCGCTGGCACTCTCGAACCGATGTACCGAACTGCCCTGAAGCAGGTAGAGCTCGCCTTCCTCGTCTTCCCCGAATCCGAAGACACTACCGCTGAGGTCGTCCCACTCCGAGAAACTCCAGGTTCCCGGCGCAGTTTCGGTACCGAAGAAGACCTTGGCAGTGCAGTAGTCGGCGAAGACGTAGGTGCCGACCAGGCCCTGGATGCAGCCACGGTAACGGAACCCTCCGGTAATCGAGCAGTTCCCGCCGGTGTGCGGGTAGACCATCACCGGTTCGACGAAGGTTCCCGAGCAGCCGCCGGGCCCCGGGATGTCTCCCTCGCGGCAGTTCCAGCCGTAGTTGAGGCCTCCCGCGGAGCCTTCCGGCTCGACGGACACCTCTTCCCGGGATCCAGATCCAACGTCCGCGATCAGGAGATCTCCCGTGGTCCGGTCGAAGCTCCAGCGGTACGGGTTGCGAAACCCAATGCCCCAGATCTCCTCCAGTTCGGGCCCGCCGACGAAGGGATTGTCGGGCGGTATGGTGTACGGAGGGGTACAAGTCGCAGTGTCGCAGGGGTCGATTCGCAGCATCTTGCCCAGCAGTTGACTGGTGTTCTGTGAGGTCGAGCTGGAGCTTCCTCCGTCGCCCATGCCGATGTAGAGGTAGCCGTCGGGGCCGAAGTGGATGTCACCGCCGTTGTGGTTTCCGGCCGGTTGATCGATCGTCAAGATCTCCACGGCCGAGGTCTCGTCAGCATCGTTGGGATCCCCGGCCGAAACCTCGTAGCGCGCGATCACGGTTTCGAGGGAGTTTCCACCGGTGCCGTCTCGCGTGTAGTTGACATAGAAGTAGCCGTTCTGGTCGAAGTCCGGGTGGAAAGCCAGACCGAGCAGGCCGCCTTCGAAGAAGGTGTCGACTTCACTGATGATGTCGAGAAAGGGTGAGCCGAGGAGCCCGACCCCGGGTTGGTAGATCAGGATCGTCCCGTCCCGTTCCACGACGAAGAGTCGGTTCGTTCCGTCATCGGCATGGCGTACGGCCAGAGGGGTCGACACCAAGATGCCGAGGTCGGTCAACTGCAGGTCGCCGGGAGGTTGGCTCCAGGAGGGACTCGTCAGGGCGAGAATGGCGAGGGCGATGGCGAGACTCGAAAGTCGAAGGGTCATTGAGGCAACCTCTCAGTCGGGGACTCGGTTTGGATGGAGCGTTTTGCGAAGTCGGTATCGTAGCGACTCTTTGCAGCCACGCCTGTGGCATAGGCAACAGCCCTCGCGGCCTCGCGAGGGCAAGTCGGCCCGGCCGAACTAGCCGTCCGAGTGGCTGGCGTCGTCGAGGAGCAGCGCGAGATTCCTCCAGGCGCTGGCTGATTCCGGTGCGAGCTGGATCGCGCGACGGTAGGCGGATTCGGCTTCGGAGATCCGGCCGGCTCTTCGCAGCGCGACGCCCAGGTTGATCCAGGTCGGGGCCAGGTCAGGAGCTCTGCGCGTCGCCTCGCGGAGAGTATCGACCGCCAAAGAGAGTTTTCCTTCCACGAGTTGGGCGACTCCGAGGTTGGAGTAGAAGAGGCCGAGGGCCTCGCCGTCGGAGACCAGTTGGTAGTTCGATTGGTTCCCGTCGTGTCGACCGCTCAGATCGAAGACGATGAGTTCCTGCTTTCTTGTCAGGGCGACGGCGAGATGGGCGCGTGCGATTTCGAGCCCACCCCGTGCCTCGCGAGAATCGTCCTGGCGGATCGCGAAGTGCACGGGGAGATCGTGGCTCCGGGCCAGGCTGGCGAGGAGGAAAGCGAACGAGATGCAGTTGCCGGATCTTCGGGCGAAAGCCTGTGGTGCTGGAAGCGTCAGATCGGGATCCTCCTGCCAGCCCCGGTCGACGAGGGCCACGGCCAACTCGGCGAGTCGGCGACGATCCGATCCCTGGACCCGGTGTTGCTGGCTCCAGGTCTCGGCCTCGACACCGGCCTCCCTAGGGTCAGCTCGCGGCGACGACTCAGAAACCTGCGTCCAGGCGGGGGTGGCCACGAGAAGTGCGGTCGCGAGGAGGCAGTGGATGAGGCGGGATACCGTGTACGTTCGAGCCATCGGTCTCGATCTCCAGGGGGTTCGTTGAACCTGCTGAGAGGATAATAGCACGATCGTTCGTGTTTTTTCGAGGGCGGAAGAGACTCTGCTGACCCTGGGGTGTTGCACTACACTTGGAGGATCGGGAACCACCAAACCGTCATGCCTTCGCTCTCTGAAGACACTCGTCCCTTGCGGGACTCCCCCCCTGAGTCGCCGTTTCCTCGATCCTCGAGTCCAGGCCCTCCATGACGGATCGGTTTGCCCGAGCGAAGACGAGCCTCGGCCGGAAGCTTCTCTTTTCGCTCCTTCCTCTGCTCTTCGTCCTGGGCATCTTGGAGGTCGCGGCCCAGTACTACACCTTCCGACAGCGGGGTGAGGGGTGGTTCGCACTCTCCGCGGTGCTCTCCGATTGGAGCCAGGCCAGGACCAGAGAGGTGGCCCGCGGCGTGGTGGAAGAACTCGATCTCCCTCCGGCGGAGTCGATCTACGAGGCGCTCTATGGTCCGACTGGCCGGGAGTTGCTACAGCGGTTTCAGGAGCGGTACGAAGGGGACTTCCTGCGGCTCGCGCGTCTCGTCGAGGGCGCGGACGCGCGGTTGGTCGTGCTCTATGTACCGTCCGCGCGGACAGGAGAGGTGGCGGATCGGGTCCACGCCTCGGACCGGACCTTCTACGGGCGCCTAGCGGCCAGCCAGGGTGCACCGTTTGTCGATGCGACATCGTGGTTGCGGTCGGCACCCAGGCATCAGAGCTACCTCCTACCTGAGAACACCCATCTCAGTCGGTTGGGGAATCAACTTCTGGCCGAGAACCTGGCCGAGATCCTGCGCCAGCCCGATCTGGCCGAACACCGCAGCCGCGTCCGTTTCGAACGACGGCCTCGTCGCCTCGGAGACCTTCCCCCCGGGCAGAAGAGGCTCTGGTACGACGACTCCTTGCCCTTCCTTCTGACGACCAACCACCAGGGTCTGAGAATGGCAAAGGACCTCGTATTCCCGAAGGTCCGACCGAGAGTCTTGCTGCTCGGCGATTCGTTTACCTTTGGCATCAATCTACCGGAGCCTCATACCTACCCTGCTCTACTGCAGTCGATGCTGTCGAAGGCCGAGGTGGTCAACGCTGGCGTGGTGGGATACACGATCAGTGACCAGATGGAACTCTTCGAGGATCGAGCGCGGTACATGGAGCCCGACATCGTCGTCCTGCAGACGCTGTACAACGATCTGTATGGCTACCTCTCCTTCGAGCGTTCCCTTTTTGCCCGGGACCGAAGGACCGGAAGCTGGCTCGAGCGGATCAGGCATCGACCCGAGGTTCCCGACCCTCTGGAAGTCGATCTCATGGCTTCGATTCGATCGGCGAGGGCCGCGTCACGCTGAAGCGATTCGGTGGGGGCGGGCGGTCTAGGGCTCCAGAGCCCTGGGCCGAAACGCCATCGTTACCCAGACCACGGCCCCGAGCTGGACGGCGGCGGCCACCAGAAAGTGTCCCGAGTAGCCTAGGGCATTGGCACTGAACCCACTGGCGCTGGCCGTGAGCACGGGACCGATCGCCGCCAGACTCTGTTGCAGAGTGAAGTCGGTGGCGGCCGTGGCCTCGTCGCTTCGATCCATCATGACGGTGTAGAGCGCCGCCGTGGCCATGCCGCCGATCGCCGCACTGGCCGAGATCACCGCGTAGAGCAGCGACAGCCCACCGACCCCCAGGGCCGGGAGCGCGAAGGAGGTCAAGGCCAGGACCTGAAGGCCGCCAAATAGCAGAAGGGTCGGTCGTCTCCCGAATCGCCCCACGGCCACTCCACCGAGCAGGGCACCGACCAGGGCCGCGAGAGATCCGATCACGCCGAGAAGGACGCCGATTTCGGCCAGCGAGTAGCCACGATCGACCAGCATCGGGTTGACCATCCATTGCACCATGGTCTCGCCGGCCCGCCAGAGCAACAGCACACCCACCCAGACCAGAATCCCGGGTCGGCGGAAGAACTGGCCCAGGGCCGACCAACTGACTCGTTGGCTCGCGGCGACTGGGTTCGGCGGTTCTTCGAGCCGGAGCACCAGACTGATCGGCAGGGCCAACAGGACCGCCATGATCAGGACCGCGGTGGACCAGCCGAACGTCGAGTACAGAATCAGTACCAGGCCACCGCCGCAGATCTGACCCAGGTAGTAGCCACCCACCTGGATTCCGTTGCCCGGTCCTCGCTCGTCGGCGTTCAGGAGCCGCACCGCCAGGCCGTCGGTCGCCACGTCCTGGGTCGCCGACAGGAACATGAAGAGGGCGCAGGCGACGACCAGCAGTCCCATGTCCCGTTCCACGCTGAGGCGAGAGATCCAGGCGACGACCACGACACAGGAGAGCTGCAGAGGCAGGATCCAAGAACGGTAGTGTCCGCGTGCACTCGATCCGATTCGATCGACCCAAGGCGCCCACAGGAACTTGAGAAGCCAGGGAAAGGCGAGAGCACTGAGCAGGCCGACCCGCTCGAGCGACAGTCCCTCCGACCGCAGGATCGAAGGCACCGCGACGATGAAGAATCCGAGGGGGATCGCCTGCGAGACGTAGAGCAGGGCGAGGAGGGTGTAGCGGAAGGCGCGGGTCATCGAAGGGGAGAGGTCTATCAGCCCGGGAAGTGGAGATCCCGCAGACCGATCAGCGTGAAGAGGAAGAGGGCCTGAAGGTAGAGCCAGACCCCGAGGTAGAGAGCCACTCCCATCCAGGCCGTGAACACGGTGGTGAGCCAGGGTCCCGAGAAGCCGTGAAACTGTTTCGCCCCTCGGTAGGTCACCATGAAGAGCCAGACCAGCCAGGCAACGATCGGGACCAACGCCAGCACGACCCACGGGGTGTCAGCGCCGACAAGACCCACCACCAGTCGAACGGTCAGCCCGAGTGCCAGGAGCGAAACGAGCAGGAACGACACGAAGTTCGTGGCAAAGACGAAGTGCTCGACCAGATAGCAGCGGCGCCGCCGAGACACGGCGAAGCTGGCGAATCCGATGGCGGGAACCAGGAGCCAAACCAGGGCACCTTGTTGAGCGGCGAGCCGTTCGTCGAGGACCGCGAGAAACACCTCGTCACTCGCGTTCGATCGTTCGATCGCCCGTCGCAGGGGAACCTCGAGTGCCGGTTGAGCTTGGATGATTCCGGCTTGGCGGACGCTCCAGACGCTGACGTTGGCGGAGTTCACCCAGGGGGCAGGAAGAAGAAGAGGATGTTGATCGCCAGATAGAGCCGGACCGGGTGCACCGGCCGATCAGCGGTTGCCGTTCCGTCGACCTGTTCCTTCGATAGGCGCCCAGGCGACAGCATGAGCTGGCGGAGGGATCGCCAGAACGGGCCGTCCCAGCCGAGGATCTCCTGCCCCCAGCGAGACAGAAACCCACGCAAGCTGAGGTCGATCCTGGGCCGCGACCGGTCCGGTTCGGCCGAGGTGCTTTCGGTCGTATTGATCAAGGTGGCGAGAGCCTATCGCACCGTGGGCGGGCTCGATGAGCTGGCGGCCTCGGAACGAGACCGCTGCCCTCGGGGACTACTCTTCGGTTGGCGTTGCTTCGGCGACGGGCGAGTCGACGGGACCGGGCGTGATCATGACGTGGGCCGAAGGGGTGCCCTCACGCATGATCCAAGGAGCCGAGGGTTGATCGCCGTTCGGTGCGGTGGGGAATCCAGTCGAAGCGCCGGTCGCATAGGGCATGTAGATGACGTAGATGCGATTGGCCCCCTCGATCGCTCCACTCGCGGGATCGAAGGACTTTCCCGAGACCTGGGACAGGGCCGCGGGACCTTGCGGTACCGCCAGCGTGCCAGCATCCACCTCCTCGTGCCGAATTCGTGTCCGGTCCTTGCCGCTGTGTCCCTCGGCCTTCAGTTCTCGACCCCGCTGCATGAAAGGGTCGAGGCTCCGGTGGTAGCAGGCGGTGTGGAACAGCTCGTCGCGCGGGTCGTCGGCCAGGCAGATGAAGGGTCCGTCGCCTTCGCGCAGGGTCACCAGTTGGCCGTCGGCATCGTAGCCGCGAACTTCGGTGCCTTCGTGCAGGGTGGCGTGGGGCAAGGCGGCCAGTGCACCCGCGATCTGTGGCGAACTCTCGGGCGCCGCATCGAGGCCCAGGGTGGTCAGAAGGAGGAGAGCAAGGACGGTCATGGGCGCAGCCTAGCACGGCCTCGGGCCGGGTGGATCTGCTCGACCTCAGGGAGCGGCCGTCGGCGCGCCCAGGACCCGTTCGAGGCGGAAGTCGAACCGCGGGTGGTCGATCGACTCGAGGAGTTCGCTGCCCAGACCGGGCGGCACCGACTCCGTGTTCACGAGTACGACGTAGCCACCGACCGGCGGCGGATCTTCGTTCGAGAACGTCTCGATCGGTCGATCGAGGTAGTAGTAGAGGGACGAGTGTTTCCCCGCGTCGTTGGCGGGTGCGGCGACGTAGATCGTGGCCTCGCTCGGCAGATGGCGCCCCAGCGACTGCGCTACCGCCGACAGGTCCCGATCCTCGGCTCGTCGCGGCGTCGCGATCAGCATCTGAGCCAGAGCCAGGACTGTGGCCGCGGCCACCAGGAGCCGAGGCAACGCCCAGCTTCGCGAGGCGAGTACCAGTCCCACGGCCGTCAACGCCGCGGCAGCGGCCAAGATCATCGAGTCAGGTGGCTCGACGAAGAGGGCGGCGATCAGCGCGACGGAGAGTAGGAGCAGCAGGCCGCGGGCAGCCAACCTCAGCTTCTGGGCCTCGCTGCGGTCGGTGACCGTTTCGGCCATGATGCCGACGATGATGGCGAGACCGCCGACCAGCGGTAGGTAGTAGCGCGTCTCGTGTGTCGGTACGATGACAAACGAGAGCATGCCGCCGATCAGGAATCCGAGGCCAGCGCGCAACAGGCCGGACCGGCCCGAGTCCAGTCGCTTCCGGACGGCAGGCGCCCTCAGGACCAGGAGGCTCCAGGGCAGGAAGACGAGAAAGATCAGGAGCGGTTTGGCTAGCGTCAGGCCGAAGCTCTCCAAGGTCCAGCCGACGCTCCGCCACCCGGCCTCGGTGCGGGGGTGGTCGAAGACCATCCAGCCGGCCGATGCGACGGCCCACCAGAAGTAGCTCACCGTCACCGCGAGGAAGCTCACGGCGGCGAGCAGGTGGCGCCAGCCGAACAGTCGGTCGAGCCGCTGGTTGAGGTAGGCGGCGAGCAGCAGGCCGGGGCCGAAGGTCATCAAGGCTGGCATGCCCTTGGTCAGGAAGGCGGCGGCCAGAGCCAGGTAGGCGAGGAACCAGAGGGGCGCGGAGTCTCGGTCCCGCGTCAAGTTGCAGGACGCCGCGACGACGGCCACCACCACCGCGGCCATCAAGGGAACATCGAACTCCGCTACCCTTACCTTCTCGAGGAACAGAGCGGTACCGACGACGGTGCAGCCGGCGTAGAAGCCGGCGCGCGGGCTCGCGGCACGCCCCAGCAGAACCAGGGCCACGAGGCCCGCGAGGACGGCCGACAACGCCATGGGAAGCCGTAGCACAAACTCGTTTGGCTCCGTCCAGAGTGCCTGGGTCGAGGCGGACATCCAGTAGGCAAAAGCCGGCTTGTAGGTGTAGATCTCCCCGTAGACCCGGGGGACGGCCCACATTCCGGAGTCGAGCATCCGGCGGCCGCCGTCGATCACCATGCCCTCCATTCCCATCAGGCCATGGGCGCCGAGCCTCAGGAGACTGGTCACGAAGGCGAAGAGGGAGAAACCAAGGATGGAGGCCTGCCAGCCCTGCACGTCGGGTTGAGGGCGGTGTCCGTGTGGTGCCCGGACCGCGGCAGCAGACGGTTCGGTTCCTGGAGACTCTCGAGTCATGGGGCCTCGCTGGTCGGAAGGTGTGATCTGGTTTGCGGGGTGGCCGCCGGGCGAACCGGTTGGTTCGCGAGGCAGCTGGGTTCGACCTTACACGATGGAAGCGGAGCCGCCCACCCAGGACACTAGGGGGTTCGCAGTCCCACTGCAAACCAGGAACCGGGGGTGGCGTTCGCTGACCGATCCGAGAGGTAGAAGGGTTCCAGTTGGACCTGGGCACCGAAGGGCTCGAGCTCGAGAGTCGCGAGGTCCCCGACGGCGAGTTCGGTGACTGGCTGTCGGTCCCCATCGAGGAGGGCCCAGTGGACGACCGTGATGGGGGCGGCTCCCACCGGCGATTCCGGCTGCCACTCGAACGCCACCAGACCGGACCGATACGGGGAGATCTCCTCGAGCGAGGGGATGGCCGATCGCCGCAGGAGCCGAGCTGCGACCTGCCGGGACTTGATCTGCGGGCGGCTGGAGAGGCGTCTCCGGGCACGCTCCCAAGCCTCCTGGTGGCCTTCTTCGTCCAGAGCTCGTCCCCACAGTGCGAGACCTTCGATGGTGCCACGCCAGCTCGATTCCTCCTCGGCTGACCCGAGGAGCAGACGGGGATTCTTGGCGCGCCATGGGCCGAGAGTCCCGGTGGGTTGTCGCTCCAGTCGCTGGCGTGCTCCGTCGAGGGTCACCGTCAAGGTGGCACCGGTAAACGACAGCACCAGGTGGTGGGTCGTTCCGGCCCGTACGGGACCCAGTACGATGGGGGTGGGATCGCGCTGCTCGGAGGTCAGGAAGGTCGCTTCCAGGCGATCACTCCGTTGACTCACCTCCAGCAGCGCTCGCCCCCGCCGCGGAGCCAGGGCCAGGAGCCGGCGGGGACGGTCGGAATTCGAAGCGCGGGTCGAAGACGGGGTCAGCAGCACCTCGAGAGCCACCTCGAGCGTAGCGTCGAGCCGGCCGGCGATCTGGGCGGAGTCCTCGTCGCTGGCCTGGGCCCACCCCCCGTCGAGGACCAGTGCGTGGTCGCGGTTCGGATAGGCGCGCCCCGACGTGATCAGGGTGGAGGACCGATCGGCACCGAGAGCGGAATCGAACACGAGGTTGGGAGCGCGTTCGTTCTCCCAGGCGAAGAGCAGATCACGCTCGGTGACGGGCCAGGAGGCGGGGAGGAGTTCGATCCAGTCTGCGGCGAGCGGGTTGGGAACCTGTGCCTGGTCGGTGAATCCCCGTAGTCGAAGCCGCAGATCCTCCCGCACCTCGCGGGACAGCGCGGCGTGGAGCGTGCGGCCGCCATCCTCCAGCCGCCAGTCGACGACGGTGCCGGGAGGGTCGGTATCGACCCCGGCCGTGGGTACCGTCTGCATGGGTTCATCGAAGCGGACTCGCAGCGCGGTGCCCCGATCGCGAAGTCGCGCCTCTTCGATGGTCGGCGCCTGCCGAGGGCTGACGATGACCAGACCTTCGACCGAGTGCCCTTCCGGGGTCACGGCGACGAGATGGTGGGAGCCCGGGCGCTCGAAGAGGTGCTCGAACGTCGGTCCCGTGGCGACCTCGCGTCCGTCGAGCCGCCACGACTGCGCCACGCCGGTGTCGAGCCCGAGACGGAGGGTATGCGGGGCTTCGAGGGCGTGATAGCCCAACTCCAACGGCTGCCGGAAGACGTCGGGGTAGCGATCGGTCGCCGGGTGGTGCGTGATCCTCGACGGGGCTCCGGTCAGCTCGAGGGTCTCTGGATCGATCGGGGCCACGAAGATCTCGTAGTCCGCCGCGAAGTGGTCGTGGTCGCCATTCGAGGCACCCCAAGCCATGGCGCGATCGTCGCGAGAGGTCATCACGAAGTAGAGGTAGCGCCAGCCGATTGGCAATCGGGGGTCGTCCCGCAGGATCAAGGGGCTGATCGAACGGGTCCGTGGGTCGATGCGTTGAATCGGCCCCCCGGGACCGGCGTTCCAGTATCCCCAGCGCCCGTCGGAAGAGAAGTAGGGCTCGCAGCCCCCGAGCCCGGAGCGTTCGGCCACGGCCAGGCCTTCGGGTTGGTAGGGAGAGAAGCTGGGGGCCGCGTTGGTAGCGAAAGCGAGACTGGGATCCAGTAGCCAGCCGAGTGCCGCACGGGGCGAAGCCACCAGCAGACGCTCTTCTTGCGTCGCGAGGTCGAGTTCGGCGGTCCGGCCTTCGCCGTCGACGAAGATCAGCGTCGAGTCGTCTCGCCAAACCACGGCTCGATTGCCCCAACCGTAGGTCCGAGCCGGCGCGACGGTGCGTTCGGTGCCGTCCCGAAGCGAGAGGATCCGGAGCTCCCCGGGGCGCTCTACCTTCGGATACTCGCTCGCTCCGTCGAGACGGCTGAGGTAGGCGACCCGGGTACCGTCGGGAGAAAAGTGGGGACAACAGTGTTGTCGGCCCGGTTCGTCGGGGCTCAGCTGCCGGGGCGCGCCGCCCTCCAGGGGGCGAACAAAGATTCGCCAGTTTCCGGTGCGGTTCGACTCCCAGACCACGAGACCATCCCCCAGCGGTCGTCGAGGAAGCGTCTCGTCCGAGCCGGTCCCCGACCGCGGCGGGGCGTGCGGCAGCGGGACGACCTCCCAGTCGCCGGAGGTGAGTTCACGGTTCGATACCTCCCAGATCACGACCCGCTTGGTGGCCAGACGATCGCGTCCCTGTGCGAGTTCGCGCGCCAGCCTCTGGCGAGCCCCGCTGGCACCCCCGGCGTTGACGGCGATGCGGTCGACCGGCCGCTGCCACTGCCAGGAAAGCTGCTCGGCCAGACCAGCCCCGACGCCCCAGCCCAGATCGGGGGTCGAGTAGACGTTGCTAAACGAGTCGCCCAGGAGGAGGATCTCAGCTTCGGCGTCGGGCTGCCAGGGGCGACCGCTAGGGTCCCGTACGGAGTGGAGAACGACCTGGTCGGGCCTCCAGGGAGACCGCCCTTCGGGCAGACCCAGCATCTCGACCAGATCGCCGGCGTGGGAGGCGAGGGCGGGCGAGCGCGTCCAGCCGGTGCTCCTCGGCCGAGCCAGCTCCAAGTCGGTCAGCTCCCGGGAGAGCAGTTCGGCGGTGCGCTCCACGGCGGCCGGTGTCCAGTGGGTATCGCGGGCGAGGAACTGGGGTTCGCCATCGGCGCGAGCGGCGACCAGGACCGAGGTCGGATCGACGACCCGAACGCCGGCAGCTGCGAGTTCGGTCAGGAGTCGGGGCATCGAGGGGTTGGCCAGCGGTGCCTGCTCGGCGGCGATATGTCGCGAGAGCCGCTGTGGGTCCACCTGGGCCTTGGTCGGTACCGGAAGCAGCACGAGCTCGATACCTCGTGCCGTCAACTCACGGTGGAAGTCGAGGATCGCCGGACGAGGATCGGCGGCGATCGGGTCTTGCCAGCTGTCGCCCGCCGCCCGTCGCCGGGCGATCACGTCGGGTTCCAGGAACCCAGGGCCGGTCGCGAACTCGACGGCGGGCCGGAAGAAGAGCCAGTCGTCCCGACCGAGTCGGACCTGGTGATCGCCGACTCCGAGCCGGAGGGTCTGGATCCACTGGATCCAGGGGGCGACGGTGTGGGCGACGAGGGATCGTTCCTCGAGGCCGCTCTCGAACTCGTCCAACGAAGCGAGAAGCTCCCGATTCGCGGCCAGGAGACCACCCTTCTGATAACTCGACTCGAGTTCGCCAAGCGCCAGCGGGAGACGCGGAGGATCGAGGAGGCATTCCGTGAGTGTGACCGTGGACAGGAGGATCGCGGCGAGCCCGAGCAAGATACTCTGCCAGCGATCGCTCGCCACCGGTTGGACCAGATCGGCCAGCGCCTGTTGGTCTCGTTGGAGGGGATCGGGGGGCGGGGTACGGGACATGATCTTCCTAGAAGATGAAGTAGATGAACGGGTTGAAGTCCTGCCCGGCCATCACTCCGAGGGCAGTGACCAGCAAGAGCAGGGTAGCAGCGACCTTCGAGGGGCCGAGGGATCGAGACCAGTCCCAGGTCTGGGGCGCCGACCAGGTCACGACCGTGGCGGTGAGCACGACGAGCAGGAAGTAGGGGCGATAGATCCAACCGGCCAGTAGGTCCGAGGCCACGCTGGGCTCGGTCAAGCCCACCATCGAAGCGAAGTAGCGGGTGGCGTGACCGAAGTCGTCGGCTCGGAAGAGCACCCAGGTGAAGAGCAGTACGACGAAGGTCGCCACGTTCTGACCCCAGGTCGGGAGGAAGTCGAAGAGCCCGCGCTTGCCCCGGGCGCGCTCGGCCGCCAACCACAAACCGTGGATCGCTCCCCAGGCGAGGAAGGTCCAGGCGGCTCCGTGCCAGAGCCCGCCGAGCAGCATGACCAGGGCGAGGTTGAGGTACGTTCGTAGCGCGCCGCGGCGGTTCCCTCCGAGCGGCACGTAGAGATAGTCCCGCAACCAGGTCGACAGGGAGATGTGCCAGCGCCGCCAGAAGTCCGTGGCCGAGGTCGCTAGGTAGGGCGAGTCGAAGTTCTTGGGGAAGACGAATCCCAGGAGGAGGCCGAGGCCGATGGCCATGTCCGAGTACCCCGAGAAATCGAAGTAGATCTGGAAGGCGTAGGCGCTGGCGCCGTACCAGGCGTCGACCAGACCGACCGAGGCGGCGCCGAAGGTCGCATCCGCGATCTCGCCACACGGATTGGCGAGAAGGACCTTCTTGGCCAGGCCGAGGCTGAAGAAGGTGACGCCGCGAGTCGCCTTGGCCCGGCTGGGGCCGGGATCGCTCAACTGGTCAGCGATCTCCGAGTAGCGAAGGATCGGACCCGCCACGAGTTGCGGGAACATCGAGACGTAGGCCGCGAAGGCGATCGGATCTCGCAGGGCCTTCGACCGGCCGCGGTAGACGTCGATGGTGTAACTCATCGACTGGAAGGTGTAGAAACTGATCCCCAGGGGAAGAGTCACACGCAGCGTCGATTCGAGCGTCAGACTACTCAGTCCGAAGGCGGTGGCCAGGGCATCCCAGGTACTGGTGGCGAGATCGTAGTACTTGAAGAAGCCGAGGAGCGACAGGTTGGCCACGATCGAGGCCGTTACCGCGAGCTTCCGGATCCTCGCCGTGCCTTCAGATGCGGGCGGGTGGCCCTCCAGAACTCTTCCGCAGACATAGTCGATCGAGGTCGACGCCAGCATCAGCAGACAGAACGCAGGGTTCGTCCAACCGTAGAAGAGGTAGCTGAGCGCCGCCAATCCCGCCAGCCTCGCCCGCGGTGGGAGGACGTAGTACACCAGCAGGGCCAGTGGCAGGAAGTAGTAGACGAAGAGGTGGGAGCTGAAGACCATCGGCGGCTCCAGTATGGCAAGAAGTCACCCCTCGTCGTGCTCAGTGCCGCCGGGTCTCGCCCTCGGGTCTCGCGGCGGCAGGTCTCTCCGCGAGGATGTGCCGACGCCTCAGTCCGGGTAGAGGGCCTGGATCTCGGCCTCGAGCAGGCTCCGTAGCGGCTGGACGCCGAACTGTTGCAGCGGCTTCCCGTTGACGTAGAAGCTCGGCGTCTTGCGGACCCCGAGAGTGCGGGCATCGGCCATGTCCTGCTCGATCAGCGTAGCGATCGCCGGGTCCTGCATGTCCTGCTTGAGCTGGCTGGTGTCCAGGCCGACCATCGGCAGGTACTCCCACAGGGCCTCGGGGCGAGGTTGGTGGTGGCTGGCCCAGTAGGCTTGCGAGCGGAACATCACGTCGAGGGTTTCCCAGTACTTGTCCTGACGTCGGGCCGCTTCCAGGATCTTGACGATCTGATCTGCTCCGGGGTGGAAGGGCGCGTAGCGGATCACCAGCTTGACCCTTCCCGGATGCTCGTCCATCAGTTCCTTGACGATCGGCGAGAAGGCGGCGCAGGTCTCGCAGGCAGGGTCGAGGAACTCCACCAGGTACACCTTGGCATCGTCGCTACCGCGAGTTGGTGAGTGTTCGCGGACGAAGACCTCGGCGTTCTCATCAGCCAGGAAGCCGACCTTTTCGGCCTGGTTCATCTGGTAGACGGAACGGGCCAGCAGGAAGACCACGATCAACCCGAGACAGGATGCGACAAACACGAGTTTCTTCAACGGAGGCGCCTCCAAAGGACCGTCAGCAGAGCCGTAATGAGCGAAAAGGCAAGGAGCGAGAGGATCGGGATCGTCAGAAAGCCGAAGAGAGCGATGTACTCCTCGCTGCATGAGACGCCCTGGCTGCAGGGCTGCAAGGCCTCCGGGATGACCCCGGCTGCGATGAGGTTGTGGTAGGCGGCGATCAACCAGCCGACGATCGCCAGGGGCAGAGCGTATCGCACGACACGGCGGTCGAAGGGGAACAATCCCGCCGCCAGGATCAGAACCAGGGGAAAGAGACAGATCCTCTGGTACCAACAAAGGACGCAGGGGGCGAACCCCATCACGTGACTGAAGAACAGGCTACCCAGGGTCGAGACCGTGGCCACCAACCAGCTCATGAACAACAGGGCCCAGTCGCGGTCGTGCGTCGTGGGGGGGCTAGGGGCGCTCGTCATAGTGGGTATTGGGAGCTCGTGCTGCTTCGAGATGGGGTGCCTTCGACGCCTACGAACGAAGAGCATTCTAGTCGGCCTCGGGAACCACGACCATGGTTGGATACTCCAGCCCGTATTGGGGAGCGAGCTAGTGCTCCGGAGCGGTTTCGATCATCACCGCGGGTCCCGCGGGTTCCGGCTCCCGAATCCGTTCGATCAGTCGTTGGACCTCTGGTGGGGGCGGCGCGCAGAAGGGAGTGAGGGCCAGGGTGACGGCGAAGTTGAGGAGCATGCCTACGGTGCCGATTCCCTGCGCGCTGATGCCGAAGCACCAGGCCGGCATGCCGAAGAAGCGGTTGCCGACGATGTAGGTGGCGGTGAAGAGGATTCCGAGGATCATGCCGCTGACTGCTGGCACCGTGCCGACCCGCCGGGAGAAGATCCCGAGGACGATCGCCGGGAAGAAACTCGCTGCGGCCAGACCGAAGGCGAAGGCGACGACCTCCGCCACGAAACCGGGAGGGTAGATCCCGAAGATGCCGGCGATCACCACCGCGAGACCGATCGTGCTGCGTCCGATCAGTAGACGCTGGCTCTCGGTCGCCGCCGGGTTGATCACCCGGTAGTAGAGGTCGTGGGCCACACTCGAGGACACCACGAGGAGCAGGCCGCTGGCGGTGGAGAGCGCCGCGGCGAGTCCCCCGGCGGCGATCAGGGCGATGATCCAGGCGGAGAGTTCCGCCATCTCGGGGGTCGCGAGGACGATGATGTCGCGGTCGGGGCCGGCGAGGCCGCGTTGGCGGAGAGCGGTGCGTCCGTCGGATCCTCCGCTTCCGCTCAGCCAACGCTGGTGGTCGGCTTCGATCGCGGTCAGCTCCTGGCGGTCGAGACCTCTGCTGCGGAACAGTTCGTTGTCGTCTCCGGCCGAGTACCGCAGGACTCCATCGCCGTCGTCGAGCCACAGGATGAGGCCGGTTTGCTCCCAACTATGGAACCAACTCGGAAGGTCGCGTTCGGTTTTCCCCTGCAGACTATCGATCATGTAGTACCGCGCGAAAGCGGCGGTGGCCGGAGCGGTGAGGTAGAGGAGAGCGATGAAGAAGAGGGCCCAGAAAGCCGAGTGGCGGGCCGAGCGCACGTTCTTGACGGTGTAGAAGCGGACGATGACGTGGGGCAGCCCCGCGGTTCCGACCATCAGGGCGACGGTCGTCAAGAGGACGTTGAGTTTCGACCAGGAGGAACTGGTGAAGGGCGCGGTGTAGGCGGCAAAGCCCAGATCGGTGTGAATCTGGTCGAGTTTGTCGAGCAACGTCGTGCCGGCGTCCGCTCCCGTCGTGAGTTCACTGCCCATCCCGATCTGTGGCAAGGGCTGTCCCGTCAGCTTGATACTGATCGCGATGGCGGGGATCAAGAACGCCGTGATCAGGACCCAATACTGGGCCACTTGGGTCCAGGTGATCCCCTTCATGCCTCCCAGGGTGGCGTAGACGAAGACGATCGCCATACCGATCATCACCCCGACGTTGATGTCGACCTCGAGGAATCGGGAGAAGACCACGCCGACGCCCCGCATCTGACCCGCGACGTAAACGAAGCTCACGAACACGGCGCAGACGACCGCGGCGATGCGGGCGACGTCCGAAACGTAACGGTCACCGATGAAGTCGGGGACCGTGAACTTGCCGAACTTCCGCAGGTAGGGGGCCAGCAGGAGGGCGAGGAGCACGTACCCGCCGGTCCAGCCCATCAAGTAGACGCCTCCCGAGTAGCCCATCATCGAAATCAGACCAGCCATCGAGATGAACGACGCGGCGCTCATCCAGTCCGCCGCGGTGGCCATACCGTTGGCCGCGGCCGGCACCCCCTGGCCTGCGACGTAGAAGCCGCGCGTATCCCGCACCCGCCCGAACCAGGCAATGGCGAGATAGAGACCGAAACTGAGGCCCACGAACAGATAGGTCCACCCCTGGACTCCCATCTAGGACGATCCCCCGCCGCGGTCGAGCGTCTCTCGATGGTACCGCCGGTCGAGACGGTTCATGATCAGGGCGTAGGTACCGATCAGGCCGACGAAGACGAGAATGCTGCCCTGCTGTGCGAACCAGAAGCCCAGGGGAAACCCGCCGAGCTGGAATCGATTGAGGGGCTCGACCCAGAGAATGCTGAGGCCCGGTCCCACCAGAAACCAGACGAGCAGCAGAGGCAGCATCACCCTGAGGTTGGCGCGCCAGTACCGCGACGACGCGGTGGCTTCGAGCGGGTTCCGGCGTCGGGCCTGATCGGGATTCGGGGAGGTGTCGGTCAAGTCGTCGGTAGCTTAGCCGATCCCTCGAGCCCGCTCCGCCGGCCACGCGTTCGAGGCCGAACGTCTGGTTACCAGTCGAACTCGGTGGCCGCGGCGGCCGCGAAGAGTCGTCGGTGGATCTCGTCGGCCACCGAACTGTCCAGGTAGGGGATCTGAATCCGATGGCCGAGAGTTCCGGCTCCGGCGGTGTCGACGGAGATCGTGGCCATGTCGCGTCGCCGGTCGAAGAAGGACGCTACCTGGGAGACCGATTGGATGCGAGAGAACGGGACCATCGAAACGGAGCGCTTCAGCCAGCCGCTGCGATAGAAGACCGCGCGATCGGAGAGTCCCCAGCCAGCGTGGCGCAACCAGCCCGTGGTGTTGAAGTAGGAGTACGGCAGCACCAGCAACGGCAACCAGAGCGCCTGGACCGAAGGGATCCAGTGGAAGCGAGCTGTCAGTTCCAGGGCGACTACGAGCAAGACTGTGAGTGGTACCACGAGCTTGACGGTCCGTCCGAGCAGGCGCCGCCGGGCCCGGGCCGAGAGCGGCTGCCAAACCACCGACTCGGGGCTGAAGTCGGGAACGACTCGGCTCAGGAGAGAGGTAGCCTCCGTGGGTTCGAGCATCGGGGCGAGGAACTGTCGGCGGCTGGGGCTGGCCGCGGCGCCCAGCTGGGCGTCGAGATCGGAACCGGCGTCGGAGGATCCGGCACTCTCGAACTCGACCGTCGCACGCCGAAACCAACGGTGCAGTACCGAGGCTCGTACAGTGACGAGCTGGATCCGATGCACCGGTATCACCAATGAGACGTTGGTCAGCATGCCGTAGTCGGTGCGGAGGTCGTCTCCCTTCCGCGCCAAAGTGAAGTTCCAGTACTTCAGGAGATGCCAGGCGGCGGAGGCGCTGCGGAGAAGGACCACCACCAGGAGGACGACGAGGCAGCCCAGAAGGAATCGGCTGCCCAGCGATCCCGATTGCAGCAGCCACTCGAGCCACTCTGGCGACTGCCCCTGGAGCCACTTCGACGTGTCGATCCAGTCGAACTCCCACCACTGCAGCTGGTACAGGTAGCCCGCGGCCAGGGCCAGAACGATACCGGGTCCCGTCGCCAGACCGAGCTTGATCAAGTCCAGGGGCGGGATCTCGAGCAAGCGCGACTCGCCCCGATCGGCCCATGGTGCGTCAGTGGTCTCGTCCGAGACCGTGACTTCGCGGCGTGCCCCGGTTCGAGGCTCCAGGGTCTGCTGCCGCAGTTCGTCCACTGCCCCCAGGCCGAGGACCCGGAGAATCGCTTCCGGTGCTCCCCCTCCTGCGGTCTCGATGCGAACCGAAGCGACTCCGAGGAGCCGGTGGAACGGGTTGCGGACCACGGCCACGTTGTGGATCCGATCGTAGGGGATGCTGCGCTCGTTGCGGGTCAGGACACCGTCGCGAATGGTCAGCTCGTCCGCTTCGAAGCGGTAGCTGAAGACCCTCTGTTTGATCAGCGCCCCGACCAGCACCGGGACGATGAAGACCGCTCCGAAGAGCTCGTACCTGGCCCAGGGGTTGCTGCCGGAAGCAAACAGGACGAACAGCAAGGGCACGATGAGCCCCTTGGCGAAGCTCACGGTCAGAAAGAGCCAGGAGAGGGGGTGGAGGCGCCGGAGGTCACTCTCCATGGTCGCGGCTGGTCATCAAGTGGTCGCGGAGGCGAAGGGCCGTCTCGTGCTCGAGTCCGGCCAGCGAGATCGAGGCTCCCTGGGTCCCCGCGGTGTGGACGGTGAGCGTGGCGAGCGAGTACCGCCGCTGCCACGGTCCCTGAGTGACGTCGGTATGTTGCACTCGGGTGGTCGGCACCGAGATCGATCGTCGCCAGACCACGCCTCGGTGGATCCGGAGTCCGAGCCGATCGACCCGATAGCGCAGATGGCGGTAGTGCAGGACGGGCCAGTGCCAGAGCCAGAGCCCAAGCGCGACGATCGGTAGACCCAGGCCGGTCACGAGGCTGCCGTACACCGAGCCCGGTAGGCCACCGAAGAGCCAGGTGAGGGTCAGCACCAGGAACAGGATGGCGCTGGGGATCAGGAGAGAGAGTAGCCCGACCCAACGGTGCAAGGTGATGGTCCGGGGGTCGACCGGCTGGTCACCGGCTGGGAGAAGGATCGGAGGCGACTCGAACCGCTCGGTCTCGGCCTCTGGGACGAGGGGAGTTTCGGCGGGTTCGGTCTCGGCCTGAGCCGGTGCGCTGGTGTTGGGTTCCTCGCTGGTCATCGCTCTCTCGTACGCCGTTCTGGACCTGGCCTCGGGGCACGGCGGCTTGGCCGCACCGAAGGATACTGAGTCCTACGTAGAGTACCTCGGCTCGATTCCCCTCGGCCGAGAGGAGTCGTCGGGTCGGTGCGGTGGGTTACTCGGCGAGGAGCAGGGGTGGTGGGCGAAGGGGTAGTGCCGAGCGAGGTCGCGTCTGCCGTCGTGGTTGGAATCGACGACTTGGGAAGTCTTGGTCGTACCTCAGGGCACTGAGCTGGACCAGGCGAAGAGATTCCCGCTCTCGAATCCGTCGACGAACAGGGGCACCGTGTTCGACCAGGTGTAGACGATACCGACATTGTCGTCGACCGGACCGTCGAACTCGGGTGCTCCTGCGACGACCCCGCGCGGGGAGATCGTCACCGAGGTTCCGAGGTGGTCGAAGGGTCCGGGTTCCGGGCCTTGCAGGACGGCGATCTGACCCCACAGTCCGCCTTGACGACGGAAGAGATCGACCCGGCCCGCGTTCAGGACTTCGGGGTGCGGACCGACATCGGCCAGCGGAGCCCCCACGGCCAACGTCGCGAGTTTCAGCGCGACGGCGCTCCCGAATTGGTCACCATCGACCCCTACGAGGACGGTCTGGAAGTTCCAGGTCCCGGCGCTGTCGCGCCGGTAGAGGTAGACCGCTCCTGCGTTGACTCCGATCGGGTCGGGAAAGGAAGTGTCGTGGCGCGGCGCCCCGATCGCGAGCCAGGGCCCATCGAGGGCTACGGCTGCCCCGAAGTCGTTGTCGGCTTGAGCGCCAGGGGCCGTCAGCGTGGCCTCGAGGTTCCAGGTGGGGGCTCGCCTCCAGACCTGAACCCGACCGCTCTCTCCGGTTCCGCCCGGAATCCCGATCGCGAGGGTGGTCGAACTGCCGTCCGAGGCGAGATCGACGGCAAACCCGAACGCCTCGCTGTTGAGCAGTTGGAAGGTATCTCCCGGCTCCCAGGTGCCGTGGTTGTTGTTCCAGACGGTGACGCGGCCAGAGTTGGAGAAAGCACTGGGGCGTCCGAGCGCGAGGGCGGTACTAGTGGCCGCGATCGCCTCGACGTCACCCGCTGACGCGATCGGTTGTAGTCCCGTCGGGGTCGGCGTCTCGAACCAGGAGTACAGGTCGACGAAGGCCGCCCCCAGCGGTCCACGCACGGTGACCATCCAGCCATCGTGAAAGTCGAGGGCCAGGAGCGAGCTGCCCGAGAACCCACCGGTCAGGACCCAATCGGAGGTGGCCGAATCCCAACGCAGGTAGTCCTGGCGGTCGAGTCCTCCCACCGCCAGGAGCTCGGAGTCGGCCGACACAGCTCGGCCGACGTGTTCGTCGAGGGTGGTGCCGACGTACTGGCGATCGGCGAGGATCGTCTCGATTCCGCCGCCCAGCGCCGGCACGGTTCCGATCAGTACCAAGACGGGCCCAAAGAGCTTACGGCCGGCCGTCCCGAGTTGCGTTCGGTTCTCTGCTCGTAGCACCACACTGCCTCCCAGGTTGCTTTCCGGCTGTTTCGGGGCGAACGGTGGTGGTCGCCCCGAGGATCGGATCCAACCTAGCGGCCGTCAAGGCCGCGGGGCAGCGCATGATCATGTCGGCGGGTGGCGGCACACCTGGATCGCTGGCCCGGGAACGCTCAGTCGAGCGTGGAGCAGGGTGCCATCGAACCTACGTGGGACAGGTCGTTGGTCAGATCGGCGGTGCCGTCGGTCGTGACGACCGAGCCCAGGAGCCGGTTTTCCCGGCGAATCAGGTTGAAGCGAACGCGCTCACCACCTCGCCGGCGCAGGTACAGGTCGAGATTGTTGACCCCGACGAAGAGATCGACGCCGGCCGCAAAGACGTCTACGAGGCCCCCGAGGTTGTACATCAGTCCTCGATCGACCCTCGGGGTGGTCGGAAGGAGATCGGGCCCGATGGCGGCAAGGGCTTGTCCCTGATCGCTTGATCGTCATGGTAGCAAACCCCACCACCCGGGCCATCCGCCGCCCCGTCAGGGGTCTTTCAGGCTCGCCGGTTCGCCGCCGCATCTCGAGATCGGAAGCTAGAATCGCCCTCGCCATGGCCCGACTCCTCGCCCGCCTCCGCCGCTGGCCGAGATTGCCGCTGCTCCTGCTCGCCGGCATGCTGGTCATCGGGCTCTGGATCGAAACCACGGTGGCCGGTGTGCCGCGTTGGGCTCCCAAATTGCCGGTCGCGCTGTTGATCGCGATCGCGGGGCTGCGTTCTCGTGGGGGGCGTCGTGGTCCTCCTCGTTGAGCTGGTCACGCTCGGTTCCTTCTTGGTGTGTGTCCTGCACGCCCTGGCCGTCAAGGGTCGCGATGGGATCTGGTTCTTCGGTGCCCTGTTGGGGCTCGGTCTGGTCCGCGAGAACTTCGTGGCCTGGTACCGATTGCTTTACGAGTACGGAGAGTTCACGCTGCAGGCCGGTTTCGCGCCCGTCATCGGTGCCGTCATCTGGGGCTACAGCATCTACCTCGCCTCGGTGTGGGCCGAGGTGGTGGCAGCCCGTGGCACGGAGCCGCCACGACCGAACTCGATCGGTTTCCTCTTTGCCGCCGCTCTCTTCATGATGGCGCTGGCCTGCTTCTACGAACCGTTCTTGCAACTGATGGGCATGGCACGCTGGCAGGAAGGGACCCGATCCACAGGCGGTGTCCCCTGGATCGCTCTGGTCGGCTACCCGTCGCTCACGGTCGGGTTTTTCCTCGCCTGGGAGTGGTCACGGCAACGACCGTCGTGGTCGCGTCTCGGCCGCCTCACCGCCGCGCTGCTTTCGTTGGCCTTCGTCCATGCGATCGGGCTGCAGGCCTTGAAGGAACTACTGGGCTGGTAGCGACCAGAGGTGTTCGTTGGCGGTGACGGGCCGGCCGGCCTGGAGGATCAGTTCGATCGATCGGGTGTTTCGGATGTCGAGCGTCGGATCCTCGCGAAGCACGATCAGGTCAGCTCGTTTGCCCGCTTCTACGGTTCCGAGTTCCGCCTGCAGTCCCAAGGCCACGGCGCCGTTCCGGGTGGCCATCGAGAGGATGGCGAGAGGTGGTATTCCGGCTTCCTGATAGAGCTCGAGTTCATGGTGATAGACCACCCCAGGCGTCATCCAGGCGTTGCCTACGTCGGTACCAACTCCGAGTTGAACGCCGTGTTCGAAGTAACTCCGCACGATCCCTAGGATGCCGGGGAAGTACACCGTGGCCATCATGTGGGCTTCTTCCTCGCTGTCGGGGCCGTATTGTGGGTGCTTCCTACGCCATCCCTCTCCCCACCATCCCGCCAGGTCTGCCTCGGGGGCCAGGTGAGTCTCGAAGAGGGGCAACAGGGTGTCGTCGTTCCCCAGGCCGGACGCCTGGTGGATCGACAGCGTGGGAACGACGATGACTTCCTGCGCTAGGAGTGTGCTGACGAGCGTGGTGAAGGGTCTGCCGTTCGGTGCGTCGGCGTAGGATTGGTACCACTCGGTGTCGGTGGCCGAGTCGGGATCCTCGAGGTCGACCAACTCGTCCATGGGGGTTCCCCAGCCCGAGTGCATGAGGACATCGATACCCAGACGTGCGGCTTCGGTCCAGGATGTACGTCCCATATGGCCGGCGACTCGCAGCCCTTGTTGGTGTGCCTCCTGGATCGCCGCTGCCACGAGTTCTGGTGGGAGATCTCGGTAGATCTTGATGTAGTCGACGCCCTCCGCAGCCTGGGTTGTTACTGCCGCTCGAATCTCGGCTTCGGACTCCACCCAGACGCGCCCGGCTGAGGGCTCCTGTCCATCGAGCGGAGCGTTGAGGACGGGACCGGAGGCCAGCAGCCGGGGCCCTTTGATCTGGCCGCTTTCGAGCCGTTCGCGAAGCAGCACTCCGGTCCGGGGTCGAGAACCTGGTTGGAGTGCGGTGGTAATGCCAGACTCCAGGAGACGCCGAAGAACCGCCTCGTCGACAGCAGACTCTCCCGGGAAGTGGACGTGTAGGTCGACGAATCCGGGAAGCACGAATCGACCCGACAGATCCAGCAGCTTGGCATCATCGGGAATCGACGTCGTTTCGATCGGACCGATGGCCATGATCCGCGACCCCCTCAGGATGACCGATTGATGCCGCTGGGGTGGCGTTCCGGTCCCGTCGATGACCGAGACGTCGTAGAGGACGGTGATCCGAAGATCACCCTCCGTCGGTGTTTCGCAGCCATTCAGAAGCACCGCAGAACCCAAGAGTATCGTCCTACAGAGTGCCCCGAGGCGAGACCACTGACTATCCATGGTGGTGGAGATCGTAGCCGAGAGTCAGCTCGAACCGCAGGAAACACTCGATCTACGGTTTCAACGAGTAGCGATCGATACTCGATTCGAGAAAACCGATAGGAGAACTTCCCATGCGCAGAACGTCCTCGATCTTGATCCTCTCACTCGGCCTGGCACTCGTCGCGAGCGCGGCTTCGGCAGGGAACTGGAAGAAGCTCGGCACCCGTACCGTCACCGATCGCGTCGACCACGACGTGATCGTCGTCGGCGGCGACGAGGGTCGCTTCTCCAAGCTACAGTTGCGGGCGAAGAACAGCCGGGTCAGGGTTCGTCGGGTGGTCGTGCACTTTGCCGACGGTTCCAAGCAGACCATCGAGCGCAACTTCACCGTGCTGAAGGGCGACCGCAGTCCGGCGCTCGATCTCGAAGGGAAGTCGAGAGTGATCCGCCGGGTGGAGTTCACCTACGAGGAGTCTTCGCTCGCTCGCAAGGGGGCGGTCGTGACTCTGTGGGGCGGCAAGTAGACCTCCGACTAGGGGTCAAGCGTCCGCCTTCCTGGCCGGCGCGGCCCCGTCGCGACCTCCTCGGCGGTGGTTCGCGAGTCTAGCGGCAGATCGCTGAGCGGAGCGCTCGACCCTGGGCGGAGATAGGATCTAGGCTGAAAGGTAGATCGATGAGCGAGCCCGCCGAGATTCGAGTCGCGTTGGTAGAGGACGACCGGCCCTTCCGAGACAGCGTCCGGATGCTGCTCGGTGGAACCTCGGGTTTCACGACCGTGGGGGCCTTCGGCACACTCGAGGCAGCGCTCCACGGTCAGGTCGAGGCCGATCCGGATGTCGTGTTGCTCGATATCCAACTCCCCGGAACCCAGGGGCACGAAGGCGTGGTCGACATCAAAGAGCGGTTCCCTGGCTCTTTGATCCTGATGCTGACCGCCAGTGCCGACGACGACAAGGTCTTTGCGTCGCTCTGTCAGGGCGCCTGCGGCTACCTCCTCAAGGGTACCCCGCCGGCTCGCCTGCTCGAGGCCATTCGCGAGGCGATGGAGGGTGGATCTCCCATGTCGCCGGTGATCGCTCGGAAGGTGGTAAGCCACCTCGCGACCCGGCAGACCGAGGCACCCCTGATCAATCCACTGACCGAGCGCGAGACGGAGCTCCTGGGTCTACTGGCCGAGGGACGGAGCTACCAGACAGCCGGGCTCGCTCTCGAGATTTCGATCAACACGGTGCGCAATCACGTTCGTTCGATCTACGAGAAGCTGCAGGTCCACTCGTGTGGCGAGGCGGTGAGCAAAGCGGTACGAGCCGGACTCATCTAGAGACTGGCGCCACCGAGGACCGGCCACCGTCTGCGGATCGCTAGTTCGGTCTGTCCGGCGCCGGCTCGTTGGCGCAGGGAAGTTCGACGAAGAAGGCGCTGCCGCCATGGACCGCCGACTCGAACCAGATGCGCCCACCGTGTGACTCGGCGATGCGTCGGGCGATCGCGAGGCCGAGTCCGGTTCCGCCGCCACCGGATACGAAGGGTTCGAACAGGTCCGTTTGGTGGGTCGGGCTGATGCCTACGCCGTCGTCGATCACGGCCAGAAGAACCGTCGACTGGTCGTCGCCCCGAGACAGCGAAGCGTGCAGTTCGAGCCGAGAGGCCTCGGCGTGGATGCGCGCGTTGTTGAGGAGGTTGAGCAGGAGTCGGACCAGTTTTTCTCGCTCCGCCGGAACCCTGGGGAGGAATCCTTCCACCTTCTTGACGACCGTGATTCCCGTCTCGCGGCCCGAACCTGCATCGTAGCTGGAGACGACCTCGTCGAGCAGAGAGGCAAGGTCGGTGGGGATGAGCGTAGGCCGGCTGGGCCGTGCCAACTCGAGCAGGTCCTCCAGGAGCAGTTCGATTCGCTCCGTTTCCTGCGTCAGGAGATCGACCTCTTCGCGCACCTGGTCGACTGTGGCCAGCTTGCTCTCGAGGAGGTGGGCGGCCGTTTGGACCGCGAACAGAGGGTGCCGCAGTTCGTGGGCGACGCCGGCGACGAGGTGGCCGTAGGCCGCCATCCGGTCGACCTGACGCAGGGCGGCGATCCCTTCTTCGACCCGCCGTTCGAGAGTCTGGTTGGCGCTCTGCAGCTGCGCCTGCGCCTCTTCGAGGGCGGCGGTGCGTTGGGCGACCGCGTTCTCGAGTTCGGACTGCCGCCTCTGGAGGTGGCCGAGTCGCAACCGATGCGCTGCCGCCAGCCCACCGCCGAGGAGTACCAGGAGAAGCAAGCGGAACAGGCCAGTTTCGACGAAGCGAGGTTCCAGGGTTACTGGAAGCTGGGTGGATGGGCTCCACCGGCCGCCTTCGAGGCGAGTCGCAACCTCGAACAGGAACTCCCCGGGTGTGAGGTGGGAGTAGTAGGCAGTTCGTCGACTCCCCGCCTCGATCCACGCCTGGTCGAGTCCGGAGAGTCGATAACGGAACGAGAGGAGTTCTGGAGTGGCCAATTCGAGGGCCGTGTAGTCGATCTCCAGTTCTCGTATCTCGGGATCGAAGCGCACCCCGTCGACCGGGGACGGATGCCACGAGCGGCCCTGCGACCGGACCTCCTCGATGATCGGGGCGGGCGGGTCGCGCGGGGCGAGCAACCCTTCTGGTTCGATCCGCACCACGCCTTCGATGGTGGAGAACCAGAGATGGTTGGAGTGGGCTCGCCAGGCCGAGGGTTGGGTGCCGCCGCTGGCCTCTCGTTGGCGCAGGCCATGGGAAGTGCCGATCAGCCGGCAGTCTAGGCCACTCCGCGTGCCGCTGAGAACCGCCAGCGCATCGTCGATACGCACGGAGAAGATGCCGCGGTTGCTGCTCATCCACAGATTCCCCAGCCCGTCGTCGAGAAGACCGAAGACATCGTCGTCGCAGAGACCAGCCTCGGTGCCGAAGTGAGCGAATCCGCGTTCCGCGTTCCATCGCCCCAGTCCGTTGGACCGCGTGCCGACCCAGAGATCGTCGCCATCGGCGAGCAGGGCGAGCACGAATCCGGTCCCCAAAGGAGGGGTTTCGCCCTGTCCCTGCCGATAGCGAATCAGTCCCGGGGTACCTCCGAACCAGAGAGTCCCGTCCTCCGTCTCGGCGATGGCGGCGATGTACATGTCGGTACCCCAGGGGACGGGACGGAAGGTGCCTTCGGTGACGCGACGGATCTCGCGGAGGAACCCCCCCCAGAGCACGCCGCTCGAGTCTTCGTGGAGGGCGAAGGCGTGAGGGCTTCCCACGGTGGGGATGGCGACGAAGCTCCCGCCCTCACGTCGGACGACACCCGCTTCGGTGCCCACCAGTAGACGACCCGAACCATCGAGCGCCAGGGACATGACGTCGAGCCCGGGCAGCCCCTCGTCGAGCCCGAAGGAAGCCATCGTTCCGTCGGCTTCGATCGCCGCCAGGCCACCTCCTTCGGTGCCGACCCAGGTGGTTCCATCCTCGGTTTCGAGAACGACGTGCACCGTTGGTATCGGCAGTCCCTCTGGGGTCGAGTACGACGTGACCGGTCGATCCGTGAGCCGGGTCAGACCACCGGCATTCGAGCCAAGCCATAGATTGCCCTGTCGATCCTCGAAGAGGTCGTGCAGGGTCCGGAAACGGTCGGTCCGAGTCAGGTCGCCTCGATGGAGTCGAGCGAGTCCGGCGGTTCCGTCCGTCAGCCACACGGAACCGTGACCATCTTCGATGAGGGTCAGGATGTTGCCCTCGAGCAGTCCCTGCTCCTTGTGGACTCGCCGAACCACCGTTCCTTCGACACAGTGCACGATACCGCCACCGAGGGTTCCGATCCACAAGTCACCGGCCCGCGTGACGAGCAGGGCGTTGATCTGAGCCGCCGAGGGAGTCAGGTCTTCGCGGTGGCCGAGTGGCTCGAAGCGACCGGATCTCCAAGAGTAGACTGCGTCCCGGGTAGCGAACACGGTCTGGTCTGGTCCCTCGGCCATCGCGACGACAGAATCGAGCGAAGAACCGGCCAGGTCGATCACGGTTTCGGCTTCGGTTCCCACCGCGAAAAGGAGAGGGAGTTTGTTGCGGGCGATCCAGATACCTCCGGCGCGGCGGGGTTCGAGGGCCCAGGCCTGCACGACTGGTGCACCCGCGAAGGTCACCTCTTCGAATCCGTCGGCTTTCCGTCGCAGCACCTGACTGTCGGACTCGATCCACAGGACACCGTCGCGATCGACGGCCAGGCTGCCGACGGAGCCCGATGGAAGCCCCGGGACCGTTGTGAACCGCACTCCGTCGAAGCGCACGAGTCCTTCGAGGGTGCCGATCCAGAGATAGCCGTCTGGGGTCTGCGCGATGGCAGCGACGGTGGACTGCGGCAACCCGTCTTCGAGACTCCAGGTCCGACTGTGGTACTGGGAGATCTGCTTCGTCGGGTCGAGTCCGAGGGTCGCCCCGGCACTGCACAGCCACAGAGCCAGGACGCAGGCCGAAGCCAAGGCGGGAGAACGACGCGAAGAGTTGGTCACGGCAGTGACGATCAGGATAGCAGCGCGGGCGGCCGGACGGGCCGGCATGATCATGCTGGTGGACCGCGGGGTGACGTGTTGCCCGCGCGGTGGCTCAGAGTCCGGCCAGCACTTCGTCGAGGGCGGTGGCGGTCGCGTCGATGTCGTCCGCCGACAGCACGAGCGGGGGCTTGATCTTGATCACGTTGTGATCGGGACCGTCCGTCGACAGCAGGAACCCCCGCTCCTTCATCTGGTCGACGACCGAGGTGGCGGCGTCGGGAGCGGGTTCGCGGGTCTCACGGTCGGTCACCAACTCGGCCCCGAGGTAGAGCCCCTGGCCCCGTACGTCACCGATCAGTTCGTGGCGCTGCGCCAGTTCGTGGAGGTGCTCGAGGAAACGCTCACCCATCGAGGCCGCGTGGGCCGGCAGCTCTTCGTCGCGCAGAACGTCGAGGACAGCCAGCGCGATGGCGCACGAGACCGGGTTGCCACCGAAAGTATTGAAGTACTCCATCCCGGTGTCGAACGAGGCGGCGACCTCGGGAGTGGTGACCACCGCGCCCATCGGGTGACCGTTGGCGATCGGTTTTCCCAGAGTCACGATGTCCGGTCGGGCCCCCTGGGCCTCGAAGGCCCAGTAGTGGCTCCCGACGCGCCCGAAACCGACCTGCACCTCGTCGGCAACACAGAGAGTTCCCTGGCGACGGGCGGCTGCGAACGATCGGGAGAGGAAACCAGCGGGCGGCACGATCTGTCCGCCGCATCCGACCAGCGGTTCGGCGAAGAAGACCCCCGGTTGGTGCGAGCGCAGGACCTCGGACGCGTCGTCGACGTAGCGATCGGCAGCGTCCGGGCCGCGGTGGCGCCCCCGGTAGGTATCGGGGCAAGGGACCTTGCGAACGTGGGAAGGCAGGCCGTCTCCTCCGGGACCTTCGCACTTGTAGGGAGACATGTCGATCAGGTTGCCACTGTTGCCGTGGTAGGCGTGGTCGAGCACCACGATCTCTCGGCGTCCGGTGTGGGTCCGGGCCAGTCGGAGTGCCAGTTCGTTGGCTTCGCTGCCGCTGCACACCAGAAAACAGATACTCAGCTCGCCAGGCATCAGGGCGGCCAGCCGTTCGACGTACTCCGCCAGGTGGTCGTGGAGATAGCGGGTGTTGGTGTTGAGCCGGGCCATCTGATCCTGTCCCGCGGCGACCACGCGAGGATGGCAGTGGCCGACATGGCAGACGTTGTTGACCAGGTCGAGGTAGCGGCGACCGTCTTCGGCAAAGAGATACTGGCCTTGGCCCCGCACGATCTTCAACGGCTCGGAGTAGGAGAGGCTCAGGTTGGGGCCCAGGCGCCGGTGTCGGACGGCGACGATCTCGGCGGCGGACCGCTGACGTAGCGTCATGAGGTCAGAGTCTCCAGGAGTTCGACAGATGCTTCTTCGGAGATCGTCAAGTACTCGTCTTCCGGGTTCAGCTTTCGGGCCTGGGCTGACATCAATAGACTGTTGCACAGGCGGGCGGTGATCAGGCTGGGGATCAGCTCTCGCTCCAGTTCGGAGAGCGAACGGGTACTCGTGTAACCATCGAGGACCCGCTCGGCGACGTGCAGAGGACGACTCGCCCGCAGCATCAGATAGGTGCTGGCGATCGCCACCTCGGCCACGGTCACGGTGTAGATCATGTCGCCAAAATCGATGATTCCAGCGAGGTGAATCTGCCGATCGTGTGCCGACGCTAGGAGGTTGTGGTCGTTGGCGTCGTTGTGGATGATGCTCTTGGGAAGCTGCGGCACGTGAGGAAGTACCCGCTGCTCGAAGAGACCCAGGTGGTGCTCGACCAGCCCTCGGAGTGGTTGGGCGATCCAGTCCAGATAGGGACGAAGTTCTAGGATCCGAGTTACGTCCCAGAAAAACTCGCGACGGGCCCCCGGGTGGTCGAAGTCAAGGAGTGCCGTATCCAAGCGTGCGAGGAATGCACCGATCTCACGGTCCAGTTCGGGAGGTCGGTGCTCGAGTTCGGCGAGGGTCTGACCCGGCAAGAACGAGACCAGGCGCAGCCTTCCCAGGGCCCCTGACTGGGTACGAATGGTGCGAGACGCTCGGCCCTCCTGGTCGCGGACCAGGCGAGGAATTGGCTCGGTGGGGATTCGCTGTTCGAGGTACTCCAGCACTGTCAGCTGACAGTCGAGAGCGGTCGGGTTCGAGTCAGCTGGAGCGATTTTGAGGATCCAACGCTGGTCCTGATCATCGGTAAGCAGGAAGTTGACGTCGATCTCGCCAGCCAGCCGCGTAGCCCGGCCCCTTTTGCCGTAGAAGCTCTCGGTCCACTGCTCCGCTTCTTCCAGTGAAACGAGAAGCTTCTCGGGGCGCGAGGGCGCAGGATTGGACTCTGCGACTACGGATCTAGCCACGGGCTTGGACGCGAGGTGGTGGGACGGTTCGTCGGTGCACCAGGAGCCGACGGCGGGTCAGGCCGCGGGAGCAGGGATCGGCCGGCAGCGGTCTCGTGGACCTAGGCCCCGAGGGCCGTATGCACACAACCGGTCCTCAGGCTCGGGGAACCCGAACCGAGGAGCGGTTGCAGGAGTGCGGTTTGGGATCAGCCCTGCACTTGCCGCCGTCGGCGGACAGCGACGAAGCTGAGGCCTCCCAGAAGTAGGACCAGAGCTAGCATGCCCACCGGCGACATCGTCGGCACCTCGATGACCGGGGTGGTGGGGCCACCACCCACGGCATAGGCTCCGGCTGAGAAGATGTCCGCGCTGGCGAAGGGCGAGGTCAAGGGCGTGGTGTAGACACCACCCACGAGGTCGTAGACCGAGATGTCCTGGGACTCGTCGGTGATCAGGTAGGCCAGCCCGTTGCCGATCGCCAGGCCATCGATATCAACGAAACCCGCCGGGTAGGCGGCGACGTTGGTCAGCGTGCCGTCGAGCGCGATACTCACGAGTTGGAGGGTCGAGTCGTTGGTACCGTAGATCGTACCGGTCGCGGGATCAGCGTCGATGCCGCTGATGCTGTCCGAGAAGGTCCCCAACTGCGTGGCCACCAGGCTGCCGAGGTCGATCGAGTACAGGCCGTTCGAGACGGCGTCAGCTACGGAGCCGTAGAGCACCCCGCCCGACATCGCGAGGCCATCGATGCGCCGGGGCGCTCCGACGCCGTCGACGATGGAACCGAGACTCGTGGGGGTACCGCCGCCGTAGGGGACCTGCCACAGCTCGTCGCCGAATCCGGCGCCGCTGCTCCGGGTGAAGAGAATCCGTTGGTTGGCCGGGTCGGCGGTAGCGCCCCAGACCCCGGTGTTCATCAAGATCGAGTTCGAGGTGTTGGCGACCGGATCGACTGTGAACACGTCGTTCAGGGTCGCGGTGGGGTCAGACGAGTTCTGGCTCGTGCCGACGAAGAGTAGTCCGTTCAGATTGGGAACCCCACCCACGATCGGGGCGGGTCCGCTGTCGGGCCCGGCGACGCGAAGCGCCTCATCGGGAGTTTCGGCCAATCCAACCGCGGCACAGCAGAGTACGGCGGTGGTAAGAAGCGAAGCTGTGGAACGCAGTAGTCTCATTGGGCAATCCTCCATTTTCGCCGGAGGCTCTCGACGAGTTGGTTCTTGGGTAGAGGTTAGCGATACGAAATTCGTCAAAGAGTATACCGTTCCTTGGGGGAGATGTCAGTAGAGGACCAGGGAGACCCGCAAAGGCAACCTCGTGTCGGGTGGCCTCGATGTGGCACACTGGTATCGATGAGCTCACGATCTGATCTTCGAGGGGGCCGCCGGGTTCGAGATCTGGGGACGACCGTCTTCGCCGAGATGACGGCTCTCGCCGTGGAGCACGACGCCGTCAACCTGGGGCAGGGGGCGCCCGACTTCGATGGACCAGTGTTCATCAAAGAAGCAGCCATCGCCGCGATCCGACGCGGCGACAACCAGTACTGTCCCACCTCGGGGGTCCCGGACCTGCGCGCGGCGATTGCCCATCACCAGGAGCGCTTCTATGGCCTCGCGTTCGATCCCGAGTGCGAAGTCACGATCTACGCCGGGGCCACCGAGGCGATCTGCGCCACCCTGCTTGCCCTCTGCGGGCCGGGAGACGAAGTCGTCCTCTTCGAGCCCTTCTACGACTCCTACCGCGCCTGCGTGTCGATGGCCGGAGCTCGCGCCAGGTTCGTGACTTTGAAGGCTCCCGGGTTCGACTACGACCCGCTGGATCTCGAACGAGCCATCACGCCTCAGACCCGAGCGATTCTGGTCAACACTCCCCACAACCCCACCGGCAAGGTGTTCACGCGCGCCGAACTCGAGCACCTGGCCCAACTCTGCGTCCGACATGATCTCCTGGCGATCACCGACGAGGTGTACGAGCATCTCGTCTTCGAGGGAGAGCATCTATGTCTGGCTGGACTGCCCGGCATGAGGGAACGCACGGTGGTCATCTCGTCGGCGGGGAAGACCTTCTCGTTCACCGGCTGGAAGATCGGTCACACCTGCGCCCCCGAACCGATCACTCGTGCCCTCCGGGCGGCCCATCAGTTCATCACCTACTGCAATGGCACTCCTTTGCAGCACGCGATGGCCGTGGCCTATCGCGCCGACGACTCCTACTTCGCGGAATTCCTGAGGGACTATCGGCAGCGCCGAGATCGACTCTGTTCTGGTCTGTCCCAACTGGGTTTTGGTGTCCTCGAGCCCGCCGGAACCTACTTCGTTCTGACCGACATCCGTCCGCTCGGTTTCGAGGATGACGTCGCCTTCTGCCGCATGCTACCCGAGACCGTGGGAGTCGCCGCGATCCCTCCCTCGTCGTTCTATGAGAACAAGGACGAAGGCCGCCACCTCGTGCGTTGGGGTTTCTGCAAGACGCTGTCAGTGATCGACGAGGCTCTGGAGCGGCTGGAGCGACTGCGCCGATGAAGGTGGCGGCACTTCAGTACGATTCGATCTGGGAGGATCCTGCCGCGAACTTCGCTCGGCTCGTGCCCTGGATCGACACCGCGGTGGCGGCCGGCACGCGACTCCTCGTCCTGCCGGAGATGTTCGCCTGCGGCTTCTCGATGAACGTCGGCCTCGTGGCCGAGGCGGTCGAGGGGCCGACGACGCGGTTCCTGCGCGACCAGGCTCGCCGTACGGGCCTGTGGATCGGCGGATCGCTTCCCGAGGCGTCTTCCGACCGGGGTCGGCCGCACAACACCTTCGTCCTGGTCGCTCCGGACGGCCAGCTGGTCCGCTACCACAAGATCCACCCGTTCTCGCTGGCGGGCGAGGATCAGTACTACCGCCCCGGGAGTGGATGTACGACCGTCGAGATCGACGGCCTCCGCTGCACGCTGTTCGTCTGCTACGACCTACGGTTTGCCGATCTCTTCTGGGAGACGGCCTCCCGCACCGACTGCTACCTGGTGGTCGCCAACTGGCCGGAGCCCCGGCGGGACCATTGGCGTACGCTGTTGCGGGCCCGAGCGATCGAGAACCAGGCCTACGTCGTTGGCGTCAATCGGGTCGGTACGGCCGACGGCCTGACGTACGCCGGCGACAGCGCGATCATCGGACCGAACGGTAGGGCCCTGGCCGAAGGGCGTCGTCAAGAGGGCCTGGTGTCTGCGACGGTCGTTGCGGAGGAGGTCCACCGGGTGCGAGAAGCCCTACCGTTTCTCCTCGATCGTCGCCCGCGCGCGTCGGAGAAACACTGAGGTTTGCGGTCTTCGTTCGGTCGTCTCCACGGTCGACGCGGCGCGCTGGGCCTGGTGCATCGCATGTCGCAATCCGGCGTTGCGTGTTAGGGTCGCGCGCCCATGAACCGAATTCTGACCACGCTCGCCCTTCTGGGATGGGGCTGCGCGTCCCAGCCGGGAGACGGTCCCGCCGGATCTCGGAGCGTGTGGTCCCAGCGGCCTGGTGATCAGTCTCTGGGAGGTGCGGGGCCGATTCGCTTCGTCGACGCGAGCGCAGCGGTCGGGCTCTCGGACATCCACTACCCTGCTGACCTGAAGGACGCGAAGATCATCGGCACCATGGGTGGAGGCGTGGCCTGGGGGGACTACGACGGTGACGGAGACCCCGATCTCTATGTCACGCAGGGTGTCGGCAAGTATCGAGCCGGCCGTCCGTCGTCGACCTGCGGCCTGCTCTTCCGCAACGATGGCGAGGCGGGGTTCGAGGAAACCACGGTCGACAGTGGGATCGAGGCCTGCGGATGGGGCTCAGGGGCACTGTTCGAGGATGTCGATCTCGACGGAGATCTCGACCTCTTTCTGACCTTCGTCGGGGAGAACCAGATGTGGGTCAATCGGGGCGATGGCACCTTCGAAGAGAAGGGACGGGACTGGGGACTCTCGGCTCCTGGCTACAACAGCGGCGCCGCCTTCCTCGACGTCGACGACGATGGGGATCTCGATCTCTACGTGACGCGGTACGTCGCGACCACGATGGAAGACGAACTCGAATGGCCGTCGCTGAAGCTCAGGATGCCCGAGGACTACGAGGCTCCCGACAACGCGCTGTTTCGTCAGGACACTCCCGGTCGGTGGACCGAGATCACCGAACGAGCGGGCGTGGCGGACTCGGAAGGGAGGAGTTTGGGAGTGGTGGCGGTCGATTTCGATCGCGATGACCGGCCCGACCTCTTCGTCGCCAACGATCGAGGTCCAAACACCCTGTTCCAGAACCTCGGCGACGGGACCTTCGCGGATGTGACGGCCTCAGCGGGAGTGGGAGTCGGCCCGGATGGACACTGGGAATCGGCGATGGGGGTCGCCGTGGCCGATGTCGACAGCAACGGGTACCCCGACATCCTCGTCACGAACTACGTGACCGAGCCGAACAGCCTCTTTGTCAATCTCGGAGAGTTCGTCTTCACCGACGAGACCCGAGACCGCGGCCTCTTCCACTCCTCTCTACCCTGGGTGGGCTGGGGAGCGGAGTTTGTCGATTTCGACAACGACGGGTCGCTGGATCTCTACGTCGCCAACGGACACATCGTTCCCAACCTCATCTCGCGGCTGGGCTACTGGCTCAATCGCAACGAGTTGATCCATGCCTACACCCAGGGTGGTTACCGTCAGCCGGTTCTGCTCTATCGGGGGCGCGTAGGGAAGTTCGAGTACATCGAGACGGGAGAGGCGGGCCTGGTGGGTCGTCGCGTGGCGGCGCGCGGTAGCGCCGCGGCCGACGTCGATGGCGACGGTCGTCTGGATCTCTTCATCCTCTCCCTGCCCCAGGGCAGTCCCTCGGTTCTACTGCACAACCAGAGTCCACGAACCGGCCACTGGGTCCAGTTCGAACTGCGGCAGCGGAACCATCGTGGTGGTGCCCTCGCGTCCCGGGCTCGCCTGCACTACGCCGACACGGTTCAGTGGATCGACGTACCGTCCGGAGGCTCCTACCTTTCGGGCAGCGCCCTTCCGCTCCACGCCGGTCTCGGGAACGCACCTCGGGTCGACCTGAACCTGACTGCGGGGACCGACGTCGCAACCCGCTATCGTGCACTGCCCGGAAACCGCCGCTATGTCCTACGCTGAACCCAGGTCCCACCCAAAGTCGGAGTCCTCTCGGGGGGTAGGGGGGCTTTCCTGTCGTCTCGTGGAGCCTGGCGTATCGGTTCTGCATCCGGAACGCTTCGCGTTGGGTGTCGTGCACCATGGAGCGAGCAAACTCAAGGGCTCGAGCGTCGCCTGGGGCGAGGAGACAGTGGTGGCGCGGACTCCCCTCCAGCCCTTGGCCACGCCCTGGGTCGAGCTGTTCGAGAGCCCGAAGCGGCCCCGCCGAGCCCGGTCCCGAGGGATCGACCTGGCGGAGGACGGGACCGTTCTGTTCGGGAAGGTCGAAATCGAGGAGGGCCCGCTCGAAGAGGTGAGCTACGACGCTTTCGTGCGTCTCCTCGAGGTGATTCGAGACCGGGGCTACCCACACCCGCTGCGCATCTGGGTGACGATCCCGGGGATCAACTGCGAAGAGGATGGCCTCGAGCGCTATCAGGCGTTCTGTCGGGGGCGCTCGCTGGCCTTCGAAGCGGCCCACGGGGTCGGTTTTGCTCAGCGCTTGTGTGCGTCGAGTGCGGTCGGGAGCGAGAGCGGCCCCGTTGCGATTTACTTTCTCGCTTCGACCGTCAACGGAACTCACTGCGAGAATCCCCGTCAGTTGGCGGCGTATCGCTACCCGCGCGAATACGGCCCTCGGAGCCCGTCGTTCGCGCGGGCGACGGTCGCTCCGGCGGCTCTGGGTGGCGCGCGGCTGATCGCTGGCACCGCGAGCATCGTGGGGCACGAGAACCAGCATCCCGGCGACGTCCTCGCTCAACTCCGCGAGACGGTCCAGAATCTCGATGTCCTGGTCGCGAGCTTGCCCACGTCGGACGGCTGCGCCGCTCCTTTGAGCACGGTCAAGGTCTACTTGCGGCGGGCCGAGGATCTCTCAGCCGTTCGCGGGGCGCTCGAGGCGACCGGGTGGGGACGGGGGCCGGTGCTCTACCTTCGAGCCGACATCTGTCGCGAGCCGCTGCTGATCGAAATCGAGGCTCTTTAGAGAGCGTACGCCCTCGCTCGTTCGGCCCGCTGAGTGTCGGGCGCGACGCTGTTTCCGCGGGCGGGGTATGGTCCACAGGTGCCTCGTTCTACCGAACCGACCCCCGGGGGGGTGGTGTACCAGCTTGCCAGAGTCCCGGTTCTCGCTCTGCTGCTCTGCGCGGTTCCGGGTTGCGAAGCCCCTCCAGCGCCCCCGGAAGCACCGCTCGATCGGGTCGCCGGGGCTCTGCTCGATCTCTTCCCGGAGATCGATCTACTCTGTCTCGGCGAGCAGCACGGCAGTGTCGAGGATGCACAGTTGCGCGAGGCCCTGGTTCGTCACCCGACGTTCGTCGAGCGGGTGGACGTGGTGGTGGTGGAGTTCATCAATCCCCTGCACCAGGCGGTGGTCGATCGGCTGGTGCGTGGAGGCGAAGTGGTTTCCCGCGACGAGTTGCGGCCGGCCTGGCTCGACGCGGGACTGGGAGCCTACTGGGACCTGCCCCACTACGAGGCCTTTCTTCGCAGCGTGGCGGAGGTGAATCGCGATCTGGCTACCGATCGGAAGATCCCGGTGGTCGGTCTGGCGATGCCCATCCCGTGGAGCACGATCGATAATCCCGAGGCACTCCTGGCCTACCTCGATCGGCAGCGACACTACGCGGACCGAGTAGGCGAACTGGTCCTCGATCCAGGCCTTCGGGGAGTTGCTGTGTTCGGGGCCGGCCACTGCGAGCGCCGTGGGATGGGCTTTCCGGCGCTCCTCGAGACAGAGCAGCGGCAGCGCGTCGCGGCGGTGGTTCCGCTCCCATCGGCGAGCCGGAGCAAAGCGCAGCGCCTGGGGATCGCCCTCGGAGACGATCCGTCGTTCCTTCCGATCGCGGGCACGTCGCGCTCCGACCTCCCCGCGGGTGATCTACTGTTCGAGGGGCACGCAGTGGCGGAATGGAAACTGGGGGAGATCGTCGACGGACTGTTCGACGCGGGCGCCGCGCCGCCGACGATCCTTCCGCCGGACGAAGCGAGCCTCGAAGGAGAGACGCGCCTCGAACTCGATCGGCGGACCGAACTCCTGTCGACGGCTCGGGCCTTGGAAGGGGACGGTGCCTCCCCCTCCTCCCAGCGGATGAATCCGACCTCCGACCACGAGTAGGATGGGGGAGCATGAAGGTGTGGTCGATCCTCTTTCAGACCGAGGGTGCCTCGGGGGCTGCTCGTGAGTAGCCGAGACCCGGGCGGCCCTCCTCCCGAACTCGAACCGACCGAGTTGGCAGGCCGACCTTCGGCTCGACGGCGTCAGAGCGTTCCGGAGTCGACCCGGGTCGAGCAGATCGGACCGTATCGGATTCTCCAGACACTCGGGCGGGGCGGAATGGGAGTGGTCTACCTGGCCGAACAGACGGTCCCCGTTCGCCGGCAGGTGGCCTTGAAGATGGTTCGACAGGGCGCGATGCACAGCCAGGCCAACGCCCGCTTCGAGGCGGAGCGGCAGGCGATGGCTCGGCTGCAGCACCCCAACGTGGCGCAGCTCTTCGAGGCGGGATCGACCTCGGAGGGCGATCCGTACTTCGTGATGGAGTTGGTGCCTGGAGAGCAGATCACCGACTACTGCGACGGTCGGCGCCTCGGGATTCGCGCTCGGATCGAGCTTTTCCAGAGGGTCTGCGATGGCGTCCAGCACGCACACGAAAAGGGGCTCCTGCATCGGGACCTGAAGCCGTCCAATATTCTCGTTACCGAAACTGAGAGTGGGCCGACCCCCAAGGTTCTCGACTTCGGAGTGGCCAAGGCGATCGACCAGCCGCTCGTCGAGGGTTCGCTGTTCACTGGCGAGCAGATCGTCGGCACGCCTGCCTACCTGTCCCCGGAAGCCGTCGAGATGGCAGGAACAGCGTTCGACCTCGATACGCGGTCCGACGTCTACTCGCTCGGGGTCTTGCTCTACGAGCTGCTGGTGGGGGTGCGGCCCTTCGAAACCAAAGGGATACCCTTTGTCCAGATCCTTCGGCAGGTCACCGAAGGGGAGCCGACCGGTCCGAGTACCCGATGGCGGGCGCTCGACGACTCGTCGAGGGCAGAACTGGCCTCGTCCCGCCGTCTCGACGAGACGACCTTTCCCAAGCGCCTCCGGGGCGACCTCGATTGGATCGTGTTGAAGGCGATCGCCACCGACCGAGCCGAGCGCTACCCCTCGGCGGCGAGTCTGGCGGCGGACCTCGAGCGGCACCTCCGAGACGAACCTGTCGAGGCGGGTCCCCCTACGGCGCGCTATCGCCTGGGGAAGTTCGTGCGCCGCCGTCGGGGGTTCGTGATCGCGGCCGCGGCGCTGCTACTCAGCCTGGTCCTGGGCCTGACGGGGACGCTGGTCAACCTGGAGCGGGCCCAGAGCGAAGCCGAACGCGCGAATCGACAGGCGGCTGCTACCCAGCAGGCCCTCGAGGAGACCGACGAGATCGCGGAGTTCCTGCAGGGGCTGTTCGAGGTGTCCGATCCCGGAACCGCGCGCGGCAACACCATCACGGCGAGAGAGCTTCTCGACCGAGGGGCGACCCGGGCCCGCACGGATCTGCAGAGCCGGCCACTGACGCGGGCCCGGTTCATGCTGACGATCGGCAACGTCTACACCAAGCTCGGTCTCTATGAGGAGGCTCAGGAGCTACTGCAAGAGACGGTCGCGACGCGGGAGCAGGTCCTCGGCCCAGACCATCCGGAGGTGGCAGCGGCTCTCTCGGACCTGGGGTGGCTCGCGTACCTGCGGCGCAACGACGCCGCCGCGGAAGCCTACGGTCAGCGCGCTTTGGGGATTCTCGAAGCGGCTCCTGAGCCTGACCGCCGTGAGATCTCCGACGTGCTCAACAGTCTGGGCCTCGCCTATTGGGCCCAGGGTAGAGACGACGAGGCCGAGCCCCTATTCCAGCGTTCGTTGAGGATTTCGGAAGAGCTGGCGGGACCCGAGGCTTCCATCGTGGCCGCCGGCCTCACCAACCTGGGGGTGCTCTACTTCACCCAGCGACGCTTCGAGGAAGCGGAACCGTTGTTTCGCCGTTCGCTGGCCATCGAAGAGAAGGAGCTGGGTTCGGATCATCCCGAGGTGGCGCTGAGTCTCAACAACCTGGGGGAGGCCGTTCGCGAACTGGGGGACCGCGAGGAGGCCGAATCGAATTTCCGTCGCGCTCTCGCGATCTACCACCAGGCGGTGGGGCCGGACCATCCCGACTACGGGATGGCGCTGGCCAACCTCGGAGGAATCCTCCGGGAGGGCGACCCGGGGGAGGCGGAAACCGCCCTCCTCAAGGCGGTTCGCAACTACGAAGGCAACTTCACGTCCGATCACCCCTGGCTCGCCTCGCCGCTCCACGATCTCGGCCTGCTCTACCGAGATCAGGGTCGCCTCGAGGAGGCAGAGAGCAGTCTCCGGCGAGCGCTGGCCATACGCCAGTCGCAGTCCGACGATTGGGAAACCGCCGAGACGGCTCGCGCACTCGCCGCTCTGCTCCGCTCCACGGGGCGCCACCAGGAAGCCCAGTCGCTAGAGAACTCCGTGCAGTAGCCCTGGGCCCTCGGGAGCGGTCGAGCCCTGCCTCGAACTCTCAGCGACTGGGCGGAGCGGGTTGTTCCTGCCACTGCGACGCGGCGACCTGGCCCTGGCGGGCGTAGTCAGCCGCCTCCGCGAGAATCCGTGCTGCCTCCTGCGGAGCGTGGAACCCCATCGAGTTCTCGGCGGCGATGTAGTCGAGCCGCCACTGAGCCTTGCGTTGCAAGTCGAGGGCAGTCGCCAGTTGTTCCGCCGTCGCGCCGTCCGCCTGAGCGGCCTCGATGGCATCGAGTTGGTCCATCAACGCATCGGCCGCCCGCTGCAGCAGGTTGTAGTTGGTCTCCTGGATGCGATCGACGCGCGCCAACATCTCCTCCTCCGGGAAGTGGTGGCAGGTCTGGCAGGCACGGTTTACGTTCAAGAGTGGGCTTCGCACCCAATGGTCGGAGATCTTGGTCGCGCCTTCGCGCATGTAGGGCATGTGACAGTCGGCACAGGCGACGTTGGAGCGGGCGTGGATCCCCTGGCTCCAGAGCTCGTACTCGGGGTGTTGAGCCTTGAGGATTTCAGCGCCCGTGTCGGCGTGTTTGTAGTCGAAGAAGCGGGAGCCATCGGGCATTTCGGTCTCATCCCAGTACTGCTCCAAGTCCTCCATCTTCAAGCCTTTGCCCCAGGGGAAGGTGAGCGTGAAGGCGCTCCCGCAGTAGTACTCGACGTGGCACTGCCCGCAGACGTTGGAACGCATCTCCTGCCGCGTGCCGTGAAGATTGGGGTCGTAAGGTTCGCTGCGTGATCCTTCACGCCAGCGCTCCATCGACGGCAGATGGGGTACCGGAGCGTCGGACTCGGCCAGCTCCTGTAGACCGAGCAGGAAACCCGGGCGGGTCACCCGCAGGGCCATGGTGTCCGGAGCGTGGCAGTCACCGCACGACACGGGGTGCGCCTGGTCCATCTCGTGGAGCTTGGCGTTGAGATCGGCGTACGACCACTCGTTGGTCTGCCGGAACCCTTCCACGGCGTCTCCGTTGCCGAGTTCGCGGTAGAGGGGCATCACCGAGGCGTGGCAGTGGAGGCAAGACCCCGACTGTGGTTTGGTCTGCCGCTCCGTCTGTTCCTGATCAACCAGCATGTAGGCGTGGCCGCGCCGGTCGCGGTAGTCGATGGAGAAGGCGTATCCCCGGAACATCCGCTTGAGCCAGGGGTCCCGTTCGATCTTCTCCTCGGGAAGCGCTTCGCTGCCTCCGTGGCCTCCGAAGCGGGTCCGGGTCGAGATCGCGGTCCGCTGGTAGGAGTCGTACTGCCGTGGGAAATTCTGCCCCCACTTCGCCGGATCGGTGTCGTCTTCGGTGAGTTCGACCAGTCGAACGTGTGCCTGGGTCGCTTCGGCCTTACGCTCGCGGATGTTCATCAACAGCCCGACGACGATGGCGGTCGCTACTGCCACCAGGATCAAGGTCACCAGGAAACCGATGCGGCCGATTCCAGCTTCTTCTTCTCTCTTCATGGTCGATTCCTCTCGGCCTCCTCGCCGCGGTCGCGTCCGCCTAGACCGACGGTATCGCCGTGTCCGACCGAGCGGTGGCAGTGGATGCAGTTGACGGCGTCGACCGCCACCGTCGCTCCGGCCACCAGGTCGTGGACCAGACCCTCGTGGCAGGCGAGGCAATTCTCTTGCAGGATCTGCTTGTTCGATCCCCGGATTTGGATGGGTTCGGGAAAGTCCTGGAGCGTGAAGCCCTTGGAATGGAAGTAGCCGTTCTCCGCTTTGGCCAGGTACTTCGGCACCAGGTCGTGGGGGAGGTGACAATCCACGCACCCCGCTACGGTGTGGTGGCTGGCCTTCTGCCAGGAGTCGTACTGCGGCTGCATGATGTGGCAGTTCACGCAGGCCGCGGGATCGGTGCTGAAGTAGGAGAGACCCTCAGCGTAGCGGAACGTGAAGGCCCCGGCTCCGAGGAGCAGACCGGAAGCGATCGCTAGGATGAACGTTCTTCGGGCTTCGCGCTTCATAGGGGTCGCCGAGTCGATAAGACCAGACGCTGGGGACTTTCTAGCAGTGGAGCAGATGAGATCTGAGTCTACCCGAGGAGCCGGTCGCCAAGCGACAAGTCTGTGACACTGGGGTCGAACTGGAGGGCAAGTCCCATCGGGTACGACTCGTGACGCTTCGAGGGCGCTCCACGTCTGGATCGGTCGAGTCGCTACCGACTCTGGTCTTGGATCTGGTAGGGAATCGATCGGGCCCCGGAGGAGTCCTATAGTGGGACAAGTGACGATCGCAGACCAAGGAGGACGCGGGATCGGCAGCATCACTCAGTTCAGGTTGGGAG
>JAUIDB010000069.1 GCA_030429235.1 Thermoanaerobaculia bacterium | reverse complement strand
CCTTAGCTTTCTGCTCTCCGTCCTGGCCGCTGCAGTCATGGGCAGCGGCATGATCGCGACCGGTGGAGCCGTGGCTCTCTGCGCGGCGTCGCTGGACTATTTCGACGGCCGAGTGGCGCGCAGCAGCGAACGAACTTCGGTCGCTGGCAACTTCCTCGATAGCACCCTGGACCGATGGTCGGAGGTCGCGCTGTTCATCGGAGCCGCGCTCGCGGTTCGGGAGTACCCGATTGCTCTGGCCGCCTGTGTCTTGGCGCAGGGATCGAGCCTCGTGGTGTCGTATGCTCGAGCCAAGGCGGAATCGTTGGGTGCCGAGTTGAAAGCGGGACTGATGCAGCGGCCCGAGCGGTTGGTGACGTTTTGCCTCGGGGCAATCCTCAGCCCCGTCGGCGACCGTTGGCTGTTGGCTCCCGCCGGACCGTCCTTCCTGTTTCGCGCGATGCTGGTGGCCCTGGCGCTAGCGACAACCGCCACCGCTCTCAGGCGGACGCGCTCTGGCTATCTGAGGCTTCGGCGGCAAGAACGAGCCGATCCACGAAGCGGCGCTGCGCCGGGTGGAGTCGAACCCCCGGCTTGACCCGTCGCAGGATCTCCTCGGCGGTATCGACATCGGCCGCAAACCCCCTCCTGAGGAGTAGGGCCGCGACCAGGGCTGCGGATCGCCCTTTGCCGGCACCGCAGTGCACGAGGACTGGACCGCCCGCTTGCTCCAATCGACGCAGGGCCTGGCAGGCTTCGGCGAGGATCGGCACCCGACGGTTGAGGCAGGAGACCCGAACGTAGTCGACTTCCCCCGGACGCACCAGGGCCGGGAGTTCACTGGCTACGTCGACGATCAGCTCGAGCCCCGGGGGGATCGAACTGGGCCGAGCCCGACCGCTGAGGAAGACGCCGGGGACCACTTCCAGTGGACGTTCTCGTTCGTCGTAGCGTCCGGCGATTCGGTGAAAGAGGGTCAAGAAGAGTGTGTAGGGAGCGAGGGCAAGGCGCCGAACCAGGGAACGAGTACCGTCGGGTAGCTTTCCCAGCATGCTCGGTCGGTCGGTGAGGAACGCGAGCCCCAGCAACAGGTGGGCGCCGGCCGGCCAGAGCAGCAACCACCAGAAGCCGCCGGCGGCGATTGCCGCGGCCGTTTCGACCAGTGCCAGGCTCAGGAAGAGGACCGTCCAGCGATCGAGACGCACTGCGGGCACTCGGGACCCTTGAGCCTCAGGAACCAGGTGGGTCTTCCGCGAGATGTGTCACGACCTCGGCGCCGCCTAGCCGGCGCAGCGTGTTCTTCAGCCTGAAATGTTGGATGAAGAGGTCGTGCTCCGCCACATGCGAAGGGTACACCTGGGGGCTCTTGAAGAAGAAGGAAAGCCACTCTTGGATGCCACTCTCGCCGCACCGCTGGGCGAGGTCGAGGAGCAGGGCCAGGTCGAGAACCAGGGGGGCCGCGAGGATGGAGTCCCGACAGAGAAAGTCGACCTTGATCTGCATCTTGTAGCCAAGCCAGCCAAAGATGTCGATGTTGTCCCATCCTTCCTTCTCGTCGCCGCGTGGAGGGTAGTAGTTGATCCGAACCTTGTGGTAGAGGTTGGCGAACAGGTCTGGATAGAGCTCTGGCTGCAAGATTGTGTCGAGAACACCCGACTTGGAGACTTCCTTGCTGCGAAAGCTGTCGGGATCATCGAGGACCGCCCCGTCTCGGTTGCCGAGGATGTTGGTCGAGAACCAACCGTCGATCCCGAGCATGCGGGCCTTGAAGGCGGGAGCCAAGACCGTCTTGAGGAGCGTCTGCCCCGTCTTGAAGTCCTTCCCGGCGATCGGCACTGTCTTCTGCCGAGCCAGGTCTTCGAGGGCCGGGAAGTCGGCTGAGAGATTGGGAGCTCCGTTGGCGTAGGGAACGCCCTCTTGGATTGCCGCGTAGGCGTAGAGTTGCGAAGGGGATATGGCCGGATCGTTGCGATCGAGCCCCTCTTCGAAGGCATCGAGGTCCTGGTGGCAGGTGCTGGGTTCGAGGTGAATCTCTGTCGAGCCACACCAGATCATCACCGCCCGCGAGGTGCGGTGCTTCGCTTTGAGATTGCGGATGTCTTCGCGCAGGGCCTCCGCTTGCTCGCGTTTCCGTTCTAGCTTCTTGACGTTCGTACCCTCAAGCCGGCGGACGTAGTTCTGGTCGAAGACGGCTGGCAGGGGTCTGATCTCGGCCAGGAACTCGGCCACTGGATCGAGATCTGAAGAATCGAGCACTCGAGCTCGGCGCGCGGCTTGGAGGGCGTTTTCTGGGATCGGGTCCCACGCCTCCATGACGAGCTGATCCAGATCGGCCAGCGGGAGAAAGTCCTTGATCAGGGGGTTGCGCTCTGCCGAGCGGGGACCTAGACGGATCGTCTGAAGCTGAGTCAGCGAGCCGATGGGCGACGAGATCCCTCGGCGAACGGCCTCTACACCAGCGATGAAGGTGGTTGCGACTGCTCCTAGGCCAGGAGTCAAGACCAAGAGTGGTTCACTGGTGTCTTGCAATCGAAGTCCCCCATGAGGTGGCGAGAAGGGTCACCTTTCCGATCTTCCTTGCGGTCTCACTACTCGATGATGTACGCCGAGGGGTCGAAGTCCTTGGGCGTCGGATACTGTGGATCCATCGCTTCGAGTGTCTCCCGCAGGATCCGAGCGACTAGTAGGTTGCGCACCCAGTTGCGGTTGGCTGGGACGATGAACCAGGGAGCTACCTCCGTGCTGCAGCGTGTGAACACATCCTCGAACGCCAGGCGGTAGTCGTCCCACTGCTTGCGCTTCTCGAGGTCGTCGGCCGAGAACTTCCAGTGTTTCTCCGGGATGTCGAGGCGCTCCTGGAACCGTTCCTTCTGCTCGTCCTTGCTGATGTGCAGGTAGAACTTCAGGATCCGGGTACCCTGGCTGGCGAGTAGGGCTTCGAACTGGTTGATCTGCTCGTAGCGCTGGGACCAGACGCTCTCGGGAGCGAGCTGGTCGACCCGCACGATGAGGACGTCTTCGTAGTGTGAGCGGTTGAAGACTGCGATCTGTCCCTTGGCGGGCGCCGCCTGGTGCACTCGCCACAGGAAGTCGTGGGCGAGTTCGAGTTTGGTGGGAGCCTTGAAGGAGGTGACGCGGCAGCCCTGGGGGTTGATGCCGGAGAAGATGCTGCGGATGGTTCCGTCCTTGCCGCCGGCGTCGAGCGCCTGGAACACGACCAGCAGGGACTGTTTCGATTCGGCGTAGAGGGCGCGCTGCAACTCGGCCAGGTGCTCCTTCTCCTCTTCGAGTTGTTTCTTGGCCGCCTTCTTGTCGTCCCAGCCGGCAAACTCGGTGGGATCGATCTCCTCCAACCGGGGGCGACTCCCCGGTGCGACGCGCAGGCTCTCGGTCAACGACATGCGGCGATGTTACCAGCTCGGTGCCGGGCGGTGACGAGGATCTCGACCGCGTGGAGCGGCCCCCGGCGGGCCACGAGACGAACCTCGTCAGTCCTCGAGGAAGCTATCGAGGGGGTCGCAGGTACAGACCAGGTTGCGGTCTCCGTAGGCGTTGTCGACGCGTCCCACGGCGGGCCAGAACTTGCCGTTCCGGGTCCATTCGGCCGGGAATGCCGCCTCCTGCCGGCTGTACTGCCGGTCCCACTGGTCGGCGGCGATCGCATCGGCCGTGTGGGGAGCGCCCCGGAGTGCACTGGCCTCAGCGTCGATCTCTCCCGCTTCGATCTGGGCGATCTCCTGACGGATTGCGATCAGGGCGTCGCAGAAGCGGTCGAGCTCCGCCTTGGACTCGCTCTCGGTGGGCTCGACCATGATCGTCCCCGCCACGGGCCAAGACATGGTGGGAGCGTGGAATCCGTAGTCCATGAGCCGCTTGGCCACGTCGTCGACTGTGACCCCCACCTGTTTGAAGTTCCGCATGTCGACGATGAACTCGTGGGCGACGCGCCCATTCTGACCGGTGTACAGGATGTCGTAGTGCTGTGCGACCCGGTGCGCCATGTAGTTGGCGTTGAGGATCGCCACCTTGGTGGCGCGGGTCAAACCCTCGCCTCCCATCATGGCGATGTACGACCACGAGATGGGGAGGATCAGGGGGCTACCCCACGGCGCGGCCGAGACGGCGCCCATGGCATGCTCGCCGCCGACACCGTCGACGACCGGATGGCCCGGCAGGAACGGAGCGAGGTGCGCGGCGACGCCGATGGGTCCCATACCGGGACCACCTCCACCGTGGGGGATGCAGAAGGTCTTGTGCAGGTTGAGGTGGCAGACGTCGGCACCGAGTTCGCGCAAGCGGGCCAGGCCCACCAGGGCATTGAGGTTGGCACCGTCGAGGTAGACCTGGCCACCATGTTCGTGGATGATGTCGCACACCGTGCTGATCGTTTCCTCGAAGACACCGTGGGTCGAGGGGTAGGTGACCATCAGGGCGCCGAGTTGATCGCGGTGCTTCTCGGCTTTGGCGCGCAGGTCGTCCAGGTCGATGTTGCCATCGTCGTCGCAGCGCACGGCCACCACCTTGAAGCCGGCCATGAAGGCGCTCGCCGGGTTCGTACCGTGGGCCGAGGTGGGGATGAGGCAGATCGTGCGGTCGGTGTCTCCCCGGTGGTGGTGGTAGCCGCGGATCACGAGGAGGCCGGTGTACTCCCCCTGGGAGCCCGCGTTGGGCTGCAACGACACCGCGTCGAAGCCGGTGATTTCGGCCAGCCAGTTCTCGAGGGATAGGAAGAGTCTCTGGTAGCCGGTCGTCTGCTCGGTCGGAGCAAAGGGATGCAGGTCCGCGAACTCAGGCCAGGAGATCGGCACCATCTCGGTGGTGGCGTTGAGTTTCATGGTGCAGGAACCCAGCGGGATCATCGAGTGCGTCAGCGAGAGGTCGCGGTTCTGCAAACGGAAGAGGTACCGCAGCATCTCGTGCTCGGAATGGTACGAGTTGAACACCGACTGTTGGAGAAACTCGGTCTGGCGTTCGAAGGGAGCGCCGAGCGGGCTGCTGCCGAGATCCTCCAGCTCGACGACGGAGAAGGGCAGGTCGTCTTCGGTGAAGCAGAAGAGGAGATCCTCGAGGTCGGCCCGGGTGACGGTCTCGTCGAGAGCGATCCCGACCGAGCCATCGCCGAAGTCGCGCAGGTTGATCCTGCGTTCTGCGGCGGCGGCCAGAACGCTGGCGGGGTCGGCCGGCCGCACTCGAAGAGTGTCGAAGAATGGCGTCGGATCCCGGTGGACTCCAAGTCGCTCGAGACCAGTGGCGAGCAGGGAGGTCGCGGCCCGCACCCGCCGGGCGATCGATCGGAGTCCCTCTGGACCGTGGTACACCGCGTACATTCCAGCCACCACCGCCAGGAGAACCTGGGCCGTGCAGATGTTCGAGGTGGCCTTTTCACGGCGGATGTGCTGTTCGCGGGTTTGCAGGGCCAGTCGGAAGGCGGGGTTGCCGGCGTTGTCCTTAGAGATTCCGATGATGCGTCCCGCCATCTGGCGGGCGTAGTCGTCGGAGGTGGCGAGGAACGCGGCATGGGGACCACCAAAACCCATCGGTACTCCGAAGCGCTGGCTCGAGCCGACGGCGATGTGGGCTCCCAGTTCGCCCGGGGGCGTGAGCAGGGTCAACGCCAGGAGGTCGGTGGCGAGTACCGCGAGGACGCCGATTCCATCGGCCTGGACGATGAGCTCGCGATAGTCCTCGATCCGACCGTCGGTGGTCGGGTACTGCAGCAGCATGCCACAGAACTCCTCGGTGGGTTCGTAGTCCGAAGCGGGTCCTACGACCAGGTCGATGCCCAGCGGTTCGGCGCGGGTGGCGAGTACCGCCAGGGTCTGGGGGTGGCAGTCATCGGCGGCGAAGAAGCGCTGCCGCTTCTTGCGCAGGATCGCGTGACACATGGCCATCGCTTCCGCCGCCGCCGTCGCTTCGTCCAGGAGCGAGGCGTTCGACAAGGGCAGACCCGTCAGGTCCGCGACCATCGTCTGGAAGTTGAGCAAGGCCTCCATCCGTCCCTGGGAGATTTCGGCCTGGTAGGGCGTGTACTGCGTGTACCAGCCGGGATTCTCCAGGATGTTGCGCTGGAGGATCGGTGGCGTGACGCATCCGTAGTAGCCCATGCCGATGTAGGAGCGGTACACCTCGTTCTCTTCGGCCAGGCTGCGGAGGGTCTCGATCAGTTCTCGTTCACCCAGTCCCTCGGGGATCGCCAGCGCTTCGGTGGAGCGGATGCCTCCGGGAACCGCGGCCGCGATCAGATCGTCGAGGGACTCGAAGCCGAGAGAGTCGAGCATCTCGCTGATTTCGGCCTCGCTCGGGCCGAGGTGACGTCGTACAAAGGTATCGGTGGGATCGAGAGGGCGAGCGGTAGTCATCGGTCCTTGCCTCCGAAGCAGGGAGTCTGGGGTGGGCTGGGGCGCGGTGCGAACGTTGCGTGAAAGCATCGACGGCGGCGTCGAAACAAACCGAGTCTCGCCGGTCCGTCGAGTTGCTGTCAACCGCCGGGATCAGAGCCTGGATCGCGCCGTTGCCTGGCCTCCAGTTCCGAGCCTGCTTCTCGGGACCGAAAGAGCTGCGAGCGAATGATTCCCATTCGGTGCAGTCGATAGAGCAGGGCGGTTCCGAGGACCCCGAAACCGTAGATGCAGGAGCGACGGAAGTTGATGCTCGAGGCTTCGTCGAAGTAGCGCGTGGGGCAGCTGATCTCTCCGATGCTGAACCCTCGGTCCAGGGTCTGGACCAGCATCTGGTTGTCGAACACGAAGTCATCGGAGTTCTGTTCGAGCGGGATCGCCTCGAGCAGACGGCGACTGAAGGCTCGATAGCCGGTGTGGTACTCGCTGAGCTTGGCTCCCACCAGGAGGTTCTCCACCAGTGTGAGGCATCGATTGGCGACGTACTTGTAGCGGGGCATCCCTCCGGCAAGGGCGCCGCGGCCGAGGATACGGGACCCCAGGACCGCGTCGTAGTGACCGCTGCCTACCATCGAGACCATGGCCGGGATCAAACGCGGCGAGTACTGGTAGTCGGGGTGGACCATGACGATGATATCGGCCCCCCGTTGCAGGGCGATGCGGTAGCAGGACTTCTGATTCGCACCGTAGCCTCGGTTGGCGGGGTGGATGTGGACGAACATGCCTAGCGCCTGCGCCAGGGTCGCGGTGTCGTCGCTACTGCCGTCGTCGACGAGAATGACCTCGTCGACCAGCGGCTGCGGGATCTCGCGAAAGGTTCTCTCGAGCGTCTTGGCCGCTTCGTAGGCCGGCATCACGACGACGACTCGCTGCTGCTCGAACATGTCGGGAGTCTAACCCTGCCGCCGCGGATCGAGCCGATCAGCCAGTCCGTCGGCCAGCAGCCCGAAGGCGAGGACGGTGAGAGTGAGGGCGGCTCCAGGGAACACCGCAACCCACCAGGCTCGGTCGAGGACGTCGGTCGCTTCGGCGATCAGATTGCCCCAGCTCGGATTCGGTGGCTGGATACCGAATCCGAGAAAGGAGAGCGAGGCCTCGATCAGAATAATGTCGCCGACCCGGAGTGCAGTGTGGATCAGGACCGGAGGTAGGACGAACGGGAGCAGATGGTGGGTGAGGATCCGCGGGGGGGAAAGCCCTAGCCCGCGCACCGCGTCGAGAGCGTCGGTCCCGCGGATCCGCAAGATCTCGGAGCGCGTGATGCGTGCGGTCTCCATCCAACTCGTCGTGCCCAGGATGACGACGATCGCAAGCTCACCGGTACTCCAGAGTGCGGCCGCCGCCAGGACGAGGAACAGTTGGGGAAAGGCGAAGAGCGCGTCGGCCATGCGCATCAGCAGCGCATCGACGAGACCTCCGCGCCAGCCAGCGATCCCGCCAACCAACAGGCCGAGAACGAGAGACACCAACGTGGTGGCCACGGCGACGCGGAGGGAGGCTCGAGCTCCGTAGACCACCCGCGAAGCGACGTCGCGTCCGTACCGATCCGTTCCGAGCCAGAAGCGCCGTGGCTGCGGCGCAGAGTCGGAGACCGATCGCCAGCTTCCCAGGCGCAGGTATTCGCTCTGATCTGGGGAGAGCTGCTCAGCCGCCAGCGTCCGAGCGCCCTCGTCGATGAGGTAGCGCGTACTACCGGGCGGGAGAAGCCGAGCGGCAGCCGGGTCGACCTGCTGGTTCGGATCCAGGGGGGCCAACCAGGGCGCGGCCACCGCTACCAGCAGGAGCAGGAGGAGGAGCGCCAGGCTGCAGCGGAGTTCGAGGCGCATCAACCGGAACCCCGTAGCTGGTCGCGCACTCGAGGATCGATCCACGCCTGCAGCAGGTCAGCGATCAAGCCAGGATCAGGGGGTAGTCGCGACTCAACAGGGCTCCGTACGTCACCTGTCCCAGGCCCGGCCAGGAGAAGAGCACCTCGAGGATCAAGGCACCACTCAGCAGTAGCGGCAGGGTGAATCCGAGGACCTGGAGCAGCGAGGGCAAGGCCGACCGCAGAGCGTGGATCCAGAGGACCCTCCGCTCGGGAATCCCTCGGGCTCGGAGGGCGACGAGGTGATCCTGCGACAGGACTTCGAGCACGCTGGCCCGGGTGTAGCGGATCCAGCCGCCGACGCCAGAGATCCCGAGGACGAGGACCGGGAGCGCAAGGTGGTGGAGTCGGTCACTCCAGAGCGGGATCGCCCCCGGCGCCAGAAACACTGACTGGAGGTGGCTCGGGGGGAAGATGGGCCATCGATAGGTGAAGCAGAGCAGGGCGACGATGCCCAGCCAGAAGGTGGGAGTGGCGTAGAGAGAGAGCGAAAGGACCCTGAGGCCGTGGTCCCCCAGAGAACCGGCTCGTCGTGCCGCGAGCGTACCCAGCGGGAGTCCCAGCAGGAGCTGCAGGAGGAGGGCGGCACCGCCCAGCCACAGTGTGGCGGGCAGGGCGCTGCGCACCACGTCGGTCGCCGGTCGATGATGGGAGAAGGAGGTGCCCCAGTCGCCAGCCAGGGTGCCGCCCAGCCACCGGACGTACTGCGTTGCGAGGGGCTGGTCCAGGCCCCAGGAGCGGCGCAGTTCCTCGCGCGCCTCGGCGGGAATACGGGGCGTTTCGAGCAAGGCCATCGGATCGCCCGGGGCCAGGCGGAGGAGGAGGAAGACCCCGGTCAGGACGAGGAAGAGCAGCAGGGCCGAAGCGGCGATGCGACGCAGTACGTAGCGGAGCATCTGGGAACGCCGATCCGATCCGTCTCAGTGGCCGTTGCGGTCGTGGGGGACCAAGCTCCAGTCCTCGAGGTCGAACAGCATCAGGAGGGCGTTGGGGTGAGCGTCCCGGATTCGACGATTCAGACCCAGGAGGTTAGGCGGCTCCCAGAGAAAGGTGTAGGGCTGGTCCTGGTGCAGGATCTGCTGCAGTTCGTCGAAGAGCGGCTTGGCTTCGGCCATCTCGGAGACCTCGGAGATCTGGTTCATCAGCTCGTCGGCGCGCGGGTTGTCGTAGCCACCGTAGTTGGCGCCACCATCGATCTCGGAGCTGTGGAACGCGTAGCTCACGTCGAGACTGGTGTCGATGCCCCAGGCCCCAAGGGTGGCGTCGAACTCGTGGCTATTGTTGCTTTCGATCAGCGCCTGGATCTCGAGAAACTTGGGTCGGGCGTCGATCCCCACCCGGGCGAGCTGTTCCTGGATCATCAACAGCGCGTCGCGGCGCAGCTGATTGCCGGTATTGGTGCTCAGCTCGAACGAGAACGCCACCCCGTCGCGATCGAGGAAACCATCGGCGTCGCTGTCGCTCCAGCCCAGGTCGGCGAAGGCTCGCCGTGCGGCTTCGGGATCGTACGGCCATGGCTCGAGGGAGGCGTCGTGAGCCCAAACGTTGGCGGGAAACGGCGACGAAGCGACTCGGGCCCGCCCGCCGTACAGCGTGTCGACCAGTGCCTGGCGATCGATCGCCTGGGTCAGAGCACGGCGGGTGGCGGCATCGGCGAAGAGGGGCCGGAGGCTGTTCCAGGCGATGAAGTTGTACTGGCGCGAGTCGATCTCGCGGACGGTCAGTTCGGGGTTGGCCTCGACCTCGGCCAGCCGATCGGTGGGAAGGGACCGTAGGAGGTCGACGTCACCGGATAGGAACTGCCGGAAGCGGGCCGATTCGTCCGGCAGGACGCGGACCACCACGCGGTCGAGGCGGGGACGTTCTGGCCGGTGGTACCTGGGATTGGGGGCGAGAACGGTCTCCTGTTGGGGAGTCCAGGAGTCGACCGTAAAGGGCCCCGAGACGACGAGGTGGTCCTGAAACCACTGCGCGTTGCCGCGCCACTCGGCCCACGGGAGTTCGCTCCACGCGTGCTTCGGCAGGATGAACCCCTCGTTCGCATCGAGGAGTTGGTTGGCGTACACGCGGGTGAAATGGAACCTGACGGTGTGAGGATCGAGGATCTCGACGTCACGGATCGAGTCCTTGACGAAGGAGTAGACCCAGCCCACCTCGGGCGAGGTCTGGGCTTCCCAGGTCCAACGGACGTCGTCGGCAGTGATCGGGGTCCCGTCGCTCCAGACGAGGTCTTCGCGCAGTTCGAAGGTCAGTTGCAGACGGTCTTCCGACCAGGAGTGGTTTCTCGCCAACTGAGGGGCGAAGGTGGGCGGCGAGTCCTGGTAGTCGGGCTGTTCTTGCACCAGGTGAAGGAACAGGTTGCTCCGGATCTCGTGATCGAGCTGGGAGGAGGAAAGCAGCTCGTTCGGTCCAGAGAAGTCGGCCGCGGCGGCGATGACCAGTGGGCGCTCCGAGGGGGGAGCAGTCCCTTCGCTGTCCGACGTACGTGGACCGCACCCGACGAGCAGGCTGAACAACAGCACCCAGAACAACGAGACCTTTCGCATGTTCCGGGATGCTAGCAGACACAGAACGGCCCGGCCGCTGGTGCGGGCCGGGCCGTCGAGGGGCCAGAGCGCTTACGAGATGTCGATGCGCCGGGCCTTGGCTTGCTCCTTCTTGGGCAGCTCGATGGTGAGCACGCCATTCTGGAAACTGGCCTTGACACTGTCCGATTCGACGTTCCGAGGCAGAGTGAACGACCGGGTGAAGCGGCCGTAGGCGCGCTCGATCCGGTGATAGTCCTTGGTGTTGTCTTCGGCCTCGAATCGACGCTCGCCGGTCAGGGTCAGCAGGTTGTTCTCGAGAGTCAAC
>JAUIDB010000068.1 GCA_030429235.1 Thermoanaerobaculia bacterium | reverse complement strand
GCACCTCGTCGCCGGCCGAGAAGGGAACCAGCACGCCGGTCTCGATCCTCTCGCCGTTGACGAAGGTCCCGTTCATGGTACCGATCTCCTCGCACACGAAGTACTGGCCGTCCTTGTGCACGATCTTGGCGTGACGTCGGCTGGTCGAGCGCTGGGTATCGGCTCCGGTGAGATCGATGTCGGGATTGATCCCCGTGACCGGGTCCCGTCGCCCCACCAGGGTGTCGCCGCGGGCCGCCAGGTGGAACTCGATGCCCGTCGGCTCGTGGTGCAGGGTCTGGGGACCCATCTCGCGCTCCGCCGAAGTCGTAGGAAGCGGCAATTCGGTCGACTGACGGTGTTTGCTCCCCAGGGCCTCCTTCAGCATCTGATCGGTCTGACGCAAGCGACGGGAGAGTTTGCGCATGATGCGCACCGCGATCTCAGGCTTGTTGCGCAGCATCTGGTCGAAGGTCGTGCCGTTGATGCAGAGGACCGAACAGTCGGTCCGAGCGCGCGCCGAGGCGTTTCGGGGCAGGTCCTCCAAGATCGACATCTCGCCGAAGAAGTCGCCCTTCTCCAACACCGCCAGGACCTCTTCCTTGCCGTCGAAGACCTGAAGTACCTCGACCTCACCCTCCTGGAGGATGTACATCTCGGTGCCGAGGTCCCCCTCCTTGAACAGAAACTCACCCGCTGAGTGGGTCGCGGTGGGAACCGGGGCCTTCTTTGCGGTGGACTTGAATACTGGCTTAGCCATCAAAAACCTCAGCCTTACTGGATACCGACGGTCAGTTCGCGACGAGCCGAGTCGAGGCGCGCCGTGAGACCGAGAGGCAGAGTCAGGTTGGGAACACCGTGTCCCGCCTGCATGCCTCCAATGGCCGGACCCTCGAACCAACGTAGAACGCGGTTCTGCCAGTCCTCGGTCCTCGCCGCGTCCCATGACTCGCCGAGATACCCTAGAACCATGCCTCGTATGCCGGGCAGATTACCCGAGAGGTGTAGTTGGGTCAACATCCGATCGACGCGGTAGGCCGGTTCGTCGATATCCTCCAGGAAGAGGATCGAGCCCCTCAGATCCACCTCGAACTGGGTGCCCAGGGTACCGGTCAGCAAGCTGAGACAACCGCCGAGCAACGGTCCTTCGACCCGGCCCTCGCAGAAGGTATGAGGAACCGACAGGACCTGCGACCGGCCCGCCAACGCGGCGAGCAGCGACTGTTCCTCCACCGGCTCGAGACCACGGCCCAGATCGGGCGCCACCATCGGACCATGCAACGCCGACCAACCCAGGCGCTCGACCACCTGCAGCAGAAACGGCGTCAGGTCGGAGTACCCGACGTAGGCACGCGGGAACCGCCCCAGAAGGTCCCAGTCGAGTCGGGGTAGCAGCCCCAAGAGACCCGCTCCGCCTCGTCCGAAGAGGATGGCTTCGACGGCGGGGTCGGCAGCCAGGCGGTGAAACCCGGACAGCCGTTCCTCCTCGGTGCCGGCGAAGATCCCCCACCGGTAGCGCAGGTTCTCGGCCTCCCCCACCTCGAATCCCAACTCCCGCAGAGCGGTGATTCCCCGGTCGAGGGCGAGCAAATCGAGCGCCCCGGACAGCGCCGCAACCCCCACTCGAGCCCCCGGCTCGACCGGCGGCGGAGGCTGAATCGAGGCGCGGTCGATCATCTCGGTATGATACGCCAGACCGGGGGAACCAGGCTGGGAGGTTCCTCTCCCCTCGCCCCCTCTTCTCAGCGTTCGACCGCGCCAACCTCTGCTCCTCGAACCGCAGGAACCGCCACCATGAGCCGATCCCCCGTCGAACCCGTGCGACCCCACGTCGTGATCATTGGCGGCGGTTTCGCCGGCCTCGCCACCGCCCGCGGTCTCGCCCGGAGCTCGGCCCGGGTGACCCTGGTCGATCGGCGCAACTTCCACCTCTTCCAACCACTCCTCTACCAGGTCGCTACCGGCGGACTGTCCCCGGCCGAGATCTCGGCTCCCCTCCGGGGCATCTTGAGCCGACAGCCGAACGTCTCGGTCCGGCTCGACGAAGTCCAGTCCGTCGACCTCGAACGGCGGGCCGTCATCCTCCGAGACAGCACATTGACCTACGATCTCCTCGTGGTGGCCGCGGGCGCCACCCACCACTACTTCGGACACGACGAGTGGCGGCAGCATGCTCCCGGGTTGAAGACGATCGAGGACGCGACCCGGGTGCGCGCCCGGCTGCTCGATGCCTTCGAACGGGCCGAGCGCAGCGACGACCCGGTGGAGCAGGAGACCGCCCTCACCTTCGTGCTGGTCGGAGCCGGGCCTACCGGAGTGGAACTCGCCGGTGCCCTGGGCGAACTCGCGCACTGGACCCTACGCCGGGACTTCCGCCGCATCGATCCGAGCCGGGCCAGGATCCTGCTCGTCGACGGCGCGCCGCGAGTCCTGCCGGCGCTGAGCGAGGCCTCGTCGGCGGCCGCGGCCCACTCGCTGGAGCGGCTCGGGGTCGAGATCTGGCTCGACTCGTTGGTCACGGCGATCGGTCCCGACGAGGTGACGATTCGCCGCCCCGACGGCGAACGTACCGTGGCCGCCGGCACCGTGCTGTGGGCGAGTGGCGTCGCCCCGTCCCCCCTGGCTGCCTCGCTGCTCGAAGGCGCCGGTCTGGAGCCCGGCCCCGGCGGGCGGGTACCGGTAGAGCCCGACCTGACCCTACCCGGACACCCCGAGGTTCTGGTTCTCGGCGATCTCGCCGCGGCCGCCGACGCGGCGGGCAAACCGTTGCCCGGGGTGGCCCCGGTCGCCATGCAGCAGGGTCGCTACGCCGGTCGGCTCCTCAGCCGTCGGCTGCGAGGCCAGTCCACGCCCCCCTTCCGCTACCGTGACAAGGGCCAACTCGCGGTCATCGGCCGAGCCGCCGCCGTGGCCGAGATCGGCCGCGCCCGCTTCTCGGGCTACCCCGCCTGGGTCCTCTGGTTGTTGATCCACATCCTCTACCTCGCCGGCTTCACCAACCGCTTGTTGGTGTTGATCGAGTGGGGATACAGCTATCTCACCCGACGCCGCGGCGCCCGTCTGATCACGCGTTCGGCCGAAGACTCTCCCCCCGAGGAACCATGAACGAACCACCTCTCGACAAGAACGACCTTCGCCAAGAGCTGACCAAGGCCCTGGACCGCCTCAGCGATCCCGAACGGGCCCGTGCGTCGGTACAGATCGCCGAACGAGTCCTCGCCCTACCCGAAGTTCAGCGGGCCCAAGGCATCCTCAGTTGCCTCTCCTTCGGCGTCGAGGTGGACACCTGGAACATCATCGAGCGGCTCCAGCAGCAGGGCAAGCGGGTCTACGTCCCGCGCGCGGAGCCCCGGGACAAGTCGCTCCACGTCCACGCCTTTCCCTGCCCCCTGCGCACGCTGTCGGACGGACTGCAGCAGCCACCTCGAGGTACTCCCGAGATCGACCGCCACGCGATCGAGGCACGAGTCGACGTCGCCCTGGTGCTCGGACTCGGCTTTGACCGCGCGGGGTATCGTCTTGGCTACGGCACGGGATACTTCGATCGATTCCTCGCCGACTGTCGTCCCACCACCATCGCCCTGGCCTACGATCGACAACTGGTCGACCGGCTCCCCCGCGAGGCGCACGACATCCCGCTGGACCTGGTAGTCACCGACCAGACGACGCTACGAGTGGCGGCGGTGGGCGAAAATGTCGGAGAGCCCCGATAAGCCGAATCCTGTACTCGGTCACGACCGAGCGGTGGTCATTCCTCTAGGACTACCGTCGCCGACAGTCTCGAGCAACCTACCCGGAAGTCGGTCCCGAAGGAGCGGGACGGGCAGCCCGCACTCGATGAGTCCACTTCCCTATTTGGTCTTGCTCCACATGGGGTTTACCGTGCCTCCGACCGTCACCGGCGGAGCGGTGCGCTCTTACCGCACCCTTTCACCCTTACCGGGCCGGGCCGAAACCCGACCTTAGGCGGTCTACTCTCTGTTGCACTTTCCGTCGCGTCGCCGCGCCTTGCCGTTAGCAAGCATGCTGCCCGTAGGAGTTCGGACTTTCCTCCCCTCGCCCGAAGGCGAGCGGCGACCACCTGGGGCTCTCCGACCCCGTCAGTCTAGCAGACCGTAGGCTGTACACCGCGGATTCCTGGAGACGAGAACTCTGACCCGCGCGGCATACACTTCAGCCGTGATCGTTCCCAGCTGGCTCTTCTGGATCCTAGCCGTCGCCGCGGTGCTCGCCGCCGTTCTGGCCGTCCTGCTCTGGTCGAGCCGGCGACAGCGCTACACCCGGGTACCCACCGCGGTCCTGGAGACGCCAGAGCGCCTCGGCGTGGTCCTGGCGGGTCTGACCGGAGCCTGGCCCAGCGAGGGCAACCGAGTCGAAGTCCTGCGCGACGGTGAGGGTTTCTACCCGGCGCTGATCGCCGCGATCGGGGGGGCCGAGCGCTCGGTCCATCTCGAGGTCTTCGCCTGGTGGCGAGGGGCGGTGTGCCACCGGGTGGCCGAGGCCCTGGCCGAACGGGCGCGAGCCGGCGTCGCCGTCCGACTGTTGGTCGATGCGATCGGATCGTTCGAGATGGAGCCCGAGTTGATCGACGAATTGCGGGCTACGGGGGTGCAGGTCGTGTGGTTCCACCCCTTCCGATTCCGCACTCTTGGTCGACTCAACAAACGGGACCACCGCAAACTCGCCGTGGTCGACGGCGCCACGGCCTTCGTGTTCGGCCACGGGATCGCCGGCGAGTGGGACCAGGGGCCGGATTCCGAACCGCCCTGGCGAGACCTGGCCCTGAGGATCACCGGACCGGCAACCCGCCAACTGCAGTCGGTCTTCGCCCAGAATTGGATGGAAGAATCGTCCGAACTGCTGGCCGATCCTGACGACTTCCCGGAGTCTGCGCCTCAGGGTCCATTGCCGCTCCACGTCATCGCGAGCTCGCCGCGCGGCGGAGTCTCCAACTCCTCACTCTACTACCGCCTGATGATCGCAGGAGCGCAACGGGATCTGGTCCTGCAGAACCCCTACTTCGCTCCGGGACCCGAGGTCGCGGCCATGCTGGAAGCCGCGGCGCAGCGCGGGGTGCGGATCCGCATCCTGCTCCCCGGGCGCTTCACCGACAGCCCGATCGTGCAGCGAGCCGGGCAGCGCCTCTTCGATCGAATGCTCGAGGCCGGGGTCGAGCTCTACCAGAGTCAGCAGGCCTTCTGCCACCACAAGGTGCTGGTGGTCGATGGCCACTGGTCCTACGTCGGCTCGGCCAACTTCGACGAGCGCTCCTTCGACATCAACGCCGAACTCGGAGTCGCCATCCCGGACCCCACCTTCGCGGCGCAACTGCTCGATCAGGTACTGCCGCTCTTCGCCCCGGCCGAGGCCGAGCGGATCACGATCGAGTCTTGGCGGCAGCGCTCGAGTTGGTCGCGGCTCGTGGAGCGCTTCGCCTACCTCCTCCACGATCAGCTGTAGTTCGCCGCTCAGGAGGGATCGCGGTCCCGCGAGAAGAACGACTCCCAATCATCGAGATCGACCCGCGGGTCGGCCTCGGCTCCGGGCTCCGGTCCGGGGGCCGGCCGCAACCGATCCGCCAGTTCGGTCACGGTGAGAACCTGCGCCCCGCGGTGTCGGCATCCCTGCTGCAAGGCACGGTCGTTGGTGACCACCGTCCACCCCGCGCCTCGCCCAACCTGTTGCAGGATGGTCTGATCGGCGCTCTGGGTTCCCGAGTACCGAACCCGCAAGCCGCCGTAGTCGACGGCCAGGCGAGGATCCTCTTCACCATCGAATACCACGACCACCTTCCGCCCTCGAGCCCAGGGCAGGAGCCGTCGGACCACCGCCTGACGGTCCCGGGCCCCCTCTGCCCCCCCGAAGACACCTCCGAGATTGCTGCCGTCGATCAGGTAGGGGATGACTACTCCCCGCTGAACCAGCGCTTCAGCGTGCTGACCACCCCGCCGCCTCCCGCCGAGCTAGCCTTGCTACTCAGCCGCTCCACGCCCTCCAGCGCCCCGGGATGATTCGACATCTTCTCGAGCACCCCCTCGTAGGCGCCCAACGCGGCCTGATCGTTGCCCATGCGCTCGTAGACCGTCGCCAATTGGTAGAGGAACACGGGTTCCTTCGGCCTGATCTCGAGCGCTTTGAGCAGGCTGTTGGCGGCCTCGCCCAACCACTTGGGGTTGTGGCTCTGAATCTCGCCGAGCAGGGCCAGGTACTCGGGATTCTGGGGATCGTTGTGGACCGCGATCTGGCAGTGTTCGTAGGCGTAGTGGAAGTCCTCGGCCTGAAGCTGCCGGCGCGCCTCACGGTAGCTGCGATGAGCCATCTTGAGGCGGGATGCGGAGATCTCCTCCGCACTCCGCTCCTCGACCTGACTGGCACTGAGGTCGAGTTCGACGTCGTACTTGCGCCGTCGGTCGGGATCGCTGAGCACGAGATACGCCTTCGTCGCCCGTTCGAACAGGACTGCCAAGGCCGCCTCTCCCCCCGCCAGTTGGAGCCGCGACGCATGGTCCGGATGGACCAACCGGGCGAGCTGGCGGTAGGGACCGATGATCTCCTCCGACTGAGTCGAGAGCGGGATCCCAAGCAGTTCGTAGTGATCCGATCCTCCTCGCTGGGCGATCAGCTCGGCGACCTCGCGACGGTGTTGGTCCTGGTCGACTCCCAGCGGCACGTCGGCCAGGCTGTCCCGAATCCGCTCGAGAAAACTCGCCAGGGTCTCCGGAGGCACCAGGGCCGAACCCTCGGCCACGCGGCGCTCCCCCGAGTCGCCACGCTTCCGCGGATCTGCCACCTGCCAGAGGATTCCCAGGGCGTGCAGCCTCGCGATCTCCCGCAGGGCCGGGCCCCGTTCGCGGGCCGAGGTCAGTGCCACCTCGACGGTCTCCGGCTCCGCGAAGCGCGAGACCCACCGTTGCGCCGACTGTCCCAACGCCGACAACCAGGCCAGGCCCGGAGCGTTGAGCCGCGTCTCGAGCCACGCCGTCGGCCCCCCGAGCCCTTCCAGCAGGGCGGCGTCACTCACCCCGTAAAGGGCACTTTCCTCGATCAGGTCCCGCGTCGGCAGCGGACCGATGAAGGGAGCCGCCGCCGCCGGAGGGTTGCCGGCCTCGAAGCGCGCCATGGTGGCCGCTCCGGGGCGCGTGGTCAGAATCGCCAGGAGCAGCCGTCGCTTGCTGGGATCCTCGACTCCGCGAAGCAGCTTGCGGTTTTCCAGTTCGGCCGGCGACACCGACTGCACGATCTCGAGGGCCTTGGCCTTCGAAAGATAGGTCATGCCCTTGCGCAGGTAGAGAGGACCCCACTCCGGATCGGCCGGCAGGGTGACGCGCCCGTTGGCCTCCTCGATGAGAGCCGTCAGGAGGACCGATTCCAGGCGTTCGGCCGGGGCGGTAGAGTGCGGCAGAGAATCGTTACTGGTCGCCATTGATCGCGACCGAATGGTATCAGGATTCGTCCCTCGAAGAGCCACTGACCGATCGCTCTCCCGCCGCCGGGGGATTCTCCGCGGCGTCGTGCAGTTGAGCGTAGACCGAGGCACCGAGTCGCGGCCCTAGAGTCTCGATCAGCTCGGCCACCGAGGCCAGACGGATGCCCCGCAGGCTTCCGAAACGCCGCAGCAGCGTCTTCCGTCGTACGGCCCCGACGCCGGCGAGCTGATCCAGACGGCTCACCAGGGTGGCGCGCTGCCGGCGTCGGCGGTGCCGCTGTACGGCAAAGCGATGCGACTCGTCGCGCACCGCCTGCAGCAAGCGCAGGCCCGCGTGGTCACGGGACAGGCGCAGGGGTTCGGGACGATCGGGCAGGTAGATCTCCTCCTCCCGTTTGGCCAGCGACGCGATCGGCGTCTCCTCGACCCCGAGTTCGGCCAAGGCTTCGAGCGCGGCGTTGAGCTGCCCTCGGCCCCCGTCGATCAGAATCAGGTCGGGCAGGACCCCGGTCTCGTCCAACACCCGACGGTAGCGTCGCAACACGGCCTGATGCAGCGACGCATAGTCGTCCGGCCCCTCGAGGCCCTTGATATTGAAGGAGCGGTAGTCCGACTTCCGGGCTCGGGCATCCTCGAACACCACGAGCGAAGCCACGGTTTGACTCCCCTGGGCGTGGGAGATGTCGAAACCCTCGATCCGGGACGGTGGATCTGACAGCGAGAGAGCTTCGGCCAGGGCCGCCAGCGCCTCGCGCTCGGGGGAACTGCCCCGGAAGCGTCGCCGGAAGGCGAGGTGCGAGTTGCGCATCGCCAGCTGCACTCTACGGGCTTTGGTTCCGCGCGACGGAAAGCGCAGATGGACGCGGCCACCGCGCCGCTCGCTGAGCCACTCCTCCAACACCTCGGCCCCTTCGATCGGGAGGGGCAGGTGGATCTCGCGCGGGATGAAGGTCGTGCGGTCGTAGATCTGCGGTAGGACCTCGGCCAGGAGTCGGGCCGGCTCCACTTCGGCCTCCCCCTCCCAGAAGAGCTCGCGGCGATCCAACACCTGACCACCCCGCATCACCAGGCAGGTCAGCGCGGCGTTGCCGCCCGCCAGGTGGTAGCCGTAGACATCGACGTCCTCGCCCCGGACCGAGGAGAGGTTCTGCTTCTGCTGCAGTTCTCGGACCTCGGTCAGAGTGTCCCGCAGTCTCGCCGCCCGCTCGAAGGCGAGTGCCTCCGCCGCCCGCTGCATCTCCTTCTCTAGCCGGCGGCGCAGCGCCTCGGTCTTGCCGGCGAGGAACAGCGCCGCCTCCTCCACCGCCGCCCGATACTCCTCCTTGGTGGTCAACCCCGAGACACAGGGCCCCAGACAACGTTGCATCGGGTGGTACAAGCAGGGGCGTGGCAGGCTGCCGTCGATCGGGATGTGACACACCCGCACCTGGAAGAGCTTCTGGACCAGCTTGATCGCCTTCCGCGCCCGTCCCCCCGGCAGGTAAGGCCCGAAGTAGGTCGCGCCGTCGTTGGCGATGCGGCGGGTGAAGACGATGCGGGGATACTCCTCCTGCACCGTGAGCTTGAGGTAGGGATAGGTCTTGTCGTCGCGCAGCAGAATGTTGAAGCGCGGCCGGTGGTTCTTGATCCAGTTGTTCTCGATCAGCAGCGCCTCGGCCTCGCTGTCCGTGAGCACGACCTCGAGGTGGCGAGCCTCTTCCACCATGGCTCGCAGTCGCGGATCAGCGAGCTCCCGCGTGTAGCTGGGGACCCGCTTGCGCAGCGACTTCGCCTTGCCGACGTAGAGCGGTTGCCCGTCGGAGTCGCGGAAGATGTAGATCCCCGGCCGATCGGGGAGCCGACGGATCCGTTCGATCAGTTCGGGAGCGAGCGTCACGCCAGCCGTCCGCTGATCCGGACCCGGTCAGGCATAAATCTGCAGTTCGCGGAGCTCTTGGATCTGATCGCGCAGCTGGGCCGCCTCTTCGAACTCGAGGCGCTTGGCGCAGTTGCGCATCTCCTTCTCGAGGCGCTTGATGCGCTCCTGCACCGTCAGGTTCGAGTCCTCGGCTACCTCCGAAAGGCGCTGGGCTCCCGCGGCGTAGAGATCGAGCTGGCCCATCTTCACCAGCGGGCTGTGGATGTCCTTGACGATGGTGGCCGGCTCGATGCCGTGTTCCTCGTTGTAGAGCGCTTGTCGCTTCCGACGTCGTTGGGTCTCGTCGATCGCCTTCCGCATCGATCCCGTCACCTGGTCGGCGTAGAAGATGACGCGCCCTTCGACGTTGCGGGCGGCGCGGCCGGCGGTCTGGATCAGCGAGGTCTCGCTGCGCAGGAATCCCTCCTTGTCGGCGTCGAGCACCGCCACCAACGAAACTTCGGGCAGGTCGAGCCCCTCGCGCAGCAGGTTGATGCCGACCAGCACGTCGAACTCACCCTTGCGCAGCCCGATCACGGTTTCGACGCGCTCCAGGGTGTCGATGTCGCTGTGCATGTAGCGCACGCGCAGGCCGAGTTCGAGGAAGTACTGGCTGAGCTCCTCCGCCATGCGCTTGGTCAGCGTGGTGACCAGCACCCGCTCCTGGCGCGCGACCACGGTGCGGATCTCGGCCAGCAGATCGTCGACCTGCCCGCGCGCCGGACGGACGTCGATCACCGGATCCAACAGACCGGTGGGACGGATCAACTGCTCGACCACCACCCCTCCCGTGCGTTCGAGTTCGATCGGGCCGGGAGTCGCGGAGACGTAGATGCGCTGACCGATCCGCTCCTCGAACTCCTCGAAGGTCAGCGGTCGGTTGTCGAGTGCGCTCGGCAGACGGAAGCCGAAGTCGACCAGGTTCTCCTTGCGGGAGCGGTCGCCGTGGTACATCCCACGGACCTGCGGCAGCGTCTGATGACTCTCGTCGACCACTAGGAGGAAGTCCTCGGGCAGGTAGTCGAGCAGGGTCGGCGGGGGTTCGCCGGGTTGGCGTCCGGTGAGGTGGCGCGAGTAGTTCTCGATTCCCTGGCAGTACCCCAGTTCCTGCAGCATCTCGAGATCGAACAGGGTCCGCTGCTCCAGTCGCTGCGCCTCGAGGAGCTTGTTCTGCGCCTCCAGCGCGCCCAACCGCTCCTGCAGTTCGTCGGCGATCGTTTCGAAGGCCGCCACCAGACGCTCGCGGGGCGTGACGTAGTGGGTGCGTGGGTAGATCGCCACCCGCTCGAGCTCCTGGTGGGTGGCGCCGCGCAGCGGGTCGAAGGTGCTGATGCGCTCGATCTCGTCGCCGAAGTACTCCACTCGAATGGCGTACTCCTCGTAGACCGGAAAGACCTCGAGCACGTCGCCGCGCACCCGAAAGGCCCCGGGGTACAGGTCCATGTTGGTCCGTTCGTACTGCATCTCGACCAACCGTCGCGCCGCCGCTCCCGACCCCGACGAGTCGCCGAGATCGAAGAAGAGCAGCATCCCGTAGTAGGCCTCGGGGGACCCGAGACCGTAGATGCAAGAGACCGAAGCGACGACGATCACGTCCCGCCGTTCGAAGAGCGACTTGACGGCGCGGAGGCGCAGCTTGTCGATCTCCTCGTTGATGTTGGTCTCCTTCTCGATGTAGGTGTCCGACTGCGGGACGTAGGCTTCCGGCTGGTAGTAGTCGTAGTAGGAGACGAAGTACTCGACCGCGTTCTGGGGGAAGAAGCTTCGGAACTCCTGGAAGAGCTGCGCCGCCAACGTCTTGTTGTGCGACAGGATCAGGGTCGGACGCTGGACCGTCTCGATGGTCTTGGCGATCGAAAAGGTCTTGCCCGAACCCGTGACCCCCAGCAGAACCTGCTCGCG
>JAUIDB010000092.1 GCA_030429235.1 Thermoanaerobaculia bacterium | reverse complement strand
CCGTGAACTCACTGGCTCACCCCGTACGATGTACGTGTAGATCACATCGCGCAGGATGTCGCGATCGCGGGAAGTGAGCTGCTCGACGGCGGCCGAATCTGCCTTCATCTCGCGGCGATTCTAGCCGATATCCACGCTCTGAACCGAGTCCCTCGACCACTCCTGGGGTAGGCTGCACTCATGATCGAGACCGCCGACAATCAGGGAGGTCGTCTGGACGACCTGCGATTCTCGGTCGTGGGGCCAGGGCGCGTCGGTCGTTCGCTCGCCCGTTGGCTGATCCATCGCGGAGCCCAACTGCAAGGGGTGGCCTCTCGCCGACCGGGCGAGGTGGTCCTCGGCCACACGGTCGAGTCGGTCGACACCTTCGAGTCGGGCGATCGACAGCTCCTCCTGGTTTCGGTGCCCGATCCGGTACTCGACGACGTGGTGCAACGACTCGCCAACCATCGACAGGCCGGGGTCGTCCTCCACACGGCGGGGGGACGGGGAACCGAGGCTCTCGACGGTCTCCGCCGCCACGGGAGTGAGGTCGGAGCACTCCATCCGCTGCGCGCTTTTCCGTCCCCATTGCCAGACCCTCGCATCGCCGCCGAGACCTTCTTCGCGCTGACCGGAACCTCGACCGCGCTCGATCTGGCCTGGCGGCTCGTCCGCGCCTTCGGCGCTCGTGGAGCCGTCGTTCCCGACGCCCAGCGCCGGCAGTACCACACCGCCGCGACGATCGCCGCGGGGGGCACCGCCACCCTGCTGGACCTGGTCGTCGAGATCGGGGCCTCGACGGGACTCCCCTCGGCCGTGGCCAAAGCCTACCGAGACCTCGCGGTCGGCGCGCTCGACCGCATCGTCGACGGGGGAGCGGCGGCGATCACCGGACCCGTGGCCCGGGGCGAGACACGCTACCTCGAGCGCCTCGAGGAGGTCGGCCTCGAGACCCCGGAAACTCGCCCCCTGCTCGTGCTTCTCGCCCTGGAGAGCCTCCGCCGTATCGAAGCCGTTTGCGGCCGCTCCCCGGACCGCACTGCCCTCCGGAATCGACTCCTCGAAGTCTGCCGCCAAACCGACTTCCTCGACCCCGTTCTGCGCTCCGGAGAGAGCCCGCCCGGCGAATTGCTCCCCTCTGATGAAGAGTGCTAAGCTTCGGATCCCGACGTAGGTCGAGCACCCATGGTTTTCTTCAACTACAGCACCATGCAGATGGCCGCCAAGGTGGTGTACTACGGGCCAGGTCTGTGCGGTAAGACCACCAACCTGCAGTACATCTATTCGCGGACGTCGAATGACTCTCGCGGCGAGATGGTGTCGCTCGAGACCGAGACCGATCGAACCCTCTTCTTCGATCTTCTGCCGATCGATGTCGGTTCGATCGCCGGCTTCAGCACCCGCGTCCAGTTGTATACGGTCCCGGGTCAGGTGTTCTACAACACCACGCGAAAGCTGGTGCTGAAGGGAGTCGATGGCGTGGTCTTCGTGGCCGATTCGCAGCGCCCGATGCTGCAGGCCAACATCGACTCCTTCAAGAACCTCGAGGAGAACCTTCAGGAAATGGGGCTGTCGATGGACACCATGCCCCTGGTCTTGCAGTACAACAAGCGCGACCTGGCCGACATCTGCAGCGTCGAGGAGCTCAACCAGGCCCTGAACCGCAACGACTGGCCCCACGTCGAAGCCTCGGCTCTGACCGGCCAGGGAGTGTTCGAGACCCTCAAGAGCATCTCGAAACTCACCCTCGTCAGCCTCAAACGGCGCCTCGCCAAGGGCCAGGGCGGATCCCGACCAGCGAGTCGGCCGGCGGCGCGCCCGGCGCCAGCAGCACCAGCCACCCCCCCGGGCGGCGCGCCCCCGCCAGCGGCGCCCGCTCCACCAGGCGCCGCGGCCCCGGCCCCGCCCCCTCCGGCCGCGGTTTCCCCCACCGTTTCTCCCCCCAGCGCTTCCCCGGCGCCGCCCGTGGCGGCGACCAGTGCACCGAAGCCAGCGTCGCCTCCCAAACCAGCCCCGAGCCGCGCCCGAAGGCCCAAAGGCGGCTCAGACGTCCTGGCCGAACTCGAGAAGATCCGACGCCAAGCCCTCACCCAGCCGGTGCCGAGCGCCCGCACCAATGGTCGTCACGAGATCAACCGCGAAATCCAGCTCACTCTGAACAAGGCAGATTTCGACCGCTCGAAGCGTTTCCTGCTCAACCTGCAGGTCGAGGACGGCCAGAACCAGGTGGTCGACTCCGTGCGGGACTTT
>JAUIDB010000067.1 GCA_030429235.1 Thermoanaerobaculia bacterium | reverse complement strand
CGTAGTCGAGCATGGCCCGATCAGCGGTCGACAGGTTCGCTTCCCGATAATCGCTCGCCAACGCTGTCACCAGTCCTTCGTCCTTCGTCAGTTCCAAGAGCCCCGCCCCGTGATGGCGCATTCAGTAGTGGCACGCGTTGACCGTCGAAACGGTCACCGCGATCATCTCTCGTTGGGCTCGCGTCAGGGGCGAACGCCCACGCATCAAAGTCCGATAGAGATCGAAGTGACCGCGCAACGACGCCGGGTTCAGGGCGTGGATCTTCAGAATGTGGTCGAGGCGACCGTCGGGCCCAACCAGTCGTTCGTACTCGCGAGCCAGTCGTCCCTTCGCCGCATCTTCGTCGATCCAATCGATCCAAGGCATCTAGGTCTCTCCAGTCTCAGGCCGCCGTGGCCCGCACCTTCAAACGCTCACCGATCAGATCCATCAAGCGGCGGAGTTCGTCGTAGTCGGGATGCTTGAGTCGAAACCATGCGTTGTGTAGGTATCCCTTGTACATCGGTACGGTCGCCGAGCCCGCCGGGCTGAGATGGTACTGCGTGATCCAGCGTCCGCAGGTACGCATCACTTCCCGAAGCCCTTCGTACCCGGTGATACGGCCGTCGCACTCTGGGCGGACTTGCACCGACCCCGTGGCGAAACGACGGCTGGCGCGTCCGCCGGGCTGCCCGTGGACCACCACCATGGCCCACTCCCGCCACACGTCGAGATCGTTGCCCACGCAGTAGAGGTCCCAGATTCGTTCCCCCGGAGGACGAGCTCCGATCTCCGAGAACTTCAGTCCTTTCGAACCGAAAAACCACTCCATGTGGGTCGCCGCCGTCCCGATGCCCAAGGCCCGGATCACCTTGTGGCCCATGGTTCTGAGTTCGCGGTAGCTCGCGACCTCGACCCGGTTCGTCGCCGCGATCTGGGGTGCCACGGCGCGGTCCTCGAGAGCAGGAAGCACGTTGGGGTAGTAGTGGGAGACGAACTCGTGCACCGGCTCGCCCCCGACGGACAGGGTGTCGTAGAACCCCTCGTGCCCCTCGATGAACTCCTCCACCGCGACCGACTGTCCTCGATCCACTTGCAATCGGCGACCCGCCTGTTCCAGTTCGGCCATCGAATCGGCACGCTGCGTTCCCAGACTTCCGAGCGCCGCCCGGGGCTTGAGAATCAAGGGGAAGCCCACTCGCTCCGCGAACTGCGACAGCTCGGCCATCGATTGCACGCCGGCCGAGGCGGCACAGGGTACGCCGGCGGCCCGGAGGGCTTCCTTCATCGCCGGTTTATCCCGACAGAGGTGGGCCGAGCGTACCGAAAGCCCGGGCAGTCGCAACTGTTCCCGCACCTCGGCGGTCGCCAGCACCAGGGACTCGTCGCCGGTCTCGATGAGGTCGAGAGGGAACCGACGCCCTGCGCGCGCCGCACCTTCCAGGAGGGATCGAGAATCCATCAGTTTCGGCACCTGGACGTAGGCGTCCAGCCACGGCTTCAAGCGAGGACTCAAACGACTCTGAGCCGTGTGCCCGATGCCAGTAACCCGGGCTCCAACCTGCTTCAGTCCGCGAGCCAACTCGTCATAGGCGCTGAAGAGGTCCGGTCCGACCAGAGCGACGTGTTTGGGCATGCTGCGATCATAGCCGAGCGGCCGCTTCCGGCGTGGTCAGCGTTGACGGGTGGGGAGGAAGCGCGGCCAGTGCTCGAGCGCCCGGTCGAATGCCGCGACTTCGGCCCGAGGGTCGCCAGCCAGTTGCGATCGCACGGTGTCCACGATCCGGCCGAGCATCTGGTCCGAGAGCTCCCCCCGATGGTGCGCGTACACCAGGTACGCCAGGAAGGTCGAGAGCGCATCGAGCTCGCAGTATTCCGCAATCAGGTCGAACTCGCCCGCCGCGAAGTGGCGGAAGACCTCGCTCCCGGAGGTCACGGTCTTACCCGGCAACCCGAGGATTCGGCTCCAATCGTCGAGCCGGACCCGAGAAGAGGCTCCTTGACCTGCGAGTACATCCATCAAATCGACATGTAGGGAATCGAAGCGATCGAGGTATCCCCGGCCGAGTTGGCGTCGCACAGGAGATTCCTCACCTCCCGCACGGTGGAACCGAGGCGCCTGCCTTCCGTGGTACATCGATCGATACTGCAGCACTGGGAGATCGAACCCTCGGCCATTCCAGCTGACGAGGCGAGGCTCTGGAGAGCCTGCAAAGAGACCCCAGAAGGCGTCGAGCTGCTCGACTTCAGTGCCGGCCAAGGAAGCGAGTCGAAACCGTGACCGCTCGGAATCCCATTCGGCCACCGAGACGCACACGACGCGATGGAAGGGGGGCGCCAGAAAGCTCGACCGCTCGCCGGTCTCGGCCAGTCGGCGGTCGAGCATCGATTGCATCACGGCCAGATCGTCACCCGCGAAGTCGTACAGTTGCCGGCCGAGGTCGGGATCGGGCACGGTCTCGAGGTCGAACGCGACGAGGTTCCTTCCCTGCACAGTCCGGTCGCCTGGGGGCTCGGACGAACCGCGGCGATCGCTGGGAGGCACTTGCATGATGAGAGTCATTCTAGTGACCCGAAGGTCTGCACGCACTCGCCAACTGCACATCGACCTCTCTACTCTCGAGGGAGATCGCACTTGCTGGAGGAAGGAGGCAGCGCCGTGGCCTGCGAATGGCAGAACGACGAAGGACCCCCGCCCGCGACCCCGGATCTCGGAACAAACTCGGGCGACCGTTTTTTCGTATCGGGAATTGCCGGGGGTAGCTACCGAGTTACGATCGACATACGAGCCGCCACCCGGTCGCCTCGACGTCCACCCTTCCCTAGATCTTCCTTGCCATCGGAGCCAGCCCTTGTTTCGGATCACTCTCCTCTCTTCTCTCGATCCCCGACGTCGCGGAATCCTGGCCCTCGGACTCACCACCCTGTTGGTGGTCGGCTGTTCGAGCCAGACCGCTCCGCAGACCACCCCCGCCCTCGGCGACCCGACGACGGACGAGCCCGACTTCAGTGGCGAGCAGGCTCCGACGCCGGCCATCGAAGGAGCAGGTTCCGCGCGACTGCTTCGAGCTCTCGACGAGTACCGAGCCGGAGTGGAGTTGATCGCAGCCGACGACACGGAAGAGGGACGGCGGCGTCTGGAGGCGGCGCGCCTGGCGCTCTTGGAGGCGGCGTCGGCGTGTTCCACCGAAGACGGCTGTTCTCCCGCCGCGCTCGCCACCACGACCGAACTCCTCTTGAGCGAGACCGAAGAGGCCCTCTTGGCACAGGCAGACCGCATCCGGCAGCTCGAAGCTCTCCAGGAGGTCACTCCAGACCCGCGGGACGAAGCGTTGCTCGAAGAGCAGGCGTTGCTCGAAGAGATCGATGCACCGACCGAGGAGATCGGCTCGCTCACTCCCGCGTTCGAAACCACCGACTCGGAGCTCGGTGACTGGTTGACCCTCAACGCCAAGGTCGAGGCCGAAATGGACGACTGGTTGACCTGGCGACGCCCGATGCTCATCGAGAGCTGGGTCAACTACCAGTATCTGAAGGACGAGATGGCGCCGATCTACGCCGAGGCAGACTTCCCCGAGGCGTTGCTGTTCGCCATGCTGGCGACCGAGAGCGGAGCCAAGGTCCACGCCTCGTCTCGCGCCGGCGCTCTCGGGCCTCTGCAGTTCATGAGCTATACCGGCCGGCGCTACGGACTGTCGACGGTCGACGGCTTCGACCTTCGCCAGGACCCGGCGGCCGCCACGCGCGCCAACGTGGCGTACTTGAAGGAGCAGCTCGCAGCCTTGGGGGGCGATCTCGAGTTGGCTCTCGCTGCCTACAACGGCGGCGAGAACCGCATGCGTGGCCTGCACCGCCGCTATCCCGGAGCCAGCTTCTGGGACCATCGGATCTACTACTCCCTACCCCGCGAGACCCGACACTACGTTCCCCGGATCCTCGCCGCCGCCCGACTCTTCAGCGATCCCGATCACTACAACCTCCGTTTCCCGCAGGTCGAGGCCCAGACCGAGGTCATCACAGCTGCCCGCGAGACATCGGTCGGAGAGCTCGCGATCTGCCTCGGTTCGACACCGGAGAATCCGGTCGGCTGGTTTCGCACGGTGCGCAACCTGAACCCGAGGTTCGACGCCAACGATCGCATCGAGCCCGGCGCTGCCATCGTACTTCCGCAGCCGCTGGTGACGACCTACCGTGATCACTGTCTCGAAGGGGACCTACTGACCACCGCCCACGCTCTCTACCAGGCCAACTATCCCCCGGAACCGGAGATGATCCGCTACCGGGTGGCGCGGGGAGACACCCTTTCGCGCATCGCCTCGCGCCATCGCTGCGCCTCCCTGTCGCAGATCAGCAGCATCAATCGAATCCGCGGGCCGCGCTACACGATCCGGGTGGGCCAGACTCTCAAGATCCCCGCCTGTCGTTGACCGGCTCGAGGTTCGACTGAACCTCTGAGAGTGGTAGCGTAGGTGCTCTATGCGCCGTTCTGTACTCCTTACCCTCGCGCTACTGCTGCTCGGTCTCGCCCTGCTCTGGGGCGGTCTGGTTCGGACCTCCGAACCGGGATCGGTGCACGCCTGGCAGCCGGAGACCGGAGAACTCTCAGTTCCCGATGCAGGGTTGCGCTGGCTGCCCCGCTGGACGTGGCGTCGCTTGGCGGGAGGTCCGCTCTCGGATCGTCTCGAGGTCGGCACCCGCGAGGGGGTTCGGGTCGGAATCAGGGTTTCCTGGAACGCTCCTCCCGGACGCTACGAACTGACCCCCGGCGAGCTCCCCGCCAGCGGTTTGAGCGAGAGCCTGGAGGCAGCCGCCCGCACCACCATGGCTCGCGTTCCGCTCGCCTGTCTGATTCCTGGCGACACCGCAGCGGAGGGCTGTTCCGCCGATCCCGAGCTCGAGGTGCGCAACGCACTCGGAGTTCGCCTGGGCACCGATCCCGCGACGATCGTCGTCGGACTGGAGCCTGATCCCGAGGCGATTCGCGGAGCCCTGCTCGGCTCGATCGCCTCCTCTCTCCCCACTGCCCGTTCCAAGGTCCTGGTCCTCGGATTCGACGGTTTCGACTGGGACCTGGTGCTCCCCTGGGTCGAGGCCGGGAAAATGCCTCATCTCGCTCGACTCATGGACCAGGGATCCTGGGGCACGATGGAGACTCTAGTCCCCACCCTCTCACCCCTGATCTGGACCACGGTGGCCACTGGGGTAGCCCCCGATCGACACGGCATTCTCGATTTCGTGGAGCGCGACCCCGACAGTGGCCAGATGGTGCCGATCACCGGACGCGGTCGCCTGGTCCCTGCCCTGTGGAACGTCGCTTCGGCCCTCGAACGCCAGGTCGGGGTGGTCGGGTGGTGGGCCTCCTGGCCGGCGGAACGGGTCCGCGGCGTGATGGCCTCGGACCGTCTCTACTACACCCTGACCCAGGGTTTCGACAAGGCGTTGTTGCGCGAGGATCCGCCCGAGCTCGTCTACCCACCCGAGGCCGAACCCGGACTCACCGAACTTCGCGATCGCGCCGTGGCCGAGACCGACTACCGCGCCATCAGCGCCTTCCAGCCGATCTCCCGGGAGCGTTTCGATCGCGCCATCCGCGAGGACCTGGGAATGGAGGATCCAGTCGACGGCTTCCGCCGGATCCTCGCCTCGACTCGGACCTACATGGGAGCCGGGTTGCAGATCGCCCAACAGTCTCCCGATCTCCTGATGGTCTACCTCGAAGGTACCGACACCATAGGGCACGTGCTGTCGCAGTACCTTCCGCCCCCTCGGCTCGAGATCGACGAGGCGGAGGCCGCCCTCTACACCGCGGCGGTACCCCGCTACTTCCAGGCGGTAGATCACTGGATCGGGCGCTACCTCGAACAGACACCGCTCGACGAGTACGCCATCCTGATCGTCTCCGACCACGGCTTCAAGTGGGGCGAGAACCGCCCCAAGGGGCTCTCGGGAACGGCGGGCGCCACGGCTCCGCTCTGGCACGAGAACGACGCAATCTTCGTCGCGGCCGGCAAGGGGATCGAGCCCGTAGGACGGTCTCTCACTTCGGCGTCGATCTACGACGTCGCTCCGACCGTGGCCGCGCTGCTCGGGATTCCGGCCGACGACGAATGGCGCACTAGCGTGCTCCCAGGTGCACCGTTGCCTACCCTGGCGCCGGTCGACTACAGCGCATTGGTTCCCCCTTCCTCCTACCAACAGCGTCTCTCGGGGGCCGTTCCGGTCGATCCCGAAGCGATCGCCAAGCTGCGAGCTCTGGGGTACCTGGGTGCCGATGGCCGATCAGCCGCCGACGCCCCGCCTACGGTTCCCACCCCGACTCCCTCCTCGACCTCGCCCGGCTCGAGCGGTGCTGGCGATGGCGTAGGTGGTGGCGAGATGACCCGGGCCAGTCTCAACAACCTGGCGGTCCTGAAGATCAACCAGGGCGCCTACGACGAAGCGGAAGAGATCCTCCGTCGGGCCATCCGGCAGAGTCCGGACTACCCATCTCCCCATTACAACCTCCGGCGGCTGTATATGGAGCAGGAGCGCTACGAAGATGCCGACCGCGAACTCTGGATCGCGGTCGATAAGGGGCTTCGCGACCCCGAACGCACGGTAGACCGAGCCGCTCAGGACTACGACGGACGGAACCAGCCAGAGCGCTCGCGGGATCTCCTGGCCCGGGCCATCGAGACGTTCCCCGACCACGAGCCCTTCTGGGCCCATCTGCTGGTGGTACAGATTCGCCTCGAAGAGTGCGACGATGGCAACCGGGTCGGCGAACGCGCCGCCCAGCGTTTCCCGAACAGCGCTCCGGTCCACTCTTTCTGGGGACTGGCTGCCGCCTGCGCTGGCGACATCGCGACCGCTCGTCAGGCGCTGCAACGCTCGCTGCAGATCAAACCGGACCAGCCGCGGCTGCAGCAGACCCTCCGCCAACTCGAGGCTGCCGGAGGAGGTTGACCTTGCGCTCGACCGTCCTGATCCTGGCTCTGGTCCTCGGATCGTGGCCGCTCGGGGCCGAAGAGCCCCGGGCCCCCGACCATCCGCCGGCGAGTACGCTGGCCGGAGAACTCTACGAAGTTCTCCAGGATCAAGGAGCCGAGGCGACCGTGGCACGGTACTTCGAGCTGCGGGAGGCCAATCCCGCGGGTCTCGGCGAAGTGCACCTGAACGAGTTGGGCTACAAGCTGCTGCAGGAGGCGAGGATCCGCGAGGCCCTGGTCTTCCTCGAGCTCAACCTGAAGATGTTCCCCCGCTCGGCCAATGCCCACGACAGCCTGGCCGAGGCGTACACCTTGATCAGCCGCAACGACGAGGCGACCCGACTCTACAATCGCGTGCTCGAACTGACCGAGGATCGTCAGGATGCCTCCTTCTCCTCCGCTCGGCATCTGCGCGATCGCGCCTTCCAGGCGCTGTCGATTCTCCACTCTCGGACGGCGGGGAACACGCTCATCAGTCCCACCCTGCGCGACGTCGCTTCGGCCCTGTCGGCCGGCGAGCCCGGAGTAGCCCCCGCCTTCGAAGCCCGCATGCGCCGCGAAGGAACTCCGTTGGTCGAGTCGATTCCGGGAGTCGACGACGAGGTATTGGTCACCTTCCTCTGGTTTGCCGGCGAGCCGCTCGACAACGTGGTGGTCGAGTCGGTGCTCGGGGTCCGTGAGATCGCCGATCGCTCGATGCACCACCTGGCCGGCAGCCCGATCTGGTTCAAGACCTTTCGGGTTCCCCACGACCTCAGGATGAGCTATCTGCTGTCGCCGAACGACACCCGGCTCACCGATCTGGGCCAACTGCTGTTCACGAGAATCGTCCAGGCGACCTGGACCGTCGATCCCCTGAATCCGATGACTACGGGGGGAATCGAAAACCGCGAGTGGTCGGTGCTCGACCTCCGCCCCCCCGAGGAACGGTTCTGGGAACGGGTCGAACAGTTCGAACCGCTCGGTGAGGTGCGCAACGAACAGCTCGAGAGCCGCTTGCTCGGCAACAACCGCAACGTCGCGGTCTATCTACCCGAGGGCTACGATTTCACCCGGCCGGAAGCCTACCCTTTGCTCATCTTCCTCGACGGCTACGAGTTCTTGCAGATCGACCGTACCGAAACGGCACTCGACCAGCTCATCCTCGAGGGCAGGATTCCCCCCGTCGTCGCCGCGTTCGTCCACAATCCGACTCCCGAAAGCCGCAACTGGGAGTACACCTGCAATCCCCAGTTCCTCCGCTTCATGGCCGAAGAACTCGTGCCCTGGCTGCGACAGCGCTACCACGTGACCAGGAAACCCGCGCAGACCGCAATCCTCGGTCGCAGCCTCAGCGGCCTGGCCGCTACCTGCTCCGCCTTCTATCGGCCCGATCTGTTCGGCAAGGTCCTCAGCCAGTCGGGCTCTTTCTGGTGGTCACCCGTCGGTGAGCCGCCGGAATGGCTGGCACACCAGGCCGCTCTCCGCGACCCGAAACCGATCCAGTTCTATCTCGACGTCGGGACGGAAGAGGATGTCCCCAATCCGGTCACCGGCCTCAGCATGCTCACGGTGAGCCGCCACCTGCGCGACGTCCTCCTGGCCCGCGGCTACGAGGTGGTCTATCGAGAGTTCTCTGGTGGGCACGACCCACTGGCCTGGCGCAGCATTCTGCCCGACGGCATCGCCGAGCTGTTCGCCCGCTAGGGGCCCAAGCACCACCCTCGCACCCCTTCGAAACCGTGCGCTATAGTTGTCGCGTCCGGCAAGACAGGAGGCGCCTCATGATTCCTAGACAACGCTCCTGGCGCTGGGCGGTCGTCGCCTCGATCTTGATCTCACTGGCTCCGCCGCTCCTCGCCGCCCCCGTAGAACTCCCTGCCCTGTTCCAGAAAGGGAAGGCCCAGTTCGAGCGTGGGCAGTACACCGAAGCCCTGGTGACCTTCGAACAGGTCTGGGAGATCTCGAAGCGACCAGGCCTCGAATGGGATCAGCTGCAGCTGACTCCGCCGCTCGCGTTCTACCGCGGCGCCTGCTTGGCCATGCTGAACCGCGCCCGCGAAGCGCAGACCGAGTTCGAACTCTTCCTCCAACTCCGGCCCGGTACCGAACTCAATCGCGAGACCTACCCGGACCAGGTGGTCCGCGCCTTCAAGGCAGCCCGTCGGTCCCTCAAGAAGCGAGGGCTCGATCGAGGCTACGGCCTCCAGGCTCTGTTCGAACGCTTCGAACCGTCGGTCGGAGCCCTGCCGGTGGACGAACGATGGGATCGCAGCGCTCTACGGTTTTTCCTGTCGACCGATCAGCGAAACGCCTGGTCTCGACTCGCTGACGACGAGGCGCGCAGGCGCTTCGTCGAGCAGTTCTGGATCGACCTCGATCCGACGCCGGACACCCCCGAGAACGAACTCCGAATCGAGCTCGAGCGCCGTCTCCTCTTCGCCGACGCCGCGTTCTCGCGCGATACGATGCCGGGCCGCGAAACCGACCGGGGCCTCGTGTTCTCTCTCCTCGGTCCCCCCACATTCGTGACCGCAGCCCAGATCACCGGCGCCGAAGATCCGATCGAGGCGATCCGGGGGCCGGCCCGGTCGCAGGCCGGAGAGACGTTCTACTTCGAGAACCCGTTCACCCAGGACAACAACCTCAACTCCGACCTGAATCAGGGGGTGCGAGAGTCCTGGCACTACCGAGGCTCCCACGTACCGGACTTCATCGCTCATCCGACCCTCGGCTTCGACTTCATCACCAAGTCGGGCTACGGCGAGGGAGTGCTGGAACGAGACCCGAAGATCCTCGGTGTCCTCGCCAACATCGTCGATCAGCTCGGACCTTCGCTGGTACCTCAGTAGAGGGCGAGACCTACGGTCAGGGCCAGGCCCGTACCGGGCGCTGACCAGCGCGAAACCGGCCCAGGTTCTCCTCCAGATGCCTACGATCCGTCGCGGGCGCATCGGGGGGAAGTTGCTCTACCAATCGCAACTGGAGAGCCGTCGCGTCCTCGAACCGCCCGGCGGCGGCCAGGATGAGGGCCAGAGTCTCGGCCCCGGCAAAGGTCGGGCGAGCGCGTTGGCCCTCGAGGGCCAGAAGCAAGGCACGTTCGAGTTCCTCGGAAGAGGCGCCGGCGTCGATGGCGACGAGTCGGACCCAGGCCTCTTGCAGCTTCGGCTCGTCGGCATGGACGGTGAGAGCAACCTCCGCCTCCCGACGAGCATCGACGACGCGTCCATCCCCGACCAGGGCCAGGGTCCGTAGGTAGCGCGGCGCGATCAGGGCCGGAGCCGCTTCGATGACTGCCGCGTAGTGCTCCGCGGCGGTGGCAAACTCTCCTCGTCGCAAGAGTGCAGCGGCCACCTTTTCGTTCGCCTTGATGTGACCCGGATCGATCGCCAGCGCCGCCTGGTACTCCTCGATCGCGGCCTGTGCCTTGCCCTGCGCCTCCAGGATCTCGCCGAGATTGAAGTGGCCGAAGAAGTAGTCGGGCTGGATCTCCAGGGCGCGACGGGCGCTCTGTTCGGCCGCCTCGAGCTGGTCGAGCTGACGCAGCACTACCGCTAGATTCAGGTGAGCGCGAGCATTGTCAGGACGGGCTGCGATAGCACCCCGAAAGGCGATCGCTGCCTGCTCGAGCTGACCGCCCTTGATGGCGCGAGCCCCCGAGGTCATGAACATCTCGGAACTCACCGTCAGGGATCCGACCTCGGCCAATCGCAGGTCCTTGGCTTCGACTTTCGAGTTTCCCCCTTCGGTGATCGCCGCCTTGGCCTCCTCGGTCCGCCCTAGCTTCCGCAATGCCAGAGCGAGGGGATAGTAAAGCTGGCTCGCTGACGGCTGCAGCGAGATCGCCTGCCGGTAGAGGTCCACCGCGACCTCGAGTTCGCCCTTGCCCATGGCGATCTTGCCCAGGCCGGCCAGGGCCACCGCCTCGAGCCCCTCCACCTCGCGGACCGCGCGCAGGTGTTCCTCCGCTTCGACCAGCAGGTTGAGCGAGAGCAGTACCTCACCGAGACGCAGTCGAGCCAGCTGATCGCGGGGGACGATCTTCAGTACCATCTCGTAGGCCTCGGCCGACTCCTCGAATCGCCCCAGGTCCTGATAGAGGTACCCCAGGAAGTAGGGCCAACGAAGCTCCTCGGGATTCAGGGCGCTGGCTCGCTGGTAGCAGACTTCGGCGACTTCGAACGAGTGGTGGGCGTGGAACACCATTCCGGTATTGCCGTAGAGCTGTGCCAGTTCTGAAGGCTCCAGTTGCCCAGCCTCGACCGCGGCGACGAGGGCGTTGCGCGCCGCCCGCAACCGCTCCTGAACCGCCACTTCCAGACCGTCCAGCGGAGGTTCGGGAATGGCGGCCGGTTCACTCTGCGCGAACGCGGCACCGGCGAGCAGTACCAACGCCAAGGCCTGGCCGGCCCACTTCGTCACGGAGTCACCACAGAGTCGAGGGTCGGCGCCGTGATCACCAGATAGTGCCCAAGGTCGACGGCCTTCAGGCGCAACTGTTTCCCGCCGGGCCAGCGGAGCTCTAGTGAGTCGATTTCGTTGGCCTGCAGGCCGAAGAGGATCCGCGGATCGTTGGCCGAGGCGTAGCTACCGTCGGCCCGCGCCCGACGCCACTGCGATCCGCCCTTCTCGTCCAGCCGAGCCATGACCTGGAGCGAATTCGCTCCGCTCGGTTCGAGGGGGCGTACACCGATCCACGACCCCTGGTCGGAGCGATTGTCCAGGAACCGAGCGGGGCCTTGATTCGAAGTGATCACGACATCGGGATCGCCATCGTTGTCCACGTCTCCGAACGCG
>JAUIDB010000091.1 GCA_030429235.1 Thermoanaerobaculia bacterium | reverse complement strand
ACTTATCTCGAAGCGAAGCTCGACGCGCTCGATCTCCTTGGATTCTGGATCGACGACCTCGAGCACGAAGCTCACCTCCCGCGCCCTCCCACACGGTACGAGGTCTCGAACGAAGTGGGACGGCCCTGCACCAGCGACTCCCAGGGGTGGGACCCAGCCCTTGCCGGCCTGGACCAGTCCGCCCCAACCGCGCTCGGCAACCGAGTATGAGCCCCGGCCTTCGTCAATGGCACGGTGACTCCAGCCAACGACACGAACTGGCGCGGCGTCAACGGACGCAGCACCCTCTAGGCGAGGAACTACGTAGGTAGCGTAGGTGTCTGGCCCTCCACGAGCACCCTTTGATGTGCACTCCGTAAGGTCGTTCCCCACGGACCCGTAGTAGGGAGCGTGGCAAGACTACCGCGCTGGATACCCGACAACTCTCTGGTGGAACTCAGCAACCGCTGCACGCAGGGCCGCTTCCTGCTTCGTCCTTCGCGAGAGCTCGATCTCGCTATTGCTGGCGTTCTGGCGCGGGCGATGGAGCTCTACCCAGTTGTGGTCCACGCGCTGTCGGTGATGTCAAACCACTACCACATGCTCGTGACCTGCCCTTCGACCGGGGTGATGTCGAACTTCATGAAGTACTTCGATCGCAATGTCTCGATCGAGGTGGGCAAGCTCTACGGTTGGCGGGGATCGCTGTGGCAAGGGAGATTCCACCATGCCATCGTCGATGACGACCCCGCGATCCAGATCGAACGCCTGCGCTACGTCCTCGCTCAGGGGGTGAAAGAGGGTCTCGTCTATTCGCCGCTCGAGTGGCCAGGGATCAACTCCGCCCAGCAGTTGATCTCCGGCGAGCCGCTTCGCGGCCACTGGCTCGATCGAACCGGTATGTGGGCGGCCAAGAACCGTCGCAAGGCGTTCGATCCCAACGACTTCATCGAAGAGACATCCGTCGAGTTTCGGCCTTTGCCCTGCTGGGCGCATCTCGATCCCGCCGCGGTTCGACACCGTGTGGCCGACCTGGTGGATCAGATCGAGCACGAGGCCCGCCAGACCCACGAGAGGGCTGGCACCCGGCCGGCCGGGATTCGCAAGATTCTGGCGCGGCCGCCTCACTTCCGCCCGCCCAAAGTGAAGTGGGCTCCGGGGCCGCGGGTCCTGGCCGCCACCACCACGGCCCGATGGCGACTCTGGCGTGCCTTGCAGTCCGTCGTCACCGCCTACTGGCAGGCGTCACAGGACTACGCCAACGGGATAAAGAACGTCGTCTTCCCCGAAGGCACGTTCCCACCGGGAGGACCCTACGTGCCCAGTCGGGCTGATCTGCGACTGGGTCTCGTCTAGGCCTCCAGACAAACGGTGGCGTTGGTGAGTCACACTCGCCGCGCCAGAGCCTCGTCCCCTGCAGCCAAGGCGACGGAGAATCGAGCTAGTCGACCCCGGTATCTGAGTCGTCAGTCCGGTCGGAGCCCGCCCCGGCGGTCGTTTCTTCGACGAGTGGAGGGCGTCGACAGAGCGAAAGCGCCGTTCTCGACCATCGGCTTTCGAAAGGTGTCTTCTATGAGTAGGTCGTCTAGGTCAAGGGCATTCTCCTCTTACCCGGCTTCTTCATTCATGCTCTTCCTTCTTCGACTCTCGAGATCTCGCGAGACACACTTCTATTCGCACTCCATTGGGCCCAGACTTGAAAGGGCCGGTGCATGGTCGGACTTCGGTATCGCAAGGGGATGCTCCTCTCTGACACACGAGCTTCGATGCGGTACTAGCCGCGTCGAGCGTCAGACACATTTTCGGAGTCAACCCAAAACCCGTTTCGTTCGTCGAGAATCTGATTCCTAGTTGGCTGGGAACGGCTCGAAGTCGTGTCCGGTCACCCAGAGTCGGTGCATCAGGACGGCGAGCTTCCTTGCCAGCGCGACGATTGCTTTCTTCTTGCCAGCTCTCTTCTCCAAGTCGAGCGCCCACTGCTTGAGAGCCGAGTCCTGCTGCGTCCGGAGAAAGCAGTGGGCCGCCTGAGTGAGGAGACGCCGGAGTTCCGGGTTCCCTTCGCGAGTGATCCGACCCCGAAACTCAAACTCTGCCGAGCGCCGCACTTTCGGCCGGAGGCCGAGATACGGACCGACTTGCCGGCTGGATCGAAATCGGGTCGGATCATCGATCCAGCTCACGTAGGCGAGGCTAACGACCGGGCCAACCCCGGGGACCGTCTGAAGCCGTTTGAGGAGTCGGTTCTCTTGGCACTCCTCCCGGATCTCCGCGTTCACGGCCCGAAGCCGTTCGTCCACCTCCAGCAGGGCCTCGACTAGCG
>JAUIDB010000066.1 GCA_030429235.1 Thermoanaerobaculia bacterium | reverse complement strand
ACCTGCCATTGGTCGTGGCCGACCCGGCGCGAATCAAGCAGATCCTCTACCACCTGGTAGCCAACGCCATCAAGTTCTCGACCGACGGCGGAAGCGTGGCGGTCAGGGGCTGGTTGCGGGAGGAGGGAGCTGGGCCTGCGGCCCTGGTTCTGGAGGTAGAGGACGAGGGGATCGGGATGGAGCCAGCGGCCCGTGAGGAGATCTTTCGTCCCTTTACTCAGATCGACGGCTCGACCCGTCGCCGGTTCGAAGGTGCGGGTCTGGGCTTGGCGTTGGTGCATGAAGCGACCACGTTGCACGGTGGGTCGGTCGAGGTCGAAAGCGAGCCGGGGAGGGGGAGCGTGTTCCGGGTGACGATCCCACTCGGTGCGACGGCCGTAGATCCCCGGTCTGACCCGGCGACGACGGCGCGGGAGGAGGCCTCATGTCTAGGCCCATAATTCTGGTCGTCGAGGACAATCCCTACAACTACGAGTTGGTCCAGTTTCTACTCGAAGACGCTGGGTTTGCGGTGGTGGGCGCTACCGACGCAACCGAGCTCCGCCAGGCTCTCACTCGAGCCAGCCCCGATCTCATCTTGATGGATATGCAACTACCTGGCACCGACGGATTGACGCTGGTGGAGCAGCTCCGGACCCGTCCCGAGATGGAGACGGTGCCGATTGTCGCCCTCACGGCGCACGCCCTGCGCGGGGACCGCGAGCGCTTCCTCTCTCAGGGTTGCGACGGCTACCTGGCCAAACCGATCGAGGTCGCGAGCTTTGCCGAGGAGGTGCGAGGGCTTCTGGAGGCTGGGCGTCTCGGATCCGACCACGGAGACGATCCGTGAGCGAGGAGAAGGCTCCGGGTCGCGTCCTTGCAGTCGACGATCAGATCGAGAACCGCGAACTCCTATTGGAGATCCTCTCGGCCGAGGGCTACGAGGTGGAACTGGCCGCGGATGGGGTCGAAGCACTCGAAGCGGTCGAACGGCAGGTACCAGATTGTGTGGTGCTCGACGTCATGATGCCTCGTCTCGACGGGATCGAGGCCTGTCGCCAACTCAAGAGCAGCCGACGGACCCACTTTCTTCCCGTGGTCATGTTGACCTCCCTTACGGCGGTCGAGGACAAGGTACGGGCCTTTGCTTCCGGGGCTGACGATTTTCTCAACAAGCCCGTGCACTCGAACGAGCTACGAGCTCGAGTGCGCGCTCTGGTGAGAATCAAGCGCCTGCGCGACCAGCTCGACACCTCCGAGAGCATCATCGTGTCGATGATCCATGCGCTCGAGAGCAAGGACTCGCGCAACGTCGGTCACTCGCGGCGAGTGGCACGGGTAGCCCTCCGGTTGGCACCGGAACTGGGTCTACCATCCGAAGAGATCGAAGTGGTGGGCAAGGGGGCGCTGTTGCACGATCTGGGGAAGATCGGGGTCCCCGAAGCCACGCTGGGCCGGGTCGGTGAGCTGGACACCGTGCGGACCGACGAGTATCGAGCCCACGCCGCGCTGGGGGCGGAGATCCTCGGCCCCTTGCGATCCCTGGCCCGGGTCCGACCCCTGGTTCGCTACCACCACGAGCGGCTCGACGGGAGCGGTTTTCCCGAGGGAATCGGGGGTGAGGAGTTCGCTCTGCCCACGGAGGTCGTGGCGATTGCCAACTACTACGACCACCTCCGGAGCCACTACGGGATCGGTCATGTGGAGGCACCGCTGCGGCGGGCCGTGGAGGAGGGACGCTTCCGGCGGGACACAGTGGAGGCTCTGCTGCGAGTCGACGCCAGCCTGGTGCCGAGCGGCGGGGATACGTGGGACGTCTTGGATCGCCTGCCGGTGCAAGCGACTTCGCGCACGGGTCGGGTTCTGGTGGTCGACGACGTGCCATCGAACCGCGAGGTGTTGTGCGACGTTCTCCTCGAGGCCGGCCACGAAGTGGTGACTCTGGAGTCCGGTGACGGACTGGTCGAGGCGGTGCGTGACGAAGCGATCGACCTGGTTCTCCTCGACGTGCAGATGCCCGGGCGCGACGGATTCGCCCTGTGCCGCGAGCTGAAGGCGCGCCCCGGAACCGAGTTCCTGCCGGTGATCCTGGTCACGGCACACTACTCGCAGGGGGACCGGAGCCTCGGGGCGAACGTAGGGGCGGACGACTTCCTGCTCTATCCGGTCAACCGGCTGGAGCTTCAAGCTCGAGTCGCTTCCTTGCTTCGGTTGCGTCTCTACTTCCAGGACCTTGAGGAGTACCAGAGTGCGATTCTGTCGCTGGCCTCGGCCCTCGAGGCAAAGGACCCCTACACTCGGGGCCACTCCGAGCGGGTCGGCTATCTGTGTGTGCGCCTGGCCCGCGAGTTGGGGCTGGCAGAGGAGGTGTGTGAACAGATGCTGGTCTCGGGCATGCTGCACGACATCGGCAAGATCGGAATCTCGGAGGCGGTTCTGAACAAGGCCGGTCGGCTGACGCGGGAGGAGTTCTCCGAAGTGCAGCGGCACCCGGTCGTCGGAGAGGAGATCTGCAAACCACTCCAGAGCGCCAGGGCCTCGCTGCCGTTGATTCGTCACCACCACGAGAGATGGGACGGCAGTGGGTACCCCGACGGTCTGGCGGGCGAAGCGATTCCCTTCGGGGCTCGAATCCTCGGGGTCGCCGACGCCTTCGATGCCCTCACTTCCAAGAGATCGTACCGCTCGTCGCTACCGCTGGAGGAGGCCGTGGGCGTCCTGGCGCGAGAGACCGACGACGGCCTCTGGGACCCTCGGGTGATGGAAGCTCTCAGAGCCGTCCTGGCGCAGAGCAACGCCTAGACCTCGTCTCGACCGTTGGTGACCCTTCAGAAGAGCCGGCGCTGGGTTCCCGGGGGCTGGTCTTGCCCTTGGGGGGACTGCGTCTCCCAACGGCGCTGCAGGCCCGTCGACCGTGACGAAGGTTGGCGGATCGCTTCGAGCAGTGACCGCTCGGCCCCTACCAGCAGCACGGAACGCCGAGCTCGGGTCGTGGCGGTGTAGAGAAGGCTCCGATCGAGGCTGCGCAAGTGAGGGGGGAGGAGCACCGCGACCGTGTCGTACTCCGAACCCTGGGACTTGTGGACGGTCGAGGCCCAGGCCGGCTGCAGGGCGCTGCGGATTTCGAGGAGATCCCAGGCACGCGGGCCCTCGTCGGCGGCGAAGACGACCACGGGGCGAGCGGACTCGAGGCCGGTACGACACCAGAGCGTCAGGCCGAGGTCTCCGTTGAACAAATCCCGTTCCGGAAGGTTTTGGGTAACCAGGACCGGTTGGCCCGGGGCGAGTGGATCGGTGGCCTCGGGATGGGACCGGCGGAGAAACCGCAGATTGAGTCCCACCGTCCCGAAATCGGACGCCGAACCGTGGATCGGGGTCAAGAGGCGGTGGGTGGTGAAGTGGTCGAACAGCTCTTCCAGGAGTCGCCGGTCGCTCTCGAGCCAACCGGCTGTGTCCCGTCGATACGTGCGTTCGAGAAGAGGTCGCCGGGCGGGTGGACGGGCTACATTCTGCCACCAGAACTCCAGAAAGTCCTCGAAGGTGGCACGATTCTCGGCTCGTACCCATTCGGTTCCCGAAAGCAGCAGCTCTTCGGGTGGTCGTGCCGGAACGCCAGCGAGGACTTCGGGACCGGTCGTGGTGAGGATCGACTCCGCCAGTCGACGGACCGCACGGCCGGCGCTGGTTTCCGCCTGGCGGAAACTCTGCGTCAACTGGCTGCACCAGTGGTCGTCGGCCAGTGCCACCAGGTCGCGAAACACCGCTCCCGGCTCGACCGAAGGTAGCTGATTGGCGTCTCCCAAGAGGACGAGATGACAGTTTGGAGGGAGGGCATCGAGCAGCCACACGAAGAGCTGGAGATCGATCATCGATGCCTCGTCGACCACCACCAGAGTATGCGACAGGGGCCGGTGCCGGTCGCGGTAGACCCCGGCACCGTCGCGACGGAGTTGGAGGAGCTTCTGCAGGGTTGTGGCACGAGGGAGGGTGGTTGGATCGATCGGTGAGGTGCCGTCGGGCCCAGGGCTGCTCAGTGCAGCCACGACGGCACTTTGCAACCGATCTGCCGCCTTGCCGGTCGGGGCGGCCAGGGCCACGGACCGAGGGCCGAGTCCCTTCGGAGTGAGGTGCGCGAAGAGCCGCAGGAGCGCGACGACGATCGAGGTCTTGCCGGTGCCCGGGCCACCAGCGATCAGGTGGACGCGGGTGAGAAGGGCGCGACGGACCGCCCGGGCCTGGTCTGGGGAGAGCTCGATCGGGGCGCCGGTGCCCGTGGGGATCGGCTCGGCCAGGAGCCGGTCGCAGCTGGTTTCGACCACGGAGGGTGGCCACGAAGCGGGCGCTGCGAGCAGGTCTTGCAGGGTGTCGAGGAGCTGGTTCTCCAGCCGATCATGGCGATGGATCTGCAGGGCGTGGCGCGTGAGAATCAGCGGCTTGTGACTCCCGGGGGCGCCGGCGATCTCCCGCAGGCCGCCCGCCCGTCGGGCGTGGTAGTCCGCCAGAAGTTGCTGAATCGCGAGCCTCTCAGATTCCGTGGCCTCGACCTCGCGCAGTCGCCTCGTCAGGTCTGCTTCCGGCTGTAGGGGGAGTTCCGTGCTGCCCTCTCGCAGGGTGTGCAAGAGGGCCTCGATAAGGCGTTGGATCGCCTCCTGGCGGGGCCCCGCTGCCTCGACCATCGCCGCCAACTCGCCGGCCAGAAACTGGTCCTCGGGGAGCGTCGGACGGTGCCGGGGGGCGGCGCGGTCGTCGACAGGAATCACTGGGATGTCCCCCCCGCGGTCGCTCCCGGAGGCGAGGTGCCAGGACCCAACCAGCTCGCGATCTCGGACCAGGAGGGCCGGCTCCAGTGGACTCCACGTCCCGGGGCGTCGATGGCCAGGCCGCGGAGGAAGCAGTAGAGCACGCCACCGAAGCGACGCTCGAAGGACTCCTCGTCGGCGATGCCCAACTGCCGGACGACGGCATGGGTGTAGAGGCGGGCTTGGAGGGCGTAGTGCTCTTCGACGTGTCGGGCCAGGTCATCGGCCGACCAGCTACTGCGTCGGTCGCTCTTCCAGTCGAGAACAAAGTAGAGCCCCGCGTGTTCGAACACGACATCGATCACTCCCTGGAAGTAGCCGGGTCCCGGGGGGACAGGAGGAGCGGCACCGACGGGAAAGGGGAAGAGGAACTCGATTTCTCGCGCCGGGGACACCGCCGCGAGACCGTCGGGCCAGACTCCACGGTCGGTTTCGATCGGTGTGCGCAACGCGGCGAAGAGAAGCTCGCGGGCCGCGGACCAGTGGCGGGGGGCGACTCCGTGCCGTTCGGCGAGACGGGAGAAGAGTCGCGAGGCCTCCGAGTCTTCGAACAACCCCTCGGCGTCCGAGGCCGCGAGGGCTGTCCCATAGTCGATGTGTTCGAGGACCTCGTGGAGGAAAACACCGTTCCGGCGGCCACCTGGAAGCTCGTCAGGCCCTTCCGGGGCCAGATCGGTAGGCTCCCATCGACTCGAGGCCGTGGCGCTCGCCTGCGAGTAGGAAGTGATCTTGACCGCGGCATGGCGCTCGACGAACCCTAGGAGCTCGTCCAGCGACAGAGCTGGAGGTGGCTCGAGGGCGGCGGCCCGAACGGCGGCGACTTCGAGGGCTCCCCTGGGCGCGGCCTTGGCGGGCGCCGCCGGACGAGGGAGTTGCGGCCGGATCTCGAACCGGCCACCGAGGTCCGGTTGCGTGATCGCCTGGGCGATCCGCTCGTGGAGTCCACGGTAGAACGATCCCCGCGCCGGCTCTAAGCCATTCTGGCCGCCGTAAGGCAGGTAGAGGCGATGGGAGGCACGAGTGACGGCGACGTAGGCGAGACGTTGGTTTTCGCTTCGTGCCTCGCGCTCCAGCGTCGGTCGGAGGCAGGGACCGGGTTTGCCGATGTGGGCCCGCCGGGTCGGACCCTCGTGGTAGACCCTCAGACTGTCGGTGACCTTGGACCAGCCGCCACAGAGGAACACGATAGGAGACTCCAGCCCCTTGGCTTTGTGGACGGTCAAGACTTGTACGACTTCACCGAAACGATCGATGCGCTGCGTGTTGCTCTCGGTCTCGCTGTCTCGCCGCTCGGCCGTGAGTCGAGTGAGACGATCGCTCAGCTCTCGAACGTCGGTGCCGAGTCGGTCCCCCTCGGCGAGCAGCTCCTCGAAGAGGTGTTCGTAGTTCGCGATCCGTCGGCTCTGGTTGCCGAGAAACTCGGCCCGTTCGAGGACCCCGCTCTCTTCCCGGATTCGCTCGAACAGAAGAGTCAGGTCTCCGGCCCGGGCCAAGCCGTGCCAGCGGTGGAGCTGGCGCGAGGGCTGGCAGTCGACGGCGGGATCGTCGGTGGCGCGCTGCCACTCGGGGAGGTCGCGAAGTCGGAGCTCGAAAAACGGTGTCAGCCAGGCACGAGCGCGGCGAGAGCGATGGTTCGGCTCGGCGATGGCCGCGAAGAGGGCTCGCAGGTCGGCCGCTTCTTCGCTCTCGAAGAGACCCGGTAGGCCGTGCAGCGCAAAGGGCAAACCGAAGCGTTGTAGCACGCTCCCCATTGCTTCAGCCTCGGCCCGAGACCTGGTGAGGATCTGGATGTCGCCGAACCCTACCGTTCGGTCGCCGGCTCGGGTGCGCAGGAGTACGTTCCCTGCGACGAGTCGATCGATCTCGGCGGAGATGGCCTCCAAGTACCGCTCGGCAAAGTCGGAACGCTTGGCGACCGGCAGGAGTACGACGGGCGCTAGCGCTTCGCCATCCGAGGAGAACGTGGCGAGTCCCGGTTGCCCAACCTCGGCGGACCTGAACTCGATGCCGCCCTCGAAGAAGTCCGCGAAGAGTGCGTTCTGAACCTCGATCAGGTCGGGGGTCGAACGGTAGTTCGCCGCCAGGTGCTCCCGCTGGCCACCACCGGCGAGTACTTGCTGAACCGCGGCCTGGTAGGTGGCCACGTCGGCGTTGCGGAATCCGTAGATCGCCTGTTTGGGATCGCCGACCAGGAAGAGACGACAGCTCTCGTTGGCGAAGAAGACTTGGCGGAAGATCTCCCACTGCACTTCGTCCGTGTCCTGGAACTCGTCGATGAGGGCGACTCGGTAGCGCTCGCCTAACGATGCGGCGAGCGCCGCGCCGTGATCCGACTGCAGAGCATCGCGCAGCATCAGGAGCAGATCGTCGTAGTCGTACTCGCCGACGATCCCACGTTCTGCCGCCAACTGTCGGTGGGTTCTGGCGGCGAGTTCTCGGGCCACGTAGGCGAGCCGATCACAGGAGGCCATCTCCAGATCGGAGATTGCCTCTAGGAGCAACGTCCGGTCGCGGCGTTCGAGCTCGGAGTTGAGGGAGAGGGAAGTCAGGAATGACGCGAGCGGCTGGCCTCCTGGAGCCTTGCCATACCAATCCACGATCTTTGGCGCGGCCTCGAAGGGGTCGAGTCGACCCTCGGCGAGGGCTCGGCAGAGCCCGGAGAGGCCTTCGAATCGACGCTTCGCAGCCCGTGCGGTATTGGCGTGGTGCTGGCGATCGACCGCCGCGAGCAGCGACGGGAGCGTACGTCGCAGAAGGTCGCGCAACTGCTCCGCCGCCGCGACCAGCGTCGCCGGGGACCACGGCGGACCGAGATCCGCCCGGCTCTGAGCGATCTCGAGAGTCAGCTGCTCGAGCCCTCGGAAGTCGAAGTCCGTCCCCAGGCCCCGTCGAAGCTCGTCGCCCGCCGACCCGGCTTCGATGAGCAAACGACGCAGTTCGTGGCGCAAGACGCGTCGCAGACGCTGGACACCGTCCACCAGAGCCTCATCGAACAGGCGACGCTGATGGAAAGCGTTTTCGTCCAGGACCTTTCGGCACCAGCCGTGGATGGTGTGGATTCCCATCGCCTCGAAGTCGGCGAGCGCGCGTTCGAGCCGGACTCTCTCCGCTTCCGTGGTGGGCCACTGAGGATCGGTGGTGTGCGTCAGCCGTTCGAGGCGGTCTCGGAGGCGCCCTCGCAGCTCGGCCGTAGCCTTCTCGGTGAAGGTGACCACGAGGATCTGGTCGACCGTGTGGTGGCCGGCGGCGAGGAGATCTGCGACGAGCGATTCGAGAGTGTAGGTCTTGCCGGTACCGGCTGCCGCCTCGATCACGACGTGTCCCTCGGGGGCCAGCCGGTCGAGGAGCAAGGGGCGGCTCATGCCAGCTCCTTCAGGGAGCGCGAGATGGGACCGAACCGTCGGCGAAGCATCTCCACGGCTCGGGGCGTCTCCGGAATCGAGTAGCGCTGCGGATTGGGGATGGGGCTGAACGCGAGACCGGAGATGCGGTCCTTGGGCTTGAGCGCTGCCAGGCGACGCTCCAGCTCCCGCTCGTCCGGTGGGGTTGGGACCAGACTGGTCGAATCGACGAAGGCGAGTTCGAGGGGAAGCAGATAGTCGTGAGGACCTCGCAGCAGGTCGTTGAGTAGCGCCGTCAGGGAGTCCCGTGCACTCTCGGAGGAGATCGCTTTCAGCCGTAGTCGGCGGGGCCCCTGCTCCGGGGGACAGAAGAGCACCGTGCGTTCCCGTCCCGCCTGGTGGTCGGAGGCCGCCAGCAGGAGGTGGTCGACGTAGGCCTGAGTCAGGTCGGCTCGAAACTGTCGGGTCCCGGGACGATGGAGCAAGAAGACCAGGGTTCCCGAGGCCGGTAGCATCCATCCGGTACGGCCCGTGACGCGAAGTGTCGTGCCGCTCGCTAGGGCCTCGGGGACCTCGACGGGCAGCTCGATCGCCGGCCGGGTGATGGTCGCAGCATCTCGGGCCGTGTGAGTGGCACGCGAGCCGTGGAACTGCACCCGCTGTAGGGCGAGGGGTTCGTCGCTGGCCAGGTCGAGGGCCTGCTGCCAAGATTCCATCAGGGGCAGACTCGTCGAGAGCTCGAGATCGAGTAGCGTCCCGACCGACGACCGGCCGGCCAGCTCCAGCCGGCGGAAGCTGGACTCGAGTTCGACCGCGAGATCCGACCCTTCGTTCAACGCCGTCGCGAAGGCGTTCCTGCGTTCCACGACCAATTCGAGGGCCGGGGTCTTCCAGTGCTCCTCCTCCTGAAGCTCGGGTGCGTCCTGATCCGAGCTTCGGAGGCCGCCCACGACCTGGGCCCAGGCGGAGATCGGCGCCTTCAGAAACTCTGCCAGCTGGCGGCTGCTGACGGAGTCGAGTGTGGTTTCCACCTTCATCGCCGGTGGAAACTGAACGCGGAGGAGTCGGCACAGGGAAGATGAGTCCGAAGTGCGGGAGGCACTTGCCGGCAGGCTGGCGATCTCGGCGAGAGCGAGGGCTCCCGCGTCGGGGCCGAGTTCAGACGCGAGTTCAGCCCCGACGCGATGGGCCCACTCTCTTCGGTTTCGTGGTCGATGGCCAACCGAGCTCGAGTCGAGGTGGATTCGGGATAGGCCGTCGGATCCGAGGCTCGCGACGATCTGTTCCAGCTCCCGGACGCAGACCGAAGGGCGATGTTCTTCTCCCGTCTGCTGATCCAGGGAACTCCAACTGATACCCAAGTGCTCTCGTGCCGAGAGCAGAGTTTCGAGGAAAGCGTAGCGATCCCTCTGCTCCGGGGTAACGTCACCACCCCGGCGCAGGCGGAAGCGCTGATCGAGCGGGTCCCGTCGCCGCGGAGCGGGAAAGTCGCCCTCGCCCAGTCCGAGAATGTGAAGCCGCCGGAAGGGGATGCCTCGCATCGGCAGGAGCGTGGAAACGACGATGCCGTCCGACAGAGGCGTGCCTCGTCCCGGTAGGCTGGACCGGAAGAGTGATCGAGTGAGTTCGGTTGCGGCGATGCCAGACAGCGGAGTGGATCGCGACGCATCGAGTAGGGGGTCCAGGCTGCGTAGGACTGTGTCGCGCGTTTCCTGGTCGATGCCCAGGAGGTAGGAACCGATGAACTCGACGAGTCGTCCGATCCACTCGGAGAGGGAGCGATCGGGTCCAGAGTGCCATTCTTTGCAGTAGCCCAGCACCGCTCTCGTGGCTCGACCGAACCGCAGACGCACCGGATCGAGCCCCAACGCAGAGCTGGCCGGCAAATACTGTTGCTCCCGCCAGGAGAAGGCACCGTCCTTCGTGCCCTCCCCGAAGAAGGCCCCGAGAACCAGACGCCGCACTCCCTGGTCCCAGGACAGGAGGTCGCGGTCGACGTAGGTGCCTTCGAAGGCGCGGTGGTCGGCACCGAAGAAGATCCCCAGCTCATCCGCCAGGTCGGCCCATCTCTGCTGATCTCCGACTTCGTCCCCAAAAGACCATGCGGGATGGGTCAGGACCGCCAACACGGCCGGACGGGTCAACCGAACGAAGGGCAGTTCGAGAAGGAGCTGCACCGCTTCGAATGCCGCCTCGAGTTCGAGATCGGGACGATCGCTCACCCGTAGGGGAAGTGAGCGTGCCGCGGCCTCGGTACGAAGATGGGGCAGGTACGAGTCGAAGGCTGCAGCGGGGAGCAGAAGGGCGATTTCGTCGAAGCGCACGGGCGGTTCTGAGGCAGGGTGCTCCTGCCTCAGAGTTTCGAAGAGGGTGTCCATGACCCACTCCACCTCGCGTCGTGGCGAAGGAGCTGCTACCAGGACGAGGGATCCGTCGCCAAGCCGGTCCTCGGTCGAACTCAGGGGACCTTCTGCGTCCGAGGGCACCGAAGCCGGAGCGCGATACGGCACGCCGAGGAGGATGTTGCGCTGCACCTGGTGCAGGAGGGTGGAGGCGCCGGGATCGACGAACCGCGGCTCGAAATCGCAATCGGTCACCTCGTTGAGGAGGCGGATCGACTCTCGGCCGGGCACTCCCCAACGTCGTAGGGCCAGGTTGTCCTCGTGTTCGAACAGTCCGTAGGGGTCCTCGAGCGTGTCGAGGTCCTCGAGGCCGACGCGGAGTTCCTGCCCGCTCCGCTTGAGCCGGTGTCGAAACTCCCGGTCGGTCTCCAGATCCTCCCAGAACTCACAGCAGGGGTTGAGCGCAAAGAGAAAGATCTCCTGGTTCTCGGCGAGTCGGGCCAGGAGTCTCTGGTAGGCCGGGGCGACGACCGACAGCCCGAACACGAAGAGGGGGCCCTGCAGGAGAACCGGAGGTGCCTGAGGCGTGAGCAGTTGGTCGAGGCCGATCCACCGCTGGCTGCCCCCTCTGCGGTCCGATTCGGCGTCGAGGCGGGCGACGGCCCGACGAAAGAGAATCTCCTGCCAACGGAGCATCTCACTCCCCGGTCGAGTGGACGCGCTGTTCGATCGCCAAGCCTCGATCCAATCGGGTCGGTAGAGCATGTACTCCTGGTAGATGCGGGAGAGCTGGAGGGCGAGTTGGGTGCGGCGCCGGTCTCGGGCAGCGTGGTGGGGCACGGCATCGATGTAGTGGTGGACCGACTCGAGTTCTGGGTGCTCATCGAGAGCGGATGGAGCAAGGCATTCGATGAGCGTGGTGGTCAGCACCCAATGACTCAGGAGTCGGTTTCTGGAGTCGCCTCGGCCCAGGGCGCGATCGATGGCGGTTTCGAGCCGCTCGAAGCGAAGGCCCAGCGCCACTCCCAGCCGGTGTCCGATCCCGAATCGAACGTAGGTCTCGAGATGTCGATTGGGTAGGACCAGGCTCTGCAGTTCGAGGGGATGGACACGACACTCTTGCAGCGCCTGGACCAGCGCATCGAGCAGGGCTTCGGTTTGGTTCGAGTAAAAGAGATGGACCATGCCAGGAGAGAAATTGTAGTGGAGCCGTAGGGCGACGAATGGGCCGTGGTAGCGCGAGTTTCTGGGCTTCCAACTGCTAGAATCGGCGGATTGTGGAGCCGTCTGTACTCAGTAGTACCGAGTTTCTCGACTTCCCCTCGGAAGCGGAAATCCTCACCTTGTTGGAGGGGCTCGATAGTACGTCGGAGGATCTCGG
>JAUIDB010000017.1 GCA_030429235.1 Thermoanaerobaculia bacterium | reverse complement strand
GGGGTCGGACGACCGGTGAACCGGGAGGTTCCCGCAACGCTCCCAACCTCGCGATGGCGAGTGCCCCTCGGCCGAGGACTCGTTCTGACAGAATCGAAGCGAACCCAGAGAATCTACCTTGGGTCCTGTGGAGGATTTCGATCGTGGGACGGGAGAACGCACGCGCAGTCGATCTCGCGCCTGGCCAGGGGTGGATCCGCGTGCGGCGGCCGCTCGCCAAACCGCCCCGCTGGTGCCGCCTGGTTCTGATCGCCCTCTGGATCTGCTCGAGCTACGCGCCGGTCCATGCCTCGCAGTCACTGCACTTCGAGCACCTTCGGCAGGCGGACGGACTGTCCCAGGGTTTCGTGACCGCGCTGGCGCAGGATCACACGGGATTCCTCTGGATCGGCACCCAGGATGGACTCAATCGTTTCGACGGCTATCGCTTCGTCACCTACGTACCCAACCCCGACGACCCAGGTTCGCTACCGAGCGCCAATATCCGTGCTCTCCTCGTCGACCGTTCGGGGACGCTCTGGGTGGGCACCCGTGCCGGCGGGCTGAGTCGCTACGACGCCGAACTCGACCGGTTCGAGAGCTTCCTGCCCAACCCCGACGACCCTACCAGTCTCTCCTCGAGCTACGTCACGGTCCTCTACGAGGATCGGTCGGGCACCCTCTGGGTGGGAACCCGGGGTGGCGGACTCAATCGCTTCGACCGCGACCGCGGGACCTTCACCGTCTATCGACACGATCCCGAGGAACCTGACAGCCTGGCTCGGGACTCGGTATCGGCTCTGCTCGAGGACCGGGAGAGTCGGTTCTGGGTCGGTACGCGCGGGGGTGGTCTCGACCTCTGGCAACCCGAGACCCAAGGGTTCATCCACCATCCCTGGAACCCCGAACGCCAAGGATCGCTACCCCACGGTTACGTGCGGAGTCTGTTCGAGGACTCGAAGGGGAGGTTGTGGGTCGGCACGGCGGCCGGTGCGTGCCGGTGGATTCCGGGTACGAAGGACTTCACTAGCTGGAGCCCTGGCCACTCGGCCGACCCGGTTCGGGAGCATGTTCGAGCGATCGTCGAGGACAGCCAGGGAAACCTCTGGATCGCTCTGCAGGACACCGGCCTGTACCGCATTGGCCCGGACGAGAGCGAGGTCGATGTCTATCGCAGCGAACCCGACGACCCGAATAGCCTGACCGGGGGCGCCACCGCCCTGTTGGTCGATCGCACGGGCGTTCTGTGGATCGGCACTCCGCAGGGTGTGGATCACCACGACCCCCGCACCCAGACCTTTCGAGCCTTCCGACGTCCCCCGAGCGGGGACTTCGAAGCAGCCATCGAGTCGATCTGGGCCCTCGCCGAGGATGGTGCAGGCGGCTTCTGGGTGGGAGATGATCGACTCGGACTCCGGCGGGTCGACGCGACCGGCGGCGATTGGAGTCGCTGGCGGCAAACCGAGGACGGTCTCCCCTCCGACTCGGTCTTTGCCCTCGCTCGCGAAGCCGACGGTGACCTCTGGGTAGGAACCCGTGCCGGCCTGGCCCACTTGGCCGCCGAAGACCAGTCCATCACACAGTACGATCCGAGATCCGCCCAGCCTCTGGCCGACCGCGTCATCTACAGCCTCCTCCTGACCACCGAGGGTCGGTTGTGGATCGGCACCAACTCCGGCCTCGCTCGGTTCACCGCCGACCGCCAGGGTTTCGAGGGGATCGACTTCGGCCTGACCCGGGATGACGGTCGACCGCGTGGCCCTTCGGTGTTCGCCCTTGCCGAGGACAGGGACGGAACCCTCTGGCTCGGATCCTTCGCCAACGGGCTCTACCACCTCGACCCCGACGGCAAAGTCCTGGAACACTTCACCGACGAGATCCCCAGCCCTCGGGTCAACGCACTCCACATCGACTCGACCGGCGTATTGTGGGCGGGAAGTCCCAACGGACTCTACCGTCGGGATCCGAGCGACGGCTCCTTCTCCACCTACCGGCGAGCCCAGGGACTGCCCACCGATACGATCGCCTCGATCGTCGAAGGGCCTGAGGGCGCGTTGTGGCTGGGGACCACCAATGGCCTGGTGCGGCTCGACGCCGACCGCGAGCGGATCACCGTGTTCACCACCGCCGACGGGTTGCCGTCGAACGACTTCAATCAGATCGCCGCCACCCGAAGCCGTGACGGGATCCTCGCCTTCGGGACCAAGCGGGGCTTCGTCCGGTTCGATCCGCGCTCATTGCCGAAACCCCCGGTACTTCCCCCACCCGTGATCACCGACGTACTCGTGTTCAACGAGTCGGCCTCCATCGCCACCGACGCCGACGAACCAGCCGAGACCCCGAACCGGCGCTTCACTCTGCCAGTCACCGCGACCCTGCTGAGCGCCCTGGCGATCAGCCATCGCGAGTCGGTCCTGTCCTTCGAGTTCACCGCCCTCCACTTCAGCGATCCCCGCCGCACGCGCTACCGGTACCAGCTCGACGGCCTCGACGAGCGGTGGATCCCCACCGACTCCCGCCACCGCCTCGCCACCTACACCAGTCTTCCCGCCGGGGACTACACCTTTAGGGTGCAAGCGGCTCGGCCAGGAGAACCGTGGAGCGAAGAGACCCGACTCGCACTGCACGTCGCACCGGCACCATGGAGGAGCGGCTGGGCCTACACGCTCTACGGTCTGCTCTTCCTGGGCGTGGTGGGAGCGTTCGTCCACAACCAACGCGCGATCGCCGCCTACGAGCGCCGCCGGGCCGACGAAGAGGAACGGGTCAACCGCGAGCTACGACGGGTCGACCGCCTGAAGGACGAGTTTCTGGCCAACACCTCGCACGAGTTGAGGACACCCCTACACGGCATCGTCGGTCTGGCCGAGTCCCTGCTCGAAGGGGTCGGCGGTCCCCTCTCGCCTCCTGCCCGATCGAACCTGGCGATGATCATCTCCAGTGGCCATCGACTCTCGAACCTGATCGACGATGTGCTCGACTTCACACAACTGCGCAACGAATCGATCCAACTGCACCTGCGCACCGTCGATCTCGAGGCGGTCGTCGACGTCGTCTTGACCCTGTCGCGCCCCCTGGTCGCCGGCAAAGAGCTCCAGCTGATGGCGGACCTGCCCACCGATCTCCCGCCGGTACGAGCCGACGAGAACCGACTGCAGCAGATCCTCTACAACCTCGTCGGCAACGCGATCAAGTTCACCGACCGGGGTTCCGTGGTCGTCTCCGCCACTCCCCCTGAGGCACCGGGCGACCGGCTCGCCATCTCGGTGCGCGACACCGGCATCGGCATCGACCCGGCAGAGCAGCGGCGAGTCTTCGAGTCCTTCGTGCAAGCCGAAGGAGACGCTACGCGAAGCTACGGCGGCACCGGACTGGGGCTCGCCGTCAGCCGGCAGCTCGTCGAACTGCACGGCGGGGACCTCCGCGTCGTTTCGAAACCCGGAGAAGGCTCTACCTTCACCTTCACGCTTCCGATCGCCGAGGCCTCGCTCTCCCAGACCATTGCCGCCGAGAAGATCGGCCCTTTTCCCGAAGACGCAGAAGGGCTTCCCGCGATGGCAACAGCGTCGGACGTCGCCGCGGGCTCCCCGCCGGTCGGCGAGGAGCTGACCATCGCCGATGTCGGCGGTACTGCGTCGCCCGGCTCGCCGGAAAGGACCTTCCAGGTGTTGGTGGTCGACGACGAGCCGGTCATCCGACAGGTGCTGGTCAACCAACTCGAGCTGCACGACTACCAGGTGGCCGAGGCGGTCGATGGGCCCACCGCCCTGCGCTACCTGGAGCGACAGCACCCGGACCTGGTCCTGCTCGACGTCATGATGCCCCGCATGTCGGGCTTCGACGTCTGCCGCCGGATCCGAGAAGAGAAGAGCCGGGGCGAACTCCCCGTCATCTACCTCTCGGCCCGCAACCAGGTCGACGACTTCGTGACCGGACTCGGGGCCGGGGGCAACGACTACCTGACCAAACCGATCCGCCAGGCCGAACTGCTGGCCAGGGTGCGGACCCACCTCGAGTTGCTGGAGAGCCACCGCGATCTCGAGCAACGGGTCCGCCTCCGCACCGAAGAGCTATCGCTGGCCAATGCCGAACTCGCCCGCCTGGCCAACATCGATGGGCTGACCGGCCTGGCCAACCGCAGGCACTTCGACGAGGAGTTGTCGCGTCAGTGGGCCGCCCACCAACGGGGAAGTCGACCCCTCTCCCTCTTGCTTTGCGACGTCGACCACTTCAAGCTCTTCAACGACCACTACGGTCACCAGGCCGGCGACGCCGCGCTCCAGGCGGTCGCTGCAGTCCTCACCGCCTCCACTCGTCGGAGTGTCGACTTCGTGGCGCGATTTGGCGGTGAGGAGTTCGTCCTCCTTCTGCCCGAGACCGACACCGCCGGAGCCCTGGCGATCGCCCAGGTCCTCCGCGACCAGCTCAGGGAGCGCGGGATCCCGCACGAACCGTCGCCAGCCTCCGACCTCCTCACGCTGAGTATCGGGATCGCGACGCAAGAACCGGAGGCCGACCAGAGCGCCGCGGACTTCCTCCAGCGCAGCGACCGGGCCCTCTACCGCGCCAAGGGCGAGGGCCGCGACCGCTACGCGGTCGACCCTGGCTGAGGCCACGGGACCGGTCAGCTGCTCACGGATCCGACGCCGCGGGCCTGGCCGCCAGGGTCGTGCGCACCAGCCTCAGCAGCTGGTCGGCCGTGAAGGGTTTGGCGAGAAAGCTGACCGAATCCCCGAGGCCGGGCGGCGGAGCCAGACCGCTGACTGCGATCACTGGCAGGTTCAGCCCCCTCTCCGAAAGAGCCCGTAGAGTCGCGGGGCCGTCGCGACCCGGCATCATCATGTCGAGAACCAGAAGGTCGATCGGCCGAGAGCTGCCATCGATCTGCGCCAGCGCCTCGTCGCCATCGGCAGCCGTCAACAATTCGTAGCCATTCTCGACCAAGACGCGCCCGACGGTCTCCCGCACGAGCGGCTCGTCGTCGACCACGAGGATGAGTTCCTGACCGCCAGTGGTGGTTGCGAATTCGGGTGGTTCCTGCTTCGTCAGCTCCCCTTCCTCCAGGGTGGGGAGGAAGGCTCGGAAGGTCGACCCCTGACCGGGCAGGCTGTCGAACTCCAAGAACCCACCGTGATTCGACAGAATGGTGCTGGCGGTCGACAACCCCAGTCCCGTTCCCTGGCCCAGGGGTTTGGTCGTAAAGAACGGCTCCGTCACTCGTCCGAGGACCTCAGATTCGATGCCACAACCGTCGTCGACCACCTCGAACACCACCCAGGAATAGGGCCTCCCCGCTGGCACCTGGGATCGTTGCTCCTGAATCGTGTCTCTTCCCACCACCCGCATCTGAAGGTGTCCTCGATTCCCCATCGCATCCCGAGCGTTCAGACAGAGGTTGAGAAGAACCTGATGCAGCTGCGTGGGATCGGCGAGGATAAGACCGAGGTCTGGCTCGACGGTCAGATCCAGTTCGATGCCCCGCGGAAAGGTCTCACGCAGGATCGACTCGAGCTCGGCGAGAAGATCAGCCGGCTCCACGGGGCGCCGCGCTCCCTCCGCTCCGCGGGCAAACGAGAGGACCCGTCGGATCATGTCGGCTCCTCGACGGGCATTGGCCTCGATGATGTCGAGAAGCTCCTCGCGTTCGGAAGCCTCGGCTGTACGGAGGAGGCTAACCCCCATCTGGATCGGGGTCAGCACGTTGTTCAGATCGTGGGCGATGCCGCCGGCCAACGTGCCGATGCTCTTCATCCGCTGGGCTCGAAGCAGTTGCCTCTCGAGAACTCGCCGCTCGGTGACGTCCCGCGCCGTGATCAGCACGCAGGGCCGCTCGCCCATCTCGATTTCGACCGCAGAGAGGATGACGTTGCGTTGGGTGCCATCGGCCCGCAGGAGCACTTCCTCGATCTCTCGAATCGACTCCCCCGCCAGGAACTGCGACGCGAGCTTCTCTTGCACCGGCGGCTCGAAAAGCCCCAAGCTGAGTCCCGGTTCTCCGACCAACTGCTCGCGGCCGAGGCCGGAAAGCTCACAGAAGCCCGAATTGACCTCCAGGATCGTGCCGCTCGGAAGCTCGGCTACGACCGCGGGTTCGGGGTGCGAGGAGAAGACCCGCGCGAAGCGCTCCTGAGAACGTCGTAGTTCGAGATCCGCCTCGTACCGAGTCGTGATGTCGAAGAGCGCCCCCTCGAGATACAGCAGCTCGCCGTCCGCTCCCCAGACCCCCTGGCCGTGTTCCTCCACCCAGCGGTACCTTCCGTCGGCGTGCTCGATCCGATACTCCAGGTGAAAGGGACGATGGAGTTCCAGCGCCTCGTCGACAGTGCGGACGATCTGCTCTGAATCGTCGGGATGGTAGAGGTCGACGAAAGAGATCTCCCCGTTCAAGAACTGTGCACTGGGGCGGCCGGTGAGTTCGACGACGACCTCGCTCAGGTAGAGCATCGAGTATTGGGCGTCGTTGCGACAGAGGTAGACCGTACCCGGAACATTGTCGGCCAGGATACGGAAGAGGTCGGCTTGATCGTCGACTTCGGCCTTGGCCGACGACTCGGGTCGCCCCGCCAACACGACGCTGAGAGCCGCCACGCCATCCGCCCCCTCGAAGGAACACACGACCCCCTCCCACTCGACCCACACCCAGCTGGCATCACCACGGCGCAGCCGCAACCGGGTGGACCGGATCCGCTCCGCGTCGAGGCCGCGCGCCAACGCTTCCGCGTAGCTCGCGTGGTCATCTCGATGCACCAACTCGAGCCACGGCTTCCCCAACATCGACTCGGGCGGCCGACCGAGGATCGGTACGGCGCTGCGACTGATTCGCCGTACGACTCCGTCGTGGACTTCGATCAGGAGTTCGTGGCAGATCTGCCAGACCACACGCTCCCGCTCGACCGAACCGGTCCCTGACGCCCGGCCGGCTCGGCCGCCATCGGCGAGGTGGCCCCGTGGGCCTGCTCTGTGTTCGCTCATCGAGAGTGACGATAACCTACCAGAAGCAGGCCCTCTCCAGGCGGCACGAATTGCGACTCCTGGCTCGGCTGGGCCAGCGGCGGGGAGGAAGCCGGAGCGGGTTCGAGACGACGAGGGAGGCTCCCGGCACCCCAAAGCCCCGCGGTCACGCTCTTCCTGTTACCGCTACGTGCCGCTGTCCCCTCCGAGGGCGGTCGGCAATCCCACCTCGGCCAACAGCTCTTGAAACCGCGGGGCGTCGCGGAGAGCATCGAAGCGCGGGTCGACGCTCAGACCGATCAGATCGGTCTCGCGCTCGGTCAGCGAACGCTCCAACCACTCCAGCGCCTCGTCGATCCGCCCCAACGCGGCATGTTCGAGCGCGATGTCGAAGGGCGACTGATAGTCGCCACGGTCCCAGCGCGCCGTGAGTTTGTCGATCGATGCGCCATGGATCGCGGCCAGGCCACCTCGGTCGTAAGCTTGCCGCACCCCCTCGCCCCCACCGTTCTCGAGATCGTCGGCTCGCACCCAGGCTTCGAGGGCCGCCGCCTCCCCGCCGTAGCGGATCTCGATCCACTTCAGGTTGTCCCAGGCATCGAAGTAGTCGGGGTGGAGGGTAAGGGTCAGTTGGCACTGGGCCACCGCTTCTTCGGGGCGGCGGGCGAGGAACAGTTGCCAGGCGTAGCTCGCGTTGAGGGAGGGCGAGGTCGGATCGAGCTCGAGCGCCCGGCGCAGGAATCCGAGCCCCTGCTCGGGACGGCCCAGCAGCAGCTCCAACTGGCCCCGGACCTGCCAGACCTCGGGCGACTGGGGCGCCAGCTCGGTAGCCCGGCGGAAAGTCGCTTCCGCCGTCACCCAGTCCCAGTGCCCCACTGCGGCCACGAAGCCGTGGGCGAGCAGGGCCTCGGGCGAATCGGGGTCCAGTTCGAGCGCGCGCCGGGCCATCGTCTCGGCCGGTTCCAACGCCTCGCGAGGGCGCCAATAGTCGTAGATCCCTAGCAGAGCGTAGGAGAGCGCCAGCCCGGCGTAGGCCTCCGAACTCTCCGGATCGAGGGCGGCCGCGCTCTGAAAGGCGGCAATCCCCCGCTCGAGCCCCTCCCGGGTGCGCCGCTCGGTGTGCAAATGCCCCACGAGTAGGTGCCGCCGGACCTCCATCGCCACCTCCGAGGAAGCCGACGGCTCACTCGCCGAGGAGGGATCCGGCCGGCCGAATCGGAGGGCCGCGACGGAGAGCAACAGCGCCACCAGGATCAGCGAGGCGATTCCCCATCGCGGGCGCCAAGCGCTCGGTTCCGCCCCTACCTCTACCGTGGCTACGAACCGATAGCCCCGACGAGGGACGGTAGCTACGAAGCGGGGCCGGTCGGCGCCGTCACCCAACGCCTCCCGCACCCGCGCCACAGCGGTGTTCAGGCTGGCATCGACGTCCAGGTGCGTGCCGGGTGGCCAGAGCGCGGCGGCCAGGTCTCGACGCTCGACCGTCGCCGGAGCCCGCTCGACCAGGACGATCAGGAGACGCATCGGCAGATCCTGCAACGCGACCGGTTCCCCGTCCGCCAGTAGGACCCGCTCTCGAGCGTCGAGCTCGAAGTGACCGAAACGGTAGGCCTTCCCCACGACCCGCATCGTAGCAGCGACCTCCTGATCTCAGAGTGTCAGGGGAGGCCTAGAGAGGCGCGTCAGTCGCGCGTAAGGACCGCGTAAGACGAGGAAGCTCCGGCTCAGCCGGCGGCGATGGACACCCTCGCCAGCCCTGCCTACGGTGGGCCAAACCACAGCCCAAGGAGCCCGCGATGCCACAGACCACCACCGACTTTGCCACTGGAACCGACCGCGACGGAGTCCCGCGCCGGCTCGACCCTACGCTCGTCCTTCTCCTCGCCCTGACCGCGATCAAACTGCTGCTCCACCTCGTCGTCAACGCCGGGGGCGGCTACGGCATCTTCCGCGACGAGCTCTACTACCTGGCTTGTGCCTCCCACCTCGACTTCGGATACGTCGATCACCCGCCGCTCTCGATCTGGATCCTGGCGCTGCTCCGGGCCCTGATCGGCGACTCCCTCTTCGCCCTCCGGCTCCTCCCTGCCCTCGCCGGTGCGGCGCTGGTCTTCGTCACCGGGCAGATCGCGCGCGAGTTCGGGGGCCGGTGGTTCGCCGTCACTCTCGCCGCGCTCTGTCCGCTGGTGGCGGGCGAGGTGCTGGCCGTCTCCTCGACCTGGTCGATGAACATCTTCGACCACCTCCTCGTGGCAGTGGTGTTCCTGCTGCTGGTGCGGTTGATCGAACGTGGGAACCCTCGGAGCTGGATTTGGATCGGCGCCCTGCTCGGACTCGGTCTGCTCAACAAAGTGGGAGTTCTCTGGATCGGCCTCGGCGTCTTCCTGGGGATCCTCCTCAGCCGCGAGCGCCGCTGGCTCGCGACCCGTTGGCCGTGGCTCGGCGGCCTGCTCGCCGCCGTTCTGTTCTCTCCCTATCTGATCTGGAACGCCACTCACGAGTGGGCTCATCTCGAGTTCATCGACAACGCGGTACGGGGAAAGTACTCCGGCCTGTCCGCCACCAGCTTCCTCTCGGATCAGATTCTCATCCAGAACCCCACGACGCTCCTGGTTTGGACGGCGGGCCTGCTCTGGCTGCTCTTCTCGCCCACCGGTCGACGCTATCGGCCGCTCGCCTGGGTCTGGTTGACCGCCTGCCTGGTGCTGATGGCCAACGGACACTCCAAGGCGAGTTATCTCTCCAACGCCTATCCCGCGCTCTTCGCCGCCGGCGGCGTGGCCTGGGAGCGCTGGATCACCCGCCGCTCCCTGCGGCTCGTAGCGCTGTTCACAGTAGCCTCGGGGATCGGACTCGCCCCCCTGGCCACTCCGATCCTGCCCGTCGAAACGCTGGTGGCCTACTCGCAGGCCCTCGGTGTGGCACCCTCCACCGACGAAGGGCACGAACTGGCGGCGCTTCCCCAGCACTACGCCGACAGATTCGGCTGGCGCGCCAAGGCGGAAGCGGTCGCTACCGTCTACCACTCCCTACCCGAGGCCGAGAAAGGGCGCACGGTGCTCTTCGGAGCGAACTACGGTCGCGCCGGCGCCATCGACTACTGGTCCGACGAGCTGGACCTTCCGCCCGCCACCTCCAACCACAACAGCTACTGGTGGTGGGGCCCCGAACCGAGCGAGGCGGAGACCGCGATCATCCTGGGCGGAGACCGGGATCGCCTCGAGCAGTTGGCCCACCAGGTCGAGGTCGCGGGCTTCGCGTCCTGCCGCTGGTGCATCCCGTACGAGCGCGATCTACCGATCTACGTGGTACGGGGATTCAAGGTCCCGTTGGAGTCGCTCTGGCGAGAACTCCGCCACTACGACTAGGTGGGAGTCGGGCAAGGTCACGGGGATTTCCAGATCGTACGACCCGGAGGTACAAGCGGATCTGCACCAGCACTCACCCCCTCGATCAGCGGGGTGAGTCAGCCCGGTACATCGCGAGTCTCTGGACCAGCCTGGGATTCGAAATGGCTCCAAAGCCTCCGGTAGTGGCGCAGCTGAACGAGCATGGGAACCAGGAAAAGGGGCGCCAGCCAGAGCAACGCACCCAGCCCCTCCCCGCCGAAAGCGTCGACCCGCATCACGACGATCCACAGCGGCAGGAGCAGGGTCCACCAATGGACATGGACCCGGAGATGGAGCCGGTCTCCTTCCTCCATCAGGGTTCCGCGGAGCAACGGAAACGCGAAGGGAAACCCAACGAAGCCGGTCCTCAGGAGCCAGCCCGTGCCCACGCGCTCGATCTCCAAGGCGCGGGGCAACTGCACCAGATCGAGCGCTTGGGCAGGACGGACCGGCGGTGAGATCCTTCTCCGCCAGAGTGTCGGGCCTCCTGCGAACAGCACTGGGATCCACAGCGCAGTCCCGACCAACTCGAGCATCATCAATCCTCCGGCGAGGATCCGGACGGCCTCGTAGGGGTTGCTATTCATGAGACGGAGCTCCCTCTAAACCTAACCCGTCGAGCTGGTCACGAACAGCGATGCACGAAGCAGGAAGAAGCGATCCCTCCTCGCAGCCATCCCGCGACAGCCTCTTCACTGCGAAGTCGCCGGCAGAACGGAGTGAGTTCGCGCCTGACAAGACTCTCCAGCTTTGCCAATCGCCTCTCCTCATCGACCGGCGCGTCCAGGTCCAAGAAACTCAACCAGCCACCTCGCGACTCTGGGAAGGGGTCCATCGCGCTTGACCTGATCTGGCAATCGACTTCACGAGTGATGGATGCCCGGGCCAGCCGCAACAGAACGAACCCAACATCGAGCATGAAGTACTCGCCGTAGCTGGATTTCTTGAGTTCAGTGATCGAGGCAACCTCTGGGGAGCGCGTTTGCCAGCCCCTTCCGCATCTGGCGAACCCTGCGCTCTCGAGGTCCGACCCACGGTACTCTTGAGTTGCCTGCCACTCATCGGGCCTTGTTGGCTCGTACTACCAAGCGCTCAAGTCCCCGGTCTCGAATCCATCGGCGAACAGTAGTCCACACCCGTATTGCGCAATCCCCGACGGGCTCAGCGGGTTGTTCGCACCAAACGATCCGCCAACGAATAGGGAGAACCCAGCCGAGGTACCGTCGTCGTGGGAAGCCAGTGCACTGACGGTGGGACCGACTCCACCAAGCGCGAACGGGTCCGCCACCTCACTCCAGTTCGCCCCATCCCAACGCGCCAACGAGTTCACCAGGACTCCTCCAGCAGAGGAGAAGTGTCCTCCCACGTACAGGGAGGAGCCACCACCACCGTTGTGAGGGTGTAGCGTATGTACAGCACCGTTGGCCCCGTTGCCCAGCGTGGCCTGGTCGATGAGCGGCTGCCAATTGGACCCATCCCAGCGAGCCACTCCGTTGCTGAGTCTGTCGCCCGCTCGCGTGAAGAAACCTCCGACGTAGAGAGCCAAACCGTCACCACGGTTGTACTCCGCCAACGCGTTCACGAAGTGGTTCGTCCCCTCCACCAGAGTCGTCGAATCGGTCAGAGCACTCCAGTTGGCGCCGTCGAAGCGAGCGACTGATGAGGCAGATACCCCACCAGCGTTGACAAACGCTCCACCCACATAGAGTGCGAGACCATCACCATCGTCGTAGGTCTTCAGCGAGTAAACGGTCGCATCCGTGCCTTCGACCGCTGTCCCGACGTCTTCCAGCGCCGTCCAGTGAGCACCGTCCCACCTCGCTACATGGTGCGCCGTTGCCCCCCCTGCAGCAGTGAAAGACCCACCGGCGTAGAGGGCTTCGCCACCTCCGTCATCGAAGACCTCGAGTGCGAAGACGTCGCCGTTGACTCCGTCAATCCCGGTCGTCGCATCCGTGAGCGGGAACCAGCGGGAACCATCCCAACCCAGTATCCGATTCGCGGGCAGATCGCCAGTGCCAAGGAAGGTCCCCCCTACGTAGAGGGCTCGCCCTTTGCCGCTGCCATCGTCGTAGACTGCCAGCGCCAACACCCCGCCTTGCACGCCGGGCGCGGTCGAGTCATCGGATCGGAGGGGAGTCCACCCGGTTCCATTCCAGCGCGCAATCGAGTTCGTCAGTTCGCCACCTGCGCCATCGAAGGAGCCACCGGCGTAGAGTGCAGATCCGGCGCCGTCGTCGTAGCTGGCAAAGGAGCTAACCGCGCCGGCAATCCCCTGTCTGGCAGAACCTCCGAGGGTGGTCCAACGCGAGCCACCCCAGCGAGCGATTGCGTTTGCCTGCAAAGAACCAGCGCGGTCGAAGGCGCCGCCGACATAGAGAGATGAACCGGCACCACCACCTTCGTCGAATACGGTCATTGCTTCCACTGTGAGGTTTGTGCCTTGTGCGTAGCTGGTCTCATTCGCCACAACCGTGAATACTGAGCCATCCCAACGAGCGATGTGGTCGGCCACGGTACCAGCTGCGTTGTCGAAGAAGCCTCCAAGGAACAACACCGACCCCACAGAACCTCCCTCGTCGTAGGACTGCAGAGACTTCACGCTTCCATCAGTACCCTCTTCTCCAGTCGAGTCATCTACAAGGGCAAACCAGTTGGCTCCGTCCCACCGAGCGACGTGGCTGGCCGTCTTGCCGCCCGCGGCGGTGAAGAAGCCCCCTACGTACAGCCCACTGCCCTCCCCTTCGTGGTTCGCCAGGGCCAGTACGGAGTTGTTCGTCCCTTGGACTAGGGTCGTCGCATCGGTCAACGAAGTCCAGTTCGCTCCGTCCCAACGAGCCACGTAGTCGGTAGGTACACCATCGATCAGCGTGAACGACCCTCCTGCATACAGCGAGGTCACTCCGTCGACATCAGAAACCGCCAACGAACGGACCGCTCCGTTGGCACCCAAGGACCCCGGGCCTAGCCCTCGAACGCTCGCAAAGTTGCTCCCGTCCCAACTCGCAATGTTGTGGGCCGTGACCCCACCCGCCGAGGTGAACTCACCTCCGACGTACAGCGTATCCCCGCTTCCATCGTTGAAGACCGCCAAAGCATCCACCGGCCCATTGGTTCCTTGAACCGTAGTTGCGGCATCGACAACCGATGACCAGGAAGAGCCGTTCCAACGGGCAACGTTGTCGGCGTCACCCCCTCCAGCCTCGCCAAAATCACCTCCCACCAGAAGCACAGGACCGCTACCGCTGCCCTCATCAAAGGAGGCTAGCGTACGGACGGTTCCGTTCGTTCCTGAGACCGAGGTTCCGGCATCAGTCAACGGGGACCACTGTTCACCATCCCAGCGAGCAACGTTGTTGAACTCGGTTCCGCCAGCCTCCTGAAAGAAGCCCGCCGCGTAGAGCGCGTCCCCTGAACCATCGTCGTGAACGGTTACTGCGAACACGACATTGTTCAGCCCCTGGTGGAAGAACTTCGGAACCCAGGTGCAGTCGCTCCCAACCGCCAAGACCTCCTCGACCACCTCAACCCGACGGTCCCCATAGACCCGAAGACGAAGGGCAGTTGGCACGCTGCTTCCGTTCGAGTCGATCTCGATCACCTGCATTCCGGGTTGCAATCGTGCGCCGGCAGCGAATGCTCCATCGGCATCGCTGTCGCACGAGGTGATGGCCCAGACCTCGAGCCGTCTTCCTTCAGTGCCGTGCCACGAAACGGCCAAGCTCGAGACTTCAGCCTCACCTACTCGCCCGAGCCAGGTTGCCGAAAGAAGGTCCTCGCTCGCCGAGGAGGCATGGGCGGCATCGCTCAGCTGGGACACCGCAAGAAGAAGGAAGATGATACTTCGCCTTCCTAGAACTGCGTAAACCGCGCGGCTGATCTTGCTCACCTCGGCACCGAACCCAATTGGAGAGAACCGATCGCTGGCGGCAAGCCCACCCAGAGCACCGGCAGTGACACCAACCGGCACCGCTTCATCTTCAACCACCTCGTACTCACTCTTCTTCCCTTTCATCAAGCTGTGCTGCACTCCGGCAACTCAAGATCTCCGGCCGGACCATGATACTTCCGTCGAGACGCCCCCCTCTCCAAATGCCTACCCCACATACGTGCCCCTGGCAAGCACCAGCGTCGCGGAGATTGCTGCACTTGCACCCAAGAGCCAGTAGGTCGCGGTCAGGAGTTGTCTCATTCTGCGGCGACTCTCACCTCGTAGCACCTCTTGGGAGCTCAGAGTCCTGTACTCCAGGGCTACTGGCAACGACAAGCCAACATGAAGCACCCCGACAAGAATGAGGATCCTATCCACCACGACGATCATCAGTCCGAGTATCTGATTGATCTCCATCGAGTAGTAGCCTTGCTTCGCGATCCAACGCCCACCGGACCAGATCACTCCATACCCGTTGATAACCGCGGTCATCGGGAGACAGACCGCCGCCACGATGCACAAGGCGATCCGGCTAGCCAGCCAAAGGCGAACGGACCGGCTCATGTGAATTCCCGGGGCGATTCATGCCCCGTATGTGGGTCGATCCTTCGGAATCTACCGGGCACCGAACCGGGCCCCGTCGCGTCTCTGTCTCGACGACTCGACCTAAGACGCACCGTTTCCCCGATACCTCGGAGGCTGCGTGTCCCCGGGTACCCAGTCCCCGGAACAGCCTCTGAGGCCTACTATCTGATCAAAGACCTCCTCCTGTTGCTCAGTCGGAACTTCATAGTCGCTGATACTCTCGAGCGTGCCGGGCGGAAACTGTCTATGGATCTTGGGAGCTCCAATCAGAAACTGGGCCTGAACAGTGTCCGAACGCAAGCTGATGAAGGCTGCCGGACTTGTGGTGGCGTGGAAACTCCCTCCTAAATCGAAGTTCCAAGCCTGAGAGTCGATGAACTCAGCCAGTCTTTCACCAGCCTCAGGATCACAAACCTCCTTCCTGAGGTACTCCCTGTCACTCCAGTAGACCACCACACGATCGGGACCCCCCAGAGCCCAAACGAACCAATACCTCCCGGTTCGGCGACGTCTCTCCAACCGCACTTCCCATCGGGAGCCCTCGCGCGATGCCTCAACGAGCCGCCGGACTTCTGTGTACCTCGGATCGGAGGTCCACCACCGGATATTCTCCCGGATATCGGCAGCCACTGTCGGCAGCTCCTCACCAACCTTCCTCTCTAGCACTTCTAACTGTCGAGTGTACGCATCGTCCCAAGGGGCCAAAGCGACTTGACCAGCCGCTGCGGCTGACGCACCAAGTAGGAGGAAGACAATGGCGTTGCTAGCGCTGAACATGAACAAGGTAAAACATCTCTGTAAGGCAGCTCTATTGGGCAGCTGACTTCGCTGTAGATCATTCGGGCGAAAAGTCGGCATGGGCACGACCCTACCGCGGTACTTCGTTCGGAGCTTCTTGTGGGCCGGCTTACGATAGAGACTCTCGGTCCTTACTAGGTTTGACGTGCTCACCATGGAATGCGACAACGGGCCGAGGAACCTGTCACACAAACTCAGTATGGTGGTCGACTGAGTCTAGATAGCTCTCTTCCGACCACGAAGTCCTACAGATACTAGGACCAGCACTGGGTCCTTGAGTGTGTGCCCCTTAGTTTCTGCGGTCTCTCATCCCGAGAATGACCATTCTGATAGTCGGATCCATTCCCTACCGCCCCTCGGAATCAGACTGGAAAGATCTGCGGTTTTCCTCGATGATCGCCACCAACTCGAGCCCTACCCCAGCGCGAGATCCTGCCAGGCTTCGGCGCACCCTCGGGTACAGTGACTCGCACGCCGCTCCAGACTCGTTGCCAGGCCAGATCAGCACGACTGGGTCCATGGCGTAGCGCTACCTCTTCGAGGTAGCGAACGATGGCCTCCAGGGCCCAGGCGGAGTGCCCCACCGAGACATTGTCGGCCGCGTTGTGGACATCGACGAAGAGAGTGGGGAAACCGTAGTGGCGGAGTACGTCTCGGGCCTCCATATAGGGGCCACCGACTCCCGCGAGTTCGACGGCTAGATTGAGTCCGAGGAGTTCGGGCAGGAAGTGCCGAGGGAAGCAGGAGATACTCAACCAGAGGGTGGGGACATCGAACGATGCGTCGTGGAGCCGCGTCGACTCGGCAAACTCTCGGCTGTCGACCGAAGGCAGCTCCTCACCCATCGCCTGCAGCAGCTCACGGTAGATGTTGGCATGGTGCTCGTCGACGCGCCCTTCGCCGATTTCCTCGAGGAACACATGGGCGAGCATCCGTCCCACCTCGGTGTGGATCAGTGCCGGGGAGGCGATGCCCTGAAGCCAGGCCCCGTCGATGAGGATGGTTGGCGCCAGCTGCACCGTAGACTCGATCAACTCCTCGCGGCTTGGCCTCGGACACTGGTCGGGAGGGCGATAGGAATCCACCTGCGCTCGGTGTTTGGCAAGCACCCACTCTTTCAGGGCCTCGGCGTCGAAGCGACGAGCCGGGATCGGGCGCCGGCCATCCCAGATTCCGGCGAGTGATCGTTCCAGCCGTGCTCGCGCGTACTGCTCCGCTGCCGGTAGCACCCAGGGGGTCTGCTCGACGTTGACGAGAGCATGGAACAACTTCCTGGCCCGACATCCTTCGAACTCGCGCGCCTTCGCTCGGAACCGCTCCCCCGCTTGATCGAACTCGGCGTCAGAGAATCGAGCTGGAGCTACTGATCGAGGTGTCGACGCCACCAAGGTCCGCTCGGCGACTCCGGCAAGCGACTCGGGGAGAGAGGCGATCCAGCGCTCGATCACCTGAAGCTCGATCGGAGAGAAGACGTCCATCATCGGGCCACCAAACTGGAGCAGCTGGTGGATCAACGGGCTTTCCTCCGGAGCGCCCGGGACGACCCACCGAGACCCTGCCAGCGCACGCAGGAGGACAGCCCCATCGAACTTCTCGTCCGCGAAGTAGTCGTCGAGACGGCGCCCGGCCAGTCGGTGTTCCCGGTGGTAGCCCCGGGCTAAGGGGGCTTTTCGGTCCAATAGCTCGAGCATCTCGACGGTGGGATCGAGGGCGTGCTCGGGAGCCGTTGAACTCGCTTCGATGAGCCAGGCATCCCAGAGTGCCACCAGAGCGCCCGCACCACGAACAAACCGAAGGCGGGATTCCCTTCCCGAAGCCGGGGGCAGGCCTTGCCGCAGGACCTCCAACAGCCCTCGGCGGCGGCGGTCGGTTTCGGCAACCGATTCAGCCAGGAGAGGAATGGATCGACCGTAGGACGTCGCAACGTCCTGCAAAAGATCGACCATAAAAGGCCGCAGCCCTAAGAAGACCCACGCGAAATGGCAGCCGAGCAGTTCTGGACCGTAGGCCTGCGGGAACTGTCCCAGCCCGAGCAAGTACACCGGCAAGGCCCACGCGAAGTCCAGAAGGTTCGGCATGCGGTCGAAGCCACTCCTGGCCAGTTCGTCGAACTCCAGTCCGAGCTGCGAGCAGAGGGTTCGGAATTCCATGGCTGGCCCGCCCGGCCCGTCGTCACGCAGGAGATCGAGATGGTCGATGTAGAGCCTGGTGAGCAAAGCCCCCTGAAGAGTGGCTGCGTTCGCAACCCGCGGGCCACCCTGTAGCCAGCACCCATCGACGCGAATCGTGGGCGAGAGCTGGACCAGATAGTGTAGGGCGCGACGCTGGAGTTCGAGGCCGACCCGCCAGGGACGCTCTGACTCGGCCCGACTCTCTAGATGCCCCCCCAGCGCCTCGAGGTCGATCCTCGACCCCTCGATCCACTCCACTGGCAGCGCGCCCCCATCTTCGAGCCATCTCTCGACGAGTCCGCGAACCAACCCCGAGGCCTCGGGATGTTCCTCCACGTCGACCAATCGGCGATACAGGCCCCGCGATGGAGGAAAGGACGAGGGAGAGCTAAAAGAGCGGGTAGATATTCGGGTTTCCCCCTCTCGACCCATCGTCGTCATCCGGCGGCTCTGGGGCCGCGAGCCCAAGACGGCGAAGAACGCGCCAGAAGTGTCCAACGAGGCGCTGTGACCAGGGTATCTGCTTCGTCAAACCAGGCCCTCGTTGGTCGGATTCGACCGTGTGTTCAAGTTTCACCGTCTCCACATGATTCTTCCACAAGGTGGCGGCAACCGCCTCCAGCCCCGGAGAAGCTCGGACGCATCTCCTGCAGCAATGAGTATACTCTCGCCTGGTTTGGACAGAATAAGCCCCTACGTCGGCCCGTTGGCCTATGCCGGACAGGACCGCGACCGACGCTCGCACCTCGGCCGATCGTTCACCACCGACGGCTACGGGCACGATCGAGGCGCCCCCGGACGCTATCGATTCAACTCGCTGGGGTTTCGTTGCCCAGAGTTCGATCCCGCGGCCGAGAGCTACGTCTTCGTATTCGGTGAAAGCCATGCGTTCGGGTACTTTGTCGAGGCGAGCGAAGCCTGGCCGCAACGGTTCGCCAACCTCTGGGCCGAGCACCACGCAATCCAGCCCGGAGCTCTCTGCCTTCAGAACTTTGCCGAGGTTGGCGCCGCGAACACGACCATTGCGCGGGCCGTGGTCACCCAGTGCAGCGTGGTCCGCCCCGACCTGGTCCTGGTACATTTCAGCGACTTCCAACGGACCCAGACCTATATCGAGGGCCAACCGTACCGTGTGGGCCCGTGGCTCGTGCAAGGAGGCGTTGAACTCGCGACCACGGCTCCAGGCCAACGAGAACTTGCGGCCGAGCAGATCCGTCGAGCCCAGCACTACTACCGCTTCGCGGTGGGAACCGAAAACCCCGAGGATGAACGAGACTTCGACCCGAGGTTCGAAGCCACCCTGCTCGAAGAGACCTTGAGGAGCATCCTTCTGGTCCAACTCTTCTGCGCCTCCCGGGGCATCACCGCCGTCGCTACCTGCGACCGCAGCGACGCCCTCCTCGGCAACGCCGTCCGGTCGCATCCGACGCTGGCCCCACTCGCGGCGGCAGTAGATCCGAGTTTCCTCGGCTCGCCGCGAATCTGGAGCGTCGACGGGGACGCGGCTGCCGACGAGGGACACGCAGGACCGGAGCGACACGACCGGTTCGCCCGCGCCATGTTCGAGTGGTACGAACGAACCCAACCAGCCCGCGAGCCCAGTTCGTCCAAGACACCGTCGCCACCGCTGCCCGACTCCAGCGTGCGCGGCTTCTACCAAGCGGTACCGCGCGACCACTGGAGCCTCGAGGCTACCGTTCGCACCGTCCAGTCGGCCGATGCGCTCTCTTCTCTCCCCGACCTGGAGCGCCTGGTTGCCGAAGGACAGGTCCACACGGTTCAGGACGTGGGATGCGGCAATGGCTGGCTTCTCGCCACTCTGGCGCTCCGGCTGGAGCACTTGACGCTCTCAGGTCTGGACTTCTCTTCCACCATGCTCACGCAAGCCAGGAGTCTGCTCGACCATCTCGGCTTGACCGACCGTGTCGCGCTGCAGGAAGCCGATCTCACGGATCCGGCGGTTCCGACCACGGCGGACCTCGTCGTTTGCCTGGGAGTCCTTCACCACACACCCTACCCCTCCCTTTCCTTCGCGCGACTGAGCCGTCGAGTTCCCGAGGGGGGGTATCTCTATCTCGGGCTCTACCACGAACCTGGAAGACGGTTCTTCCGGGACCGCTTCCAACGGCTCTTGGCCACCCACGGCAGGGACGCCGCCTTCGATGCGTTCCGTCGACTCGCAGGTCCGCAGCAAGCGAGCGAGGCGCAACTTCGCTACTGGTTTCGCGAGCAGGTGCTCCATCCGTTGGAGAGCCAACACACCCTGATGGAGGTCGATGGCTGGCTACAGCAAACCGGCTTCTCCCTGGTCTCGACGAGCATGAACCGGTTTGCCGCCTTCGAGAAGAGTGAGGACCTGTACTATCTCGACGAACCCAACGCCGCCCGTGGTCGAGATGCCCTCGCCGAGGGTCGCTACCTCCCGGGGTTCTTCACAGTCCTCGCCCGACGAACCGCAGAACCGCGGGGGGGATCAACGGCCTGACCGCGACGACTCCCTGAACGCCGTCGCGAACCCGCTCACCAGGCGGTCATGTCCCCCGACTCGAAACCATCGGCGAAGAGCGGAGTGCCGCTCACCAGTTGGTCTTCGACTTCTCCGTCGGCGGCGAGCCCCGTCGGCTGAAGGGCACCCAGGCTGTCGTAGGAGGTGAAGCGGATCCGCGCGAACGTCCGAGGAATCGGATCACCAGCGGGTACCGCAAAGAGGATGGTGTCGGTTCCAGCCGAAACGGGAGCATCGGTGGCGATCTGCTCCGACGGCGTCCACTGCCCATCACCGTCGAAGTCGACCCAGGCGTTGACAAAACCAGGTGCCGAGGCCTGGGTCTCCATGGCCACCGTGCTGCCCGGCCAGAAGCAGCAACCGAACCGAACGCCTTTTTCATCGTCGTCGCCGTCGAATCCATCCCCCTCCGCAAAGCCGCTGGGGACTCCGTCGGCTTCATAGTCGATCAAATACTGATAGCGATGGGCAAAGACGTCGGCGTGAGTATTGTCCGGCTCGCCTGGCACGAGGTTCTTTGCCCTTGATTCGAATGTGATCCAGGTTCCATCATCAGAAATGCTGGGAAATCTCAGGCTGAGGGATGGCGAGGCCGGGTACAGGAGCCCCCGCGCAATCTCGCCCGTATCCAGCCGGTGGACCACAAGATCATCGCGATACGCGAAGGCGGCTACAGTGCCATCACCTGAGATCGCCGGGTCAAAACTGATGGAGCCTCCCTGCACACCCCCAGGAGCGACCCCAAGGCGGATCGTCTCACCAGCGGCAAGGTCTCGCAAAAAGACATCGACTTTCCGGTTGCTGTCGCCTACGATGAGATTCTTGGCACCCGACCGAAATACCACCAACTGACCGTCGTCAGAGATCCCGGGACTGATGCTCGAGCTATTGCCCTGAATCTCGTCGGAACTGACGCTCACCAGCGAGGTCGTGCCGGCCATCAGGTCCCGAACGAACACGTGGGTGTGTTGGTTGGTTCCCGGCACCAGTAGATTGGCCGCGGAAGTGAAAGCGACGGAGTTCCCGTCGCCTGAGATTTCCGGACTGAAACTGGCTCCCTCTCCTGGCACTCCAGCCGAACTGACGCTGGCTCGCTCCGTGACTCCCGCATCCATGTCGCGCACAAATACATCCCAGGTGCCGTTGCTATCCCCCGCCACCAGTCCGCCGGACCGCGACGCGAACGCCACGCGCTTGCCATCCGAGGAGATGGAAGCGGATGCACTCGCACCGACCGAGACGGCGTTACCCATGGGATCGACGCTGACCAAGACCGTCGAGCCCGTCTGTCGGTCGTGCAGGAAGACATCCTCGAGGTTATTGGTGTCTCCGAGCACCAGGTTGTTCGCCAACGACTGGAACGCCACCCAGCGACCGTCCTGCGAGATGGAGGGATGCGCACTCCCCTTGTTGCCTTGGGCGCCCGATGAATCGACGCTGACTCTAGTGATCTCTCCCGTCTCGAGGTCTTTCACGAAGACGTCGGAAACCTGATTCGTATCGCCCGGTACCAGATTGGAAGCCTTCGAGTAGAAGGCCACGAAACGGCCGTCCCCGGACACCGAAGGGCTCCAGCTGTAGTCGTTCCCGGGAATGCCGTTCCCATCTGCACTGGCCCGCTGGATGACGTAACCCGGATCGCCGGTGAGATAGTGGGTCGGGTTCTCGGGAACCCAGTGCCGGGCGCCGTCGTCGGCGAGGACCGTCGGGTAGGAGAACGATGGGTCGATCGAAGCATCCGGCGCGTCGCCGAAGTCGTAGCCTTCGCCGGCCCAAAGCGATGATCCTACTAGCATCGGCAAGGCTAACGTTCGGATGATCCAACGCTTGGTCCGGGCCGAACTCAGACAGCTCTCAAGCCTCGACCAGCGACACGGGCCCAAGTCTCTTAGCTCTCTCAAACGTTTACTCCGATCTCGGGCTCAATGTCCACGGTCCCTCCAGAACGCAAGATCCTGGCCCTGCAACCGACTGACAACACCCGACCAGTCAGCATGTTCGCTTGCTACGATCGCTAGCTTCATCGGGACAGCAAGCCAGTAGCCGACGATCCGCCGCTCAGGAAGTACGATCCATGCATCAGTTGATCCCGTCTCGAAACCGTCCGCGAACAGAGGAGTACCACTGATCCGATAGTCCTCGACTTCACCATCGGTCGCCAACCCACCAGGACTCAAGGCGCCTCCGGTGTCGTACGACGTGAGGCGAACCCTCGCGTAGGTCATTGGAACCTCGTTCCCGGCTCGGACAGAGTAGCCAATGGTGTTTGTCCCCGCTTGGACTGGTACATCGATCGCGATCTGATCATCGCTCTCATCCCAACTGCCGTCGCCGTCGAAATCGATCCAGGCATTCACGAAGCCAGGGCCGGATGACTCCACCACGATAGCCGTTGACCCTCCTGGTATCTGGCAGCATAAGAAGGTGACACCCGTCTCATCCTGATCGCCGTCATCGCCGTCCCCGAAGCATCGAGACTCGGAACTCCGTCGGACTCGTAGTCGATTCGGTACTGCTCTCTGAACACGAAGACGCCCGAGTCTGAATCATCATCCCCGGGCAGGAGGTCCGCGGCCGTTGACTGGAACGCCACCTCCAGGCCGTCGTCTGTTATTGCAGGTCGCACCTGCCAGGCAAGCGCTGGAGCATATAGCGCCGGGGTCGTGGTTCCCAGTTGACGGTCGTGAACTCGGATACTGTCCTGGTCCCCGAAAAAGAAGGCGACGAACCTGCCGTTTGGCGTCATGGCCAGATCATGCCCGATTGCCGTTTCAAGACGAGTAGTCGTCCCCTGAACCCGATCACGAACGAACAGCCCTCCGGGTCCGTCCAGATTGGTACTTCCAGAGCGAAAAACTACGAGGCCTCCATCCCCTGAGATCGCTGGATCGCGGCTGGCACCGTTGGCCTGGACGCCAGCCGTACTGACGCTTACGAGACTAGTATCCCCGGTTTCGCTATCGAAGACGAAAACGTCAGCCTGATTGTTGGTATCTCCAGAAACAAGATCATCTCGGTGGGAGCTAAAGACCACCCATCGGCCGTCCGTTGATACCGACTTGTGTTCGCCATCCGGAGTTGGGAAAGTGATGCCCGAACCACGATCATGGCCGAAACCTCCGACCCCGGTGATTCGAAAAAAAACAAGGTTGCCGTCGCCCGAGATGATCGGATCTTGAGCACCAGCCGGCCCATGATGCCTATGTGGTACTAGGTCATCCTTGAGATCAGTGAGGCGAGTCGTTTCCGCTGTCACTCGGTCATGAATGAAGATGTCGATGAACGAGTCCCCGTCGTCTGGAACTAGATTGGAAGCGAGAGACTGAAACGCCACGAAACGACCATCGTCAGAAATGGAACCAAACAGACTGACATGATTCCCTTGATTCCCGGCGGAGTCGACGCTAGCAAGGGCGTTGGTGCCCGCGAGCCGGTCTCGCACGAAGATGTCTGTCCGTTGGTTCGTGTCGGTATCTACTAGATTGCCGGCATCTGAGTGAAAGGCCACAAATCGACCATCGGCGCTCATAGATGGACTGTGACTGGGTCGATTGCCAGGTTGCCCTGTCGAACTGATACTGATGCGTTCGAAGTTTGCGTCGCTAGTGCCGCCCAAGTACAACGACGGAGATGCGACCTGAGCATGGCGCGCACCGTCATCGGCGAGCACCGTCGGGTAGCGGAACCCTATTGAGATACTAGTGTCTGGTGCGTCCCCAAAGTCGAACTCCTGTCCAACAACCGAAGTAGGTGAGCCAAGCTGGACCAGGACCAGCGCAAGTCCAAGGGCTAACTTCGCCAAGCAACTTGGGCTGCGCCCTCGGAACTCCCTAGCTTTCAAAGCAAGCCTCAAACCCTGGGTCTCGACAGGAGACAACAACGATGCGCCTAGCCACCCTTTCTGACACAACATGTCGCAACACTATCACTCAAGCTGCTCCAGTTGTCGAGCGTTGGCCTAACTCGTAAGCCCCGATCTCGAAAGTCTAGCGAACCGAAGCACCAAGGGAACTCTGGGATCTACGAACTCTGGATGGAGCGAGAAGACTCCAGAAACAGAAAGGCCCCGCCGAAGCGGAGCCTCTCCTTACAGCCAGCTAGGAAGAACTTACGGAGCAGCCAAGGTGCGGAACGACTGGAAGTCGTCGAAGCACATGGTTCCGTTGTTCGGAATCGCAGCACGACCGGTGATTCCCATCCGAGCCCGACCCACTGCGAAGGCAGCGTTTCGGAAACCGTTGGCCTCAACCGAGTTGGTCCCACCGGTGTTGGTCACCGTGACGCGACAAACACCGTTGGCGGCCGGAGCAGGATCACTCTGGACCCACTCGATCATCACGTTGTTGAACTCTCCTGGGAGCACGTCCAACTTGGCACTTGCACCAATGTTGCCGTTGTTCTGAGCGTACTGGCACCAGACCTTGTTACCGTTGACGTTGTTGAACGACATCAGTACCTGGAAGGGCCGCAGACCAGCTCCCTCTTGTAGCGCAGCCGCAATCATGAACTTGCTAGCATGAGGCTGGCTCAGCGTGTTCGGATCGAACTCGAAGCTGGCGCGGTAGATCACCTCGTCGGCGGGAGTGTCGTCCTGCACGAAAGCGGTGTTGCCCGAGCCGTCGTGGATCGCCTGCATTCCGTAGTCACCCTCGCTGTTGCATACGAACTGATCGACGGCAACGGTGTTCTGCGCCATGGCGGCCGAGCCGATCAGTAGGGCGCTGAGGGCCCCGATGATGGTTGCGGTCTTCTTCATCTCATCTCTCCTTGCTAGTGATGCCTTCGTAGGTCGTCTGACTCCACCTCGGCGTGTCGTCTAAACGTCCTCTCGGCAATCCAAGTACATACCCGGCATCGATTCGAGGATCGTTTCGTGGTCCTGCCTCATTATAGTCGGTGGACCGGCCGATTCGTTACACGGCTTCTCCGATCTCGCCATTTCCTGCTCGGTCGGTCTCGAACAGCACGAGGCCTGCAGCGACGATCCAGAGCGGAAAGAGCTGCAGCAGAACGCGCTGCAGCGAAGAGGCGAGCTGCCAGGCCAGGGGATAGGGAGTCACGACGTAACTCGACAGCAGACAGGTAGTGGCCAAGGCCGCCGCGGCGATGGCAAAGGCCGGTCCTCGTCGACTGAGGATTCCCCAGATCAAAATCGCGGCGGCGAGGAGCCAGAAGGCCCCCCAGATCGGATGATCCCGCAGCGGGTTGACCTGATCGGCCAAGGAACTGACGATCAGCATCCAACGGGAGGGATCCACGATCTTGTCGCCGAGATCCTCGGTGAGGACCCGCCGCACGACGCCTCCGCCACTGGTCCAGTCTCGTTTGAAGAGGACGTTGGCGAGAACCGGGAGAGCGGCCGCAGCCAGGAGCGTCGTCAGAGGTCGACGTTCGAGCTTGGGACGCCGAACCCACCCGGCGACGAGCAGGGCAAGAAGCAGTGATCCGGCGAGCAAGACCCCCTCGACCTTGGTCCAGACGAGCAACCCCCAACCGAAACCCACCAGCAGCGGCGGAATCCGCCACCGGCCGGCGAAGATCCCCGACAAGCCCCAGAAGCTACAAAGGACCAAGTAGGCCATCGGTATGTCGGCGCACTGGGCCGTCGACCAGCTCCAAACCACGGGACTCGCCAAGAGCACACTGGTCGCCGCCGCGGCGACTGCGTTGTCCGTGCGCTCTGCCAGACACTGGTACAGGCCAGCGGTGAGACCGAGGAGGAAGAGGAGATGCAGAACCTGGGCGGTACGAACGTGCTCGTGCCCAACGGCCAGTGTCACCCCGACGACGGCACCCTTGATGTGGAGCGGATAGTCCGGGTGGCTGTGCTTCAGCAGTCGATAGGTGGGTCGCGGATCACCTTCGGCGCGGACCAGAACGCGGGCGTGTCCGTTCCACATGGCGATCGCGTCGGTGGCCCCGTAGGGCCGTACCGGCGTCAGACGGAGGATGTGATCGGCCAGCAACAACCCCGTTCCGGCCAAGATCAGATGGAACAGCACCAGGGCTACGACCGACCCACGTCGTGGTGTTTCCGATCTGTGACTCCGGGTCCCAGGCAGGCGGCGGGCGGACCAGATCGCCAGTCCCACTCCGGCGACGATCAGGGTCGCGAGAGCCCACCGCACCGGGCCTGCACCGTACAAACCACTCTGCTGCAAGAAGAAGTAGATCAACGATACGAGCCCCGACACGAGGAGCGGGGCCCAGGCCACCGCGGTCAGCAGCCGGCTCAACCAGTCACCAGTCCGAGGCAACACGAACCACAGGACGAGGACAGCCCAGACGAACAGGCCCACGACGAGACTCATGGCCGACTCCTCAGCTGCAGAAGGGTCGCGTGGCGAGTCGGCGTCTCGAGCAATCTGCGATCCCGTCGCACATCGTCCTCGAGGAGCATCTTCCTGACTTCGCCGAGCCTCTCGGAATCGGCTGGCCACACCAGGACCCCAAACTCCGGAAGCCGTTTGGCCTGTCGCCTCATCTCACCCAGGGTCCAGATCTCGTAGAGGACGGCCGGGGCCAAGGCGAATTGCGCCCGCTGCAGCTGGCCAGCTCCGCGTCGCCGGGTCTTGCGCTTCTTGGGATCCTTGGGTGCCTTGAAGATGTAGAGTTCGGTGAGGCCCCTCGCCTCCTCTCGCAATGCCTCGTAGCTCGAGATGTCTTCGGTCTGGGCTCGCAGCACGCCGGACACTTTGCTCGAGCGCTGTCGTGCCTCCGAGAGGGGCCAAAGCCAAAGCACCAAGAAGAGGGCCGCGAGCAGCGCGATACGGACCAGACTCTTTCCACTCATGCTAATGGAACTCCTCCAGGCTGCACGATGTCGCAACTCGCAGCCGGCGTGGCATCGCGACTCAACCCCCATCCTACGACCAGCCACACCAGCGGCTCAGTGGAAAAACGGATCCGGTTGCCCTCGCGCCCATCCACCGCCGCGATCAGAAGGAGAACCCAAGCAACACAGGCTGTGAGGAGTAGGGCTCGCCGACGTCCCCGAGTCCGTCGCAGCAATCCCCTTCCCAGTGAGAGGACGAAAACCGGACCGAAGAGTAGCCCAAACCAGCTCCATGACCGCAGATCTTCGTGGCGACGTAGCGTGAACACCTCATAGGTCCAGATCCAGGGACCGGACCACGACGGATAGGCCTTCTCACGGAACCGACCGGAGTAGGGATTCCTCATCGGCGACAGGGAGAGAGCAGACCGAAGGTTGCGCCACGATTTCTTCCAGAGCAGCGCGGGGTTCTGTCGCAGCTTCTCGAGAGCTGCGTCCCCGAGATCACGGCTAAACACGATCACCGAGTAGTGGTTCCAATTGGGGGCTCGCTTCCCCTTCAAGGGCTGAGTGAGTACCTCGACATCTCGATAGTCGTCTGGAATCAAGCGATCTGCAACGGCGATCACCTCGGTACGATCACGGTCGCGCAGTCCGAACAGTTCAGACAACTCGTGCTTCTCCACCCCGAGCCCCCGAGAGAGGTTGTAGCCCTGCCAACTCGAATAGCCGAAGAAGCCAAACTGCAGCAGGTTCTTGGCCGGCCAGATCGAAAGCACGAAGGCCACGAGCGCAATCGAGATCGCTCCCTGGCGCAGTCGGTCTCGGCGATCCTGCGAAGCCAGGAACACCCCGCAAAGCACCATGATGGCCCAGGCCGGGTGAAAGAGCGACCGGCTTAGGGTCAAGAGAACGACCGGAACGCAGACCCGGACGAACCCAGCGCGGCCGCGCCAGAACCGACCAGCCTGGTCGACCGCGATCAGCAACAGCAGGAGTTCGAGGAGCGTGTAGAAGAAGGTATAGACCGTCGAGTAGAAGAAGGGGTTGGCGAGCAAGAGAGCGAGTACCACCATCCGTCCGACGACCCCTTCGACCAGGTCCTCGACGAGACTCGAGTACTGCCACACGATCACGGCGCCGAGCGCGAACTGGAGTGGGGTCAGGAGACTCTGCGGACTCGTGCCGAGAGCCGCTGCCGCATGCAGTACGACTCCTAACAGGAAGTTGAGCACCGGCGGCTGTGAGTGCAAATGGTAGATCGCCTCCCAGAAATCCGCCGTCAGCAGTTCGGGATCCAGCAGCTGAAACGAATAGAGAGGAATCGACACTCCCCCCACCCCCAGGCCAAAGGCGATCGCGACGACGGCGTAGAACGCCAGAGAAAGGCCGACCGTCGACCGCCTGCGCGTCCGGCCCAGAGAGGTCATCGAGGTCGCGGTGGTGAGGAAGCAGTCCCCGAGATCGACTGTGGGGCTGCCTGCGGGCTCAGACGCACGAAGATCGCTCGGTTGTTGCGAAAGATCGGATCGCGGCTCGCGGTAGTTTCGGTCCAGCCCTTGGAGGCACCATCGCGGTAGTAGACCTGGGAACTCTCGACGGCTTCCGACGAATCGGCACAGACATGCAGGAAGCGATTCGCGCTCGGATCCCAGCGTACACCAACGTAGCTGCGACCGGGGGGGAGGACCAACTCGGTGGGAGTCGTCAAGAAGTCCCCAGCGTCGGCGGAACGGCGGGCCGCGACGGATCCCTGCCCCTTCGCTACGTAGAAGGGAATCGCGCTCGGCCCACTCTCGGTTGCCCGGTAAGCAACGATGTCGAAATCGACCTCCTGCTCTCCGCGGGACTTGATGAAGCAGGCACAGACCTCACGAATCGTCACGGGGTCCTCGCTCCGATTCTCGAAGACCTGCACGTAGGTGCCAGAAGCCTGGGTGGGCACGAAGCCGAATCCCGTCTCGACCGTCCCGTCGTCGCGCTGGTACTCGCCGCAGGGCTCGCGAGGTCGTTCTGCCTCCGAGGCCGCTTCAGCGGCCACCACGGACCCTTCGGGAAGAAGCACACAGAGTCCGAGCAGAAGGAATTTTCGAAAAGGCATCAGGTTGGCTTCCCTCCAAAGAGCTTCGAGCGCAGCAGACCCCATTGGTGCAGACGGTAGCTGATCGCGGTCCAAAGCACCCCGAATCCATAGATACAGGAACGTCGGAAGTTGATGCTCGAGGCCTCCGGAAAATACAGTGTCGGACAACTGATCTCACCGATCGAGTAGCCCTGACCGATCGCCTGCACGAGCATCTGATTGTCGAAGACGAAGTCGTCGGAGTTCTCGTCCAGGGGAAGCGACTCGAGAACCTCGCGGCTAAAGGCACGGTATCCAGTGTGGTACTCGCTCAGTTTCACCCCGACCAGAAGATTCTCGAAGTAGGTGAGGAAACGGTTGGAGATGTACTTGTAGAGTGGCATACCGCCCTCGAGTGCTCCCCGCCCCAGAATCCTCGAACCCAGCACTACATCGAAGTGTCCACTACCCACCATGGCAACCATCGCCGGTAACAGCCTGGGTGAGTACTGGTAATCGGGGTGCAGCATGACCACCACATCGGCATCGCGTTCCAGGGCAGCGCGATAGCAGGTCTTCTGGTTCGCTCCGTAACCCTGGTTCGTAGGGTGGGTATAGACCGTGATTCCGAGGCTCTTCGCCATGGCGGAGGTTGCGTCGGTGCTCGCATCGTCGACCAGAATTACATCGTCGACCAGATCCATCGGGATCTCTTGGTACGTCATGCCGAGAGTCTTCTCAGCCTCGTAGGCCGGCATGACCACGGCGACCCGTTTGTCTTCAAACATCCTTCGGCCACAAAGCTGTTGAGAATCGTCGACAGCTCTTCTTCACAGTTCTCCCCTCATGAGGCGACGCACGCGCTCCAGATCCCAGCCGACGATATCACTGGACCGGTAGTCCGGTGGTCCCCAGACCTCCTCGAACCGGCCGAGCCGCCGATCGGTTTGACGCTGGGCTTTGCCGAGTCGCCGATCTCGGCGTTCGACATCCGCGTTGCGACGTTTGCGGCCCATGGCCAGATCCAGGGCTCGCTCCTCGGCAGCGATATCGAGATGAACCAGGAGGACCGTCGCTCGACTCGAGAGCACGTCGAGCGGATCCGGACCCGACAGATTGCGAAACTCGAGCAACGGAGTCGACTCCTTGGGGTCGACCGTAACGACCACGATTTCGGCCCCGTGCGACCTCTGGTACTCAGCGTAGACCCTGGAGTAGCGCCACATGAACTGCCAGGGCATCTCTGCCACCACCTGGTTCGGGCCACGACTCGCGACCCATTCGTAGGCCGCTGGCACCTCGAGCGCCGCAGTCTTGCGGAACTCGAGCGTCGCTCGATGCGCCTGTTGCGCGAAGGAGCCGCCGAGCAGGTTCTCTTTCCCGGGTCCGAGCGGGCCCAGGAGCACCCAAAACAGGGGTAGACCAATAGCTACCAGGCAGCGGCCCCCTTGCGACCTCCAGGAGGAGACGAGCCAGTCACCACCGGTAGCTACCAGCGTGAGGACGACCGGCAATCCGATAATCAAGTAGCGATTCAAGATGATGGGTTGATTGGAGCCGAGCGGTGACACCCACCACACCCCCAGCACCAGGCAGGCCACGACGGTGAGCGCATACAGCACGACTCGCGGACGGCGCAGTCCCAATGCAACAACCCCGAGGAGTGCGAACAGCCAGAAGAACCACGTCAACCAGCCGCTCTCGCCTCCGGCTTGGAGTGTCATGACCCCCTGGAGAGTCGCCCAACTGATCATGCCGCTGTTCTGTTTCATCCCGAGGACGCTGTGCAGACTGGACCAACCTGGCAACAGGAAGAGCGCCACGCCGCCGGCGAAGCCCAGCCCGGCCCAGACGATCGGCAGGAGGCGGCTCTTGGTGCGATACGACACGAGCCACTCGGCGAGGGCGAAAACGAACATACCCACGATGTACGGTCCGGCGACCGGGTGGAAGTAGACCGTGAGTGCGGCCGCCAACACGAACAGGGGTCGAGAGCCACGGACTCGTCGTTCGAGGTAGGCATAGAACGCAATCATGGCCAGGTTGCCTAACAGGATGATGATCGCGTAGGACCGGACGATCCTCGAGTAGTAGATGAAGGTGGGTGAAAGCGCTAGCCACCAGGCAAGACCCACGGCAGCTGGTCCTCCCAGGATCGGCACCAGGAGTCGTGGAAGGCAATAGATCACGAGAGCGGAGGCCATCAGACTGGGGAGGCGCAACAACCACTCGGTCAGCGTGAAACCACAATCCAGGAGAAAGCGGAAGAAACTCGTCAGCGGAATGCAGTGGTCGCTGGGACGGTAGGTGTAGAGCACCTCGGGAAAGGAGGAGTCGAGAGCTGCGTGCACCGCGTGCATCTCGTCACCTCCGATGACCTGTCCTGCTAGACCCCACAGGCGAATCAGGATTCCGATACCAGTTGCGGCCAGCAGTCCCAGGAACGCCTCCCGCCGGATACCAGTCGAGTCGGGGATCGTCGGCTCGTTCAATCGAGATACCCCAGGCTCTTCAGCTGTTCGGCGAGTTCTCCTTCGATCGCTACCTCGACTGGGGCGTCGCTCCCGGTGCCGACGCGCCGCAGATTCACGAGGAGCCCTTTCCCCGAGCCCGAGCTGCAATCGCCAGTCTCCAGGTCTACGCTCCAAGCGAGATCTCGACCGTCGAGGATCTCCTCGACACGACACTCTCCGCCGGACCATCGAAAGTGCAGCTCGATGTTCCGCTGGGCCGCGGGACGCTCTAGTCGGAGTTCTAGCGTGGTGCCAGGAGGGATCCGAAAGTCGACCTGCCCAGCGCGATGAGAACTCACCACCGTGGGCGGTAGGGAGACCGCTTTGACATGGCGGGCTCCCAAGTTGCGCAGCGTCGCCTGGATCTCCATCGCGCTCTCGTTGCGCACCGTCAGATGGTCGCCGGCCGCCGCACGCAACAGATCGTGGGCGTGTGCCAACAGGGATGGAGGTATCGATTCGATCTCGTTGGATACTCCCTCGACTTCGCTATAGGCCTCGGAGAGTTCGTACCAGCCACGGCGGGGTCCGATCACGGTGTCCATCAGAATCAACCGCAATCGATCTCGGTAGCGCAGTGTCATGCCGAAGTTGGAAGAGCCCGAATAGGAAACGATCTCTCGTCGGTCGAGGGTCTGACCATGCAGCAGAGGTTCTAGAGAGAGCCCTTCGCCCTGGTTCCACGGTTCACCGAGCGCCATCGTCGTCAGAGTAGCCGGTAGATCGATCAAGGAAACTACGGAGGACACACCGCCCGACTCGCCACTCCCCCCCGGAACGGTCATCGCCAAAGGAATAGCCAGGTTGAAGTCGTGCGGATAGGAGTGCGCCGCGTAGCCCAGTTCTCCCAGTGCCTCTCCGTGGTCGGAGGTCAGAACCACCAGGGTATTGTCGAGCGTTCCCTGTTCCTCGAGACGTGCCAAGAGAGCCGCGATCCGATCGTCGGTATAGGCCACACCACTGTCGTAGGCGAGTCGGAGGTTCGCCATCTCTTCGTCGGTCGGGTCTCGGAGTCCGTCGGCAGTCCGGGTGTAGAAGCGGCGAACCTCTTGGAGAGAGTCGCCGGCGGGCTCTCGACGTACCACGGGAAGCTCACCTTCGGTTTCGGCCGGGTACCAGGGTTCCCGCTTCCGATAGGGCCGATGAACCTCGTAGGTATGAAGCAGCGCGAAGTACGGCCGAGGATCGGACTCCGACAGCCAACTCTCCAGCCGCTGTACCCCCGTTTCGAGCTCCTTCTCGTTCTGGACCGGGTCGCTCCAAAAGCCGAAGCGTTCGAAGCCTCGATCGAGCCCGAAGGATGGGCTCAGGTAGCCACCTCCGGCGCTGGCCAAAGTCCTGTACCCCGCTTCGTGGAACCGCTCCACCACAGAGACCAAGGGATCGCTCAGCGGCTCACCGTAGTTCAGCCCGTGCCCCAACGTGCCCACTCCCGTGAACATGGAAATATGCGACGGCAGAGTCCAAGGCGCTGGGGCAAAGGCTCGTTCGAAGTGACGGCCGCGCGTCTCGAACCACTCGAACAACTTCGGCATCTTCTCGCGATCGAACCGGTCAGCCCTCAGCGTGTCGACGATGATCAGAAGCACGTTGCGTCTTGGCCCGTCGTGCGCCGTGGGCCGACCCGACGCCGTCAGCCGGGGATTCGCCACGTAGGCAACGCAGTGCTCTTCGGCCTCGAACTGCAACCGGTACCCTTCGGCTCGTTCCGGCAGGTCGAACTCCCGCTGCCGCCAGGCGGGGCCGGCGACCCATTCGCCGAGAACCGCACCACCCTCCGAAACGCCTACGCGGCACCGCCCGAGAGGTGCACCCAGAGAGAACGAAACGTGGGTTGCCTGGTGCGGAGGAACGGCGAAGTGCGACGTCTCCCCGGATCCCACCAGGACCGAACGCCGCGAGTCAGCCTGCAGTGCCGCCCGCCAGGCGGGCGAGCTCGCCATGGTCTCACCCTCCAATCGGAGCGAGAGCAGTCGTACCTCGCGGAGGATGACCTCGTCTTGGGTCACGAGGTCGATGCGTACCGACCGGATCTGACCATCCCACAACTGACGGCCGAACATCGGAAGTCGAATCGTACGGGTAGCCGGTTCCAGGGCCGCGGTCACCTTCCGGCGAGCACTGTACTTCTGGTCGGGAGATCTCCAGAAGAGGTGGAGCTGGCCGCGAACTCCATGTTTGAGTTCGATCTCGACGAGATGCACCTCGTCGGCCTCGACTCCGATTCGCCCATCCAATCGGATCCTGCCACCCGCCCCCGCCGCGAGCAGGATCCCGCGCTCGAGTTCGGATTCCCTTGGAGGTGGTTCGATCGTCCAGCCTGCCGAGTCCATAGCCTGGAAGCGATAGCTAGCGACCGGGTCATGCCGGCTCATCCCTACCAGCTCGACTCGCGGGAGGGAACCGCTGGGAATCAGTGCCGTCGTCAACTCACCGGTAGGTCGGCTGGGACAGCCGAGCAGGCTCGAAGTCCCTAGCACCAGACAGAGGAAGGCAGCCGGGCGCCGGAGTCGGACTCTCTGGCACCGGACGAACCAAACGAGCTGAGACAGAGGTCCGGGTCGGCGGAGGTTCATCAGGCGAAGGTGAATCGTGGGTCTGGAGCAGGCGGTGTCGCGATCGAATCTGCGGGCTCGAGCGGGCGCTCATGGTACCGCAAAAACCCGGTACCAAGGGGAACGAGACGCTTCGAATCGGGCTGCGGTTGACTGCTAGAATCCGCCGAATGCGAACCCCGACCCGACTCAACCGGCGCCGCTTGGGCGGCAGGACGGTCCGACTTGGGGTTCTGCTCGTCCTTTCGGTCTGTGGCCTCAGTTGCGACAGGACGCCTCGGGTTCGTACCCTCTACGGTGACGTACCCATCGCCGAGAACCTACTCCTGGTGACCGTGGACACGCTGCGTGGTGATTCCGTCCTGACCGAACACAGTGGGATTCGACTCACCCCGGAACTCGACCGTTGGGGCCAGGAGTCGCTGACCTTCCTGAGTGCGACCTCGGCCTCGAACGTCACCGCCCCAGGGCTCGCCGGGCTCCTCACAGGCCTCGCTCCGTACCGCTCAGGGGTCATAGGCAATGCCAACCCGTTGCAACCGCAGGTAACGACACTGGCCGAGTTGCTGCTAGAGAACGGCTTCGAGACCGCCGGTATCGTCGCCAATCCGGTCGTACGACCAGGCTACGGCTTCGAAGACGGCTTCGAACACTACGAGCTGATCCCACGCACCGGGCATCTCCGGAAGGCCCGGGCTGCCGCCGTCGTGGATCGCGTGCTCGAGTGGTTCGAGACCCCACCCTCCGAACGTTGGTTTCTCTGGGTTCATTTCATGGACCCCCACGGCCCTTACCAACCGCCCAAGCAGACCCGAAGGCTCTTCCCGGTGGAATCGTTCCCCAGCGTTCCGCCCGTGCCCCTGCTCGAGCCCAATGACGCCAGCGGACGGGGAGGGATCCCCTCGTACCAGCAGCTGCCCACCGGATCGAACGACGCGCGCGAGTACCAGGCCCGCTACCTAGCCGAGATTCGATACTGGGACTCCGAAGTCGGACGTCTGCTCAACGCCCTCGAACTCAGCGGGCAGCTCGAGGGAACCGTGGTTGCTTTCTCCGCCGACCACGGGGAAGCGATGGTCGACGACCATGGCTACTACTTCAGCCACGGCAACGGGCTGACCGAAGATCAAACCCATGTCCCCCTGATGGTTCGAGCCCCTGGGCTGAAACCTGGCGCGCTGACGCACCCGGTCTCGACCCTCGATATCGTCCCTACGGTGCTAGAACTCCTGGGTATCGCAACCGTGACACCGATCGACGGGGAATCGCTGCTTCAGGACCGGGACGTGGAACGGGTCCTGAGTCAGGCCTACCGCAAACAGTCGATTCGAGTCGGTGACTGGAAGTTGACACGAATCGAGAACTCCCCCCCGGAGCTGTACCACCTGACGACCGACCCTCTCGAGACCACCAATCTGGCCGAGCATGAGCCCGATCGTGTCCGCCGCTTGACGCGACAACTCCGCGAGTTCAGGCGACTCCCGCCGGTGGCGGAGCCGATCGACCGGAAAGCTGTGGACGAGGAAGAGCGGGAGACCCTCAAGGCGTTGGGCTACGTCCAGTAGACAACGCAACCGCACCGATGCCGAGGTATGCCTTCACTTCCCCGCCCGCCACGACGCTGGCGAACCAAACGGTTCGGCGGCGAGGGGAGCTTCGGTGGTACCTACGCTCCATCGTGGCCCTATGCGTAGCTATCGCTTCGTTTGGCTGCACCAAGGCCCCGCCTGCAGAATCCGTCATCCTGATCGTGATCGACACCCTGCGAGCCGATCATCTGAGCACCTATGGCTACGAACGCGAGACGTCCCCCTGCATCGACCGCTACTCGCAACACGGAGCGGTGTTCGAGAATGCCTTCTCCAGTTCGTCCTGGACACTGCCTGCGTTCGGAACCATCCTCACCGGAGAAATTCCCTCCCGTCATCGAGCTGGCACCTTGAAGCCACGAGTCGAAGGGGAGGCGAGAGCCAAAGAGTTCTTCCAACTCGACCCGAATCTTCCCACCCTCTCCTCCCGCCTGTCCGAGGCGGGATGGCAGACGGCAGCCATCATGAACAACGCGTTCCTCAGCCCGAATTTCGGCCTTGACCGGGGTTTCGACCGCTACGACTTCGACCCTGCCAACCAACATCGGCTCCGCAACGCCGAAGAGGCCGTCGACCTCGCGCTCGCTTGGTTGGACCAGCACCAGACCCAGCCGTTCTTCCTTCTCCTCCACCTGTTCGACCCCCACATCGGCTACTCTGCGCCAGCTCCGTTCTTCGACTCGTTCGCCTCGCAGGAGCGGAACGAGGACCTGCAACGGCTCGAGGACATCCGCGACATCCGCCGGGCCCTGCCCTCGGGCACGGTCGACATGGACTATCTCGTGGACCGCTACGACGAGGAGATCCGATTCGTCGATGATCAGATCGGCCGGTTTCTCGATCAGCTAACCGAGCGCGAGCTGTGGAGTCGAAGCCTGGTGCTCCTGACCTCTGATCACGGAGAGGAATTCCTCGACCACGGCGGGTTCGAACACGGCCACTCCATGTACGACGAACTGCTTCGTGTTCCACTCATCCTCTGGGTACCCCATGGGAAGTCCGGTCGCAATACGGTGCCGGTTTCGCTGGTCGATCTGGAACCGACGATCCTCGATGCCATGGGACTCCCCGACTCGACGCCAGGACCGGGTCAGCCCTTGCTGTCGTTGCGCGGCGACGAGCGACGTACGTTGGTTGCCGAACGGACCCTCTACGGACCCGACCGTTCGGCGGCCATCCGCTGGCCGCACAAACTCATGACGCGGGGAGGGGGCCGACCGCTGCAGCTGTTCGACCTCGAACAAGACCCCGACGAGCGCGAAAACGCTCGAAAGCAGCACCCCGCTCTGGTTCGCGAGCTGTCCGTGACTCTCGAAGCGGCTGCCTCACAGAACTCGCCTGACTCCGAAGTTGCCGCTCCGGATCAAGAGACTCTCGACAGTCTACGCTCGCTCGGCTACATCCAATAGGCCACGACCCTGGGCAGCCGCGCCGGCCCGCTGGGCGACGCTAGCTCGAACCCGAATCGCGACTTGTGACCTCGGTGCTAGAGGACCAGGAACTCAACGAGGCGTTCTCGAATCCATCCACGAACAGCGTGTCGAGAGAGGGCTGGGCCTCTTTCGAGTCCTGCTGCGGCAGTACCGTGGCCGAGGAAGGTGCTGGAGCTACCGTCGGCGACTGCAGCCAGCTCAGGCTGCCGATCGCGACGAGCAGGGTTGCCGCTACCGATGCGACGAGAACCGATCGCCCCCAGTGCCGGGTTGCCGGAGGAACATCGGTCGTCCGGTTCTCCCAGGCCGCTCGAACCCGGTCGAACTCTCGCTGGCACGAAGCACACGTCTCGAGATGCGATCGCACCAACTCTCCGGGATACTCGGACTCGCCGTGGAGCGCGTAGTCGAGCAGAACCTCGACCGGAAGGTGAGCGTCGTAGACCTCGAGGGCAACGATCGTCGACTCATACTCCGAGCGACAGTCTCCACAGCCTTGCAGGTGCCGTTGGATGAGTTCCCGCTGCGAGTGCGAGAGACCACCACCGATCAGCCAAGGTAGCTGGAGTTCGACGTGCTCGCAGAGCGTCGCTGGGTCGGGACTCTTCGTGCCGCTCATGTTGGGATAGTCGTCGCGGGTACCAATTCGTTACTTACTCACCACTCTCCACGCGTCGACGGGCCTCGACCGCCATCCGGCGACACCTCGAGGCTCGAACCCGCAGCGCCCCCTCGCTGACTCCCATGCGGGCGGACATCTCTCGATAGGACAGGCCCTCGACGATCATTCCCCAGAGGGTGCGGCATCCTTCTGGCATCTCCTGGAGGACCTCGAGCAACTGGCGCTGGCGCTCCGCCGAGAGCACGCGCTCGATCGGAGATCGCTCCTCCGACTCCAGGACCAGGTCGTCGACATCGACGAAGGTGCGTCGACGGTTGCGCCGCAAGCGATCGATCGCTCGAAACTGCGCGATCCGCCAAACGTACGTCTCGAGCCGGCTCTCACCCCGGAACTCGTCTCGCTCCAACGCCTTCGAAACGGCGACGAACGCCTCCTGAGCCACGTCCTCCAGGTCGGTCCCGAGATCCACCCGATAGCGCACCAGTGCCCGCTCGATCCAGCCGGTGATGCGCGCCGTCGTCACCTCGTCGATCGACTCGATCGTCACCCGAGGAACCACCGCCATCTCTGACCTCTCGCGCATGTCCGTAGTATCCCCCGGGAACCGACGGTACGCTATCATCGCCGCCTGCCAAAGAGATCTCCAGCACCGAGAGTCAACTGCGCCATGTCGTTACCAGAGAAGATGATCCGGAGGACCGCCACTGGCGTGGTCTCGAACACCGTTGTCATCGCGATCCTGTGCGGACTCTCCTGGTCCTGTGCTCCCAGCGAGGAAGTCCCGTCCAACGTCATCCTCATCTCGATCGACACGCTGCGAGCGGACCATCTGGGCAGCTATGGCTACGCCAGAGCCACGAGTCCGTTCCTCGATTCCCTCGCAGAAGATGGCGTCCGTTTCGAGAACTCCTTCGTGCAGTTGCCGGGAACCCTACCCTCCCATATGTCGATGCTCACCGGGCTCTACCCAGAGGAACATGGAGTGATGCCTCCCACCGGTGTGCTGTCCCCCTCGATTCCCATGATCCAAGAGATCCTTCAGCAACAGGGGTTCCGCACCGCGGGTTTCACCGAGGGTGGTTACGCCGACGGAGGCTACGGTTTTGCTCGCGGCTTCGACCGTTTCAGCGACGAGTCCAACAAGATGTACAACTCGGTCGTCGATACCCTCGACCGGGGGCTGGCCTTTCTCGAGTCGATCGAGAAGGAGGATCGCTACTTCCTCTTCCTACACACCTACGCCGTCCACGACCCGTACTTTCCACCACCGCCCTACAAGACCATGTTCTGGGATCGGCCAGCGCCCACGCAGGTCGAACCCACTGGGCCGAACCTCGTCAAGTTCAACCGCGTAGGTGCCCCCGTTCCAGCTGACGTGACGAACTACTACAAAGCCCTCTACGATGCTTCGATCCGATATCTCGACGATCAGCTCCGCGACTTCTTCGCGTCCGCAGAAGACATCGGAGTGCTCGACGACACTGTCGTGATCATCACCTCGGACCATGGCGAGGAGTTCCAGGAACACGGTCGTTTCGTGCACGAGCAGCTGTACCGAGAACACCTCCACGTTCCCCTCATCGTGCTCGGCGTCGGAGCAAGCCGTAGCGTGCCCGAGATCGTGCAGTCGATCGATCTGGCGCCGACGATCCTCGATCTGTTGGGCCTGGGGCAGCAGGAGATCGAAATGTCGGGACGAAGCCTGAGGCCACTGTTGGAGGGTAGCGGAGACTGGGAGCCGAGGCCTGCCTATTCGATCAACTTCAGCGGCGTCGAGCGGGGCGTCATCGATGCGACCGACGGGCTCCACCACTTGCTTCGGGTCGATGACCAGCCGGCCGCTCAGGGAGAGTGGATCGCTCACGAGTTTTCTTTCGACACCGCCGAAGAGCACATCGACCTCAGCGCCATCGCATTCCACCGGCCTCGAGAGCTCACTGTGTCGGTCGACAACGAGGTGGTAGTGATGTTCGAAGTCGGAGTCGACTGGACTCCACTACCGCGGATCGAGAACCCACGCCCTGGGGGACCGGTCAGAGTACGCGTCGCGGCCGACAGCTGCGACGCCCCCAGTGATGTCTCAGGCAGCCGCGACCAACGCTGTCTCGCGTTCCGCATCCGCGGCGCCACCGGTCAACGGATCGAGCTCTACGAGATCGACGAAGATCTGCAGGAGCAGCGAGACCTCTCGCGTCAGAACCCCGAAGCGGTGCGACGACTGGTCCAGCGGCTTCGCGATCATGAACCACGACCGGTTGCTCACGCCGAAGAAGGCAAGATGAGCCCCGAGTTGGAAGAGAGGCTCCGTTCCCTCGGATACCTCCAGTAGATCGGACCGTCATGGTTTCCACCTTCCCACTGTTTTCAGGGCGACCGCCGAAGACCGAAGCGTCTCGCTCTCGGCCGAGCACCGTCGAGACCGCAGAGAGGAACGCCGCTTGACCAAGCTGCTCGTCCTGGGACACACCCCTCTACCGACCGAACCCCAGCGATTGCAAAACGCCGGGAATCTCCGTACTTGGCACCTGGTGAAGCCACTCCTGGATCAAGGCCACGAAGTGCGACTGGTCGGAGCCCGCAGCCAGGACAGCTATCCGGAGGGTACCGATCCGCAACTCGAGCGCACCGAAGCCAACCTCCACTACTTCTCGGTCGAGCCGGAACTGTTCCACGACTCCTCCTATCTTCAAGAGCACCACGACGAGCAGCAGCCAGACGCCGTGCTCGGCATCAACACCTACCCTGCTTCGCGGGCCGTCACGATCGAAACCGATCGACCGGTCTGGTGCGATCTGAACGGTTGGGTGATGGCGGAAGCCCAGACCAAAGCCGCCACCTACGGCGACGACAGGTACCTGTCGCACTTCTGGAATATGGAACAAGCCGTTCTCGACCGAGCCGACGTGATCTCGACCGTTTCGCGCGCCCAACAGCTCGCCACAGTGGGTGAACTCGCGACCCGAGGTCGACTGAACCGAGCCACGGTGGGCTACCAGTTCACCCACCACATCCCCAACGCCCTTTCGGAAGGCAACTACGACCACCGCTTCGAGGTCATTCGAGGGAAACTGGTACCACCCGATGCCTTCGTCGTTTTGTGGGTGGGAGGCTACAACACCTGGACCGATGTCGACCTTCTCTACCGTGCGTTAGAGACGACGATGACGCAAGTGGAAGACATTCACTTCGTTTCGACGGGCGGTGCTGTCAAGGGACACGATGACCTGACCTTCCAGCGTTTCGTCGACCTCCTCGAGACCTCGTCGATCAGCGACCGCGTCCACTTCGTGGGCTGGGTCCCCACTGAGCATGTTCCGAGCTATTACCACGAAGCCGACCTGGGGATCAACGTCGACAATCGCAACTACGAGACGCTCTTTGGAGCGAGGAACCGACTGAACGACATGCTGAAGGTGGGCCTCCCGATCTTGACGACGCTGGGAACGGAGATCAGCCTCGACCTCGCGGCCAGTGAGCTGGCCCTGACCGTCGAGATCGGGGACTCAGATGGTTTCGCCGAGCGCATCCTCTGGGCGCACACCAACCGCGAGCAACTGCAGGCGAAAGGCCGAGCCGCCGCCGATTTCGGCGCCCGAGAGTACTCGTACTCTCGGACCACCGAGCCCCTGGTCTACTGGGCCCGACGACCACAGCGAGCCCCTGACCTGGGGCGGCGGGTCCACTTCGACTCGGGTATCGACTTCTTCGCTCGCTCGGACCGGCGGGAGCCCAAGCCAAAGCTCGACGCGACAGCGCTCGCTTCTCGCTGTTCCGAACTCGAAGCGGAACTGTCTTCGATCCACAGCTCGAAGATGTGGAGTCTCTGGATGGCCTACCTGAAGCTGCGTTCCCTGATTCCCGGGCTCGGCAACCGCAGCTAGACCGCTACCCTGGGTCGGGGAGTCGCTACTTGCGTCCCACCGGAAGCTTGGCTCGCAGATCGAGATAGCGCATCCACAGCTCCCACATCCGACTCTCGTGGATCCTCCCCAGTTCGGACCGGGTCTCGTGGTAGAGCCGCTCGAACTCGCGGAACCTCTCGAGTTCCGAGGTCAGCCAGACCTCGTGCTCACGGGTCGCTTCGAGGGCGCGGTGGGTGCCACGGAGTTGCTCGTACATCGTTTTCAGCTCGCGCCGTAGCTGTTCCGGCTCTTCGAGCAGATGGGACAGCGACTCGACCGCGTCGGGGGCGGCCGCAGCTGGGGTGGGCTGGGCGGTGTGGGCCCAGCGCCGTAGGGGTTCGGTCTGTCGGCGGTCGGAGCCTTCGGATTCGATCCAGGCGGCGCAGGAGCGGGCCGCGCTCTCGAGGTCGTCCCGGGAGCGGACCCGTCGCAGGATCTGGTCGGACAGCCCGGTGGCATCCCCTGGCTCGTAGAGGAAGCAGCATCCGGCTCGGCCGGCCGTCACGGCGAGTTCGGTGGCCGGGGTGCACACGAAGGGCAGTCCGGCCCCCAACCAACCCGCCAGGCGCTGGCTGGAGCCGAGGGAGCGCTCGTAGATCGACTTTTCGGTCACGACGCCGAGGTCGGCTCGTCGTACCCAGGCGTCGGCTTCGGACTTCGGGCGTCGGCCGAGCAAGTGGTAGCGGGCGGCGTGGTCCGAAGTGGCTACGAGTTCCCGGAAGCGCGGGTAGGTCCCTTCGTCGTGCCCCTCGATGACGCCGCCGGTCGAAACGAAGTGGAGCTCGGGAGCCTCTGCCATCGCCCCCTCGAGGCCGGCGCACAGGGTCTCGACGTCGCACCAGGTGTTGTATCCGCCGCTCCACAGGACGACGAAGTGGTGCGGCTCGACCACGCCGGCGGGCAGAGCCGTCGGCTCGGACCAGACGACGGACTGCGAGCTGCAGGGAATGGTGAAGACCAGTTCCCGGCCGGCCACGGCTCCGCTGAGTCGACCCGCGAGACCGAGTTGCCCGACGGCCGACCACTTCTGCCGGTCGGAAACCGCTGAGAAGGCATCGCCCCGCGCCAGGAGCCGGGCCAGGAGGCGGCGGTAGGCGTCGATGTGGTCGCCGTCGGACACCCCGGCCTTGGCCTGGGCCTCGGACATCGGGTCTCCGAAGAGGTCGATCCAGAGCGGCAGCCCCCCGGCCAGTTCGACCGCCCGCCGGCTGGGGAGAGGGGTGGCTCCGACCAGGAGTTCGGGAGCGAACCGATCGGCGATCGCCTCCAGGACCCCCGGTTCCTCGAACCGATCCCAGGAGAAGGTCTGGATCCGGACCCCTTCGTGGTAGGACTCGACGCCGCTGGGCTCCTCTCCACCGGCCCCGGCACCGGGCATCAGGGCCGTAGCGAGCAGGACGCGGTGGCCGTCTTCGGCCAGGGACCGGGCCAGCTGCCAGGCCCGCACCCCGGGTGCGTAGTTCATCTGCGCCTCGTCGAAGGGCAGAGGCGCCCACCCCAAAACGAGGATCCGTCGGCCCGTGCGAGCCCGCCACTCCCCCGCCTCGCGGCCGAGTTCGGTCGACTGGGAGGCCGGGGCCAGGTCGTCCGCCGAGATCCGTTGTTCGAGGGGCAGGTAGCACACCTCGGGCAAGGTGATGCGGGGAACCGACCCTACCGGTCGCAGGAATCGGACCCAATCTCGAGCCCGAGGCCCCGTCGGCGAGTCACAGCGGAGCTTCCAGGCGCGGGGAAAACGCTGCAGCGCCGCGATCAGCGCGCCCCGCGGCCGGGCCCGGAACTCCGGAGGACAGAGCAGAAGGTCGCGTCCGACCGCGCGGCCCAGGAGTTCGCTCCACAGCGCCAGCGGCCAGTGAGCGAAGCCGAGGAGGAGCCGATTGCGCCAGAACAGGCGGTCTTTGCGGTCGGAACCCTCGGTCATGGTGGCCGAAATGCCGTGGCGTACCACCGCCTGGGGCACCTGGACCACGTTGTGTCCCGCCCGGCGCGCCTTCAAGCAGAGGTCGATGTCTTCGAAGTAGTAGTCGTAGAGTTCGGACCAGCCGGCCACCTGGTGGAACAGGGGCGCTCGCATCAACAGGGCCGATCCCGTGACAGCCAGGACCGATCGCTCCCCCGGCAGGGCTCCGTAGGCGCGTTCGGTCCGACCGATCCCCTCGTCCCAACCCCAGGCGTCCCGCGTGACGTTGATGCCCAGGCTGTTGAGGTGGCCCTCGGCGCCCCAGATCACCAGGCGGGGGCCAACGACGGCACACTCGGGCCGCGCCGTCAGGACCGCCACCTGGTCCGCCAACGCCGCAGGTTCGGACCAGGTGTCGTTGTTGACGAAGTAGTAGAGATCGCTCGGTCCGAGCTCTTCGTCCGCCCAGCGGACTCCGAGGTTGTTGGCCGCCGAGAAGCCGAGGGGAACGGTCGACCGCACCTCGTGGACGCGAGGGGAGCGAGCGGCGAGTTCGGGGAGTTCCTCTTCGCAGCCGTTGTTGACCACGACGATCTCGGTCTCGATACGCTCCGAGGCCAGGAGGCTCTCCAGGCAGAGCCTGAGCATGTCCGCCCCCCGGTGGTGGACGATGACGGTGACGACGCGCACGATGGGCGGATCCTACCGTACCGAGGGCCCTCCGGGCGGTCCCGACTGGTAGACTCGGCGCGGCTGGAAACCATGGCAAAACCCCTTCTACAACGCGTTCTCGCCCGCTTCCGGCGCCCCGACCCGCAGCAGCCTCCGCGGCTCCGGATGGGCTCCGCGCGGCCCCTTCGTGGCCCCTGGGTCGAGGTCCGATCGACCTCGGCTGGAATCGACCCGGAGCAGGCCCGGGCGTGGTGCCAGCGGCAGACGCTGCGAGAGATTCAGGAGGTGGTGTCACCGCCCACCCATCCGGTCGTCGAGGGCTTCCGATCCGACCGAGAAGCCGATTGGTTCCTCGCCCTCGGGTCGAAGGCCGGCGCGCCCTTACCCGAGGTCCATGCCGCCTGGCTCGAGTCCGCGGTACTGGTCGCGGCCGCCGAAAGCGTCGAAGCGGTCTACCTGGCTCCCGATCTCGAGGCCGGCGCGCCCTCGATCGGGAGTCGAGAACAGCTCCTGAACGAGCCGGAGCTGCGACAGCTGACCCTCTGGTCGAGCCAGGCCTTCGACCTCGAGCCCGACGGGCAGATCCGCCCGCGGCGCTCCGACTGGACGGCCAAAATCTTGCCCCTGCCCCTCGGAACGACCCAGTCGCCCTACCTCGGTCCTCGTCGCGAGATCGCGATCGACGACCTCAGCCAGACGGAACGGTTGGTTCCCACGGCCGGGACTCACCAGCCCTTGTTGGTGCTGACTCCCTTCCTCGCCCGCGGTGGCGCCGAGCACACCTTGCTCGAGTCGCTCCGGCCACTCCTCGACCGATTCGAGGTCACGCTGGTCACGTTGGCTCCTCACCGCCCCGAGCTCGGAGATCGACGGCGGGACTTCCTGGCCGTCACCCCGCGCCTGCTTTGCCTCGGCGACCTCGTGCATCCCGCCGCCATGCCGGGCATCCTGCGGTCGATCCTCGCCTCGACCGGTGCCCGGGTCCTCTACAACGCCAACAGCACGACCCTGTTCTACGACTTTGCTCCCGGGCTGAAACAGCACGATCCGCAGCTCAGGATCCTCGACCACCTGTACGACCATGAGGTCGGCTACATCGAACGCTATTCGGAGCCGGGACTCCTCGAGTCGATCGACGCCTGCGTCGCCGAGAACCACCTGGTGGCCCGACGTCTGCGCGAGGAGTTCGACTGGCCGGCGAACCGGGTGCCGGTGGTCTGGCCCTGCGGACGCGCCGAGGACGAGCTGCCGCCGGTGGCAGAGCGCCCGACGATCCGCGAGACGCTGCGGCGCTCCCTGGATCTCGAAGAGGGGGATCTGGTCTTCCTCACGGCCGCGCGCATGCACGAACAGAAGCGTCCACTCGACCTCGTCGAGCTGGCCCGGCGGGTCAGCGACCTGTCGCAGGTCCAGTTTCTCGTCGCCGGCGGCGGTCCCCTGGAGGCCGACTTCGACGCCGCGGTGGCGCGACACCCGGAGGCCCGGATCCGTCGACTCGGGTTCCGCTCCGACGTCCCCGACCTGGTCCTGGCCGCGGACTGTGGGCTCCTCGTCTCCGCTTACGAAGGGTTACCGGTGTTCATGATGGAGTGCTTCCAGCTGGGTCGCCCCTTCCTGGGCACCGACGTGGGAGACCTCGGCCGGGTCTTGCGCGAGACCGGGGCCGGTCTGGTGGTCGACGAACCCGGAGATCTCGACGCCCTCGAGGCCGCGGTGCGGCGCCTGGTGGAACCCGAGACCTACCGGGACCTGACGGCCGCCACCGCAGCGGCGGCTCGCCAGTTCAGTGTCACGGCCTGCGCCGAGCGCTACGCGGCCGTGTTCGCGGCGGACCCAACGGCGTGAACGTACCCGCTGTCCTGGTGCGCAAACCGCGGGTACGGCGGGGTCTGCGTCGATTGCGGCGAGCCCTGTCGGTGCTTCGCTACCGCGGGCGGGCTCGCCTCGGCCGCCAACTCCCGCCCCGCGTGGTTCCCCGGGCCCGAGCCCAGGCGGACCGGTTGATCCTACACCCGGCGATTCAGGTGACGCCCGGCAGCGCTGACTCCCTTCGTTCCCAGACCGAAAGCTCGTGGGCGGCGGATTCCCGTCAACCTCCCCCGCCCTTCGTGCTGGCCACCGACTCCGAGACCACGATCGAACCCCCTCCCTCCGGGCTCGAAGGACTTCTGCTGGCCCTGGCCGCAGAGCCACTACCCTGGGCCACGGCGGGACCTTGGACGCTCCTGGCGCGCGACGTCGAAGCGACATCGCGGCGGGTGGTGGGTCGGAGGCTCCCCCTCGTCCCCGGCCATCGCAACCGAAGCGCCGCCGAACTCGCCAGGGACGGCTACGTGGTGCGAGACGATCAGCCTCCCGGTGCCCTGATCCCGCTGGAAGTGCAACCCGTCGATCAGGCCCTGCGAGCGTTGCCCCCGATCGACGGTCCGCCGACGGTGTTGTTCGTGGTGCCCTATCTGGCGATCGGGGGGGCTGAGCGGCTCCTCCTCGACTTGATCCGAGGCTTTCCCCCGGACGAGGTGCGCGCTCTGGTGGTCTGCCTCGAACCCCACGCGGCCGAACGGGGCCAGACCCTGTCCGAAGCCTGGAAGGCCTCACCCTGGATCTTTCCTCTGGGCGATTGGCTACCACGCGAAGCCCGAATCCCCGCCCTGCGCCACCTGCTGCGCCGTTACCGCGTCGAGACTCTGTTCAGTTGGAACCCGACCACCGACCTCTTCGATCGCCTGGCAGAGCTGAGGCGTGACGTGCCCGGCCTCCGGCTGCTCAGCCAGCTGTTCAACCACGAGGGCGGTTGGATGGACCACTACCCCCAGGTGCTGGCGGCGGACGTCGACCTGCACGTCGCCATCAATCGGCAGATCGAAGCGGTGTGGGCCGAGCGCTTTCAGATCTCCGCCGACCGAATCACCTGCATCCACCACGCCGTCTCCCTGCCACCCCCGCTCGCGGAGCCTGAACGCCTGGAACGGCGCCGCGAGCGGCGCCAGCAGCTGGGAATCCCGGAATCGGCTCTGGTCGTCGGCTCCTTCCTGCGCCTCCACCCGCAAAAACGTCCCCTGGACATCCTGACAGTCGCGCGGCGGTTCTCGGCCTCCGACGACTCCCAGAGCGGCACCGTCTACTTCCTACTGGCGGGGGATGGTCCTTCGAGTGCTCGGGTGGACGCGGAGCTCGAGCGCCAACCCCTCCCCAACCTGATCCGACTGCCGATGCAGGAGGACCCCGAACCGCTCTTCGACGCCCTCGATCTCTGCCTCATGACCTCGGCGTACGAGGGGCTGCCGGTGTTCCTCCTCGAGGGTATGGCCCGCGAGCTCCCGGTGGTGGCTCCCGCGGTGGGCGATGTCCCCCTCCTGCTGGCCGACGGAGGGGGTACGGTGGTGCCGCGGCCTGGAGTGATCGACGACTACGTCGAGGCCATCCGCAGCTACCGCGACCCGGCCGTCCGCCATCCAGCCGGACGTGTCGCGCGCCTGCGCATCGAGAAGGACTTCTCGCTGCCGCGCTACGTCGATCGCTACCGCCGAGCGATCTTCGGCCCCACCGAATCCGAGGGAGGCTCCTCCTGATGCCGAGCTTGGTGTCGGTGATCATCCCGTCGTACAACCACGAACACTACGTGGGCGAAGCGATCGACAGCGTCCTGGCCTGTTCCCTACCGGCTGACTGCGAGCTGGAACTCATCGTCGTCGACGACGGCTCGACCGATCGCAGCCTCGAGGTGCTCTCCGGCTACGCCCCCGACCGTCGCGTGGTGGTACTGACGCAGAGCAATCAGGGAGCCCACCAGGCCCTCCAGCGCGGCTTGGAACACGCCAGCGGAGACTACCTCTTCCTGCTCAACTCGGACGACCGTTTCCACCGCGAACGGATCCGGGCCTTCGTCGCCCGGTTCGAGGCCGACCCCACACTGCTCACTCTCACCTCTTGGATCCGACTGATCGACGCTGCGGGCCAGGAGCTCGGCGTCAAGGAGGCGTATCGGAACCTCGAACCCTGGCCTCCTCGGCACCGGGGCGGGCGGCTCGCCGACCTCGGCGACCCACGCCTGGCTCTGCTCGAGACGAACTACGTCTCGACGTCGTCCAACCTGGCGTTCCGGCGCGAGTTGCTGCACGACACCCGCGTTCGGTTTCCCGCCCTGCGCTACACCCACGATTGGTACTTCGCTCTCGCGGCCGCCACTGCGGGGCCGCTGCAGATCGTCGAAGAGCCGCTGATCGACTACCGTGTCCACGCCTCCAACACCATCAAAGAGGGAGCGGAAGCCACCGGCCCCGCCGTCGGCCAACGGCGTATGGAGTTCGAGATCGCCTGGACCCTGGGGGCTCACTCCGCCTCGCTGCGCGCCGAGGTGGCGAGGGACGAGAGCGGTCACCGCGATCTCGATCTGGCACGGCGCCAGTGGCGCAGCCTGCCTCCGTTCGTCTCGGAGGGGTCCTTCGCTCAGCTCCTGCAGCTTCGCGGCACCAACCCGGACGTCCCCAAGGTCTACCGCGAGCTTCTCGATCCCGACCACCCACTCCACGCCGCGGCCTCCACCCCTGAGGCCACGGCCGGCCTCCCTGCTCCCGAGTTGTCGATCATCATCCCCACCCGGGATCGCTGGGCGACCCTCGAGGAAACCCTGCTGCGACTACAGGAAGAAGTTGCCACCTTGCCGGCCGAGCGAAGCAGGGTGGTCGAGGTCCTGGTGGTGGACGACGGGTCGACGCAACCTCCGCCCACCGAACTCGAGAAGCGCTTCGAGGCCCTCTCGCTCTCCGTCGTGACGCGGCCACCGCTGGGGCCGGCCGCGGCTCGCAACTTCGGCATCGCTCGAGCGCGCGCCGCTCGCACCCTGCTGCTCGGCGACGACACACCCCCGGTGCCAGGGAGCCTGGCCCACCACTTGGATGCCGCGCTGTCCGATCGCGGTCTGCAGGGTCGGATCGACTGGGACCCTGCCCGGGAGGTCACACCGCTGATGCACTTCCTGGCCCCTCGGGGTCCTCAGTTCTACTTCGAAGGCCTCGAGAACGGGCGACCGATCCCCTATACCGCGGTGCTCGGTTCCAACCTCTCAGCGCCGACCGAGTGGTTCCGCCTGGAACCGTTCGACGAGGGGTTCCCCGCTGCCGCCTTCGAGGACACGGAGCTGGCCTACCGTTGGTCCCGTCGGGGCTGGTCGGTGCTGTTCTCCGACGCGGCCGCCGCCTGGCATCGCCACCACTACGAACAGCTAGAGGTCTTTCTCGAGCGCCAGCGGCGCGCCGGCCACGCCGCCCGCTACGCCGTCCTGCACCGCGCGCCGGGCATGCTCTGGACGATCGCGGTCGCACCGGCTATCGTCACGCTGTGGCGCTGGCTCAAACGCCCAAAGACTCGGGAACAGAGCTGGGATCTCGCCTGTCGCCTGGCCTTCCTACAGGGTTTCCTGCGGGGACGTCGCCCTCCAGTTTCTCCTTCCTCCGCGCAAGGACCCACATGATCTCCGTCATCATTCCGACCTACAACCGCTGCTCCGACCTGCGTCGCACCTTGGAGGGGTTCGAAGCGCAGCAGATCGATGGAGTGCCGTTGGAGGTCGTGGTGGTCGACGACGGGTCGACCGACGACACGGCCGAGTTCCTCTCCACCTACGCCCCACAGCGCTTTCGACTGATTCGAGAGCGACAGCAGAATCAGGGACCCGCGGCCGCCCGCAACCGGGCTCTGACCCGGGCCACGGGCGAGCTGGTGCTGTTCACCGGCGACGACATCTGCCCGGCTCCCGATCTGCTGGCTTCCCATCTGGCCGCCCACGAGGAGTACGACGATCCTGGCATCGCCATTCTGGGCAGAATCGAGTGGCCCGACGATCTCGCGTTGACCACGACCATGCGGCACATCACGGGCCCGGGAGCCGAGCAGTTCAGCTTCCACTACATGACCGACGGCGACGAGTACGACTTTCGGCATCTCTACACCTCGAACGTATCGCTGCGTCGGAGTCTGCTCGACCGCGAACCGAACTACTTCTCGACCGAGTTCCCCGCCGCGGCGTTCGAAGACGCGGAGTTCGCCTACCGCCTGGTCCCCCACGGCCTACGCATCGTCTACCGCCAGGATCCGGTCGGGTTCCACTACCACCACTACACCGCCCGCGGTTTTTTCGCGCGGCAAGTGCGGTGCGGCCGCATGGCCCACCGACTGGTCACCCTGTGCCCGGGGTCGAGGCCCCTGCTCGGACTCGAAGAGGTGGTCCGACGGCAGCGGCGGGTTCGACTCGCCCTGCACTGGCGGCGGCGCCGCTTCGACCGGATGGTACGAGAGCTGGACGGCAAGCTGGACGAGGCGCTGAGGCAGGCCGAACGGCTCGACCCGATCCCTCCGGAGGAGCAGAGTTTCGCCCCGGAGGAGTTCCTCACTCCTCTCTTTCGCTACGGGTATCTGCGCGGCGTGACCGAAGCGTTCTGCTCGGCTGCCGTGGTCGAGCCCCTGTCGGCGGAGCTTTTTCGCCGCATCGTCGAGCCGGTGGTTCCCGCGAACTGAACTCACCGGACCACCGTTGCTAGAATGGAGACCCACCATCCGGCAAGGAGGTCCCCATGTTCCGCTCGCTGCGTCCTACTCTGTTCACTCTTGCGTCGGCCCTCGCCTTCGGCTCCGCCTCGGGAGCCCAGATCACCGACCCTACTCTCACCCTGCAGCCCGAGTCGCCCCGCCGCGGGCAATCGACCATCGTCCGCGTCGAAGCCACCGGTTCCTGCACCTACATCTATCCCGAGCAGGTCCAGGGCAACTCGATCACTCTCCGATCGTTCGTCACAAATTGTCCGTCGCCCCCGGGCCCCTGGCTGGCCTACGCCGTGATCCCGCCCCTGGAGGTCGGTGCCTACGAGCTCCAGCTCGTCGACCCTGACCTCGAGCCGTTGGCCACCACGAGCTTCCGCGTCCTCGACCCCGACTTCACCGTCGAGGTCACGGGGCGCTTGCCAGAGCCGGATCGGCTCGAGCTGACCGCCACCGGGATCGGATCGTGCGTCTTCGATCAACCGCCGACCGTGGAGGGAACCACGATTCGGTGGCCCCTGATTCCCGCTGGGATCTGCGATCCACCACCCCCCATCGAACCGCTCACCTGGGTTGGTCAGATCGGGCCCCTCGAGCCTGGACCGTACGAGATCGAGCTGCTCCTGAGGGAGGACGTGGTGGCGACCACACAGTACGAAGTCGAACCGATCGCGAACTGCGAGTCCACCGATACCGTCCTCTGCCTGTCCGGCCGCTTCGAGGTGACGGCTCGTTGGACGACCCCGAACGGCGACTCCGAACTCGCCACCGCGGAGATGGCGCGCGACGATTCGGGGTTCTTCTGGTTCTTCGGTCCCGACAACATCGAGCTGCTGGTCAAGGTGCACGATGCCTGCACCTCCGAGTTCGAGAACTACTGGTTCTTCGCATCCGGCCTGACCAACGTCGAGGTCCAGATCCACGTTCGGGACACCCTCGCCGGGATCGACCGGTTCTACGGCAACCCCCAGGGTCGACCGTTCGTCCCGATTCTCGATACCGCGGCGTTTGCCACCTGCCCCTAGGAGCCCTCGGGCCCCGATCGGATGAAACCGGGCGAGCCCGATCTAGGTCAGTCCAACCGAACGAGATCAGTCCGACAGAACCAGGTCAGTCCAACAGAGCCCGGTCAGTCCAGCAGAACCAGGTCAGTCCAACAGAACCAGGGGTGGCAGGTCGTCTTCGTCCGGTAGATCGAAGAACTCGGCATCGAGCAGGAAGTTCCCGGTGACCGCCTCGCGCACCGCGAGTTCGGCGATCGGTTCGCCCCGCTCCACCGGCTGGAGCTCATAGCTCGTGTCCTCGGAGATGTAGGCCAGCACCCGGCCCTCGGGGTCCTCCAGCGACCGCGGGGGGAGCAGCCCGAGATCGATGAGTTCCCGCAGGTCGTCCGGATAGTGTCCTTCGAGGAGGAAGAAGGTCCGCGCCGCGCCGTCGATGCGCTGCAGCTGTGCCTGCCTCTGGTTCTCGAGGAGCCGGGCGTCCGAAACCCCGGAAAAGGGTAACAGCAGACGGCGCGGAACCTGCCACCAGGTAGCCAGCAGCAGCACCATGGCCGCGGCGGCTCCCAACTGCACGACGGAGTGGCTCCAGGGCATGGCTGCGCCCCGACCCGCCGAACGGCGCTCCTGACTCCGACGCGACTTCGACGATCGACTCTTGCGCGATCGTTTCTCTTCCTGCCCGTAGCCGTAGGGAGCGTACTCCTCCGGATCGGGCATGATGACGGGAGGCAGTGCCGAACCCTCGGAGTCCGGGATCTCCTCGATCACCCCCGGGGCGACGCCAGCACTGGTGTCCTCGGCCCCGTCCCAGCCATCGAGGCCCGCCAGTTCGGCATCCAGCGTCAGTTGGGCTTCCGGCGCCGCGGGTACCTCGGTGCGCGGCGCCAGCCGGATCGCGCCCGCCCCGAGCAGTTGGTAGATGGTGAACAGCGCTTTGTAGTCGTCCAATCCCCGGTCGCGAGCCAGATCCCCCGCCGGGGTGGCGCCGTCGAGACTGTCGAAGAGCTCACAACCATCCGGTTCCATCCAGATTTCGTTGCCCTTGATGCCGTCGGGACCCAGTTCGGGATTCCCGTCGACGCCGACGACCTTGAGGATAGGGCCGTCCGGTACCCGTTCGTACACGGCCTTGAGGTCCGGCAGCGGATTCTCGGCCTGGCCATCCTCGCCGAGATCGGTGACGGAGCGAATGAGGAGTTCCTCGATCGAGATGGCGTAGAACCCCTCTTCGTAGGCCACCTCGTCACCGGAATAGAACTTGAACTCACCCTGATCCCAACGCAAGAGCTGCAGCATCAGCTGGTACGTCTGGGTCCGGAGTGCCTCGAGCAACTGGGCCCGCTCGAGGAGACCGCGATCGACGAGCAGGTCCAACAGGCGCTGACCGCTCGATTCGTACTCGGCGCTGACGGCGGCAAAGTCGGACGGACTCACCAACCCCTGGCTGGCGAGCACCTGCCCCAGGCCGTCCTCCACCGTCTGGTTCAGGGCATCCGCCGCCACCACCTGTCCGTCCTTGAACGAGATCGCGACGATGTCGTTTTCGCCCTGGACGGTAAGAATCCCGGTCTTGTTCTGTGCCGCGACGACCTGGAGGATCTCGGGCAGTTGGAAGAGCTCTAGACTCCCTTCGATAGCCATTAGCGAGCCCCCATGCGAAGGGCCCGCCAGCCGCGCACGGCGAGCAGTCCTAGCAGTCCGAGCAGCCCGACCATCGACGGCAGCGTGAGCGCAGGATCGAGTCCCCAAGGCAACTCGTAGCCGATTCGACCGATCATCAGGAGTTGCAGGAGTCCCGCTACCAAGAGCAAGGAACCGAAGGCGAGGAACCCATTGCCATTCTCGGTCGAACGGAGGCCCGGAACCAGCATGCGGAGCCACGGCGAGTCGACGCGGGATTCCGCCGCCGCCACCTCCCGTGGCCCCAGCCGCACGAAAGCGAGGGCCAGGGCCAGGGCGACGAACGGCGTGGCCAGCGACCAGTAGGGATTCACGGTGCCGGCCGTGCCCTCCGAGAACCGTTCCTCGAGCAGGGCGAGAATCTCGCTCCGTCGTTCGACTCCGCCGTTGATCGAGACCACGCGATCGATGTCTCCTTCGGAGATCCAGCGGCCGACCTGCTGGTCGTCAGCGGTCCGAGCCGCGGTCAGGGCTCGGCGGTGATCGTCGAACAGGTAGGACTCCGAATAGGCCTGGCTGAGGTTGAAGTGGGCCGCGGCGTTTTCGATCTCGCCCTCGATCGCCCGCTTGTAGTGCTCGATCGCCCGCCCGTAGTTCTCCTTGCGGAAGTAGTAGTTCCCCACCCCGACCAGGGCAGCGACGTTCTCGGGCTCGCGGTCGAGCACCCAGCCGTACCGATCCCGAGAACGCTCCAACTGGCCCAGCATCCGATGCACGTCGCCGAAGACCTGCTGCACCGCGGGGCTGGTCGGTAGTAGTGACCCGAGGACGCCCAGGTCAGAGAAGAGGCCGCCGTAGAGTCGCCCTTCGGCCAATGCGTTCATCGCCCGTACCGGGGGCGCCAACTGCAGTTCGACGCTGCGCTCCTGGTAGTGGATCAAGATCGGTGTGACGGCGGCCAGCGTCCAGATCAGTCCGAGCACGAAGCGCTGCGACACCGAGGAGTAGCGCCAGATGAGCACCGACCAATAGAGGAGCAACCACGCTAGACCGGCCGGCACTGCCAGGGGCCAGAGCAGGAGCGCGGTCGCCGCCAGCCAGTGCAGCCCCGCCGGTAGCGGCGGCGACAGGGCGCGAGCCAGCGCCGCGAAGAGACCCCCACCAAATCGGGCCATCAGCAGCAAGACGAAGGCGGCCGAAGCCAGCAGCGCCGCGGTGAGCAGGACCTGAACCAGGTTCTTGAACCACAGGTTCCGATAGTCGTTGTTGTCGAAGACCCGACTCAGTCCCTGGTTGCGAAGGCGAAAGGAGGTCAGGGTCTGGCCCCGCTCCTCGGCCAGAACGGCGCGGCCGAACGAAGTCTCGGGGCGCCCCGGGTCGAGCCGTTCGGCCGCGGCGAAGGCCAGTTCGGCGCGTTCGAAGTTGCCCTGATGCGCCGCCTCCACCCCTCGCGCCACGGCCCCGAGGGCGAGTTCGGGTAGGCGCTCCATCCCGACGCTCTCCAGCGACGCCATCAGCTCCTCGACCTGGCGTTCGGCGTCTTCGCCTCGGTCCTGGTAGAAGAAGCTCATCCACTGGATCCAGCCCTCCTGGAGATGGAGCAGAGAGCGGCTGGCCGAGCGGTCGAGCACGACCTCCATGGTCTGTCCGCCGAGACTCGCGAGCGATGGGTCGGTCGGCGCCGGCACCTCCTGGGCTCCCGCCACCCCGAAGCCACCACCGATCAGGAGTAGGACCAACGCCAGTTGGCGGAGGTTACTTGCCATCAGGATGGTTCTCGGCGAAGGGACCGCAAGGTCCGCATGGAGTCGTCCTCGGGGTACCCGGTTCAAACATTCTGTCGGATGTCTCTCCCCGTACTGTCCCGATCACGTCGACTCCACGATCCCTACTGATGCAGATGAATTCGATGTCGAATGGTAGCAAGCGGTTCGGGGCACGGCAACCCAAAATGTCGAGGGGCTCGTTCCCACCTCGAGCACAGTAGACTCCGTCCATGGCGGCTCCCTCCGATTCCTCGGCCTACACCCTGCGCCAACTGATCGAGCTGGTCCAGACCCTGCGTGCCCCCGAAGGATGTCCCTGGGATCGCGAACAGACTCTGCCCGACCTGCGGGCCTATCTGGTCGAGGAGGCGCACGAGACCGCGGCGGCGATCGACAGCCAGGACTGGGACCGCATCGCGGAGGAACTCGGCGACCTGCTGTTTCAGGCGGCCTTCGTGGTCTGCCTGGGAGAAGAGGCGGAAGCACTGGACCTCGAGGAGCTGCTCCGGGGAATCCACCAGAAGATGGTGGCGCGCCACCCCCACGTCTTCGGAGACGAGACGCTGGCCGATGCCCAGGCCGTGCGCCAGGCCTGGGAGCGGCGCAAGCTGGAACGCTCCGCCGGCGGCCTACTCGACGGTGTCCCCGAGTCCTTGCCCGCCCTCGTGGGGGCCTACCGCATGAGTCAGAAAGCCGCTGGGATCGGCTTCGACTGGCCGGACACGGACGGCGTGGTGGACAAGATCCGGGAAGAGCTCGCAGAAGTCGAAACCGAACTGCAGTCGGGCCCCAGCGATCGGCTCCGGGCGGAGATCGGAGATCTCCTCTTCGCCGTCGCCAATCTGGCGCGGCACCGCGGCATCGATCCCGAAGCCGCGCTCGCCTCGACCAACCAGAAGTTCCGGCGGCGGTTCGCCGCCGTCGAGGACGGGCTGCGGGCTCGCGGGACGGCGCCCGGCCAGGCCGATCTGGAGACGATGGAAGCCCTCTGGAACCAAGCCAAGGAGCTGGAAGCAGACTGAGGTGGAGCCGACCTGCCCCGACCGCCTGCTATTCTCCTGCCGTGTCCGACCCTGGTCCGACCTCCACCTCGACGCGACGGGTGCGCAAGGCGATCCTGCCCTCGGCTGGATTCGGCACCCGCATGCACCCGTTCAGCTGGGTCCTGCCCAAAGAGCTCGTTCCGCTCGGCAACACTCCCGCGCTCCACTTCGTCCTCGAGGAGGTTGCTCGCGCTGGACTCCGAGAGGTCGCGATCGTGACGCGCCCCGGCAAAGGACTGCTGGTCGAGCACCTGCGGCGCGCTCGCCAGGAGGGTTTGTTCGCCGACTTGGAGATCGACTGGATCGAACAGCCGCAACCCCTCGGACTCGGCGATGCGATCACCTGCTGTCGCGACTTCGTCGGCGGTGAGCCCTTCGCCCTGCTGTGGCCGGACAACGTCGCCCTCTCGCCGCAGCACGAACTCGGTTCGCTGGTGCGCCTGCACGAAACCACTGGTCTCGAGGTCTACGGCGTCTTGGAGTTGACGTCCCAGGATTCCGGCCGCTTCTCCCACGCGGGCCGTTTCCGCCACCAGGAGGAGGAGGACTGGGAGTCGCGCCGACGGGTCCGGATTCTCGAACTCTTCGACAAACGACCAGGTCGCCTCGAGATCCCGCCCGGTGACACTCTCCTGAGGACCACCGGTCGGATCGTCGCCAACGCCGACCTGATCGAGGAGATCGAGGCCAGTCGAACCGCAACCGACGCCGAACTGGACGAGGTTGCGGCCTGTCAGAGGCTGGTTGGCCAGCGTGGTGCCTGGGGCCTGGTCCTTCCCGCCGCCCTCTTCGATACCGGCCACCCCAGTGGCGTCCTGGCCGCCTCGAAGTACCTGGCCGAACAGGCCAAGGGCGGTGCGTCATGACCTCGTACTTCGTCCGCCGCGAATTAGCGACGTGACCAGGCCCGAGAACTCCCACGGCCGCCGGGTGGTGGACCGTTTCGTGCAGCGCTTCGGGCGATCGCCGCAGCTGCTGGTGCGGGCCCCGGGGCGACTCTGCCTCCTGGGAGCTCACGTCGACACCGCCCAGGGTTGGGTCCTTCCCGGCGCCATCGATCGAGCCATCTGGCTGGCCGCCTCGCTTGCGACCGATCGATCGGGGTCGCTGGTGGCGTGCGATCTCACCGACGAGTCCGGCCTCGATCCCGCCCGTCTCGCTCCCCCCCGCCACCAGCGTCCCGGCGACCCGCTGCGCTGGACCGACTATCCGCAAGGCGTGGCCTGGACCCTGGGCAACTCTGGGGTTGGTCCCCTGCCCCCGTTGGATGTCGTGTTCGGCGGAGACATCCCTCGGGGCGCGGGGCTGAGTTCCAGCGCTGCCGTCGAGGTGGCCTTCCTGCTGGCCTGGAACGCCCTCGCTGGCCTGCGGCTCGACCGCCGCTCGCTCGCTGAGCTGGCGACCCGAGTGGAGAGGGAGTACGTCGGCGTCCGCTCTGGCGTTATGGACCCCTTCGCCAGCCTGTTCGGGCAGTCCGACCACCTGCTGTGGCTCGACTGTCGGAGCCTGGACTCCCGCCCGGTACCGCTACCGACCACGGTGTCGGTAGTCGTCGTCGACAGCGGAACTCGGCGTGAACTCGCCGCATCGGAGTTCAACGCCCGTCGCACCGAAAGTGCCGCCGCCCTCCAACGAGTTCGCGAACTCTACCCGTCGGTCGAGACGCTGCGAGATCTCTCGGTCGCGGACCTACCCGATCTGCTGCCACAGTTGCCCTCCCCCCTCGACCGCCGCGTGCAGCACGTGGTCGAGGAGTGTGCTCGCGTGCAGCAGGGGGTCGAGGCGCTGGAACGAGGTGAGGTCGAGACCTTCGGCCAGCTCTTGCGAGCCTCCCACGAGAGTTCGCGGGACCTCTTCGAATGTAGCCTTCCTCGGCTCGACGCCATGGCGGCGGCCGCCTGGGCCACGGAGGGTTGTCTCGGAGCTCGTTTCATGGGCGGCGGATTCGGCGGCTGCGTCGCGGCGTTGGTGGAGGTCGGGAGCGAACCCGCCACGGCCGAGGCGATGCTCGACGTCGTCGGCGAAGTGGTGCCACCGCCCCTGGTGTGCCGCTTCGCTGACGGCGCGGCCATCGTGGACACCGTCGAACCGGGGAACCAGCCACCGGCTGAGGGACAGCGCACGTGTTGAGACGCCTCAGCTCGTCCCTCGCTCGGCTGCTCGAGCATCTGTTGCTGTGGCTGCTGACCGCTCTGGCTGGTCTGGCGGTGTTCGACATCGTAGGCTGGCTCGGCTGGCAACGCTCGTGGTCCGCACTGGCCGAAATCCAGAGTCTGCTACTGGTGTGGTTCGCACTGCTGGCCGCGGCCTGGGCGGTGCACGATCGACGCCACCTCGCCGTCGGCCTCCTCGTCGATCGAGCCCCGGCGGGTTGGCGCCCGGTGCTGCTCCGAACTGCCGATCTCGCGGTAGCGGCCTTCGGGCTAGCGCTCTCCGTCTACGGGTGGGGACTGGTCCGGGTCGTCTCCAACTCGCTGCCGGCCACCGGCTGGCCCGCCCGACTGCAGTACCTCCCCGCTGTCTTCGCCGGAGCCCTGATCGTCCTCTTCGCCCTGGACCAGGCCGTCACGCCCGCCGCCCGCGCCAGGGCCGAGGCCAGCCCACCGCCATGACCGATCTGCACCTCACGCTGCTGCTCTTTCTGACCTTTCTCGGACTCCTCGCCCTGCGGGTGCCGGTCGCCTTTAGTCTGGGATTGTCCGCCCTCACCTACTTTCTGGCCGCCGATGTCCCCGCTCTCTCCCTGGTCCAGAAGGTCTGTAGCCAACTCTCCGAGCCGACCCTTCTGGCCATTCCGTTCTTCATCCTCTGCGGCGAGATCATGACCGCCGGAGGCATGGCTCGTCGGCTGGTCGACCTCGCCTCGGTGCTGATCGGGTTCGTCCGCGGCGGACTCGCCATGGTGAACATCCTGGCCTCGATGTTCTTCGGCGGCATCTCGGGGTCCTCGGTGGCCGACACCGCCTCGATCGGCTCGCTGATGGTGCCAATGATGAGCTCTCGAGGCTATCGGCGCGATTTCTCGGTCGCCGTCACCATCTCCTCGTCGACGCAAGGCATCATCATTCCGCCCTCACACAATGCGATCCTCTTCTGTCTGGCGGCGGGCGGCGCGGTGTCGATCCAATCCCTCTTCCTGGCGGGGTATCTACCCGGACTGCTGATCGGGTTGTCGCTCATGCTCCTGGCCTACGCCATCGCCCGCCGCGACGGTCTGCCCGCCGAGCCGAAGGTACCCGTCCCCGCGGCGCTCCGGATCGCGCGCGGCGCCATCCCCGCGCTCATCACCCCGGCGCTGATCATCGTGCCGATCTCGGCCGGGTGGATTCCGGCCCAGGCGGCGGCCGCGCTCGCCGTCGCTTGGAGTGCTTTGGTCTCGACCTTCCTCTATCGGTCACTGGCCGTACGGGCCTACGGCGAGGTCTTGCGGCGTACCCTTCGCACCAGTTCGCTGGTCCTCATCCTGATCGGCACGGCCGCGGCCTTCGGCGAGGCGATGACGCTTCTGCACGTGCCGGGCCGCCTCACCGCCGCCCTCACCGCGGTCCCCGGCCCCGTCTGGCTACAGATCCTCCTACTGAACCTACTGATCCTAGGCCTGGGCACGATCATGGATATGGCGCCGCTCATCGTCATCCTGACGCCGATCCTGCTGCCGGTAGCGACCGAGTTGGGACTCGATCCCGTGCAGTTCGGGGTGGTGCTCCTTCTGAACCTCGGGATCGGACTCTGCACGCCTCCCGTCGGCAGTACGCTGTTCGTCGGTTGCGCGGTCGGCGAGGTCTCGATCGAGAGCGCCACCCGCGCCCTCTGGCCGTTCTACTGGGTGATGATCGGGGTTCTGCTCCTGGTCACCTTCATCCCGGCGATCTCGCTCGTCGTCCCCGCTTGGTTCGGATAGAGGCCCAGCCCGCGACGCGGCGCGACTCCCCTGGCTCCAACCGGCGTGCGGGGAGAGCCCTCGCGGGTAGAGGACTCACGGCGACTTGTCATCAACGCCCCCTCGGGCCACTAGAATCGACTTCATGCACCGTCGTATCTCGTCCTCCCGAATCAGCTCTGCGCTGCTGTGCCTGTTCCTGAACCTCCTGCTGTGGAGCTGTTCAGGTGACGGCTCCCCCGGCCACTCTGGCCCCGCCAAGTGGGTGCTGGCGAATGTCCATGCCGCCGACTACCCGACGGCCGAAGCCCTCCAGTCACTGGCCACGGCGGTGGAGGCCGATCCCACCCTGGGATCCCGCTACCGGATCGACCTCCAGTTGGGCGGGGTGCTCGGCAACGAGAAGGACGTCCTGGAAAAGGTACAGTTCGGAGCCGTGCAACTCTACGCCGGCTCGGTGGCTCCCCTGGCTGAGTTCTCCGAGGCGATCGGGGTACTGACCCAGCCCTACCTGTTCCGCGATGCGAAGCACTACTGGTCGGTTCTCGACGGACCGATCGGCGAGGAACTACTGGCATCGATCGCGCCCAACGGTTTCGTCGGGCTGGCGTGGTACGACGCCGGCGCGCGCTCCTTCTACAATCGCCAGCGCCCGGTGGAATCGCTCGACGATCTGGCCGGGCTGAAAATTCGGGTCCAGCGTTCCGAAATGATGCGACGTACGGTCGAGGCGCTGGGCGCCAACCCGGTCGCGCTGGGGTTCAACGAGGTCTACACCTCCCTCCACACCGGCAACATCGATGGCGCCGAGAACAACCTTCCGAGCTACTTCTCGGAGCGCCACTTCGAGGTGGCGCGCTTCTACTCGCTCGACGGCCACACCCGGGTACCCGATCTGTTGCTGGTCGGGAAACAGACCTGGGAGTCGCTCGACCCCGAGGCTCAAAACGCCCTACGAAACCTCGCTCGGCTCTCGTCACAAACCCAGCGCGAGCGGTGGAGTGCCTTCGAGACCCGGGTCCGCAACGAGTTGGAAGCGGCCGGGGTCGAGATCAATGCCATCGAGGACCTGGCGGCCTTCCGGCAGGCCGTCGCGAGCGCCGACCTGACCTCGCCACAGCACCGACCCTGGGTCGAGCGCATTCGCCAGGTCCCCTGAGCGGTAGCTATCGCAGTCCGGTTCGCTCGAGGAGAAAACTGACCGGCACGAAGTTGAAACCCTGGGCCCGACTGGCCGGGACCTCGGCCTCCAGCACCTCGAGGGTCGACGGGTAGGGGTGGCCGATGGCGATGGCGGCCCCGCGCTCTGCCCCCAGGCGGCGGAGGCGCTCGAATTGGGCTCGGATCGCTTCGGCCGACGGATCGGTGTCGAGGAAGACCTGGCGCTCGGCGGTGGGTATCTCCAGCGATCGGGCGATCCCGAAAGCCACCGTATCCGCACTGGTGCGAGAGTCTAGGAAGAAGAGCTCTTGGTTGCGCAGGACCTCGAGAATGGCCCGCATCGAGTCCGCGTCCCGGGTCAGTCCCGACCCCATGTGGTTGTTGACGCCGACGGCCCCGGGAATCTGCGAGATCGCCTTGCGGGTCGCGCGCGCTAACTGGCGCGGCGTCATCCCGAGCACCAGGGCTCCGGGACCGGGGTTGTTGCCAGCCATCGCCTCCATCGGTAGATGGCAGAGGATCTCCTGCCCGTCTTCGCGGAGCCGGGCCACGACCTCCGCCGTCTTCGACTCGAACGGTAACACGGCGTAGCTCAGCGGAATCCCCAGTGCTTCGAGGCGATCGATGTCACCCAGGCTGCGACCCAGGTCGTCGATGACGATGGAGAGATGACCCACCGGGTCGACCGGCGCGTCGCCCTCCATCGCCGGGACCTCGGCAGGCTCGGCGACCTGGGGCTCTACCGGCTCGAGCGAGCTGGGTTCCCCGCCCGGTGCGACCGAAGGAGCCCGGTCGCCCTCTTGCCCTCGGTCCCCTGGCGACGACCCCGAGCCCAGATCGGGTCGTTCTACCGGCCGCTGCAGCCAATGCCAACTCCAGAGGCCAAGGACGAGCAGAGCGACCAGGCCGAGGCCTAGCTTCAGCCAGGCGGCTCGACTGGGGCGACTCGAGCGGCGAGGACGTTTCGGGGGACGGCGGGGAGATCCACCGCCGCCGGTGCGGCGCCCCCCCCTTCGATCAGCCATGGCGAGACGTCAGGCTGCGACGCGGTCGAGGAGCTCGGGCTCGAGCAGCAGCTCGATTCCGCGCCGGAGCATCAGCTCTTCCAGGGTCAAGTCCTTCTCGGCCAGCGTCCGATCGCGGATCGTCACCCGGAGATCGGGCTCGATCGCGCCGTCGAGAATCTGTCCTTCGGGGCCGGCGTAGAAGGCGCCGGTCAACACCAACAGACCACCGCTCGAGAGCGGGATCAGATCGGACCGACCGGCCCAGCCGTAGGTCGCTTCCCCGACCAACCGTGCCCCCGACCCCTCCTTGAGGACCAGGACCAGCAATTCGGCGGCACCGAGCGTCGTCCGATCGGCCAAGACCACCAGGCGGCCCTGCCAGATCGGCTGCTGGTCGGCCACGAACTCGCGCTCGACTCGCCCCTGACTCTGGAGCGAGCCCAGGGGACCCGAAGCGAAGAGGCCGGCCACGTCGTAGGCGGCCTGCGGATCCCCGCCGGCGACTCCGCGCAGATCGACCAACAGTTCGCCCGCTGGTGCCTCGGGCGAGGTCAAGAGGTCTCGCACCGTCGCCTCGGTTTCGGAAGTGATCTGGGTAATCCGGAGCAGGGAGACACCATCGATCTCCTGCAGCGAGGCTGGGGCGGTGTCGGTGGCCTGGACGGGGAGCGTCACTTCGACGGTTTCCCCTTGCCGCAGGAGCTCCAGCTGGACTTCGCCACCTGCCTTCGCGGCCAGAAGAGCTTCGATCTCCCAGACCTGCAGTTCGCGAGTCGGTTCGTCGTCGACCTGAGCGACGAGGTCGCCGGCTTCGATGCCGGCCTGTTCCGCCGTGCTGCCGTCGGTCACGGACGAGACGTACACCCAACCGCGGTCCCGAATCAGAAAGAGTCCGGTATCGGGCGGCTGGTCCTGCCGCGCCGCCTGGTAGCGAGGCACATCCGCCGGCGGAATGTAGACCGAGAACGCATCGAGCGCGTCGGCGGCGCCTTCGAAGGCTCCCTCCATCAGGCTATCGACATCGGTTTCCTCGACGTAGGTCTGCCGGACGAGGCCCAGGACCTCGGTGAAGACCGACAGGTACTTGTAGAACGAGTCCGGTTCCGGCTCCTCCTGCCGATCGACTACGGCCAGAAGCGAACCGCCCGCCAACAGCACGCCGACGGTCAGCGAAACGAGAAGAAAACGAACGCGATGCTTGATCAAGTAGTGCTACTCCCGAAGCCAGAGTCTGGGATCCTGGGGGCGGTTCTCGACACGGATCTCGAAGTAGAGAGTCTCCGCCGACTGACCGACGACCTGACCCAAAGATACCACATCGTCGACCGCCACCCGCGTCCGGGCGAGGCCCGCGTAGAGGGTGAAGGTACGGTCGGGATGGCGCAGAATCACGGTCGGACCGTAACCCCGGAATGGAGCCGCGAAGAGCACCTGGCCGGGGTAGACCGCCTGCACGTCTCGGCCGGGCGGCGTCGTCAGCTGCACGCCGTTGTGCGGTGTCTGAGTACCGTACCGCGGATCCGTTCGAGGTCCAAAAGGAACCTCGACCGGCGCTCGAATCGGCCAGTCGAGGACTCCCCGGAACTCCTGGATGGGCGTGCCCCCCATCGACTCGTCCTGGCGGCCGTAGAGGAGGCCGAGGAAGTTCGACAACTTGCGCTCTTTGTCGGCCAAAGCGGACCGTTCCGTCTGCAGGCTGCGGCGTTCGGCGTCCAGACGCGCCAACAGGCGTGACTGGCGGGCTTCGATCTCGGCCAGCCGACTCTGCCGCGCCTCCTCTTCCGCCACCCACGCCTCGACTCGAGTCCGCTCTTCGGCCAGTTCGTCCTGTTCGACCTCGAGACTGGCCTTGGTGTCGATGTACCGATCGAGAGCCCGACCGTCCTGTCGCGCGAAGTACCGCAGCTGGCGGATCGCCGGCAGGGCGTCACTGCTCGAGCGCAGCGAGAGAACTAGTCGTAGATAGCCGCCTCTCCCCAACCGGTAGAGGGCTCCGAGACGACCTCGAAGATCGCCCCGCACCGTCGCCAGGGCATCTTCGAGCTCCGAGACCCGGGCCTCCAGTTCGACGACCTTGGCGCGGGCGAGCTCCTGCGCCGCCCGAGACTCCGACACGCGACTCTCCTGAATCGCCAGTTCGAGGCGGGTCTGTTCGACTTCGCCCGCCAGCGACGAGGCCTCGGCCTGGACCCGGTTCAACTGAGACTGCAGACGTGCGATCTCACCTCGAATCTGCTCCAACGCCTGCGCCCGCTCATCGACCGGGTCCTGCGAGCGGACGGGCGGCCCCGAGCCGGCCAGAACGACCACCGCGAGACCCAGGATCGAGAGAGAGCGCAGCATCGAGGCCGATTATCTCAGACCTCCCGGCGAGGGCACTGCCCGACGGCTACGACCCGCCCTGCGCGGGAGGAGTCCGGGGGCGAGCCACCTCTTGGAGCTGGCCGAGTACGGCGACAAACTGGCTGACGCTCTCCGCGGTGAGCATGCCCACCACTCCCTTGCCCTCTTCGGCCACGAGAATCGGTCCCGCCGGAGCGCCCTGCAGGCCCGCCATCAGCTCGGCCAGATCCGCCTCGGGACTGACGGTGATAGGAGAACGGTGCATGACCTCCAAGACGGCGGCATCTGGACCCAGACGTCCGAGCCCGGCGAGCAGCGCCGAGCGGGTGACGACTCCAGCCGCTCGCCCCCAGGCGTCGACGACCGGAAAGTCGTTTTGCGGAGTGTTGAGGAGCAGTTGGAGGGCCCGCCGGATCGATTGCTGAGGCGCAAGCCGCTCGAAACGGGTCATCATCGCCTCCCGCACGCGACGCCCCTGCAGCGCTCCCTGGCGGCGGTGGAGCGAGGCCTCCTGACTCGCCCCGAAGTAGACGAGCAGGGCGATCAGAACGATGAGGAACTGAGCCGCCGCGATGCCGAGGATCCCCAGCATCAGCGCGAAGCCCTGCCCCACCATCCCGGTGGCACGAGCCGCGCGGTCTGCCGGCATGCCGAGCGAAAGGGCGGCCCGCAGGATCCGGCCGCCGTCCATCGGGAAGGCGGGGATCAGATTCAGAAAGAAGAGGCCGAGGTTGGCGAAGAGCAGGAAGTAGGCGATGGCCCCCGGTTCGAGGTCGAGGCTCGGACTCGTGGCTCCGAGGAGAGGAAGCAGCGGAATCAACAGCAAAGCCAGGAGCAGGTTGACGATCGGACCGGCCACTGCGATCGCCAGTTCGGGCCAGCCCGGCGGAATCGCAGCGGTACGAGAGATCCCACCGACTGGATAGAGAACGATCTCCAGGGTCTGCACCCCGAAGCGTCGAGCCACCACCGCGTGTCCCACCTCGTGGCAAGCCAGACACGCGAAGAGCAGCAGGGTCAGGATCACTCCCACCAGAAAGCTGGCCCCCTGATTCGCGGTGATGCCACCCATCCAGACCACGAGGAGCACGAAGGTCCAGTGGACCCGGATCGGAATTCCCAGGATGACGCCGACCTGGAAGGCCCACGGTGTGGCCGGGGTTCGACTATCGATCATGATCTGTCACCGCTACTGGCCATCGAAACGTCGCTCGGTTCTGCCGGTCGAAAGCAGAGCGGCCCTTCGACCAGTCCCGCGGGGCTGGGCGAAGAGCCGTCTGGCTGCGATCGATCAAGCCCTACCAGCCGCAGGACTGTCCGGCGTTCTGCTCGTCCAGCCACCCCTTGAGCGGCGCGAAGTAGTCGAGGATGGCGGTCGCGTCCATCTCCGACGAACCGGTCAGCGCGTCCAGCGCCTCGGGCCAGGGACGGCTGGACCCCATGGCCAGCATCTCGTGCAGCCGCTCTCCCGCCTCCTGGGACCCGTAGATGGAGCACTCGTGCAGCGGCCCCTCGTAGCCAGCGGCGTCGCAGAGAGACCGATGGAACTGGAACTGGAGAATCCGGGCCAGGAAGTAGCGCGTGTAGGGCACGTTCGCCGGTACGTGGTACTTGGCTCCCGGATCGAAGTCCGCCTCGGTCCGCGCCACCGGCGGCTCGATTCCCTGATACTTCTGACGAAGCTCCCACCACGAAGCGTTGTAGTCGTCCTCACCGAACTCGCCCGAGAACACCTTCCAGCGCCACTGGTCGATCAACAGACCGAAGGGGAGGAACGCGATCTTGTCCATCGCCATCTTGAGTAGGGGGGCAATCTCGCTGCCGCCCTGCGGCGCCTCATCGAGCAAGCCGATCTTCACCAGGTAGTTGGGCGTGACCGACAGGGCAATCGCGTCCCCGACCGCCTCGTGGAAGCCGTCGTTGGCGCTGTCCTGGAACAGGATCGGCTGCTCGTTGTACGCCCGCTGGTAGTAGTTGTGCCCCAACTCGTGGTGGATGGTGGTGAACTCCTCCTCGGTGATCTGGATGCACATCTTGATCCGCAGATCGTCCTGGAAGTCGAGGCTCCAGGCCGACGCGTGGCAAACGACCTCACGATCTCGGGGCTTCGAGAACTGGGACTTCTCCCAGAACGAGTCGGGGAGCGGTTCGAAACCGAGCGAGCTGAAGAACGCCTCGCCGTAACGCACCATCGCGCGCTCGTCGGCTTCCGCCGCCACCAGGAGCGCGGTCACGTCGACCGCTTCGCCCTGCCCCTCAGGGGCCACCAGGGGATAGATGTTGCCCCACTCCTGGGCCCACATGTTGCCGAGTAGATCGGCTCGGATCGGACCACTGGCCGGCTGTACCTCGTCGCCGTACTTCTCGTTGAGTTGCGCCCGGACGTAGCAGTGCAACGCTTCGTAGAAGGGCCGAACCTGGTTCCAGAGGCGATCGACCTCGGCCGCAAAGGCATCGGGATCCATGTCGTAGTTCGAACGCCACATGTTGCCCAGGTCGTCGTAGCCGAGTTCCCGGGCCCCCTGGTTGCCGAGTTCCACGTAGCGGGCGAAGTCCTCACGCATCACGGGAGAGATCGTCCGCCAGCCACTCCAGGCATCCTGCAGGGCTTCAGGGTCGCGACTCTCCGCCATCAGGCGACTCAGTTCGGTCAGGTCGCGACAGTCGTCCCCTTGGCAGTACTTGCCCGAGCCGTACGTCGCCTCCATACGGGCCTTGATCCGGGTCAACTCCGCCGTGAGTTCGGCGTCGTTGGGAGCCGGCAGCACCAGAGCCAGCTTCAGCTTCTTCATCATCCGAGCCTGATCGTCGGGCAGGTCGAGTCCATCGAATCGAGCCGCTTCGTTGGCGAGTTCGATGACGGCGCGGATGACGTCTTCATCCATCTTGGCCGCCAGAATCTGGCTGTCTTCGTTGATGTAGGTCGACGCGATCCACTGGGCCCGGCCGGAGATGATCCACAGATCCCGCAGGCGCTCCTCGGCCTGTTCCAGGAACTCACGAGCTTCCGCCACGGTGGGAGCGGCCATCTCCTCTGCCGCCAGCGACGGCACCGAGCCGATCAGCCAGACCGCGAGGACCCCGGCACACAACATTCTCTGCTTCATCGTCTCTCCTTTGTTGCTTGATTGCGAGCGGTCGCACGGCGTCGCCGGCAGTATCGTCAGCCGATCCGTCGGACGAGGGCGCACCGCATCGCTTGCAGTCCCTGCTCGATGTTCGCTCGGGAACAGGCGAACGAAAGACGCAAGTGATCATCAGTACCGAAAGCGACGCCGGGCACCACGGCCACGCTCGCTTCCTCGAGAAAGAACTCGGTCACCTCGAGCGAAGACTCGAGGCCATGCGACTTGAGCCCCGAGATATCGGGGAAGGTGTAGAAGGCTCCGGCGGGCGGATCGCACCGGAAACCGGGAAGTTCGTTCAGACCGGCGACCAGAAGGTCGCGCCGCGCCGCGAACTCACCGACCATCTCTGCGACCTGCGGAGCGGCTCCTTCGAGGGCAGCCAGCGCCCCGACCATGGCAAAGGAGGTTGGATTCGAGGTCGCATGCCCCTGCACGCGGGCCGCTCCGCCGATCACCTCACTCGGTCCGGCGGCGTAGCCGACGCGCCAACCGGTCATGGCGTAGGTCTTGGAGAAGGAACCGACCAACACCACGGTCTCCGGAAATCGCTTCGCCCAGGCGGCGGCGCTGGCGTAGCTGCGGTCGTCGTAGAGAAAGAACTCGTAGGTCTCGTCCGAGATCAGGTAGATCCCGGCCGCCGCGGCTCCCCGCACCAACTTCTCCAACTCGGCCGCTGGCAGGATGCCACCGGTCGGATTGGAGGGCGAGTTGACGAGGATCGCTCGCGTGCGGGGCGAGATCGCCTCGAGGATCGGATCGGCCTTGAGTTCGAATCCACCTTCGGCTTGCGTCGGGACGAGGATCGGCTCCGCACCGGCGAGCCGAATCTGATCCGGAAAGCTCACCCAGCAAGGGGTCGGAATGATGACCTCGTCGCCGGGTTCGAACAGCGCGATGGCGAGTTCGAAGAGCGCCGCCTTGCCCCCGACCGTAATGAGAAACTGCTCGGCGGCCCAGGGCGCGCCGTGGTCCGCCGCGTAGCGATCCGCCAGGCTTCGCCGCAGCTCGGGAATGCCCGAGGCCGGCGTGTAGCGGGTGAAGCCGTCGTCGAGGGCGCGTTGCGCGGCTCGCACCGCGACGGCCGGGGAATCGAAGTCGGGCTCCCCCGCACCGAAACTGAGAATCTCCCGTCCGGCCGCACGCAGTTCGGCGGCACGGCGGGTTACCTTGAGGGTAGCGGACTCCTCGACATGGGCGAGGCGAGAGGCGAGGCGCATGGGGCGCCGATGCTATCATTGGAGGGAGGCTCTGCGCCTCTCGGATGGCAGAACCCCACCCTGCCACCCTCCCCGACCACAGCGCCACCGAACGCAGCGCCTCCGATCAGCGCTCTCTGCCCCGCCCGAGGTTCATCGATGCCCCCGAAGCCACCGCGCCCCAAGCGCGTTCCCGTGACCCGAACGTCGCACCGAATCCTGCTCGCCTGGCTCCTGCTCGGAGCAGGTCCGTTGCTTGCCCTGCCTGGAGCCGAGAGAGCGAGCTTCCACCTGCAGTCCGACCTGACCTCCTACGCTCCGCCGACCGAGGCGGTGGTGGCCGCCGTGGTCGAGATCGAGGACCACTGGCACACCAACAGCAACCAGCCGACCTACGACTACCTGATCCCAACGGAACTCGCCGTGGCGGTGCCGGAGGGCTGGCCTGAGCCGCGCATCACCTACCCGGAAGGCGTTCTCGGGACCTTCACGTTCGCCGAAGAGCCCCTGTCGGTCTACGAGGGAACGACGGTGATCCTGGCGCATCTCGAGATCCCGACCGAGGCCACCGAGAGCACGATCGAAGCTGTCCTCACCTACCAGGCCTGCAACGACACCCAGTGCCTGCCGCCGATCAGCACGATGTCCAGCCTGACGCTCGATCTCGGAGGTCTCGGAGAGGCCCACGCCCCAGATCTGTTCGCCGAGGCCTCGACCCAGGCGACCGGGCGATCGGCGACCGCGAGCGCGACCGGCACCTCGAGCGGAGCTCCGCCGACCACACCGCTCTGGACCTTCCTGCTGCTGGGCCTGCTCGGCGGCCTGATCCTCAACGCGATGCCCTGCGTGCTGCCCGTGCTGTCGATCAAGGTCTTCTCTCTCGTGAAGAGCGCTTCGCTGTCGCGAGGCGAGGTGATCCGGAGCGGACTCGCCACCGCGCTCGGCATCCTCGTCTCGTTCTGGGCGCTGGCGGGAGCGGCGATCGCAGCTCGTTCGGCGGGCCGCGCCGTCGGTTGGGGGGTACAGTTCCAGGAGCCCCTCTTCGTCGCGTTCCTGGCGGTCGTGGTCCTGCTCTTCACCCTGAACATGTGGGGTCTCTTCGAGATCCAACTGCCGGGTGGCCTGGCCCGCCTCGGAGGATCGGGTCCGCAGGAGGGGCTGGCAGGACACTTCGTATCCGGCCTCTTCGCGACCCTGATGGCCACCCCGTGCTCGGCGCCGTTTCTCGGCACGGCGGTCAGTTTCGCGTTGGCCCAGGCCCCGGTGACGATCTTCGCGATCTTCACGGCCGTCGGCGTCGGCATGGCGAGCCCCTATCTGCTCCTCGCCGCCTGGCCCGGAGCGGCTCGCTTTCTTCCCAAACCAGGCGCCTGGATGGTCCGACTGCGGGAGGTGATGGGGTTCTTTCTCGCCGCCGCCGCGATCTGGCTGTTCTACGTTCTCGCCGGTCAGATCAGCGCCGAGCGCCTCGCGTTCGTGGAGTTGGCCCTGCTGCTCCTGGCTCTGGCCGTCTGGACGCGGCACGCCTTTGGGGGCGTCTGGGGGCAACGCCTCGGGACGCTGGCCATCGCGGCCACCGTCGGCGGGACTCTCTGGCTGGCCGCCACCGCCCCTCCCCTCGAGGCCAGTACCCTCGAGAGCACCGGGGGACACATCGCTTGGACCCCGTTCGACCGAGAACGGGCCACCGAACTGACGGCGGCGGGAACCCCGGTCTTCGTCGACGTGACGGCCGACTGGTGTTTCACCTGCAAGGTCAACGAGCGGTTCGTCCTGGACACTCCGGAGATCGCCGCCGCGTTCGCGGCCCGCGACGTCGTCCCCATGCAGGCGGACTGGACCAACCGCAATGCCGAGATCGGCGCCTTCCTCGCCGACTACGGTCGCTACGGAATCCCCTTCTACCTGCTCTATCGCCCGGGAGCCGAGCCTTATGTCTTCGGCGAGTTGCTGACGCAACAGGGGATCCTCGACGCGCTCGACACGCTGTAGACGGTCTACTGGCGTCGCGTGCGCCGGAGCTTTTCCAGTCGCTGGGCTAGTTCGCCCTCCCGACCTCGTTCCGTAGGTTGGTAGATCTCTTCTGCCCGCAGGGCCTCGGGGAGACAGACCATGCCCCCCGTCCCCTGCGGGTCTTCGTGGGCGTGCCGGTAGCCCTTGCCGTAGCCAGCATCCCGTTGCACCTGGGTGGGAGCGTTACGCAAGGCCAGGGGCACCGGGAGCGAGCCGCGCTCCTCCACCAGAGTGCGGGCCCTCTTCGAAGCCCGATATACGGCGTCACTCGCCGGCGCCAGGGCCAGATAAATCGCAGCCTGAGCCAGGGCCAGTTCGCCCTCCGGCGACCCCAGCCGTTCGTAGGCCTGCCACGCGGCCAGCGCCACCCCCAACGCCTGCGGGTCCGCCAGGCCCACGTCTTCGCTCGCCACCCGCACCATGCGGCGAGCCAGGGTCAGCGGATCTTCGCCGGCGGCCAGCATCCGCTCGAGCCAGTAGACGGCCGCGTCGGCATCGCTGTCGCGTAGGGACTTGTGAAAGGCAGACAACTGGTCGTAGTGGCTCGAGCCGGCTTTGTCGTAGCGTAGTGGCTGGCGCAGGTGGCGCTCGAGATCGGACGTCGTGACGACGCCCGATTGCCTTGATCGAGCGTCGTCGACGACCGACTCGAGTTGGGTCAAAGCCCGGCGAACGTCGCCGTCGGCCGCCTCGGCCAACGCGTCCAGCACGGCGGGTTCACACTGCACCGCGGTGCCGCCGAGCCCGCGCTGGGCATCGCCGAGGGCCCGTTCGAGGAGGCCACGAATCTCCTCCCCCGAAACGGCCTGCAGCGGTACCACCCGGCAGCGACTCAGCAACGCCGCGTTCAACTCGAAGGCCGGGTTTTCGGTCGTCGCCCCCACCAACAGGATGTCACCGGACTCCATCGCCGGCAGGAAGGCATCCTGCTGGGCTTTGTTGAAGCGATGGATCTCGTCGATGAACAACAGGGTCCTGAGGGACTGGACGCGACGGAGGTTGGCAGCCTCGGAGAGAATCGCCCGAGCCTCCCGTACCCCCGAAGTGACCGCCGAGAAGGCCACGAACCGAAGGTCTCCGGCCGCCGAGAGGAGACGGGCCAGAGTCGTCTTGCCACACCCCGGAGGTCCCCAGAAGACGATCGAAGGCACCCGACCTGAAGCGATCGCGAGCCGCAGGAATCCGTCCTTTCCGACCAGCTCGCGGTGTCCGGCCACCTCGTCGAGGTTGGCGGGACGCATCCTCTCGGCCAACGGAGTCCCCGGAGGGAAACTGCGATCCGCCGCTGGCGCCGACGGCGGATCGGGCAGGCCGTCGAAGAGCGAGCCCACGACCCCTCCTCAGTCGGCCTCGATCGCCGCTACCAGGGCATCGGTGAAGGCACTGGTGCCCAGGTCACCGCCGAGGTCCCGGGTGCGCTGCCCAGCGCCCAGCACCGTTTGGATGGCGGCATCGATGCGGGCGGCGATGGCATCTTCTTTGAGGTACCGCAGCATCAGGACGGCACTGTGGATGAGGGCCAACGGATTAGCGAGATCCTGGCCCGCGATATCGGGAGCGCTGCCGTGCACGGCCTCGAAAACCGCCATCGACTCTCCGATGTTGGCCCCAGGGACCACTCCGAGCCCCCCGACCAGGCCCGCCCCGAGATCCGACACGATGTCACCGTAGAGATTCTCGAGCACCAGGACGTCGAACCGTTCCGGATGCGTCACCAACTGCATGCACATGTTGTCGATGATCCGATCGTCGGCCTGGATGTCGGGATACTCCTCCGCCACCTGGCGGAAACAGTCGAGAAACAGACCGTCCGAGAGTTTCATGATGTTGGCCTTGTGCACTGCGGTCACCCGGCTCCGACCCTGGCGCCGAGCGTACTCGAAGGCGAAGCGAGCGATCCGAGTGGAGGCCTTCTCGGTGATGATCTTGAGGCTCTCGACGACCCCGGGAACCACCTCGTGCTCGAGCCCGCTGTAGAGACCCTCGGTGTTCTCGCGCACCACCACCAGATCGACGTCCTCGAACCGGGACGGCACCCCCTCGAGAGTACGCAGCGGACGGAGGTTGGCGTAGAGCTCGAGTGCTTTTCGCAACCGCACGTTGACCGACTGGAATCCCCGGCCTACCGGGGTGGTCACTGGTCCTTTCAGCGCGATCCGGTTTCGCCGAACGGATTCGATGACGGCATCCGGCAGGGGATCCCCGCCCTGGGCCACCGCCTCGGCCCCGGCGATCATCGACTCGTATTCGAAATCGGCGCCGGCCGCCGTGAGGACCCGCAGGGTGGCGGCGGTGACCTCTGGTCCAATCCCGTCTCCCGGGAGTAGGGTGATCGTTCGACTCATATTCGATACTCCTTGTTCTTCGACTCGTTCAGCGCTGTCCCGCCCACTCGACCCGCGCTCCCTCGGTGAAGACCTCGGCCAGGGAGCGAATCCTCGTCCCACGCTCGAAATCGAAGCACAGATCCTGATCGTCGAGTTGGTCGGGGAGACCGCGATCCTGAAACAGGACGGTGACTCGACCCCCAACCCGTACGAAGTCTCCAGCCGAGACCTCGTCGGACCAACTCAGAGCGTCGGCGCCGAGCGTGACGATCTGCCAGGGCAACTGGTCGAGGGTCGGACCGCGATCGCGCAGGATATCGCGAAACAGCGTCGCACGCGAGAAGGCGAAGTGATTCGCCGAAAGGGCGACGAGTCGCTCCAGTGCCGACGGGGGTAGATCGCCGACCGGTTCGAGCTGAGAGAGCCCGAACACCGACGAAGCACGAGCCAGTGGCCCCGGGAGTTCGACGCTCAGAGTCGGGAACCGGTCCCCGAGTTCGAACACCGAGTCGGCACCCACCGAACGGTACCGTTCCTGCACGTAGGCCGGGCGGTCGGGTTGTCGCAACTCGAGCCGGACGTGGTAGCGCTGCACACCGAACGAACGCTCACGATCGGCCTCGCTCCGCGGCAGGTGCACTCCATGGCGCGAGGTGACGTCGGCTCGGATACTCCACGTCCGAGGCCAATCGGCCCGGAAGAACTCCTCGAACTGCCACTCGTCGAGGGAGCCCTCGTCCGAGATCGGTACGTAGGGGACCTTACCTTCGACCGTGAACCAGAGCACGGCCAGGCCCTCGGGACGGTCCCACGGTCGTAACCGCTCGGGTGAAATCCTCTGACCGTCGATTTCGAGCGCGGCCGCCTCGGTGTAGTAGATCGACTCGCCGCCAGCCGTCTCGGCCTCGAGCACCGCGTGCAAGGTGACCTCGGTGCCGTACTCGACGTTGATACTCGCACTCCGCGCGACACCATCGTCGCCCTCGATTGCGACGTGCGCCCGCCGCGGCTGAGGTCGTAGCTCCTCCGCCACCCGCGGCCAGAAGAAGAGCAGCAGCGTCGCGGCCACCGCCACGGCAACGCCGACCCAGAAGGCGCGGTTGGACTGCGTTTCACTCACGAATCAGGTACTCCAGAGACGGCGATGCGAGCATCAGACCACGAACCGTTCGACCTCGGCGGCAAGCGGTCTGGTTCCCGTCGAAGCCAGTGGGGCCCGAAACCCTACGAGGGATCCGCTCAGCCGCCCAGCGCCTCGATCCGATCGACCACGTCGCGAAAGCCGATGTTGAAACCCGAGAGTTCGTTGAACGTCTTGCGAGCCGCAGCTTCGTCGCCCAGCGACTGGTAGGCGTCGCCCATGTCGTAGAGCAAGCTGAGCATGGTGTCTTCCGCCAGGTCCGGGGCCTCGAGTCCGCGCTTGTACCACTTCACCGCCAGATCGTAGAGACCCTTCTCGGAGAAGCAGATGCCGAGCATCGAACAGCACTCCACCAGATGCGCCGGGTCCTTGGAGGCGAGTTGGAATTCACCGATCGCTTCGTCGAGCAGACCCATCTCCCGATAGGCGATGCCGAGGTTGTAGTGCGTTCCGTAGTCCTCGGCCGAGAGGTTCTCGGCCACCCCACGCTTGAAGCCCTCGACGATGTCCTCCAACGAGGGCTCCTCGGGCTGCGTCACGATGTCACCAGCGAGGGACTCGGCGTCCTCTTGTCCCAGTTCCTGTTCGAGTTCTGCCGCCAGGTCGAAGAACTCGTCCTCGCCATCGAACAGCGACGACTCGGCGGCCTCTACCGCGGGTTGCGGCGGGATCTCGTCGAGCCAGTTCATGGCGCTGTCATCGAGTGCCGGTGCCTCGAGCGGTCGCTCCTCCGGAAGCTTGAAGCCATCCAACTCCAGGTCGAGATCGTCGTCTTCGAGACTGGGGAGTTCTCCGTCCACCCAGGGAGCCTCGGGAGGAGCCCCGGCGTCGACTCCGAGCGGCGCCGCCGTCTCTTCTGCGGTCGCTGCCGCAGCGAGTGGCTCGGGTTCGCTGACCGGCGGCTCGACCGGTTCGAGTTGCTGCGTCGGAAGCTCGGAGGGCGGTACGTCGCCCGCCGCCGTCGGAGACGACTCGGCCGTGGGTGGCGCGGTCGTCGCTTCCGCCGCTTTCTCGCCGAGTAGGCCAGCCTCGGCCATTAGATCGTCCACCGCCGACTTCTTCGGCTTCCGTTTCTTCGAGGTTACCCCGGTCGCCAGTTCGGCGAGCGCGGCATCGATGTCGAGCGTGGCACCACGGCGGCGCGGCACCACCGGTTCTTCGAGGGCTTCGAGGAGCTTGGAAACTCGCTCCTTCTTCGGTTCGGGCGGCGGCGGAGGCGGAACCTCGATCTCGACCTCGGCGGCCTCCTCGGTCGCCAGCACGATTCCGACCGCGGCCAGATCAGGAGCGACCGCCTCCCACAGTTCGGACTGCCCCTCCCGGTTTACCAACTCCCGGAACGCAGTCGCGAGGTCTCGCAGCTCTTCGCGGTCGCCTTCCTGCAATCGCAGTTGGATCTGCAGTTGGCGCGCCGACAGAAGGTCCGGGTAGTCCGCGAGTACCGAAGCGACGCGCTCCTCCGCCTTGGCGGTGAGGCCGTACTTGGCGAACACCTCGGCCTCGGCCACCAGGTCGTCCGGGCTGACGCTGGGCGGAGCGGGTTCCGGCTCGGGCTCGGGTTCGGGTTCGACCGGAGTCGCTGGGGGTTCGGACGAGGCGAGGGCCGGTTCGTCCTCGTCGATCTCGAGGTCGAGGTCCAACTCGAGGTCGAACTCCAGTTCGTCGCTCGAGCCGAAGTCATCGTCCGCCGGCTCGGACTCGGCCGGAACCGCCAGATCGTCCGCCGTGTCCATGGCGAACGCCACCCCTTCGATGGCCTCTTCCTGCGCGGTGGCTTCGTCACGGGAAAGCTCGGGCTCCGCGGGCGAGTCCACGGAGACCAGGTCAACCTCCTCGATCGAGACCTCCACCTCGGGCCCACCGGCCGCGATTCCCTCGATCTCCACCCCCTGGAGGTCTCCGAGGTCCGGCGCATCGAGGTCGAGTTCGAGCACCGCACTGTCGTCGATCCCGCCATCCTCAGCCGTGGGCTCGACGATGGCCACGGCTTCGAGGGACTGCAGTTCGTCCGACGAATCGGTCACTTCGACGACCTGGAGCTCGGCGGATTCGACGCCGGCCTGATCGATCTCCTCCGCCGTCGGCAGGTCGAACTGCCCGGTATCGGGTCGCATCGTTTCCGCGATCGACTGCGCGCGTGGGTTCAGTTCGGTGGCCATGGCCAGCAGTCGAGCCGCCGGACCGGGTCCTCCTGCGGTTCGCAGCCGGCGTACCGCGGTCTGGATGAACTCGAGGTCCGAGGAGTGGACCTCGAGTGCCCGCTGATAGACCCTCGACGCCTCTTCGATGCGATCGTGCTGCAGCATCAGCACCGCGATTGCGTCGTAGGACTCCATCGCCTGGTCCCAGAGCTGCATCTGCTGGTAGAGCTCGGCCAGTTTGAGATGGTGCGACGGATTCTCCGGCTCGATCTCGGACATCCGTTGGTAGATGTTGATCGCAGACGCGGAGTCGTTGTTCTTCAGGTAGTGGTCGGCCAGAACCTGGTACTGCCCCCGCGCCTCGTTGATCAGGCCCTGGTGGTAGTAGAGACCCCCCAAACGTTCGTACACCGCCAGGCGGGCGGGATCCAGGCGCAGGATCTTCTTGTAGATGGCGATCGCCTTGACCAGGAATCCCTCCGAGGAATACTGCTCGGCGATCTGCGTGAAGAGGCGAATCGCATCGTCATCCTTGTCGATCCGCGCGTAGAGGTCTCCCACACGGTTCAGGGTGCCGGCTTCGTTCGGGAACTCTTTGAGTACCTTCATGTACTCTTTGATGGCCGCCTCGATCTTCCCCCTCGAGACGTACTTCTCGGCGTTCCGAACGACCTTCTCGCGCTTGAACGCCATCAGGCCTCCCCCGCGATGGCTCGCCGAGGTAGCACCGACCGGAACGTCAGGCGATGGTGGGGGGTCGGACCATACTCCCTCAACGCCGCCAGATGTTCAGCGGCGCCGTACCCTTTGTGGCGGTCGAACCCGAACTGCGGAAAGCTCGCCGCGAGTTCGGTGAGAAGCCGATCCCTCTCCACCTTGGCCAGCAGCGAAGCGCACGCCACGGCATAGCTGATCGCATCTCCCCGGATCAGGGGCAGCGAGGGGAAGGGTAGGCCGGGCAAGGCCACGGCATCGATCAGCGCGATATCGGGCGCAGGATCCAACTCGAGCAGGGATTGACGCATCGCGGACCGGGTGGCGGCCAGCACGTTGATCCGATCGACGAGATCAGCCGAGGCGGCCGCGATCGAATAGGCGAGCGCCTGGGAGCGTACGAGATCGGCCAGTGCTTCACGGGCCGGCGGTGCCAGAGCCTTGCTGTCGTCGATCCCCGGAATCAGGCCCTCGGGAGGCATGATGACGGCAGCCACGACCACCGGCCCGGCGAGAGCACCGCGACCGGCTTCATCGACGCCAGCCACGCGGCCGTATCCACCTTGGAAGAGGAGCCCCTCCAAGCCGCGCATCAAGTGAAGCCTGCAAGCTTCGGCCAACAGGGGCTCGAGTGTCATCCCGTACCTTTACTCCTCCGCCCGACCCCACGTTCGATTCAGGGTGTTCCCTCCTTCAGAACCCGTGCCTCCCGCCGATCGACGATCAGGATGCGCTGCGCGTCACGTCGTCGCGACGCTCACGAATTCTCGCTGCCTTGCCCTGAAGTTCCCGCAGATAGTAGAGCTTGGCACGGCGAACCCGGCCCCGACGCAGGACCTCGATCTTGTCGATCACCGGCGAATGCAGCGGAAAAACGCGCTCCACTCCGATACCACCCGAGACCTTGCGCACGGTGAACGTCTCGCGAGTACCACCACCGCGGCGGGCGATCACGACGCCTTGAAAGACCTGGATGCGCTCCTTGCTTCCCTCGGTAACGCGAACGTGAACCCGGAGCGTATCGCCGGCCCGGAAATCTGGAATCCCATCCTTGCAGAAGGGAGCTTCGATCTGCTGTAACTGTTCCATCTACTCATCCTCGGTCAGCCGCAGCTGACAGTCCTGCCCACGAGTTGTCCGCGGGTGTCTATTATTGGGCACGTTCGCCTGCCGCGCAAGCGATTGCGCTGGCATGGCGAGCCAAAACCTCTCTCTGTTCCGTCGTCAGCTCGACCCCCTCCAGGAGGTCGGGACGCTTGTCGTAGGTAGCGATCAACGCTTGCTCTCGGCGCCAGCGTTCGATCTCGGCGTGGTTTCCTTGCAACAGGACCGGCGGTACCTCCAGCCCCTCCACCTCCGGTGGCCGGGTGTAGTGAGGGTAGTCGAGTAGTCCCTGGTGGAAGCTGTCCTCCACCACGCTGGTCGCGCGGCCGACCACTCCCGGAATGTAGCGAGAAACGGCCTCGATCGTCACCATGGCCGGGAGTTCCCCTCCCGACAGCACGAAGTCTCCGATCGACAGTTCCTCGTCCACCACCAGATCGAGCACCCGCTGATCGAGACCCTCGTAGCGGCCGCAGAGCAGTACCAGCTCTTCCAACTCCGCCAGCTCCTGCACCTTGTCGTCGTCCAGCCGACGACCCTGCGGCGAGAGAACGATCCTTCGGCTCGCCGGCCCCGAGACCTCGCGCACGGCTCGCAGCCAGGGCGGAGCCGTCATGACCATTCCCGCGCCTCCGCCGTAGGGCTCGTCGTCGACCACCCGATGGCGCCCCTCGGTGAAGAAGCGAAGATCGTGCACCTCGACCTCGACCAGTCCGCTGGTGCGAGCCCGACCGACGAGACTGGTGCTCAACCAGGGTTCGAAGAGTTCGGGGAAGATGGTGATGACTTGGATGCGCATGTTTCGATGAGTCCGGCGGGAAGCTCGAGATCGATTCTCCGGTTGGGCAGGTCGATGCGGTGCAGGAACGGATCGACAAAGGGAATCAGTAGTTCTCTCTGGGGGTCGCGGACCTCGAGGAGGACGCCACCTCCATCTTCGACCACGTCCTCGACCACGCCGAGGAACCCCTCCATGCGGTCGTGGCATTCGCACCCGACCAGCTGATAGTAGTAATAGTGACCTTCGGGAGCCGTGGCCTCGGTCGGAGTCTCCACCTCGAGAACTCCCTGGACTAGAGCCTCCGCCCCGTCCCGATCCTCGACACCCTCGAACTGGATGGCCAGCCGCTTACCCTGCGGTCGGGTGCGCTGGATCTTGAGCCGTCGTCGCTTCCCCGTGCGGGAGTTGAGTTCGAGTTCACTACCGACCGCGAACCGCAGCGGGTTGTCCGACTGAACGTCGACCAAAACCTCGCCTCGCAACCCGTGGGGGCGACCAACACGCCCGACCACGATGCGCTCCACCGACTCGCGGTCGGCGGATCCCGTGGGGCGCCTAGCGCTCCTCCGGTTCGAGGATTTTGAGTTCATAGTCCTGGTCGAAACTCTCGCCACGCGAATCGAGGAGACTGCGCAGCGCGCCTGCGGTGCGACCGCCCCGGCCGATGACCGCCCCCATGTCCTCGGGAGCCACCGACACCTCGAGTACCTGTCGTCCGCGGGCGTTGCGTTCTTCGACCTCGACCGAATCAGGGTTCGAAACCAACTGGCGGATGACAGCCTCGACCGCTGCCGCTGTTTCACTCACTGCGACTAGCCCCGGGCCACCAGGGTCCGTACGCTGTCGGAGACCTGAGCACCCTTGGCGACCCAGTGGTCGTACCGCTCGCGGTTCACTTCGAGCACCGCCGGCTGCTGCCGCGGATCGTAGAAGCCGATCTCTTCGAGCGCGGCCGCCGTGGGCGTCGCCCGAGAGTCCGAAACGACGAGACGATAGAAGGGATGGTTGCGGGCTCCCATACGACGCATTCTGATCTTGACCATTCTGGATTGACCTCCAAGGACATCTGACCGCACTGGTGTACGGTGTTCTTACCGTGAGACTCTGGATGTGAAATTGGGCCGGGCCCGGGCCGGATGGAGTTCCGGGAGCGCAACCTCGAGGACGCAGCTCCGCCACGGCGAAAGGAGAGTATACAGCCTTCATCTTCCCTCGCCAAGGGGGAGAGCGTCACGAGGTACCGGGGGGATCAACCCCGCATCGCTTTGCGCAACCACTTGCCTCGTGCTCCCTTGAGCATCTTGCGCATGGCAGCGTACTGCTTGAGCAGCTGGTTGATGTCCTGGACCCGCGTTCCCGAACCCTTGGCTACCCGCTTCTTGCGGCTGCCGTTGAGGATCTGGGGATGGCGTCGCTCGCGGGGAGTCATCGACGACAACATGGCCTCGATCCGCTTCACCTGCGAGTCGTCGACCGCGCTCATGTCGAGCCCCTTCAAGGGACCGGCCTTGGGCAAGAGTTCCAGCAGCGAAGAGAGCGGCCCCATACGGCGGAGTTGGCGCAGTTGGTCTCGCAGGTCCTCGAGTGTGAACTCGCGGCGCGCGATGCGATCGGCGAGGCGTTGCGCCTCGTCCTTGTCGAGGCCCTGTTCCGCCTTCTCGATCAGACTGAGGACATCGCCCATGCCGAGAATCCGCGACGCCATCCGTTGCGGCCGGAAGAGTTCCAGATCCTCTGGTTTCTCGCCGGTTCCGACGAAACGGATCGGGATCTTGGCCACCGTCCGGATCGACAGCGCGGCACCCCCTCGGGTATCGCCGTCGAGCTTGGTCAGGATGCACCCCGTCAGATCGAGGGCCTCGGCGAAGGCGGCAGCGCTCTTCACCGCGTCCTGACCCGTCATCGAGTCGGCCACGAACAGTGTCTCGCTCGGGGAGAGAAGTCGTTGGAGCTCCTGAATCTCGCCCATCAACCCCTGGTCGACGTGCAGTCGTCCGGCGGTATCGAAGACGATGACGTCGTGCCCCCGATTCCTCGCGGCATCCTTGGCCCGCCGAGCCAACGAGGCCACGGTCTCGCCGGACTCGGGTTCGAGCACCGGTGTCGCGACCCCCTCACCAACCTGGACCAGCTGCTCGACGGCGGCGGCGCGCTGGAGATCTCCCGCCACCAACAGCGGCTGGCGTCCGGACTCCCGCAGTCGCCGGGCGATCTTTCCCGAGGTCGTCGTCTTACCCGACCCCTGCAGACCACACAGCAAGACCACCGATGGGCGACCCGTGAGCTGGAGATCGCTCCCCTCTTCCCCGAGCAGAAGAGTCAACTCGTCGCGGACGATCTTGATCACCTGCTGTGACGGCGTCAGACTCGACAGGACGTCCTCGTCGGCAGCTCGTTCGCGGATTCGCTGCACGAACGGCTTGACCACCCGGAAGTGCACATCAGCCTCGAGCAAGGCCATCCGAATCTGGCGCAAACCCGCCTCGAGAACCTCTGGCGTGACCTTGCCTTCGCCCTTGAGGGTCCGGAAGACCCCCTGTAGCTTGCCCTGTAAACCGTCGAACATGATGACTCCTGAACACGAACTGGTCGGCGGGGCTCGAGCGCGCCCCGGGTGGGAGCGGCATCCTACCACCGCCCCTCGGGAGGAACCGACCCTGGGCCGCACCTCGTCGGACCGACGCACCGGCCACCGAGGGTCGCAGATCGACCCCCAAAATGTGTCCGACCCCCTAGCGGGTCAATACTTGCCCCCTCGGATCGGGCAGCTCACTCTTGCGAAACACTCCGCCAACCCATGTAAACCTCTGTATCATTGACAGTTGCATTCACAGGACCGCCTTCGCTCCGCGTGGTGGCACGACGATTGCTCATAGATGTCCTGTCCGAAGGTAGCCCAGGTCCTAGCACCATGGCCCTGCCTTCTGGGGTTTCAAAGAGAAACGGAAAGGGTGAAAAATCGGGGAGGTGGCTGGGGTCGCCTCCCCCCTTTGTTTTCTCCCTATGCGCCTGGTGCTCGCCCGCCACGAAAGGCCAACCCCTCGTCGGGAGACGAGTCCTTCGACTCGCCCAAGAAGTACAACGCCGCCCAGACCTTCGGATCGATCAGCTGCCCGCTCCGTTCGCGTCGAGCGAGCCAGGAGGAAACCTCGGAACGGGGCACGAGATGCACCGTGATCTGCTCGTCGCCCACCCCGCCCCCTTGCCCACAGCGGCGGACCTCGTGCGCTCTGAGAATCGAAACGACCTCCGACGACTGGCCGGCCGAGGGTGGCCCCACCGTCAGCAGTTCGAACGAGCCTGCCCGAAATCCGGTCTCTTCGACGAGTTCTCGCTGCGCCGCGGAATCGAGCGATTCTTTTGCGTCCTCGTCACCGACCAGACCGGCGGGCAGTTCGATCACGCTCCCTGACACCGGCTCTCGGTACTGCTCGATCAGAATCAGCTCGTCTCGTTCGGTCAGCGCGACGACCGCCACGATCGCTTCGATCCCGGGTCGGTCCACCAGTTCCCAACCCCGGCGCTCCACGAGCCGCAGGAAGCGTCCCTCCGCCAGCACCTTCACGCCTTCGTGGTCCCGGTCCTTCATTCGTGCATCTCGGCTACTGCCGCGGCCTCCACTGCCGTTTCGACCAGGTGTCGCGGCCAGAGGACCCACAGATTGCCCGTGCTCTTCATCGGCCCGGCCAGGCCCGCCGCGCGCTCGCCATGTCCCCAGAAGAGATCTCCGCGCACCGGTCCGCGGATCGCTCCACCGGTATCCTGGGCCACCACCAGACGCTGGATCGTCGGCTCGCCCTCGGTCGGAGCGCTAGCCGACAACCAGAGCGGAACCCCCAGCGGTAGGAACCGACGATCGACGGCCAGCGACCGCTCCGGAGTCAGCGGTACTCCCAGCGAGCCGATCGCTCCCGGTCGGTCCACTTCCCGCAAGAAGATGTACGAGGCGTTCGAGTTCATCAACTCGGTCGCCTCGTGCGGGTGGTCCCGCAACCAACGCCGGATTGCCTGCATCGACATCTCCTCGCGGGGCACTTCGCCTCGGTCGATCAACTCGCGGCCGATCGCCGTGTAGGGATGGCCATTCTGCGCCGCATATCCCACCCGCACTAGACTGCCATCGTCCATCTCCACGACTCCCGAGCCCTGGATGTGGAGAAAGAAGGCGTCGATCGGATCGTCGACCCAGAGGATCTCCAGTCCGCGGCGCTCGAGAGAGCCGTCGGTGATGCTGGCCCGGTCTTCGTAGGGAAGCAGGCGACCGGCCTGAAGGCGTCCGGCGATCCTTCGGCCGGCCAGATCCGAGCGGAACTCCCCCAGGTCGACACTGACCAGTTCGGGAGGACGGGCGTGCAGAGGGGTCTGGTACGGACCGTGACGCCGACGGCTACCGCGCAGCGATGCCTCGTAGTAGCCGGTGAACAGCCCCTCGGTCTCTCCCCGATTGCCAATCGACACCGGTTGCAGAAAGCGCTCCATCTCGCCGCGCCAGGACGGACCGTCGACCTCGGGCCGAACGGCAGCCGCACACAGTTCTCGCCAGTCGCGCCATCGCGAGGCCAGTGGACCCTCGCCGAACACCGCGTCCTCTCCCCGCGCCTGCCAGACCCGACAGCTCGCCGCCATGGTGGATCGAGCCAACGCGACGTCGTCATCCGGCCATCCCGGTAGCACCTCCCAGGAAGCCGGCTCCAGGGTCAGGCGATCCGGCAGGACTTCGGCGGGCGACGGCCAGGGCCGTTCCGTGCCTCGGATCGGAACGATTTCGTAGTCCGCTCGTCGCACGAAGAGGGAGAGGCTCCCGGCCAGCAGCACGACGGCCACCAACAACGGCAGCAGGCGGAGCCAGGGTACGGAGGACCCGGTCAACTGCACAGGTCGGCTACGATCGGCTTCGTCCGGCATCGACGAAGCCTAACGGCACCGAGGGGCCGTCACCACCCCGAGTTCTTCAGTCGAACTCGACCCGGTTGCGGCCGGCGGCCTTGGCTCGATAGAGGGCGCGGTCCGCGCGCTGCACGAGATCGGTGGGTACCTGCCCCAGCGCGGGTACCTCTGCCACGACCCCGAAGCTGGCGGTCAGGCTTCCGGCATCGACCCCTGGATGCACCAACGCCAACCCTTCGATCCCGGCACGAAGGAACTCGGCAAACTGCCGGGCGCCCTCGCGATCGGTCGCCGGCAGGACGATGAGGAACTCCTCACCACCGTAGCGAGCTACCAGATCACTGGTCCGCCGAAGGTTCTCGTGCAGGAATCGAGCGACCCGCTGGAGGGCCACGTCGCCCTCCTGATGACCGGCCGAATCGTTGAGTCGCTTGAAGTGATCGAGATCGACCAGGATCAGGGCCAGGGGCTGGCGCGAGCGGATCGCTCGATTCCACTCGCTCTCTAGCACCTCCTCGAGTCGGCGACGGTTCGCGATGCCGGTCAGGCCATCCTGCCGCGACAGATTCCGCAATCGGTCGTTCGCTTCGGCCAAGAGTGCGTTTTTCTCTTCGACGGTGGCGTTGGCCAGCCGCAAGCGCTCGATGCTCTCAGCGAGCTCTGCCGTTTTCTCGCTGACCATCCCCTCCAACTGGCTGGCCCGTCGTCGCAACGCCAGGTGGCGCAACCTCACAACCAGAGCCAGCAGCAGCCAGGCCACGGCACTGAAGGCCAACCAGGCGGTGGGAGTGCCGTACCAGGGGGCCCTGACCACGAAAGAGAACCGAGCGGCTGCGCTCGGCTCAGAGCCAACGGATCGCGAGCGAACTCGGAAGACATAGTCATCCGCGGCGAGGTTGGTGAATTCGACCGACGAAGCCTCGGTCCAGGCAGACCAATCCCCGTCGACGGGATCGAGCCGGTACTGGTAGCGCGAGGGAACGCCGTACACCAGCGAAGCGAACTCGAAACGAAAGCGCCGCCGACGCTCGGCCGGTAGTTGGAGCTGAACCGGCACGTCGGCCCCGCCAAAGAGCACCTGGTCGTCTGCCGTCAGTCGACGGATCCTGGGAGCCGTCCGCGGCGACTGGGGAGACCGCGAGCCAAGCTCGTAGCGGAAGACCCCTTTTTCGTTGCCGATCCATAGAGTTCCGGCGTCTCGAAAGAGGTACGGTGGATCCCGGCCAGGAAGCCCGACCAGGGGATGTTCGAGGCGATACGAGCCAGGAGCAACTGACGACCGGCTCAGCACGGTAGGAGGTGCGGTATTGAGCCACAGATCGTCGTTCTCGCCATCCACCATCCGAAAGAAGGCGGCCGACTCCTCGGCCAGCGCGCTCAGCAACTCGGGTTCTCGCCGAAAGCCCTGCTCGGCCTCGTCCCATTCCCAGACCTCGTCGGCTGCGATCACTCGAGGACCGCGCTCGAGACCCGCGATCGCCACCTCGCCCCGGTCGGTCAGATAACTGTCGACCAAGGTGAGTCGGGGCCAGTCACCGGGCGCGGCGGGTTCCCGCTGCCAGCGAAGAACCCCCTCCAATACGGTCGCCGCCCACAGCTCGTCCGCCTGGGGCTGGGCGAATCCGCGCACCAGGCGAGGACCCGGGAGCAGGCCACTGAAGACCCATCGATCGGCCTCCCGCCGCAGAACTCCCATTCCCTCGCGGAGGCCGACCCATACGAGATCGGGCTCGAACCGATCGGGATGTAAGCCGTAGACCCGCAGGCCAGCGAGGCCGTCCACCAGATTGGGATCCCCGGTCGGACCCACGACCGCAATTCCGTAGGCTCCCCCCAAGAGCAGCTCGTCCGCGACCGTGATCATCACGAAGGTGGGTCCCGTCGTAGCGTTGGACAGGGGCACGGCGTGGGCCCGGGCGCCGGACTCGCTAGCGGGCGTCGCGAGCAACCTGAAGACCCCGGCCATGGTGCCAAGATAGAGCTCTCCCCGGTACCGATGGAACGACAGACAGTGCCCCTGAATCCCGGCCCGCTCGTCGAAGTAGCTGATGCGATTCGACAGCGGTACTCGTGCGAGACCCACATCGGTAGCGACCCAGAGCGCCCGGTCCCGTCCCACGGAGAGGTTCATCACGACCGTGCCCGGCAGTCCGAGCTCTGGGTCGATGATCTCTAGAATCGCCCCGTCACCATCCAGAATCGCGATGCCCGCTCCCCGCGTACCCACCGCGACTCGGCCGTCGTCGAGGGCGACCGCGAGCGTCGGTGCCGCGTCCCGCAGCCAGCTCGAGGTCTCGGTCTCTAGCGCCGCGAGCCCGTGTCCGGGCACGAATCGCAGCAATCCCGCGTCCGCGGAGTAGGCCAACCAGCTGCCATCCGGTCGCTCCACTACGAAATCCGGATCCACACGCGGATCCCACTCCTCCACCGGTGCGAACTCGCCATCCGTCCACTGCACGAGACCCCGTGAGGTCCAGAGCGCGACCCCTGCCCCGAGTTGGAAGCTGGAGGGGCGATCGAACCGTCGTCTCGGATCGGCGGGCAGCCCCACGGGATCGACCACGACCTGATCCGGTTCGCGCAACCAGTGGAAGACGTGTTCGGTGGACACGAACAGGAAGCCGTCGTCGACGGCATGTACGGCCACGACGGCCCCGATCACTTCCAGTTCGGGTTCGATGAGCGGCACGAGGGACCTCAAACGGGCGACTCCACTCGCATCCGCCTCGAGCACCGCAAAGTCGTCGTGGCTGCCCACCGCCAGCCGCCCACGATCGTCAGCCGCTAGCGACAAAGCGGCGGCTCCGTTCGGTAGTGTGATCAGCCTCCAGGTCTCTCCGTCGAACTCCAGCAGGCCGTGGAGATTCCCGGCGTAGACCAGGCCCGGCTCGGTTTCGATGACCTGCCAGTTCTGCGAAGCCGCATCGAAGTCCTCCGAGCCGAAGGTGTCGATGAGCCGAAACCCTCGCTCGTAGTCGCGGCTCTGCGCCCCGGCGAGCACCGCAGTCAGGATCCCGGCGACCCAGAAGAGGCAGCGCCGGAAGGAACAGGCTGTCATCTGCCGATCCTACCGCCAGGACGGTCTCGGCCCCCCTCGCGCTCCGCTCAGGGGACGATGTCGACCGGCGTGCCGATCGGAACCTGGCGGAACAGAACCTCGATGTGCTCGTCCTCTAGAGCCACGCAACCGAGCGTCCAATCCGCCCCGGCCCCTCGACCGTGCAGAAAGATCTCGCCGCCGAGGTCGGTGTTCCACGGCGGACAGATCCCCTGGCGGTGAGCCCGACGAATGGCCGCCTCCTGCTCGGCGCTGATCCTCTCCTCCTCCAGCGCCTGCCTCGCGTCGTCAGGGTTCGGATAGTCGATCCCCAACGAAAGATGGTACCGGCTCTGAGGGTTCTTGACGCAGACCCGATAGCTGCCCTCGGGGGTCGCCCCGTCGCCTTCTCGGATCTTGTCTCCCCGCGGCGAAAAGCCGAGTCCGACCGGATAGGTCGCTTCGAGGACACCGTCTCGCCACAGCCGTAGCCGGCGCTCTTCTTTGCGCACCTCGATTCGCCAGCCAATCGTCTCGGATTCGGCGGCCGCACCACCGCTCGGCAGCAGAAGAACCGACACCAGGAGTACCACCCAACGTAGCATCGGTACCTGAGACTCGGGGCTCGGCATTCGAGTTCCCGACCGCCAGCGTCCTCCCCTATGGTGTGGAGCCTACGCCCAGCCCTTGGGTTCCCGACTCGGGGGCCGAGCGGTTTGCGTCAAGGCCCCGCCTTCGCCAGCCGAAACACCATCCCCGCGAGGACCAGGACGGCTCCGACCAGCACCAACCAGAGCAGGATGCGCTGCCACTCCGCTGCCGACCACCGGGAGACCACTCCCTGATCCGGGTTGCCCTCTAGGACCCCGGCCGCGACGGGTCCGCCCTCGACCGCCAGCACCACATCCCGTACTCGCTCGAGTTCGTACTGCGGCGCCGACGCTTCGCCATCGCCGAGCAAGAGTACGTACGGACCAGCCGGCGCCGCGAAGTAGACCCGAGGCACCGGGAACCGTCCGATTGCCGAGCTGAAGTCCAGCCGGGCATCGTCTCCATCCTCGATCTCTAGCTCCAAGCGATCGATCCTCGATGTCGAGAACCGCAGAGTCAACGGCCGGGGGTCTCCGATCCGTCGGACGAGGCGGCCCGCGGCCAGCCTCCGTTCTTCGCCGTCAAACCACCCCATCAGGGTATAGGACCGATCGAAGTAGGGAATGTCGCTCTCGAGGGTCAACCGAGTCATCGTGGCGGGTGAAGCCGGCAAGGTCAGGGGATAGCGACTGCGCCCCGCCTCGGTCGAGGGTTCGCCCACCTCGAGTTCCAGGTCCGTGAACGCGGCCCGGGTATCGAGAAGGTAGGCCCACTGCCGGGCTTCACCGTTGACGATCCGGAGGTCGGCGAGGTCGGGGCGCGCCACCGCCAGGTCCGCCAGCCCGAGGTCCATCCGGTTCAACCCCTCGGCCGAGGGATTGGCCACCAACGTCCGGCGATGGGAGAAGCTCGAGGTCGCGAGGTCGGCTCCCGCCCGGTGGGCAAACGCCAAGGCCGGAGTCGGATCGAACAGAGGATTGCGGCTGATCTCTCCCAGGCGGCCGCGGGCGAATCGGGCGGGATCGCGATAGCTCAACACCAGGTTGGCCTCGTGCCCGGTAGCGGGCAGCCCCGTGGTCAGACCGGCCAGGTCGTAGTGGGGGCGAAACGCCCGTCCTCCGCCGAATCGCAGCAGCGCACCCTGGGCTCCCCCGGCCGGCAGGGTCACCAGCAGATGGGGCGAAGAGGTCACCGCGAAGAGCTCGAGATCGTGCAGCGGTGGACTGTCGCCGTTCTCGATCACCAGACGCAGCCGATCGCCAGTGGCCGGCCCGATCGGAAACTCGTCGTCGACCACCGGCACCAGGGCCGGAAGCCGCAGCACTTCGTCTTGTCCCAGGACCTCGTCCTGCCGCCCCGGCCCCGCGTCCCAGACCTCGATCGCACGGTGGTAGCTGTCGGTCGACGTCGAGAGCCGCAGTCGATCGAGGTGCAGTCCGCGGGGGCGATCGACGTCGACCAGGGTCTTGCTCCCCTCGTGCCGGAAGCCGAGGATGGTCAACGGGATCTCCGAGCGTAGGCGGCTGTCCAGTCGCCGTCGACTGACGAGCTGGAACCTCGGATTCACGTAGCCGTCCTGCTCTCCCTCCAGTTGAACGAGCAAAGCCGCCGTAGCCTCGGGCAACTCTGGCAGGGTCAGTTCGAGGTGCTCGCGGCCCCGAGGTAGGCGCCAGACCGAGCCGGCGGTGACCAGCGGCTCTTCGCCACCATCACGGAGGAGCGCGGTCACCTCCACCCGGAGCACGAAGCGAGAGGGTCCGCCCTCCAGGCCGAGGCTCCAGACCGTACCGGCCGTACCGGCGGGCGGTGGCTGCAGACGGTACTGCTCCCGACGCGTCGAAGGCCCCGTCTCGGGCCGCATCTCGCTCTCCTTGACGTCGAGGACGCGGGGACGGAACGTCTCCGACACGTGCAGGCTCTCTTCCAGGGAGCGCGCGGTGTCGATCAGAAACGGTACCTCTCGACCAGCGCCATCGAAGACTCGAAGATCGGAGAGGTCGGGACGGCACTCCGCGACCACCTCAGGAGGCAAGGGAACGCGGGTCAGGACCCCAGCCTCGGCTTCGATCGGGGCCTGGTTGGGAAAGAGCGTCTCGAGCCGAGGGGACGACTGGGCAAACGACGCCGCGGTCGTCAGCGATGCCAACAGCCAGGTGGCTGCCAGAACCCACGGGCGAAACAGGGCGGAACTCAGGGCCTTCTCTCCCGAAAGACGAACCGCTGGTAGCAGAGGGAGACGACGATGAGCGAGAAGGCCAATCCGACCAAAGAAGCTACGCGGTAGAGGTCCTCCAGGGCACCCAGGTCGTGCAGGAACACCTTGGCGATCGTCAACAGCAAGAACACTAGACTGAGCCAGCGGAGGGCACTGCTGCGGCGGCGCAGGCCGAGTCCGAGCAGGGCCAGGGCATAGATCGCCCAGGCCAGGGAGAGCGTGAGATCACGGGCGGGTTCTCGCTCCCAGCTCAGAACGAGTCGTCCGCCCTCCGAGAAGGCATCCACGATGGTCAGGTTGATCCAGGCGAAAACCACCAGGATCGCCGCCAGCCCACAGCCGACCGCACCCCAGGCCCGGGTCGAACCCTGCCCCGGCTCCCACGACCTCCTCCGCTCCGCTTCCAATGGATACAACGTCCGAGCCGAGAGCACGAGGGTTGCGGCCGGAATCAGGTAGGTATAGAGCAGCCAGTTCAGAATCGGCAGGCCGTCGCCGACGTGGTAGCCGAGAACCTCGGGATTCGCCACCAGGCGCACGCTGACTACGGTCAACAAACCCAACCCGAGGTACTTCAGTCCGGGATGATCGAGGCGCCGCCACAGCTGGATCAGTCCCCAGCCGTTCAACGCCCAACCCAGGGTCACCCACTCCTTTTCGACCTGTAGGGGGATCGCCACGGTCACGAAACAGAGAGCCACGGCGGAGTACCAGACCAGGTTGCGGCGACGCTGGGCGCGATCGCCGACCTCCTCTCGCCGTCCGTAGAGCGTGGCAAACAAGGACACGCCGCCCAAGAGAACTGGCAGAACGCCGATGGCGGCATCGCCGAACCGTCGTTCCCAGAGATCCGCCAAGGGCAGGAAGTAGAGGGGACCAGCCAAGGCTGAGCCGTACCAGGCCCATCGATCTTCCGAGAAGACCTGGCGCGTCAGAAACGGCCAGGCCGTGAAGAGGAGAACCGCGAAGGAACCAACCCCGAGAGCGAGCAGCTCGAAGCCCGGCCAATCGGGACGGGAACCGTCGAAAAAGGTCCAGGTCCAAAAACCGAAGGCGAACAGGGCCAAGGAGCCACAGTACAGCCGACCATCCGCCAACCGAGTGATCGCCAGGTTGGCGAGCACCGCGAACAGCAGCCAGACCGGGAAGAACACGGTCGGCGGCATGAAACCAGTGGCATCGCCGGCCAGGGTCAAACCGAAGAGAGCAGCGAAGAGAAGGGCGGCTCGCTGGGCCGGTGCCGCGAGCGGGCCTCCTCCCAACCGCGACGCGAACCACTGAAGCCCGGTCGCCGCGAGGAACGCCACCGCCAGGAAGGCGGGCACCAGCGGAAACTCGGAGTAGCGCCCCGCCGAATCCAGCTGGACGACCAGAGCGAGACCGGCACCGAAGGCACCCGCCAGCATCGGTCGGCCATCGGACAGTAGAACCGACTGACGGACGAGCAACCCTCCCAGCCCGAGCCACACGCACCACCAGGCCGCGGGATGGGCCGGGAGTTCGGAACCGTAAGGGATGGTCGCCGCGAGCAGGGCAGCCGTGGTCAGCGGAGCGGCCCAGGCGGTGGCGGGAGCCAGCTCCCGGCCCCGCCTTCGCCATGCCTCGAGACCGAGATGAAAGAGGGCCCCCAGCCCGATCGCCACCGCCGCCATCTCCCAGGCCAACGTCTCGTCCAGAGGAGTCTCCGTCAACCAGACCCAGACCACTGCGGCCGCCGCCAGACCGGCCGCGGCCGGCGCCCAGGGCGGACCCAGTCGGGGCGCCAACCACAAAGCGGCGGCGCTGAGCAGCGCCATCAGGAGGGCGAGCGGAGCGAGATGGGTTCCGAGATCCGATCGACTCGCGAGGTACAGCACGAAACAGAAGGGAAGCAGGATTCCCAGCGCAGCATCGCGCGATCCTATCGACACTCCGGAACGGCGCCGAAACCCCTCGAGGACCCCGGCAAAAAGCAATGCCGTCGCCCCAAGAACCAGGAGCACCAACCAGACACTGTCGCCGGCGTCGAGCGTGTCGAGAATCCAGGCCGCTTGGTAGAGGGCCGTCAGGCCGAGACACACCGTGCCGAACCGTCGCCATCCTTGGCTCCGCGCCAGGAGCAGCAGACCCAGATCCAGCAACAAGAGGTACCCGAAGAGGCCGATCGGATGTTCGAATCCAGCCCCGAGCAGGAGAGGCGATGCGAAACCACCCACCAGTCCCAGTCCCGCCACCACCTTCGAGCGCGTGCGCCAGGCCAATAAGCAGGCCGCCACCGTCACCAGCGCCATCATGCCCCAGGCTACTGGGCCACCGAACAGACCGAAGAGACGATGTCCGGCCCAGGTCGCACCGTAGAGAATGACGGTGCCGGACCCGGCGAGGGCGTTGGCCGTCGCCGCGTACCCCCGAGGCCGGAGCCACTGACCGGCCACCAGCGCGGCGATTCCCGCCAGATACCCGATCAGGACGCGCACCGGCGGCGGTATCAGGCCGCGTTCGATCGACAGTTTCAGGAGCAACAGCGCCGCGAAGGCGAGGACGATGCCTCCCAGCACCGCGGCTCCACGCACCCCGACCCAGTGCTCCCAATCGATCGCAGGACGCTTCGGCGGTTCCGTCTCGGTCGGCACCGGAGGTACCACCGGAGGCATCGGGGCCTCGAGCTCTGGTTCCTCGTCGCTCGTCCCCGCTCTGTCGCTCGGTACCGCATCCGGCGGTTCGTGGTCCGATGCGGTTTCTTCACTCGCCACCAGATGACGATCAACCTCGGATTCCACGGTGGGCGCCGCGCGGCGGACGGCCGCTACGCGGTCAGTCGCTCGTGGAGCGGTATCGTCGAGCGACGGGTCTGCGGGATGCGTGGTCTCGTCCGGAGGGCCGAGTCCTGCTCCACCCTTCAGCGTTTCGACTTCGCGCCGCAGGTAGCCGGTGCGCAATTCGAGTTGGTGCCGTACACGCTCCAACTCGGTCTCGAGGTCGTCGATCCGCCGTCGAGCGGTACGCATGCGGACCGAGAGCACGACCGCAGAGATCGACGGCCCAAAGAGCAGGGCGAGCCCGAGCAGTCCCAGCAGAATGGCCATGGCTTCCATTCCGCCGAATCTAGCACTGTAAGCCCTGGGATACCGTTCGCGGTAGGAGCCCCGCCGCTGGAACTCCCCTCCGCTCGCACACCAAGGCCCGTCGGTCAATCTCTACCCGTACTCTCGATCAGCGTGGGGCTACGGGTCTCAGCGTCACTTCTCGACTCGAGCGACTACCGACCGTCGGCGGA
>JAUIDB010000065.1 GCA_030429235.1 Thermoanaerobaculia bacterium | reverse complement strand
GTCGCCACGTCGGGTTTGATGTACTGCATGGTGTCGTAGATCGCCATCCCCGCGGTGATCGACCCGCCGGGCGAGTTGATGTAGAGCGAGATGTCGCGCTCGGGATTCTCGGCTTCGAGGAACAGCATCTGGGCGATCACCAGGCTCGCCACGTCATCGTCGATCGACCGACCCAGGAAGATGATGTTGTCCTTCAGCAGGCGGGAGTAGATGTCGTAGGAACGCTCCCCTCGGCTCGTCTGCTCTACGACCATTGGTATCAGCATGCTCATCTCCTCAACTCCTGATTGGGTCCTACTCGGCGGCGGGATCGCTCTCGCTCGCCTTCTTCGCCTGGGTGGTCTTGGTAGCTTTGGCCGTCTTCTTGGGGGCGGCCTTAGCCTTGGCTGTCGTCTTCTTGGCTGTCGACTTCTTGGTCGCTTCCTTCTTCTTGGGAGCGGCCTTCTTCTTCGGCTTCGCTGCCGCTTTCGCCTTGGCCTGGGGCTTCGACGAAGCGACCTCGTCGCCGTTGCTCGATTCTACGTTGGAACCACCCAACAGGGTTTCGACGACCTCGTCTCGGCGAATCTGCCGCTGCAGCTTCTCCAGGCGCCCCTCGGAGTCGAGGGCACGTCGCACGTTCAGCGCCGTCGTCTGCCGGGCGGCCGCGATCTGCGCCAGGGCTCCCTCCAGCTTCTCGGCCGGTGCTTCGATCTCCTTGGCGTCGGCGATGGCGTCGAGCAGGAGGTCGGCGTGCACGCTCTGTTCCGCTTGCGGTCGCATGCGCTCGGCCATGGCTGGCCAATCGAACTCCTGCTTCTCGATGTCGACACCCTGACGAGCCAGGTTCTCCGCGTAGTGGCGCAGCATCGACTCGACCTCGTCCATCACCACCTCTTCGGGCAGAGCGATCGGATGGCGTTCCCGAAGTTGCTGCAGCAGGGCATGTTGCCGAGTGCGCCGAGCCTGGTCAGCCATGCGGTGGGCGATGGCACCCCGCAATCGCTCGGTGAGTTCTGCGACGCTCTCGAGTTCGGTCGCCTCCTTGACCCACTCATCGGTCAGATCGGGGAGCACCCGCTCCTCGACCTTCTCGACACGCACTGCGTACTGGACCTTCTCGGGCTCGGCTCCCTCTTCGGACGGTGGTTCCGCCCGCTCGAAGGTCGACTTCTGCCCCGCCTTCAAACCACTGACCGCGAGCGAGATCTCTTCCCAGACGCGCTCTTCACCGACCTCCAGGGTCAAGGGGTCTTCCTCTTCGGCATCACCCTTGCGAATGTGAATCTTGACCAGGTCGCCCTGGGCCGCGGCACGATCGACCTCCTTCCAGTCGCCGAAGCGACGACGCATCGCTGTCACCTCAGACTCGACCTCCTCGTCGGTCGGCTCGGTGGCGACCACCGGGAAGTCGAAGTTCTCGATATCGCCGAGCGTTACTTCGGGCCGGACTTCGACACTGGCCGTGAACCGCATCGCGTCTCCCAGTTGGAAGTCGACCTCTTCGACACGCGGCGCGGTCAATACCTGCAGCTGCTTCTCGGCTTCGGCTTGCTTCCAGTAGCGAGGCATGAGGCGGTCCAGAACTTCCTGTCGAATATCTGAAGCAAACTGCTTGCGGACCAGGGCGAGGGGCGCCTTACCCTTGCGGAAGCCCGCGATGTTGACCCCTTTGCGGAAGGACTGCACGACGCGCTCGGTCTCGGCGTCGACGGCGGCCTTGGGAACTTCGATTGCGAGTTGACGTCGGCAAGGGCCGACCTCTTCCAGAGATTGCACTACGCTCATGGGTCACGGACCTCGGAGAAATCAGTTCGGATGGATTGGGGAAGTAGTGGGGGCAGCTACGGCGCCGCGGCAGGACACCAGCGGACCGTTTCGAGGATTGGCGACGCGAATCCTCGAGAGCGACTCGCGTGACGCCGTGGTGCGAAAGGGGGGACTTGAACCCCCACCCCTTGCGGGACTAGATCCTAAGTCTAGCGCGTCTACCAATTCCGCCACTTTCGCAGGAGCGCCACGAATCAACGCGGGAAAACCCTCCGCCGCGCGGCTGTCGTCACCGGCCTTCAGACCGTTCGGAGCTTGTTGACTTGGACTCGAGGGGAGGTGTGATTGGTGAGCCGCCAGGGACTTGAACCCCGAACCCGCAGATTAAGAGTCTGCTGCTCTGCCAGTTGAGCTAGCGGCCCACAACCGAACGCGCATTCTAGCCCGCGACCGCCCGCTTGGCAACCACCTGGCGACCGCGAAGATCCCGCCTTCAACCGGCCCACAGCCTGGCCTCGTTCGGGGGACGTAACGAGCCGGCAGACCGGGTCCGCCTACCCTCCCTGAACGAAGCGCACGATCTCGAGACGGTCGCCCGCCTCCAACGGCGTCTCGCCGTGGAGTTCCCGGCGTATCACCGCTCCGTTGTGTTCGACGGCCACGGTCCGCGGATCCAGGCCGCGTTCGTCCAGGTACTCCCGCAGGGTCTTCGCGGAGGTCTCTACGGGTTCCCCGTTGACTTGCAGGGCTCGAGGCTCGATGGTCATCAGAGGAGTCGTTTGACCTCGGCGCTCCCGATCAAGCTCGACGCGCTGATGATGACCGCGGCCGCTCCCTGCCCGAAGTCAGGAATGGCGAGATCGAGCTGCAGGCCACCGTCCGCGTCGGTCGTTCCCGTCCCCAGCACCTCGGGATCGCGCACGGTCGAAATCACCTTGACCGCCACCTGGGCCCCGGCCACCGGCAATCCCGTCTTCGACGAGGTCGCCATCAGGGCGAGCTGACAGCTGGCCCCCGGCGACATCGCTTTCTCTTCGACCGCCAGTTCGAGCTGCTCTTCCTCCGCTTCGGCGGTCAGATAGTCGAGAATCACCTCGTCGAGAGAAGGGCCGTCGTCGTCCGCCTGGCCGAGCAGAGAGGACTCGCCGGTGTCGTAGACACGCGTCACCGGTTCCGCTTCGCCGAACGCGTCGCCGAGCGCCTGCTTGATCTTCGGGTCGAGCTTCCCGGCCCGGATCGCGGCCACCATCATCTTGTGCTGGTGGTCCATCCGTTTGGTGATCTCGGGAACACCCTTCCCTTCGGCGAGCAGGTCACCGTAGGTGGAACGCTTGGCGGCAATCACTTGCCCACCGTAGTAGACGACGCTCTCGATCACCGGGTTCTTGACGCCACGATCCTCGGTCTGGACGTGGAACACACGCTCGCGATAGCGAATGTCCGTGTTATAGCCGGTAATCATGCGTGCAAGTATTCCTGGGAGGGCACCCTATTGTAGGGATCGGGCTTCTGGGGGGTCAACCCAATGCAACCCCTGCCACGGCTAGACGTGCGCTCTCTGGTCGTGACATTATCCCCTTTCGATCGACCCTCGGACCGCCCCGCGAGAGCCCTCGCTCGGGGTAACGCGATCCCGGGTTTCGGAAACCACCGAACTCGCTCTCGTGTACGGCCCGATCGATTCCACCCGCGGCCGGGACCATCCGAGCCCGATCCGCGAACGCACATCTGCCCGCAGGACAACCTGGAGAACGTCTACGATGACCGACAACCACACCGAGAGCACGCTCGTCCACTACGAGGTACGCGACGGGGTCGCCTACCTGATCCTCGACGATCCCCCCGCGAACACCTACACCCACGAAATGATGCGACAGCTCGACGCTGCCATCCTGGAGGCGCGCTTCGACGCCGACGTCCACGTCATCGTGGTGACGGGTATGGGTCAGAAGTTCTTCTGCGCCGGCGCCAACATCAACATGCTGCAGACCTCCGACCCGCGCTGGAAGTACTACTTCTGCCTGCACGCCAACGAGACCCTGAACCGTCTCGAGCAGACTCCGAAGCTGGTGATCGCAGCTCTCAACGGCCACACCGTCGGCGGTGGACTCGAGGTCGCGATGGCCGCCGACATCCTCATCGCCAAGAAGGACTCCGGCAAGATCGGACTGCCCGAGATCAACCTCGGCGTTCTGCCGGGAACCGGCGGCACGCAGCGCCTGTCGCGGATCGTCGGCAAGAGCAAGGCGATCGAGCTGATGGTCACGGGGGACCTGATCTCCTTCGAGGACGGTCAAGCGGCAGGCATCATCAATCAGATCTTCGAGGGAGACGACTTCGCGGATCAGGTCCACGCCTACGCCACGCAGTTCTGTCCTCCGAACAAGGCCTCCAAGGCCGCGGGCCGGATCAAGCGCTCGGTCCAGAGCGGTTGGGAAGTGCCGTTCGAGAGCGGCCTGGCGATCGAGCGGGAACTGCAACAGCAGCTCTTCGAGAGTGCCGACGCCAAGGAGGGACTCGCCGCCTACATCGAGAAGCGCAAGCCGGCCTTCGAGAGCAAGTAGGACTCGGATCCGTCCCCTCGGGCGCCGCGCGAACTCCGGACCTCGGCTCTGGAACTCCGCGGCGCTCGTGGTTTCCGTTCACGCAGCCCGGAAGACGGTGATGTATGACGCCTTCGAGTAGAGCCTCCCTCCCTCCCCTGGTCCTCGCGGCCCCGGTCCGGACGCCCATCGGCAAGTTCGGCGGTGCGCTGGCCACCCTGTCGGCCGCCGACCTCGGTACCGCGGCGGCCACGGAGTGTCTCGAGCGCGCGGGCCTCGACGGCAACGCGGTCGACCAGGTGATCTTCGGCCACGGCCGCCAGGCCGGGGGTGGTCCGAACACCGCCCGCCAAATCGGCTACCGGGCGGGGGTGCCACAGGAGCGTCCCGCCTTCACGGTCAACCAGGCCTGCGGCTCGGGACTGCAGGCGGTCTTCTGCGCCGCGCGGGCCATCCGCCTCGGCGAAGCCGAGGTGGCCCTCGTCGGCGGCACCGAGAGCATGTCGAACACGCCCTACCTCCTCCCCCGCGCCCGCTGGGGTCAGCGCCTGGGACACGCCGAGATCGTCGATGGTATGTACCAAGACGGTTTCAACGATCCTCTGTCGCAGTTGGTCATGGGGGCCACGGCCGAGGAGTTGGCTGACGAACGCGGCATCACGCGGGAAGCGGCCGACGCTTACGCTGCCGAGAGCCAGCAGTACAGCGAGCGGGCACGACGGGAAAACCGTTTCGACTCCGAAATCGTCCCCGTCACGGTGCCGCACCGCAAGGGAGATCGACTCGTGACGGCGGACGAGCATCCCCGGGACGGGATCACGGCCGAGGGTCTGGCGCGCTTGAAGACCGTCTTCCGCGACGGCGGCACCGTCACGGCCGGCAACGCCTCGGGCATCACGGACGGCGCCGCTGCCCTCCTGGTCTGCTCGATCGAGGCCGCGGCGCGGCTGGGCATCGAGGCGGCCGGCTACCTCCACGACTGGGAGGTGGTGGGCGTCGAGCCGCGGATCATGGGGATCGGCCCCGTCCCTGCGGTCCGGCAACTCCTGGCGCGGCAGGGCCTCGCCCCCGAGGCCATCGAGCAGATCGAACTCAACGAAGCCTTCGCCAGCCAGGTCCTCGCTTGCCTCCAGGACCTCCCCTTCCCTCGCCAGCGCGTCAATCCCGACGGCGGTGCGATTTCGCTCGGCCATCCGATCGGCTGCACTGGAGCTCGCATCCTCGTGACCCTGCTCCACGGACTGGCCTACCGAGGCCAGAACCGGGGACTCGCCACCCTCTGCGTTTCGGGTGGTATGGGGTTGGCGGCGCTGATCGAACGCGAGCCCCGCTAGGACTTCCGCCCGGAGCCACACCTCGAGGAGAATTCCATGATCCAGATCGACGCCACCGGGCGTATCGGCACCCTCACGGTGTCCAACCCACCGTTGAACATCCTCGACCTCGACCTTCTCGAGCGACTCGAAGCCGCGGTCGCCAAACTCGGCGAACACTCGGATCTCCAGGTGCTGGTGGTGCGCGGCGACGGCGAGCGTGCCTTCTCCGCCGGAGTCGCGGTCGAAGACCACGTCGCCGATCGGATCGAGCCCACCCTCACCGCCTTCCATCGCGCCCTGCTGGGTCTCTGGAACCTACCGATGGTGACGCTGGCCGCGATCCGCGGCCACTGCCTCGGCGGCGGGCTGGAACTGGCTGCGGTCTGCGATCTGATCGTCACCTCCGACCGCAGCAAGTTCGGCGTTCCCGAGATTCAGCTCGGCTGCTACCCGCCGGTCGCGGCCGCCCTCTACCCCCGCCGCATCGGTTGGGACCGCACCCTCGATCTGATGCTCACCGGACGGACCCTCGACGCCGCCGAGGCCGAGCGCTGGGGTCTCGTCACTCGGGTCGTGGCCGACGACGACTTCGACGCGACGGTCGACGAACTCGTCGCCACTCTGGCGAGTCGGTCCACGCCGGTCACCCGGCTCTCCAAGCGCGCCGCCCGGTTCGGCGAGACACTCCCCTTCGATCAGGCCCTACCAGCCGCAGAAGCCCTTTACCTTTCGGAGCTCGTGAAGACCCACGACATGCACGAGGGTATTGCCTCGTTCCTGGAGAAGCGCCGACCGGTGTGGCAGCACCGCTAGCTTCCGTCCCCATTCCACTTTCGCAGGAGGTTCCCATGTCCGAAGCCCAACCCGTCGTCGTCGTCGAGCGCGAAGGTCGCGTCGCCATCCTCACCATCACCCGTCCGGAGAAGCTCAACGCGCTGTCGCAGCAGGTGCGCGACGAGATGCTCGAGCACCTCGCGACCCTCGAGAACGACGACAGTGTCGGCTGCCTGGTGGTAACCGGCTCCGGAGACAAGGCGTTCGTGGCCGGAGCCGACATCAGCGAGTTCGAGGGCCGCAGCCCCATGGACCAGCGCCACGCGATGCGCTTCCCGCGTCTGTACGACGTGATGGCGACCTACCCGAAGCCGGTGATCGCGATGATCAACGGCTTCTGCCTCGGCGGCGGCTGCGAAATGTCGATGTCCTGCGACATGCGTATCGCCTCGGACCGCGCCCGGTTCGGTCAGCCCGAGATCAAGCTCGGCCTGATCCCTGGCGGCGGCGGTACCCAACGCCTTCCTCGCCTGGTGGGTATGGGCCAGGCCATGCGTCTCATCCTCTCCGGCGACATGATCAAGGCCCCCGAGGCCAAGGAGATCGGCCTCGTCGACATGGTGATCCCGCACGACGAGCTCCGCACCCAGACCCTGGAACTCGCCCAGCGGATTGCCTCGATGAGCCCCCTCACTCTCAAGGTCGCCAAGCAGTCTCTTCGGGCTTCCGAGCGGCTAGCGATCGAAGAGGGCATCCTCTACGAACGTGACCTCTTCTGCCTCTGCTTCTCCACCGACGACATGAAGGAAGGGGTCAGCGCCTTCCTCGAGAAGCGCGCTCCCGAATGGACGGGCCGCTAGGCGTCCCTCTCGTTTCCGCCCTCGCGCGGGCAACTTCGCCTTAGTCGTCGGTAGCCGACCGAGCTTGGGACTCCGCCGGCTCGGGCAGGACGCTCTCGGTGATATCGGGAGCGTCACCCCAAAGACGGTCGAGCGCGTAAAAGGCGCGTTCCTCTTCGTGGAAGATGTGCATCACGAAGTCGAGATAGTCGAGCAGCACCCAGCGGCCCCGGCGGTAGCCTTCGATGTGGCGCGGACGCACGCGGTGGTCGCGCAGCTTGCGTTCCACCGCATCGGAGATCGCTTGCACCTGTCGCGGATTCGAACCACTGCACAGAACGAAGTAGTCGGCTACCTGGCTGAGCCCCTCCAACGAGAGGACGTTGACCTCGGCCGCCTTGCGATCGAGCGCGCAGGCCACGGCGACCCGAATGGCGTCTAGAGTCGGGTCTTGGGTGGAGTCAGCGGCGCTGGGGTCGGTGATCTCGGGGGACAGGTTGTTCTCGGTCATTCAATAGAGCTCGTACTTGTCGATGTAGTCTAGCACCCGGGGATCGAGTCCCGAGACCCGGTGTGGATCGTTCGAACGCCAGTCGCCATCGGCGAGCGCGGCGCGGATTTCGGTCGAAGAATAGGGCTGCGGCGCGGTCTCCAGACGGAGAATCCTGCCCTGCTCCTGGAACGTCGACAGTTCCGCGGGCAGTGCTCCCTCGATCGCACCGGGGCGACGAAGCGCTACGACTATGGCCCGTTCGGGAATCTCGCAGCCACGCCGCCAGGCCGGTAGGTCGCGCAGCGAGTCTTCGCCCACGAGCAGAAAGAACTCGTCCTGCGGTCGCGTCTCGGTGAAGTGCTCGATCGTGTCGATGGTGTAGGCGGGCGTGTCCAGCGTCAACTCGTGGGCATCGACCTTGAGCTCGGGATACGAGAGCAGAGCCAGCTCTACCATGGCGAAGCGGCGCCAGGCCGGAGCCAGACTGCGACCCGGTTTGTGGGGTGGCCGCGCGGTGGGCAGGAAGAGGACCTGATCGAGGCCGATCTTGACGATGGCCTCGCGAACCGCCTCCACATGCCCCCGATGGATCGGGTCGAAACTGCCGCCGAACAGACCGATTCTCTCTCCCACCCTAGCTCTCCTCGGACGATTCCGACTCGGGAGCCGCCGCCAGCAACTGCGCCAGTGAGCGGACCAACTCTCCCAGCCCGCTACCGACGGCCGAGCTGATCTCGAAGTACGGTAGAGCCCTGAGCTCGGCCGCCTGGCGGAGTGTCTCGGCGCGCTCCGCGATCACCGAATCGACTTTGCTCCCGACCAGAACCCGGGGTCGCTGCAACAGACCGGGGTCGAAGGCCTCGAGTTCACCTTCGATGGTCTCGAGGTCCTGGGTCACCGATCCCTGATCGGACGACAGATCGACCAGGTGGAGCAGAACCCGGCAACGCTCGACGTGGCGCAGAAACCGGTGTCCCAATCCGGCCCCTTCGGCTGCCCCAGCGATGAGGCCGGGCAAGTCCGCGATCACGAAGGGTGTCTCGGCCGGATCCAGGGCTACGACCCCTAGTTGGGGGACCAACGTGGTGAAGGGATAGTCAGCGATCTTCGGCCGCGCCGCCGAGACGCGACTGATGAAGGTCGACTTGCCCGCGTTCGGTAGCCCCACGACCCCGACGTCGGCGAGCAGTTTCAGCTCGAGCCGGATCTCTCGATCCTCGCCCTCTTCGCCAGGATCGGCGCGCCGCGGTGCTTTGTTGGCGTTGCTCTTGAACCGTGTGTTGCCGCGACCACCACGGCCGCCGGCCGCCACCACCAGACGCTGTCCCTCGCTCAGGATCTCGCCCAGGAGTTCGCCACTGTCCGCCAGGTAGACCTGGGTGCCGATCGGTACCGTGAGTTCGTAGTCCGAACCGCCGCGCCCGGTGCGGTTGGAGCCTTCACCGTGTCGACCGCGCTCGGCCGCGTACACCGCCGGCCGTCGCAGGTGGTAGAGCGTGTTGAGCCCTTCGTCACCTACCAGGATCACCGCCCCCCCGTGGCCTCCGTCGCCGCCGGAAGGGCCGCCCCGCGGCACGAACTTCTCGCGCCGAAAGGCCACACAACCATTGCCACCACTGCCTCCCCGGACGTGGATGGTGGCCTCGTCGAGGAAGTTCATGACGGTCCGCGCAGGCGACCGAGGGAGGCGAAGAAGGCGAGCGGCGGCCTCGTCGTGCGACCGGAGTCGGGGGGACGAGACCGGGCCTGGCCTGGCTTCAGCTCCGGGAGGCGGCGACTACTCCGCCGCGGGGTGTACGTGCACGAAGGTGCCGCGACGACCCTTGTTCTGAAAGGCAACGACGCCGTCGGCCAGAGCGAACAGGGTGTCGTCCTTGCCACGGCCAACGTTGTCGCCCGGGTTGAACTTCGTTCCGCGCTGCCGCACGATGATCGTGCCACCGCGCACGGCTTCGCCGCCGTACCGCTTCACTCCCAGATGTTGGGGATTGGAATCGCGACCGTTGCGACTCGAGCCTTGACCTTTCTTATGAGCCATTTCGAATCTCCTAGAGCTCGATGTCCTGAATGCGAACGCGCAGCAGGTCCTGCCGGTGTCCGTTGGTGCGGCGGTACCCCTTACGACGCTTCTTCTTGAAGACCTTGATCTTCGGCGTCCGAACATCGTCGAGGACGACGCCGCTGACGCGGGCGTCGGTCAGCACGGGCGATCCGACCTTGGTTCCGCCCTCACCGCTGATCAGCAGGACTCGATCGAATGCGACGGTCCGGACCTTCTTGCCGCTGGTTTCTGTCTTTTCGATATCGATGACGTCGCCGCGCTCGACGCGGTACTGCTTGCCACCGGATTCAATGATTGCATACATTGGCGCACTCCTCCGAATCACCCAGTACGGGCGGGACGTGCGAACCTATCAGAAGCCTGGAGGCTCGTCAATCCTGAAGCGGCCGGTGTCTCGAGACCGCGCTAGTGCCCACCGCCGATCATCGACTCGAAGTCCTCGTCCCGCATGAACTGGTCCGTCTCGTCGTTGCCGCAGACCAGGCAGGTCGCTTCGGTGGCCTCACCTTCCTCCCACTCGAAGGTGTAGCAGGGAGTCTCACAGTTCAGGCAGATCAGGTACTCGGGGCTGGCCATGGCGTACTCCTTCTCGACCGATTCTACCAGGGAGACAAGCCGGCGGCAGAAGCTAGCGCGGCGCTCTCGCCTGCGGCAACCAGAGTCGAAAACAGGTACCCTGCCCCGGGGCGCTCGTCACCTCGAGGTCTCCGTCGTGCGAGCGCGCGATCCGCCGCGCGATCGGAAGCCCCAGGCCCGTGCCGCCTCGGCGGGTGCTATAGAAAACGTCGAACACCTTGTTGAGCTCCCCGGCCGGGATTCCCACGCCGTTGTCCTCCACCTCGAGTCCCACGCGGCCACTCGCGGCCCGAGCGCGCAGCACGATCAGGGGCGCTCGAGGCGACTCCTCGGTGGCGCTCAGTGCATTGTGCGCGAGGTTGAGTAGCAGTTGGTTGATCTGTTGTACATCGACGGCGACCCAGGCCCCGCGACTCGGATCCTCCACTCGGATTTCGGCATTGCGGTCGCGAGCCTGGCCTCGCAGCACCGCCTCGAGGCGTCGCAGCAGGTCGATGGCAGCCACGGTCTCGAGTTCGGGCGGACGGGGGCGCGCGTAGGCCAGGAAGTCGGTCACCAGGTGCTCGAGACGACCGAGTTCGGAGCGCGTGATCGATAGCAGTTTGCCGGTCCCGGAGTGGCTGTCCCGAGGCTCGAGATCCTCTTCCAGCATCTGCATGTTGAGATTCAGCGAGTTCAGTGGGTTCCTGATCTCATGGGCCAACCCCGCGGCCAGCGTGCCGATGTAGGCCATGCGCTCGGATTCCGCCGCCTGCTCCTCGAGCCGACGACTCCGCCGCACCAACAGCCAGATCACGCAATAGGCGGTCCCCAGAAGGGCGAAGGTGACCGCCCCCACCACGCCCGCCTGGCGGAAGAGCTCCTGCTGCAGATGAGCCACCCGGCCCTGGAGTTCTTCCTGGCTCAGCCCGATCCGAATCTCTCCCATCTCGCCGATCGGCACGGACAGGTTTCGGACGTCGTAGGTCTCTTCTCGCTCCGTCGTCGTCTGCTCGAACCCCGGCTGCAACTCGGGCGAGACCAGGATCGGTTGATCTCCCCCTACCGGGATGGTCGCCTTCGACTCCATCCGGTACACCAGCTTTCCCTCCCGATCCCGGATCTCGACGCTGTGCACCATGTCCCGCTGCCGCAGAATCGAGTCGATGTAGGTCTGCGTCTCGCGCTCCGTCGCCACGGCGAGGTACAGATCATCGCCCCGCAACTCGGCTTGACCCTCGATGCGAGCCGCCAGCCCCTCGGCCTCGGCGCGCGTCTCGAGCAGGACCCGAGAGATTTCGCGCTCGGACAGGGAACGCATCAAGAGCCAGGCGAACAGCCCGACATCGAAGAGGATGAACAGTCCCAGCAGGATGGAGCCGACCAGCAGTCGGCTGGAAACGGGACGGAGGCCGGAGCGACGCACGCCCGGACGATACCAGAGAACCCGGCCCTTAGACCTGATTGACTTTCTATCAGATTTCTGGAATAGTACACACGACTTGAGTGTTAATCACTCATGAAGGCGGTTCGAGACGATCCGCCAGGCTCATCAAATCAACCGAAGGAGACCGTTTCATGAAGACCGCACTCACCCGTTGGACCCCATCCTTTTCTCGCAGCGCCCTCGATCGCGCCTTCGAAAGCGCCTTCAACGACATGCTCCGCCCGGTCGCGGAGAGCGAGGAGCTGCAGAACCGCTCCTGGATCCCGGCCGTCG
>JAUIDB010000064.1 GCA_030429235.1 Thermoanaerobaculia bacterium | reverse complement strand
TCTCCCCCCAGGCTGACCACCTCGAGGGAACGGCTCGCCTCGCCGCCGAGACCCCGCGTCAGATCGCCAACGCCCACACCATCTTCAACATCGCCAACACCATCCTCTTCCTCCCCTTCGCCAGCCAACTGGCGAGACTGGCCGAGCGTCTGGTGCCCGACCGGCCGTTGGTCGAGGAGGAGAAGATCCGGGCCCGCTACCTCGACAGCGAATTGCTGACGACTCCCCCGCTGGCCCTCGACCGGGCGCGACTGGAACTCGCCCATCTCGCGGAACACACCCGCAAGATGCTGACCCGGGTGCTGCCGACGGTCCTCAGCGGCTCGGCCGAAGAGATCGAGTCCCTCCGACAGGCCGATGAGGCCGTCGATGCGCTCCACGGCAGCATCATCCACTACCTGGGGCAGATCGGTCGAGCCAAGCTGACCGAGGCGCAGACCCGAGAGTGGTTGCGCCTGATGGAGACGACCAACGACCTGGAGCACATCGGCGACATCGTCGAAACCAACCTCGTCTCCCTGGCCCATCGCCGACTCGAAGCCGGCGTGACGGTCAGCGAGGGCACAGCGTCGATGATCGCCGGCTACCACGAGCAGGTGCTGGCCGCCTTCGACGGAGCCCTGGCGTCGGTGACGGAGGGCGACGAGGCAGCCGCCGCCGAGGTCATCGCCATGAAGGCGGAGATCAACCGGCTGACCGAGGTCGCAGCCGAGCACCACGCTGAACGACTGTCGGCCCCCGAACCCAACCGCATCGAAGCCTACTCCGTCGAAACCGATGTCGTCGAGGGGCTCAAGCGGATCTACTACTTCTGTAAGCGCATCGCGCGGGCCAGCCTGGCAGCACCCCCCCGAGCCAGCGCTCCGTGACCTGTTCCAACCCCGCTTCGCAAGGAATCCCGTGCTAGAAAACGTCGTTCCCACCAGTCTGAGCAAGGAGAGATCCAAGGAACTCCTGCCGGCGTTGCAGGACCGTCTCCACCAACTCCAACGCGCCGCCTACGAGGGCAAGGTCGGCACCCTGATCGTCTTCGAGGGGTGGCGCCTGGCGGGAAAATCCAGCGTCATCAAAAAGCTGACCGAGCGCCTCGAACCCAGGGCCTTCACCCTGCACTCGATCCGAGCTCCCCGCACCAGCGAGTCTCAGCTCCCCTGGATGTGGCGCTTCTGGAGCAAGCTGCCGTCTTTTGGCGAGATGGCCCTCTTCCACCGCAGTTGGTACGGCGAGTTGATCGACCTACAGGTTCAGGGCGAGCTCGACTCCTCGGATTGGCTCCGCCGTTGCCGCGACATCCGCTTCTTCGAGGACACCCTGGCCCGGGATCGCTACGTCGTGATCAAACTCTTCCTGCACATCGATGCGGAAGAGCAGAAGAAGCGGCTCGAGGCGATGGCAGAGAAGAGCTCGGCCTGGGAACTGACCGAGGCCGACTGGCTACAGAACGAGCGGTACGACCGCCGGCTCAAAGCAATCGAGGAGATGCTCCAGCAGACCGAAGCGGAATGGGGGCCGTGGTCACTGATCAACGCCACCCATCGGCGCTGGGCTCGGGTTCGAGCCTTCGAGGTACTGATCCGAAGACTCGAGGAGGGCCTCGCCGTGCACGGGGTCCCGACGGAGGCAGCGTCATGAGCGACCTTCCCGTCTCCTCCAGTCCGCTCGACACTCTCGATCTCGACCTGGCCCTCGACAAGCCGACCTATCAGGAACGACTGGTGGCGGCTCAGATCCAGTTGCACCGGCTCGCCTACGAGCTCTACCGCCAGCGCCGCTCGCTCATCGTGGTCTACGAAGGTTGGGACGCCTCGGGCAAAGGAGGCAACATCCGCCGCGTCACCGAGAAGCTGGATCCGCGCGGCTACCGGGTCTACTCGATCGCGGCCCCGAGTGGCGACGACGGCCGCCACCACTATCTCTGGCGATTCTGGCGTCGGTTGGTCGCTCCCTCCGACAAACAGATCGTGATCTTCGACCGCAGCTGGTACGGCCGGATCCTGGTCGAACGGGTCGAAGGGTACGCCACCGAACCCGAGTGGAAGCGGGCCTACCGCGAGATCAACGAGTTCGAACGACAGCTGATCGATGCCGACGTCGTGTTGGTGAAGTTCTTCATCCATCTCAGCCAGGAGGAGCAGGCCCGTCGCTTCAAGGCTCGGGAAGAGACGCCGCACAAGCGCTGGAAGCTCACCGAAGAGGACTGGCGCAACCGGGGCCGCTGGGAGGACTACGAGGCGGCGATCCGCGACATGCTGCGCAAGACGAGCACCCACCGGGCGCCGTGGACGCTGATCGAGGGAGACAACAAGTACTGGGCTCGGATCCGAGCGCTGGAAACGTTGGTCACTACCTTAGAAACGTCTCTCGGACCGATCGAGGACGAAGCCCCGCTGACCAGCCACCGAAGACCGCCATCGGAAGCCGGCGGCGACTAGACGGCGAGCGCCTCGTTATCGCTCGAGAGGGAGTCAAGTCTCCTCTTCCGGCGACCACTTCTCGTCGTGCCAGGTTCCTCGCTCGCGCAGTCGGATCGCCTGGGCGTTGATCGCGGTCTCACCCTCCGGCGGTTCGATCCGTTCGTAGGTACCGTTGCTCAGCAGGCGGCTCGACTGCGCACTGTCGCGTAGCAACAGGAAGAGGACCTCGTCGCGGATCTGGCTCCGCAACGCGGGGTCCCGAATCGGGAAGAGCACCTCGACCCGCGAGTCGAGGTTGCGCGGCATGAGATCGGCACTACCGAGCAGAAGCTCCTCGTCGCCGCCGTTGCGGAAGTAGAGGATGCGGGTGTGCTCAAGGAACCGGCCGACGACCGAGGACACCGTGATGTTCTCGGAGACGCCGTGGACCCCAGGCCGCAGACAGCAGATGCCACGCGCCTGAATATCCACGCGCACCCCGGCCCGCGACGCCCGGTAGAGCGCCTTGATGCACTCCCGATCGACCAGCGAGTTGACCTTGATTGCGATGTGGCCGTCGCCCGTGGCGTTGTGGCACTGGATCTCCCGCCGAATCCGTCGCAGGATCTCGGAGCGCATGCGCCGTGGCGCCACCAGCAGGTGGGAGTAGACGTCCTTCTTGGAGTATCCGGTGAGGGCGTTGAAGAGATCAGAGACGTCCTCGGCGATCTCGGGATCGGAGGTCAGCAGGCCCAGGTCGGTGTAGAGCCGTGCCGTCACCGGGTTGTAGTTGCCGGTACCGAGGTGGGTGTAGCGACGGATACCCGAGGCCTCGCGCCGTACCACCAGACACATCTTGGCGTGGACCTTGAGTCCTACCAGGCCATAGATCACGTGCACTCCGGCCTGTTCCAGAGACCGCGCCCAACCGATGTTGTTCTTCTCGTCGAAGCGCGCCTTGAGTTCGAGAATCGCGGACACCTGCTTGCCGTTCTCTCGGGCCTCGCGCAGAGCCTCCACGATGGGAGAGTTGGGGCCCGCCCGGTAGAGGGTCTGTTTGATCGCCAGGACGTCGGGATCCCGCGCCGCCGTCCGGATGAAGTCGATCACCGGGTTGAAGCTGTCGTAGGGGTGGTACAGAAGCACGTCGCGCCGCCGCAGCACCGAGAAGATGCTCTCCTCCTGCGAGACGAAACTCGGCATCGCCGGTGGGAATGGTGGATCCTTCAGATCGGGCCGGTCGACCTTGGTGAGTTCCATCAGATCGGAGCGTCCCAGCGGCGAGCGCAGGCGGTACACCTGGTACGGCTGCACGCCGAGGTTGCTCTCCAGGATCTTGCGGATGCTCTTCGGGGTTCCGGCGTCGATCTCGAGGCGCACCGCCGAGCCGAAGTGCCGCTGCCCCACCAACTCGACCATGGCGGAGAGCAGGTCCGAGGCCTCGTCCTCCTCGATCTCGACCTCGGCGTCCCGAGTGACCCGGAAGGGATGGGCCGAGAGGATTCGCAAGCCCGGGAAGAGCAGATCGAGGTTGGCCATGACCATCTCTTCCAACCAGACGAAGCCGATCTTGCGATCCGAGGGTCCCAGTCCACCGCCACTTTCGTCCTTGGTCGGCAGCCGCACCAACCGCTGGAACATGTGGGGGACCTTGACCCGGGCGAACCGCTCGCCCTCTCCAGAGTCGACCACGACCGCGAGGTTGATCGACAGATTCGAAATGTGCGGGAACGGATGACCGGGGTCGAACGCGAGTGGGGTGAGGGCCGGCAGGATCTGACTCTTGAACAGCTTGCGCAGTGCCTTCTTTTCGTTGCTACGCAGCTCTTCGTAGGTCAGCACGCGGATACCCTCGGCGCGGAGCTTCGGCTGCAGATCCTCCTCCCAACACAACATCGACTCCTCGAGCATCGGATCGAGCTTGGCCCGGATCGCGGCCAGCTGTTCGCCGGGGGACATGCCATCGGGCGGCGCGGTGAGGACGCTGGCCATGAACTGTCGGCGCAGCCCCGAGACTCGGATCATGAAGAATTCGTCGAGGTTGCTCCCGAAGATCGACAGGAACTTCACGCGCTCCAGAAGCGGCTTGCTGGCATCGAGGGCCTCGTCCAGGACGCGCCGATTGAACTCGAGCCAGCTCAGCTCTCGATTCAGGTAGTACGTGCGGTGGCCGAGGTTCCTCGCGGGTAGCTTCCTCTTGCCGTCTGGGGTACTTTTGCTCGCCACTCTATAGGTTCCTTCCTAGCCTCCGACTCGGCTCCTGACAGTCCGTTCGGCCGCCGTATTGTGGGACAATTCCCGCCAAGGAGAAAACCGATGCGGAGATTGCTCGTTGTGCGTCATGCGAAATCCAACTGGTCGACCAAGACCCGCGGTGACCACGATCGACCGCTCAATGCCCGGGGAGAATTCGCCTCGCGCCAGGTGGGAGCCTTCCTCACTCGCGCCGAGCGGGTTCCCGATCTGGTGCTGTCCTCGACGGCGGTACGGGCCCTGGTCACCGCTGAACTCGCCCACGAGGCCGGTGGCTGGTCGTGCCCTCTGACCGCGACCCGCGACCTCTACGAGGTCAACGCCGGGGCGGCGCTGCGTCTGATCCAGCAACTCGACTCCTCGCCCGAGACCCTGATGGTCGTGGGCCACGAGCCTTGCTGCTCGGAACTCGTCGGCCTCCTGGTGGGCGGCGGCGAACACCAGATGCCCACCGCAGCCACCGCGCTGATCGAACTGGCTGTCGAAGAGTGGTCTCAGATCGATGCCGGACGTGGCGTCCTGCGCTGGCTGGTCACTCCGAAGATCCTTCCGTAGCACCCTCGGGCCTGGCCGGTGGTTGCGGGTTCTCGGATCGACTCGGTACACTGCGTTCGCCTTTCTGTCTAGGACCATTCTGCGGGGTTTCGGTTCGGATTGCGCCACCCGTCGAGGTGGGTCGAGTGCCCGGATCGAGGCGCCCAACCATCACTCCTGGAGTCTGCCAGTGGTTTTCCGGCTCTCTCGCTCGCCTTCTCGTACGACACTCTTCTCTTGCGGTTGCGGCGCAGTGCTCTTCTTGCTGCTGTCGGGCTGCTCCCCCTCGAAGGAGAACTCCATGACCCTGCCGCCGGCCGAGGATCTGCAGTCTCTCGTGGTACGCACCGACTTTTCGGACGATTCCACCTGGCGCACCGTGACCGAGGCCATCAGTGACGGGACTCCCCCGTTCCAGGCCTACGTTCGGTTCGTCGACGATCGGCGATACGACGGACTGACGATCGACGGTCTCCTCGAACTGGTACCGCCCGACAGCCAACCCTACTTCGTCTTTCTGGTCGATTCCGAAACCGTAACCAATCCGGAACATCCGATCCTGGTCGTCGACCTCCTGGAGGAGCGCGGACGTTCGTTCCGTGCCCTGCCCAGGGCCATGTGGGACGTGCAGCCGAACCTCTACATCGCCAACGCCGGCTTCGAGGAGTACATCGATCAGCTCGAGGACGGGGTCTATCGAGGGTTCGATCCCTAGCGCTACCGCCGGGCTTCGAGCCAGCGAGCGCGCCGCCGACAGATCAGCCTACCGCTACCAGGCGGAGGTATCGCCCGTTTCGAAGCCGTCCGCGAACAGGGGCGGCTCGCCGACCTCGAAGGCCCCGATGTCACAGTCGGCCACCCCACTGGCGTCGCCGTCGACCGGACGCGCCGTGCCTCGCTGATCGACGGCGGGGCAGTCCAGGAAATCGAGGTTGGCATCGATCACCGGGCTCCCCTCGAGAGGCGCGAAGGTCCGGGTCGTACCACCATTGAAGGCCGGGGTTCGCAGCTGGGGCAGCAACGCGTTGCCGGGGGAACCGACGAGGTCTCCCGTCGACAGGAATCCGCAGTTGGTGTGCACTCCGATCAGGTTGTAGCCCTCCGAATCGGTGAGTCCCGCGCAGTCGGGCATCTCACCGCCGGCATCGATGTTGGCCGCCACGATCGAACCGAACACCGCTCCCGACTCCTCGTCGAAAAAGTAGAGGCCACCACCCTGGCCGATGCTGTTGCCATCCGAATCGGCAAAGTTGCCCACTACGGTCAGAGCATCGAAGTCATAGGTGCCGTCGCGTACAGCGATCGCTCCCCCGCTGCCGTTGGCGGAGTTGTCGTAGAAGGTACTGTTGACGACCGTGAGGTGCGTACCTTCGAAGTAGATCCCGCCGCCATTGCCCGGTGCGCCCGACGCCTTGTTGAAGGTGATGGTGCTGCGTTCGACGTCCGCCGATCCCGATAGCACCGCGATGGCACCGCCTTCTTCTGCCCAGCCGTCGTGGACCAGCGACTCCGAGACCAGTAGCTCTCCGCCGCCGCGCACCAGGATGTTGCCGCCCCCCAGACTCGCCGGCCGCCCGCCACGCAGTTCTACGCCGTGGAGTTCCAGACGACCGCCGCCACTCGGAAGGTCGAAGACTCGATCCGAACCATCCTGCAGGATCTTCGTCCGATCCGCGCCGGCGCCCCGGACGATCGCCGTCCCACCGCCGTACAGGTCGAGATCACCCACTTCCCCCACGTTGTCCGAGACGCCACCGCCGAGATCGTTGACGAAGTAGGTCCCTTCCCGCAGTTCGATGGTCGTCGTCCCGTCGTACTCGCTCGCCTCCTGCAGCGCGGCCCGCAGCGTGCACACCCAGGCGAAGGAACCCAGAGTCGGGTGGAACGTCCAACAACCACCGTCGCCCACATCGATGTCGGCAAAATCTGCGCCCACTCGGGCCTGGAAGATCGGCTCCTGACCCGACTCGAAGGCTCCCATGTCGCAGTCGCCGCCGACGATGCGATCCCGACCACGGGCGTCCGCGGCGCCGCAGTGGGCGTTGTCGGCCGCGTCGATGGCTGGGCTCAGATCACCAAGTCCAACCGTCGGCACCGGCCCCCCACGGTCACTCAGGGTCAGGAGATCCGGATCCTGAAGGAATACGTTGCCCGCCCCGGTCCCGATGCTGCAGCTGCTGTCCTCCAGAAGGGTGTTCTGCACTACGTTCAGACTGCCTCCGCAGTCTCCCACTCCAATGCTGGCGTGGGAGTCGATGTTGTCACCGAGAATCGAGTTGCGGACCACCATTCCCGTGGTGCTGTCGCTCCACAGACCGCCGCCGTTCTCCACCGTCGTGCCGTCCCCGTCGGTATCGGCGCGGTTGTTCGAGACCGTACTGCCCAGCAAACTCATCGAATGCACGTCAGCCGACGCGTAGATCCCGCCCCCCTTGCCATTGGCCGAGTTGTGGGCGAGGGTCACCTGATTGAGCACCACCACGGCCATCGAACCGAGGGACAGTGCACCACCCTTGCCGTCGTTGTTGCCGGGACTGGACAACCCACCCTCCGCGTCGTTGGAATAGAAGGTCGAGTCGATGACCGTCAATGAGGCACCGCCGAGCGGCAGTTCCGGGTTCGAGTGGAAGAGGGCTCCCCCGCCAAGCGAAGCGGTGAGCGCAGCATTGAAGGAGAAGAGCGTCCGCTCGATGCGAGCGATCCCCCCGCGCGTGTCGATCGCACCTCCTGAGAACGACGCCCGATTGGCGAAGAACACGGCGTCTTCGATCCGAATCTGGCCATCGACGTTCCGAATCGAGCCCCCGGAGCCACGATTGCCCCCGTCGTGCAGCAGCACGTCGTGCAGACGGAGAATCCCATTCGTATCGACATCGAAGTGCCCCGAGTTGAAGTGGGTTTCTGGCCCCGGACGCATCGACTCGGCGTCGATGAGGGTGAGGTAGGCATCGACCCCCAGGACGGTGATGTCCGACTGGATGTCGAGATCGCCGCAGGAATCGTCGTAGACCGGCTGCGAGTCGATCGCTTCTTGTCCGCAGGACGCGAGACTGAGCAGATAGCTCGCCGCGTCCAGCTCGATCGTGTCGGCACCCGCCAGCGCGTTGGCCTCCATGACCGCCGCGCGCAAGGAACAGTCGCCGTTGGTATCAGAGCAGACCCCGTCGCCGGGGGCGACGTCCACCGTGTCTACCGTGACATCGACGACAAAGGTCTCGGCCCACACCGTCGTCGCCGACAGGCAAAGGCAGGTTACGAGCAGGAGCCGATCGAGCGCGAAGCCGGAACGGAACGATAGGATCGAGTGGGGCATGGGTTCTCCTTGAGGCGTTCTTCGAGGCCCCTTGCTAGGGCAATCGCTGTGCCAGCCCCCGGAACACTGGCCTGGCGGCCACTTCGACCTTGGATGCCCTCCGAGACTGTACCGGGCTCGGCACACCTCGTCCCGCCGCCGGTACAGCTGACCACCCCGCTCACTGCCCTCGCGATCCGTTTAGACTTGACCGTCGCACCCCGTGCCGATCGGCTCTCGAAAGGGACTCGTACCAACCCACCCAAGGGCTCGGAAGCGCTCGAGCCACCGAGGAAACCTCCATGAAGAAGAACCGTTTGAAGTTTCTCGAATCGCTGGTCGAAGCGGCCGGCCCCTCCGGCTACGAAGAACCGGTGGCGGAGGTCTGGCGGCAGCGACTCGCCGGTACCGCGGTGATCGAGACCGACGTCATGGGTTCGGTCTTCGCCACCATCAACCCCGAAGGATCTCCCCGGGTGATGCTGTCGGGCCACATCGACGAACTCGGCCTCCAGGTCTCCTACATCTCCGACAAGGGCTTCCTCTACGTCAACGCCATCGGCGGGCACGACCGCACGATGATCCCGGGGCGCCGGGTCTGGATCCACACGGCCCGGGGACCGGTCCCCGCTGTCACCGGTAAACGCGCCATTCACATGCAGACGGCGCAGGAACGCAAGAAGGTGCCGGAACTCCACGAACTGTGGATCGATATCGGAGCTTCGAGTCGCGACGAAGCGCTCGAGGTCGTGGAGCTCGGGGACCCGGTGACCTACGCTGTCGGTTTCGGCCAGCTGCGCGGCTCGATGGCCACCTCGAGGGCCTTCGACAACAAACTCGGGGCCTTCGTCATCGCCGAAGCCCTGCGCGAGCTGGCCCGCAAGAAGAAGCTCCAGGCCTGCGTCGTGGCCGTGGCCACCACCCAGGAAGAGATCGGCCTGCGCGGGGCCACTACCGGCGCCTACCGCGTGGCGCCAGACGTCGCGCTAGCGGTTGACGTCACCAACCCCACCGACTACCCCACGACCTCCAAAGAGAAGTACGGCGACGTGGCCTTAGGCCAGGGTCCCACCATTACGCGCGGGGCCAACTGCAACCCCATCGTCGTCCGGGGCCTCATCGACACCGCCCGAGAGCGCGAGATCCCCTTCCAGATTCAGCCCACCCCGGGGCGGACCGGAACCGACGCCGCCGCCATTCAGCTGGCCCGTCAGGGGGTCGCCTGCGGGCTGCTCGGCATCCCCCTGCGCTACATGCACACCCCGAGCGAGGTCGTCGACCTCGACGACGTCGAGCGCTGCATCGACCTCTTGGTGGCCTACTGCCTCGGACTGCAGAGGGGGGACACCTTCGTGCCTGGCCTCGCCGTCTAGCGACGAATCACTGGCTCCGTCCGCTGAACGCCTAGTGCCTTCGCGAGTAGACGGTCCGGTTGCGCACGAAGTAACTCTCTCCCCCGTCGGTCGAGAACTCGAGGTCCACCGCGAACCGATCGTCGGACTCCCGGGAGTAGGTCCAGCGGCGGGTGACGCGACTCTCGGGATCCGGGTTCTTCTGGCGCAAGACCAGGCTCCCCTCGACCTGGGTCCCGGTCTTGACACTAAAGTCCTGATGGATGGTGTCGGTCCAGGCTACCTCCCAGATGCCGGTCTCGGGATCCACCACGAACAGATTGAGCGCCTCCATCGGCTGCCCCCCGAACACGGTCGACAACCGCTCCTGGATCCGGCTGCCCCCCAGTGCCCACGAGAACCGGGCCTGCCCGTCGCTGCTCTCGATGGCCTCGCCCTCGGAGGAGAATCGGGTCGACTTCGCGTTCCAGTCCCCGATGAGGAACGACCAGGCCGCCAGTTCCTCGGGCGCCGCGTCCGGGTTGGGGCTCGATCCCGCGGCGGGATTCGATCCGAGCAGAAACAGGGTCACGATCAAAGTCAACAACAAAGTTCGGTACATCGAGGCGCCTCCCAGCGATTGAATCCGTTCTTCGCTTCTATACGCACCCCGCAGGCTAGAGTTGACCCATGCGCTGTGGACCCGGCCTCTTCGTTCTCCTGCTGACCACCCTCTTGGCGGGCGCCTGCGCCGGCCACCGCAGCCTTCGGATCGATCAGCTCCCGGAGGCGGGCACGGGCGATCTCGCCTTTCGCCTGGTGTGGCAGGGTCAGAGCGACCTCGACCTCCACGTCGTCGATCCCGCCGGGGCGCGCTACTGGTACGTCGAGCCTCTGGGCAGCGGGGCCACCGGGCGGCTCGACGTCGACTGCAACCGCACCAGCGACGCCCTCTGCGAACGCCCGGTCGAAAACGTCTACTGGGCCCAGGGCACGGCTCCCGAAGGCGTCTACCAGGCCTGGGCCGTGGCCCATTCGGTCCTCCCGGCCGAGGCCCCCCTGGCCGCCCAGCTCCTGGTCCTCGCCGGCCGCGAGGTGCGGTTCGAAGAGTCGGCTACCTTCAGCGAACGGGGCGGCGTCCTCGGCCCCCTCGAGGTCCACCTCGACGCCCGCGGCCGAATCACCGACATCGGTCCGGCATCCTTCGAGAGCCGACGCCGCGACTACCGCTGCGCCGATGGCTTCGAGTTCGCCCCGCTGCACACCCCCCAGGGATTCGACCTCGAGGTCGCCGACCAGACCGCCTCGGCCTACCTGTCCCGCAGCCCCACCGGCATGGTGCTCAGCACCGACTTTGCCCACGCCATGCTCGGCGAGGGACCGGCCACCGTCTTCGTCGACGGCGTCGGGCATTCCGACTGCCAGGTGCAGTAGAGAGCGAACCCTGAACCAAGAGGCGCCGAGCCCTCGCCCTGGGGGCTCGGTTCGGCGCCTGGATTTGGAGAGAAAATCTCACCCTTCTCTCCACCTCTTGAAGTAACTCGAGGGTCCGTCAGAATTCTCGGTTCATGACCCTCTACCTGGTACTGCGACAACCGGACGAGAACTCTGTCACCGAGTTCTGTGGTCTGGCCGGGTCCAGATGGTCCTTGATAGCCACAAGGTCATGGCTCTCAGACCCCGGTCGCGGGCATCTCGAATCAGCGACTTCCTGATCCGTCCCGGCTGATGTCACCGCAGAACTCGACCACCGTCGAGTTCCTGCCTGTTTGGAAGGGTCAGGGTACCAGCCCCGGTGCCGACTCCCTAACCCTGGGGCGAGCCCTCGAGATCAGGACCGTGACCCTCGCGGAGGAAACTCGCCATCCACACCCGGGCCGCCCGCCACTCCCGATTGACGGTAGCCTCGGAAACCTCCAGTTCGCCCGCCGCCTCAGCGATCGTCAGTCCGCCGAAGACACGGAGTTCGAGCAAGGTCGCCTTGCGCTCGTCGAACCTCGTCAGCCTCTCCAAGGCGTCGTTGAAGTGCAGGACCTCCTCGGCCCGCAACGAAGCCGGGGCGCCAGCGGCAACGACCGCGTCGTCGAGGGTCACTCGCACCAGATCGGGCCCACCGCGCTTCCGCCGCGAACGAGCCCGAGCCCACTCGACCAGCACTTGCCGCATGGCTCGTGACGCAATCGCCAGAAAGTGCCCCCGGTCGTTCCACGGCCGCCCCTGGTTCGACAAGCGAAGAAAGGCCTCGTTGACCAACGCCGTGGGCTGGAGCGTGTGCCCACGGCGCTCGCCCCGCAACGCCCCCGCCGCCATGCGACGCAGCGTGTCGTAGGCCTCTTGGAAGAGGTCGCTGGTGGAGGGTTCCCGAGTCACGGCTGTGACTCTAGCCCAACTTCGGTGCCACTCGACTCACTCGGTGGTCACATCGACCGAGAGTTCGCAAGGTCTTTCGAGCCCTCGAACCGTGGTCGAACGAGCCGGGTGAGAGGAAGGACGTCGCCCGACCAGGATTCACCGGAGGAACGGTGCTTCTCGAGGCGCAAGTGGTCGCCAGAGCCGAGCCCGAAGCCCCCCTGATCAGGCCGCAGGAGTCTTCCGGCTGACACCCTCACTCGAAAACGCCGACCGCGCTATTCGCTTGGAGAAGTAGTAGATCCG
>JAUIDB010000090.1 GCA_030429235.1 Thermoanaerobaculia bacterium | reverse complement strand
CGAGGCCTACCTGCGGCAGTCGATGGCCGTGGACAACGAGTCTCACGCTTGACCTCTGGTCGGTCCTCCGTGCGGCTCGACTACCTGTCGCCGCTGCCGCCGCGGCGGACGGGGATCGCCGAGTACAGCGTCGACCTGTTGCCGGGGCTTGCCGAACGGTGCGACCTGCGGGTCGTGCGGTTGGGAGAGGACCGCAACTCGGACGAGATCGAAGCGCGCTGGTCCCCCGCCGAGTTCGAGTCGCTGGGAGCCGACGGTCGGCTGCCTCTCTATCAGATGGGCAATAACCGGAACCACCTTGCGGTCTACGACGCGGCCCTGCGGATTCCCGGAGTGCTGACCCTGCACGACCTGGTCTTGCACCACTTCCATCAGGAGCGACTGCTGTCCGACGAGGACTTCGAAGGGTACCGGGAGCGACTGGCCCGAGACCACGGCTGGATCGGCGAGGCGGTGGCGCTACCGATTCGCTGGACGGGCTACAGCGCCACCGCCGTGTTCGCCCTGGCCGCACATCGGGAGCTGTTGCAACGGCAGCGTGGCGTGTTGGTGCACAGTGCGTGGAGCGCAGGAGTGTTGCGCGAGGAGGTCCCAGACCTCCGAGTGCGGGCAGTTCCGATGGGGATCCCGTTGCCAACTCCGGTGGATCCCGAGCGAGCGCTCGACTTCCGCCGCCGGCACGCACTTCCTCTCACGGCGCCACTGCTGGGTTCCTTCGGCTTCCAGACGCCCATCAAGCGCACCGAGGCTGCGGTGCGAGCCCTCGCGCGGCCCGAACTCGAGGCGGCTCATCTGGTGGTGGTCGGGGAAGCCGCACCGGTGATGGACCTCGAGGGCGAGGCGCGGTCTCTCGGAGTGGCGGATCGGGTTCACGTTCTCGGCTACGTGCCGTTCGAAGAGCTGGAGGCTGCAATCGCCGCGACCGACCTCTGTCTCAACTTGCGGTATCCGACGGCGGGCGAGACCTCGGCCTCCCTGCTTCGGGTCTTCGCACTGGGCTGTCCGGCGGTCGTTTCCGACTACGCCCAGTTCGCCGAACTGCCCGACAGTTGTGCGGTCAAGGTTCCGCTGGGCGAGACGGAGGTCGAGACCCTCGCGGCCGCGGTGGGCAGCCTACTCGCGAGCCCGGAACGGCTCCGCGATCTCGGCGCCGCCGCTCGTGAGTACGTCCGACGGGAACATCGGCCGGAGGCCGCCGCCGCGGCGGTGGTCGATGCCTGTTTGGAGTGGCTAGATGCCGAGCCGATGGTGACCGGCGACTGGATGCCGAGCCCTACGTCGCCCCCCACGACCCTCACCCGTTGGCCCCGAGCTCGGGTCGAACTCGACCTGGACCCGCCCGGGACGCAAGCCTGGCAGCCCGGCCAGCGGCGCCGGGTGCGCGTTCGGCTCACCAACACCGGGGCGTCGAGATGGCTCGCTTCCGATCGAGGCGACGGGGGACTCGCCCTCGAGGTCGGATTGACGGACGGGTCCGGCCGCAACCTGCGCGCTGACCAACCCTGGCTTCCGGTGACTCGAGACGTCGATCCCGGACAGTCCACCGAGATCTCGCTGGACCTCCGCTGCCCGAGTTCGGGCGGGGACCTCGAGGTGGTGCTGCACTGCCTGGGTTGGCAAGGAGCGCGGCCCGTCGGCGTCTGTCGCCAGCCTCTATCCTGAGGTTCATCCCGCTCACCGGAGCACCGGCGAGGTTGGAGCCGCGATGCTAGGATCCCCAACCCATGGCCAAGGACGAAGAGACGATCGCCCGCGATCATCGTTGGGTCCGCCGGGTTCCCCTGCTGGGCCTCATCGCGCTGCTCCTCGCCGCCGCTCTGTGGCCCCGAGCCGCTTGGGATCCGGTGGAGGTGAACGTGGTGCTGGCCGCCGAGAGCGTGGCCCACGATCGCAACTTGACCTTCGAAGAGACCGACGATCACCGCTGGCGGGAGTGGCGGGAACGGGTGGGGGAGGAAGGGGTTCCCTATCCCGCCCTGAGTCCGGCCGGAGATGGCCGGTTCGACCTTTCGGGAGGGTTCGCTGGCTACCTCGCTGCCTTCGTCGTGCTGGCGGGGGCGCGGGGCGCGCTGTTCGGCCAGGGGCTGGTTCTGCTCCTGGGACTGCTGGCGTTGGTCCGCTACCTGCGACCGCGCCTCTTCCGCGATGCGCCGCGGTTGGTGGTGGCGATGGTCGGGCTGTCGGGTCTCCTGCCGGCCACGCTCCACCTCTGGCCGCAGGTCCTGCAAACCGGGACCGTCCTGGTCCTGCTGGCGCTGTTGTACGGCGGTGAGTCGAGGGCCGGTTCTCCGCCCAACGTGTACGGAGGGGCACCCAATCGGCGGTGGTTCGAGGCGGCGCGCTGGATCGCGGTCGGGACACTCTGCGCCCTGCTGGTGGCTTCGGGGCCCTGGTTCATCGGGCTCCTGATCCCGATCGGG
>JAUIDB010000016.1 GCA_030429235.1 Thermoanaerobaculia bacterium | reverse complement strand
CTAGCGCACCCGGTCAAGCGGAACTTGCGTCGAAACAAGCTCATGGTCGGAGCATACAGCGAAGCCACCCGATCCGCGTGGCTCGGGGGGGCGTAAGTCGCGGCGTTCGGCAGCGTCGAATCAGGTAGCGACGAGCGCTCGTTCCTGGTACTGCAGTTGGTACAACCGGTGGTAGATGCCACCGGCGGCCAGTAGCTCGCGGTGGGTCCCCTGCTCTCGCAACACGCCCTTGTGGAGGACCAGAATCCGGTCAGCCCGTTGAATGGTCGACAACCGATGGGCGATGACCAGACTGGTGCGACCGATCAGGAGGCGATCGAGCGCGGCTTGGATCTTTTGCTCGGTCTCGGTGTCGATCGACGACGTGGCTTCGTCGAGGATGAGGATGCGTGGATCGAAGGCCAAAGCGCGCGCGAACGCGATCAGCTGCTTCTGTCCCACCGACAGGCCGGCCCCGCGCTCCTGCACGCGACTGTCGAAACGATCCGGGAGCAGATCGATGAAGCGACTGGCCTGCACTTCTCGCGCCGCCCACTCCAGTCGGTCCCGAGTGATCGAGCGGTTGCCCAACCGAATGTTCTCCTCCAGGGTGTCGGCGAAGAGGAAGACATCCTGCAGCACCATCGCCGTGCTCCGTCGGAGTTGGGGCAGATTCCACTCCCTGACGTCGAGGCCATCGACGCGCACCGCCCCCGAGTCGACGTCGTAGAACCGCAACAACAGGTTGGCCAGTGTCGACTTGCCGGCCCCGGTGTGGCCGACCACCGCCACCGTTTCGCCGGGTGCGATCGAGAAGGAGAGATCCCGCAGTACCGGCTCGTCCTCGACGTACGAGAAGCGCACCGCATCGAACTCGATCGCCCCTTCGACCTCGGCCCTCTCCGGCGCCGCCGCTGCTGACTCGATGGTGACTGGTTGGTCGAGCAACTCGAAGATTCGCTCGGACGAAGCCATCGCCGACTGCAGGATGTTGTACTTCTCGGACAGGTCCGCCAGGGGTTGGTAGAAGCGCTGCGCGTACTGGAGAAAGGCCACCAAGGCCCCGATCGAGGCCGCCCCCTGGACCACCCGTCCGCCGCCATACCAGATAATCAAGGCGATGCCGATCGCCGTGATCAGTTCGATCGCCGGGTAGTAGACCGCGTAGTAGCGAATCGCTTGGACATTGGCGTCGCGATGGTCCCGGTTGATCTCGCGAAACTCCTCCATCGCGGCGGGCTCCCGCCCGAACAGCTGAAGCACCGACATCCCGGAGATGTGCTCCTGCAGGAACGCGTTGATGCGAGCGATCCGCACCCGTACGAGACGGTACATCTGGCGCGCTCGCACCTTGAACCAGAAGGTCAACGCCAACAGCAGGGGCAGGATCGAGAAGGTGATCAAGGCCAGCCGCCAGTCCAGCCAGAACAGCACGACCACGATCCCCAGCAGCAGCAGGACATCGCCGAAGATCGCTACCAAACCCGCCGTGAACAGCTCGTTCAGGGCATCGACATCGGTGGTCACTCGGGTCAAGAGGCGACCGACCGGATGGCGATCGAAGAATCCGACCTGCAGACGCTGAAGGTGCGAGAAGACTTCCTGGCGCACGTCCCGCATGATGAGCTGACCCATCAGCTGCATGACGTAGGACTGGAAGTAGAGGACGACAAAGGTCAGGACGAGCGAAGCGAGGTAGATCGCGGCCAGCACCGTCAGGCCCTCGGTTCGGGACCAGTCGAAACCGTGTGACAGCAGCCACTGCGCCGCCTCGCGGCTCAACGCCGAGGCCTCTCCCGAGTTGCCCTCTGGTCGGATGTAGAGATCGACTGCCAATGCGGTGACCAGGGGTCCCACCAGCTGGAGCAACGACGAGACCATGATCAACGCCACCGCGAACACCATGCGCCAGCGGTGCGGGCCGAGGTAGGCGAGCAGCCGCCGCATCAGTCGGGCGTCGTAGGCGCGGCCGAGGGCCTGCTCTTCGTGGATCGACGCCTCCTGGCTCAAGCCCGGCTCCAGTCAGCGGCGAGGTGCAACGTCGACATCGACGCATTGTACGCCCTCGCGCCTCGGCGGAAGCCTGGGTGGTACGCCGTCGGCCTCGGGCTCTCGGACACAAGGACCAACAGGCTGAGCCCAGGACTACTCTCTTGCAGGCAAGAACTACAGTCTACGCGGCGCGTGGCCTGCCCCTAGCGTGCTACACTGGGAATTCATCAGCTCATCGTGACGGTACCCGGTCGCAACCGACCGCGATCGGTCCGCAGTCAAACGCTTCCAGAGGAGCCAGACCATGCCGCCAACCCTGAACGAACTCCTGAAAGCGATGGTCGATGGCGGAGCCTCCGACCTCCACATCACGACGAACTCAGCGCCGCAGATCCGGATCGATGGCAAGCTGAAGCAGCTCGACTACTCTCCTCTCTCGCCCAGCGAGACGAAACAGATCGCCTACTCGATCCTCACCGACAACCAGAAGCACCGACTCGAGGAGAACCTCGAGATCGATTTCTCGTTCGGGATCAAGGGGCTGGCCCGATTCCGCGCCAATGTCTACCACCAACGGGGTGCGATCGGAGCCGCTTTCCGACAGATTCCCTACGAAATCAAGACCTTCCGGGAACTCGGGCTCCCGCAGGTAGTGGAGAAGATCGCGGAGAAACCACGCGGCCTCGTGCTGGTGACCGGCCCCACCGGCTCCGGCAAGTCAACGACATTGGCGGCGATGATCGACAAGATCAATCGCGAACGCGCCGAGCACATCATCACCATCGAGGACCCGGTGGAGTACCTACACTCCCACAAGAAGTGCCTGGTCAACCAACGCGAGCTGCACGCCGACACCCACAGCTTTTCCAACGCCTTGCGCTCCTCGCTGCGGCAGGATCCGGACGTCGTCCTCATCGGTGAGATGCGTGACTTCGAAACGGTCGAATCGGCCCTGCGGATCGCCGAGACCGGACACCTCACCTTTGCCACCCTCCATACCAACTCTGCCGCCCAGACCATCAACCGAATCGTCGACATCTTCCCGGCGCACCAGCAGTCACAGATTCGAGTGCAGCTGTCCTTTGTGCTCGAGGGCATCCTCTGTCAGTCCTTGCTGCCCCGCGCCAGTGGTCGGGGCCGGTGCATGGCCATGGAGATCCTGATTCCCAGCCCGGCGATCCGCAACCTCGTCCGCGAGGACAAGATCCACCAGATCTACGGCATGATGCAGACCGGTCAGGGCAAGCACGGAATGCAGACCTTCAACCAATCTCTCGCTGCGCTATACTTCAAACGCATGATCAGTCTGCAGGTGGCGATGAATCGATCGTCGATGCCCGATGAACTCGAGGACATCATCAACCGCGGACCGAGCGCAGTCGGGCTCGGGGCAGCCCCGGGTAGCCAAACCGGAGGACAAACTCAGAAGGCACGATAGCGACTACGGTTCGCGAGACCGCTCGGGTGGCCTCGTAGATCGTTCGTCGCGACAGCACGGAAGGGGCTCCCTGCTGGGCGCTCCGCGGCAGGGCCGAAGAGGAGAAGATACGCATGCCTAATTTCGTTTGGAAGGGAAAGTCCCGGACCGGCGCCGCTCAGGACGGCACCCTGATCGCCGACAACCGCGCCGCCGCCGAAGCGATACTCCGGCGGCAGAACATCCAGATCACCAGCATTCGTGAGAAGGGTAAGGAGATCGCGATCCTGCCCAAGCTTCCGCAGGGTGTGTCGGAGAAGAAGGTCGCGATCTTCACGCGGCAGTTCTCGGTCATGCTCGACGCCGGTCTGCCTCTGGTGCAGTGCCTCGAGATCCTGGGCACGCAAGAGGAGCACCGGACCTTCCGCGAGATCATCCTCAAAGTGCGCAGCGACGTCGAGCAGGGTTCTTCGCTGGCCGACGCCATGCGGAAGCACCCCAAGGCCTTCGATAACCTCTACGTCAACATGATCGCCGCCGGTGAGGCGGGCGGTATCCTCGACATCATCCTGCAGCGACTCTCGACCTACATCGAGAAGAACGTCAAGCTGAAGAGTCAGGTCAAGTCGGCGCTGATCTACCCGGTAGCCGTCATCACGATCGCGATCTTCGTGGTCTGGATCATCCTGTGGAAGGTCATCCCGGTGTTCGCCCAGCTGTTCGCTGGCCTGGGCGGGGAGATGCCTCTCCCGACGCGGATCGTGATCAACGCCTCGAACTTCGTGGGCCGCTACTCGCTGTTCCTCATTCCAGCCCTGATCCTCGGTAGCATCGCTTTCGGGAGGGCCTACAAGACCAACGACAAGGTCCGGTACTACACCGATGCGGCCCTGCTCAAGATGCCGATCATCGGCATGCTGTTGCGCAAGATCGCGATCGCTCGTTTCTGTCGAACCCTGTCGACCTTGACCTCCTCGGGTGTCCCCATCCTCGAGGGTCTCGAGATCACCGCCCGCACCTCGGGCAACGCGATCGTCGAGGAAGCCGTACTGGCCGTCCGCAAGGCGGTGGAAGAGGGTCGTACCATCGCCGAGCCACTCGCTCAGACCAAGGTCTTCCCGGCCATGGTGGTCCAGATGATCGCCGTCGGTGAGCAGACCGGTGCCCTCGATCAGATGCTGTCCAAGATCGCCGACTTCTACGAGGACGAAGTCGACACGGCCGTCGCCGGTCTCATGAAGCTGATCGAACCGCTTCTGATTACCGTCCTGGGCGGCATCATCGGTTTCATCGTCGCCGCGATGTACCTGCCGATGTACTCGATCCTGCAGCACATCGGATAGTCGATCGCGAGGTCCCGGGAGAACGGCTCCCGCGTCGATTCGGCTATGACGGAAACACCCTCTGCCGCTCGGGCCGCCTCTGTTCCAGAGCCTGGCGGGAGGACCGCTGCGTCCCGTCCCTCCGACGAGAGCAGCTTCTCGTTCCTCCGTCGACCCTTCCTCCCGCCCTCGGGAGTTCGAGATCGATCGCTTCTCCGTCGTCAACTGAAGTGGCTGATCGCTCTCAGGGTCCTGGTGCTGACCAGCGTGCTGGGGCTTTTTCTGCTCTTCAGCCTGCTACCCGACCAACCGCTCAGCAGTCTGGTCAGCCGATTCATCTTCCTGACCGCCATCTTCACCTATGCTGCCAACCTCCTCTATGTAGCGCTGCTGTCGCTGGACCTGCGGCATGTCGGCCTGCAGGCCCACCTTCAGTTCCTCGGCGACATCGGACTGATCACGGCACTGGTCTACCACTTCGGTGGGATGACCAGTCCCTTCTCGATGCTCTATCTGATCGTGATCAGCATCAGCGCCGTGCTGCTGCGCCGTCGCGCTGCGATCCTGGTCGCCAACCTGGCCTACCTCGCCTACGCCGCGACCCTACTGGCGCTGTACTTCGGGTGGATCCACAGTCCCAATCCCAGCCCAGACCCGGTCTCGGTCTGGCGTCTTGCCTACTCCCTGGGCACCCATCTCTTCGGGTTCTACGGGGTGGCGATCCTGAGTTCCTACCTCGCCACGACCATCACCCGTGCCGAACTCGAACTCGAGGAGAAAAGAGAGGACCTGGCAGAACTCCAGATCGTCTACCACGACGTCATCCAATCGATCTCCAGCGGCCTCATTACCACCGACCTCGGGGGACGAATCACGACGGTCAACCGGGTGGGCGAGCAGATCCTGAGGGCCGAACCGGAAGCCCTGATCGGTCTTCCGATCCAGGACACCGGCCTGTTCGACCTCACCTCCTGGATGGACCAGACCGCCGAGTGCCACCGAGGAGAACAGACCCGACGGGAGCGCACCATCGAACCCACCAGCGAGGCGCCGCTCCACCTGGGCTACTCCCTGACGCCTCTCACCGACGCACAGAACCAGCGCAACGGCTACATCATCACCTTCCAAGACCTGACCGACTGGCAACACCTACAGAACCAACTGCAACTCAAGAACCGTATGGCCGCGGTCGGCGAGATGGCGGCCGGGCTGGCCCACGAGATCGGCAATCCCCTGGCCGCGATCTCGGGATCGGTGCAGATGTTGGCACCGGCTACTGGGAGTGACCCCAATCAGCGGAAGCTGATCCAGATCCTGACCCGGGAGAGTCAGCGACTCGACCGTACGATCAAGAGTTTTCTCCAGTTCGCCCGTCCCAAGGAGCGCTCCAACACCCGCTTCGACATCGCCTCTCTGCTCACCGAGCACGTAGAGCTGTTACACCACAGTCCCGAGCTTCAGACCTCGCACCGCATCGAGTTCGAAGTCGATCCGCCGAGGGCTCTAGTCATGGCTGATGCGGACCAGATCAGTCAGATCTTCTGGAACCTCGCCCGCAACGCGCTCCGCGCGATGCCCGACGGCGGCACCCTGCGCATCCGGGGGCACCTGGACAGCGGCGACTATCATCTGCACGTCGGAGACACCGGGCGAGGAATGAGCGAAGAGGAACGCTCCCGTCTGTTCCAGCCCTTCAAGTCCTTCTTCGACGGGGGCACGGGGATCGGCATGGCCATCGTCTACCGGATCATCGAAGAGCACGGAGGAACCCTTCAGGTCGACAGCTTCCCCGGAATGGGTACCTCGCTCCACGTCATCTTGCCGATCGCACACCAAACCACCACTCAGGCTCTGGGAAGCGAACCTTGAGTCGGGCGCTGATCATCGACGACGAGGGGAGCCTCCTCGAGTTTCTCTCACTGCTGCTGACCCAGGAGGGTCACGAAGTGCAAACCGCGCAGTCGGTAGAGCGAGCACGTGAGATTCTCGCCGATACCTCCTTCGATCTCGTCCTCTGCGACATCTACATGCCGGACGGAAACGGGATGGAACTCCTGGTCGAGATTCGCGAGCACCACCCCGAAACCTCGGTGATCATGATGACCGCCTACTCGTCGACCAAGTCGGCCATCGAGGCGATGCGCCTCGGCGCCTACGACTACGTCTCGAAGCCGTTTGACGTCGACGAGGTCAAGGTACTGGTCCAGAAGGCGCTCGAGAAGACCCAGTTGGTGGCCGAAAACGTCTACCTGCGCAAGGAACTCGAGCAGAAGTACACGTTCAACAAGATCATCGGCAAGAGCCGGCGCATGCAGGAGATCTTCGGCCTGGTCGAGCGGGTGGCTCGCACCTCCTCTACGGTCCTGATCCACGGTGAGAGCGGCACGGGAAAGGAGTTGATCGCCCGGGCCATCCACTTTGCGAGTCCCCGGCAGCGCCAGCGCTTCCTGTCGATCAACTGCGGAGCGATGCCCGAGAACCTGCTCGAAAGCGAGCTCTTCGGACACGAGAAGGGTGCGTTTACCGGCGCCATCCGGGAGAAGAAGGGTCTGTTCCACGAAGCAGATGGCGGTACGCTCTTTCTCGACGAGATCGGGGAGATGACGGCGCCGATGCAGGTCAAACTGCTGAGGGCGCTGCAGAACAAGACGGTCCGCAAGGTCGGCGGGAGTCAGGAGAGTCCGGTCGACGTCCGCATCCTGGCCGCCACCAACCGGGACCTAGAACAATTGATCCGAGAGGGTTCCTTCCGGGAGGACCTCTACTACCGGATCCACGTGATCCCGATCCACCTCCCCCCTCTCCGCGAGCGCCGTGAGGACATTCCTCTTCTCACCGATCACTTCATCCGCCAGTTCTCCCAGGAGAGTGGACTCGACGCCCGCCCGATGACGGCCGAGGCGATGCGAATTCTCGAGGAGTACGCCTGGCCCGGCAACGTGCGGGAACTGGAGAACCTGGTGGAACGGACCCTCGCGCTGTGCAGCGGAGACGCGATCACTACGCGCGACCTGCCACCTCAGCTCACACGTCGCGGATCCCTGACCCAGAGCGCTTCGCATCTCCCTCCAGAAGGTCTCGACCTCGAGGCGTACCTCGATCAGATCCGAGCCGACCTGATGGCTCAGGCCCTGGAGAGAGAGGATGGCGTTCAGACCCGGGCCGCCGAACTGCTGGGAATGTCGTTCCGCAGTTTCCGCTACTACGCCCGCAAGGTCGGAATCGTCGGCGGCGACGCCGAACCCGATTGAGTCAAGCGCGCAGCTGCAACACCTCGGCCAGGATCGCAATCGCGATCTGACCGGGGCTGTCCCCGAGGCCGGAGAGGCCGATCGGAGCCCGAAGCGGAATTCCTTCGAGGGACTGTCCGCGAGCCTCGATCTCCTGTCGCACGCGTTCGACCTTGCGCCGGCTCCCCAGGAGTCCCAGGTAGCGGAGGCCGGGCGGAGCCTGACGCAGCACTGCGGCGAGGGCCGCGGTATCGGTTTCCCAGCAGCGGCTGACGATTGCCACCGAGAGGTCACGCCCGACACAGCCCTGGAGGAAGTCCTCTCGCACCTCGCGATCGACCTCGATCAGGTGAGTTCCCTCGGGAAAACGCGACGCTTCGAGAAACTCCGATCGATCGTCGACCACCAGCAGATCGAAGCCCGCCAGCCTTCCCGCCGCCGCCACCGCCTGTCCCACCGGCCCGGCGCCGACCACGACCAGCTGAGGTGGCAACTCGAGCACTTCCAGAAACACCTCGACCATGCCACCACACACCATGCCGGTCGGCTGTCCCTTCACCGCTTCTTCGGTCAGGTAGTAGCGCTTGACCTCGGAGCGTCCCCCGTCCTGCAGCTTCGAGCGCGCATCGTGCTGCACCATGGCCTCGAAGGCACCGCCGCCGAGGTTGCCTAGCCAGGTTCCGTCGACCTGCACCAACATGCGCCAGCCGAGCTTGCCGGGGGTCGAACCCTCGGTGCGTACGATCTGGCAGAGGACGGCCCGGCCGTCCCTTCGCACCGCCTCGTCGGCCGACCGCAAGAGATCGAGCGAGCGTTCTTCCCTCACCGCACCAACCGGGCCGCGTCGGTCAGCAGGGTCGCCACCGATTCGGCATCGAAGGCGTCGTAGTAGCCTCGGACGCCCCCGCTCCCATCGACCAGGACGAAGCGAGTGCTGTGGGTGATCGGTTCGTCCTCGTATCCGGGCTCATCGGGAGCCCGGTCGCTGACCCCGAGCAGGAACTTCTCGACGATCAGCCGGCGCAGTTCCTCTTCGGGTCCGGTCAGGAAGAGCCAATCCTGCCGATCGGCTCCGTAGGAGCGCGCGTAGTCGGCCAGCACCTGGGGAGTATCGTGTGCCGGATCGACGGTGATCGAGACCCGCCGCACGCCGGGGGGCAGTTTGTCTCCCAGCGCGGCCATCTTGGACGTCATGCGCGGACAGGTGACCGCACAGCGGGTGAAGATGAAGTCGGCCACCCAGGGACCGTCGAGGTCGCGGCTTCGAATCCCGGCCCCGGTCGAGCTGACGAATTCGAAGTCCGGCACCTGCGAGTAGACCGGCAACTGCGACGAGGTGGTGGCGCGCGGAGCCGTGGGGGCCGAATTCCACCAGACCGCCGTCAACCCCGCCAGTACCATGACCAACAGGGCCCACATACCCCACCGCAGCCAGAGGAGCGCCGGGGGCTCCGACCGAGAACCCGAGACCGTCATCAGCGCCCCGACAGGTGATAGAGCATCACGTAGATCACCACCCCGGTGACCGAGACGTAAAACCAGATAGGTAGTGTCCAGCGAGCGATCCGCCGATGCCGCTCGAAACGTCCCCGCACCGCCTGGTACAGGGTCGCCACCGCGAGAAAGGGCACGGCCGCCGCCAGTACCGTGTGCGTCAAGAGGATACCGAGGTACAGGGAGCGGGCCGGCCCATCGACCGGATAGCGCACCGAGCCCACCTGAAAGTGGTACACGAGATAGCTCACTAGAAAGAGACAGGAAATGGCGAAGGCCGCCGTCATCGCCCAGCGATGGGCCTCGCGCCGACCCGTACGAATCAACACGTACCCACTGGCCAGGCAGAGCGCGCTGGCCCCGTTGAGAGTCGCGTTCAGGGTAGGTAGCTGGCTCAACTCGAACACAGCCCCGAACTATAGCTGACCTCTCTGAGGCCGGGCCGCTCGGTCTCGGTCCTGCCCCGCCGCTCAGACCAGCCGATCGATCACCAGCACCGCCAGGATGAGCGGCTGATAGATGACGGACACCAGCATCAGGCGTTTGGCCTTGGCGACACTTCGATCGAAGGCGAACTGCAGGCTGGCCCAGAAATAGAACACACCGAGAACCAGCGCCCCGACCAGGTAAGCCACCCCGACCAGTCCGAGCGACGACGGCAACAGACTGACCGGGACTAGAGCCGCGCAGTAGAGCACCGCTTGTCGTGCCGTTCTCAGGCCGTCCGGATCGTCCACCGAGAGCATCGGGAAACCGCCGCGGGCATAGTCCTCACGGTACATCCACGCAATGGCCAGGAAGTGCGGCATCTGCCAGAAGAAGAGCAAGGCAAAGAGGGCCAGCGCCCCCGCGCCGATCTCGCCACGCACGGCGGCCCATCCGATCATCGGAGGCACCGCGCCCGGGACCGCGCCCACGATGGTCGACAGCGAGCTGAGGCGCTTGAGAGGAGTGTAGATGAAGACGTAGCCGGCCAGGGTCGCACCGGCGAGAAACGCCGCCAGCGGATTGACCATCAGAACCAGTTCCACGATGCCGAGGATGGCGAGGACCACCGAGACCGCGAGGGCCAGATCCGGGTGGACGCGGCCGGCCGGAATCGGCCGCTGCGCCGTGCGCCGCATGCGCGAGTCGAGGTCGCGTTCGACCACCTGGTTCAGGCCGGAGGAACCGGCTGAAACCAGCGCGGTCCCCAAGAGGGTATGAAACCAGAGCCACCACGGCTGAGGTTCGGTGGCCGCGAGAAGGAACCCCACTGCGGTGCTGACCACGATCATCAGGGTGATGCCAGATTTGGTCAGTACCTTGAGATCGCTCCAACGGAGACGAAGCAGCGGTGGATCCAGGGTTCGAGTACTCATGTCCAAACCGCGATTCTAACGCAGGGCCGGGCCCATCCGGAGCTGCGAACGGTCTCGCTCGAAGCCCGAGCCACGACACCTACGTCCACGCCAGAAGGCTAGCCCAATTGACCTAGGTCAAGGCAGCCTGGCCGTGCCCTGTGGAAGACTCGCCTCCGGCAGGGGAGACCAGGCTCTCCGCGGGGCGCTCCGCGACGGTTGGGCTACAAACGCCCAAGATCGAAACGAGCCGTAGCGGACAGATCCGATCGAACCACAGCCCAAGTCAACGAAACCGGAGGACCACCGAACAGGTGGCGGCAGCCACTCGCTGGATCGCTTCTCACCCATCCGGGGAGCAGTTCGGCTCGACGGCATCGAACAACCGCCCTTTCACAGCAGCGCGACGCGACCGGTCCGGCCGGCCGCGACCCGGAAACGCCCAGGGTGCGGGTTGCACCCGACAAGACTTTGTGAATAATTTCACAAGCCTTGCGCAGAGCCTCTGCGCTCGGTTATCGTGGAGTTCCGCTTAGCGTTCCCGTCCTGCTCCGAGAGGGAGACGATGTCTCAAATCTTTCATCCCAGTACGAACACGATCTCGCGTGTCTCGATCTTCGCTGTGGTCCTTACGGTGGGCTTCGCCGGTTGGATCGCCGCCGCCCTCGATCGCTCTTCGATCGTCACGCGCAAGAACGTCATCCTCGAACAGCCGGTCCCGTTCAGCCACGACCACCACGTAGGTGAGGTCGGGATCGACTGCCGCTACTGCCATACCTCCGTCGAGACCAGCAGCTTCGCAGGAATTCCCCCGACTTCGACCTGTATGAACTGCCACAACGAGCTGTTCAAGGATAGTCCGATGCTCGAGCCGGTGCGCGAGAGCTTCCGCAACGGCCAGCCGATCGAGTGGACCAGGGTTCACGACGTACCCGACTACGTCTACTTCAATCACAGCATCCACGTCGCCAAGGGGATCGGCTGCACTTCCTGCCACGGAGAGATCGACGAGATGCCGATCACCTGGAAGGCAGAGAGCCTGAAGATGGAGTGGTGCCTCGACTGTCACCGCGATCCGGCCAGCCAGGTCCGGCCGCGAAGCGAGGTCTTCAACGTCGACTGGGATCCAAGCTCGCTGTCCAACGAGCAGCGCGCCCAACTGGTCGACGAGTACCACATCCAGAGCAAGACCTCTTGCTCGACCTGCCATCGCTGAGCCATCCGCTAGGAGAGCTCCGACAGATATGCCCACAACCCTTACCGTCTCGCACGTCGAGGGAAGGATTCGCCCGCACCATGGCTAACAACGACCAACACCAGGCAACCCCCCAACCGAGCACCTCGGCTGAGCCGACCGGCCGCAAGTACTGGCGGAGCCTCGAAGAGTTCGCTCAGACGGACGCGTTCCGGGAGGAGATCGCTCGCGAGTTCCCGCGACTCGCCATCCCGCTCGCCGAGGGCGTCGACCGGCGACGCTTCCTCCAGCTCATGGGTGCCTCGCTGGCGCTGGGAGGTGCTACTGCCTGTACCAAGCAGCCGCTCGAGACCATCGTGCCCTTCGTTCGCCAGCCCGAGCAGCGAATCCCCGGAAAACCCGAGTACTTCGCCACCGCGGCGACCCTCGGGGGCTACGCCACCGGGATTCTGGTCGAGAGCCATGAGGGCCGGCCAACCAAGGTCGAGGGAAACCCCGAACACCCGGCCAGCCTGGGCGCCGTCGATCTCAAGACCCAGGCCTCGATCCTCGATCTCTACGATCCCGACCGCTCCCAGACCCTGACCCATCTGGGGCGCATCCGCACCTGGGAGGCCCTCGTCGACGCCCTGATGGGGGCCGCGGGAGCCCAATCCGCCTCAGGAGGCGCGGGCCTCAGGATCCTCAGCGGCTCGATCACCTCGCCCAGCCTGGCGGCCCAGATGGAGCGAGTCCTCCAGCGGTTCCCGCAGGCCAAGTGGTATCAGTACGAAGCGGCCAGCCGTCGCAACGCGACCCTCGGTGCCAGCGCCGCGGCCGGACAGCCGGCCGAGGTCCACTACGCCCTGGCCGAAGCCGACGTACTTCTCAGTCTCGATGCCGACTTCCTGGCCCAGGGGCCGGGCTCCGTGCGCTACGCCAAGGACTTTGGTCGCCGCCGCCGGGCCTTCGTCGACGGAGTCGAGATGAACCGACTCTACGTGGTCGAGAGTGCGGCCTCGAACACCGGCTCGATCGCCGACCACCGGCTGGCTCGGACGCCGTCCCAGATCGAACGGCTAGCCACTGCCCTCGCCGCCGAGGTCGGAGTGGCCGGCGTCAGCTCACCGGGGGATCTCGACGAGGCCACCCGCAACTGGGTCCACGTCGCAGCCCAGGATCTGCAGGCAGCCTCCGGGCGGGGCGCTGTGCTCGCCGGGGATCATCTCTCGGAAGAACTCCACACCCTCGTCCTGGCGATCAACCAGAGTCTAGGCAACGTTGGCACCACGGTCCGCGTCACCCAGCCCGCGGCGGCGCGCCCCGGCGACGACCTCACCGACCTCCGGGCCCTGGTCGACGAACTCAACAACCAAGAGATCGAAGTCCTGCTGATACTCGAGGCCAACCCGGTCTACGACGCACCGGCCGATCTCGACTTCGCGCAGGCCCTCCAGAACCCCAAGACCTGGCTCAAGGTCCACTACGGACAGCGCCCGAACGAAACCAGCCCCTACTGTCAGTGGCACATCCCGGCCACCCACTACCTCGAAGCCTGGGGAGACGCCCGGGCCTACGACGGAAGCATCAGCATCCAACAGCCGCTGATCGAGCCGCTCTACGGTTCGAAGTCGACCCACGAGGTCCTCGCCGTACTGGAGGGTACGCCCGGAGTCAAAGGCTACGACCTGGTCCGCGACTACTGGGTCGAGCAGCTGGGCAGCGAGAAGGCCTGGCGCAAGGCGATCCACGACGGAACGGTAGCCGGCTCTGCAGCCGAGGCTCTTGCTCTGGGTCCGATCGACGCCAGTGCCGCCGCTCGCGCCATCGCCGGACGCTCCGCCGCCACGCTCGAACTCTCCCTCCGACCCGACCCGACGGTCTGGGACGGTCGGTTCGCCAACAACGGCTGGCTGCAGGAGTGCCCCAAGCCGATTTCCAAACTGACGTGGGACAACGCGCTTCTCGTCTCACCCCACACCGCCCAAGAGCTGAGTCTACAGACCGGTGATCTGGTCAACGTCGAGGCCTCCGGCCGCTCCCAGGAGATGGCGGTTCTGGTGCAACCGGGTCAAGCCGACGGCGTCGTGACGGCGCACCTCGGATACGGCCGGACGGCCGCGGGCCGAGTCGGAACCGGACAGGGTTTCGACGCCGGCAGGCTCCGCACCACCGAGGCCTTCTGGTCGGCCGCCGTCACCCTGACCAAGGTCGGCAGCGGCTACCAACTGGCTGGCACCCAAGAGCACTTCAACATGGAGGGCCGACACCTGGTGCGCGAGGCGTCGCTCGAGCACTACCGCGAGCATCCCCACTTCGCTCACGACGTAGGCCACGAGTTCCCGCCCGAGATGAGCATGTTCCCGCCCCACCCCTACGAGGGCAACGCCTGGGGCATGGCCATCAACCTCTCCGCGTGCACCGGCTGCAACGCCTGCGTCATCGCCTGTCAGAGTGAGAACAACATCGCTGTCGTGGGCAAGGACCAGATCGCCGCCGGGCGCGAGATGCACTGGCTGCGGGTCGATCAGTACTTCACCGGCGACGACTACGGCGACATCGACGGCATGGTGAACCTTCCGGTTCCCTGCCAGCAGTGCGAGAACGCTCCGTGCGAGCTCGTCTGCCCGGTGGCGGCCACGGTGCACAGCGAGGAGGGCCTGAACGACATGGTCTACAACCGCTGCGTCGGCACGCGGTACTGCGCCAACAACTGCCCCTACAAGGTCCGTCGGTTCAACTTCTTCAAGTACCAGGACTTCGTAACGCCCTCGTTGAAGCTGCAGCGCAACCCCGACGTCACGGTGCGCTTCCGCGGCGTGATGGAGAAGTGCACCTACTGTGTCCAACGGATCAGTGAGGCGCGGATCGTCGCCGGCCGCGAGCATCGAGAGATCCGCGACGGCGAGATCGTGACCGCCTGCCAGCAGGCCTGCCCCACCGAGGCGATCGCGTTCGGCAACATCAACGACTCCGAAGCGGAAGTCACCCAGTGGAAGGGGCAGGAGCTCAACTACTCGCTGCTCTCCGAGCTGAACACTCGACCACGCACCACCTATCTGGCCAAGGTCAACAACCCGAATCCGGCCCTGGCCTCCGACCACTCCGCCGGGGAGGGGCACGCATGAGGCGAGGATTCGAGACCAAAACGATCTCTAGTGCACTAGCGGGGGAACCATGTCGGTAATCCAAGACGGCGGCTACGACCGCCCGGGAATCATCGAAAAACCACCGGTACTGGCGCCCGGTCACACTACGGGTTCGGTCACCGACCGCATCAGTGAGGTCGTGACCCGGGGGACCCCGAAGTGGTTCTACCCAGCCTTCGGGTTCTCCTTCCTGTTGATGATGCTGCTGATCTTCTCGATCGCCAAGCTGGTCTTCCAGGGAACCGGAATCTGGGGACTCAACGCCCCCGTCGGATGGGGCTTCGCCATCATCAACTTCGTGTGGTGGATCGGAATCGGCCACGCCGGAACCCTGATCTCGGCCATTCTCCTCCTCTTGCGGCAGGAGTGGCGAACGTCGATCAACCGCTTCGCGGAGGCCATGACCCTCTTTGCGGTGGCCTGCGCCGGCATCTTCCCGCTGATCCACGTCGGCCGTCCCTGGCTCGCGTACTGGCTGCTCCCCTACCCCAACACCATGGGGATGTGGCCACAGTTCCGTAGCCCCCTGGTATGGGACGTGTTCGCAGTATCGACCTACGCCACGGTCTCGGTGCTCTTCTGGTACGTGGGTCTGATCCCCGATCTGGCCACCCTGCGGGATCGCTCGAAGAACAAGATCGCCAAGATCATCTACGGCATGACCGCCCTCGGCTGGCGCAACTCCGCCAAGCACTGGCACGAGCACGAAGTCGCTTCGCTGCTGCTCGCTGGGATCGCCACCCCCCTGGTGCTCTCGGTGCACAGCGTGGTCTCCTTCGACTTCGCGGTCGGCATCATTCCCGGCTGGCACGCCACGATCTTCCCGCCCTACTTCGTCGCCGGGGCGATCTTCGCCGGCTTCGCGATGGTCCTCACCCTGACCATTCCGTTGCGCTCGATCTTCAACCTCGGGGACTTCATCACCCAGCGACACCTCCAGAACATGGGTAAGGTGATGCTGGCCACCGGACTGATCGTGGCCTACGGCTACGGGGTCGAGATCTTCATGGCCTGGTACTCGGGCAACCCCTTCGAGTGGTTCATGGTCAAGAACCGGGTCACGGGGCCCTATAAGTGGCACTGGATGAGCTTGATTCTCTGCAACGTGCTCGCTCCCCAGGCCCTGTGGAGCCGTCGTGTGCGCACCTCGGCGCTCGGCCTGTGGATCGTCTCGATGTTCGTCAACGTCGGCATGTGGATGGAGCGGTTCATCATCGTGGTGACCTCGTTGCACCGTGACTTCCTCCCCTCGTCCTGGGGGATGTATCACGGCACGATCTGGGACTGGGCGATCTACGTCGGCACGATGGGACTCTTCCTCTCCCTCCTCTTCCTCTTCATTCGCTTCGTGCCCATGATCTCGATCTTCGAGGTCCGCACGCTACTGCCGGAAGCCAAGATCAAGGCCACCGGTCATCCGAAGGAGCACCACTGATGAGTCACGGTCACGAGCTCGAAACGAGCGGCCGTCTCTACGGCCTGATGGCGGAATTCGAAGACCCGAACACCCTGGTCGAGGCCACCAGCAAGGCCTACGAGCGGGGTCATCGGAAGATGGATGCCTACGCTCCCTTCCCGATCGAGGAACTGGCCGAGGCTCTCGGATCCCACCACTCGAGACTGCCTCTCATGGTCCTGGTCGGCGGCATCATCGGCTGCCTGGCCGGCTTCGGAATGCAGTACTGGGTCAACGTGATCGAGTACCCGATGAACATCGCCGGGCGCCCCTTCAACAGCTGGCCGATGTTCATCCCCGTGACCTTCGAGATGACGATCCTGTTCTCGGCCCTGACCGCAGTCTTCGGCATGTTCGCGCTCTGCGGACTCCCGACGCCGTACCACCCCGTCTTCAACAACCCGCGGTTCTCGGCCGCCTCACAGGATCGCTACTTCCTGTGCATCGAGGCAGACGACCCTCACTTCGACCGCGACGAGACCCACCAGTTTCTGGCCAGTCTCGGGCCCACGGAGGTGACCGAAGTTGACCACTAGATCGAAGTCGCGCCCCGGACGCCTCCGTCTCGCTACCTGGGCCCTGCTCGGTACTGTTGCCCTCCTCGCTCCCGGGTGTCGGCAGGACATGCACGACCAGCCCCGCCTGGAACCCCTCGAAGCGAGCACCTTCTTCGCCGACGGCATGGCGTCCCGCCCGCCGGTCGAAGGAGCGATCGCTCGCGGCCAGCTCCGTGAGGATGTCGCCCTCTTCGAGGGCAAGGATGCCAATGGCAACCTGTTGACCGTCCTGCCGCTGGAGGCCGACCGGCCCCTCCTCGAGCGTGGGCAGCAACGCTACGACATCTTCTGCTCGCCCTGCCACGGGCGGCTCGGCGACGGACAGGGCATGGTCGCCCAGCGCGGCTACAAGGTACCCCCCTCCTTCCATACCGACCCGTTGAAGTCGCAACCGGTTGGCTACTACTACGACGTGATGACCAACGGCTTTGGCGTCATGTCGAGCTATGCCAGCCAGATCTCGGTCGAGGATCGCTGGGCCATCGCGGCCTACATCCGCGCCCTTCAGCTGTCACAGGGAGTCGAGGCTTCGGCACTGACCGCGGCCGACCGTCAGGCGCTCACCAACCCTGGTGCGGCCACGACCGCCCCTGCTGACGACCACTCCGGCGGCCACTAGAGCGGCCATCGAGCCTGGACGACCGTCACGACCGAAGAGAACGTTATGAACGCCATCACAGCCACCGAGTTCGCCCCCCCGGCCGCCACCAGCGGACCCCGAAGCAAGGCGCTGATCGCCGGCGTCGTCGGCCTCGCCGCCACCGGTGCCGGCTTCGCCATGGACCACCACCATTTCTACCAGGCGTATTTGATCGCCTACGTCTTCTGGGCCTCCGTCGCCCTCGGTTCGCTCGGACTGATGATGCTGCACCACCTCTCCCGCGGCGCCTGGGGATTGGTGATTCGACGCCAGCTGGAAGCGGCCTCGGCCACCATCCCCTTCCTGGCCGTGGCCTTCATTCCGATCGCCCTCGGCATGAGCGACCTCTACCACTGGACCGATACGGCCGCCGTCGCCGCGGATCCGATCCTGTCGATGAAGGCGCCCTACCTCAACCGTGAGTTCTTCCTGCTGCGCAACGTCTTCTACTTCCTGGTCTGGGGGGTGCTCGCCTGGAGAATCCGGGCCCTCTCCGCCGAACAGGACCGAACCGGCGACGCCAAGCTCTTCACCCGCCTGCAGGGATGGTCGGCGATCGGCTTCCTGCTCCTAGCGTTGACCATGACCTTCGCCTCCGTAGACTGGGTGATGTCGCTCGATCCGCACTGGTTCTCGAGCCTCTACGGTCTCTGGTTCTTCGCCGGCACCGGCCTGTCGGCTCTCACCTTCACGATCCTCGTCGCCAACTGGCTGGCCGAGCGAGAGCCGATGAACAAGGTGTTCGTCCGCAGTCACTTCCACGACTACGGCAAACTCCTGTTCGCCTTCACCATGCTCTGGGCCTATCTCTCGTTCTCCCAGATGCTCTTGATCTGGTCCGGCAACCTGCCCGAGGAGATCACCTTCTACCTGCCTCGCATGCGTGGAGCCTGGACCGCCGCCAGCGTCTTCCTCCTCCTGGGCCATTTCATCCTGCCCTTCCTGATCCTCCTGTCGGCCAGCCTGAAACAGCGACGCAAGCGCCTGATGAAGGTCGCCGCCTGGCTGCTGTGCATGCGCTGGTTCGACATCTACTGGAACGTGGTTCCGACGCTGCAAGCGCACCATGGTGAGTTCCACCCCTTCGCCGGTATCTGGATCGACCTCGCCGCCGTCATCGGCCTCGGCGGAGTCTGGATCTGGATCTTCTGGGGTTTGCTCGCCAAGCGACCGCTCCTACCGGTCAACGACCCCTATCTGGCGGAGACCCTCGGTTATGAGTAGAACCCACGAAGCATCACCCCAGGGCGGCCACTCCTACGACGGAGAGATCTCCTACGGCTTCCTGGTGAAGACCCTCGGGGCGACCGTGGTCTTCCTCGTCCTGGCCTGCGCCTTCATCTACTGGCTCTACTTCTTCTTCCTCGACCTGGAGAAGCAGGCCGATCCCGCGGCTCCCGTCCTGTCGGAAGCCAGTCTCCCGATCGAGGTGCCCGGTCCGAAGCTGCTTCAGCTACCGGAGCGCGAGCTCGACCGCAACCTCAGCGCCGCCGAGAAGCAGCTGCACAGCTACGGCTGGGTCGATGAGGCGGCCGGAATCGCGCACGTCCCCATCGACCGTGCGCTGGATCTCGCCGTCGCACAACTCGCCGCCGCGAGCCACGACGCCGCGGTCACCGACGAAGCCGACAGCGAAGAGACTCCAAACCGCACCGACGCCGTCCCACCTACCGAGTAGCTCATGATCCAGTCCCTCCGTCTCACCCCCGCGGTGCGCCGCACCGCTCTGAGCCTCCTGGCCCTCGCGTCCAGTGGGGTGGCGGGAGCATGGGGCCAAGATCTCGCAGCGTCCACGCGGCCGAGCGAGTTCGGGGACGCCGGCATCGAGCAGAAGATCGGCGACAGCCTACCTCTCGACAGCCAATGGCTGGACTCTAGTGGCAAGGCGGTGCGACTCGGCGACTACTTCGGCGAACGCCCCGTCGTCTTGCTGCCGGTCTACTACCGTTGCCCGATGCTCTGCACCCTGACCCTGGAGAGCCTGGTCAAGAGCCTCAAGGTCCTGACCTTCGATGCCGGTAGCGAGTACGACGTCGTGGCCTTCAGCTTCAACCCCGCCGAGGGTCCCGCCGACGCCGCGCCCCGCCGCCAGTCGGCCCTCGACCTCTACAACCGCGGGCTGGAAGAACCCCGCGGCGACGACGGGTGGCACTTCCTCTCCGGCGACGAGGCCGCGGTTCGAGAGCTCACCGAGGCGATCGGCTTCCGGGCCACCCTGGATACCGCGACGTCTGAGTACATCCACGCCGCCAGCGTGCTCCTCGTCACGCCGGACGGGCGCATCTCTCGCTACTTCTACGGAATCGAATACCCCCCCAAGAACCTTCGACTGGGGCTGGTCGAGGCCTCCGAACGCCGTCTCGGAACCGCCGTCGACCAGGTCCTTCTGTACTGCTACCGCTACAACCCAGCGACCGGCAAGTACACCCTGCTCACCATGCGTCTCTTGCGCATCGGTGGCCTCCTCACCCTGATCGGGTTGGGTGCCCTCATCACGGTCCTCCTCCGTCTCGAGAAACACCCGAAAGCCCACCACTCTAGAGCAACTGCGCAGGAGGGTCTCTCCTAAAATGCCCTTGGATTTCCCCCTCTTCCCAGAGGCGGCCTCGACGATGGCCGGCCAGGTAGACGCAATCTACCTGTTCCTGGTCGCGCTCTCCGCCTTCTTCTCGATTCTCATCGCGGGAGCCGTGGTCTACTGCGCCGTGCGCTACCGTCGACGCTCCGACGACGAAATCGGCAGCAACCTGCACGGCAGCCTACTTCTGGAGATCGTCTGGTCCGCGATTCCGTTGGCCATCGTCCTGGTCCTCTTCTTCTGGGGAGCCAAGGTCTTCTTCGCGCAGTCCCGGCCTCCCGCCGACGCCATCGAGTACACCGCGATCGGAAAGCAGTGGATGTGGAAGTTCCAGCATCCCGACGGCCAACGCGAGATCAACACCCTGCACGTCCCGAAGGGCCAGCCAATCGTCATCAAGGCGATCTCCCAGGATGTCATCCACAGCCTGTACTTCCCCGCCTTCCGCGTCAAGAAGGATGTCATCCCCGGCCGCTACACCACCGTCTGGTTCGAAGCCACCAAGACCGGCAGCTTCCACCTGTTCTGCGCCGAGTTCTGCGGCGCCGAGCACTCCCTGATGGGCGGACAGGTCGTGGTTCTCGAGCCCGAGGACTACGAACGCTGGCTCGCCGGCGGCGCCGCCACTGCTCAGGCTCCCGAAGAAGCCGGCCGCCAGCTCTTTGACCAGCTGGCCTGCGGTACCTGCCATGGCGAAGGAGACGGCGGCCGCGGCCCCAGCCTTCACGATATCTACGGCGAGGAGGTTCGACTGGTCGACGGCCGAACCGTCACCATCGACGACCAGTACCTGCGGGAGTCGATCCTCACCCCGGCCGAGAAGATCGTGGACGGCTACTCGCCTTTGATGCCCACCTATCAGGGGCAGATCAGCGAAGAGAACGTCTTCAAGCTCATCACCTACATCAAGAGCCTGTCGCCCAGTCCCGAGGACGCGGCCGAGGCCAACCCCGCTGAGAATGCCGCCAGCGCGGCCGACGAGGCGACCGAGGAAACGCTATGAGCACCCTCATCACCGATAGCTCGCGCAGCAACTACCTGAACGCGGCCTACGGCATCAAGTCCTGGCTGCTGACCAAGGACCACAAACGGATCGCGCTGCTCTACCTGGTGGCGGTCTCGATCTTCTTCTCGGTCGGAGGCCTGTTCGCTGCCCTGATCCGCCTGGAGCTCCTCACCCCGGAGGGCGACATGGTGCAACCGGACATCTACAACCGGTTGTTCACCATGCACGGTGTGATCATGATCTTCTTCTTCCTGATCCCCGCCATCCCGGCCGTGCTCGGAAACTTCATCCTGCCGTTGATGGTAGGAGCCAAAGACCTCGCCTTTCCCCGGATCAACCTGGCCAGCTTCTACGTCTACGTGGTGGCCGGCATTCTCGGCGTCTGGGCGCTGATCAACGGCGGGGTCGACACCGGTTGGACTTTCTACACGCCGTACAGCTCGATGTACTCGAACACCCAGGTCACGCTGGTGGCCATGGCCGGGTTCATCGCCGGCTTCAGCTCCATCATGACGGCGGTCAACTTCATCGTCACCGTGCACCGTATGCGAGCTCCTGGCCTCACGTGGTTCCGGATGCCGCTGATGGTCTGGGCGCTCTACGCCACCAGCATCATCATCATGTTGGCCACGCCGGTCCTCGCCATCACCCTGGTAATGCTGATGCTCGACCACAGCCTGCACATCGGGATCTTCGATCCGGCTCAGGGCGGTGATCCGGTGCTCTTCCAGCACCTCTTCTGGTTCTACTCCCACCCTGCGGTCTACATCATGATTCTGCCCGCGATGGGGGTGATCTCAGAGCTGGTCGCCGCCTTCTCCCGCAAGAAGGTCTTCGGCTACACCTTCGTCGTCTACTCCTCCCTCTCGATCGCCTTCCTGGGCTTCCTGGTCTGGGGGCACCACCTCTTCGTGAGTGGCCAGAGTGTCTACGCCGGGGCGGTGTTCTCGATCCTGTCGATGCTCGTGGCCATCCCTAGTGCAGTCAAGGTCTTCAACTGGACCGCCACTCTCTTCCAGGGCTCGGTCTCGTACCAGACCCCGATGCTCTACGCCCTCGGCTTCATCGGCCTGTTCACCATCGGTGGCCTCACCGGCGTCTTCCTGGCGACGATGGGACTCGACACCCACGTGCACGACACCTACTTCGTGGTGGCACACTTCCACTACGTGATGGTCGGCGGCACGATCATGGGCTACCTCGGCGGTCTGCACTACTGGTGGCCGAAGATCTCCGGCAAACTCTATCCGGAGTTCTGGGCCAAGATCTCTGCCCTGCTGGTCTTCGTCGGGTTCAACCTGACCTTCTTCCCGCAGTTCATCGTCGGCTACCTCGGGATGCCCCGTCGCTACCACGCCTACCCCCCCGAGTTCCAGGTCTTCAACGTGCTCTCCACGGCCGGCGCTTCCGTGCTCGGCCTCGGCTACCTCTTGCCGATCATCTACCTCACCTGGTCGATGCGCTACGGCAAGAAGGCTCCCGCCAACCCCTGGGGGGCGGTCGGCCTCGAGTGGGAGACCGCTTCACCGCCGCCGACCTTCAACTTCGACGACGATCCCGTGGTCGAGCACGAAGCGTACGACTACCACCATCGACCGGAGGAGCCGCGCGTTGCTTGACATCCTGCTCCCCCTAGCCGCAACTACCCCGAACTCCCTGGAGGTCGTCCATGTCTGCGTCCGCTGAAGCGCACTCTCCCGAACTCCAGCACCATTTCGACTCGATGGAGCAGCAGCGCTCCGCCTCGACTCTCGGAATGTGGGCCTTCGTCGCCCAGGAGCTGATGTTCTTTGGTGGCCTGTTCACCGCCTACCTGGTCTACCGCTACCTCTACCCCATCGGCTTCGAGCTGGGGAGTGCGCAGCTCGACATCAAGCTCGGTGGCTTCAATACCGCGGTTCTCCTGGCCTCTTCCTTCACCATGGCGATGGCGGTATGGGCCGCTCAGACCGGCAAGAAGAAGGTACTGCTCTGGATGCTCATCGCCACTCTGGCGCTGGGAGCCGTCTTCCTCGGCGTCAAGTACGTCGAGTACAGCGCCAAGATCGAACACCACCTGGTTCCGGGCTACAACTTCGAATCGGACAGTCCGTACGCCGGGCAGATCAAGATGTTCATGGCGCTCTACTTCGCCATGACCGGCATGCACGCCCTGCACATGGTGGTCGGCTTCGGACTCCTGCTGTTCTACATCTACCACGCGGCCAAGGGGCGCTACACACCCGAGTACAGCCACCCGATCGAGCTCTTCGGGCTCTATTGGCACTTCGTGGATATCGTCTGGATCTTCCTCTTCCCCCTGCTCTATCTCCTGGGCCGCGCCTAGATCTCGGAGGAACCTCGTGTCTGAGCACCATATCGTCACCCCGAAGACCTACATCACGATCATCGCCTTCCTGTTCGCGTTGACCGCGGCCACGGTCTGGGTCGCCTTCCAGCACTTCGGCGATCCGTGGAACGACGTCATCGCGATCGGCATCGCATTGACCAAAGCCACCCTGGTCGTGCTCTTTTTCATGCACGTGAAGTGGAGCGAGCGGACCACCAAACTCGCCGTGATCCTCGCCGTGCTCTTCCTCGTGGTACTCCTCCTGATCACCATGTCAGACTTCTTGACCCGCGGTTGGCTGGGGGTGCCGGGCAGCTAGGCGGAGACCTCTCCCCTCGGCGCCGAGCTGCGATCGAGTCAGTCCGACTCCACCAACCCGAGTTCGAGTCGCAGTCCGATCGAAGTCGATTCGGCTTTGATCTGGACCGCTACCAGTTCGGGAACACCCGTCGCCGACACCCGGCGTTCGATCGAGGCTCCTCCGAGATCGAAGCGCTCGTAGCCTGGGGCGACCGTCCTTCGGATCTGGCCGCCCGCGAAGGGCTCCGTCGCCTCCGGCAGGACCTGCGAGATCCGCGGCACCAGAGTTCGCACCATGGCCAGGGTCGAGGCCAGCACCCGCTCCGGCCAGTCGGCGGGAGCTTGCGAACCGCGCTCCAGGCGGGGCAGGATCTTCATCAAGGCGTGGTAGGTATGGGGTTCGTACGGGAACGGGCCCTCGGGCCCGGCGTTCCAGAACCAGTACCCGGTGTCGACCTCGGGCCAGGCCGAACCGACCCAGCGATCGAACGGTCCCACCAGCCACCGATCCGTCAGGCGATTCTCGGGTTCGGCCGCGCCGCCCTCGGCGGGTAGCCGCAGCCGCAACCGACCCCACGCCGGTCCGATGACCACGAAGGCGAAGCTGCCGTCGAAGGGCGGAGGGTCGGACCTCTGGGCGGCCCACTCCTCGTAGCGCCGACGTCCTTCCGACTCGGCGACTTGGCGGGCCATCGCCAAGGCGGCCCAGGAGCCCTCCGGCAGATCGATGACCGAGGCCACCTTGACCTCCTCGCCAAACGGTCCCCACGGATCGACCCAGTAGAGCTTCCAGGGTGCCTCCCGAACTTCTTCGAGTTCGAGGACCAGGTCCTGCTCGGGCGGAGAGCGGTCGACAAGCCGCACCTGCCCTCCCGCCCAGACATCACCGTCCGCTCGCCGATGTCGAATCGACGCCTCGAGGCGCCATGTCAGGTCGAAGCGGGCCTCGCTCTCTGCCGCCGGTGGCTGCGCCGCGAGCGTCGACCCGAGGCTGAGCCACAGCAGGAAGGCGAAAACGGCGGCTCGCTGTGCACGCATCCGATCAGGATACTGCATCGCTATACTCGACCCACCGCCCCTCAGGAGAGTGCCCGTTTTGCATCCGATGACCGCCCATCCCTCGTTTCAACCCTCTCTGGTCTCTTGGAACCTGACCAAGAAGTGCAACCTGAAGTGTCCGCACTGCTATCTGGACGCCGGCCGCTCGACGGCACGCGAACTCGATACCGAAGAGTGCCTGGCTCTGGTCGACGAGATGGCCGATTTGGGAACCGAGATGGTGATTCTGACCGGCGGCGAACCCCTGCTGCGGAAGGACATCTACCAGATCGCACAGGCCGCGTCGCGTCGAGGCTTGTGGGTCGTGATGGGAACCAATGGCGTCCTGGTCACCGACCCTGTGGCCGAGAAGATGGTCGAGTGCGGCGTGCGCGGCGTCGGCATCAGCATCGACTCGATCGACGCCGATCGCCACGACGCCTTCCGCGGCGGACGCGACGCCTGGCACCATTCGGTACGGGCCCTCGAGACCTGTCGTCGCCACGGCCTCGAGGTTCTGGTTCAGACCACGGTCATGGAGGAGAACTATGACGAGATCTCCGACCTCCTGGCCTTCGCCCGCGACCAGGGAGCCTGGTCCTTCAACCTCTACTTCCTGGTCCAGACCGGACGCGGCACCACGATGACCGAACTCACGGCCGAGCGCACCGAGGCGTTGCTGGCCTGGCTGACTCGTCAGCAGGAGGAGTACCGGCCCATGTTGGTGCGAGCCAAGTGCGCTCCCCAGTTCAAGCGGATCGCCTACGAGCAGGGCCTGGCCGGGCTCGAGAGCGGTGGCTGCATGGCCGGTACGCACTACTGCCGCATCACGCCCGAGGGCAACGTCACGCCCTGCCCGTACACGGCCGAGGTGGCCGGCAATGTCCTCGAAGGAGGCTTCGCCTCGGTCTGGCTCGACGCCCCACTGCTTCGCGACCTACGCGATCCGGAGCGACTCGAAGGCCGCTGTGGCGCCTGCGAGTACCGCGACCTCTGTGGCGGCTGCCGATGCCGAGCCTACGCCCAGACCGGCAACCTGTTCGCCGAGGACCCAGCCTGCCCTCACCAGCCGAGCGGCGCCCGCCTGGACACCGGAGCCTTGCGCTGGAGCCCCGAGGCTCGGGCGCGGCTGGAACGGATCCCCATCCGCTTCATCCGCCGCAAGCTCGAGAGTGGCATCGAAGCCTTCGCTCGCCGCCGCGGCGAGGAGCTGATCACGGCTGAGCTGATGGAGGAGGGGATGCAAGGTGCCGCCCGGGGCCCGGTCTTCGGCGGCCGCCCAGGATCCAGCTGAAGATCGTCACTCCCCGGCGGTAGCCACGAGTTCCAGTAGCGTCTCGATCGGCCGACCCACGACCGCCCGAGATCCCAACCAACCGATCGGACGCTGCAGCAGCGTCGGTCGGGAGACCATCGCCTCGATCAGTTCGGCGTCCGACTCGTCGCCGCCGAGTCCCAATTCGCGATACGCCGGATCCCGGTGCCGCAGCACGTCCCGCGGGTTGACGCCGAGTGCCGCCAGGACCCGCCCGAGTTCCTCGCGGTCGAGCGGCTCCTCGGTGTACTCCCGGTAGCGGTAGGTGACCTGCTGTTCGTCGAGCAAGGCGACCGCCTTGCGACAGGTGCTTCAGGTGCGGCGGCAGATCAGGGTTAGCATGGCTCTTCCCACACCCCGACTCTACCTCGGGAGCCGGAGTGCGCTCGCGAGGACGACGGCACACCGGTTTCTTCGCTACCCGCGAGGTTCCGCGCGAGCGTCCGGGGCGATCTGGCTCGCCGCGGCGGCATCGACGTAGACCTCGAAGCGCGGGTGACTCCGCAGCAGGGTCGCGGGCCAGTCCGTCGATCGCGGTCCCTCCACCAGCTGCTGCACCGCCGTGGCTTTGGCCGTACCCGTCGCGAGCAGGAGGAGCCGCTCAGCCTGCTGGAAGGCCCCCAGACCCAGCGTGATCGCACGCAGCGGCCGAGGGAACTCCGGTCCGGGCAGGGTGTCGGCGATCCGGTCAGGGAGCTCGACCAGGTGGGTCACAGCCTCCGCCGGACCCGGCAGGTTGTAGGCGATGTGCCCATCTTCCCCGATCCCTAGAATCGCCAGGTCGAGCCCTCCCACCTGCTGCAGGGCAGCCTCGTAGCGAGCGCACTCGACGAGGGGATCGCCCTCGATTCGAGGGATGTCGCATCGCGACGGCAAGAGCAGCCCAGGAGCGAAGGCATGGCGCTCCATGTAGGCGGCGAAACTCGCCGGGTGCTGCGCTGGCAACAGCAGTTCATCCAGGTTGAAGCCACGATGGCGCTGGAGTTTCTGTCGCTCCTCGGGCGCCCACCGCGCCAGGGCATCGTACAGCGGGATCATCGTGCGCCCCGTCGGCCAGCCGAGGACCATCTCGCCCCGGCCCGAGGTCAGCTCGAGGATCCGAGCCGCCGCCGCGGCGACCGCCTCCTGCGGGCGGGAGAATCGGTGCACCACGGGGCAACCGCGCTGCTCCTCTGCCCTTACCACGGGGGACACACCATCACCCACCCTCCTGCTCTTCCCTCCTCGGCATCCGGGGCGCTCAGTCCGCAGCTTGCTGGCGTCGCGAGATCTCGTCTTCGAGGTAGGAGGAGAAGAAGCCCCGATAGCGCCGCTGCAGCTCAGGCCGTTGCCAGTCGCGCCCGTGGATCGTGCCGCGGCACTCCGGCTCGCCGCAACGACACGTCATCTCGAAGTCTCCATCGTCGATCATCGCGTAGTCGATGGTGACCTCCTCCCCGGCCTCGATCTCGCGCCGAGCCACGAAGAGGATGTTGCCCCGGACTCCGGCGTTGGGAGCACAGGAGTGGTTGAGGAACATCATGACCGCATCGTGCTCCTCTCGCCGGCTGGGAATCAGGAAGAGATCGCTGGCGACCTGGAGCTCGGCGTCTCCGATCACCGGCTTCATCCGACGGAGTCGGGCGCCATCCACCAGATACCCCCCTTTGACCGCGACCAACTCGCCGGCGGCGATCGACGTCGTCGCGTACACGCCCCGGCCTTGCGTAGCGCTCGCTCGAATCGCGGTCTTTGGCGACCGCCATGAAGCCACCTTCGGCGTCTCGTCAGTTTCGTTCATCTCCCTGCCTCTTTCCACCCGACATCTGAGCGTCCCGGCAGCCTGCCGGAACTTGACGCTCGTTCGCCGGGATGCTAGAACGTCTCCAACAATTCTACCGATTCAAAGTGTGAGCGATCTCCTCAGGAGAGCTATCGCTCCACGAGTTTGCGAGGGAGTATGGCGGAAGCCCAATCCACACTGGAAGTGTCGGAACCCGTGGACCTCGATCCGATCGAGCGTCGGCCCGATCTGATCGAAGGCAATCCGAGCTTCCACGACATCACCGAGGCGGTAGCCCGCCCGTTGGAATGGAAGGCACCCCTCGGCTGGTACTTGTTCCTCGCCTTCAGCCTCTCCCTGCTCGGACTCCTGGGAGTCTCCCTGGCGTGGCTGATCTGGGAGGGCACTGGGATCTGGGGCAACAACGTGCCCGTGGCTTGGGGCTGGCCGATCGTCAACTTCGTGTTCTGGGTCGGCATCGGGCATGCCGGCACCCTGATCTCGGCGGTGCTCTTTCTGTTCCGGCAGCGGTGGCGCACATCGATCAACCGCACCGCGGAGGCGATGACCCTCTTTGCGGTCGCCTGCGCACTGATCTTTCCTGCCATCCATACCGGTCGCCCCTGGCTCGACTACTGGATGTTTCCGGTGCCCAACCAGATGAGCCTATGGCCGCAGTTCCGCAGTCCGCTGATGTGGGACATCTTTGCCGTCAACATCTACGGCACGGTCTCCCTGATCTTCTGGTACCTGGGCCTGATCCCCGATCTAGCGACCATGCGGGACCGCTCGACCACCGTCCTCAAGCAGCGGATCTACGGCCTCTTCTCGCTCGGCTGGCGTGGTTCCCACCGACAGTGGCTGCACTACGAGCGCGCCTATTTGCTGCTCGCCGGCCTGGCCACGCCGCTCGTACTCTCGGTGCACTCCGTGGTGTCATTCGACTTCGCCACCTCGCAACTGCCCGGATGGCACACCACCATCTTCCCGCCCTACTTCGTGGCCGGAGCGATCTTCTCTGGGCTCGCCATGGTCATCACGCTGATGGTGATCTGCCGCGTCGTCTTCAAAATGGAGCACATCGTCAACATGCTCCACTTCGACCGCATGGCCAAACTCATCCTGGCCACCGGAACGATCGTCGGCTACGCCTATGCCACCGAGTTCTTTGTCGCCTGGTACAGCGGCAACATCTATGAGTTCTTCGCGTTCAAGAACCGGGCGCTCGGCCCCTTCGCCTGGGCCTACTGGACGATGATCACCTGCAACGTGGTGATCCCTCAGGTCTTCTGGTTCAAGAAGGCCCGTCGGAGCATCGCAGTTCTCTTCGTGGTCTCCATCTTCGTCAATATCGGCATGTGGTTCGAGCGATTCGTCATCGTCGTGACCTCGCTACATCGCGACTTCATGCCGTCGAGCTGGGACTACTTCACACCCACGTTCTGGGACATCGCGACCTTCCTGGGGAGTTTCGGGCTCTTCTTCACTCTCTTCACGCTCTTCGTTCGTTTCGTGCCGATGGTGGCGATCGCCGAGGTCAAGGGAGTGTTGCCCCAGGCTCACGTCCACCACCACAACCCCATCGTCCACGGTTCCCAGGGAGGGAGAGGCCAGTGAGTAAGCAACCCTGGGGAATCCTGGCCGAGTTCCACACGCCGGAACAACTCTGGAAAGCCTGCGAGCGGGTTCGCGACGCCGGCTTCACCCACTGGGACGCGCACACCCCGTTCCCGATCCACGGTTTGGAGCGAGCGATGGGCCTGAAGCGATCCTGGGTATCGATGGTCGTGCTCGTCCTCGGCCTAGGTGGCGCCGCCGCCGGAATGGGACTGCAGTGGTGGGCCAGTACCCAGGCCTACCCTCTGGTCGTCAGCGGCAAGCCCCTGTTCAGTTGGCCTGCCTTCGTGCCGATCATGTTCGAGTGTGGCGTCATGGGAGGAGCCGCCGGCGCGTTCCTGGGGTTCCTCGGCCTCTCCAAGCTTCCCCAGCACCACCACCCCCTGTTCAACTCGAAACGGTTCGAGAGGTTCAGCGACGATCGTTTTTTCCTCTCGATCGAGTCGACCGATCCCGAGTTCGACCCCGAAGGGACCGCCTGGCTCCTCCGCAGCCAGGGAGCTGACCACGTCGAAGTGGTGGAGGCCTGAGCATGGAGATTCAGACCCCCAGCCTACCTTCCGACCGGGTGGCGCTACCCAACCAGGGAATCTGGCGCCGCCTGCCGACCCTGGGAATGGCCATCGGGGTCGTGGGACTGCTTCTGACCGGCCTGCTGGGCAAGGGACACCCGGCCGACGCGTTGCACTCGTATCTCGTCGCTTTCCTGTTCTTCCTCAGCCTCGGCCTCGGCGGTCTCTTCTTCGTCGTCATTCAGTTCCTGGTCCGGGCCGGTTGGAGCGTCACCATCCGACGACTCGCGGAACACGTCATGGCGACCTTGCCGTTGTTTGCCCTGCTGTTCATCCCGATCGCCCTCGGCATTCACGAAATCTACCACTGGACCCACGCCGATGCGGTGGCTCACGATCCGATCCTGCAGCACAAAGCTCCCTATCTCGATGCCGGCCTCTTCCACCTGCGAGCGATCGTCTACTTCGTCATCTGGTCGGCGATCGGCCTCTACTACTGGCGAACCTCGCGGCGCCAGGACGAAATCGGTGAGGCGTCGATTACCCGTCGCCTGCAGAACCTCTCGCCGCTAGCGATCATCCTGTACGGCCTGAGCCAGACCCTCGCCGCCTTCGACTGGCTGATGTCCCTCGATCCGCACTGGTTCTCGACCATCTTCGGGGTGTACTTCTTCGCCGGATCGGTGGTGGGAATCCTCGCGGTACTCATCCTCCTGGCTCTATCCCTACAGCGCGCCGGAGCCCTCCACGAACTCGTGACCTGGGAGCACTACCACGACCTGGGCAAACTGTTGTTTGGCTTCACCGTGTTCTGGGCCTACATCGCCTTCTCTCAGTTCATGTTGATCTGGTACGCCAACATCCCCGAGGAGACAGAGTTCTTCGCGGCGCGCTGGAACACGGGCTGGAAGAGCACCTCGATCGCCCTGGCGCTCGGCCACTTCGTGCTGCCTTTCTTCGTTCTGTTGCTTCGCGACGTCAAGCGTCAGCGCCTCGGCTTGATGGTGGTCTCGATCTGGCTTCTGGCGATGCACTATCTCGACCTCTACTGGCTGGTGATGCCCAACCTCCATCACGACGGTCCGGCACTCGCGTTGGCCGACGTCACCTCCCTCATCGGAGTCGGAGGCCTCTTTCTCGCCGTGCTGACGCGACTGATGGCCAAGGGGGCACTCGTCCCGATGAAGGACCCCAGACTGGCCGAGAGTCTGCTCTTCGAGAACGCCTGACGGCCCGGCGGGCCCCTCGGGTTCCAGTGTCGGTGAAGGTCGGCCGACTCCCCTGGCCAACGGTTGGCTGGGAAGTGGCTGATCGTGGTTCCCGAGTACGATCTCGTCGCCGTCCGCCTGGTCGACCGCCAGGACGCCCGGGAGCACGACGAACCCCAGCGTTTTCTCGAGCTGCTCCTGGAGACGCTACCGCCCGCTAGCCTCGACTAGGACGCCCCGGGTTCGGGGTCCGTAGACCCTGCTACACTGGACAGTCAGCCGCGGCCCTCGCGGCTCGGAGGATTCCATTGCCAGCACCGACCGCTACCGCCGTTCGCCTCGTCGCCAACCCCTTCATCCACCTCGGCCCCGATCGCTTCTACCACCCGCTGACGGACGTCACCATGCTCGAAGGAGAGCGTGGCTTCTTCGAGCTGCAGCAGGTCCTGGCCGGCGTGTTGGATCCAGAGTCGATCGAGCCGACCGTCCGCGAGCTCCTGGTCGAGGACGAGTGGCTGGTCAGCCGCGAGATCGACGTCTCGAAGCAGTTCCTGCTCAAGTACGTGGCCCTCGAGGCGCATACGGTCTGCAATCAGTCCTGCTACTTCTGCCCGGTCTCGCTCGACCCGCGTGAAGACCACTTCATGCCGATGGAGCAGTACATCGACATCCTCGACCAACTGAAGGCCTGGCGAGAAACGATCGAAGCCGTCTTCATGATCAGCTACAACGAACCGACGGCCGACAAGCGGTTCGTCGAGCAGGTGCAGGCGATCCGCGATGCCGGCCTTCCCCCCGCCACACTGACTAACGGCACGGGGTTGACCCCGAAGCGGGTCGACCAGCTGCTGGAGATCGGCGGCCTCCGCTTCCTTTCGATCAACCTCTCGACCCTGGATCACGATCGCTACACCGAGGAGCGGGGCGGCGACCACCTGAAGCTCGTGTTGAAGAATCTCGACTACGCCAAGGACAAGCCCCTCGCCGACGAAATGGCCATCGTGGTCCTCGGGACCGGAGACGAGAAGCACCAGGCCGACTACGAAGCGATCAAGGCGCGTTTCGACGGTTCGCGCTTCGATACGCGCTACTACGTGGTCAACGATCGCGCCGCCTACTTGCAGATCGGTATCGGCGTCGGTGGTCAGAAGCGCCAGAAGCTCCGAGGTTGCGAGTACGTGGGCTCCCGGCCACTACAGCACCTCCACATCACACCGCGAGCCAAAGCGATCCTCTGCTGTCAGGACTACTCGGAGACGACGGAGGTCGGGGACCTCAACACCCACTCGGTGGCCGAAGTCCTCGCCGGCCCCGGATTGGCCCAGGCTCGTCGCTGGACCTACGGCATGGAGGAGGCGCCGGCGAACTTCATCTGTCGCAACTGTCCCATGGCCATCACCTACGACGGATAGGCACCACCCGTGGCCCACGACCGCAGGATGACCTCGGCGGGAGCCTCCGACGCGGCGCCGGCCACGTCCCCGGGCGACCGGCTGAGTCGGCATCTGGCCCAAGTCGAGGCTGGGTCCGAGGTTCTCCTTCTCGACGTCCCGGAGGAGTGGCTTCCGAGCGACCTCGAGGCTAGCCTGACCCTGCGGCGCGGACGGAGTGAGCAGGGACTCCCCGAGACCCGGTTCGCGGCGATCGTCCGGCGACACCACGATCTCGAACCGCTCGACGACGCGGCACTGTCGACGGCATTGGAGGTCCTACGCACCGCCCTGCAGCCGGAGGGACGCCTGCTGGTTCTGTTCGAGGGACTCGAGTCGCCTCCGGCTCGCTGGGTGCGCATCGTGTCCGAACTCGGCTTCGTCGTGCTGCACCAGGGTTCCGGTAGGGCCGAGGGGCAGGAAGTGGCACTGCTCGTGCTGCGACGTGATCCGCACCACATCCGGTCCTACCGCCCCGGCGACGAGGACGAGATCCTCGACCTGTTCCGTCGCTGCTTCCACCACCAGCGGACCCCGCAACGCTGGGCCTGGTCCTACCGCGACAATCCGTGGGCCAACCTCGCCATCAGTCTGGCCGAGGCCGAGCCCGACGATCCCCGCGACGACGGGAACTCTGACCCACCGGCCCTGGCGACCCACTACGCCGGGTACGGGATGCCCTTCTGGCATCACGGCCGCACCTTCGTCGCCCTGCAGATCGGCGACACGATGACCGACCCGGAGTACCGAGGAGTCGGCCGCGGGACCCGCAGTCTGCTCGCGCGCACCGTACGGCACTTCTTCGCACGCTTCCTCGGCCGCGGGTTCGGTTTCTACTACGGCTTCAACACCGGACCAATCCAGCGCTTCTGTCGCTGGTTCATCGGCGGGATGGAAGTCGAACCCGTGAGCTACCGGTGGCGAGGCCCGGGAGGTCCGTCGCCGGTCGCCGGCTATCGCATCCGACGAGTCCACCGCGTCGGCCGGCGCTACGATCGCTTCTTTGCTCGGGTCGCTCCCCACTACGGCTACCTGGTGTTGCGGGACGCGAGGTATCTCGACTGGCGCTATCTGCGGTGTCCCGACACCGACTACCACCTCTACTCCGTCGAGCGTTGGGGACGACTGATCGGCTGGGGAGTCTTCAAACGCGGCGACAACACAGTGGTCTGGGGAGACGCCCTCTTCGAGCCCAGGCACCGCCGGGCGGCTGCGACTCTCCTGCAGCGGGCCTGGGAGGACCTCCGACACGATGGTCCCGAGGGGACCGAGGCCTGGTTCCCACAACGACCCGATTGGTGGCACGAGGAACTGCTCACCCTCGGTTTCGAATCACGCCCCAACCCGTCGAAGCTGGGGTTCATGATCCTCCCCGACGCCGAGACCGAGGCACCGCTCGACGAGCTCTACTACTCGATGGGAGACGGCGACCTGTTCTAGGGCAGCCGCTCGGACCCGGCGGGCTGGCTTGATCTTCCACCGCCCTTACCAACACCTGACCGGTGGCTCGAAGCCCGCACCCTCCGCGATCGCAGCGCGGCCACCACGACGAGGACCCTTGTCCGCACTGGCACTTCGCCGTGCGACACAGCCAGCACTTGACCCTCCTGGTCGCTCCCACTATCCTTGAGCGCGATCAGCAAAATCAATAGACGGGCCGGTTCCTGGGGACATCGACCGATCTCTCGATGATCTCCTTCGGACCGGTTTCTGTGAAAGGAACCCCCGGATGCGTTCGACTCTCGTCACTGTCGCCTTCACCTGTTCCGCCCTGCTCGCTTCTGGCGCCTTCGCCGGCAGCATCAGCGGCAAGATCACGTACGACGACAAGGTCCCCAACCTCAAACCGTTGCGGATGGACGCAGACCCCGCGTGCGCCAGCAAACACGACGGCCCCGTGGCTCCCGACGTCCTGGTACTCGGAGAGGGCAACGGGCTGGCCAACGTGTTCGTTCAGATCAAGAACGCACCCGCCGGCAACTACTCGGCTCCTAGCACTCCCGTGGTTATCGACCAGGATGGCTGCGTCTACAAGCCTCACGTCGCTGGCGTCCTGGTGGGACAGAAGCTCCAGTTCCGCAACTCGGACGGAATCCTGCACAACGTACACGGCCTCCCGAAGGAGAATCGCGAGTTCAACATCGGAATGCCCCCCACCTTGAAAGAGAAGGACACCAGCTTCTCGAAGCCGGAGCCGGTGTTTCCGGTCAAGTGTGACGTACACCCGTGGATGAAGTCCTACGTCGCCGTCATGTCCCATCCCTTCTTCGCCGTCTCCGATGGCAACGGACAGTTCACCATCGCCGACGTACCGGACGGTACCTACGAGGTCGTCGCCTGGCACGAGAAGCTCGGCACGCAGTCCGGGTCGGCCACGGTATCGGGAGGCTCGGCCACCCTCGACTTCTCGTTCATGGTGCCCAAGAAGTAGTCGGCCCTAGCCACCCCGAAGCCACAAGTCGAGACAACCGGCGGTCCGCTGCCCCGAGCCTGGGGTAGCAGATCTGCTCCAACCGAGAGGATCCCGATGGGAGAGTCGCACGCACACCACCAGGAACCAGGGTTCTGGGGCCGATACTGGTTCTCGGTCGATCACAAGGTGATCGGCATCCAGTACTCGGTCACCGCTCTGCTGTTCCTCTTCTTCGGCTTCAGCTTGATGATGCTCATGCGCTGGCAACTCGCCTTTCCTGGCGAGGCCTTGCCGCTGATCGGCAGCCTCATGGGGGACAGTCGGATGCCCGGTGGCATCATGCTGCCCGAGTTCTACAACCAACTCGGCGCCATGCACGGCACGATCATGGTCTTCCTCGGGGTCGTCCCACTCGCCGTCGGTGGCTTCGGAAACTTCGTGGTGCCTCTCCAGATCGGCGCCCCCGACATGGCCTTTCCACGGCTCAACATGATGAGCTACCACCTCTACTTCTGGGGCGGGGTGGTGATGCTGGCCAGCTTCTTCGTGCCCGGCGGCGCGGCTCAGTCCGGCTGGACCTCCTATCCTCCATTGTCGAACATCGCCGGTTCGGGCCAGACCTGGTGGGTGGTCGGCATGCTCTTCCTGATCATGTCGTCGCTACTCGGTGCCATCAACTTCATCGTGACCATCGTGCAGCTTCGCGCGCCCGGACTCGACTTCTGGAAACTGCCCTTCTTCGTCTGGGCCCAGTTCGTCACCTCGTTCCTGCTGCTGCTGGCCTTCCCCGCCCTGCAGGCCGCCGGTCTCATGCAGCTGATGGATCGCCTGGCCGGCACTAGCTTCTTCATGCCCGAAGGGTTGGTGGTCGCTGGCGAGGTTCTCGCCAACACCGGCGGGGGGAGCCCGATCCTCTGGCAGCATCTCTTCTGGTTCCTGGCCCACCCCGAGGTCTACGTTCTGATCCTCCCCGCGCTGGGTATCGTCGGCGAGGTCGTCGCGAACAACACCCGCAAGCCATTGTGGGGCTACAAGTTGCTGGTGTACTCGGTGCTCTTCGTGGGCTTCATGTCCTTCATCGTCTGGGCGCACCACATGTTCATCACCGGCATGGGCACGATGATGTCGGCCTTCTTCCAGACCACGACGATGATCATCTCGATCCCCTCGGTGGTCATCCTGACCTGCCTCTTGCTGTCGCTCTGGGGTGGTTCGATCCGCTTCAACACGCCGATGCTGTTCGCTCTCGCCTTCCTACCGATGTTCGGAATCGGTGGGTTGACCGGCCTGCCCCTCGGCCTGGCCAGTACCGACATCCACCTCCACGACACTTACTACGTGATCGGTCACTTCCACTACGTCGTCGCTCCGGGCACGATCTTCGCCCTCTTCGCAGGGGTCTACTACTGGTATCCCAAAGCGACCGGGCGCTACCTGTCGGAGCGACTAGGACGGCTGCACTTCTGGCCGAGCTTCATCTTCATGAACGGCATCTTCTTCCCGATGTTGATTCAAGGGATGCACGGTGTGCAGCGGCGACTCTTCGACGGCGGCGAGATCTACGCCCACGCCCAGGAGGTCCTACACCTCAACAAGGTGATGTCGATGTCGGCCTGGGGCCTGGCGATCGCCCAGATCCCGTTCATCATCAACTTCTTCCTGAGCCTGAAGCGGGGTGCCTCGGCACCCGACAACGCCTGGCAGGCCACGACCCTCGAGTGGTTGGCCCCGTCGCCACCGCCGCACGGCAACTTCGCTGAGGTGCCGACGGTGTACCACGCCCCCTACGAGTACAGCGTGCCCGGCCGGGCCGACGACTTCCTGCCGCAGTTCGTCCCCGGTGAAACCCCATCCGAGGCCTGAGGAGCGCCATGTCCACCGTCATCCCCTATACCTCCGAGATTCGCCCCGACACCGGGGTGACCAACGTCAAGCTCGGCATCTGGCTCTTCCTCGCTTCCGAGGTCATGCTCTTCGGGTCGCTCTTCGCGGGGTACATCCTGCTGCGCACTGGCAACCCGGAGTTCGGAGCCGGCTCCGAAGCCCTTTCGGTCCCCATGGCCACCCTCAATACCGTGGTGCTGATCACCTCCAGTGTCACCATGGTTCTCGCCTGGGCGGCCGCGATGGAACGCAACTTTGCGAAGTTCAAGCTGTTCATGGGCTGCACGGTGCTGGCCGGAGCCGTCTTCTGTGTCGTCAAGGCGTTCGAGTACTCCGCCAAGTTCGAACACCACCTCTACCCCAGCCACAGCACGTTCATGGCGATCTACTTCACCTTCACGGGACTCCACGCGCTGCACGTGGTCGCGGGCATGCTCTACAACGCCTACCTCTGGTTGCCGGGCTCCAAGATGTACCACACGAATCCCCAGCAGTTCGCCAATCGGGTCGAGGCCTCAGGCCTGTTCTGGCACTTCGTCGACCTGGTGTGGATCTTCCTCTTCCCCGTCCTGTACCTACTCTGAGCGCGCAAGGAGAGAGCTGATGGCCCACACCCTGGGAGAAAAGCCCAACGTCCGCCCCTACATCCTCGTCTTCGTGGCGTTGATGGTCCTGACTCTGATCACGGTGGCGGTCTCGTACCTCGATCTACCCACCGGGCAGGCGATCGCTCTGGCCCTGTTCATCGCGTCGATCAAGGGCAGTCTGGTGGCGTGCTACTTCATGCATCTGATGGACGAGAAGCGCCTGATCCTGTGGACCATGCTCCTTTCGGCCCTGTTCTTCCTCTTCGTGCTGATCATCCCGACGATCACCGCTGGCAACACGATCACCCTCTAGGGCGGCTCTGGTATGTCACTCAAGGCCTTCCACATCGTCTTCGTCACGGCGGCCACTCTGCTGGCGGCCGGAACCGCCGTCTGGGGTTTCGGCCAGGGCACGACCTGGCTCGGCGTCGGCGCCGCCGTCGCGGCGCTGGCTCTCCCAGTCTACGGCTGGTGGTTCCTGGGCAAGATGCGATCGGTGAACTACCTATGAGACAGCCACCGACCCCGCGCTGGAAGCTCGTCGGACTCCTCTTCCTGAGTCTGGTGGTGCTGACCGAACTGTCCGTTCTCGCTTGCTCCGTCTGCTACGGCAAGGCCGACAACTCGATGATCGACGGCGGCCAGAACGCCATTGTCTTCATGCTGCTCTTGACCTACCTGCTCCTTGGAGGAGGTGCCTTCTTGATGATCGCGATGCGTCGACGCGTCGCCCATCCGACACGAGGGAACGAATGAATCTACCCCTGGGACTCCCCGAAGTCGCCTCGGCCCACGGGGCCGAACTCGACCACGTCACGGTGCTCGTGCATTGGTTGATGTTGATCATGTTCATCGGTTGGGGATTGCTCTTCCTCTACATGCTGTGGCGCTTCCGAGCCAGCCGCAACCCGGTCGCCTCGTACGAGGGACTGAGGAGCAAGGCCTCCAGTTGGGCCGAGTGGGCCGTGATCGCTTCGGAGGCCATCCTGCTGATCGGTTTTTCGATCCCCCTCTGGTCGCAACGAGTCGATGACTTCCCCAACCCCGCCGAGGCGACCGAGGTCCGGGTGGTCGGTGAGCAGTTCGCCTGGAACGCCCACTATCCGGGTCCGGACGGACTCTTCGGCCGCACCGACGTCACCCTCGTCGACGCCGTGTCCAACCCCCTCGGGCTCGATCGAGAGGACCCAGCGGCGGCCGACGATGTCGCCACCATCAACCAACTGCACCTGCCCGTCGACAAACCCGCCATCGTCCACCTCTCGACCAAGGATGTCATCCACTCCTTCATGCTCAACGAGTTCCGCGTCAAACAGGACGCCATGCCGGGAATGGAGATCCCACTCTGGTTCACTCCGACCGTGACCTCGAGCGAGATGCGCGAGCTGCGAGGCCAGGAGGATACAAACTACGAGATCGCTTGCGCACAATTGTGCGGTATCGGCCACTATCGGATGCGCGGCTTCCTGACCATCCACTCCCAGACCGACTACGACGCGTGGATGGAGAGCGAGCAAGCTCTGCTCAGCGAAGACGACGGCGGAGACGACTTCTGGAACTAGCCGGCCAGCGGTTGGCTGCGCCGACGAGGGTCCGCTAGCCGTTATCCCGAAGTGGGGTCTCGCGCCACCCGGTCCGGGAAACGCTCCCGGAGCTGGGCGTCGGCGCGGGCCAGATCCAGGCAGGAGAGATCGAACCCGGGGACCCACACTTCGGCTCGGTCGAGGCTCGGAGCCTGGCGCCGAATCGTCTCCCGGCCTTCGTCGACGATCTCCGCCAAGGCCCTCAGGTAGCTGGAGTTATCGCCGAGCACGATCGGCCGTCGCGAGACCGAAGCCAGATACACCACCTCCGCCGCCTCCTCGGGGAGCCCCGGCGGCCGGGAAAAACGCTCTGGAGCCGTGGCCGGAAAGTACCGACGGGCGAGAAAGAGGTCAGCGGCTAGGGCTTCGACCCCGTCCGAGCCGAGACGCAAGTACCCTGCTACATCGTTGAAGAACCACGGTGGCCAGTACCACTGGTCCTGCCAATACAGTCGAATGTGGGGCGGCAGTTTGTCCCAGGGCTCGCCCCACTCCTTCTCGACCTCCGGCCGCAGCGACTCGACTTCGCGATCATGGGCCGCGTAGTAGCCCGCGAAGGACCTCCGGTGCACCGGCAGCGTCAGCAGGTGGTAGCGAACGAGCATGGGTACAAGATATCAGACGGTGGCCGCGTACCGGCTAGCTCACCACGGCTAGAGCCCCATCCCGCCCCGCGCCGCCTCGAGCACCTCTTCGGTCACTTGCGGCCAGCCGTGGTCCCGCGCCCAGTGCTCGATCCCCTGGCGGGCCATGGGACGAACGAACTCCGGAATGCGTTCCAACCGCGCCAGCGCGGCCGGAGTCCAGACCAGCGCTCCCTCAGCGGTCACCTCAGCGGAAGCCGGCGGGGACGTGGTTTCGGAGGTGGACAACGACTCGGTCTCCGCCGATTGCAGTCCCTGTACGGCCCCGGCGAAAGGGCAGCCCGTCGACTCGCTCTCGGCGCCGGGTCCGATCTTCACGCCCAGCGACTGCACCAGCTGGGTCTCCCAGGGATTGGTCAGCATCGCCATCTGCCGATCACACTCCGGGCAGCAGTACACCACGGCCAGCGTGCCCGGATCCTCGGCCGGCATTGCATCCTGCAGCTTCATCGCCTCGTCGCACGCTACGCAGAGAAACTTCATCTCGGATCCTCCTCCTCTGGGCTCTCCCGGTGAGCTAAAGATGCTAGCAGGGCTTCGGCCGCGTGACCGACCGCTTCGAGCGCAGGATCCCGCTCCTCGCCGAGCGGCGGCCAGCCTCGGTCGCCGCGCTCCGCCCACTCGGGGTCGAAAGGAATCGAGCCGAGACAGGGCAAGTCGAGAGACCGTGGCGCCTCGGGAAACAGGGAACGGACCTCGCCACAGTCCCGGCAGTAGTAGCCGGCCATGTTCTCGAGGTACCCCAGAGGTTCATGACCCGCCGCCCGCAGGGCGCCCAGCGAGCGGGACACGACCCCGGTGGCCAGTGCGGACGGAAGCGTGACCAGCACCACCGAGGTTCGGGCCCCGAGCACCCCCAGATGGTGCAGGGTCCGTTCGCTCCCCGGTGGCAGGTCCACCAGCAGCAGGTCTAGCTCCCCCCACGAGGTCGCGGTGATCAGCTGCGAGAGCATCGCCATCTCTCGCGTGGCCCTCCAGGTATGGGCGTCCCCCTGCGCCACGGAGTCGAGCGGCATCGGTTGTTCGGCCGCCAGGACGCCTCCCAGCGACAGGACTCCCAGCCCGTCGGCACGCCGTGGAACACCGAGTCCTTCTTCGGACAGATGCCAAGGGACCTCTTGCAACCCCGCCAACTGCGCCTGGCAGGGCCCGTTCAGATCACAGTCGAGAATCGCGACCCGCCGACCCCGTTGTCGGAGCGCGAGACCGAGAACCAGGGTGAGCGTACTCTTGCCGACCCCTCCCTTCCCCGAAGCGATCGCGACCAGGTGCCCCACTCCGGCCAGGCTGGCGGCCTGGGCTCGACGCTGCTCGATGACCTGCCCCAGAATGTCGGAGCCACCGTCGCCTGCTATCTCGCTGTACCGCTTCATCACGCCCCATCGTTCGAGAGGTCTGCCGAGGCCCGAGTCCGCTCAGGCCGGGATCGCTTCGCCGGAGTAGCGATGATAGCTTGCGGCCGGGCGAAAACCCAGCGCCGGCAGGGCCAGCTGCTCGCTCTCCGCCGCCTGGAGTCTGGGCAGCCGAAGCGCCTTGGCAGTTTCCCCTTCGACGCGCCGGCAGAGGAGGTCAAAGAGGCGGGAGCGTGAGGTCGAGCGCGCCGCACCGCCCCACCCCACGACCTCGGCCAGGGGCCCGTCACGGCGGTAGAGCAGCCATCCCTCGACCGACTCTCCGGCGACCATGGCAAAACCGGTCAGGACACCGCACTGTCCACGCAGACTCTCGATCTGTCGGCCCCAGGCGGCATCCTCGGGCGCGCTCAGCAGCCCGATCCGGTCTAGATCTTCGACCCCGATGGATTGAATCAGGTCGAGCGAGGGGAGTTCCGGCCCTCGCGGTCGCTCCCAATCGACGAGGGTCTGCTCACGACGAAAGCCGATGGCCTGCAAGAAGGCCTGGGCCGCTTCGTCTCCTTGGTGCACCTCGGCCACCAGTCGCTCCGGTCCCAGGACGGCCAGCTTCTGTCGCAGAGAGGTCACCAGGTGCCGGCCATGACCTTCCCTCTGATGGCCAGGGCGCACTCCGACGGCCCAGACCAGCACCTCGCGGGATCGCTTGGTGGCCACGGAGACGCCGATCGGCCCCTGCGGCCCGACGGCCACCATGCAGTTGCTCGGCCAGAGATCGATCTCGCGCATGCCGACTCGAAACCCCTCCGCCGTCATCGGCGGGCGAGCGAAGTGCGTGTCGTAGCACTCGTTGATCGCGCGCACCAGCAGCGGTAGATCGTCGGGGCGGCAGAATCGGTAGGAGACCATGAAAACGAGGTGGTGTCAGGTGGTGCTTCGCGGTGAGCGAAGACCGAACCGGCCACGCCCTAGTCTGATATCCTAGCTCCTTCGATGACGTCGTCTCTCACCACCCCACGGCCTCCTGCCACCCCACCCCAGCCAAGTGACCTCGGACTGCAGCCGCTCGAGGTGCCGGGCATCGAGGTGCCCCGGGTCATCGGCCACATCGTCGGGAATCAGCCCGGTCCGACCCTGCTCTGTGTCGGCGGAGTGCACGGCAACGAACCCGCGGGCGTCCTGGGAGCACAGCGAGTCCTGGCGGCCCTCGCCGGACTGAAGTCCGACCTCCGGGGGCAGCTCCTCGTCCTGGCCGGCAATCGGGCGGCGCTGAAGGCCGGTCGACGCTACCTGGACGCCGATCTCAACCGGATCTGGACGGACGAGAACGTAGCGCGACTGCGAGCCGCGGGGGTCGGCGAGACGGCCGAAGAGAACGAACTCCTGGAGCTCGATCTCGAACTCCGGCAGGCCATCGGACTCTCCCCTCAGACCTACCTGCTCGACCTCCACTCGACCTCCGGCCCCGGACCCTCCTTCGTGGTGCTCGAGGACTCGTTGGCCAACCGCGCCTTCGGTCTCAGTTTTCCGGCACCGCTGGTGCTGGGGATCGAAGAGGAGCTCGGAGGCACCCTCTACCACTACCTCAGCCGCCTCGGAGTGACTGGCATCACGGTGGAGACGGGTTCACACCGTGATCCGTCGACCGTCGATCGCGCCGAAGCGGCCCTCTGGCTCGCCCTCGAGACCGCTGGCCTGCTCCCTGCGGGCTCGCCGCAGGCGGCGGCCGGGCGGCAGCTGCTGCAAGAGCAGAAGGGTCGTCTTCCCGACGTCGTGGAGATCCACTACCGTCACGCTCTCGAACCAGACAGCCAGTTCCTCATGGTGCCTGACTACGCCGGCTTCCAGCTCGTGGAGGCCGGTGAGGTCCTCGCCGTCGAAGAAGGCCGCGAAGTGCGGGCGCCCGCCTCCGGCTATCTGCTGATGCCCCTCTACCAGCCCCAAGGGGAAGATGGCTTCTTCATCGCTCGCGCCGTGCACCCGGCCTGGCTCCGCCTGTCGGGGGTCGTCCGCCGCCTTCACGCCGAACGGTTCATCCACTGGCTGCCCGGAGTTCGACGGACCGAACATCCCGGCCGGTTCACCGTCGACCGCGGCGTGGCGCGTTGGTTCGCCCTCGAACTTTTCCACCTCCTCGGCTTCCACCGCGAAGGCCCAGTGGCTCGACGGGTCGTGATGGTTCGTCGCAACGACGGCTGAGACCAGCATGAGCCGCCGCTTCGCGGTCTGGTGGCTTCTCGTCGCGGCGCTCGCGGCGGGTGGTTGCTCCTCCTTCGATCGGAGTCGACTCCCCGACTCCCTGGCGCCGGCCACGCCGGAGATCTCGCAGAAGCACGCCACGATCGTGGAGGCCGAACGGGTTCAACTCACCCGGGACTACCTCGCGATCCACAACCCGAAGTTGGCGGAGGGCCTCTCCGCCGCCAACGAGGCGGCCACGATTCGCTTCGACCCACGAGTCATCGTCGTCCACTACACCGCGATTCCCACCCTCGCCGGGACTCTCGATGCGTTCCGATCGACGACCATCGGTAGCTACCGCCAGACGATCCGCCAGAACGGCCGCCTCAACGTTGGAATCCACTACGTGGTCGACCGCGACGGATCGATCTATCGGCTCTACCCGGATGACCTGATCGCCCGCCACGTGATCGGGCTGAACCACGTCGCGATCGGAATCGAGAACGTCGGGGACGGAGATCTCGACGAACGAGGAGCCGAGGCCCCGCTGACCGAAGCGCAGCTCGAGGCCAACCGCCAGCTGGTCCGGTACCTCAAGACACGGTACCCCGGCCTGGAGTATCTCGTCGGCCACTCCGAGTACCGGCAGTTCGAGAAGCCTCGCCACCCCGGCCACCACCTGTTCTACGAAGAACGTCCGGAGTATCGGACCGAGAAGGTCGACCCGGGCCGAAAGTTCCTCCGCCGATTGCGAAGGCTCTTGCGCCGCGATCGCCCCTGAGTCGCTACCGCCCGCAGCGACGCGCTAGTAGTCTCGCCCCGGACCGATCACTCGGTTCTTGCCCTCCCGCTTGGCGCAGTAGAGCCGCTCGTCGGCCACCTGAACCAGAGACTCGAGCTCCCGGCCATCGTCGGGGAAGTGCGAGACGCCCATCGAGATGGTCAGCTGGATCTCGCGTGCCTGGTGCTCGAAGACGTGCTCCTCGATCAGGCGCCGGATCCTCTCGACCGCCACCATCGCTTCCTGCTCGTCGGTCTCCGGTAGGTAGGCCACGAACTCCTCGCCGCCGTAGCGAGCGACCACATCGAAGTGTCGCACGTTGTCGGCCAGAAGTTGGCCGATCTCCTCCAGCACCGCCGAGCCCGCCAGGTGACCGTAGGTGTCGTTGAGCTGTTTGAAGTCGTCGAGGTCCATCATCACCACCGCACAGCCGGCTCCCTCGCTGTGGCGCTCGAGTTCCCAGACCAGGGCCGTCTGGAACGAACCGTAGGTCAGCAGCCCCGTGAGGTCGTCGTAGCGGATCCGATTTTGGACCTCGGCATGAAACTTCGAGTCGATGGCATCCTGAAGGCCAAACTCCAGCACCACCTCGCCGAGATGGATCTTGTCGCCGTCAGCCAGGACGTGCGTCAGCACCTGCTCCCCGTTGACCAGAACCTGATTGGTACTCCCGAGATCAGTCAGCCGGTACAGCTCGTCGTTGCCGAACCGAAGGATCTCGATCTTGGCGTGGCGCCGCGAGACCTCACGATGGCGGATCAAGATGTCCGCTCCTACCCCCCGCCCGATCACCACCTCTTTGCGCCGCAGGGGAAAGTCGTGTCCGATCTCAGGGCCGTTCATCACCACCAGCGTAGCCGTCCGACGCGCTTTGCTATCGAAATCGCGCGGCCGAGAGATCCGGGTGATATCCAGATCCGCCGGCTCGAGAGGATCGAGTCCCTCGTGGGTTTCCTGCTGGTCAGAGTCGTCGGTAGTCTTCATCGGTCCTTTCGAGCTGCGGTCTGGCGTTCGACCTATTATGCCTTACCGATCAGGCGATAGGTCTTACCTCTCGCGGGCCACGGTTGGTGGCTCTGCGGTTCCAGGTCCGAAGCCGATCGATTGGGCTGGCAACTGCTAGAGTCCCGACTGCCACCATGAGTTCCCTCTACGTTCTACGCCACGCCGATGCCACCTGGAATACGAGTTCGGGTGGCGACCACGGGCGCCCTCTGAGCGACGGAGGAAGGCGCGCCGCCTCGCGGGTGGGTAGCTTCCTGACGCAACTCGGTGAGCCTCCCGACAGGGCCCTCGTATCGAGCGCTCAGCGCACTCGTGAGACCTGGGCTCTGGCCTCCCGGTCCGGCAGCTGGGGGTGCGCGGTCGAGGCCCTCGATTCGCTGTACGAGACGTCCACCGAGCGGGCGATCGAGGTCCTCCGGCGACACGGTGGACGATCCCGGCGCCTGCTCATCGTAGGGCACCAACCCACGATGTCGGACCTGGTCGCGCAGTTGATCCAAGGGGGACGAATCCAGATCGCCACTGCCGCGCTGCTAAGGCTCGACTTCGCGCTCGACGACTGGCGCCAACTGGAAGCGGGGCAGGCCAGCCTGATCTGGATGGTGGTACCGGGGTTGCTCGACGCTCCCCGGGGCGGAACCGGCGCCTCACCCTAGGTCCCTGGTCTCTAGTTCTCTTTGGGCAGGTCGCGCTTCTGGCGCTCCATCTCGGTCATGACGCTGACTTCGTTGAGCGGGTACTCCTTCATCACCTCGCGGACCGTGTCGGCAGCCCCACTCTCCAGGGCCACGTGGAAGGGACAGCCACCGCTCGCCTTGGTCGGTTCAGGGGTGGGGGCCGCTTCGACCACCGGCTCGGTCGAGGCAGGGGCGGGGGGTTGGTACTGCGACAGCATCTCCTCCATCAGCTGCCGGCCGAGCGCCAGACCCTCTTCGACCAGGGCGAGATCGATCGCCTGTCGAGGGTCCTTCGCGGCCAGACCCTCGATCCGCTCCTGAGTATTGTCCCGCATGAATCCCGCCGGTACCCGCAGCACTCGTTCGACCGCTTCCGCCCGCCACTCGTAGCTCGATACCAGGGGGACGTCGTTGGCGTCCCGACCCCAGATCTTGCCTTCGCGCTCGGCGTCGTCCTCGGCATCCTCATCGGCAGGGCGCGGTAGTGCCGGCTCCACCCGCTCGGGCACCCCGTTGCGAGCCACCTCGGCCTTCCGCTCTTGGTACTCGGCCGATGGCTGGTAGAGCACACCGGCCTCCTCCTCGACGAATCGTTGCGCGAACTCTAGACTGATCGGGTCGAGCTTCTGGATCCGGGCCGCCTTCTCGATCCGGGCCTTGGCCCGCCGCCGTTGGTAGCGATCTTCCAGAAACTTCAGCGAGGCCTTCGCCTCCTGCGTCCAGCGGATCTTGCGGCCGTCGTAGGTCATCTCCTCCTCGACCCCGCCCTCCTCGGCGATGATCCGAGCGATGGTCTCGGCCGAGATCCGCTCGAACTCGACCGAGCCGCAAACCGTGCAGGTCACGGGATCCTGGGTTCGAGCCGCCACCCCACAACTGGCACAGACCGCGACCGGTTCCTCTTCGGCCCGATGCAGCACCAACGCCTCGGCCAACCGGACGTTGGCGTCGGCCGCCTTCTTCGGCATGAAGCGCTCCATCGCCTCGGTGACCAGGTCCGACGACACCACACTGTGCCCCTGTTCGATCGCCAACCGCAGGATCGCGGTACGAGCGATCCCGAGGACCTGAGGAGGCACCCGGTCCATGCGCTCGAGCGCCTCCGGCGTCCAGTGGATCGACTCCTCGGCCCGCAGGTCGAGTTCGGGTACCACCTCGGAGTTGGTCAGCAGAATGTCGCAGGCACAGAGCCGAAGCAGGTTCTCGGTGTTGCTTCCCAACCCGGTCTCGTCATCGCCGGCGTGGACGCCGTCGCGTCCCACGACCAACACCCAGGGTTCGACCTTGCGCACGTGGTCGAGCACCTTCTGGAACGCCTTGCCGTCGAGCAGCGTCTTGGTGACCTCGATCCCCGCCTCCCGCGCCATGCTCTCGGCGACCTCGAGATGAGACTGGTAGATCTGGGCCAGTCCAGTGTCGATGATCTCCTCGTGCAGCTGGTTCTGCTCCTCGAAGCGGAAGACTTTGGCCGCGCGCTCGGTCAGCACGTCGACGATCCCCTTGAACACCGCGTAGTGCAGGTAGGGATCGTAGACACCGATCACCTCGACCTTCTTGTCGAACTTGCGAGCCAGTTCCAAGGCCGTGGTCAGGGCCCCGAAGGAGCGAGGGCTGCCGTCCACCCCGACCAGGATCGTGTCGCGCTCTGGCTCGTCCTTCTTCGGTAGGTGCTTGACCACCCAGGTATCGCGGGCGCACTCCTGGGTCACGCGAGAGCACACCGCGCCGATCTGACTGTCGCGGGTCTTGCCGACCCCGAGGACGCCCATGACGACGAGGTCGTAGTCGCTGTCCTCGATGTCGCGGATCAGTTCCGTGGAGTGCTTGCCGTCCATCATCTTCGGTTCGAAGGGGAGTCCGACCTCCTCGCAGCGCGCCCCCATCGGTTCGAGATAGCAGTCGGAGATCAGCTGCAGCCCCATGGTGATGAGGCTGTCGTGGATCTTGCGCTGCCGGTGGAGTTCCTGCTCGACGAGGTACTCCTCCGGCAAGGTGAACTCCATCTGCTTGAACCGATAGTCGTGCATCTTGGCTGCGTAGACGTGCGAACCGGTCATCCGGGACTGAAATCCCTGGCCGAGTTGCAGGGCAGTATCGATCGCCCGATTGGAGTGGCGGGAGTTGTCGACGGGAACGTAGATGCTCTGGTACATGAAATCTCCTGACTAGCCGATCGAGGCGGCTGGGGTAGGACTGGTGCGAAGCGACTGTGAACTCACGCCGGCGCTTCCTCGGCGGCGCTGGGTCGATGGCGACGACGGACCCAGGCGATGATCAACAACTCGACCAACAGTACAATGGCCGCTGTCTTGGCCATCTTCGGAAATGGTGATGGACTCTCCATCGGCGGCACGTAGACCGGATACCAGGCGGTCACACCTCGCTTGCTGCCTCGCTCATCGTTGAAGCCATCCCAGACCGAGAGCGCCAGGGGCACGAAGGTCCCTTCGTCGAACGCGATCCCCTGGCCATTGCGACGGGAGCGTTTGAACAGGACCGACCAACGGCCATCCTCGTAGGAGGCGGCGACGAAGGGGGCATCCTCGTCGGACGGCACCAGGGCCTGGCTCCCTCGTCCCTCCCAAACCTCCGGCGCCTCGGGATATCCGAGGTCGACGAACCAGAGTTCGACCGGGTTCTGGCTGTCGCCGTTGAGGAAGTAGGGTTGCCGAATGCCAGCGGGCAGCGACCGCGGGAACTGGAGCGCGATGGCATCCGAGAACTCGGCGAGATCACCATCGGAACCTCCGTCTGCCGATTCCTCGGTGTCGTCCCAGAAGCCGCCACCGTCGTCTTCGCCCGCGGCATCGTCGCCCCAGAAGTCGCCTCCAGCGTCGTCGCTCTCGTCCTCGGCTTCGTCCCCCCAGAAGCCTCCCTCGTCCTCGGCGGCCTCCTCGTCCCCCCAGAAGCTCCCTTCGTCCTCACTCCCGGCCTCCGCTGACATCTCCTCGACCACGAGATCGGGGCCGTTCGTCCCATTGCGATTGGCCTGGATGTCGTGCCACGACACCCGAAACGCGACGTCCTCGCGGTCGTACACCGCCTGGATCTCCACCGCCACGACTCCGGGGTGGAAAGACCGTCCGGGTTGGACGATCTGACCGAGCACCGGCAGCAGTGCCGGCTCCGCCCCCTCGAACAGCTCGGCGCCTCGTTCGAGGTCGATTCCGCCTTCGACCGCTCGCGCCGTCACCAGGCTGGCGTAGCCTGGATCCGACATGCTGTCGCCCGCCAGCGACTGGATGAAGTCGACGATCTGCCAGCGTTCCTCGGGCGAGAGACCCTCCTCGAATCCCGCCATCGGCGTGCCGTTCAAGCCGGTGCTGATCGAGCGGTAGATGTCCTCCCGGCTGGCCCCACCTCGGAAGGTCCAGGGGCGTGAGAGGTCGGCGGCCCGAATCGGGTCGCCCCAGTCGTCGACCAGCGTCGGTGCCGAGCTCCCGTCACCCCGTCCACTGGTCCCATGGCAGCGAGCGCAGCCGATCTCTTCGTACACTCGCTTCGCATTCTCGACGTTGTCGGCCGAGAACGGTGGAGCCGGCGGCGTGGTCAGTGCCGGCAGGTAGGCTTCGGGATCCTCGAAGTCGCTGGAGAAGGTCTTCAGGTAGTAGACCAACCCGGTGACCTCGGCCGGACTCAGTTCGGGGAATCCGGGCATCGCCGTGTAGGGAATCCCGACCTCGATGACCCGACGGATGTCGTCGTCGGTCGGCAACATACCGTTTGGCGTCGAGCGGATCTTGTACTTGCCGGAGGTGAAATCGCGAGGTTTTGGCCGCAGGTAGGGTGCCGCGTAGCCATCTCCCGCCCCGGTGTCGCCGTGACACTGAGAACAGTACTTGTCGTAGACCACCTTGCCCGTGGCCCGCTGCTCGTCGGTACCCAGGTCGACCTGGCCCAGCAGCGGCGAACTGGCGATCAATCCCACACAGAGCACCCAGCTGGCCAGCCCCGGGGAACGCAGCCTCCGCACCCGACGACCGCGCATCAGTGCCCCTCTCCACCACTGGCGGCGTGGAGAGCTCTCGGTCGTTGTTCCGTGAACTCGTAGAGGAAGAGAATGACCTCCCACATCTCCTCTTCGGAGAGGAACTGCTCCCAGGCCGGCATCGCCGACATCCAGGGACCGCCCTCCTCGGGCAGGCCGGGACCGCCCTTGGCCACGCGCCAGAAGAGGAACGACTCCTGCAGCATGGCGATGGTGCCCGAATCCTGGAAGTTGGTGGGTATCGGGTTGAGCGCGTGCGCGAACATCCCCGCCCCCTGCATGAGATCTCCGTGGCAGTAGAAGCAGTTCTCGTAGTAGATCCGACGCCCCTCTTCGAGGTGCGCCGCGAAGGCCTCGGGGTCCGACGTCTCGAGGCTCCGTAGCGGGTTGTCGAGCGTCTGCATGTCGTGGGTGACGTCGTGGACGGTCAGGGTCGCCGGTGGCGCCGGGTGCACGGTGCGACCGAAGGTCGGCGCTTGCGCCGGAGCGGTCATCTCGAGATAGATGCTCGCCGCCACCGCCGCCGGAATCGCCACTGCGACCAGTCCGAGCAGCGGCAGGTGGCGGCGTTCCGTCAGGAACGCGACCATCGGGTCTCGGACCTCGGCCCACCGCTGGGGGTCCGAACTGACGTAAGCCGCGAGGGCTAGCGTGACGATGCCCAAGAACTCCTTGACGACCGATTTGGGCACCGGCACCGCGAAGCCGAAGTCCATGATGATCCAGACCGCAATCCACCAGGCGGCGGCCCACCCCAGCATGCTGGGTTTGACGAACCGCAAGCCCGCCAGGACCAAGAGCACCGGCAGCACGATCATCCAGTTCATCATGCGGCACCCTCCTCCGAGGTTTCGGCCGGCGGCTCGCTCTCGCCACTCTCGGACTCGGCCGCCATCGGGACACCCTCCGGCGCGGCGGCCGAGAAGGGGATCAGCGTGTCCATGGTCACCGTCGCTTGTCCGCCGAGCGTCTGCAGGTAGGCGATGACCGCCCGGATCTCGTCGTCGGTGAGACCGATGGGGGGTTTGGAGATCGGCGGCATCCCGCCGGCGAAGCCTTCGACGATGTAGCTCTCTGGGTCGTACAGCGACTGCGCCAGATAGGTCAGCGCGTCGAACCCGGCGATGCGGGTCTCGGCCCGGGTGGCGATTCCGTCGAGGTCGGGGAAGCGCAACGCGCCGGACTTCCCGACGGTATGGCACGTGAAGCAGAGGCCCTTACCGTTGGCGATCTCTTCGCCGATGCCGACGAGGTCAGCCGTGGTCAGGTCGGCGCTCATTTCGACCACCTCGGGGGGGTGGACCTCCTTCTGCGGCACCAACTGCCCGACGTAGGTGTAGAACGCGGTCGCCACCACCGTCAGGAGTGCGACTTTCAGCGTAACCGGCACCCGCATCAGGTCTCTCCCTCGGCCAGGGATGGCGAGGTCACGGCGGCTTCATCCTCCGAACCGTGAGACCCGCCGAGGCTCGCCAGCCAGAAGACCACCCCGATGAAGCCGAAGAAGATCAGGACCGTCACGGAAACGACCTGGGTCGCGAAACCGAGCGTCGGAGTGTAGGCGTCGGGCGAGGTGTCGCGAATCACACCGTAGACATGCCAATGCTGTCGCAGGCCGGATCGGACGTACCCCATCAGTCCCATCAGCCAGGTGAAGGTGACGGCGAGGAAGATCAGCACGTACTGCGAGGTATTGGAGATCTGGCCCCAGCGAGTCTCTGTCTCCTTGGCTCCACGAAGCAGAAAGATATCGATCACCGTGACCGCGACCATCGCCACCAGAACCGAGAGCACCTGCGGGATGGAGAACTTGATGCGGACGGCGGCTTCGACGAAGTAGCCGTAGATACCGAAGAAGAGCACTGTCGAGGCGGCCACCGCGAAGATGGCGAACTGCACGATGTTGCCGAGCTTCGCCCACGCCACCGTGGGGATCCGCCCGCTACGTCGGTAGAGCAGGAAGCTGACGTAGGTGGTGAGGATCAGCAGGTTGACGGCCGTGTTCTTGGCCGACATGACGCCGAGGAATCCGAGGGCGGGATGCGATGATCCACCCATCGCCTGCACCTCCCCGACGGTCGCCAGGATCGAGCGCGGCGTGGCCCAGACCAGGAAGCAACCGGTGATGACGATCAGCAGATACTTGATGTACGACCGGAAACGTTCCGCCCCTTCGATGCGCCCCATCCCCAGCCACAAGTAGTAGTTGGCCGCCAGGAACAGATTGCCGATCAGGATCGCCTGAATGATGAAGAGCCAGGAGAAGGCCCCGCCCATCATCGTCAGCCCCATGGTCTGCGAGAAAGCGTAGATCTCGGAGGCCAGCCAGTAGCCGGCGAAGGGCAACGGCAGGAGGGCAGCGATGGCGACGAAGTTCCCGATGTAGCCCATCCAGTCGTAGTGAGCACGCTCCTCCGGCGTCTTCGCCTTGAGGAACTGGAAGGCGGCGTAGGCTGCGGCGATCGACCCGCCGAAGGCGACGTTGGCGATGATGCGGTGGATGTTGATCGGCATCCAGGTGTAGTTGGTCACGGCCTCCCAGGTCGAGATCCGGGCCCCGGTGGAGCTGATGCCGGCCGGGGTGGTCATGAAGGTCAACCAGGCGTTGGCGATGAACATGATCGCGGTACCGACCAGATTCAGCGCCAACCCGAGCAGAAGGTGGACCCGCTTGGAGAAGGCGTGCCACCCGTAGTAGTACGAGTAGAGGAAGATCGCCTCGAAGAAGAAGAGCAGCGTGTAGGGGAGGAACGTCGGCGAGAAGACGTGCATCAGGTAGTTCATGAACTTCGGGTAGAGAGCTACCAGAAGGAACGTGAGGAGCGCACCGAGCGTCGCGGTGAACGAGAACGAAGTCGAGAGCAGCTTGGTGAACTCGTAGGCCAGGTCGTCGTAACGCTTGTCACCGCTCTTGTAGCCGATGAACTCGATGATCAGGGCGAACATCGGAACCGCCAACACGAAGGCGGCAAAAAGCAGATGGAGTTGGGCCACCATCCAGACCGCTACGCGACTCCCGATCTTCGGGAAGGCTCGGTACTCCTCCTCCTCGTAGGGACGGTTGGCATCCTCCTCGGCCTGGGCCGCGGCCTGGGCCTCCAAGGCCAGCTCGCGTGGGGTCGGTTCGGCCGCATGTTCTGCGTCCGCGGCCAACGGTGAGCTGTAAGCGAGCCGTTCGTCCATGAAGGTGGCCAGTTCGGCCGCCACGCCACCGAGTGCCAGCAGGACCACGAGACCGATCAGGAGATGGCTCTTCTTCACGGTGCGGCTCCCTGCTCGTCGGCCCCGTTCGGGCTCTCACCCTCGGCGGCCACCACTCTCGGCCCGTTGGGTACGCTCATCGTCGTCGGGTCGCTCCCTTGCAGCATTCGGACGTGGGCCACGATGGCCCAACGATCAGCCACCGGGATGGCGTAGTCGTAGGCTGGCATCAGGCCCAGACCCTGGCTGATGGTCTCGAAGATCTGCCCCGACGGCATGTCGACCAGACGGGGTTCGACGAGGTCGGCGGACTCGATCTGGGCACGCTGGAAGAGCATGCCCTTGCCGTTGCCCGAATCCGCATGGCACGGAGCACAGTAGATGGCGTAGCGGTCGGCGCCCCGGGCCAGGAGTTCCGCGTCGACCGGCGTCGGAATGCCGACGACGTAGCCTTCACCCTCGCGTCCGGTCTGGAACAGGTCGTCGACCGGCAGGGCTCCTCGCGCAACCGTGCCCGCCACCGGGGTCCGCATCGCGGCCCCGTCGGCGAAGAAGTCGCTAGCCGACTGGGCCCGGAGCTTCGGTTGGTTGTCCATGTTGGGGTTGAGATGGATCGGTGGACTCGATTTCGGGCAGCCCCGGCAACCGGCGAGCGACAGCAACAGCGCTAGCATCAGGAGGTCACGCCCGACCTGGAGCGTGCGCCTGGTCCTCACGCCTCCTCCCAATCCGGATTCGGGTTGCGAATCGGAGCCAGATAGGAAGTACGCGGGAAGTTGGCGAGTTCGGTGAGGATCGTGTAGTTGCGCGGACTCTCCTTGAGCTGCGCCACCTGGCTTCCCTCGAGCCGCAAGTCGCCGAAGGTGATCGCCTGCGTCGGGCAGGTCTGCTGACAGGCGGTGACGACATCGCCGTCGGCGAGATCGCGTCCGTCGCGCCGAGCCGTTTGCTCTGCCTCCGAGATCCGCTGGATGCAGTACGTGCACTTCTCCATCACCCCGCGCGAACGGACCGTGACGTCCGGATTCATCGCCATCTTCGTCAGTTCCGGAGTGTCCTTGGTGAAGTTGAAGAAGTTGAACCGACGCACCTTGTACGGACAGTTGTTCGAGCAGTAGCGAGTCCCGATGCAACGGTTGTAGACCATCAGGTTGAGGCCCGCCGGGTTGTGGACGGTCGCCGCGACCGGGCAGACCTGCTCGCAGGGTGCGTTCTCGCAGTGCATACACGGCACGGGCTGGAACTCGACCCGCGGATTGGCGGGCTCGCCGGCGAAGTACCGGTCCACTCGCAGCCACAACATCTCGCGGCCGCGGTCGATCTGCTCCTTGCCGACCACCGGTATGTTGTTCTCACTCTGACAGGCGGTGACACAGGCCATGCAGCCGGTGCAAGCGTTGAGATCGATGGTCATGCCCCACTGCGGGCCTTCGCTGTAGTCGAACCGCGGATAGAGTTCCACGAACTCCAACTCCGCATCGACCTCCTGGGCGAAGTCCGGATGCTGGCGATACTCCTCGAGGTCTGCCGCGCGAATCAACGGTCGCCCCTCGAGGTTCCAGTGCTCCTGACTGAACACGAGCTTGGAGTCTGCGCCCGCCGCCACCTTCTCGACTTCTACCCCACCCACGAAGGCGTTCGGACCCAGGGAGCGGAGCGGGTTGATATCGATCCCCACCCCGTCGCCGACCCGGCCCACGTGCCGCCGACCGAAACCGAGTTCGACGGCGATCGACTCTTCGGCCTGGCCCGGTAGAACCACGACCGGGAGCACCACCTCTACCCCCTCTCGGCGCAGCGTGATCCGATCCTGAGTCTGCAGGTCGAGGCGCTCCGCCAGGCCGGGTGATACCAGGGCTGCGTTGTCCCAGGACAACTTGCTGATCGGGTCCGGTGCTTCCTGCAACCACGCGTTGTTGGCGTAGCGACCGTCCCAGGTCGTCGCCGAGGGTCGCCAGGTGAGCTCGAGCCCTGCCGCCGGAGCCGCGATCACCTCCAGGTCGACACCCACCGCCGATGGATCGAGGACCGCCAGGCCTTCGTCGTCCCAGACGCCGTCGTGCAGCACCCGGTTCCATCCCGCGGCATCGATTCCGAGCGCCTGCTCCCAGTGGGAGCGAACCACTTCCAGGCCGTCCGACCAAGCTCCGTCGAGCATCAGCCCCAGCAACTCGATCGTGCTCACCCCGCCGTGCAGGGGTTCGATCAGAGGCTGGACCACGCTCGCCCGACCGTCGAGGGCCCGAGCGTCGCCCCAGGCCTCGAAGGCATGGGTCTGTGGGACGTGCCAACCACAGATCGCAGAGGTCTCGTCGAAGCAAGCACCCAGGTGAACCGAGTCGGGAAGCCCCGCCAGCGCCTCGGCGAAGCCGAGGGACCCAGGCGCCCCGTACACAGGGTTGCCGCCCAGTACGACCAGGACCTGGACCTCCCCGGTTTTCATCGCCTCGACCAGCCCCGCCAGCTCTTCGTCCCGACCCCAGGCCACATCGGTAGCGGGGTGCACGCTCAGGGTCGTGCCCACACTACCGAGGGCCTGATTGACGGCGTACGCCAAGGCGTGGACCGCGGGTGGCTGACTCCGGCCGACCGCGACCAGGGCGGCGGCACCCGCCCTCCGTAAGTCATCGGCCAACCGCCGCATTCGGCCCGACTCCTCGTCGGTCGGAGCCCCCAGGGCACTCGCTTCGACCCCCAACTCACGGGCCAGGGCGGCCAACAGCGTGCCGATCCGACCACTCGAAACCGGCAAGCGGTGATCCGCCACCGCCCCAGTCGGCGTGAGGCAGCTCTCGATCGCGTACAGACGGCTCATGCTGTCGTCGAGAGCGGACCGGGTCGCGCTCCACTCCCTGGCGTGGGCGAGTCCGCCGCTTTCGGCGTGCAACAGATCGCAGTCGAACGTGGCCACTACGCGAGCGGCCTCCAGATGGTGCACCACTCGGTGGCCTCCGAGACCGTCGAGCGCGTTGCCGTCGCCGACCGCATCCCAGGTAACCCATCGCGCCGCCGGATAGGCAGACGCGAACCGTCGCTCGAGCTCGGTCAGGGTCGGCGAGCAGTGCCCTTCCGCCAGGACGGCCAAACCCTGCCCATCGGCCGGTAGCTGATCGCGCACTGCCGACCAGGCGGCAGCGAAGGCCTCCCGATCCGAGCGCTCCCCCTGATGCCGAAAGCCGACGGCGCGATCGGGATCGTAGAGGTCGAGTACCGAAGCCTGAACCTGAGCCGACGCCGCGCCCAGCGACCCGGGATGCAGCGCGTTCCCCTCTACCTTGTTCGGCCGCCCCTCGTGCACCTCGACCAGAACCCCGATCGCCTCTTGCCCGCGGGTCAGAGTGGTGGCGTAGCGCTGCGGAATCCCTGGAATGATCCCCTCTGGCGCTTCGACGTAGGGCACGATGTGCTCGACCGGCCGGCAGGAAACCCCGACCCCCGCCAAGGCGGCCGAGGCTCCCATCAACTTCAAGACCGAACGACGACTCACCTCAGAGGGCGGGTCCAAGGCCCCGGGAGCGAACTCACGCTCCGCCGCCGGGGAGGGCAACCCCTCCGCCCGCCACCGGCGGTCTTCGAGACTCGTCCAATACTTGGAGTTCTGTTTGGGACCCTTCATCGGTGGCACGCTCCACACTCCTCGGGAGGGGCCAGGCCCCGTTCGGCCAGCAGGGCGGCACCGATCTCGGCTTGATCCTCGCCGGGTTGCCAGCGAGTATTCGTCAGCTCGTCGAAGGGACGCAGATGGGGCGCCGGATCGCGATGGCAATCGAGGCACCAGCCCATCGAGAGGGTCTCCTCGAGACGAACCACCTCCATGGAGGCGACGTCACCATGGCAGCTGGAGCAACCCACCCCCGCCGCCAGGTGGGCATCGTGGGGGAAGAAGGCGTAGTCCGGAACCTCGTGCACCCGTACCCACCGGATCGGCTCTCCGCTCGCGGCCGAGGCGCGGACCGGCTCGAGCGTCGGGCGGTCCTGCCCCACCAGCTGATGGCAGTTCATACAGGTCTGGGTGGGAGGCACGGAGGCCACGCTCGACCGCTCGACGTTGGCATGGCAGTAGCGACAGTCGAGATTCATCTCTCCGGCGTGGAGTGCGTGACTGTAGGCAACCGGCTGCTTCGGTTGGTAACCGACGTCGGTGAATTCAGGAGAGAAGAAGTACCAGACGATGGCGGGAGCGATCAAAGCCCCGGCCGCGGCCACCGCGCCGATCAATACAGGAATCCTGTTCGTCCAGGCAGGAAATACTTGCGCCAACGGCCGCTCCCGCTCCTCTCGAATTGTCGCACCAAAGTTGGGTGGCGCAAGGATACCGGCGGGTTTTTGGCGCTGTCAAGTGAAGCCGAATTCCTCGACGGGAACCCTTCGGGCCCCGACGGAAATACCCCAGGTCGGCCACCTCGAGACACCGGAATCGGCGGTCGAGAACCGACCGACACCCCGGCCGCGAGGCACTTCCGAGCCGGGACAACCACTCCTCCTCTGCCTACGGATCGGGATCGCGGTGCCACCTCGCTGGCGAGGCCCGTAGCGCTGCCGCGATCGTCGTCCGCCGCCGCGGCTCAGGCTTCCCGAGCCACGAGCTCCCGCCCCTGCAGCTGACGCAGGAGCTCCTCCGGCTCACCCGGAGTGACCACGATGCGACGGTGTTCGAACTCCAGGATGACTGCCCGCGCGGGATCGGTGGCGAAGGCTCGGTAGTTCCCGAGGGTCTTGTTGCGGTACAGACCGCTGATCGAGAACAACCCCCCGTTGCCGAACAGCCGCCAGGAACGGCGAATCGCCTGCGGATCATGGGTCGCCCGCCGCATGCCCGACAGATCGATCCGCGTGCTCCACACCAGTCGCCGCACCAGGAGTTCGGTGCCGACGAGTTCGTAACCCCGGACGGTGAACAGGGCGGCTCCCACCAGGATGGCCAGCGGCAGCAAGACAACCCACACCGGCGCCCCCGGAATCCGCGCCACCTGGTAGACGGCCCACAGGCTGATCAACGCGACGAGCCAGCTGACGACCTGGACCGAGGTCGACCAGGGAGCTGAAAAACTCGACATACGCGAGACTCTAGCAGAGGGCTCGAGTGCCCTGGCCGGCGTCTCAGCCGTTGCATTCCGGGGCGTCCTGAGGTATCATCCTACGTCCGGCTGGTCTCTGATTGGCCGCGTCCGCTCCGCCCAGGCCTTCGGGTAGAGCCCCTCCCGACGAAAGCAACTTCCCAGATTGCGAGGTCCGCCGTGAAAGCCGATATCCACCCCCAGTTGAACCTTGTCACCGCCCACTGCGCCTGCGGCAACAGCTTCGAAATCCACTCGACGCAGGAAGAGCTGCGGCTCGAGATCTGCAACGCTTGCCACCCGTTCTTTACCGGCAAGCAGAAGCTGGTCGACACCGCGGGCCGGGTCGAGCGCTTCCAGCGCCGCTACGGCATCAAGAAGTAGCCACTCTCTGCGCATCGGAATTCGAGCCGCTCCCCGGTGGAGCGGCTTTGGTGTGTCTGGTCGCTTGGAAGGTGGAGTCAATCAATGTTCGACAAGCTAGCGGAGCTGGAAAAAAACCACGAGGAACTCACGGCCCAGATGGCCGACCCTGAGTTCTTCTCTGACCCCTCACGCTACCGCGACGCCACCAAGAAGCTCTCCGATCTCGAGAGCGTCGTGCGCCTGTACCGCGAGTACAAGGTCGTCGACCAGGCTCTGACCGACAACCGCGAGCTGCTGTCCGAGTTGGACAAGGGCGAAGAGCTCTACGACCTCGCCACCGAGGAGGGAGCCGAACTCGAGTCGCGGCTCGAGGAGCTCACGGCGGAGCTCAAGGTGGAGTTGACCCCCAAGGACCCGAACGACGGTCGGAACGTCGTGCTGGAGATCCGAGCCGGCACTGGGGGGGACGAAGCCACACTCTTCGCCAACGAACTCTTCCGCATGTACACCCGCTACGCCGAAGGCCAGGGCTGGCGCGTCGAGATCATTGACCTCTCGGAGTCAGAGGTCGGCGGCGTCAAGGAGGTATCGGCCATCGTCGAGGGGCGGGGGGCCTACTCCAAGCTCAAATACGAGGGCGGAGTGCACCGGGTCCAGCGGGTCCCGGCGACCGAAGCCTCGGGGCGCATCCACACTTCGGCCGTGACGGTAGCAGTACTACCCGAAGCGGACGATGTCGAGGTTTCGATCGACGAGAAGGACCTTCGCATCGACCGCTTCTGCTCGTCGGGCCCCGGCGGCCAGGGCGTCAACACGACCTACTCCGCCGTGCGGCTGACCCACCTTCCGACCGGCCTGGTGGTGAGCTGCCAGGATGAGCGGAGCCAGATCAAGAACAAGGCGAAGGCGCTTCGGGTCCTCAAGGCTCGCCTCCTCGAGATCGAACAGGACAAGGCTCATTCGGCGCAAGCCGAGGAGCGGCGCAAGATGGTCGGGAGCGGCGACCGGTCGGAGAAGATCCGCACCTACAACTTCCCCCAGAATCGCGTCACGGACCATCGAATCGGCCTCACCGTCCACCAACTCGACTCCGTCTTGGCGGGAGGGATCGAGGCCGTGGTCGAACCACTGGCCACCCACTACCAGGCGCAACAGATGGCAGACGAGGTCGGGCAGCCCTGACCGCCGGAGAGCTTCTCGAACCGGCGAGCCGTCGGCTCCGGGCAAACCAACAGCCTCCGCGCGAGGCCTACCTTCTCCTGGCCCACGTCACGGGCCACAACGAGTCCCGTCTGCTGGGCTTCCCGGAGACCGAAGTCGATGCCGCCCAGGTCGCTACCTTCCGGCGTCTGGTCGAGCGAAGGCTCGACGGCGAGCCGATCGCCTACCTGACCGGCGTCCGAGAGTTCTTCGGCCGCACGTTCGCCGTCGATGATCGGGTGCTGATCCCCCGCCCCGAAACCGAACACCTCGTCGAGCGCGTGCTATCGATGGCGCTTCCCGCCACGGCTCGGATCCTCGATCTCGGCACTGGGTCCGGTTGTATCGCCTTGACACTCGCCGCAGAGCTGCCGCGAGCCGAGGTCTGGTCCCTCGATCGCTCCCTCGGGGCCCTGGCCCTCGCCGCCCACAACCGACGCCGACTCGATCTCGGTCGCCGGGTCCACTTCCTCGCCTCCGACTGGGGAACCGCCTTGCACTGCGGGTTCGTCGACTCGCTCGACCTCATCGTCAGCAACCCGCCCTACATCGACCCCGAGCAGCCCTCGGAGTACGCGGCCGACGTCGCCGCCCACGAACCCCACCTCGCCCTCTTCGCCGCCGAAACGGGCCTCGCCTGCTACCGGGTACTCTTCGACTGGAAAGGACGGTACGCCCCCCGCACCCCTCTCGTCACCGAGATCGGTCGTGGCCAACTCCCCGACCTGGTGGCGCTGGCGGGTCGCTTCGGTCTCCGACTCGTCGGGACCGACCGCGACTACGGCGGGATCGAGCGAGTCGCCAGGTGGCGCTGACGAGATGGCAACCGTGCCACAATCACGCCGCCGCGTGGCACCCCTGCCACAATCCCTTGCACCGTCGCCCGACCTGACCGAGACTCCCGCCCATGGATAGATTCCTCATTCAAGGCCCCTGCCGGCTCGAGGGCACGGTGCGCGCCAGCGGCGCCAAGAACGCCGCGCTGCCTGCGCTCGCCGCCAGCCTGCTCACCGACCACCCCCTGACCCTGGAACGGGCCCCGGAAGTTCGTGATGTCGGGTCGATGCGCCAACTGCTGTCGGGCCTGGGGGTGGAGAGCCAACGACTGGAAGGTGGCGCCCTACGGTTAGTACCGGGTGAGGAGCGCAGTGGCTTCGAGGCACCCTACGAACAGGTCAAGAAGATGCGTGCCTCGATCCTGGTTCTCGGCCCCCTGTTGGCACGACGGGGTCAGGCCAAGGTCTCGCTCCCCGGTGGTTGTGCCATCGGGGTCCGACCGATCGACCAGCACATCGACGGATTGCAGGCTCTCGGCGCCGAGGTGATGCTCGAACACGGCTACGTCTACGCCTCGGCCTCGCGTCTGCGGGGGACGACGTTCCGCTTCGGGGTTCCCACCGTCACCGGGACCGAGAACCTGATGATGGCGGCCACCCTGGCCGAAGGACGAACGACTCTGGAGAACTGCGCCTGCGAGCCGGAGATCGAGGATCTCGCCACCCTGCTCGGCCGTCTGGGCGGCAGAATCAGCGGCCAGGGCACTCCGACCATCGTGATCGACGGGGTCGAGTCTCTCGGTGGTGGAGACCACGAGATCGTCGCCGACCGGATCGAAGGCGGAACCTACTTGGTGGGAGCGGCGATGACCCAGGGTGACGTCACGCTGGAGGGCGCCCGACCCGAGCATCTGGAACCCCTGATCGACCTCCTGCGAGCCGTCGGCGTCGAGGTCACTACCGGCGCCGACTGGATTCGGGTTCGCGGCCCCCGCACGCTGCAGGCGCAGGACGTCGAAACCGCACCCCACCCCGGATTCCCGACCGACCTGCAGGCTCAATTCATGGCCCTCATGACCCAGGCCGAGGGTATCTCCACCATCCACGAGACGATCTTCGAGAATCGGTTCCAGCATGCCGCCGAGCTGGCCCGGATGGGCGCCGAGATCCACGTCGAAGAGCACACCGCCCGCGTGGTTGGCCCCCGACCGCTGTCCGGGGCCGACGTCATGGCCACCGACCTGCGCGCCTCGGCCTGCCTGGTCCTCGCCGGGCTGGTGGCCGAAGGAGAAACCATGGTGTCGCGGATCTACCACCTGGATCGGGGGTACCACGCGATGGAACAGAAACTGCAGCAACTGGGCGCCCGGGTCGAGCGCGTGCCGGGTCCTCCGACCCCCTGATCTTCGCCCCCCTTCCGTCTACTCCGCGCCCCTGCACGCCTGGTAGAGTTGCGCCCTGATGCTCTGGCTCCTGCTGCTTCTCACCCCCCAGAGTGTTCCGGCCTCCGAAACGACGACGACCCATCCTCTGATCGCCCTGCAGGAGGATCCCACGGCGGCCCTCTCCCTGGCCGAGGACCTGGTCGAACAACGGATCGAGTCGGATCCCGAAGGGGTGCGCTACGTTCTCGGCCACCTCCTGGAACAGGCCGGCCGAGAGGCGGCCGCCAGTCAGGCCTTCGCCGCCTCCATCGTCTACACGCCGCCGCTCGAGCAGCACAGCCGCCTCCGACTCGCTCGGCTCGAAGCGCGAAGGCGGCACCCCGAGGTAGCTGCGGGTCTCACGGCCTCGATTCTGCGCGGCAACCCCCATCCCTCTCTGATCACCGAGACGACCAGACTCCTGCTCTCCGCCGTGCGCAACGGAGGCGACTGCCGACTGCTCGACCTGGAGACGGCCGGACTGCCCGACCGCGAGCGCCGCGACATCGTCGTCGCCAGGGCCGAGTGCGGTTGGCGAACGGACCCCGACCAGGCCCGGGCCCAACTCGACGCCATCCTGGCCGAAGACGAAGAGGACGACGCCGCCCGTCGCGCTGCCGACTGGCTGGTGCGGTTCCCCAACGCCGACCGCACCCCGGAAGCCACCCTGCACCTCGGTCGCACCCTGCACCACCATCGACGGTTCGACCTCTCGGTCGCCACTCTGCAGCCGCTCGTCGACCAACTCCCGCCGCAGATCCGTCACCGCGCCGACTACGACCTCTACTACTTGCAGGCTCGAAGTTACTTCTGGCAGGAGGTCTTCGAGCCAGCCGCCGCCGCGTTCTCGGACCTTGCTCAACGGACCAGTGATCCCAAGAACCGGGCCAAGGCCCACTACCAGGCCGGTCGCTCATTGGAACTGGCCGGGAACTGGAGAAGAGCCCGCGAACAGTTTGCCGCCGCGGCCGGGATCAGTCCGACCAGCACCTGGACTGCGCTCGGGGTCCTGAGTGCCCTCCGCATCGACTGGCGCCTCGGCAGCGAAGCCAACGCCCTCGCGACCTACGAGACGCTGCGCTCGCGCTCGAGTTGGAACCACTTCGCCGCTCAGGCAGCGGTGTTCCTCGCCGCCTCGGACCTCGTGCAGGGGCGCACCGATCGCGCTCCGGCCTGGTTGGCGCAGGCAGCGGCGCGGGGGGCCGATCGCAACCTCCTGCACTACTGGCGGGGCAGATTGGCCGAGCTGAAGCAGCAACCTGACGTTGCCCTGGACCAGTACGTCCGCCTTCTCCGCGACGCTCCCTACCATCCCCTCGTCCTCGACCTCGAGCGTCGCCTTCAGGACCCGGCCTTCGGAGCCGCGGCCGACCGTTGGATTCTGAGCCGGCGGGCAAGTACGGACCTCTCCGAACTCTCCAGCGCATGGCTCCTGGCTCGCCTCCGTCCCCTCGCCGACTCACCGGTGAGCGATGGACTCCGCCAAGCGATCTACCAGCGTTTGACGCGTTCGTCGGTCACCGCCCCCTACCTCTCGCTGGCTCCGGAGCCGGTGGCTTCCTGGCCGCTCTGGGAGCGATCGGGCGACCCGCTCGAGGAACGCCTCCTGGCGCTCGGCCGCTGGGACGAAGTCGAGCTGTCGCCGATCCTGCGCCTGTTCCCCACCCGTGAACCGTCGCTCGCCTTCGCTGCGGCCCAACGTCTCGCCTCGACCGGCGCCCCGCGCAAATCCGTCTACGTCGCCGAGGCGCTCAAACGGCGGATTCCCCGCTCGCTGCCGGAACCCCTCTGGCCCATTCCGTACCGCCGTACCCTCTACCCAGTCCCCTACTATCGCGAGCTGATCCACGCCACCCAGGAGCAGGGCGTCGATCCCCACCTCCTTCTCGGCATCATGCGGGAGGAGAGTCGCTTCGATCGATTCGCACTCTCGGCCGCAGCCGCTCGAGGTTTGACCCAGTTCGTGCTTCCCACGGCCAACCGAATCGCCGCCTCGACGGGACTCCGGACGCCGGTCGATCCCGATCAGCTTTACGAACCCGCGGTCGCCATCGGCCTGGGCGCCGCCTACCTCGAGGAACTCGGCCGCACCTTCGATGGCCGCCGTTCCCTCGTCATCACGGCCTACAACGCGGGCGAGCACCAGACCCGCCTGTGGGCTTCGTACTGCTTCAGCGACGACGACGCCGAGTACTTCACCAAGGTCGGATTCAAAGAGACCCGTAGCTATCTGGTGCGAGTCCTCGGTTCCCAGGCGCAGTACCGCGAGCTCTATCCCGATCTGGGCGAGTAGGTACAACCGAGCTACGATCGGAACCATGGAGTCTCCCCGGTACCGTGTTCGAGTCGTCCGACACCAGGTCGTGGCTCTCTGTCTGCTGGTTGGTTTGACGACGGCGACGGGCCTGACGCCGGCGACCTTCGCGCAGAGCACTGACCAGCTGACCGACCGAATCCTCGCCGTGGTCGACGAAGACCCGATTCTCCAGTCGGATCTCGACCGTTGGGTCACCCTCAATCCCTCCCTCCTGGCCGGTAGCGAAGATCGACGAGCGGCCGATCGACGCCTGCTCGAGGACCTCATCGACCAGCGCCTGCGGTCGCACGAGGTCGAGCGCTACGGCTTCGGCGAGGTCCCCGAGCGGCTGGTCGACGAGCAGATCCAGGCCGTCGAGGCCCGCTACGAAAACGCTGCCGCCCTCGACGCCGAACTCGACCGCGTCGATTGGACTCGAGACGACCTCCGGCTGCGGTTGCGACGACAGTTGGCGGTCCTCACCTACGTCGACGAACTCCTGGGAGCGCGCGTCTTCGTCGGCCTCGAAGAGATCCAGGAGCACTACGACCGGATCCTGGTTCCAGAGTTGGAGGCCAAGGAGCTGGCCGTACCCGAACTCGACGACGTCCGCGAGGCCATTCGGACCCTGTTGCGGCAGGAGCGGTTGAACGAAGAGCTGGACCGCTGGACCGAAGAGCTCCGCACCAAAGCGGACATCCACAACTACTTCGAGCGTCCCGAGCGTCCCCTCCCTCCCACGGTCACCGAGAGCGAGTGAACTCCACCACCGGCCGGCTGACGGTCATCGCGACCCCGATCGGCAACCTGGACGACCTGTCGCCTCGGGCCCGTGCCGAGCTGTTGGCCGCCGACCGCATCCTCTGTGAGGACACGCGCCGCACCGGTCGACTGATGGCCCACATCGGAGTCAAGAAGCCCCTGCTCTCGCTCCATGAGCACAACGAGCGGCGACGGGTCGATCAGGTCCTCGAAGCGCTGCTGGCGGGGGAACACCTCGCGCTGGTCAGCGACGCCGGCACGCCACTGCTCTCCGATCCGGGCTTCCTCGTCGTCCGCGCCGCCAGTACCGCCGGACTACCCATCACCACCGTCCCGGGCCCCTCCGCCGCCTTGGCGGCGCTGGTGGTTTCCGGCCTGCCCCCGCTGCCCTACACCTTCGTGGGCTTTCCTCCCGCCAAGCCCGGCAAGCGGCGGCGCTTCTTCGAGCGCTATCGGGAGTTCGACCACACCCTGATCCTGTTCGAGTCCCCCCATCGGATCGTACGCAGCCTACGAGACGCTCACGAAGTGCTGGGAGATCGGCGCATCGCGGTGGCGCGAGAACTGACCAAACTGCACGAGGAGACCCTGCGCGGTCGGATCTCCGACGTCGTGGACCTCCTCGCGGCCAAAGAGCGCGTCAAAGGGGAACTCGTCGTAGTTGTCGGGTCGGCCGAGGTTGGGGATCTCGAGCCTCGCAACCCGCGGTCCGACAGCGACGGTTAGGACGCGCCCGGCTCAGCGTCCTCGATCCGAAACCAAGCAGGATCAGAGTGAGGACCAGAAGCCCGACCGGGCTCAGGGCCGGCACCTCGACCACGCTGAGTTGATGCTGGATCGCCAGGCCCGGTAGATAGCTCAGGCCACCAGGCCGCGATTGGGTGCCGCTCATCTCTCCCGTTGCGAGGTCTTCGAAATAGGCGTACGAAGTCGCGGGAAAGGGCGTGATACACCCGCCCCCGTGCCACTCCAGCACCACCACCCACAGCACCCCGTGGCGATCAAAGTCCATGGTCTGCGGCATCGTGACGAAGCAAGCTTCGTTGATGAATCCCTGGAGTTCGGAGACCACGGTCGATTGTCCGCTCGGCAATGCGATCGTCACCAGTTCGTAGACCGGGTCCGCCAGGGTCCCTTCCAGGTCGATCCCGTACAACTGGCCGCCGTGGTGGGCCAGGGCCAGAAGGTCCGTGGTGTCGGTGCCTACCGCCACCACGCCGGCGGTGTCGGGGTCGACTCGATAGAGCTCCCCGTCGGAGGCCATGTACAGCTGGCCCTGCTCGTCGACGGCCAGATCCCCGGCGACCGAAACCGCGAGCGGACCGACGGTGGTCGAGGTCCCCGAGATGGGATCGACCAACACCAGCGATTCGACCCCCGCCGCCCGGTTGGTCAGGTAGAGCTGGCCATCCGGAGCCGCGGCCAGCCCCGAGGTCTGCCCCACCAGGTCGAGCGAAATCGTGGTCGTGGGAGCCTCTGTCATTCCCGGCTCGAGCAGGATGCGAGTGAGGTCGCCTCCCCAGCGCGCGTATCCGTGGCGCTGCGCCGCCGCCGGCAGGGCGACCGCGGCGAGAAGCAAGAGCAGGATGGCGGCATCGACTGCCACTCGGATTCTTCGCATGGTGACTCCCGTCTGAAGCACTCTATCTGACCGCATCGCTTCAATGATCCGGCCTTCTGCACCGACACGCGCCTTCGGAGCACGCCGAGGGTCAGGCGAAGCTGATGGCTCCTCCGCCGAGACACTCCTCGCCCCGATACAGCACGGCGAACTGACCCGGCGCGATGCCGGGATCGGGTACCGTCAACTCCACCCGCAGTCCCCCTGCCGGTCCCGGATGAACGGTCGCCCCGATCCGCTGCGGCCCATGGCGGACCTTGACCTCGAGCTCCTCCTCGCCCACGACGTCCTGGTGGATCCAGTGGGGGTGCGGCAAGAGGAACCGCTGGCTCGGACCGCGCGGCGACCCCGCATCGCGCGACACCCGTACTTCGTTCGCGGCCGGGTTTTTGGCGACGACGTACCAGGGGCCTCCCGACAGACCCAGGCCCCGGCGTTGGCCGAGGGTATGGAACCAGTAGCCGCGATGCCGCCCGAGTTCGCGGCCAGTCTCCGCCTCGACGATCGGTCCCGGAGCTTCTCCGAGGTGGGCTCGCACGAACGAGTCGTAGTCCAGCTTGCCAAGGAAGCAGATCCCCTGGCTGTCCCGCCGGCCGGCCGTCGGTAGCCCTCTCCGGGCGGCCTCTTCGCGCACCCTCTCCTTGGGCCAATCCCCCAGCGGAAAAAGGCAGCGAGCCAGCTGCGACTGCCGCAGTTGGTGCAAGAAGTAGGTTTGGTCCTTGACCGGATCGACGGCGGCCAAGAGTCGTGACCCGCCGGCCGCGTGCTCGACCCGCGCGTAGTGGCCCGAGCCGATCGCATCGAAGGCGTTGCCCGCCCGCTCCTCCAGGGCTTCCACGAAAGCCCCGAACTTGATGCGTTGGTTGCACCAGATGTCGGGGCTGGGTGTCCGGCCGGCTCGCAGTTCGTCGAGCAGTTCGGCCACCACCCGTCGATGGTAGGTGGTCTGGAGCGACAGCACCTCGAGTGCAACCCCCTGCTGCTCGGCGACAGCGCGAGCGAAGTCGAGGTCCTCCTCCCAGGGACAGTCCCCGAGGTAGGCCAGCTCGTCCTCGAGCCAGATCTTCAGGTAGAAGGCGGTGACGTCGTGCCCCGCCTCGCGGAGCAAGTGCAGCGCCACCGAGCTGTCGACACCGCCCGAGAGCAGGAGCGCGACGCGCAAGGCAGCCCTCAGACCGGAACGGGTGACAGCAAGGCCGCCGTTTCCCGAGCCAGGACCTCGAGAAAGCGATCGACCTCCTCGAGCGTGTTCTCGGTGCCGAAGCTGACCCGAATCGACCCGGCGGCCTCCTCGTCGGACACCCCCAGGGCCAGGACCGTGCCACTGGGCCGGGACTTGCCGGAACCACAGGCCGAGCCCGTCGACACCGCGAAACCGGCCGCGTCCAGCCGCAGCATCAACTCCTGGGCCGACAACCCGGGAAAGGCGACGTTCGAGGTGTGGGGCAGCCGCGGGGCATCGGCACAGTGCAGCACCGCTCCCGGAATGGCGGCCAGCCCCGACTCGAACCGGTCGAGCAGGGACTGTAGGAACCGACGGCGCTCCGGCAGCTCCTGCCGCACCAGGTCACAGGCCTTGCCGAGGCCGACGACGGCCGCGACGTTGACGGTACTCGCTCGCAGCAAACGCTCTTGACTGCCTCCGATCATCCACCCTTCGAAGCGACTTCCGGGTCGCACCCAGAGGGCGGCGGCACCGAGCGGCCCGTGGAACTTGTGGCCTCCGAGGCTCAAGAAGTCAACCCCCAGGGCCTCCACATCGACGTCCAGTTTGCCGACCCCCTGGACTGCGTCGCAAAGCGTCGGAATGCCCCGTTCCCGGCAAGCAGCCGCCACTTCGGCCACCGGCTGGATGGTCCCCAGTTCGTTGTTGGCAAGCATCAGACAGACCAGTCGGGTGGACTCGTTCAGGTGCGAGATCATGTCGCCGGCATCGACCACGCCGTTGGCCGCGGGCCGGACGCGATGGACCTTCATGCCGTGCTGCTCGCAGCGTTCGGCGGCTCGCAGGATGGACGGGTGCTCGATCGCGGAGACGATGAGTTCGCCACCATGACCACAGCAGCGCGCAACCTCGAAGATCACGGCGTTATTGGCTTCGGTGCCCGAGGCGGTGAAGAGTACGTCCAGCGGCTGGGCGCCGATCGTACGCGCCACCGAGACTCGAGCCGAATCGACAGCGTGGCGAGCGAGGCGACCCACCCGGTGCAACGAGGAGGCGTTTCCGTGCCGCTGGGTCAACCAGGGGACCATCACTTCCGCCACCCGGGAATCGACTGGGGTGGTGGCGTTGTTGTCGAAGTAGGTGTAGCCGTCCATCTGCCGATCATATCGTCCAGCGCCGGGCTGAGACAGCGGTAGGCTGCAACCGAGCGACGCTCCCCGGCGTACCTGGACATGCCCCGCGAATACGCTTCTTCCCCACAGGAACCTACGATGCAATCAGCTCTCTGCCCCCACCCCTCCCACGACCGACCCCCGAAACGAGCCTTGCCCCTGCGCCTGGTGGCCCTGCTGGTGCTGCTCGCCGTAGGTTTCGGCAGTGCCGCCGACGCCGGGACCAAGCGCAAGGAGCGAAAGCAACGCAAGGCGCTGCTGGAGCGGGTGCAGGAGCTGCCTCCCAAGTATCAAGAGTTCATCCTCGAGGTGGAGATCCTCATGAGCACCGCCGAGCTGGCGATCTTCATGGAGCTGGACGAAGACTACGAACGCGAGGCCTTCATCGACGAGTTCTGGGAGAGCCGGGACCACTACTCGAACACGGCCCGCAACGAGTTCCGCCGCGATTGGGAGGAAAGGCTCCAGATGGCGAGGGCCAACTTCGGATCGCTTGACGAGGATCGAGCCCGCATCCTCCTCCTCAACGGCTTCCCGGACGCTCGGGTCGAGACCAAGTGCCGCCTGCTCTGGCCGTCTGAGGTCTGGTTCTACGAGAAGGACGAGCGGGTGCCGGACGACATGTTGCTGCTCTTCTACCAGCGCGATGGCCAGTTCGAGTGGCGGCTCTGGGAGCCGAGCGCCGGCCTCGACGAGATCGTTCGCACGGGCATCGCCGCCAACGATCTCAGCTTCAACCCCTCGGACGGGGAGGTGATCCAGGCGATCCAGGAACGGTGTCTCGACGACGACGCGCTACTCGCCGTCCTGAACTTCGCCTACTCGCAAGGTGCGATCGGCTATCCGACCATGATCATGCGGCTCCTCGAACCGGTCCAGCCACCGTCCGGAGAGTGGGTTGCGACCTTTGCTTCGTACACCACCGATCTCCCGCCCCAGGCCGCGACGTTCCCGGCCGAGATCCACTTCGAGTTCCCGGCCCGGCACCAGAGTCGAACCGTGGTGCAGACGCTGATCGAGGTCCCGCCCGACGTCCTGGGCGAAGCCGAGCTCGCCGGCGCTCGCTCGCGCAACCTCGTCCTGACCGGCGAGATTCTGCAGGGGGAGAAACTGTTCGACCGCTTCCGCTACAAGTTCGACTTCCCGGCCGCCGAGACCACGGGGGACGCAGCCGTTCCCCTCCCCATCGTCTTCCAACGACGCCTCCGCCCCGGCGACTACCGCCTGATTCTGCGACTGGAAGATCTCAACCAGAAGCAGTACCACCGAGTGGACCAGGCGCTGGTGGTACCGGTGGTCGAGGCCGTGGCTCCGCCCCCGGCCGACGCCGAGACGGCGCGCTTGCTCGAGGAGGCCAACCGCGCCATCTCACGCCTCGACACGACCCTGGAGATCATCGAGCCGATGGGATCCATGCAGCTCGGTCACGTGCGGTTCGAAACCCTCACCACCGGTGACGACATCGTCAACGTAGTGTTCTCCCTCGACGGCAAGCCGATTCTCGACAAGCGGAAGGCTCCGTTCTCGGTCGATCTCGACCTCGGCCGACTTCCTAAATCGCAGCTGCTCGAAGCGACTGCCTACGATGCGGAGGGGGAGATCGTGGCTCACGACGAGCTCCTGATCAACGCCAGTGCCCATCGCTTCGCGGTCCGCCTCGACTCTCCGAGGCCCGGGCAGTCCTTTGCCCGTAGCTTCAATGCTCGCGCCACCATCGAGGCTCCGGCCGACCAGATCATCGACCGAGTCGAGTTCTATCTCGACGAGGAGCTGATCTCGACGGTCTTTCAACCGCCTTGGGAGCAGCCAGTGGTCCTGCCGCAAGCCAGCCAGTTGGCGTCGTTCGAAGCCGTGGCCTACCTCGCCGATGGCAACGAGGCTCGCGATCACGTCTTCGTCAACGCGCCCGAAGGTCTCGAGGAGATCGACGTCCAGTTCGTCGAGCTGTTCACCACGGTGCGCGGACGCGACGGGCGACCGGTGGATGGGCTCTCGAAGCAAAACTTCAGCGTGCGTGAAGACGGTGTGCCGCAGTCCGTCAGCCGCTTCGACAAAGTAGAGGATCTACCCTTCCACGCCGCGATCCTGCTCGACGTCTCGGCTTCGATGGAGGAGAACCTGCCCGAGGCCCAGAAAGCAGCCCTCGACTTCTTCCAGGAGACGGTCTCCGAGAGGGATCGGGCGGCGCTGATCACCTTCAACGACCGCCCCTTCCTGGCTCAGAAGTTCACCAACCGCATCGTCTCACTGGGCGGCAGCCTCGCCGGTCTCAAGGCGGAGCGGGGTACCGCCCTCTACGACAGCATCGTGTTCTCGCTCTACTACTTCAACGGCATCCGGGGACAGCGCGCCCTGATCGTGATCTCCGACGGAAAGGACGAGAGCTCCGATTTCGACTTCCCCGAGACCCTCGACTTCACCCGTCGGGCCGGGGTCACGATCTACTCGATCGGAATCGGCTTCGCCAAGCGGGAGTTCGAGGCGCGGCGCAAACTGACCCGACTGGCCGAAGAGACCGGAGGACAGAGCTTCTTCGTCGAAGACGCCGCCGCCCTGGCGGCGATCTACGACCAGATCGAGGCCGAACTGCGGTCGCAGTATCTGCTGGCCTACCAGTCCACCAATTCCAGTAGTTCGGACGACTTCCGGACCGTCGAGGTCCAGGTCGCCAGTCCAGGAGCCAAGGCGGAGACCATTCGCGGCTACTACCCCTAATAGAATCGGCCCATGAAGCAGCGATCGACCGTCGGAACCTGGAGGCAACGACTACGCGTGGGTTTCGGCGGTCTCGCCCTGCTCCTGGCTGGGGTCGCCCAAGCCCAGGGGCCCGACGAGGGGTTCGATCCCGAGACCAGCCACCTCACCGCCGAGCACCGCGAATGGCTCGAGGAGGTCACGCTGTTGATCCAGGACTCGGAACGCGCGATCTTCCTCGGACTGGCCCGCGACTACCAACGCGATGCGTTCATCGAGGAGTTCTGGCGCGTGCGGGACCCCTATCCCGCCACCGCCCGCAACGAACTCGCCGAACGCTGGCACAGCCACGGAGAACTGGCTCGCGACTTCGATCTCGCCGATGACCGGGCCCCCACGATGCGACTGTTCGGAGCTCCGGACCATCGCATCGAGGCGCGATGCAGCGGGCTGCTCGACCCGGTCGAGGTCTGGGTCTACCGCAACAACTACCTGGTCGGGGGTGGATTCTCTCTCGCCTTCGTCCAGCCGCTGGGCAACCGCGACGGGGTGTACGAAGTCTGGGATCCCTTCCACGGCCTCGGCTCGCTCTTCGTCATGGCATCTCCCTCCGACCCCCGAGTCGCCGTCCAGCAGATCGCCGAGGGGTGCCTGCGCGGTTCCGAACTGGCCAACCACCTGCTCTCGGCCTCCCGCTGGTCCGACATCCAACGACAGTTGGAACCGGTGCTGCACCCCAACGAAGAGTGGGTACTGGCCTTCTCGGCCCGTAGTACCGACCTGCCGGAGGGTTCGCGGGAGATCCCGGTGGCGGTCTCGGTCGACTTCCCGCGGCGCCATCAGAGCCGTACCGTAGTGCAGGGCCTGCTCGCCGTACCTCGGCAGGCGGCGACGGTGGGAGGCGACGGGGACCGTCGAGGCTTCGCCTTCCTCGTCGATGGCGAGGTCCTACGACAGGGCCGCTTGTTCGACAGCTTCCGCTATCGGTTCGACCTACCGGAGAACGCCGTCGACGGTCCCTCGATCCCAGTGCTCATCGAGCGCTTCCTGCGACCCGGTACCTACGACCTGATCGTCAAGCTCGAGGACCTGCACGGCGAGGCCTTCTTCCGGCAGGAGAGTACGCTGGAAGTTCCGGTGGTCGCTTCCGGGCGGTCTCCGGTGTTGGGTCCGGCGGCGCTGACCGCGGCGGCCGCCGACGACCCCAGACTGGAAGACGAGGTCGCCGTCGTCCTGTCGCCCGTGCCCTCGGAACTGGTGACGGGGATGATCCGCGTCCACGCCTCCGTCCGCGGCGAGGTGGCTCGGGTGCGTTTCGAACTCGACGACCGAGAGGTCCTCTCCAAGCGCAACCCGCCCTACGACATCGAACTGAATCTCGGCCGGACACCGCAAGTCCATACGGTGCGAGCGCTGGCGCTCGATGCCGGCGGCGAGGTCCTGGCCAGCGACGAAACCGCGATCAACGCCGGTCCTCATCGGTTTGCCGTACGCCTCGTCGAACCGCGAGCCAACCGTCCCGAAGGCACACCACTGCGCGCTCGGGCAGTGGTCGAACTCCCCGAGGGAGAGCGGCTCGACCGGCTGGAGCTGTACCTCGACGAGACGCTCCTGGCCACTTTGTACCAGCGTCCCTTCGTCCAACCGTTGATCGCACCCGCCGACCGAGAGGTGTCGTACGTCCGAGCCGTCGCTTACCTGGCCGAGGGAGGAACCGCCGAGGACGTGGCCTTTCTCCAGGCGCCGGGGGAGATCGCCGAAGTCGACGTGCAACTGGTCGAGCTCTACACCACGGTCGTCGACCGGCGGGGCCGACCGATCTCGGGTCTCGATCGCGAGAAGTTCACGGTGATCGAGGAGGGGGACGAGCAGCAGATCCTCCGTTTCGAGTGGATGGAAGACCTCCCGATCCACGCCGGCATCTTGCTCGACACCTCGACCTCGATGCAGCCCGTGATCGACGACGCCGAGCGAGCCGCGCTCGGGTTCTTCGAGAAGCTCCTCACCCCGCGAGACCGGGCCAGCGTCATCACGTTCAACAATCAGCCGAAGCTCGAGGTTCGTTTCACCAACAAAGTGGAGCGCCTGGCCGGAGGGCTGGCCAACCTGGTGGTCGAGGGGGAAACGGCCCTGTACGACAGCCTGATCTACTCCCTCTACTACTTCAGCGGAGTGCAGGGCAAGCGGATGCTGGTCATCATCTCGGACGGCGAGGATTCGGCGTCCGAGTACTCGTTCGAGGAGGTCCTGGAGTTCTCCCGTCGCGCCGGAGTCTCGATCTACTCGATCGGGTTGAATCTCCCCAGCGGCAACGAGGTCGCGCGCATGGCGCTGCAACGGCTGGCGCACGAGACGGGCGGCTCGTCCTACTTCATCGAGAGCGCCCGCGAGTTGCACTCGGTCTATCAACGGATCGAGCGCGAGCTCCGATCGCAGTACCTTCTCGCCTACCAGTCGAACCGCGGCGACGAAGAGCCCGAGGTCTATCGGGAGATCGAGGTCGAGGTCGACCACCCCGGCGCGTCGGCCCGTACCCTGAAGGGCTACTACCCTTGAGCACGCCGAAGCTGGTCCTCGCCTCTGGCTCGCCGCGACGAGCGGAACTCCTGGCGGCCGTCGGCGTGACCGCCGACGTCGTGCGGCCCACCGATGTCGACGAAACTCCACGGCCTGGAGAAGCTCCCGCGACGCTGGTCCGAAGGCTGGCCGTCGCCAAGGCGCGAGCCGATGCCCGAGCTGGGGAGCTGCGTCTCGCGGCCGATACGGTGGTGGCCCTCGACGATGCGATCTTCGGCAAACCCACCGATGCGGACGACGCCCGGCGTATGCTGCGCGCACTCTCCGACACCAGCCACGAGGTGGTCAGCGGCGTGGCGCTTTTCGATGTCGACCAGGACCGACTCGACTCCGTCGTGGTGACGACCGAGGTGACCTTCGCCCGACTCGGAGGGGACGAGATCGAGCGCTACCTCGCCACCTCCGAGCCCTTCGGAAAGGCCGGTGCCTACGCGATCCAGGGCCGGGCGGCCCTGTACGTCGAGCAACTGAAGGGCAGCTACAGCAACGTGGTTGGATTGCCACTGCACGCGACTTGGAGTCTCTTCCGACGATTGGGCTACACCCTGCCCCTCCAAGGCTAGGGAACCGCGCTTGACAGCGACTCGGTCGGGCGGTAGCTTGGTCGCAGAGCCCTGACCAGAAAGGAGTCCGATGAGCCCCCAATCGCGACCGCGTGCCTACCTGATCTTCACGGGAACCGGCCCGATTCTGATCCTCTCGACCTACCCCAAACTGACCGACTCCCGACTGGTCGACAAACTACGCTACAAGGGGATCGCCAAGTTCATCGCCTACCAGGTCGACCTCGACGCGGTGGAGGCCTGCTACCCCCACTCCCACGACGCTATCCGCCGCGATCTGGCCGGAAGTGAAGACATCCGCGTCCTGGACTTCAACGGGCACCAGATCATGGCCAATTTCTCGCTCGACTCACTCGGCGACCCGATCAAGTACGGCTGATTTCACGGTCCCTCGACCGTGATAGTCTGACCCTTCCCATGGAGAAGATCGGCAAGTACGACATCGTGCGTCAGATCGGTGAGGGAGGCTTCGGCGTCGTCTACGAAGGCGTCGACCCATTCCTCAAGCGCCGCGTGGCCATCAAGACGTGCACCTCCGAGGCCAAGGAGCTGCGCGAGCGGTTCTTCCGAGAGGCGGAGATCGCCGGCAAGCTGCAACACCGCCACATCGTGACGGTGCACGACTTCGGGATCCACGAAGAGATTCCCTATCTCGTGCAGGAGTTCCTATCGGGCCACGACCTCGATCAGTTGATCGCGCGTCGGAAGTTCATTCCTCCCCTCCGCAAGATCGACATTCTGCTCGACGTGGCTCGCGGCCTCGAGCACGCCCACCACAAGGGCGTCATCCACCGTGACATCAAACCCGGCAACATCCGCATCTTGGACGACGGTTCCGCCAAGATCCTCGACTTCGGAATCGCCAAGCTCGCCAACGTCGCGAGTCATCTGACCCGCACCGGCATGACCGTGGGTACGGCAGCGTATCTGCCCCCCGAGCAGATTCGGGGAGCCGAGGTCGATCACCGAGCCGACATCTTCTCCTTCGGCGTAACGGCGCACGAGTTCTTGATCGGACAACGCCCCTACGAGGGCAAGACGATCTCGAAGCTGTTCTACCAGATCCTCAACGAGCCGCCTCCGTCTCTCAAGGAGGAGTGGCCCGACTGTCCGCCCCAGCTGGCGTCGATCGTCGAGCGCGCCCTGGAGAAGGACCCAGACCAGCGCTATCCGGCGTTCTCACCCCTGATCCGCGAACTCAGCAAGGTCCAAGCCGAGATGCAACGCCAGCGCGAACAGTTCGGCGAGGGCGCGACCGACGTCATTCCGGACGTCAAGCAGGGGTTGACCTCCCTCGGTCAGGCCCTGGTCGACGAGGAAGACGTGGTCTCGGGCCACCATGTCACCGAGATCGAGGGGCCTCCGCCGGCAGCTGCGAGTTCCGAGACACGTGACACGGCGGCGGTCGACCCGGGCGAACGGGTCGTAGCCTGGGCCCAGCAGCTGCTCGACGAAGGCGATCCATCAGCGGCGCAGGAGGCGCTCCGGCTGTTCCTGGCCGAGTCTCCCAAGCACTCCGAGGCCAGCGAGCTCCTGGGACGGATCGAGAGGGAGATGGCGGCCCAGCGGCTCGAGAGCCTGCGGGGACCGATCGAGGCGCACCTCGCCGCCGGTGAGTTCGAGAGCGCCCGCACCAGCCTGGCGGAGGCCGAGCGGGAGGGATTCACGCCCGGGCAACTGGCCGACCTCCAGCGAAGGGTCGACGAAGCCGAGCAGGAGGCGAAGCGAGTCGCCGAGGCCCGGCAGGCCGAGATCGCTGAGAAGGCAGCCGAGCCGCAGCGACTCATCGCCGCCGGTCAGTTCGCGCGGGCCCAGCGACTGACCGAATCGCTGTTGCGCCACTACGGCGAGCAGCCGGCTCTGGTCAGCCTGCAGGCCGAGCTCGAGAAGGGTCGAGCCGAGGCAGGGCGGCGGTTGGTCGAGGCGAGTCGCCAGGCCCTGTCCGAATCCGACATCAGCGCCGCCGAAGGGGCCCTCGCCAAGCTCCGCAAACTGGCCCCGGAGGCTCCCGAGGTCGAGGAACTCACCAGTGCCATCGAAACCCAGCGTGCGGTGGAACGCCGCGTCTCCGACATCCTCAAGCGGGTCGAGGGCCTGGTGGCGGCCGGCCATCTCGACGCGGCCTTCGCCGCCCTCAAGGCCGCCGAAACACAGCACGGGGCCGCACCGTTCGTCAGCCTCCAACGCCGCATCCGGAAGCTGCGGCGACAGAAACTCGACCAGGAGGTCGCTGAGTGCATCGAGGAGGCCCGCAAGAACCTGAAGGCGGGAGAGCTGGGACAGACGGTGGCGGCGGTCGAGCGAGCCCTGGCCATCGATCCCAACCACGAAGAAGCGCTGGCCGTGCTGCAGCGCGCTCAGGCACAGCTCCGCCAGGTCGAGCCGGAAACGGCAGAAGAAGAGGCGGACGCCTCCGACGCTCGGCCCACCGACGGTGGGGCCACCGTCAAGTTGAGTCCGGAACAGGTCCGGGCCGCCGAAGAGCTGGCGCGCCAGGAGCACGCGGCGGCAGCGGCCGCCAGCAGCACTCCCAGCGCCGAGATTCCCACCGCGAAGATCTCGCCACCCCAGTCCACCAGAACGGCCCCCTCCCAACCCGCACCGAACCAATCCGCGAGCCCTGCCCCGCCAGCCCCCAGACCGGCGCCTTCGGCCCGGCCGAGACCCACGGCCTCTCCGGCGGTGCCGGCTTCGTCCCAGAGCGCATCCCGGCCGGCTCCAGAAACCGCCCGGCCCGCCGCGTCCGTGGCCCAGGCTCCGGTCGAGCCACCGAGCCGTCGGCCCGAACCCCAGCGTCTGCCGAAGTGGGCCCTGCCGGCGGGAATCGCCGGCTTGGTGGGGCTGCTGCTCGTGGTCCTGACCGTCTCCGCTCTTTTCCGCCGCGAGGCGCCGGAGCCGGCGACTACCGCCGAGGTCAGCGAACCGGCTCCAGTCGCCGAGTCCACCCCGATGGCAGCTCCGCCGGCCAGCGAACCGGCTCCCGAACCGATCGAAGAGCCCGCAGCGACCTCGGAGACGACACCCGTTTCCGAATCAGCCGCCGCCGACCCCGACCCCGAGCCAGCGCTCGAAACGGAGATCGCCAGTGCGGCGGATGAATCGGGGAACCCTCCGGGTGAGGCAGCCGAGCCGGAACCCGCCGAGGGCGAGGCCGTGAGTTCTCTCGAAAACGACGAGGTGGCCGCCGCCGAACCGCCGCCTACCAACGACGCCACGCCAGATCCGATCACCAAAAGCCCACCCACGCTCGCCGCCCAGGACCTGCTACTGGTCGGCGATCCGGGCGTCGAAGCGGCGAGCCTGACCCAACCTCTCGTCGTCGAGGTCGAGCCGAACGACGGCGCCGCCTTCAGTTTGCTGTACGTCCTGGTCGCCCCGGACGGCACGGCCGAGCGGGTCGTGGTACTGCCCGGAGGCACCAGCGACCCCGACGCCCGCAACGCCGCCGCCGCTCTGGCTCGGTCCGCCCTGTACGTTCCGGCCTCGCGCGACGGTGCAGTGGGGCGACAGTGGACCGTGGTTCGGGTCGACTACTAGTCGCCTTCGTACCACCCGACGAACCCTCAGCCAGGACTGAGAGTCACTCGCACTTGACTAGTGTATTAGTGATGTACTACACTGCGTCACATGCTGCACATCGACCCCAAGAGCGCGATCCCGATCTGGAGCCAGATCGAAGAAGGCGTCCGCCAGCTCGTGGCCCGCGGAGAGCTTCGCCCCGGGCGAGCCGTGCCCTCGGTGCGAGCCCTCGCCAAGGAACTCCGGGTGAATCCCGCCACGGTCGCCAAGGCCTACCGCCGACTCTCCGAGGCCGAGATCCTGGAGGTTCGGCGGGGCGAGGGCACCTTCGTCTGTGAGCGACCGCCCGAGATCACCGCCGAACAACGCCAACGACGGCTCTCGGGAGCCGCCCAGACCTACGCCGGAGTCGCCGTCACCCTGGGCGCCCCCGCACGCGAGGCCGTTCAACGTCTGCACGAGGCCTTCGAGGAGATCTGCTCATGACCCCCACCACCCGATTTTCTGATCCCGAGGTCGCCCTGAAAACTCGCAGCGTCGACGTGACCTACGGTCGGACCGCCGTCCTGCGCAACCTCGACCTTACGGTACCGCGGGGGGGAATCTACGGCCTTCTCGGCCGCAACGGAGTCGGCAAGAGCACCCTGGTGCGCTGCTTGCTCGGCCAGGAACCCCCGACCTCGGGCGAGGTTCTGCTCCTAGGGAGAGACCCGTGGCACCATCGGGCCGAGCTCATGCACACCGTGGGGGTCGTCCCCGAGGCGCCCCAGGTACCCCCGTCCTCCCATGCCGAGGAACTGCTTGCCTTCGGCGCCAGGCTGTACCCCAATTGGCAATACGAGAGCGCTCGCCGGCGGCTCGCTCGCTTCGGCGTGCCCCTCGAGGTGCCGTTCCGCCGCCTCTCCAAGGGACAGCAGAAGCAGGTCGAGCTGGCTCTGGCCCTGGCCCAGGGACCGCAGCTTCTGGTACTGGACGACCCCAGCCTGGGCCTCGACTCGGTGGCTCGACGCATCCTCTACGAGGAGCTGCTCGAGCATCTCGCCGACGAGGGCGTCACGGTCTTCCTCACCAGCCACGACCTCGATGCCATCGAGCGGCTGGTCGACACCGTCGCTGTGTTGCACGAGGGGCGCCTGCTGGTCGAGGACTCTCTCGACACCGTAAAAGCGCGGTACCGGCGCTACTCTCTACCCGAAGGACAGGCCCCCCCCCCGGGAACCCGGCTCGTGGTCGAGCGGATCGGAGCCTGGGGACGGGAAGTGGTGGTCGAGTTCGATCCGTCGGACAGCCATCCGACACCGGCCGACGGCGGACGTTCGATGGCCCTGGAGGAGATCTTCGAAGCCCTGGTGGGTCCCGCTCCGTCCCCTGACCCCGTCGAACCCGAATCCGCCGCCACACTGGGAGGTGCCGCATGACGCCACTCTGGACCGTCACTCGTAGGGAACTGAACGAATGGAGACCGGTGGTCTGGATCACCGGCGCCCTGCTAGCACTGGTGTGGTCTCTGCCCTGGTTGCCGGGCGTTCCGGCCGACGATCCGGCGGCAGTGCGGGCGATGGGTTCGCTGCTGGTCGCCGGCCTCTTCGGACTCGGACTGGCGCTGCTCCTCGGCGCCAACCTGCTCGGTCGCGACCTCGCCGAGGGCCGCCTCGGCTTCTACCTCTCACAGCCGCTGTCGGCGGGGAACATCTGGTTCGGCAAGGTCCTGGCCGGTTTGATCCTGCTGGTGGGATCGATCGTCGTCCTCCAGCTACCAGCCCTCGTGGAATCCGCCTGGCTGGTGCCTTTCACCGGTCACGGGGCCAGCCTGGTCCGGAATCCGCTACCGATCCTGCTCGGTGCCTTCGTCATCCTGAGCCTCGTCCTGCTTCTGACCCACGCCCTCGCCGTCGGCTTCCGCAGCCGCAGCGCCTGGCTAGCCGTCGATGTCGCCGGCCTCGCCGCGACGCTGGCACTGTTGATCTCGGCCCACCTCGGCTACCTGCGCTACTACGCCCTCGACCAACGGCTGCGCGGCGCCGCGATCTGGTTGATCGTAGTTCTGCTCGCCTGGCTCGGGGCCGGGTACCTGCAGGTGCGCCGCGGCGGCGGGTCCCTGCGCCTCGGGCATCGCTGGTTGGCGACCATCGGTTGGACACTCACCGTCGTCGCCTCGCTGGGCCTAGTGGCCCACGCACAATGGACTCAGGGCGGCTCGTTGCACGAGATCGAACGCTGGATCGGAGCCGAAGCGCCAGAGCGCGGGTCGTGGATCGCGGCCACAGGGATCGGTCCTCGCCGCTCGCTGCCCGAAACCCATCTCTACAACCGCGACAGCGGCGCCTCGGTCCGGGCCGGAGCGATCTCCATCTACTGGAACAATCCAGTCGCGTTCGACGACTCCGGCACCCATGCCTGGGCCTTCCAACGCGACCGCTTCACCGATCCCTACCTGGTGGGCTGGAAACTCGACGCCACGGCCACCCAACTCTCCATCCCCCTGCTGCAGCTCTCCAGTGAACCGAGGCTGGAAGCCGCCGACGGCTGGCTGGCGCTGATCGACGAGCCCAAGGTCTCGCTCTACCGCACCGACCCGTTGCAACTCGTCGGCGAGATCACTCCGTCCCCGCGGGCCTGGGGTTCCGGCCAGTGGAGAGTCCTCCCCGACGGGCGGGTTCGCAACGTCTGGATCTCCAGCGACCCGAATGCGGTGCCGTTTCTGTGGGAGTTCGACGGACAGCAGGAGACGAGGGTCGAGTTCACCGCCGGGCTGGGTCCGATCACCTGGCACCAGGTTCCCGAAGACCTGGAAGAGATCTACTTCATCGCCGGCGACACGCTCTACCAGTATCAGCCCGACGTCGCGCCCGAGCCGCGGGCTCTCGTAGAGCAGGCTGCGGCGCTAGCTATCCGACCTGGCTTCCGTCACGACGCCCGACTGGGAGTGGTCACCCTCGACGGTGCTCCCGTCGTCGCCACCCGTGGCGACGGTTCGACGCTGCTGCAAGCCCTCTCCTCCGAGGAGCCGACGACGCTCACCGTACCCGGCGAGTTGTTCTGGTTCCGCCGTCCCCGCGCTACCCACCCGGCCCAGCTCGCGACCCACGACGGCGAGAAGCTACGCCTCTTTCGGATCGACCTCGAAGCCGGCCGCCTGACGGCCCAGGAGTCAGCGGTCCAGGTCGAGCGTTTCCTCTGGCCGCATTCGGGAGGCGTCTTCGTCGGAGGCAGTGACGTCGCGATGGTGAACCGGGAGACCGGCGAGCTGGAGTCGGTCCTACCACGGCCCTAACCACCGACACTGGACTCACCGGGGACAGAGCAGGCGAAACCGTACTCTCGAGCTAGGAGGCGTTCGGTTCCTCCGCCGCCCCCTCGCGAGCCTCGCTCTCCCCGGACTCTTCGTTCGTCTCTTCCGCCTCGGCCAACTCACCCGTCGACTCCTCTACCTCCGCGGCTTCTTCCTCCACCACCACCGGTCGCTTGGCCTTGGCCCGGATCACCGGAGTGAAGATCTCCCGCGTTCCGTCCAGCGCGATACTCTCGACGTAGTAGTAGTAGTCGCGGGAAGGGTCGATGGCGGAGTCGGCGAACTCATAGCGACTCGGCTCGTCGGTCGTTCCCGCACCGGGAATCGGATCCTCGGTGATGCGTTCGAAGGGACCCTCCTCACTCTCGGAGCGGTACACGTCGTAGCCGAAGTTGTCGACCTCGCTCGCCGTCGACCACTTCAAGGTATTGGCCAGGGATTCCTCTTCGTCGGCCCCGAGCAGCGCCGGAACCAGCGCCCACGAGAGCGCCACGAGGAGGAAGGAAGATCGGATCGGCGAACGGAGGGACAATCGGTGCATGCGGCTCGGCTCCCTGGTTTCGACCAGTGGGCTCAGCGGCCCTGGTCGGCAGTTTCGAAGTGTGTCGCGTCGAGGTCGAGAAGCGCGATGCCATCCCGCCGTTCGGACGGGTCCCAAGCGTAGACTCGAACCTGGGTCGCCGACGCCGTCTCCAAGGGTTCCGACACCCGAAGGGGCAGGCCCGCTACCGGTTCCTGGTGGCTGGCCACGATCTCGCCCTCCGCGTCGAGCCACTCGAAGAGGGCCTGGCCCGTCATCCCGGCGGGATCGAGCTCCAGGGCCGGTTGGCCGGCGATCTCCACCTGGCGCAACTCGACGGGCGCCGCGGGAAGCGCCACGGGCACCGCTGGATCACCCAGCAGGTTGTAGGTCTCGACCAGTACCTGGGAGCGGATGCCCCGCTTGGCGTGCTGAATCGCCTCGCCAATGGTGCCGTCCGGTTTCGTCAGCTCTTCGAACAGCCGCTCGGAGAACTGGCGTCCCGGACTGTTGCGCCACGAGGCTGCCAACACCGCGACCGCCCCGCGGTCGGCGAGCCGCAGGAACTTCTCGCCGATCGAGTCGGCGGTCGGGTGATCGAAGGGCGCCGAGTAGCAGGTCATGCTCAGGATGATCGGCAAGTTGTTGGTCGGAGCCAGTTCGTCGAGGTGGTCCAACGTGAAGAGATCGTGGTCCTTGGAGAAGTCCGGGGGGCCGGTACGCCAGATGTACCGACCGCCGTGGCCGAGAAAGTGCACGAACAGGTTGCCCTCGGAGAAGGCGTTCTTGAGTGTGGCCTGATGGAGGGAGTTGTCCTCCTCCTCGGGCCGTGGGTACACCCGACGGTCGGTGAAACCGCGTGCGGCCATACGGTCCGCCAGTTGGTCACTCGACCGTTGCATTCCGGCCTGTTCGTTGGTGATCCAGAGAACCTGTCGCCGCCAGGGGCCAACCTCGGACTCTTCGACGTAGCGCATCGTCTTGGCGACGATCGCCTCGACCTCCTGCGGGGTCGTGACGGGCAGGCGTCCGATCGCCAGATCGGGGAAGTAGTCATCGCCCTCGACCGAGACGAACCAGTTGTCGGCCGCGGCGTGCCCCTCGTAGCTCTGGAAGGGACGGGCCGGAACCAGATTGCGATCGGCCTGCTGCTCGTAGCTGGTGCTACCGTTCTTGACGAAGGGGCGGCTCTCGCTGCCCCGGAAGGTCCAGTCCGAATAGTCCTGGTCCTCGGCACTCTCGACTCCCCGCGGGTCCCAGCTGGCGTCCCCCACGAGAAGCACGAAGCGAGGTGAGGGGTCGATGCGCCGCTGGTAGGCGTCGGCGATGAAATCACGAATCGCCTGGGGACCCACCCGGCCACCATTGAACTCGTCGAAGAGGTCCTGCACGTCGACCACCTCGACCGTGAGACCGCGATTGCGATGGAACTCGGCCAGGGGCTCGACCGCCGCCATCAACCGTTCGTGCGCGATCATCAGGTAGTCGACCTGGGCCGTGCGCTCGGTCAGGTTCGAGGGCTGGTCTGCCTCCAGCCGTTCGACCGGCAGCTGGGTCCCGGGCTCGACCACGTAGACCCAGCGATCACCCTCCGGCACGGGCAGCTCGGTGGTGGCCGAATCGAACTCGAAGCGCCCCCCCTTCTCACCGTAGAGCACCAGCCCCTGGTGGTCGCCGTCTAGCCGAAAGGAACCACCCGCACCGTCCTCGAAGTGCCACCGGGCGATCGAGGAAGCCCAGGGCTCGGCCGGGAACTCGACCTCCATCCAATCGAGCAACACGACATCGACCCAGGCCTCGCCGTCCGGCTTCTGTCGCCGGGGGACGCGCAGCTCGATGGCGGGTTGCGGCTCGGTCAACAGCTCGGGCGCCAGAGGTGGCAGCTCGAGGAGGTAGGGCTCGTGCCCATTCCACTCCGCGGCGGCCAGTTGCTGCTCGTTCCACCAGACCTCGACTCGATGGTCGGCGAGGCCTTCGACGTGGTGGCGCGGCTTCGACCATCCCTGCAGGGCGATCGACAGCCGCACCGGGCCATGCTCGCGTTGCCAACTCCTGAGATCGAGAGGGATGAGTAGTGGCTCGCGATCGATCGGCGTCATCTTCGACCAGTACCACTCGTCGGGCACCACACCGTCCTTGCCGCCGGCGAAGCGCACCTTGATCTCTTCGGGTTCGTGGTGCAACTTGAAGGTGGGCACTCGGTTCCCCTCGAGCGACCCCAGGCTCTGACGAGGCGGCATCCAGGTGCGGGCGCGATCGAGTTGCAGCCAGTAGACGTTGTCGCGCGTATGGGGGTTGTAATACGTGTGGTCGCCCGGCAGGTGCTCGCCGAAAAACTCGACCCAATCGCCCGGTCCGAAGTAGCCGTCGCCCCCGTCCTCGACCCAGACCGGCACCGCCTCGTTGCCCCACCACAGCGTCAACCAGTCACTGGACACGCTGAAGCGCTGGTCGCCGGCGACCTCCTCGAAGGGGACCTGGTAGACGGCGTCGCGGCTCACCGAGAGCCGGTAGCGGTCCTCCTGGCCGACGAGCCGGTCGGTGGGCAGCAGAACCAGGGCCAGGGTGAGGAGAGCGGAACAGCTCGCAGGACGCAACATGGCCCTCGACTATACCGTGATTCGGGCTTCCCCAGAGCCGGGGCAGGCTGCCTACCCGCCGCCGACCAAGAATCTCGCGACAGGGCGCAGTCGCACCGTAGGCTCGAGGGAGGAGGCCGGCAGACGGATGGGTTTCGGGTGCCCTCGGCGTCCACTAGACTGGTGCCATGTTGCGACCGTTTGCCCTCGTCGGATCCCTGCTGCTCGTCACTCTGGGAAGCGGCGGAGGGCTCCAGGCCACCGAGACGGTCGCCCGGGCCGCCGTTCCCTGGGACTACTGGAGCGACCTGTCCCAGTTGGCCGATCTCGAGACCACGGCGCAGAGTGGACTCCGATCCAGCTACTGTCCGGATGGCTGCCGCTTCGATCGGCACTCGCCCACCTCCTCCCGTTTCCTCCGACTCGAGGGTGACGAAGGGGTGCTGTTCGAGTCCGAGGGTCCCGGAGTCATCACTCGCATCTGGATGACCAGCGGTGAGGGAGTCTCCCAGCCGCTCGATCCCGGAGCCACGATCCGGATCTACCTCGATCATGCCCAACAGCCGATTTTCGAAGGCCCCCTGCCCAGCCTGTTCGACGGTTCGAGCCCTCCGTTCACACTCCCCCTGGTCGGCGACCGCGATCGATCGAGTGGCGGCAACTTCAGCTACGTACCGATCCCTTTCGCACAGCACTGTAAGGTGACCCTGGAAGAGAGCGCCGAGGCCAATCTCTGGTTCCAGTTCAATTACCAGCTCCTCACCTCCGACGGCGCCGTGACGTCGTTCCGGGGTGACGAAGACCTCTCCGAACTGCGGCGCCTGCTCAGCCTGCGCGGATCTCACCCCCGCCCGGTGCCGCAGCAAGGTCGGAGGGTCGAACGCTCGCTATCGGCCAGCAACGGACAGTTGCTGAACCTCCGAGGAGCCGGCGAGATCACGGGTCTGGTGCTCGACCTTCCGCGCTCCGCCTGGAAGACGACGTCGCTGGTGGCCACCTTCGACGAACAGACCACCGTCGACGTGGTCCTGGCCGACCTGTTTGGCCAGGGGCCCCAGGGCGACGCCGGAACGCGTTCACTGCTCATCGGGGTCGACGCCCAGAACCGCCTGTACAGCTTCTTCCCCATGCCCTTCTTCTCCTCGGCTCGGCTCGCGCTGAAAAGCCCCGAGCCGCTCCCCGAGGGACGGGTGACGCTCTTCGTACGGGACGATCCTCCGCCCGAGGGGCGCGGCCTCTTCGGGGCGCAGCTCGCCACCAGTGACGGGGCGGTGATCGGCCGTCCCCACCCCTTCCTGCGGGTCGATCACGCCGGCAAATGGGTGGGACTCGCGAGTTGGCTCGGATCGAGCGGATCCCGCCAGTACCTGGAGGGCGACGACCGCATCTACCTCGACGGCGACTCGAAGCCCACCCTGCACGGTACTGGAACCGAGGACATCTTCAATGCGGGCTTCTACTTCGACCAGGGCCCGTTTGGTCTCGCCCTGCACGGCGCCCCCTTCGACCAGCCTCGGCCTCGATCACCACGAACCCTGGCCTACCGTCTCATGCTCGGCGATGCCATCTCCTTCGAACGCTCGATCCGAGCCGAACTCGAGGCCGGCCCGACCGGAGATCTCGCCCTCATCGCCCGCTCGGTCGCCTACTACTACCGCCCGTCAGAACAGCAGCCCACGCCCGAAGGCGAGGTAGCACAAGACTAGGGCCGCCAGGCCTCCCGCGACCCAACGCCAGCGAGGGGGCCAGACCCGCCCTCGATCGAGCCCCCAGTTGGCTCCCATCACGCACCAGAACATCAGGATGGGCAGGATCTGGACGCGGTACCGGCTCTTGACGTGCAGCAGCAGGAAAAGCGCGAGGTTGTAGCCGACGAACGCCGCCATCCCCCACATCCAGGGACTTCGGCGCCAGGGTCCGACGATCAGGCCCAGGACCGAACCTAGGAGAATCGAACCGTAGAGCAGATAGGACCAGCGCCGCAGGAATCGGGCGACCCACCCCGGTGGGTCGCGGTACCCACCGTCAAAACGCTCCGCGGCCCCTCCTGGCAGCATGTCGCCGAGCAACGAGACTCGATCGAAGAGCCGGAAGTACTGCACGTCGAGTCGCTCCACGACGATGGTCCTCCAGCCCTTGGTGGCGATCACATCCTCGACCGAGGCCTCGAGGTAGGCACGGCGCTCGTTCCAGTCTCCCTCGATTCCGCGGTAGTAGGCGTACAGGGTCTGGACCACTCCACCATCGTAGTTGCGACGCGATTGATCGAGTAGACCTCCCCAGAGGTTGAAGTGGAACGAGTCCGAGACCGCGTACACCCCGTGGACGCGCCCGTGGTGAACGGCGACAGGTACGGTGATGGCGAGGTAGGCCGCCAACACGACCGCAACTCGCGCCGACCGGCGACGCCAACTGCCGTCGAGAAGCAGGGGCAGCAGAAAGACCAGCAGAAACGGCCCCAGCAGCGCCTTGGTCAACCGGGCGGCGCCGAGGACGAGGCCGAGAAGCAACAGCCAACGCCCCGCGTCGCGGCGGGCCACTACGATCCACACCGCCAGGGTGGCGAGGAAGAGATGCGTGATCTCGGGCCAGAAGTAGAAGGTGTAGGCCGGTAGCACCGGGTAGAGCAGGAGGAGGAAGAAGAGGCACCAACCTCCGGCTCGGGTGCCCACCCAACGCAACCACAGCAGCCGCCAGAGGAAGGCGGTCGTCACCAGCAAGACCGCCTGCGCCAGCTGAACCCGACAGCGTTCGGCAGCGGTGGACGCGAGGGTGGCCAGGAACCAGGAGTAGCCCGGTGGCCACAGGAGGTCCGGAACCCCGTCGACCGTGGCGGACAGTTCCTCGCCCGTCGCCACCTCCCAGTACCAGACCTCGTCGCCCAGCAGACCGCGCGGTTCGGGCCGATACTCGATCCACGCCAGCAGGGCGTACAGCGCCAGGGCCCCGAGGGAGCCGAGGAGGCACAGGAGCTGGCGACGCGTCACCCGTGGAGGGTAACCCGCGCGCCGACTCCGGTCCAGCCGGGCCGGCGCGCGGAAACCCTCAGAAGGAGAGACGCAGCGACAGGGCCAGGTTTCGACCCCGGGCCGGCGCCAGGTCCTTGAGGTACGAGGTGTGCAGGCGCACCTCCTCGTCGGTCAAGTTGGTACCCCGCAGCAACAGGTCATACACCAGGTGATCGGTGAGGAAACGGTAGCCGAGGAAGGCGTTCACCACCGTCGAACTCGCCGTGGGGGTCTCGTTCACGGCCAGGCGCGAGGTGGCGGAATCCGTCCACCGCACTTCGCCCCGAGCCGTGAAATCCCCCCGCTTGAGGTCGAGCCCCGCCGTCCAACTCATCGGCGGCAAGCGCGGCACGAACGAGTCGTCCGCGAGACGGGCTCGGACCACGTCACCCAGCAGGTCGACATCGACATGCCAGGCGCCACGGTCGATCAACTCGAGCCCCAGCTCGACCTCCCCGCCGTAGAACTCCGCACCCTGCTGGCGGTACTCGACCACCTCGAATCCATCCTCTTCCTCGCCAGTGAAGGCCGCGTAGATGTAGTCGTCGAAGTCGTTTCCGAAGAGAGTCACCTCGAACCGGAAACCCTCCGACCGATAGCGGTAGAAGAGATCGAGGCCCGTCGAGGTTTCGGGGCGGAGCGCCTGGTTTCCCACCTCGAAGGTGGCGGTGGCGACGTGCGGTCCGAAGGAGTAGAGCTCCTCGGCCGAGGGGAACTTGCGAGACTGGGCGAGCGAGATACCGAGGGCCGAGTCCCCGGGACGCCATACCAGCCCCAGCGATCCGCTGGCGCCGTCGAAACTCCGGTTCCGCAGGCCCGCCGCCTCGACGTCTACCTGGCGACGATCCCAACGACCACCAAACTCGAGGCTGACCGTTCCCAGGTCGAGTTCTTCGTAGGCGAAGAGGGCCAGCGATTCGGTCACCGTGGGAGGTACGAAGGCTTCTTCGCCGTCCGCCCTGAAGTCACGCTCTCCGACCTGGACGCCCATGGCTCCCGACCAGCGTCCGCGCGGCGTTTGCACGAGCTCGAACCGGCCTTCCCAGGCTTCGTTCTGGAAGGTGGTGCCGATCTCTTCCCCTTCCAGCTCCTGGTGGGTGTAGTCGGTGACACCCAGCCGGAGCTTGGCGCCATCAAACCAACCGAACGGCGCGGTGATGGCACCCTCGATGTCGTACCGAGTGCGCTCGAGATCGATGGTCACCGCCTCTTCGTGGCCGTGCTCTTCCTCGTCGTCGTGTTCGTCTTCGTCGTGTTCGTCCTCGTCATCATGGTGCTCGTCCTCATCGTCATGATGCTCGTCTTCGTCATCGTGATGATCGTCGTCACCGTGAGAGTGGGCGCCCAAGGGGATTCCGTAGTCCGAATCGAGGCGACGCACCGAAGCTCCGATGTAGCCCGCCTCCCCGTGTTCGCCGAAGAAGTAGGTCGCGCCCAAGCCGAACTGCTCGGCGGAGGTGCTGCTGTTCGGCAGCTCTCCAAAGTCGTTGTCCTCGTCGTGATCGTCCTCGTGGTCGTCTTCGTGCTCCTCTTCATGCTCGTCGTGCTCGTCCTCGTGGTCGTGCTCGTCCTCGTGATCTCCCTCGATGCGAGCGCCACCGGGAATCTCGTAGTCCCGGCTCTCGCGGCCGAGCGCACTCAAGCGCCAGGCCCAGCGCTCCGTGCCACCGCCCAGCGAAACGCTGGCCGAGCGCTCGTCGTCGGCCGACCCGGCCTTGAGATCCACCGTACCCGTGAGCGGCGTCTGCATCTGGTGCGAGGGAATCTGTTCGTCGATCACGTTGACCACTCCCCCGATGGCGTTCGAACCGTAGAGCAAGGTGGCAGGGCCCCGCAGGATCTCGATCCGCTCGGCGGTCAGTGGAGCGGCCGCCACGGCGTGGTCCGGACTGATTTCGGAAGCGTCACCGGTTCCAACTCCGTCCTCCAGCATCCGAATCCGATCGCCCGAAAGGCCTCGAATCACGGGGCGACTGGCGCCCGCCGAAAAGCCGGTTTCGCTCACCCCGGCGCGACCGGCCAGCGTTGCTCCCAGGGTCCCCTCGGCGCGGCGCGACAGTTCTTCGGACGAGAGCACGTCGGTGGCGCTCGCAACCTCGAAACGGTCGCGCGCAGTGGCTGCGGCCGACACGACGATCGAGTCGCGATGGATGGTGAGCCTGTCGCCGACATCGAGTTGGAGATCCTGACCCTCGGCCAGGTCGAACTCGACCGCGGTGGTACCAAACCGCAGACTGTCGACGTACAGCAGGTGACGCCCGGGCGGTACGTGATCGAAGGAGAACCGTCCCTCGTCATCGACCTCGGTGCGGCGGTGGATGTCGAGCAGTTCGACCCGAGCGTCGTGCACGACCTCGCCGTCGGACGTGATCACCTGCCCCTGAACCGAACCACCGCCCAGTTCCGGAGGAACGGCGAAGCCCACGGACGCGGCGAGAAGCAGAAGGAGGAAGAGTATCGGGGAACAGAGGGCGGAAGAACGACGGCGCGAAGAGGCGACGGGAACCGGCCCGGTTTCGGGTCGAGTGGATCGAGAAGGGAGAACAATCGGTGGGATCATGAAGGAGGCTCCTGAGGTCCAGCAGTAGGGAGTCCAGGCCGAACGATCGGCCTCGAGGCTGCTAGGAGCCGGCAGGGGCAGAGAGAGGCTCGCGGAAACGAGGTTGGGGGATCACGCTCAGCGCGATCCAGCCACCCCGGCGAGGGTCGGGTTGCCCTACCGGCTCAGGATCCAGGAGGCCCGCGAACCGGCGCTGGCGACTGCCAGAACGGCTCGTACCGCGCGACCTGCGGCAGCAGATCGGCCACTGCGGTCTGCTCGGTCGCCCCCACCGTCGCCCAACCGGAGAGGAGCTTGGACGTCTGCAGCGTGCGCAGACAGAGCGCGCAATGGTCGTGCGCCTCGAGACGCTGCGCCTCGACGTGGCGGGCGTCACCGTGGGAGCACTCCTCGGCCGAGACCTCCGACAGCACGATCCCGTGCGCCGAGGCTCCGCGCTCGAAGAGCACGTGGAGATCGACCGACGACGCCAGGGACAGGGCGACGAGGGCGAGGGCCAACCAGGGCCAGCGAGAGGCGCGGGACCAAGACATCCGACCCATTCTAGCGCACCTGGGGCGGGAAACGAAGGACTAGACAGCCTCGAAGCCGACCAGGCGCCGCCGCTCTTCGTCCCAGAGCTTCAAGCGAGCGCAGCGCAGACTCTGCCACAACGTGAAGCGGGTGACCTGCTGCAGTTCGGGGTTCTCCTCCATGCAGCGCCGCAACGAGTAGTTCGGGATGCGGCTGGAGAGATGGTGGATGTGGTGGAACCCGATGTTGCCGGTGAACCAATGGAGCCAAGCGGGCAGATCCAGAAAGGAGCTGCCCTCGATGCCGGCGCGGTGGTAGTTCCAGTCCGGCTGCTTCTCCCAGTAGGTGTCCTCGAACTGGTGTTGGACGTAAAACAGCCAGACTCCGAAGGAGCTACTGAGAAACACGATCGGGAGATGCACGAGGGCGAAGTTCGTCCAGCCGACCCCGAAGCCGAGGGCCACGACGGCGGCGGCGATCGCCAGATTGGTCCACATCACCCCGCGCCACTCCTGTTTCCACTCGCGCGGCGCGTCGAGCGGAAGACGGTGCTTGAAGACGAACTGGTAGATCGATCCGATGCCCAACATCACGAACATGTTGCGATAGATCCGGTACCGGACCTTGCCCCAGCGCGACAGCGCCCGGTACTCCCGCACGGTCAGGGTGTCGATGTCGCCGAACTCGCGATGGTCGAGGTCCCCCGAGGTCGCGTGGTGGATGGCGTGGGTGCGGCGCCAATAGCGATAGGGCGTCAGGGTTACGACCCCGAGCAGGAAACCGACCACGTGGTTGGCGCGAGGGGAGCGAAAGAAGCTGCCGTGTCCGCAGTCGTGTTGGATGATGAAGAGCCGAGTGAAGAGACCGACGATCGGTAGCGCCAGGATCAGAGTCAGCCAGTAGCCGACCTCGAGACTGCGCAGCATCAACCACCAGTTCACCACGAACAGGGTCGAGGTCGTCCCCAATTGCCACAGCGACTTGCCGAGATGGGACCCCTTGTAGGGTCTCAAGATCTCGTCCCAGCTACGAGGCGAGGAGGGTGCAGCGGGCTGAGGGATGGCGTAGCTCAAAGGCGTTCTCTCCAGGTGTCAGGTCTCCGGGGACTCGCCGACGAGCGAATGGCGAACCTCCCCTTAGGATACGGTGCAGCCTAACCTGCCGCGCCCGACCCCAGGGTCACTCCTCGGTCATCGGCTCCGAAGCTCTGTCAGATCTTCGTCAACCGCCTGCCGCCACGCCCTGCAATCGTCGCCAGGTTCGTTCGGCCTCCCGCACGTGGCGGTCCGGATCCTCCAACCATTGGCCACGAGCATCGAAGTGCTGGTTCCGGAAGAAGAGGTAGAGCCGGTCCTCGTGGATGACGAAGTTCTCCGGGTCGACCGGATACCGGCCGGGTAGGATGCCCGCCTGGGGTCGAGCCGTTCCCATCCAGTAGGCACACCAGCCGCCGAATCGGGGCCGGTAGCGGGCCGGATCCCGCAGGAAACGTCGTCGGTGTTCCTCGTCTACGAAGCGATAGTGGAGCCCGTCGAACTCCGCCGCCACGGCGCTCGAGCCACGGCGTGGAGGACCCTCGAAATAGGTCGTCGGGTCGAACCCCTCGAGCGCCAGACCACTGTCGCCGACGTTCTCCGGCCGCTGGAAGTCCCCCTCGGCCAAGGATTCGGCCATCGCTCGCTTGAGCATACGGTTGCCCCGCTCGTTCAGATGACAGCAGCGATCGGCGTAGAGGAGTTCCTCGTGTTGGGCGAAGATCGTCGACAGGTCCGAGAAGGCCACCCCTTCGCGGCGGAGCTGTTCCCCGGCCTGACGCAGGCGCGGATACCCCTGCTCGACGAAGCGACGAAAGCGGTAGTTCTCGACGAAGAATCCCGCCTCGCGCTCGGCGGCTAGCGGCTTGTTCCCCGGGTCGTACTGGTTGGGCTGCAGGAAGTGGTGGTACTCGATTCCCTGACGTCGGCAGAGGTGGTCGATCTGCCGCGAAGACTCGGCCCACACCTCGACCAGGTCGTCGAGCATGGCCTCGGGCTCGGAGTAGGAGCGTTCGGGGCCCAACTGGCTCCACGATGCCGAGCGGGACAGGCTCCGCATCTCCGATTCGAGCTCGACGATGCGCCGAGAGAAGCCGCGGTCCCGCGCCACTCCGTACACCCGTACCAGTCCGCTGTGGCCCCAGACCGAACGGTCGATCTGCCGCGCCAGACGTCGTCGCCGCTCACGCTGCCAACTCAGCTCGGCCACCACCTGACTACGGCGCGGGTTGGGCTCGCCGACTCGCTGGTCCCAGTCTCGCGGATAGAAGGGAAAAAGCTCCGGATCCTCGGGCGCGCGGGCCGACAGCGCGACCTCGTTGAACCCATCCAGATTGAGCACGAGGTCGAAGTGGGCGCCCAGCGCCAGGAGGTAGGTCAGGCTCATCAGCTGCTGCGGCTGCTTGTAGCTGCCGGTCGCCAGCGACAGCACGACGATCTCCCGATCCTGGAAACGGGCCACCTGGACCAGCTCTCGTTCCAGATCGTACGACCCGTGCGCCGCGATGCTGGCCACGCTGCCCCCGAGCACGGCGACGATCAGGCGATCGTTGGAGGGTTCGAAGAAGAGTTGCGCACTCGAATTGAAGGGGAATCCGTAGCGGCTCGGCTCGCTGCTCGGATCCCCTCCCGGCCACTGATGGGGATCGACCACGAATCCCAGGTAGGGATGAAGGACCTGGTTCCCCCTCCAGGAGGGCACCGTGCGGGTCCCGGACGGATTGTCGAGAGCGATGGCGCGACTGGGCGACGGACCCAGCCGAGGCAGCAGGATCCTGGCCCCGATCTCGACGGTCAGCAGCACCAGCACTACCGTCGCGGCCACGAACGAGAGGCGGCGGAGGCGTGTCAACTACGGTTCCTCGTCACGATGGCGCGACCCTGGTCGGTCGTCTCCCGGTCCGAACCTCGCGTACCGCCGTTCCTGCCAGCTCCATCAATCGGCCATGTGGTCGTGGAACTCCGACTGCAACGTGCGGCGCAACGCGGCCAGCTCCCCTGGATCATGGGTACCTCGGCGGGCCTCCACGATCAGGACGTGCGGGCAACCCTCGTGATCGGGATAGGTCTCGTGCCGCTCGCGGCCCCGAAACTCGGGAAGCTCGCTGACGCCGTACTCACACCACCGAATCTCGGCGAAACCGGCGGCGTGGAGCGCGGCCTCCAGAAGCTCGCGGTTCCAGAGGAAGCGATGACGCCAGCCGTAGAAGGAACGATTCGCATGGATGCCTCGGAGCAACCGATCGCCACCGGCCTCCGGCGAGTAGACGTAGGTCCAGACCCAGTCGAGATTGGGGGTCGAGAGGCGCAACCAGCCGTCGCTGACCAGCTTCTCGTTGCACTCCACGAGAAAGGCGATCGCGGCCTCTACGTCGAGGTGTTCGAGGAAGTGCTCGCTGTAGACCCGCTCCAACCGTCGGTGGGGAATGCCCTGCGTGATGTCGAGGACCAGGTCGACCTCGGGATAGGCCTGGATGTCGGTATTGACCCAACCTTCGAAGGCGTGGCGGCCGCAGCCGACATGGAGGCGCACGGGTTGCGTCTCGAGTTCGTCCCCCGCGGGGGCCTCCCGGGACCTGAGTCGCCCCCGGATCCGGTCCCAGACGGCGACGAGGCGGCGCCAGACGCGGTAGTAGAACGCGTCGCGCAGCTTTCGGGACAGGGGCTTCGCCATGCGCCGGGACTCTATCAGCTGGGTTCCGCCACCGACTCGTTGGCGGGCCAGGGGTCGGTTTCGAGAAAGTCCGCCACCGACTGGAGCGCGGTCTGCGCCTGCACCTCGGCACGCCGTCCCCTCTCTTCGTCCCCGCGGCTCCGGCCGGCCCACCGCTCGAGGGCGGCGCGCCACTCCCCGACCGTGGCCGCGGACGACATGCACTGGCCGAGTTCCAGCGCCTCCACTCGGGCTGCGTTGCCGAACTGATCGTAGGCCTGGGGAAGCACCAGCATCGGGACTCCCAGCCGGCGCCCCTCGCGCACCGAACTCATGCCCCCGTGGGTCACGAAGATGGTAGCGCGGCGCAACAGCTCCACTTGCGGCGCAAAGCTCAGCCAGGTCAGGTTCCCGGGTTCCTGGTCCCGTCGCCAGCGCTCCGCCGCCGCCACCACGAAGTCCCACGCGGGCATCGCTCGGGCGACCTGTCGCAACCGATCGAGTTGCGGTCCCATCGACTCCCAGACCCCTGAGTTCGACCCGAACGAACAGTAGGCAAGCGGTCTATCCTGCCCCAGCGTCGCGAGTGCCGGAGGGACCGTCGCCAGCTCTCCCCAATCGACGAGCTGGTCGCCAAGATAGAGCCGGAGCTTCGGACGCGAGTATCCGAGTGCCAGGGACTCGTCGCAGGCGACGATTTCAGGCCACGGGAACCCCGGACGCTCCGCTCGGAAGCGCACGAAGTTCCGCCGCCGACCCGCGGCAGTCGCCAACGCACGAGCCAAACCGAACGGCGAGTGCCGGAGGGGTCGTCCTCGCCAGCGGGCCGCCAGCGCGATCCGCAGTTCCCGCCAGCGCCAGCCCCAGCTCAGCCGAGCCCACTGCATCGCGATCGCGAGGCGCGTGGCGGGACCTCGGGCGCGAATCTGGCGTCGTGAGCCGAGTGGTGACCAGCCCCGCGCACGCTCGCCCAGGGGAAGGGTGATGTGGAAGCGCGCGCTGGGTCGCCCCAGTCGGGCCAGAGAGAGGCACAGAAAGTCCACCGTGGCGTCGACCAAGAAACGATCGCCCGGCAGTTGGGCCAGGGCGTCGTCCCACGAACCGTCGAGCCAACGCTCCGCCGACACCAGGTCGAGGCGCTCTTCGGGCAGGCCGAACTCGGCCTGCGACCGACAGCGAAACCCCATACGCTCCACGGGCGCCGGCCGGTCGCACGACACGAACAGAACCTCGTGGCCGCGCCGTTCGAGTTCGCGGGCGAGCGGGAGGAACGGTCCGAAGTGGCTCAGACCGACGGAACCGAAGGGAGTGATGTAGGTGAATCGCATGGACTTCGTGGCCGGTCGATCAGCTCCGATCCGGTATCATCACGGGCCGGCCCCATCGGACCTCGACCGATCGTCCGACCACCGACCAAGCGCCATGACTTCCTCTCCGGGGGCCCCTGAGCCTCGACCCAATCCCGCTGGCCTCGTGGAACCCATGCGTCGACTCTACCGAAGTGTCGTTCCCGAGGGGATCCGCAACCCCATCGGCCAGTTCCGGCGAGGTCTGGTGGACCGCCTCCACCGACTGCGCGCCCCCTGGCCCCTACCGCCTCGCGAACTCCTGCTGCGGGTGCAACTCACCCCTTGGGTCGACGAGTATCTCGAAGTGGGGCGGCGAGCCAGCGCCGATCTTCTCGCCGTCCTCGACACCCTTGAGCGACCCTCGGAGCGTTCCCCGGTGCTGCTCGACCTCGGCTGCGGCACCGCCCGCATCACCCGCCATCTGCTCGACTGCGGCTGGACGGTCCATGGCTGCGACATCGACGCCGACGCGATCCGCTGGGCCGACCAGGCGATCCCCGGCGCCTCCTTCGTCGTCAACCGCGACCAACCGCCCCTCCCCTTCCCCGACCACCACTTCGATGCCCTGGTCGCGGTGTCGGTGTTCACGCACTTCGACCGGGCGCAGCAGGGCCTCTGGTTCGAGGAGATCGGCCGGATCCTGCGACCAGGCGGTCACGCCTTGATCTCGACGATGGGCCCGCGACTGCTCGAGCACTTCCACCAACTGGCTACCGCCGAGAACGTCGCCACCCTGGCCCGCGAGGGGTTCCTCTTCCAGAAGACCGGGCCCGCCTTCAACCAGGCGGGAGCCTTCCACGGGCCCGAGATCCTGGTGACGCTCGCCGCGCCCCACTTCGAACTCCTCCGCCTCGAGCCGCAGGGTCTGGCGGGGTTCCAAGACCTGGCCGTACTGCGCCGACGCTAGCCGAGTGAGTAGCGCCGCAGGGTGTCGTGGCGCGCTCCCGTGGGCTCGAGGCGACTGCGCACCAGGGCGACCTCCTCGACCGTCCACCGGGGACCGATCGATCCCCGGACCGCGGCCTCGAATCGAGCCACCGCCGACCGCGGCCAGGGCCGCCGGGGCCGCGCTACCGTCAAGTGCGGAGTGAAGGGACCCGACCCCTGACGCCCGAGGCAGCGAACCACCCGCCGATGCAGCGCCACCACCGGAGCCGGCTCGTCGACCCCGATCCAGGCGACCCGGGCCGGTCGCGACGGAGGAAAGGTGCCGCCACCGACGAGCCCGAGGTCGAATCGGGCGGCCGAGCTCAGCCCGCTGGCCAGGCGGTCCTCGATCTCACCCCGAGCCTCGCTCGCGACCTCGCCGAGAAAGAGCAGGGTCAAGTGCAACTGCTGGGGCTTGACCCAACGGGCCGGAGCCAGCTCCTGGGACAGCTCCCGACAGCGCCGAGTCACGGCACGAAGGACTTCCTCCGGCGGCCGAATCGCGACGAAGAGTCGCAGGGTACCGGGGTCCTCCGCAGATGCCATGACCACAGTCTACCCACGCCAACACCTGCCAACGCCCCCTCCGACGCCACCTCCACGACCAACGCCACGCACGATGTGACGCCAACGGCGGCACGAGCCGTACAGGGATTCGCTCGCCAACACCCCCTCCGACGCTCCCAACACAA
>JAUIDB010000063.1 GCA_030429235.1 Thermoanaerobaculia bacterium | reverse complement strand
CGACCTCTGCCAGACGCCGGAGTTGGCGGCGGAGGTCACGCTGCAACCGATTCGGCTGATCGGGGTCGACGCAGCGATTCTGTTCGCGGACATCCTGCTGCCCCTGGACGCCATGGGGGCGGGGTTGTACTTCGTCAAGGGCGAGGGGCCCCGCTTCGAGCGTCCGGTGCGCCGCCGGGACGAGTTGTCACAGTTGGCCGAGATCGATCCCGAGCGGGATCTCGGCTACGTCATGGCAGCCCTGCGGCTCGTCCGTCGGGAACTGGATGGCGTGGTCCCGGTCATCGGTTTCGCGGGTACTCCGTGGACCCTCGCCACCTATCTGGTGGAGGGCGGACCGTCCAAGAACTACGCCAATCTGCTGGCCTGGAGCTACGAGGATCCCGAGGGTCTGGCGGATCTGCTCCAGTTCGTCGCCCGCGCCTCGGGACGATACCTGTCGGCCCAGGTGGCTGCCGGGGCGCAAGCCCTCCAGCTCTTCGACAGCTGGGGCGGCATCCTTTCCCTGGAACGTTGGCGCGAGATCGCCCTTCCGGCGCTTCTCGAGACGATCGACGGCATCGAAGGCGACGTGCCGCTGATCTACTACGTCAACGGAGGAGCCCACCTCCTGCCAGCGCTGCGCGACCTTCCCGTGCAGGTGGTCTCGGTCGACTGGCGCGTTCCGCTGGACCAGGCCCGGGAGATCGTCGGGCCGGACAAGGTGTTGCAGGGCAACCTCGATCCGGGGGTACTCCTGGGTCCGATCGAGGAGATCAGGGAACGCACCCTGGCGATGCTGGAGCAGGGAGGCGGTCAGCGCCACATCGCCAATCTCGGACATGGCATCCTGCCGATGACCAACCCCGACCACGCTCGCGCCTTCGTGGCGACGGTGAAGGCCAGCGCTTCTCGGCTGTGAAGTGGTTCGCCCGCTCGAGCGTCGGTGCCGGGTAGGATTCGGGCGATGGGAGACGGTGGTGTGATCGAAGTGAGCGGAGCCGGGCTGGACCTGGACCGGTTTGCGACCGTGGTGGCGGGGGGCGCGCGGGTTCGCCTCGCCGACTCGGCCCGACAGGCCGTGGTTCGAGCCCGCGCCGTCGTCGAATCGGCGGTGGCGGGAGATGCCGCCGTCTACGGCATCAACACCGGGTTCGGGGATCTGGCCAACGTCCGGATTCCCCGGGACCAACTCTGTGCGCTCCAGGAACGCCTGATCCTGAGCCACGCCGCGGGCGTCGGGGAAGCGCTGCCCGACGAGGTGGTCCGAGGCATGCTGCTGTTGCGCGCCAACGCACTGGCCGCCGGCCATTCGGGAGTGCGAGCCGAGCTGATCGACGGTCTGTTGAGGTTGCTCGAGCAGGACGTTCTGCCGGTGGTTCCCAGTCGGGGGTCGGTGGGAGCTTCGGGAGACCTCGCTCCCTTGGCGCATCTCGCGCTGCCCCTGCTAGGTCGGGGCCGGGTGCGGGTCGAGGGGCGAGTACTTCCCGCCGAGGAGGGGCTGAGACGAGCCGGCCTGGAGCCCTTCGTCCTCGAAGCGAAGGAGGGGCTCGCTCTGATCAACGGTACGCAGGCCATGACGTCGCAACTGGCGTTGGCTACGCTCAGAGCGCGTCGTCTGGTACGGCTGGCGGATCTGTTCGGGGCGCTGTCGACCGATGCCCTTCGGGGAACCGATGCGGCGTTCGACGCTCGCTTGCATCGGGTGCGTCCCCATCCCGGGCAGCAGGCCAGCGCACGAAACCTCTGGCATTTGCTGCAGGGCTCGGGGATTCGGGAGTCCCACCGCGAGGACGACATCCGGGTCCAGGACCCGTATTGCTTGCGCTGCATGCCTCAGGTGCACGGGGCCGTGCGGGACGTTCTCGAGGACGTCCGTCGGCGGGTCGAGGTCGAGATGAACTCGGTGACCGACAATCCGCTGGTCTATCCCGAAGAGGGCGAGATCCTCTCGGGCGGCAACTTCCACGGCGAACCGATGGCCCTGGCCGCCGATGCCCTGGCGATCGCTGTGGCCGAACTCGGGGCGATCTCCGAGCGGCGCATCGAGAAGCTCACCAACCACTCGTTTTCCGCTCTGCCGCCCTTCCTGGTCGAGGATGCCGGTCTCAACTCGGGCTTTATGATCGCGCAGGTGACGGCGGCGGCGCTGGCCAGCGAGAACAAGACTCTCTGCCATCCCGCCAGTGTCGATTCGATTCCAACCTCGGCCGACAAGGAGGACCACGTCTCGATGGGGATGTGGGCCGCGATCAAGCTCCTCCAGGTGGTGGAGAACGTGGCGCTGATTCTGGCCATCGAGTGGCTAGCGGCAGCTCAGGGGATCGACCTGCTGCGCCCACTGCGGAGCAGTGACCGGCTCGAGGGGCTGCACTCGGACTTGCGAGCCAGGGTGGCGAGCTGGGACCGGGACCGGGAGATGGCACCCGATATCGAGCGGGCTCGCGAGCTGATGGAGTCGCTCACGATCGAAGACCTCGAGTAAGACCTCTGCAACCGTATTCGCTGATACTGCCAACAACTCTGGGGAGAACCATGACCCATCGAACACCCCTCCGCTCCTTCGATCTGCGGACCCTTCTGCTGCTGCTTCTGGTCGGTGGCCTGATCGGTTCGGCGGCGAGCGCGGCCGAACACAGGATCGGTTTCGGGATGCACTACTTCAAGAGTCTCGACGATCTCGAGGACGACGACTTCGACCTCGACGAGGACGGACTGGTGCCCGTCTTCTCGTACCAGTATCGGCCGGCCGGCCTGTTCTTCATCGAGGCCGATCTCGAGTACCACTCGGACGGCTTCGGGGGGGCGGTGGGCTCGTCGTACTCCCCCCAGGTCTTCTTGATGTTCGGCTACGGACTGTACGGGGGCATCGGGGCTGGGGTGACGGTTGCGGACGACTTCGAAGACAACGTCTCGGACGTCTTCTACCTGGCCCGAATCGGCTGGTCCTTCAAGGTCCTTCCCCGAATCTCCTTCGATCTGAACGCCAACTACGCGTCAGGCAGCTTCTCGACTCTGGACGAGTTCGACAGCGACTCCATCACTCTGGGTGCTTCGGTTCGGGTGGGCCTTTGAGGCCGTCTCGGGGGTCGGACTCGGATAGACTGAAACGATGAGTGTACACGCGCCCGGGGTCGCGGGACCCCGCACCGTCCGTGCTCCGCGAGGTCTCGAACTCAGCTGTCGTGGCTGGTTGCAGGAGGCAGCACTGCGGATGCTGATGAACAACCTGGATCCGGAGGTTGCCGAGCAACCGGAGGACCTCGTCGTCTACGGCGGCTCCGGACGTGCAGCCCGGAGCTGGGAGGCCTTCGACGCCATCGTCGCGACCCTGCGACGCCTGGGTGACGACGAGACCCTCTTGGTGCAGTCGGGTAAGCCGGTCGGAGTGTTTCGCACCCACCTCGACGCCCCGCGGGTCCTCATCTCGAACTCGATGCTGGTGCCGAAGTGGGCCACGGCCGACGAATTCCGTCGGCTCGAAGGGCTCGGCCTGACCATGTACGGTCAGATGACGGCCGGTTCCTGGATCTACATCGGTACCCAGGGAATCCTGCAGGGCACCTACGAGACCTTGGCCGAGTGTGCTCGGCAACACTTCGGCGGTTCGCTGAGCGGGACTCTGACGGTCACCGCGGGACTCGGGGGGATGGGGGGAGCGCAGCCTCTGGCGGTCACCATGAACGGTGGTACCTGCTTGGTGGCCGAGATCGATCCCCATCGCATCGAGAGGCGCCTGGAGACCCGCTACCTGGACGAGGTGGCGGCGGACATTCCGCGGGCCGTACAGCGAGCCCTGGAGGCTCGGGAGGCCGGCGAAGCAGTGTCGGTTGGCGTCGCCGCCAACGCGGTCGATCTCCTCGAGTACCTGGTCGCCGAAGGCATCACCCCCGATGCGCTCACCGACCAGACCTCGGCGCACGATGCCCTCGAGGGGTACGTGCCTCACGGCCTCAGCTACCAGGAGGCGCTGGTCCTGCGCTCGAAGCAGCCGGAGGCCTACATCGAGCGCTCGATGGCTTCGATGGCGGCGCACATTCGTGCCATGCTCGCCTTGCAGCGCCGGGGTGCGGTGACGTTCGACTACGGCAACAATCTGCGGGGCCAGGCCCTGGAGGTCGGGGTCGAGGACGCCTTCGAGATCGGCGGCTTCGTCCCCCTCTTCATCCGACCCCTGTTCTGTGAGGGGAAGGGTCCTTTCCGCTGGGCGGTGCTGTCAGGAGACCCCGAGGATCTGCGGGTGACCGACGAAGCGATCCTGCGGGAGTTCCCGGAGGACGAGGCCCTGCACCGGTGGATCCGGATGGCCCAGGAACGGGTCGAGTTCCAAGGCCTGCCCTCACGGATCTGTTGGCTCGGGTACGGTGAACGGTCCCGCGCTGGTGCGGTGTTCAATCGTCTCGTCGCCGAGGGAGCGGTCAGCGCCCCGATCGTGATCGGTCGCGACCACCTCGACTGTGGCTCGGTGGCCTCGCCCAACCGGGAGACCGAAGGCATGAAGGACGGTTCGGATGCGATCGGTGATTGGCCGATCCTCAACGCCATGCTCAACGCCGTCAACGGCGCCACCTGGGTGTCGGTCCACCACGGGGGTGGAGTAGGGATCGGCTACTCCCTGCATGCAGGGATGGTCGTCGTGGCTGACGGCAGCGAGGCAGCGGGCGACCGGTTGGAGAGAGTGCTGACCGGGGACCCCGGCATGGGGGTCATTCGTCACGTCGATGCCGGCTACGACGAGGCGATCGAGTTCGGCCGCCGCCACGGCGTCGACGTACCGATGGCGCGCGGCGGAGCGGGAGGCTAACCGCCCGGCGTGGGGTGGGCGGCCCCGGTGGATCGTTCGCGGCGACCACCGCTGGATCTCGTCTGGCTCCTGGCCAGCGCCGCGGTGGTCTGGTGCGCCACCGGGTGGGCTGCCCTCGGTCTCCTGGTCTGTCTGCTCGCCTGGGTTGCGACCCGACCGCCGCTTCGCGAGCTCTGGTTGGGGGGAGCGTTCCTGGCTGCCGCCGCCGTCGCCGCATCGGTACTGGCGCTGTCCAGTTGGTGGTGGCCACCCCTCGAGACGCTCGATCCGGCCGGCCGAGAGGCCTGGTCCCTGCGGGCCGAACGAGCCTACATGGAGCTCTGGAGCGAACTCGAGGAGACGGCTGAGGCCGCAGCCCGCGAGGTAGCGGACAGTGTGTCCGAAGGGGGGCCAGAGGCCGCCTATCGCGACCTGCAACGGGTCGTGGAGCGGGAGGATCCGGCGACCACGATCCTCCTCGTGAACGGCGACGGCGACGCCGTGGCCTGGGTCGGCAGGGGACTGGTTCACGAGCCCGAAGCGCACCGCATTCCACGCGCTGGACCCCTGTGGTGGACCAGCTATGCGGGGGCTTCGGTCGCCATCGTGGCGCCGATCGAGGGGCGACCACGGCCCTGGCGGGTCGTCGTCGGCCGCTCCTTCGCCAGCAGCCAGCTACCGATTCGGGTGCGGGGGGCGAGGGAACAGCGGCAGTGGTCGCTGATCGAGGCCGGCAGCGAGAATCCCCCGGCCGCGGTGGTCATTCGGGGAGAGGAGGGACTCCCGTCGCTGGCGATCCGGATGCGCGGATCGCCGGGCCTCGCCGAGACCGGGCCGGCTCGAGTTCCCCAACTGCTCACCGGGTTGGCGCTGCTGGCCCTGGCGGTGATGCGAGGCATCGGCGTGCTCCTCCTGCACCGAACCCGGATCGTGGGTTCGAATCGACCCAGTCGCGTGGCGGTTCTCCTGGTGGTGGGGTTGGTCACTCTGGCGGCAGGACTGGGAGCCGCCGCGGTGCCGATCGCGCTGCTCGCCGTCGGACTGCTCTGTGGAGTGCTGGGACTGCTCTGGCAGACGGAGCGTCTGGCGGCCGGTTGGAGCGCCGCCCTCGGAGCGGGGCTGGCGATCTCCCTGGTCGCCGTGGCCTGGCGGCTTCAGGCCCTGGTGGGCCGCTTCGACCTCGCTCAGCGGCCTTGGAACGACGCTGACGGAATCGCTCTCCGGGTCGGCCTGTTCGGTTTGGCTCTCGGAGGGCTGGCGATCGCCAGCGGCCAGGGACCTCGTCGGATCGGAGACCGGGTCGGGGTTCTCAGCGCGGTCGCGATGGGGCTGGCGGCTTCGCTGCACGCCTATCTCGCCCTCGGCGTGGGCCTGCTGGTGGTGGGCGCAGTCCTGGCGCGTCGCTGGGCGGGTACCGAGCGGTGGCGTCGACATCCTGCTCCGTTGGTGGTGCTAGTGGTCCTGGCGGCGTTACTGGGTGCCACCGCCTGGGAGTGTGCCTACCGCTACGACCTGCGGCACCAGATCGAAGCTCGGTTTCTCCCGGCGATGGCCCCGCCGCTAGCCGACGAGTTCGAGGCTACCTGGCAGGAACTCGACGAGCATTTCTCGACGCTCGATCTGGCCGACGTGCTTCCTGGCTCGAGCGAAGAGGCGCAGGACGACGACCTCGCCTACGTACTCTGGCGCCAATCGCCGCTGGCTCGTGCCGACGCACTCTCGGCGCTGGCCATCTTTCCGCCCGACGGTCACCCGGTACGCTTTTCGTACGGCCTGCCCATCTCGGCCGACGGCGAACTCGAACCCGGTTCCGATCTTTGGCCGGCAGTGGACGTTCCGGCCTGGGGCGATACCTTGCTATCGGGGGACTCACCACTCTTTCACCGAGGAGAGTTCCGGGGCGCGATGAGCTTCTGGTTGCAGCCTCTGCCCGGCTTTCGGCTCGGGCCGGAACCGGTGTCGGAGTTGGCTTCGGGTCTGCTGCGGGGCGGACCGGCGGGACGAGGGCCAGCCGGAGTCCTCGGCTCGGGGCTCGAGTACGCCCTCTACGACGCGGAGGGCGTGCCCGTGGTCTCACCGTGGCCCGAGGCGCCACCGCTCGAGCCCCAGTACCGTCGCGAGGTGCGCGCCCAGCTCGAGACGCCCGTCGGTCCCGCCTGGAGTTTCGTACGCCCAGAGGTCGACGGCTACGAGGTGATTTACTTGCCAATCCTGCCGCCGGTGGAAGCGCTGGAGCGCGTGGGTACCCAGGTGTTGGACACGCTCCTTCCGGTGGCTGCGCTGGTGCTTCTAGGGTTGCTCCTCGGTTTGCCCAGGGCCGCGTTCCGAGATCTCCTGCGCCGGGGAGTGCGGTCGTATTCGAAGCGCCTGCTGCTGGTGTATGCCGTGCTGCTGATCGTGCCGTTGAGTCTGCTCAACTGGCTCCTGGTGGGAGCATTCGAGGAGAACGTCCTGCGCGACCAGCGGCTGGCTGGCGAGGCTGCGATGGCTTCGGCCCAGCAGATTCTGGGAGACTACATCGTGAGCCTCGATGCAGGGTTCGTCATCGACACCGCCCTGGACGACGCCCTGCTCTCGTGGCTGTCGAGCGTCATCCACTACGAGGTCAACCTCTACTGGGGAAGCTCCATCAACGCCTCGAGCAAGCGAGAGCTCTTCACGGCGGGGCTCCTGCCGGAGAGAATCCCGGGCGAGATTTACACGCGCTTGGCGGTGCGGCGAGAGAACCTGGCGACCCGGACCTCTCAGGCCGGGGGGGTTCGCTACCTCGAGTTGTACGCTCCGCTCACCGTCCCCGGAGTCGATTCCACCGATCGGCACCTCTTCATCTCGCTGCCGCTCCTGGCGCAGCAGGAGGAGAGTCGGCAGGCCATCGAGTATCTGCGTCGGCGGGCGATGCTGATTACCCTGCTGCTCACGCTGGTCGCCGCCTTGCTCGGCAGTCGTCTAGCCCGGGGTTTTACCCAGCCCTTGCACCAGTTGGTCGAGGGGACGCGAAGGATCGCCGCCGGTGCGCCACGTCTCGATCTCGCACCCTCGGAACTCGAACTCGCGGCCCTGGTCGAGGCGATCGACGACATGGCGCGCCGCATCGCCGAGGGTCGGGAACGGCTCGAACGCGAGAAGCAGGTCATGGAGACCATCGTCGAAAACGTCACTTCGGGACTGGTCTCGGTCGATTCCGAGGGGCGAGTGGTGATGGGGAACCGACTGGCTCGCGAACTCCTCGGAGTCTCGGTCGGGGACGATCTCGTCGGAGCGACCCGAAGTCGAGAGTCGCTCACGCCGCTGACCGGGTTCCTGGAGACGAGCGGCGACGAACTGGTCGAAGGTGCCGCCCGACTTCAGGTCGGGGCCGAGGAGGAACGCGACTACCGGCTGGTCTGGGTTCCGATCCCCGAGTCGCGAGCCCCGGCGGCCCTCTTCGTGCTCGAGGATGCGACCGAGGTACTCCGCGCCGAGCGGCTCGAGGCCTGGGCCGAAATGGCGCGCATCATCGCGCACGAGATCAAGAACCCTCTGACGCCGATCCGACTGTCGACCGAACACCTCCAGGAGGTCTGGCGCCGCAGCCCGGAGCGGCTGGAGGAGGTACTCGACCGCTGCACCCAGAACATCCTGCGCCAGGTCGAGGAGTTGCAGCAGATTGCCATGGAGTTCTCCACCTACAGCCACATCCCTCGCCTCGAACGCCAGCGAGGAGATCTGGCGGCGGCGATCCGAGGGCTCGCCGAGATGTACGGCAGCGATAGTGCGGGAATCAGTGTGCGCTTCGAGGGTCCCGAAGAGCCGCTGATGGCGGAGTTCGACGGTCGACTTCTGGGCCGGGCGGTGCGCAACCTGGTGGAGAACGCGCTGCGCGCCAGCCCCCCGGGCGGCGTGGTGGTGGTCGGCCTCTACCGTTTGGACGGTCGGGCAGAGATCCGAGTGGTCGACGAGGGATCCGGGGTCGATCCGGAACTTCTGACCCGGATCTTCGACCCCTACTTTTCGACCCACGATAGTGGCACGGGGCTGGGCCTGCCGATCGCTCGTCGGGTGGCGGAGGAGCACGAAGGTTCGATCGCCGCCCGCAATCGTCCCGAGGGCGGATTGGTGGTCACGATTACAATTCCCCTGTCATGAGACGATGGACGGTATTGCTGGCTGCGCTCGCGCTGTCGGCTTGTGGGGTCGAGCGGGCCCCCGAGCGGGCGATGGGATCGGCGATCTGGGTCGACCAGGATTCCATTCCCCTGGAATCCAAGGACCTACAGTCTCTGGACGCGGTCGGGGTGCGAGAGCTCTTCGTGCCGGCGGCCGAGCTGGGGTGGAGCGGTGCGACGCCTGATCTGCGCTCCGCCGAGGAACCGATCGCTCCACCGCGAGCCACACCGGCCACCCTGGTGATCGACGGTAGCTGGCCCGGAATCGAGGTGGACTGGGACGAGGTCGTACCTCTGCTGGCCGGGGATCTCGAGGGCCTCCGCCTCGCGGCCGAGGACCGTCGGCTGCTGCCACGGGGGTTCCACTTCGACCTCGATCTCGAGACCCCGGAAGCAGTAGGTCGACTGGCCGAGTTCCTTCAGCGGTTGCGCAAGGAGTTCCAACAGCCTCTCGAACTTTCGGTCCGTTGGCCCCGAGAGACGCCGGCGGAGAAGGCGTGGAAGTCGCTGGCGGAGGCCGTCGATTTCGTGGTCGCTCCCCTGTATGGGCAGCGGCCTGGTGTGCCCGACGACCCCCTGGCCTGGAGTCTCGACGATGTGGCCGCGCGTCTGACGGAGTTGGAAGAGCTGGAACGCCCCTATCTGGTAGAAGTCGTGATCGCGGGATCGGCGACGATCTACTCTGCTTCTGGGGCTCCGAGCCACGTCCTGACCTTGGGAGACGTGCAGAGTCTGGCCTGGAATCGAGATCTCGAGGCGGGCTACGGAGTGGCCCTCGATCCTGGTGCCCGCCAGGTCTACGAGTTCCGGGCTCGCGCCGAGACCTCCGCGGTGCTGAGGCGCTTCGAAAAGGGAGAGAGGATCCGCGTGGTGGCGACGTCGACGCCGATCCTCGCTGCGGTGCTCGAGGCACTCGGGACGGCAACCGCTCCTTCGCTCCGCGGAACCCTGTTCTTTCGCGCTCCGGCGGGAGGTGAACAGTTCGGGCTCGACCTAGAGCAGCTGCTGAACGCGCACCGTGGGGGCGAAGCGTTGCAACCGGATCTGAAGCTCGAAGTTGAGGTGATTCACCGCGGCGGATCGCGGTGGGCCCTCAACCTCAGCCTCCGAAACGAGTCGTCGGAGCCCACGGAACTGAGCGTACTCGACGCGAACTGGGTCCAGATTCAGCTGGAGGATGCGCTCGTCAACTGGGTGCGTCCCGGCCACTTTCCTCGCTACCAGACGTTCCAGACCGGTTCCGACGGTGAGCTGTACTTGACGTTGCGGCACGCCGACACCGTGCGTCTCTACGTCCCCATGGTGCAGGGACGGGACGAACTCATGGCGGGTCCCATCGAGGTGCGTGGTTGGCGAGACGGCGAGCCAAAGATCCTCATGGGTGGTGCGTTCCTCACTCCGTTCGGGGGAAGTCTCGAACTCGCACCCGAGCGCTGGGCGCCGCCGCCTACCGAGGAAGAGGCCACGGAGCCGGACGGAGAGTGACACTGTCGGGCGGGCCTCGTTCCCGCCAGAAGTGTCCTGGTCCCGAATCGGATGGCCCCAAAGCGGTCAGGTGGGGCCCGTCACGCTAGAGGGTGTACCGTTCCTTGTCCTTCTCTCGCACCTCAGCCAGGCGGGCGGTGATCTCGGTATCCTGCAAACCGAGGATCCGTGCGGCGAGAAACCCGGCGTTGCGCGTCCCGTCGACGGCGACGGTGGCCACCGGAACGCCAGGGGGCATCTGCACGGTGGACAGCAGGCTGTCGAGTCCCGAGAGGTTGGTCGAGCCCAGGGGCACGCCGATCACCGGGCGTAGGGTGTGCGCAGCCACGACTCCCGCCAGGTGGTTGGCCATGCCGGCGCAGGCGATGAACACCTGAACTCCCCGGGCCTCGGCGTCGGCGACGTACTGAACGGTCTCGTGCGGCGTACGGTGGGCCGAAAGCACCCGGAGCTCACTGGCGATTCCCAGGGAATCGAGCACGGCAACCGCCTTCTCGACGCGGGGCAGATCGTTGGGGCTACCGGTCAGGACGGCGACGCGGGGATTGGCGGTGGACATATGGGTTCTCCTCGTAGTCGGTTCGGGCGGCGTGGTCGGTTCGGCGGCGGATTGTAGCACCCCTCGCCGCCACGACTGAGCTGCTAGAATCGGCGCACAGGCAATCGACCTATGCGACCATTCTTCGCATCACTTCTCGATGAGGAGACGCTCTTGGCCCGACGGTTCCGGGCGACGGGGGCTCTACTGTGTGCCGGTGTCGTGATGTTCCTGTTGGCGTTCCTCGTTCTGGAGGCTGCTCGTAGCAGTCAACGCACGATCGGCATCGCCACGACGTCGGAGGTGGTCGAGGGGCTGCTGGTTTCGGACGTCGTACCTGGATCGCCAGCCGAACGCGCGGGCTTGCAGCGTGGAGACCTGGTCACCGCGGTCGGTGCGGTGCCGATTCACTCGATTAGCGACTACGACACGTTGGCGAGCGGGTTCGAGGCGGATCAGCCGGTGATCTTCGCCCTGCTACGGCAGGGTGAGGGGATGACGGTCGAAGTGCGACCGGGCGTACCGTTCCCCTGGGCGGATCTGCTTCCCGACGTGGTCGCCTCGTTGGCCTATCTGGTGATCGCTATCCTCAGCCTCTTCCGCCGCCCCTGGGATGTAAGGGCTCGACTGCTGTGGGCGTTCTCGCTGGCGGTAGCCGTGGAGTTCGCACTCCCGGTCTACTCCGTGGGCGATCCAGTCCTCGCCTATTGGGTGACGGGGGTGTTCATCGCGCTGTCGGGCCTTCAACTCGGACTGGAACTGCATCTGGCCTCGGTGATTCCGGAGCCTCAGGACTGGGTCCGGAACAAGCCATGGGCAGTGCGTGGTCTGTACCTGGCGGGCGGATCCTGCGCGGCGATGCTGCTGATTCCCTTCTTGACCGAGATCGGGGGAGGGAGTTGGTTCTGGTCCCACGCCGGAGCGGAAGGGATCTGGTACGGCATCGCCATGCCTCTGTGGGCGGTGGCCGTGGTCTTTCTCCTGGGTCGTCCCGCCTTGAGCCATCCCGAAGCGCGGGGTCGCCACCAGGCCGGCCTGGTCCTGGGCGGGGTGCTGCCGTGGGCGGCCTACGTCCTGTCGTCGTCCTTGCTCGATTGGATGGGGCTCGACCATCCATCGTGGATGCTAGCGGTCGAGTCGTTGGTGCTTCTGTTCTACCCGCTGGCAGTGTTTGCCGCCATCTATCGGTACCAGCTCTTCGACATCGAACTAGCAGTTCGCCGCACCCTGGTCTATTCGATCCTCACCACGATGCTGGTGGTCAGCTTCTACCTACTGATCGGTCTCGGAGGAGCGTTTCTTTCCCGCTTCGTGCCGAGTGGGGGTTCGGTGTGGGCGGTCGCTGCGGCGACTCTGGTGTTGGGATTACTCTTCTCGCCACTTCGCCGCTGGGTGGAACGGGTGGTGTACCGACACTTCTTTCCCGAACGGCTGGCTCTCCGCGGGCGACTCACCGATCTCGCGGCCGAACTTCCGACCCACGGCAAACTTCCGGCCATGGGAAGCCACCTGGTCGATCGCCTCGACGAGGTCTTCGGCGTTCGGTGGGCGACACTGATGCTGGCTGATCCGACGAGCGGTCATCTGGCGACGCTGTCGAGCTCCCTCGATAGCTTCGGTGAGGAGCTGGAGTTCTCGATGTTGCTGCCGGCCAACGATCCGGGCTTGACGCTACTGTCGAGGGCGGGACGTCCTTTCCCGGCGCGCCAACTCTACGCCAAGAGTCCACTGCTGGCGCGGAGGCTGCAGCAGCTGAAAGCGACCTACCTCGTTCCGTTGATCCGCGACTCCAGGTTGGTGGGTTTGCTGGTTCTGGGGCCCAAGGTCGGGGGCGAGGAGTACCAGGCCGAGGAACTCGAACTACTGAATCTACTCGCCTACCATGTCGTGTCGGTGTTCGACAACGCGCGGCTGTTCGAGTCCGCAACCCGCGACAGTCTGACCGGCCTGTACCGCCGTGAGGTCA
>JAUIDB010000089.1 GCA_030429235.1 Thermoanaerobaculia bacterium | reverse complement strand
CATCTGTGCCGCACCGGTGATCATGTTCTTCACGTAGTCGGCGTGACCGGGGCAGTCGACGTGAGCGTAGTGACGGTTCTCCGTCGAGTACTCGACGTGGGCCGTCGCGATGGTGATACCGCGCTCGCGCTCCTCCGGAGCCTTGTCGATCTGATCGAAGGCCACGAAGTCTGCCGTGCCCGCCTGGGCCAACGTCTTGGTGATGGCAGCGGTCAGCGTCGTCTTACCGTGATCGACGTGTCCGATGGTGCCGATGTTCACGTGCGGCTTCGAACGCTCAAACTTCTCCTTGGCCATGGTGCTGCGCTTCCTCTGGTCTCCCCGGCTCCGCCGGATCTCTGTTCAGTGTTGATAGCGAGTGAGAAACTCTCTACGAGGCGTAATCGAGTAGCGACGATGGAGCCCACGACCGGATTTGAACCGGTGACCCCTTCCTTACCAAGGAAGTGCTCTACCCCTGAGCCACGTGGGCTAGGCTTTCACCGATTCGAGCAGCGTCGCTGCCGCCTCGGATCCATGTCGAACTTGATAACTCTTCAGAATCCACCGCGCCCGGCCAGGACCCGCAAGGACGCGGGATACCCTGGGCGCTTCTACGCCCCCGAAATCAGCCCCGACGAAGATTCGCCGAGTCGGATCGCCTATTCTGCCAGAACCACGCGCAGGAATCCACCCCCAGTTTTGGGTGATTTTGATCTTGCGCCGATCGACCCCAAGTGAGGTCAACCCCTAGACAGAACAGATCCAAAGACTGTGGAGCGGGAGACGGGGGTCGAACCCGCGACGTTCAGCTTGGAAGGCTGACACTCTACCACTGAGTTACTCCCGCGTACGAACCAACGCGGACAACCAGGACGACTGTTCGCAATCGGTACGATCGAAGTGAGATTGGTGGAGGCGGATGGATTTGAACCACCGTAGGGCGAACCCGGCAGATTTACAGTCTGCTGCCATTGACCACTCGGCCACACCTCCACAGAACCCTTCTGGAACCAGCACCAGGAACCTGGAGCCGGCACCCGGAATCGAACCGGGGACCTACTGTTTACAAGACAGTTGCTCTACCTCTGAGCTACGCCGGCAAGTCCCCGCTTCTCGGGCCCCCAGGACGCCGAAACGTCCACGGGGCGGCTAGTCTAGCCGCTGCCGATCCTCGCCGCAACCCCCGGTCGAGTGCGGCGCGCCCCCCGAACTCGGCTAGGTTTCCTGGCCCGAAATGATGCGCAGGTAGACACTCCATGGCCCGACCTCCTGGCGGTAGCGAGCCGCCATCACCCGCGCGATCTGTGCGATATGCCCCAGGTCGTGGGCCACCCAGCAAGCCAGGAGCTCGCGCGCCGTCACGATGCCCAGTTCAGGATGCCGGCCGGTCCGGTCCAGTTCCTGCTCTCCGATCTCCAAGCGGGCGAGAGCGGCCAGATTCTCCTCCCGTCGACGGGAGAACTCTGCGAGCAAGTCGTCCAGGCTGCGCCCCTGCGACGCTTCGAACTGGGCGAAGCGATCGAAGGGCTCGAACGGCCGGTCCTCGCCATGCCGAAGGAGGAGTCGCAAGCGGGGTATCCAATCGGTCTTCTCGCCGTGGATCAGGTGGCCCAACACGTCGAAGGGCGACCAGGTGCCGGCCCCTTCCGTCGCCGCGCTCCAGGGTTCGGGCAACTCGCCGAGCCAGGCCGTTAGCAAGCGCGGAGTTCGGGCGAGCAGAACGGTCGCCTCCTGCAGCACGAAGTTGGAATCGAGCGACTTCGACATCGAGCCTCCTTTCTGACCGAGTCGTCTCGTGGCGACCAACTCGACAGCGATCGAGGGTCGGCCGCCCACGACGGGCGAAGGATACCCCGCGGCTCGTGGTGCAGCTCACTCGGAGGTTCGCAGTCGCACCTCTCCCGAGCGCTCGTCGAGAGCCAACAGCACCACCCTCCCCGCCGGCGCGACCAGGTTGTCGTCGAAGCGGTACGTCGGAGCCACCTCCATCGCTCGTCGCCAGTCCTCTTCGTGAACGCCCTCCTCGGCCGCGCTCCCGGTCGGAGCCATCTCCAGGCGCACCGCGTGGCTTCCTGCCGTGAGCGCGAGATCCTCGCCCAGGACCAACGGTCGATCGCCCCGTACGCCGGAGGCTCGATCGATGCGATCGATGCGCACCTCGCCGTCGATCTCGACCTGGAGGCGGTAGGGGATGGCGAACTCGGTGCAGGTTTCGCTCTTCTGCATATGGATCGGTACCTCCGCCAGCTCGGCTTCGGTCAACTCCCGGCAGACCCTGGCGGTCCCCTCACGCGTCTTCAACGCCAAGCGGAGCAGCGCCCCCTCCACATCTTCCTTGCCCATCGGTACGTGCGAGAGCACCGCGACGAGACCGTAGCAGACGAACGCAACCAGCAGCTGGAGGACCAGTCGACCCAGCCCCTTCTCGGGGCGAGCCTCAGCCGACACCGACGGGCTCCTGTTCTCGGTCGTCCGTTCCCGGTTCTGCCGCGGCCCGACGCAGTTGGGACTTGCA
>JAUIDB010000062.1 GCA_030429235.1 Thermoanaerobaculia bacterium | reverse complement strand
GAGAATGGGAACGGTTCGACTGCGACGCCGATACCTGCAGGCCCTGGCCGACATCCTCAAGGATCGCCCGGGCATCGAGATGAAGGAGGCCAAGCGCGAGGCCATACGGATCGCCCGGCGCACTCACGGCTCGGTGTGCAAAGAACACTCAGCGCCAAGTGGCCACGTCGAGCCGATCCACTTCGATGGCATGTGTCTGGTCTGCGGGCGCCGCCGAGTCCAGCTCGGCTACGAGCCGAGACTGAAACGCCGAGACCTAGACGAGCGCCGCTGTCGGCGCTGCATCGAGCTGGGCCGCAAGATCCCCGTCACGGGGCAACAGGCCCGGGAGGCCAGCTGATGGCGGCGCACTGGGCAATTCCGATCCTGCGTGAGCTCGCGCCCCGTCTCATCCGACGGCTGGGACGGCGCCGCCGACGCAAGGCCCGAGAGGCCGAGGCCGCGGTGTTCCTGTCAGACGCGCAGGAGGCGATCGAGCGGGCCGAGACGAACGAGTCCGCCAGCGGCGCCAGCCGACGCACTGCGGTCTGGTCTGTGCTGCGCAAGCGCTGGCCTGAGATCGTCGACGGTCTCGATGGTGCGGACCGTGGGCTCCTGCTCGAGGTGATCCTCGCTGGTGTGCGCGGTGGCAAGGCTGCGCGCGAGGACGAGCTCCAGGAGGTCGAAACCCCGACGGGGTCCGATCCGGTGACGATCGAGCGTCGCGGGGTGGTGGTAACGATCAGCTGCCTACCGGAGGGCGTCAAGGCGGAGGACCTGGCATAGTGCCCGCCCTGCGCCCCTGCCCGCACCCTGGCTGCCACGACCTCGTGCGGTCTGGTCGGTGCCAGAAGCATGCGCGCCCCAGGGGACGAGAGAGCCAGCGCGACCGCGGGCGGTCCTGGCGACGACGGCGCGCCCGAGTGATCGCTCGCGCCGACGGGCTGTGCGAGGTGTGCGGTGATGCCGCAGCAACCGAGGCAGATCACAAGGTCCCGATCTGGGAGGGGGGCGCGGATCGGATGCACAACCTCCAGGCCATCTGCTCTCCCTGCCACAAGATCAAGACAGCCGAGGAGGCGACGCGTCGCGCGAAGGCGGGGGCGGCATGATCCAGGCCCTCTGCGCGTTCCTACTCGGCTGGATCCTCCGAGGACTGTGCGAGGCGACCCGGCTCTACGATCGGTGTCTGGTCTGCGGTCAGCTGCAAGGCGAGTGCTGCCACACGGAGAAGAGATCGGACCCCGAGGACCGAGCGCCGTACGCTCTGGTCACGGGAACCGCCTCCGAGCCTTCCCTAGGACTCACGCGTCCGAGCGGTCCAGCGAACCGCGTTGTCAAGCTCGGCAGCCCGCCGCCGCGTGAGTCGAGCACATGAGAGGGCGCGAACGTCTTGCGCTCGATGCCCCTGCGCTTTCGGGCGCTGCGGATCCAAGGCGCGCCGTTTTTCTCCAGCGGGCGAGCGCGGATACCGCGCGGGGGCTTCGTTTTCATGCGGACGAAATTCCCGTGAGGGGGTTCTGACCTGATGGGGCGCCACAAGACGCCGACGAACGTCCTCGAGATGCGAGGATCGAAGCACTCGAAGGGGCGCAGGGAGAAGGAGCCCGAAGTGGAGCCGTGCGAGCCCGAGCGCCCGGAGGGGCTGAGCGCCGAGGCCGCTGCATGGTGGGATCGAGTTCTGCCCTGGCTCATGGAGCGCCAAGTCCTGACGGTCGCAGATGGCCCGATCCTGGCCGACTACTGTCGTGCCCGGGCGCGGCTCGACGAGGCGCAAGGGGTCCTCGACGAAGAGGGGATCTTCCACACAACGCCGAACGGGCATCGACAGCCGCACCCGGCGCTCTCGATCGAGCGAGCACTGCAGGATCGGGTGACGTCTCTCGGCGCCCGCCTTGGGCTCTCGCCGTCCGAGCGAACCAATGCCCTCAAGGTCCCACCCGGCGAGACCGGAAACCGGTTCAACCGGTTCAAGAAGTGACGACCGCAGGGGCGGGTAACTACTGGACGGGCGTAGCCGACGGTTACGCCTACGGCGTGGTCGAGGGCTGCGAGCTGGCTTGTGCCTACGTGCGGCAGGCTTGCGCGCGACACTTCGCTGACCTTGAGCGCGCGGCAAACGACCCCGAGTGGTATCAGTGGGAGCCCGACCAGGTGGCCGAGTTCCACGAGTTCGCACGCGAGATGCCACACACGAAGGGCGAGTGGGCGCGGCGAGGTGAGCTGTTCGAGCCCGAGCCCTGGCAGGCGTTCTGCTCCGCCTCGATCTTCGGCTGGGTTGAAGCCACCGAGACCGACGGGCGGCGCCTGCGCCGATTCCAGGACTTCTACATCGAGGTCCCGCGAAAGAACGGCAAGTCGCTGTGGATCGCGATCTGCGGCCTGTTCTGCTTTCTGGTCGATGGTGAGTTCGGCGCCGAGGTCTACTCGGGGGCCACGACCGAGAAGCAAGCGTGGGAAGTGTTCCGCCCCGCGCGCCAGATCTTGTTGAGGTCTCCCGACCTCGTTGAGGCGTTCGGCGTTTGGGTCGGTGCCAAGTCGCTATCGCGGATGGCTGACGGCTCTCGGTTCGAGCCGATCGTGGGGAACCCTGGCGACGGAGCGGCGCCGAGCTTCGCAATCGTCGATGAGTACCACGAGCACAAGAGCGACGCCCAGGTCGAGACGATGCGGACTGGTATGGGGTCACGGTCGAATCCTCTGCTCGGCAAGATCACCACCGCCGGCGACAACCTGGAGGGTCCCTGCTACGCCGATCGGGGGATCGTCGAGAAGGTCCTCGGCGGGGTGCTGACCGACGACCGCCTGTTCGGGGTCATCTACACGATTGACGAGGGCGACGACTGGACGACAGAGGAGTCGCTGCGCAAGGCCAACCCGAACGCGAACGTCAGCGTCAGCCTCGATTGGCTCAAGAAGCAAGTGCGCGACGCGATCAACGATCCGCGACGGGCTGGGGTGGTCAAGACGAAGCACCTCGACATCTGGGTCGCCAGCCGCTCGGCTTGGGTCAATCTCGAGCACTGGAACGCAGCCTCCAGGCCCGAGCTGACGCTCGAGAGCTGCATCGAGTGGGCGGATGCGGCATGGCTCGGACTAGACATGGCCTCGAAGACCGACCTATCGGCCGCGGTGTTCTTCTTCAAGCGGCTGATCGGAGGCCGAGCGCACTATCGGGTGGTTTCTCGTCACTACCTGCCGTCCGCTACTGTCGAGGACACGTCGCGGCGAGGGTTTCAGTCCTGGGCGGCCGATGGCTGGCTGCGCGTGGTGGGCGAACTGGAGATCGAGATCGACGGGATCGTTGGGAATCTCGACCCGCAGAGCTACGCAGACGAGCTGCTCCCTCAGATGATCCGCGAGGACATGACGCCACGCGAGGTGGCAGAGGTGCGGGCGCGGCTACTGGAGAACGGGGAGCGCTGGGCGGAAACCGGGTTGGCTCGGGACGCCGTGCGCGCCGGCGTGATAGAGCTTGCCTACGACGCGATGTACGGCACGCCGGTCGCCCAGGGGCTGGAGAGGGTGGCTGGGGTCACCCGCGTAGAGATGCCGATGGGGGCGGCCAAGACCTTCTCGCCCGCCATGTTCGAGATCAGCGACGCGCTTGCGTCTGGTCGCTTGGAGCACAACGGAGACCCGGTTCTGACGTACTGCGTATCGAACGTGGTGTCGAAACCCGACGCGCGCAACAACTTGTACCCGAGGAAGCAACGCGCATCTGATAAGATCGACGGAGCGGTCGCAATGTTGATCGCGGCGGCGCGCGCCATGGGGGGCGAGGCGGGTCGGTCGTCGATCTACGAGGAGCACGACGAGGAGGCCTGGATGGGCTTAGAGTCGGAGGAGGAGCTCGACGAGGTGCAGCCCTCGCCGGCAGGCTCGATCTACAGCCGCCACAGCGCGGAGGAGTGGGGCGAATGAGCCGCAGGGACAAGGCCATTCGCGGGGCGGTCGCCGTGTTGGGTCTCCTGATGCTTTCGTTCGGCGTTGGCATCGAGTTCGGGTCGGGGTTCGGCCTAGCCTCGGCCGGAGCCGTGTTGCTTCTCGATACCTGGTCTGGAGCGTCGGCGTGAGTCGCCTGTTCGGCTGGGCGATGGAAGAACGGGCCGCGTCGCCAGCGGCGCACCCGTCGATGCACGCGGGGCCGTTCTGGGGCGGGGAGGTGGTCGAGAACTCGGTCCTGACCGAGCGCGGTGCGATGGCGCACAGTGCGGTCTATCAGGCGGTGCAGATCATCTCCGTGATGCTAGCCAGCATGCCGCGTCACGTGATGCGCCGGACGAACGACGGTCGCGTTCGCGACCGCGAGTCGTGGCTGAACCGGCCCCTGACTGACCCGAACCCTGAGATGACGCTTTCGAGCTTCTGGGTCACGATGTACGTCTCCAAGCTGCTCTGGGGAACAGCGTACGCCGAGATCGAGTTCGACAACTCCGGGCTGCCGCTCTACCTGTGGCCTCTGGACTCGTCGAAGGTCACGCAGCGCCGGGTCTACAAGGGCAGAGACGGGAAACCAACCTTCGAGGTCACCGGTGCCACTGACGCAAGCCGCGCTCGGGGCGGGCGGATCGCCTACGAAGTACGCGACGGGGCTGGCGGGGCTGTCTACCTGCACGCCGATCAGGTGTTCGTGCTGCCGGACCTGAGCTGGAACGGCCGAGTCGGGATGTCCCGGATTCGCGCAGCTGCGGCTCCGATCGTCGCGGGCCTCTCGGCTCAGCAGTCCGTGGTGTCTCTCTTCCGGAACGGGAGCATGCCAGCGGGAGTGATCGAACGGCCGGCCGACGCGCCGGCGCTCGACCCGAAGGGCGTTTCCCGGCGCCTGGCAGCTTGGGAGGGCCAGCTTCGAGGAACTCGAAAGGCGGGCCGGGTGGCAGTCCTCCAGGAGGGCGAGACCTACCGCTCGATCACGATCCCGCCCCGCGACGCGCAACTGCTCGAGCTCGCCCAGCTTTCGGTTCTGAACGTCGCTCACCTGTTCAACCTGGCGCCGTACTGGTTCGGCCATCCGGGGAGCAGCAAGACCTACTCGAACGTCGAGACGGAGTGGATCGGCCTCGAGCGCCGCACGCTGTCGCCTCACATGGTGGCGGAGGAACAGGAGGTTCGTCGCTCACTGATCCCGGTGAACGAGAGGGGCGTCATCTGGGCCAAGATCGAGAACAAGGCCCTGCTGCGGGCGGACTCGAAGACGCGCGCCGAGGTGCAGGCGAAGTGGGTCGAGATGGGCGCCCTGAACGCGGCAGAGGTGGCTCGCCTGGAGGATCTGCCGCCAGTACCAGACGAGCAGGGCGGATCGACGTATCGCTGGCCGACCTCGCAGGCTCCGGCCGGAGTCGCGTCGCCTGAGAAACTCGCCGAAGGCGCCGACGAAGCGCGGGCCATACTCGAAGACGCAACCGAAGAGCGCAGTAGCGTAGTGGTCGACCGCGCCGCACGGCGAGAGTTCCTGCAGCGCCGATCCGTGTCGCAGCGCCGACGCCTACGCGAGATTTGGCGTGCACCGCTCCAGTCCGCGCTCGGGCGCCTGTCTCGGGCCGAGGCGCGGGCCCTTCGACGCGCCCTGCAGAAGGCCGAGAACGCCGCCGACTTCGCGCGGTTCACCGTCGAGTTCTACGAAACGTTCCGCGGCACTTTCGAGGAGGGCGTCGGAGATCTCCTGGCGGCTTACGTGCGATCGGTCGCCGCGGAGGCGGCGCTCGAGGTCGACGCAGACCCGCAAGCCGAAGCGATCGCCGACGCGATCGAGGCCGAGGCCTCGCGCTACGTGGCGTTCTACGCGGCTGGGTACGTGGCACGGCGACGCGCTGCGATGACGAAGCGGCTACAGGAGGGCGCCTGGGCGGAGCTCGCCGAGAGCTACCTCGAGAGAGTTGAGGAGAGTGCCGCCCTGGAGGCTTCGTCCTTGGTGGTTCGCGCCGGAACGCCTGCGGCGAAGACGGCATACCGCGCAGCTGGTCACCGGCGCACCGTCTGGGTGGGTGGTGACTGCCCTCTGTGCAGCGCGATGAACGGGCGAACGGTAGAGATCGGGTCGGCCTACCTGTCGCCCGGCGACGAGCTGGACCCTGGGGACGAAGAGACAACGCCGCTGTCGGTTCAGCGGATCATCGACGGTCCGCCATTGCATGGCGAGTGCGACTGCATCGAAGTCGCAGACTAGAGAACGGAGAGCAGAGCAGTGAAACATCGACGAGCGGCATTCAAGGCGGAGATCCGGGCGATCGAAGAAGACGGGCGAACGGTGGTGCAGGGCGTCGCCGTTCCATGGGACAGCCTCTCGAGCGTTCTGTGGACGGACGGGCGCACGGGGAAGCCGGTGCGCGAGCGATTCAAGCGCGGAGCCTTCGCCGATGCGCTCAGCGACCCAGGACTCGACGTCCTGGCGCTCCGCGATCACGATTCGCGCCGCCTACTGGGTCGGACGAGCTCCGGAACCCTCGAGGTGCGCGAAACGGAGCGAGGCCTGGAGTACGAGCTGGACGTTCCGGACACCAACGAAGGGCGCGACCTCCTGGTGCAGATCGGCCGCGGCGACATCTCGGGTAGCTCCTTCGCGTTCTGGGTGGGAGAGGCCGGGGTCGAGTGGTCCGAGGAGGAGGAGCAGATCGTTCGTACCATCACGACGGTGGCGGGTCTCGACGACGTTTCGCCGGTGGTGCGTCCGGCCTATCCGGAGTCTTCGGTCGCGATGCGCGGTCTTGACGAGATGCGGCAGGAACTCGACGACTGGCGCGGACCGGAAGCGCCACCGCAGAAGGACGCGGAAGAGATCGAGGCCGAGCTGGTCTCGGCCGGACTGTAGCGCCATGGGTCACGCCTAGGCGCATCCTGTGGTACACTCTTCATCGTGAGCAAGGGTTCCTCAACCCGATAACTCCTTCAAGCCGCTGAGCACCTGACAACTCGGCGGCCCTTTTTGACAACTAGCTCTGGGACGACGCCGCGGCAGGATCCGTTGATTTGCCGTGACTGACTGAGTAGACCTCCCAGCTGGACCCGACGGTCAGCCTCCGGTCGCTACTGATTCCACAAAACAGTGGGGTCGGTGGCGTCTGGCCTGACCTCACGCTCCCGACCTCCGAAGACAAGGGGACGGGACGAATGATCAAGATTCAGGAGCTCCGCGAGAAGCGGCGAGCGCTGGGCGACCAGGTGCGCGCCATCTACAGGGGGGCACGCGACGAGGATCGCTCGGTCACGAGCGAGGAGCGCGAGAAGATCGAGAAGATCCTGCGGGATGCGGAGACGCTCCGACAGGAGATCGAGACGGCGGAGCGGGCAGCGGGCCTGCTCGAGGACCTCAGCGCGCCGGCCGGTTCCGTAGTCGGAGCCACCGCCGACGTCGAGGAGCCGGAGGTAGTAGAGAGCCGCTCGGAGAGCCCTCTCGACAGCGCTGAGTACCGCCAGATCTTCCGGCGCTACTTGCAGGCATCGGACCCCTACGCCGCGCACAGGGTCGCGGCAGAGGCCAAGGACTACCGTGAGCGCCGTGACCTCCAGGCCGACAACGATGCCCAGGCGGGCTTCCTGATTCCGCCGCAGCAATTCGTTGCGGAGCTGATCAAGGCCATGGACAAGATGACGGTCGTTCGGGGCCTCGCTCGCTCGTTCACCGTCGTTCGTGCTCAGTCCCTCGGGGCTCCGAAGAAGAACGCGAACGCCTCCACGTGGCAGCGCGGAGGTGAGGTTGCCTCTCCGAGCAAAGACACCACTCTGAGCTTCGGGAAGCGCGAGCTCCACCCGCAGGACGCAACCGGGAAGATCCTGGTTTCGAGGAACCTGCTTCGTCAGTCGGCGATCAGCATCGAAGAGATCGTCCGGGACGAACTCACGCGCGGCGCCGGAGAGCTTCTGGAACAGGAGTTCTTGACCGGCTCCGGAGCTGGCGGAGAGGCTCTCGGTCTGTTCACGGCCAGTGCCGACGGCATCCCCACGTCGCGCGATGTCTCGACGGGCAACACGACCACTGCCGTAACCGTTGCGGGTCTTCGGAACGCGAAGGGAGCGATCCGGCAGGTCTATTGGCCCGGTCTGCGGTGGATCGGTTCCCAGTCGTTCTATGGCGCTGTCTACGCGCTCGAGGATGGCAACAACCGGCCTCTGTTCGTCGAGTCCCTGCGGGTCGGCGAGGTCGATCGAGTCCTGGGCTTCCCGATCCACGTTTCGGAGTTCGCTCCGAGCACGTTCACGACTGGGCAGTACGTCGGCATCCTCGGTGACCTGAAGTACTACTGGATCGCGGACGCTCTCAACATGGAGCTGCAGCGTCTCGACGAGGCGCACGCCGACACGAACCAGGTGGCGTGGATCGCGCGACTCAAGAACGACGCAATGCCCGTTCTCGAGGAAGCGTTCGCGCGCGTCACCCTGGCCTAAGTCGGTCGGTCAAACCCTACAGGGATAGGAGAAACACGGAATGAATCTCAGCAAGGCAATCAAGATCGAGCTCGGAGCGGCGACCACCGCGGCGGGCACGTCGACCGTGAACGGCGCGACGATCGATACCCAGGGCTTCGAAGGGGTCCTGTTCGTGATCAAGTTCGGCACCGCCGCGGCGGACAACACGATCAAGGCGCAGCAGGGAGCCGCCTCCAATCTCAGCGACGCGGCCGACCTGGCCGGGACGTCGGTGGGCGTCGGGGCCTCCGACGAGCTCGTGTGGCTCGACATCCACAAGCCGCTCGAGCGGTACGTGCGGTGCGTGGCCCTGCGCGGCACGAGCACGACCATCGACGGCTGCTTCGCGTTCCTCTACGGACCGTCGACGAAGCCGACCGACAACGAGACCGCCGGGACCATCCACGGCGAGCTCCACGTGTCGCCGTCCGAGGGCACGGCCTAGGCCGGAGCGCAGAGCCAGGCTAGGGCGGTATGGCATGGGGCCGCCCTGGCCCGGGTTCTCTCTGAACCCGCCGATGAAGGAGCAGACGCGATGAAGGTGAAGCTGAACCAACTGATGGCCGGGCCGGACGGTGTATTCCACCCTGGCGCCGAGATCGACCTGCCGACCGTGGAGGCGAAGCGCCTCGAGGCGGAGGGCGTCGTCGAGATCGTCGGCAAGTCCGCGCCCAAGCCGAAGGCCGAGGCCAAAGGCTAGAAAGTGGAGAGCGGCCTCCTCGACGTGATCGTTCCGGCCGACGAGCGCCTGCTCGTCTCGGTCGAGACGTGTCGCGCGCGGCTCAAAGCGGATGCGTCGGAAGACGCCACGATCCGCGAGCTGCTCGAGGAGGTCTCGTCCGCGATCGACATCGAGCTCGGAACGGAGCTCGCCCTGCAGTCCTATCGGTGGACTGTCGAGGGCGACGGCGGCGATCTGCTGTATCTGCCGCGCCATCCGCTCGAGGAGGGATCTATTTCGGTCACGATCGACGGCGAGGCGGATACCGACTGGTCTCTGCTGTCGCGGAGCGAGGCCGTGCTGTACCGCGAGGGTGGCTGGACCGCTGGCTGCACGATCGCGGTCACGTTCTCCGCGGGCTACTTGCTGCCGCCGCAGGTGCAAACCTGGTCGGCTGGCATTGCCTACAGCGGGCTCGTCTGGGTTCGCCCCGCAACGCCTCGCCTGTCCTGGATGATGTTCCAGGCCGATGCCGTGGGCGGCACGTCGGGAGGTACGGAGCCCGTCTGGGAGACGACCGCAGGCGAGACGGTTGTCGACAACGGCGTAACCTGGACCGCCCGCAACGTGCTCGAGCTTCCTAGCGTGGTGCGCCAGCTGGCGATCGCCGCGGCCCGCGTGTCCTACGACGGTCTCGATGGCGTGACGTCGGTGCGGGCTGAGGGTTTCGCGGAGACCTACGAGGCCGGTGGGTCTGGCCCTCTCTCTACCGTGATTCGCCGCGGTCTGTCGCGGTTGAGGTTGAATTTCTGATGGGTGCCGTGGAGCGACAGCGGCGGATGGTGAGCCGCGCGGTTCGGCGGTTCGGTGGGTCGTCTCTCGTGACTCTTCGGCGGCGACATACCCTCGTCGAGGGAATTGCCGGCGAGGTGCCGGAGTCCCTCAGCGCTGACGGCGCTCAGTCGAGCGGCTCGGGCACCCTGCGACTTCGATCGTCGGAGGGAGATCTCGAGGGGATTCTGCCGGCCGGACTCCGCGTGACGGTTGGCGGCCAGGCCTACGAGGTGCAGGCGGACGCTCGCGCCTCGGGCGGATCGATCCTCTGCACCATCTCGCCGTCTTTGGTGGCGAACGTCGACGATGGCGCGGCCGCAACGCTGGAGGCCTGGCGCGAGTACACGGTCGACGGAATGACCGGCAGCCGTCGGCTCGCCATGCTTGGGGCTGAGTCGGTCGTCTCCGAGGGGCAGGTCGTAGCTATCGCCGCCCTGGGCGCCGAGGTCGAGCCCCGCGTCGGAGATCTCGTCTACCTCTCCGGCGAGGCTCAGGAGCTGACAGAGGTGCGTCCTGTGCAGAGCGGTGATCAGCCGGCCGGCTGGGTTGCGCGTTGGGGGGCGGCGTGAGTCAGCGCGTGACGATCCAGGACCTCGGGCCGGAGATGCGCGAGCTCGCCGAACGGACCAAGCGGGCCGAGCTCGAGCTGCATCGACAGGTGCACCGGTCGCTGCGGCACAAGGTCGAAGAGAAGTCGCCGGTAGACGACGGCGGCTACAAGCTGGCCCACTCCTCGAGCGTCCGCACGCCCAAGAAGGGCGGAGCGGTTGCCACGGTGTTGCCGAGCATCCGCCGCGCCGTTCCGAGCTTCGTGGTGAACCCAGCGCCGCACGCAATCATCGTCGAGATGGAGGGCCAGGTCGGGAAGGGAGGGCGCCGCCTTGGGTCCCGAAAGGCCCCCGGAGGTGTCTATGATCCGGCGTTGCGCGAGCTCGCGTCCGAAATGGATGCGATCGCCCAGTCCGTGCTCGACCGCATGCTCGGAGGTGGGGCGTGATCGCGGCCGACGAGGCACGAGTCGCGCTCGTGATCAAGGGCGCCGGTCTTGGCGTGCCGATCGGTTGGCAGAACCGCGTCTTTCGGCCTCCGGAGAGGACCGCGAACCCATCGAATCCCGCGGCGTTCGTCACGGTCGAGCTGGACTACGCAGACGACACGCTGACCGACTTCGACGGCGGACGCATGCGGAACGGGTCCGCGGTGGTCGGGGTTTGGGTGGAGACCGGGATGGGGGCCGCGCGCTCTCGCGAGCTCGTCGACGAGATCCTGGCGGCGTTCCAGGCGGCCGACGTCCCGGGCGCGATGACCTACCTCGAGGCGCAGACCGACCGCGTGGGCTCGTACCAGGACCCAAACCTCGGCGATTGGTATCTGTGGATAGTTCGGCAGCGCTTCATCGCGCAGGGGGGAGACGTCGTGGCGCCATCTCAGAGCGTGATCGAGTCCACCGCGGAGTTCGACTCGGCGCACGGCCTCAGCGTCGGCGATCCGGTGTATCGGACGAACAGCTCGGGCGCTCCGTTTGCCCTGGCGAGCTCGAGCGCGGATACGACGCTGTCCATCGGGGTCGTTTCGAAGGTCCTCGGGCCGACGCGGGTGCGGGTGGCGACTCATGGCGTGGTCGGCTGGACCGGGCACGGTCTCGGATCTCCAGGGGCGCGATTGTTCTTGACGGCAGCGGGTGGTCTGACGACCAGCGAGCCGGATTCGGGGATCTCCCAGGAGGTGGCGATCGTGTGGAGCAGTGGCAGCATTCTCGTCGGGCCGCAGGCCGGGGTGATTCAGTGACTCGCGTGATGGCAGCGCTCGCACTGCTCTCTGCGCTGGCCGGAGCTGCCGAGGCGCAGCGAGGTGCAATCCGCCCGATCCGGCTGCTGACGGTTGCTCAGCTGCCAGCGTCGAACCAGGAGACGGCGCGCCCCTACATCGTGACGGACGGCGCGACGACTGGTGACTGCACCGTTGGCGGCGGCTCGACGGTGGTCTGGTGCGCCTGGACCGGTGCGGCCTACGAGGTGATCGAGGACGGGGCCGGTGGAACCGACACCAGCGCTGCCACCGAGTGCAGCGGGACGACGACGTACCTCGACGGGGAGGGTGGATGCGATGACATCAGCGGTGTCTACGCCGCTGCCGCGCACGCGAGCTCGCACTCGGACGGCGGCGCAGACGAGGTCAGCGTCGAGGACTTGGCGACCGGCTGCGGGGACGGTGAGGGGGTCGTCGGCTCGAGCGGTGGTCTGCCGTGCACCGATCTTGCGACCCAGGCCGAGATGGACGCTCTCGACACCACAGGCGACGACCTGAGCGACAACCAGGTCGGCGACCTGTCCGACGTATCTGAAGCTAGTGCGGACAGCGGCGACGCCCTGGTGAGCGACGGCGCGGGCTCTTGGTCCCCGGTGGATGTTCTAACCCCGGCCGAGGCCGCGGCGGCCTACTGTGCGCTGACGGGGTGCACGCTGACGGGCAACCTGAGCATGGGCACGGGCGGAGGAAGCGGCTTGCTAGCTAGCGGGTACGACCTCTCAATAAAGTCCGGGGGAAACGGTTACTTGTACCTGGACCCATCGAGCAGCGGCATCTTGTTCCTCGGGACGGCGAGCGACGCCAATATCGTCGCCTTGCGGAGGGACCTGGTCGTGACGGATGGCAAGCACCTCGAGTGGTCCGACGTCGGCCTAGAGCGCTCCGCCGCTGGCGTCCTGGGGGTCACGGACGGATCGACGGGACGGGGAGACCTAGAGGCGGACGACGGCGACTTCGCGGGTACTCTTGCGGCCAGCAGACTAGAGCAGTCGGTGTCAGGATTCGGATCAGCCTATGCGATGCTCATCGAGCAACTGCTAAGCAGTGGCTACGCTGGCATCAATTTCGAGACCACAGCGGGGCTGATTGGACAGTTCCTCGCAACGGGGCCTACGTTCTCCGCTGGCGCAGTTCTGCCCGGTCCCGGTCTGCCAGCCGCTCCGTCACCTCGGCTTCGGTCCGCCCAAAGACAATACCCGTCATCAGCGAACGGCGCACAGTCGCTGGTTCCCGCCCTTCAGCCCGCAGCAGATCGTCCAGCAGCCCATCAGTTCGGCGTAGCGCGCCGCGGGCAAAAAGACACCGTTCCACTCGTCGGCAAAACGCGCGGTCAGCGGCAGGGTGCGGGTCGGGCCGTTGCCACCCAC
>JAUIDB010000061.1 GCA_030429235.1 Thermoanaerobaculia bacterium | reverse complement strand
ATCCCCGAGTTGGAGTAGGGGAGGAAATCGAGCACGTTGGCGTCGAGGCCAGCGCGGAGGTCGAGGACCACGTAGTCGGCCGGCAACCGGTTGATCTCCTGGGCCAGTTCGCGTCGGAACTCGGCGTCGGGGTTCGCCAGATCGTTGATGAAGTTCTTGGGGCCCGCGATGTAGCCGAACCGGTCGTACTGGCCGTTGGGATCGAACTCGCGGCCCAGACCGGTGATGCAGTCGGCGAGAGAGGCTCGCTTGCGCTTGAAGTGGTAGAGGTCGCGCGGCGGATCGACCGGTAGGCAGCCCCGCACCGACGAGGTCCCCGTGTCGAGGTCGACCAGAACCGTCCGGGCGTGTTGTGAGAGAGTCAGGGCAAAGTTGACCGCAAAGGTCGTCTTTCCGACCCCACCCTTCCCGGAGGAGATGGGTATAATCCGGCGCGGCATAGGGGGCCAAGCTTAGCGGCCCCGTCCACCCTGAGTAAACCGCCAGATTCCGCCGCTGCGCGCTGGTTCGATACCGCAGCCGCAGCCGCCCGAAGGAGCGTCATGAAGATCCGTTTGGTTACGACCACCCTCATCGTTTGCACCCTGGCTCTGGCCGCCTGTCGGCCCTCGGCCGAAGAGAACCCGGCGTCGGACTCCAGCGAGAGCCCGACCATGGCCACGCACGACGTGCACTCCTTTGCCGAGCCGGACCAGGTTCGCGTCGAACACCTGGAACTCGATCTGACCGTCGATTTCGAGTCGCAGACGTTGCACGGGATGGCGTCGTTGACGCTGGATCACGAGGGGGCGGAACAGCTCGTGCTCGATACCCGGGACCTCGACATCCAGGGTGTCACGCTAGGCGACTCCGAGGAGGCCACCGACTTCGAACTCGGCGCGGAGGTAGCCCACCTCGGCCAGCCCCTGACCATTGCGATCCGACCGGACACCGAGGTCGTGCACGTACGCTACGCGACCCGCTCGGCCGATGCCGTGCAGTGGCTGACGCCGGCCCAGACCGCCGGGGGAGAGCGTCCGTTCCTGTTCACCCAGTCGCAGGCGATCCTGGCGCGAACCTGGGTTCCCTGTCAGGACACACCGGCCGTGCGGATGACCTACTCGGCGACGATCCGAGTTCCGATGGGTCTGATGGCACTGATGAGTGCCGAGAACCCGACCGAGGTCGACCCTTCCGGGGTCTACACCTTCGAGATGCCGCAGCGGATCCCGAGCTACCTCCTGGCGCTCGCCGTGGGGGATCTCGAGTACCGAGCCTTCGACGAGCGCTCGGGCGTCTACGCCGAACCCTCGGTGGTCGAGGCCGCGGCCTGGGAGTTCGCCGACACCCCGGCGATGATGACCGCCAACGAGCAGCTCTACGGACCCTATCGCTGGGGTAAGTACGACCTCCTGGTGCTGCCGCCGAGCTTTCCCTTCGGCGGCATGGAAAACCCGCGCCTCACCTTTGCCACCCCAACCATCATTGCGGGAGACCGCTCGCTGGTCGCTTTGATCGCCCACGAGTTGGCCCACTCCTGGTCGGGCAATCTGGTCACCAATGCCACCTGGAACGACTTCTGGCTCAACGAGGGCTTTACCGTCTACCTGGAGCGGCGGGTCATGGAAGAGGTCTACGGGGAGGCCTACGCCACCTTGTTGGCGGAGTTGGGTCGGCAGGACCTGCACGCTACGGTGGACCGGATCGGAGCCGACAGTGCCGACACCCATCTCTACCTCGATCTCGACGGTCGCAACCCGGATGATGGGATGACCGACATCGCCTACGAGAAGGGCTACTTCTTCCTGCGGAGTCTGGAAGAGGCGGTCGGGCGCGAGCGCTGGGATCCCTTTCTGCGAGAGTACTTCGAGACCCACGCGTTCGAGTCGACCGATACCGCTTCCTTCGTGCAGTACCTGACAGAGAACCTCCTCGATACTCTGCCGGAGAGCGTAGAGGTGGGCGATGTCGAAGCCTGGATCTACGGCAGCGGACTGCCCGAGAATTTCCCCCAGATTCACTCCGAATCTCTCGAAACGGTCGAGGCTCAGCTGGCGGCCTGGCAGGAGGGGCAGGCGGCCTCCGAACTGGCGACCGACTCGTGGAACAGCCACGAATGGCTGCACTTCCTCCGCCACCTTCCGCCGGGGTTGACCTCCGAGCAGATGGCGGACCTCGATGCGGCCTTCGGCTTCACGCAGAGCGGCAACTCCGAGATTCTGGCCGAGTGGTTGACCCAGGCGATCGGTGCCGACTACGAGCCGGCCTATCCCGCCGTCGAGGAGTTTCTCACCGAGATCGGCCGCCGCAAGTTCCTGATGCCCCTCTACCGGGCGCTGGTCGAGACCGAGGAAGGAAAGCGCCGGGCCGAGGAGATCTACGCCAAGGCACGACCGGGCTACCATCCGGTCTCGTCGGGTTCGGTCGACGCGCTCCTCGGTTGGTCCGCGGAGTAGCCCTGTGACCGGCAAGGCGAAGCCGTCCGTCGGCATGATCAGCCTGGGCTGCCCCAAGAACCGGGTGGACAGCGAGATTATGCTGGGGGAGCTCTCGGGTCGTGGCTACGACGTCGTGACCGACGTCGACGGCGCCGACACCGTGATCGTGAACACCTGCGGTTTCATCGACGAGGCGAAGCAGGAGTCGATCGATACGATCCTCGAGGTCGCAGCCAGCAAGGAGGGGACGGACCGCCGCCTGCTCGTCGCCGGCTGCATGGTGAACCGTTTCGGGGCCGAGCTCCAGGCCGAGATTCCTGAGATCGACGGCTTCATCAGTCTGGACCAGCTGCAGGAAGTGGAGAAGGTCGTGCAGATCGGAGGCGGGGCCCCCTTGCCGAGTCCTTCCCATCTGGTCTTCGACCACACGGCCCCGCGATTGCTCACCACGGTCGGCGGGAGTGCGTACCTCAAGGTGGCCGAGGGCTGCAACAACCCTTGTACTTTCTGTGCCATTCCCAAGTGGCGCGGAGAGTTCCGGAGTCGGACCATCGAGAGCCTGGTCGCCGAAGCGCGTCAGCTCGAGGAGCGCGGGATCCAGGAGCTCTGTCTCATCGCGCAGGATACGACGCGCTACGGCGAAGACCTGGGAGAGCGCCGACACGGCCTGCTGCACCTGGTCGATGCGCTGCTCGAATCGACCGACATCCCCTGGATCAAGTTCCTCTACGCCTATCCCACGACACTGGATCGGGAGCTGTTGCGTCTCATGGGGACCGAGGAACGGTTCAACTCCTACGTAGACATTCCGCTGCAACACAGCCACCCCGACCTGTTGCGAGCCATGCGACGAGGCGGCAGCGCCCGCCGCTACCGTCGCATGTTGGAGGAAGCCCGGGTCTTGGCGCCCGACATCTTCCTCCGCACGACCTTCATCGTGGGCTTTCCGGGGGAGACCGAAGAGCACTTCGAAGATCTCGTGCAGTTCGTCGAGGACGTGCGGTTCGACCACCTGGGAGCGTTCGTGTACAGCCCGGAACCGGGCACGCCCGGGGCGGACCTACCCAACCCGGTGCCGCACCACGTGGCCCGCGGCCGCCATCGTCGCCTGCTCGAGGTGCAGCGCCCGATCGCGCTCGAGCGCCGTGAGCGACTCGTCGGGCAGACCATGAAGGTGTTGGTAGAGGGAGTGTGCGAGGAGAGTGAGCACTTGCTGCAGGGTCGGCATCACGGCATGGCACCCGAAATCGATGGCAGGATTCTCATCAACGACGGCGTCGCGCCGGCGGGTCGACTGGCCGAGGTGGAGATCACCGAGGCGTTCGCCGACGATCTCGTCGGACGCATCGTCGGCCCCACGGGTGTGCCCGGTATCGTTCCCGCCAACCTCGACTTCGACCTTCCGTCCTGACGGTGCGCATGATCGACAACGAGCCGCTCTTCGACTCTCTCGATGCCGACGGACCGGGTCTGCAGATCCTCCGCGATGCCTGGAACTGCACCGATCTTCCGAGCGGTGGTTGGGCTACCGTCGGCAACTACGACGGTATCCACCGTGGGCAACGCGCCATCATCGAGCGTACGGTCGCGGCGGCTCGGGAGGGCGGTGGTCCGGCGATTCTGATCACCTTTGATCCCCACCCTCTCGAAGTGGTGCGCGCCGGGGAGGGACCGACCCTGTTGGCGACTCCGGCGCAGAAGATCGAACGGATTGCGGCTCTGGGCATCGATGCCCTGCTGATCGTGCGCTTCGACCAGGAGATGGCGGAGCGGAGTGCCGAGGAGTTCGTCCGCGACCTCCTGGTGCGTCGACTCGCGGTGCGGGGGATCTTCGTCGGTTCCGGATTTCGGCTGGGGAGAGGGCGAGAGGGCAATGTAGCCATGCTCCAACAGCTCGGCGTCGAGAGCGGTTTCGTGGCCGAGGGCGTGCCGGAGGTCTCCTTCCGAGGGGACGTGATTTCGAGCAGTCGCATTCGCGAGGCGGTACGGGAGGGCAAGGTCGGAGACGCCGCCGAGATGCTGGGCATGCCCTACGAACTCGAGGGCAAGGTGGAGCGCGGCGATCGGATGGGTCAGCGCCTCGGCTGGCCGACCGTCAATCTGCGTCCCGAGAACGCTCTGCTCCCTCGAGATGGCGTCTACGCCACCCGCATCGAGTTCGAGAACTTCGCCACCCAGCTGGATTCCGTGACCAATATCGGAACCCGGCCCACCGTCTACGAGAACTACCAGCGGGTGGTCGAGAGCCATGTTCTCGACTTCAACAGCGATGTCTACGGCCAAGGTGTGCGGTTGCGCTTTTACAAGCGGCTTCGCGAGGAGATGATCTTCCCGTCGATCATGGACCTGTCGGCGCAGATCGGTCGCGATGTCGAGGCGACCCGGGAGTTCTTTGCGGCCCGGCGCCGCTTCGAGGAGCTCTCGACCCCCGACTCCCCCTGATGAGCCTGAAGAAAGAGCTCGAGGCCCTCGGCTGCGAAGCCCTCCTGGTGTTGGCGCGGTCGGCTCGCGATACCGACCTCGCACCGTTCGTGGGCGATGTGCATCTTCATTCGGCCTTCCTGATCGCGCGCCCGGGTGCGCCGGCTCAACTCGGTTTCCTCAGTCCGATGGAACGGGAAGAGGCGGCGGCGACGGGGTTGAGGCTCCTCACCCCTGAGCAACTGGAGGTCGGTCGTCACGCCCGCAGGGGCAGTTCTGAAGAGGAGTTGGTCGCCGAGGTCGTCGCGACCGGATTGTCCTTGGCCGAAGTACCCCCGGGGCGGATCGCGATCGGTGGTTTCCCCGCCGCGGGAGTGGTTCATGCGGTCGCTCAGCGGTTGGCGACCGAGGGGTTCCAGCTGGTCTCCGGACGCTCGGTGCTCCGGCGACTGCGCAAGTGCAAGTCGCCGACCCATCTCGACCAGATTCGACGGGCCGCCGCCGGGGTGGAGAAGGCTCTGCGGAGCGTGGCCGCACTGCTGGCCGCCGCGACCGTGCGCGAGCAGGAACTCTGGTTCGAGGGAGAGCGGCTGCGCGTCGGTAGGGTGCGGGGGCAGGTTGCGATGGAGCTGGCGGCGAGTGGCCTGGACCAGCCCGAAGGCAACATCGTGGCTCCTGGAGCGCAGGGTGGGGTCCCCCACACGGCCGGCGACGACGTTTCCGTACTCCGCCCCGGAGAGTCCCTGATCGTCGATCTCTATCCCCGGGCCGGTCTGTTCGCCGACTGCACCCGCACCTTCTGTGTCGGTGAACCGCCCACTGCCTTGCGGGTCGCCCACGACCTGGTCCTGAAGGCGTTGCGGCAAGCTCATCGCAGCTGCCGGCCGGGTCGTACTGGGTGGGAGCTCCAGACCGAGACCTGCGACTTCTTCTCGGCCTCCGGCTATCCGACGCCGCTGCACCAGCCGGGAACCGAGCGGGGGTACGTACACGGACTGGGGCACGGCGTGGGGTTCGAGTTGCACGAGCTGCCGACCTTCCGCGAAGTGGCGACTAGCGAGGGCACGATCGAAGTCGGCGACGTCTTGACGCTCGAGCCGGGCCTGTACGAGCCGCATCCAGCGGAAGGGGTGGGATTCGGAGTGCGTTTGGAAGATACTGTTTTGGTCGGTGCCGATGGAGTCTCGGTTCTCACCGAGCTGCCGTACGACCTCGACCCGCGGAGGTGGCTGGTCGACGACGAACGGAGCGGAACGGGCTTCGACGAACTGGGAGAGTGAGATGACGACAGAAGCCGAGTACGAGAAGCTGGGATTGTTCTATCTCGGGCGGGCGAAGACCGAGGTGGACGAAACCGCGGCCCCCGTTCTCTACGACTCTCGCCATCTGGTGACCCACGGACTGTGCGTCGGGATGACGGGCAGCGGCAAGACGGGCCTCGGGATCGGGCTTCTCGAAGAAGCAGCGATCGACGGTGTGCCCGCCCTGGTGATCGATCCCAAAGGGGACATGGGCAACCTCCTACTGACTTTCCCCAACCTCGAGGCGGCCGACTTCGCTCCCTGGGTCGATCCGGCGGAGGCAGAGCGCAAGGGACTGCGCCCCGACGAACTCGCCACCAAGGAGGCGGAGAAATGGCGCCGGGGACTGGCCGACTGGGGCCAGGACGGCGAGCGGATCAAGCGCCTGAGAGAGGCGGTGGACATCACCCTGTACACCCCGGGCAGCACCGCCGGCGTCCCGCTCGCGGTGCTCAGTTCGCTCGCGGCTCCGGGAGAGACGGTCCGCACCGACCGAGAACTGATGGGTGACCGGGTGGCAACGGCGAGTTCCAGCCTGCTCGGCCTCGCCGGCCTGAAGAGCGACGCCCGTAGCCGCGAATACGTCTTGCTTTCGACCCTTCTGTCCCACAGCTGGTCGCAGGGCCAGGGACTCGACCTGCCGAGTCTGATCCTGCAGATCCAAGATCCGCCGGTGACCCGCATCGGGGTGTTGGAACTCGAGAGTTTCTACCCGGCCAAGGACCGGTTCGAGCTCGCGATGGCCTTGAACAGCCTACTCGCTTCGCCCGGCTTCTCGGCCTGGCTCGAGGGGCAGCCGCTCGATATCGATCGCATGCTCTACGGCGAGGACGGAAAACCGCGGGTAGCGATCTGCAGCATCGCGCATCTCGACGATCGCGAGCGGATGTTCTTCGTATCCCTGCTGCTGGAACAGGTCGTGGCCTGGATGCGGGAGCAGAGTGGTACCTCCAGTCTGCGTGCCCTGGTCTATATGGACGAGATCTACGGCTACCTGCCTCCGGTGGCCGAGCCACCTTCGAAGCGTCCGCTCTTGACCCTCCTGAAGCAGGCGCGGGCCTTCGGCGTCGGCCTGGTACTGGCGACACAGAACCCGGTCGATCTCGACTACAAGGCGTTGAGCAACATCGGGACCTGGTTCCTGGGACGCTTGCAGACCGAGCGCGACAAGCTGCGGCTTCTCGACGGGCTCGAGGGGGCGTCGGGTGGGAAGTTCAGCCGGGGCGAGATCGACCAGATCCTGTCCGGACTTCCGAAGCGGACCTTCCTGCTCCACGACGTTCGGGAACCGGAACCGGTGCTCTTCCAGACGCGATGGGTCCTCTCCTACCTCAAAGGGCCTTTGACGCGAGTCGAGATCGAGCGCCTGACGGCGGAACAGAAGCCCGCCGCCGGGCCGCAGGAGCCAGGGGCACGCCTTCATCCAGCCGGGCCCGGAGCGGGGGTCGGAGGAGCGGCGCCCGCGGTGCAGCTGGACCCTGTTGCGGCGGCGCCGGTACTGCCACGCCGGATCGGCACCCGCTACGTCGATCTCGGTGGCCGAGGCGAAGTCCGAAGCTGGCAGCCGTACCTCCTCGGGGAGGCGCGGGTGCGTTTCGAAGACCGCAAGTCCGGTACGCGGCACGATCAGGAGCTCTACCGCATGGCCGAGATCCCGGTGGAGGGAGATCTGGCGGACTGGACCAGCCTGGACGACGACATCGACTCCGAGAGGATCGCTGACCGCTGTCCGTTCGAAGCACCGCACGACGACTTGCCCCCGGCGGCTTCGGTGGCTCGCAACTACACGCACTGGAAGAAGGAACTGGTCGAGTACCTGTACCACGATCACCGCCTGGAGTTGTGGCGGAGCCCGTCACTCGAAGAGTCCTCCTGGCCCGGCGAGAGCGAACGGGACTTTCGGATTCGGCTGGGGCAGCTGGCCCGAGAGCGACGCGATGCCGAGAAGGCCGAGCGACAGGATCGCTACGACAAGCAGGTGGCTCGTCTCGAAGCCCGGCGGGTCAAGGCCGAACAGAAGGTGGCGGTGCAAGAAGAGCAGCTGTCGGAGAAGAAGTTGTCGACCGCGGTCTCTTTCGGTACGACGCTGTTGGGCGCCCTACTCGGGCGTAAGCGACTGAGCCGCTCGGCCCTGAGTGGTGCCAGTCGCGCGGTTCGCGGGGTCGGTGCTTCACGACGCGAAGCGAGCGACGTGGCGCGGGCCCGGGAGGACCTGGCCCGAATCGAGGCAGAGTTGACCGAACTCGAAGCCGAGTTGGGACGGGAACTGCTCGAACTCTCGGAGCGCTACCGACCTGACCGGGAGCGGCTGGAAACCACCGAGTTGGCGCCGCTCAAGAAGAACATCCGTGTCCGCGGTGTCGATCTTTTCTGGCTGGGACGTTAGGTTTCGGTCTTGCGTCGTCTGCTGGGAGGGGTAGTGGTCGGGGTGTTTCTGGCCGGTGGGGTCCCGGCTGATGCGTCGATCTGTGGCGTGGGGGAGCGCACCGGCGACCACCCCATGATCGGGTTGGCCCTGAGCGGCGGCGGAGCCCGCGGCCTGGCCCACGTCGGCGTCCTGAAGGTGCTCGAAGAGCACGAGATCCCGATCGACTGCATCGTTGGCACCAGTATGGGGGCGGTGGTCGGCGGCATGTACGCCCTCGGCATGTCGCCGGAGGAGATCGAGGCCGAGGTCCTGGCGATTGACTGGGCAGCGATGTTTCGCGGGGCGACGCAGCGCGAGGACCTGTCGTTTCGGCGCAAGGAGGACGAGCGCAAGTTTCTGTTCGGAGCAGAGATCGGTTTGACGGGAGAGGGGATCCTCTTTCCCAGCGCGCCCTTCTCGAGCCTGGCGCTCGACTTCTTTCTCGAACGCCTGGTCCTGCGGGCCCGTGGAGTGACCGACTTCGACGACCTGCAGATTCCCTTCCGGGCGGTCACCACCGACTTGCGATCGGGCGAGGTGGTAGTGCTCCAGGGCGGCAGCTTGAGCACAGCGATCCGGGCCAGCATGGCGGTGCCCGGAATCCTGACGCCGGTCGAGATCGACAACTACTCCCTGGTCGACGGTGGCGTCCTCGACAACCTCCCGGTACAGGCTGTTCGCGACCTTGGAGCCGAGGTGGTCATCGCCGTCGATGTCGCCACGCCGCTGCCTGGCGACGTGCAGTCGGCGCCCTCGATCGCGGCGCAGGCACTCAGTCTGGCATTGGAGCAGCGGAACATCGAGTCCCGGGCGCAGGCCGATCTCCTGATTCGACCCGAGTTGGGCGAGCTGGCCCCGCTCGACTTCAGCCAGGCGGTCGCGGCGATGCCGCGGGGCGAGGAGGCGGCACGAGCTCGGAGCGAGGAGCTCGAGAGCCTGGGTGATGCTCTCCGGTTCGCGCGCTTTCGTCGAGCGCAGCGCAAGCCCGCGCCGTTACTGCCCGTCCTCGGCTCGGTGACGATCGAGGGGGCCGACCGGGTGTCGGAGGCCCGCATCCGACGGCGCGTGCAGAGCGAGATCGGCGAGCCGCTGCTTCTGGGCCAACTGGAGGCCGATCTGGGACGGATCTCGTCGATCGGCGAGTTCTCGAGCGTCCGGTTCGAGCTTCGGGAGCCGTTGGAGAACGGTGACCTGCTCTTTCGCGTCGAGGAGAAGGACTGGGGACCGCACTACCTGCGGCTAGGACTCGGCTTCTCGGACGACCTCGCCGGAAGCAACAGCTTGAGCGCCCGAGTGAACTACACCCGCACCAGCTTGAATCGTCTCGGGGCGGAGTGGCGGAACGAAGTACAGACCGGGCGGACCCGAGGGCTCTCGAGCGAACTGTTCCAACCGCTGGATTCGGCGGAACGTTGGTTCGTCGCCCCTCGAGTCATGGGACGCCGGGAAGTACGGGATGTTTACGACGATCGTGAGCGAGTGGCAGAGTACGACGTCGAGAGCTGGGCCGTAGGTTTCGACCTGGGCTGGGAGCTGGGCAAGTACGGACAGTTCCGAGTCGGCGTGGAACGAGGTCAGGCGCAGGGCGAAACCCGAGTGGGAGACCCGAACCTGCCCGAAATCGATGCGGAGACCGGCGCCGCGGTGGCGCGTTTTGTCGTCGATCGCCTCGATAGCGCCGGGGTTCCGAGGCGCGGATACCTGTTCGACGCCGTCTGGCGGGTTTCGGAGCCGTCGCTGGGTGCCGAGGACGAGTACCAGAAGTTGTCCACTCGGTTTCAGCAGTACCGGACCGCCGGACGCCACACGGCTCTCTTCGGGCTCGAGGGGGGGACTTCCCTGGGCACCGAGACCCCGGCGTACGACCCGTTCCTGGTCGGGGGTCTCTTCTCCCTGTCGGGGTACTCGGTAGGGGAGTTGAGCGGCAACTACTACGGGGTGGCGCGCCTCGGCTACTTCTACCGGATCTACGATCTTCCCGTGGCCTTCGGTACCGCGGTGTTTCTGGGAGGATGGATGGAGGCGGGGAACGTATGGCCAGACGCCGACTCGATCTCCTCCGACGACCTGTTGGGGGCGCTGACGCTGGCGGCGGGAATCGATACCCGCTTCGGGCCGGTCTACGTGGCTCACGGGGTTGCAAACGATGGCGAACGGCAGTTCTATCTTCGATTGGGAACGAGCTTCTGAGAAAGGGCAGACCATGATCGACGGAATTGAGAGCGCAGGAGCGAAGGGCTGGAGGGGGGACTGGGCCGGAGGGGCAAGAGACGGGGATCGGGCTGCCAGGCTGGTCCGCGGCCGCCGGTCGAGATCTCTTCCGCGCACCCTTCGTTGGAGCTGGCTGGGAATGGCGGTGGCTCTGGTGGCTCTGTCGCCACCGGTGGCCGCCGGCGATGGCCCCTGTCTGCAGGCTGTTTTCTTTGACCTGGGCAACACCCTCGTCGAGGACGACGGAGGTGGGGTCTTCGTCCTCAAACCAGGAGCGGCGGAAACGGTTGCGGCGCTGCAGGGGCAGGCCGTGCCCCTCGGGATCATCACCAACGTGCCTGCGGGATGGGACCGCTCTGATCTCGAAGCGATCCTCGCGGAGCCCGAGTTCCTCGACGAGTTCGACGTTCTGGTGCTGTCGTCCGAGGCTCCGGCACCCAAGCCCGATCCGGCGATCTATACCTTCGCGCACGGCATGCTGCCGGGGCCCCCGCCGATCGAGTCGACCGCCTTCGTGGGGGAGACATTGGCCGAGATCGCCGATCAGGCAGACAACCCGACGTCGGGAGCACGGGCGGTCGGCATGGTCGGGGTGCATCTGTCGGACCTGCCGCCCAGTCCCCTGGCGGACCACACCGTGTCGCCTTCGAATCTTCCGGCGATCGCAGTGCTGGTGGCAAACTCCTGTCCGCTGTTTGCCGACGGTTTCGAGTCGGGTTCGACCGGCGCCTGGTAGGAGGAGCCGAGGATGGATCTGCGACTGGTCTTGGCGGCCTCCCTCCTGGCGGCGCTAGGGCTGGCTCATTCGTATCTAGGCGAGCGGTACCTCTTGGTCCGGCTCTTTCGGCGCTCGGACCTGCCGAAGCTCTTGGGGAGCGACTGGTTCACGCGGCGCACTCTACGGTTCGCGTGGCATCTGACGACCCTGACCTGGTGGGGTCTGGCCGGCATTCTGCTGACCCTGGCCGAGAAGGAAGGAGCCTCGGTGCGTTCTGACGTTCTCGGCTGGATCGCCGGAGTCTTCCTGACCTGCGGCGTGGTGGCGCTGCTGGCCAGTCGCGCCCGGCACCTGGCCTGGATCGTCTTTCTCGCGATCGCGGCCCTCGTCGGTTGGGTGTGGGTGGGCTCGTAGGCGTCGTCGGATCGAACTGCGTTCAGGAATCCGGTAGCTGCCGTGCGGCCGTTTCGAGGCTCGAGAGCCAGAGGGCGTAGGTGGCGTCGAGGGCCTCGCGCCGCCGATCAACGGATGCTCCGCCGTCGGGCAGGTCGCGCATCTCGTGGAGCAGTCTCCGCCAGTCCTGGAGCCGCTCGATCTGGCGTTCGAGTTCGGCGCGTCCGAGGGGCTCGGCGAGGCGAAAGTAGTCTCGGCGGTCGTCGGGAACGGTGAACCGCTCGATACGGCCTGCTGCCTCGAGTAGACGGGTATGGCTACTCACCGCACCGCGGCTGATCTTCAGTCTCTGGGACAGGTCGTCGAAGCTGATGGGATCCTCGGTCAACAAGAGGAGGCCGAGAATTCTCCCGGCGATGGTGGGGAAACGCTCCGTGGCGGCCAACTCGGCGCAGCGAGCGATGAGGTGGGACGGTGCGGCTTCGAGGTCAGCCATGACGATCGGCGGGGCAGGAGGGGACCACGAGCGTCGCGCGAGCCAGGATCCCTAGTTGTCGCAGGAGAGCTGCCGGAGGACGCGGACGTAGAGACCGTCCCCAGCGGGTTCGAAGATCGCACATTCGGTCAGGTCGCCGCCGTAGACGTGCAGCGTCACCGCCCGATCCACGCTCGAGGCGTTGGCGATCGTGTGGTACTCGAACGGTGGGATCAAGGCGCCGGCCGAGCCGCGGGTGGCGCGCACGGTTTCCTGCGGCGAGAACCGGTAGTGGACCGCGGTCGGGTCGTCGGCAGAGCGGCGCTCGAGCAGGTCGAATTGGACCACGTCGATCGCACCCTCGTGAACACACTCGACGCACCACAGACCAGAGTGGTCGTGGAGGGGCGTTCCCTGACCGGGACCCCAGGTCATGGCGATGACGCTGTAGGTACCTTCCGAGCAGCGGTGGAGGAGTCGCCGAGCGTACCGGTCGGCCAACGGTTGCACGTACGACTCGGGTATCTCGAGGTCGTCGTCCAGTTCCTGCAGCAGCGACTTCACACGAGAGGTCACCTCGGCCACGTCGCCGCTCCGTCGCGTGGCTTGGCTCAGGCCCTCGACGAGGGGCTCCAAGCCGGGAATTGCCGCCTGATCCATGCTGCCCTCCCGAAATCGTCCGTGCCACGATCCTAGCACGGGGCCGGAAGGGGGCGGGGTAACTACCTGTCGACCCAGTAGTTCGGGGCTTCCTTCGTGATCACCACGTCGTGGGCGTGGCTCTCCTTGAGACCGGCGGCCGAAATCCGC
>JAUIDB010000060.1 GCA_030429235.1 Thermoanaerobaculia bacterium | reverse complement strand
AGATCCTCGATCCCGATCTCGGAAGCCAGACGGGCAAAGAAGAGTCCGCCAGGACGCAGGACTCGCCACAGCTCCCGTACCTGCCGATCGAAATCGTCCGGCCCCCGCGCGAAGTGCAAGACGGCACAACTGAGCACACAGTCGAACGTCGCGTCGGGCCAGGGCAGCGCTGCCCCCTCACCCACCCGGAACCGGTCTTTCGAACGCTCTCCGGAGAGCCCAAGCTCCACCGCCAAACGCTGCACGGAACGCACCGCCTCGGGGCGCCGATCGAGGCCGTGAACCTCGAAACCTCGGGCCAGCAGCCAGGCGATGTTTCTCCCCCCTCCGCAACCCACGTCCAGAACCCGGGCCGAGCCGGCCAGCCGACCCTTGGCCAGTTGGTCCAGCCAGTAGATGTCTACGCCACGCAGATCGGCCAGATAGGACTCGATCGACCGCACCTAGTCGTCCTGCGACGAGGCCGGCGCCGGGGAGCGGGGCCGCCGACTCGCCCAGAAGCCACTCTTGGTCATCCGCTCCCAAGCCCAGGGGAGCCATCCCAGGAGACGGCTGGCGAGCCAGAGCGCCCATCCCAGCATGACCAGACGCCAGATCCAGAGCGGCAGCCATAGGGCCCAGGGGCTGTCCAAGGCACCGTCGGTCCGATCCGCGAACCAACGCAAGCTCGAGGACGAGGAGTTGGCTCCCGAGACATGGAGATCGGGAGAGAGCAGCAGTCCACGATGCACCGCCGTGTACAGCACTGCCGACGCCACTAGGGCCCACCCCACGAAGCCGAGTTGGCTGAGGTTGTAGCGCCACGGCCGCCGAGTCCCTCCTCCACGGTGGCCCAGGGCGACGAACCAGCCGACGACGACCAGGGCAGCGAGGTAGGGCACCTGCGTCAAACCCAGGCCCAGCAGGAACCAGTCCCAGCGCCCGAGCGGAGTCGCCCCCCAGCCCTCGAGGACCCAGGCCGCCAACAAGAGCACCAACACGTACTGCCAGAAACCGATTACCGGTCCCACCCGTGGTCCCCCCGTGAGGAGCACCCAGCGGTTTCTAGGAACGGCGAGCTCGTAGTCGAGATTCGCCGCTGGCATGCCGAGGTCGAGAGTCGGAAACCGCTCGAGCAGGCCGAGCGAGCCGTCGCGGTGCCAGGTAGCGGAGACAAAGCTCTCCCCCGGCGGCAGGCTGAACACCAACGACCCCGGCTCGAAGTGAGCCGGCTGCGCCTGCTGGTTGATCTCGAAGGTCTCGATTTGCGCGCCCGGCGGCAGTTGCCAACGGACTTCGCCGCCGCGGCTCGAACGAAAACGCACCCCCAGTCGGCCTTCGGCGAGCCGACGTCCTGGCTTTTCGGTCCACGACACGCTGTCGATGGTCGTCGAGTCTCCGGACGCCGGGTCGGGTCGGGTCAGGTCGATCACCAGCGACTCACCAGGCCAGGGTCGGTAGACCGGGCGCCAGCGCCCTTCAGAATAGATCGAGGCGGGAGCAATCCCACTGGGCTGACAGTTCCAGACCGGGGAGCACTCCAAAACCCAGGTCTCCGTCCAGTCCCCCTGCGGCCAGGCGTCGAGCTGCAAGCGGGCACTCTCCTCCAGGTTCGAGGTCCAACTCCGGCCCGCCTCTCCGGGGGCCAGGGCTACCTGCGCCACCGTGCTCGAACTCGGGATGCCTGGGGTGGCGACCCGCTCACCGCTCAAGAGAGGAACCTCCAGGTGGAGAGCCTCGTCGAGATTGCCGCGGCGTTCCAGCGTGTTGTGTACCTGCCAGGGGATTCCCAGGTCGAGTACTCGAATCAGCGACACCCACGGGACGAGGGCGGACTGAGGTGCCGCCGCCCCCGAGCTCTCCAAGGGTCGGTCGCGAACGAGCCGCAAGGTCGCGTTCGAGTCATCTCCCGCGCCCTCGGCCGTCCAGCCTACGCCGCTCCACTCGAGAACCCGAGGAACCAGGGGAAACTGCAGGACCAGTGACTCCGTCGCCTCTCCGAGCAAGACGATCTCGTGGACCCCAGGGTCGAGCCGCAGTCGAAGGTAGCCATCCTCCTCGCGTCGCAGAGCGTCGGACCCTCGGCCGTCGACTTCCACTTCGGTAGGCGACCAGGTCTGGGCCGGGCCGGGCAAGGGCAGCGTCGAGGCCACGGCCGCGTGCGCTTCGAGCACCACGCGAAGGGATTCTCCCGCTTCGACTCGGGCCGCCGAGAGTTCGACGCACGTCGACCCGCAGCGCGGCGGTCGCGTCAACCAGTCCTCCAGCTCGTCGAGCGAATCAGCCACGGTCGTTGCGATGACCGAATCCCGTACCTCGGCGGGTTCTGACTCCTGGGCTCGCACCGGTCCCGGCAGTAACGGCAGCAGGAAAACGAGCACTCCTAGCGCGAGAGAGGGTTGGGCCGGCGACTCCGACGGTCGATCCGACCGGGCTGCGAAGCCGAACAACCGCCCCACGAGTAGGGCGATCAGCGCCACGAAGAGGAACTTCAGCAGTCCATGGACGAACGGCGAGATCAACCAGAGCCGAAACGAGTGTTCGGCCGACACCGGCCCCGACCATCGCAACACGGCCGTGGCGCCCGTCCACTGTGGTATCCCGGGTCCGGTCTGCACGACGGCATCGAGGTCGAACTGCTGACTCCGCTGACTGTCGTAGCGCCAGGAACTCTTCTTCGATTCCCGGGCCGGCGCCGAAGGCTCGGGCTCGGCGGCGAGATCGCTCAGTTCGGCCCGAACCTCTGGCGCCATCCCCTGCAGCACTGCGGCTGGGTTGCTCAGCCCGCGCCGTCCCACCGAGCGATCCTCGAGATGAGGAAACAGGGCCGTGCGGAGTTCCAGTCCGGCAAAGAACAGGACCTGCGCCACCAGGACCAGGCAGGCCAGGCGCCGCAGGGAGCGCACCAGCCGAGCGATCAAGGGTCCCTCAACCTCCGCTTCGACCACGCGGAGGCGCCCGCTCTCGACCAACCATCGTTCGAGTGCCAATCCACCCAACACCACGATCCAGAGAACTCGCGGCACCCAAGGTTGGTGCCAGGCCAGCCCCAGGGCCACCAGCGCCATCGCGCCCCAACTTCGACCCAGCAGTCGACTGCCGCTGATCACGATCAGGAGCAACAGAAACAGGTCCAGAAGGCTCCAGGATTCGATCCAACTGCCGGCTGCCCGATCGACTCCCGGTGCCGCTAGGAGGCGCCAGCCCGAGGGAAGGTGCAGGGTAGCGGACAGTGACTTGGCGTCCCGATTCCAGCCCACGGCCGGCAGCGCGCCGCCTCGCGGATAGGTCAGGGTCGCTTCGACCTGTGAGTCGACGGCTCGGATCTCGACCCCCACCACTTCGTCCTGACCTACGGTGAGGACTTGCCCGACGCCATCGATCGACAGGCTGCCCAACTGGGCCGGTGATCTGGGGGCCAGTCGTCCTCCCCGATACAGGGACCCCGCCAGTTGGTCGTGCACGGTGTAGGTCGCACCATCGTAGTCCAACCAGAGCTGTCGCTGGCTCCGCACGCTGTCCGGCGGAGGATCGGCGGCTCCCCGTCGCACCTCGATCAGGTCGAGAGTGGAGTCATGGGGAAAGCGGTAGACCGGCAACTCGCTCCAGGCTGGCGGCAGGTTGGTGCGCTGAGGGTCGACCGCCTGCAGCCCACTGGCCTGAGCGACCCGAATCTCGGGAACGCTCTGGTAGGCCCAGGTCTCGTCCTCCGGCCAGGGAGAGACCGGAGCCGGACGCTCGATACTCGACAGGGGCGCCGCGTGCAGCGCCAGAAGGTCGAGTTCCCAGGTACCCGGCTGGAGCTGAACCCGCATCCGACGGTCCGACTCGAGACGAACCGGCAAGGCACCGACCGCCCGCACCGGCACGAACCCTGCCGGCAGTACGGTACCGAGATCGATCTCGCGGCTACCCCCTCCGACGCGGAGTCGGATCCTGGTCTCCAATTGGGCCGGAACGCCATCGATGAGCCGGCGGTGAACCTCGACCTGCACGGTGTCTTCTTCGGCGGCGCGCTGTCGACTCGTCTGCAGCCAGAGTAGGCCGTCGCGCTCACGACGGGGCCGCAGCACCGCCCTTCCCTCGATGGTCAACGCTACCAGCGCGATCTCGGGTGGCACCGCCAGCGTCTCGGGAAGGCGTTGCCAGTCGAAGCGACCCTCCACTTCGTGTTGGCCCGGCTCGAGACGCACGACCGGCCCGGTGTCGGAGCGGATCATCAGCGCCGGACGGCCATCGACCGTCACGGCGCGTGGCCAGGCACTCGCGCCCCCCGGAAGGCTCAACTCGACTTCACGGTCGGCACGGACCGCGAGCAGAAACCGACCCTCTCGAGCGGTCAGTTCGAGCTCGAGGCGACCTGGCCAGGCACACTGACGAGCAGTTCCCGTCCACGGACACTCGATGTCGGGGTGATCTCGCAATACCCAGCCGGCCCACGCCGAGAGGGAGTCGGGCACGTCCGACAGATCGCCCTGGGCTCGCGCCGCCGGAGCTGTCAGGAGGAGTAGAAGGCAGAACAGGCCGAGCCAGCCCCACGGGTCGGCTCCCCGTGAGGGCGCTCTCACAGAGTGGTTCTGCCGCGACACTTCGACTCTTCTCATTGCACGACAACTCCTGGCAGGCGGCGGGCCCGAGTACGGAACTCCTCGAGGAGTTCGTGGACACTCTCCCTCGCCGCCGGCTCGGAGATCAGCGTCAAGGAGTGGATGACGAGGCTGGATAGAGAGGCAGCCCCCCCGGTGTCGAGACTGCGCACGGCATCCTCGCACGTGGCGAAGCGGTCCTCCGGCCGTCGAGCCGTAGCCCGCGCTACGAAGTCGACCAGGTCCCGAGGAGCGTCAGGGCACGACTCGCTGAGCGACGGTACCTCGCCGTGGAGATGCTGATGCAAGACGTAGTACATGTTGCCGAGAAAGGGCGGCTCGCCGGTCAGCATCTCGTAGGCCAGGATGCCCAGCGAGTAGATGTCGCTGCGACCGTCCACCCGGTCACCTTGGATCTGTTCGGGAGCCATGTAGCAAGGGGTGCCCACGCCGACGACCTCCTCCTGCCCCTCCTCGGTACTCGCGATATCGGGTGAGAAGGCGAGCCCGAAATCCATCAGCTTGACCTGACCCTCGAACGACAGGGCGACGTTCGAGGGTTTGACGTCGCGGTGGACGATCCCCTTCTGGTGGGCCGCGCCGAGGGCCGAGGCCAGCTGACAGAGGATGTCGCGAGTCGAGCCGTAGGAGAGCCGTCCGGCCCGTTTGATCGCCCGGTCCAAGACGGTACCCGAGACCCGTTCCATGACGATGAAGAGGGTCGCGTAGGCCTCCTCGGTGTCGTAGATCTCGACGATGTTGGGATGGTGCAGATGGGCGATGGCCCGAGCCTCGTGGCGAAAGCGCTCGGCGAAGTGTGGCTGGTACACGAGTTCGTGCGACAGCATCTTGATCGCCAGGGGTCGATCGAGAGTCGGGTGCACGGCGTCGAACACCTTCGACATCCGTCCCTCGCCCAGTTCACCGGCCAGTCGGTATTTGCCGACGCGGCGGATCCCTCCCATCGAGATCAGGCGCTCGCCGAGAATCGCGGTCAAGATGCGTGAGATCTCGGGACGTTCCTGCCGCAGCTCTTCCACCGTCGCCTGTCCGACCACCAGGCAACTGCAGTCGGAGACGGCGTAGACATCGGCCGATCTCGGTTCTCCTGTCAGAAGCGCCATCTCCCCGAACACCTGTTTGGGACCCAGGTGCGCCAGAAAGAGTTCCCGGCCATGGTCGTCGACCACGGGAATCCTCACCTCTCCTTCCACCAGGACGAACATGCGGTCTCCCGGCTCGCCGCGCGCTACAATCCGGTCGCCTGCGGCGAAGCGTTCGGTATCGACCTTGTCAGCCAACTCGCCTGCCGCGGCCGGGCTCAACGACTCGAATACCTCGACCGACCTGAGGAACTGCGCGACGTCCATCTGTCACCTCCTGGCTCGACTGGGGAACTACTAGGGCATCTTAGCGCGCCCGGCCCGCTCGATCGCAGCCACGGAACCCCACCCACGATGTCCAACCGCCACGATTCTGGGATCCTCGCGACCCCAGTCACCCCCGCCCGGGAAGGGGGACTGTCTACCTTCGGGGGCGTCTTCACTCCGTCGATCCTCACGATCCTCGGGGTCATCATGTACCTACGCTTCGGGTGGGTGCTCGGCAACGTCGGGCTGGGCGGTACCCTGCTCATCGTCACCCTCTCGACCTCGATCACCTTCCTAACGGCGTTGTCGGTCGCCCAGATTGCGACCGACCAGCACATTCGCATCGGCGGCGCCTACTACATGATCAGCCGCTCCCTGGGCCTGGAGAGTGGGGGAGCCGTAGGCATCCCCCTCTACATCGCGCAGGCGCTGTCGGTAGCCCTCTACACGGTCGGCTTCGCCGAGAGTCTGGTCGCCACCTTCCCCCGGCTCGACCCACGGGCCGTAGGCCTCGTGACCACTGTTCTGGTAGCGCTGCTGGCTCTCAAGTCGGCACGGGCGGCGATCAAGGCCCAGTACTTCATCATGGCGGCGATCGTTCTCTCGCTGGTTTCCCTCGTCCTCGGGGGACCGGTGGAAGCCGGAGAGACCGTGGTAGCCACCACCACCGCCGGACCGCCGGTCGGCTTCTGGACCGTCTTTGCGGTGTTCTTTCCCGCCGTCACCGGCATCATGGCTGGGATCGGGATGTCGGGTGATCTCCGCGATCCGGCTCGCTCGATTCCCAAGGGAACCCTGGCCGCGGTAGGGGTGGGCTACGCGATCTACATGGGACTGCCGATTCTGCTCGCCACCCGGGCGAGCAGCGAACAACTGATCGCCGATCCTCTGATCATGCGCCGGATGGCCTGGTGGGGCGATGCCATCCTGCTCGGCGTCTGGGGTGCCACCCTGTCGTCGGCCGTGGGATCGATCCTCGGCGCCCCACGGGTGCTTCAGGCCCTGGCCCGCGACGGCATCCTGCCTCGCCGCCTGCAGTGGCTGGGCCGTGGATCGGGTCCCGACGACGAGCCGCGAGCCGGCACCGCCGTTACCCTCGGACTGGCCCTGGTGGCGGTCTACTTCGGCAACCTCGATCTGATCGCACCCGTCCTGACGATGTTCTTCCTCACCACCTACGGGGTGTTGAACGTCACGGCCGGACTGGAACGCTTCCTCGGTAGCCCCTCCTTCCGACCGACCTTTGCGGTGCATTGGTCGCTGTCGTTGATCGGAGCGGTCGGCTGTATTGCGGTGATGCTGTTGATCAACGCTGCGGCCACGGTGATCGCGGGCTGCTTCGTCATCGCGATCTACTTCTGGCTCGAACGGCGCGAGATCCAAGCCGCTTGGGGCGACGTCCGGCAGGGAATGTGGATGGCGATCACGCGGGCCGGGCTCCTGAAGCTGTCTTCGAACCTCGATTCCAAGAACTGGCGGCCCCATCTGCTTGTCCTCTCGGGCGCACCCACCCGCCGTTGGCACCTGATCGAACTCGCCGATGCCCTCTCCCACGGGCGTGGCCTGATCACGGTGGCCACGGTTCTCCCGACCGACTCGGTGAGCCCCGACCGTCAGTACTCGATGGAATCGACAATTCGCGAGTACCTGCTCGACCGAGGAGTACAGAGTCTGGTGCGGGTGGTCACCGCCCCCGATCCCTTTACCGGAGCCGAACAACTGATCAACGCCTACGGTCTGGGTTCGGTGACCCCGAACACGATCGTGGTAGGAGACAGTGAGGACGACGAGTACCGCCAGGAGTTCTGCTCGATGATCCGGCAGTTCCACGCCTCACGCCGCAACGTGGTCATCGTGCGCGAGTCCGCAGACGGCTTCGCCCGCCGTGGACGGATCGACGTCTGGTGGGGCGGTCTGCAGAACAACGGAAGCCTCATGATGATCCTGGCGTTCCTGCTCTCGACGAGTCTCTACTGGAGTCGGGCTACCGTGGTGGTGAAGATGGTGGTGACGAACGACGGCGCCGCCGAGGGCGCGAACTCGAATCTGCAGTCCATTCTCAAGCGCTCTCGCATCAAGGCGGAGGCCGAGATCGTGGTCAGCGAGGGTCGTCCCTTCGACGAGATCCTGCTAGAGTCCTCGCGCAACGCCGACCTGGTCCTGCTAGGCCTGGCCGAACCGGACGACGACTTCGTCCCCTACTACGAGAACCTCCAACGACGGGTCCGCGATCTGCCGACGACCCTGTTCGTGCTAGCCGCCGAGGACGTCTCCTTTGGAGAGGTACTCCTCGAACGCAACGCCTGATCCCGGACCAACACCCGAAGACGACCACGACGGAACCCGCACCATGCCCCAGTTCATCTACACCATGAAAGACCTGCGCAAGACGACTCCGCAGGGCAAGGAGATCCTGAAGGGAATCTGGCTCTCCTTCTACCACGGCGCCAAGATCGGCGTCCTCGGTGCCAACGGCGCCGGAAAGAGTACGTTGCTGCGCATCATGGCCGGCGTCGACCAGGACTTTGCCGGCGAGGCCTTCGTGGCGGAAGGAACGCGGGTCGGCTACCTCCCCCAGGAACCGGCGCTCGACCCCGCGAAGACGGTGCGTGAGCACGTCGAGGAAGCCGTCGCCGAGACCCGAGCTCTGCTCGCCCGCTTCGACGAGCTGTCGATGAAGATGGGCGAGCCGCTCTCGGACGAAGAGATGGACAAAGTGATCGCCGAATCCGGCCGGGTCCAGGACGCCATCGAGGCCGCCAACGCCTGGGAGATCGACCGTACGGTGGAGATCGCGATGGACGCTCTCCGCCTGCCGCCCGGGGACTCCGACGTGACCAAGCTGTCGGGCGGCGAACGCCGGCGGGTCGCCCTCTGCCGGCTGCTGCTGCAGAAGCCAGACATGCTGCTGCTCGACGAGCCGACCAATCACCTCGACGCGGAATCGGTCGCCTGGCTCGAGCGTTTCCTCGATGAGTACCCGGGAACGGTAGTGGCCGTGACCCACGACCGCTACTTCCTCGACAACGTTGCCGGGTGGATCCTCGAACTAGATCGAGGCGCCGGGATTCCGTGGGAAGGAAACTACTCCTCCTGGCTCGAGCAGAAGTCGAAGCGCCTCGAGCAGGAGGAGAAGCAAGCCTCCAACCGACGTCGCACCCTCGAGCGTGAACTCGAGTGGGTCCGGATGGCTCCGCGCGCCCGCCACGCCAAGGGTAAGGCTCGACTCAACAACTACCAGGCCCTGCTGGCCGAAGACGACGCCGCCCAGGACCGCCAGGGGTCGGCCGAGATCGTCATTCCGGCCGGGCCGCGGTTGGGCAACGTGGTGGTCGAAGCCGAGGGTCTGATCAAGGGTTTTGGCGATCGACTCCTGATCGACGAGTTGGACTTCCGACTACCGCCCGGCGGCATCGTCGGAGTCATCGGCGCCAACGGCGCCGGCAAGACCACGCTCTTTCGGATGATCGTGGGGGAGGAGCAGCCGGACGCCGGAGAGCTGCGCGTCGGAGAGACCGTGGTGCTGTCGTACGTCGACCAGAGCCGCGACGCGCTCCAGGGAGACCACACGGTGTGGGAAGAACTGTCGGAGGGTGGCAAGGACCTCATCCAGGTCGGCAAACGAGAGGTAGCGTCGCGTGCCTACGCCGCCACCTTCAACTTCCGCGGCGCGGACCAACAGAAACTGGTCAAGGATCTCTCGGGAGGCGAGCGTAACCGTCTCCACCTCGCGATGCTGGTCAAGAGTGGCGGCAATCTGCTGCTCCTCGACGAGCCCACCAACGACCTCGACGTCGACACGCTGCGCTCCCTGGAAGAGGCCCTCCTCGGATTCGCCGGCTGCGCGGTGGTCATCAGCCACGACCGCTGGTTTCTGGATCGAATCGCGACTCATATTCTGGCCTTCGAAGGTGACAGTCAGGTCGTCTGGTTCGAGGGCAACTACCAGGACTACGAGGCGGACCGTCGCCAACGGCTCGGCGCCGAAGCGGATCAGCCTCATCGCATCAAGTACCGCAAGTTGACCCATTGACCGCGACCGGGCGGGCGGCGGAGCGAGGTGGAGCCCGATCTCAGCTAAGGACCCTCTCCATGAACCGACCGACTCGACCCCTGGCCTGGCTCTGCGCCCTCGTTCTCTGCTCGTCCCCCGCTCTGGTTGCAGACCAGATCTGGAACGAGAGCGACGACGGCGAGCTCTCGGATGACGCGACCCAACCGACTCTGCTCAGCCCGGCCGGCGTCCGCAGCACCGTCCGAGGCACCGTAGGCGGAGCCCCGGGGGAAGACAGTCACGATGCGGTAGCCCTGGTGCTGGCCCCCGGCGAGCGACTGGCGGAGGTTTTTCTGCGTGGCTACACCGCCGACGCCAACCTCGCCTCCTCCTTCTCCTTCTATCTCGGCGACGAAGGCAGCGACGGCTCCTTGCTCGGCACCATCAACGCCGGGGAAACGGAAGTCGGCTCGGACCTGATGGCCCTGGCAGGAGCGGCCGACGTCGTCGGCCCCGACCGGGTCTCGCTCGTCATCCAGGAGAACCTTCCCAACCAACAGTGGGAGGTCGAGTTCCGGCTGCGGAGGACGGTACAGCGAGACGAACTCGTAGGCGGCGATCTGTCGTCGAATCCTACGAGCCCCAGCCTCACGAACCTCGTACCCGGCAGGAGCCAGCTGGTGGGATCGGTCGGCGACTCGGATCCCTCTGACGCAGCGCGCTTCGAGGTACCGAGCGGTGCCACGCTCGACGCCGTCAACCTGACCGCCCTCTACCCGACTCCGACCGCGGGGTCGATCACCCTCGAACTCTACGACGGACCGAGCAGTGCATCTCCGCTGATCGCCAGCGACACGGTCGACGCCGGCGACGTCGGAGTCCTCGACCTACTCGCCGGGAGTCCCGAAGGACCAGGCCTCTATACGCTGGTGGCCAGCGACGGCGATCCCGACAACGAGTACTCCGTGGAACTGCGCACCACCACCGGCTCGGGGTGGGACGAGCTGGCCGCGGGAGACCTGCCCGACGACGGAGTCCCCGCCGCGGCCGTCCCCACCAACCGAGGCCACAACCGAGTCCAGGGGACGACCGGTGGACCCGACGACAGTGACCTCTTCACCGTAAGCCTACCCTCCGGGCAGCAGATCCTGTCGCTGCGGCTGACCCGTTTCGTCGGTCAGCTCGGCAACCTGACGGCAGACCTCGAGGTATACGACGGCACGCCGGCGAGCGGATCGCTGGAGCTCTCCAGCCCTCTCGGTCATGCCGAATACGGCCGCAACCTGATTTCGTCGGCCACGCTACCTTCGGGTCCGGCGACCCTCGGCTTCCGGATCGGCGAAAGCGACCTCGGAGCGGCCGACTGGGACCTCGAACTGCGAATCGACCACCAGCCCGTGTTCACCGACGGGTTCGAGAGCGGAGACACTACGGCCTGGTAGCCTGCCTCGGGAACCTGCAGTGCGGTGGGTCCCCGTGACCGCCCAGAACCCGCGTCCAGCCTAAGATCGTCCGGTATTCAGGCAACCAAGGGGGAAGCATGCGAGATCAGATGGACCCACACGGAACACGCGGGATCGGAACTATCAGCACACTAGCGCTTCTGGCAGCGCTAGCGGCACCAGCCTGGTCCGACAGAACCGTCATCCACGCGGGCCGTGTTCTCGACGTCGTTTCGGGTCAGTATCGGGACGATGTCTTGGTCGAGATCGAGGCTGGACAGATCCAGAGCATCACAGAGGCAGCGGGAAAGCCGCCTGAACAAGCGTGGATCGACCTCTCGAACCTAACCGTTCTGCCAGGTCTCATCGATGTCCACACCCACCTCTGCGACAACAGTTTCCTGGGAGCTGATTTCGACCCCTGGGCGCTGCCGGCTGCCAGCTTTGGGATCGCCGGAGCCACCAACGCCCGAACAGTACTCGAAGCGGGCTTCACCACGGTACGCAACGTTTCGGAACCCTACTTTGCGGGCGTCGCCTTGCGAGATGCGATTGCAAATGGTTGGATCCGCGGACCGCGGATCTACGCCAGCGGCCCGATGATCACGATGACTGGAGGACATGGAGACTGGGGAGGGTGGATGGCCGCCGAGCACCAGTTCGTGACTCCAGCAGAAGCGGTCGCCGACGGCGTAGTCGAAGTCCGCAAGACGGTTCGATCTCACATCGCCCAAGGGGTCGACTGGATCAAACTCTCAGCCACCGGAGGCTTCTACACGTCCGGATCGATCCCGGGTGCGACGACCTACTCCATTGAAGAGATACGGGCAGCGGTCGAAGAGGCGTCGAAGAGGGGCTTCGGCGTCGCCGCACACGCGCACGGTGACCAAGGCATCCGGAATGCCGTTCTCGCCGGTGTCCGCTCGATCGAACACGGTGGCTTGATCGAGGATGCATCGTTCCCGCTCCTCGTCGACCACGCGGTCGTTCTCGTGATGGACCTCTTAGCGGCCCACTACGATCTCATCGAGACGGCAAAGAACTACAGCGACAAGGAGCTTCCGGCCGAGGGAGCAGCGCTCTTCCGCGACTACACGGGGCGGTTTCAGCGAGCGGTTGACGCCGGCGTGACCATTGCCTTCGGAACCGACTCAGGCGTCTACCCACATGGCCGCAATGCGGAGCAGTTCGAACTGATGGTCAAGGCTGGGATGACCCCTCTGCAAGCGATCCAGTCGGCTACCGTCACCGCGGCTAGCCTCCTCCAGATCGACAGCCGGGCAGGCCAGATCGCTCCCGGAATGTGGGCCGACCTCATCGGAGTCGAAGGCGACCCGCTCGTTGATGTTTCCGTACTCGAGAAGGTCCAGGTTGTCATCAAGAACGGCGAGATCATCAAGCACTCCTCGCGACGACCCACCGATCCGGCCCTGGCGGCCCCACCGCTAGCCCGGGATACCCCCCTCGGTCATGACTCGCGCGTCGAGGACTCGCTCGAGCTCGTTGACCGGTAGGACCTCGTCCCTCAGAGCGATTTCGCGCACCGTGCGACCGGTCGCAAACGCCTCCTTGGCAATCGCCGCAGCCTTGTCGTAGCCGATCTTCGGGGCCAGCGACGTACACATCGCTAGTGACTGCTCGACCAGAGCCCGGGCTCGTTCGGCGTTGGCTTCGATCCCCACGACACAACGGTCGGCCAGCAGCCGGCTAGCGTTGGCCAGAAGCTCGACCGATTGCACCAGGTTGTAGGCGATCATCGGCATCATGACGTTGAGCTCGAAGTTCCCGGCCATGCCGCCGGCCGTGATGGCGGCGTCGTTGCCGACGACCTGGGCCGCGACCATCAACACCGACTCTGGGATCACGGGGTTGACCTTCCCCGGCATGATCGAGCTACCCGGCTGCAGGCTGGGTATGGTGATCTCTCCGAAACCGCAGCGAGGCCCGGAGGCCAACCAGCGGATGTCGTTGGCCACTTTGGTCAACGAGGCGGCGATGGTCTTGAGCGCGCCCGAGGTCTCGACGCAGGCATCCTTCGCCGCCAGGGCCTCGAACCGGTTGGGCGCCGGGACGAAGGGGTGTCCGGTTCGCTGGGCGATGCGCTCAATGACCCGGTCCGCAAATCCAGGGGGTGCATTCAATCCGGTTCCGACCGCCGTACCTCCGAGAGCGAGTTCGGCCAGGCGGGGCTTGACCGCCTCGAGACGAGCCAGTCCGTTGGCGATCTGCTGGGCGTAGCCCCCAAACTCTTGTCCCAGGCGCACCGGGACGGCATCCTGGAGATGGGTTCGACCGATCTTGACGACGTCGTCCAGGGCCGCCGCCTTGTCGGCCAGAGCACGACAGAGGTGCTGCAAGGCGGGCTCGAGCTCTTCGACGATCGCCGAGTAGGCCGCGATGTGGGTGGCCGTCGGAATCGTGTCGTTCGAAGATTGACCCGCATTGACGTGGTCGTTCGGGTGGACAGGGCTCTTGGTCCCCATCTCGCCCCCCAGGATCTCGATGGCACGATTGGAAATCACCTCGTTGGTGTTCATGTTGGTCGAGGTCCCGGAGCCGGTCTGGAACACATCGACCGGGAAGTGGGCGTCGAGCTGGCCGGCGACCACCTCGTTGGCGGCCTGGCGGATCGCCGCCGCGAGATCGGCATCGACGATCCCGAGGTCGGCATTGACGGCGGCTGCCTCCCCCTTGATCATTCCCATCGCCGCGATGAACCGTGGCGGCAGCGTCAAACCACTGACGGGAAAGTTCTGTCGGGCTCGTTCGGTCTGAGCTCCATAGTAGGCGCGGCGGGGCACCTCGACGGGGCCGAGGCTGTCCTTTTCGGTGCGGGTATCGGTCATCGGTTCACTCCTCGTGCTGGAATCAGCCCAGTCCCACATTCGGCGGCTCCTGGGGCTTTGATTCTCTCACGATTGGGTCGATTCCTGGTCCTCCTTCGCGGCCTTCCGAGACTCGAATCCACGGCACTGCAGTACCGGAAGCGGTGGGTAGCGCA
>JAUIDB010000059.1 GCA_030429235.1 Thermoanaerobaculia bacterium | reverse complement strand
AGGTTCGGACGATCGCTGAGAGGTCGCGAGCGCAGAGGGTCAGGACTAGGAGACAGGACCACTGGATCGGATTCAAGCCGAGGATCTCGTCGTACGGTTTGAGTTGGTCGATGGCCAGGCGGAAGGCCAGGTACCCCAAGATGAAGGCCCGAAAGCGCAGGCCGGTGGGGAGCGCCACGCCGGCGAGGCTCGGTCGGTAGAGCCAAGCCGCCAGCAGGGCCAGGAAGAGGATCTCGTAGATCTGGGTGGGGTGTCGCGCGATGCCGTCGCCGAAATCGACACCCCAGGGGAGTTGGGTGGGCGATCCATAGGTGCCATCGGTCAAACCCGCCAGGAAACACCCGATGCGACCCACCGCCATCCCGACCAGCAGGGGTAGGACGTAGACGTCGCCGGTGCGCACCTTGATGCCGAGCCAGAGCTTCGCCACCTCGACGACGGCCCAACCGCCCAACAGGGCACCGACGATCGTCTTGCCACCCAACAGCAGCCAGGGGTGCGCCGCGTATTCGGGCCAGCGGGAGGGGTTGGCGAGATGGTGCAGCACCTTCGAACCGAGCACCGCGCCTAGGATCGCGGCCACCACCAGGCTCCAGCGGGTCGGTGCTTCGAGGATGTCGCTGCGCCGCCGCTGGAGGCGGAACAGAGCGAAACCCGTCGCGTAGGCCAGGGTCTCGAACAGAAGGTGCCAGCCAGCCTCCGCGGGGACTCGAAACGGAAGGGACTGCATCAACCCGGCGATCTCCTGACAGGTTCCTGAAGGGTTACGGGACTCGGCAGGCTTCCCGCATGGCTCGTCCCAGCATTCTAGTGGTCGGCTCCCTCGTCGGCCCAGTTGTCAGGGTTCCGCTGGAGCGCCGACCCCACGCCAACGTGGCGTTAGTGTCGGCGGCCGCGCCGGCAGACGGCTGGGCCCTCGCTCCTCCATCGGACACTCTTCCGGAGCCCTGATCCCCGAGCCCAGTCGGTCCCGGCGATCCAAACCGCTGGCTCGTGGCTCGAGACTCCTGACAACGGTGTGTCAGGAGTCTCGGACCTGCTGACAGGACGATGTCAGGAGGGCTCTGGCAAGGTTCCCGCAACGGCAAACAACCCAAGGAGGAAACCATGCCAAACCCATTCGCTTACGCAGAACTTCACACCTCGCAGCCCGAGTCGATCCGGAGCTTCTACGGCTCCCTCTTCGACTGGGAACTGACCGAAGAGGAGACCCAGATGGGACCGTACACGATGATCGACACCAAGGAGGGGTTCCCCGCCGGTCTGATGGCCAACGCGAACGGATCCTCCCACTGGGTGCCGTACGTGCAGGTCGACGATCTCGAAGCGGCGACGGCGCGGGCCAAGGAGCTGGGAGCCCGAGCGGTCCATGAACTGGTCGAGGTCCCCGATGCCGGTCGCTTCTCGCTGCTGACCGACCCCGCCGGGGCGACGTTCGGCCTCTGGAAGCCGAAGGGCTGATCCCGATGGTTGGAGAGGTGGAGCGGGGAGCGGGTCGTCTCGGACTCCTCGCTCCGCCTCTTCGACGTAGGATCGAGAGGCCATGCGACGAGCGGACCGACTCTTCAAGATCATCCAACGCCTGCGCCGGCGACGAACCGTTACGACGGCGAGCGAGCTGGCGGAGACTCTCGAAGTCTCGGTGCGCACGATCTATCGAGACATCGTCCATCTCGTCGATTCCGGGGTCCCGATTCGGGGGGAAGCTGGCGTCGGCTACCTGCTCGAACGATCCTTCGACCTCCCCCCGCTGATGTTCGACGAACAGGAGATCGAGGCTCTGGTACTCGGCGCCAGGGTCGTCCGCAGCTGGTCGGATCCGGCGTTGGCGGTAGCCGCCGAGGACGCCCTCGCCAAGGTGGCGGCGGCGCTGCCCGAAGGGCTCAAGGACCGCATCGAGTCGACTCCACTCTTCGCCATGAACTTTCGGCGTCGCGAGGAGGACATGCAGTCGCTGGCCGAGGTGCGGCGAGCGATCCACCAACAGCGAAAGCTCTGGCTCGCCTACCAGGATCGGTCCGACAACGAGACCTCGCGCATCGTGCGTCCATTGGGGCTGTTCTACTGGGGAGTGACCTGGACCCTGGGGGGCTGGTGTGAGCTCCGCGACGGCTTCCGTAGTTTCCGCATCGATCGCATTCGGGAGTACCGTGCACTGGACCTGACCTTTGCGCCGGAAGTCGGCAAGACCCTGGCCGACCTCTTTCGTCACTACGAGGCCGAGGCCGTCCGGAGAGACGGCGAGACCACGACTTCGGCGACCTGCGGCCAACCCGACGAGAGCTGAACCCCACCGATCAGTGGTTGCCGTCGACTCGTCCTGCGCCCGACAGCTCCTCGAAGGTCTGGGTCTGCCAGGCCTCTGCCGCCACCGATTCGAACGACGAGACGACCTGGGCCCGTCCCTGGGCCAGCCAGTCTCTGACCTGACGGCGCAGGGGGAGTTCCCCCTCGAAGGCGGGCGGTGTGTCCTCCGGGCCGAGGGCGGCGCCGACCCGGGTGATCCCGACCCAACCGTTGCGCCCCGAGTGCTTGGCGGCGTAGAGGGCGAGATCGGCGACTTGCAGGACGCGGTCCCAGGTCATGGTCTCGGGCGCGCCGGGGAGGAGCGGATAGGTCGCGAATCCGATCGAGACCGTGGCTCCGAGGGGACGACCGTGAACCTCGGTCAGCGGAGTCCCGGCGATCGTGGAGCGAAGACGTTCGGCGACTTCGGCGATCTCGTCTCGGGGGCTGCGGCGGCACACGACGAGGAACTCCTCACCCCCCCAGCGCACGACTCCGTCGAGCCCACGGCTCTGCTGGAGGAGGATCTGCGCGATGCTCTGCAACATCCGATCGCCAACGGTATGGCCGAAGCGATCGTTGACCTGTTTGAAGTGGTCTACATCGACCAGGAGCAAACTGAGGTCGTGGGTCCCAGTTCCGTCGGCCGTGAGGTCCCCGCCTCGGCGAAGCCAGCTGATCTCGGATTCGATCAGTTCCGCGGCCATGCGGCGGTTCCCTAGACCGGTCAAGAGATCCTGGTAGGACATCTCGTGCAGCTGCTGGTTGGCTTCTTCCAGAGCGCTGGCCTGCGCCTGGACCTCTGCCGTCCGCTGGGCCACGGCTCGTTCGAGCTCTTCGTTGCGGCGGCGCACGGCCGAGGTGCGCCAGAGCGCGATCATCCAGCTCGAGAGGATCAGTACCAGGAGTCCTGCGAGTCGGGCGGGCCAGGTCTGATGCCAGGCCCTGGCGACCTGCACGACGATGGGGATCGATCGGTTTTCGTACCCCAGGTAGTTCAACACCTCGACCTCGAAGACCAGGTCGCCCCCCGGCAGGTTGGTGAAATCGCGCTGGGTTTCGGTGGACCACGGCGACCAGACTTCGTCGAGCCCGCGCAGGCGAGAGCGGAAGCGAATCGACTCCGGGGGGATCGAATCGGGCAGGGAGTACTCGAACCGCAGTCCCGCTCCCGGTGTTTCGAGGGCTAGGCGATGGTCGACAGGCAGTGGGTACTGGCCCCCCCACACGGTCTCGCCGCCGGGGAGGCGAGAGATCTTGCCGATGCGGACGGGGGGCAGTTCGGTGGGTGGGGGAGTGAACGCAGCCGGATCGTGGCGGACGACTCCCTCCCGGCCCCCGACCCAGACGACTCCGCTCGGGTCGATGTGGAGGGAGTAGTACCTCCACCCGGATGGATGGCGCAGACGATTGCGTGCTTGCGCCAGTACGCCATCGTCTCGCCGCACCAACGGTCCCACGGTCGATCCCGCGATCATCCACGGCGGTCCCGTGGGCGGATCGACGAACCGATGGACATCGGTCGAAGTATCGATGAGGCGCTCCTCGAAGCGGCGGTCAGGCTGAAACGGTGGACTTCGGTCGGCTTCGAACGTCCAGACACCATCGTAGGTGCCGAAGAGGATCTCACCCTGCCACCGGAACAGATGGGCGTTGCCGTTCGGGACACCGTCCTCCGGTCCGTATTGCGTCCAGGCCGAGTCGGGCCAGTGCTCGAGATCTTCGATCCGGAGGTAGCCCGAGTTGACGGTTCCAACCCAGAGCGCGGTTCCTGCCGGTTCCGCGAAGTAGGTGTGGGTGGAGATCTCGCGGTGTTTGCCCCGTGAGACCCAACCACTCCCCTGACGGTCGAGTCGGAGGATGCCATCGCTCAGGGTGGCGTAGACCGAGTCGGCACCTAGCGCCCCACCGGGTACCAGAGTGAACGTCGCAACCCGGCGGTGTCCGTCGCTGAGGCGTCGGAAGCGGACCGCCGGAGGTGACGCGGAGTCGTCGACGATCTCCAGCTCGAAGACGCTGTCGACCCCGCCGACGAGCAAGGTGTCGCCGAGGTCGAGCAGGGCCCAGGTGGCTTCCGGGGCGCCGGCGACCGGTACGAATTCGGCCTGGTCGAACGGATTGCCCGCGGGGCGAAGGACCCGGAGTCCGAACTGGGTGGCGGCGAAGAGATGGCCTCGGTGGCGGGCGAGCTGCTCGGCGAACTCGACCCCGAGGTCTTCCGGAAAGAGAGAGACTCCACCGCGGAAGTCGATGCGACTGACCCCGTTCGATCCGTGGGTGAGCCACAACGTGCCGGAGCGATCCAGGACGAAGTCGGTGATCCATGGCTCGGCTAGACCCTGCGCCTCGCCGTAGGACCGGATCACGGAGCCGTCGGAATCGAGATGGACCAGGCCCAGGTTCCGGGTTCCGACCAGGAGCGTGCCGTCGGAAAGCCAGGAGCCCGTGGTGATCCGCGTGGTGGCGAACTGGCCGTCGAACTCGGTGGGCCAGCGGACGAATCCTTCGGCCTGCCGCTCGAAGATCGCCTGGCTTCCGAAAGCCCAGAGACCGCCGTCCGGTGCTTTCGAGAAGCGGACAACGCCCTGGTCTCGTAGCGATTCGGTGCCGGGCACCGGCAGCAGTTCATGGGTTGAAGGGTCGACCGCGACCACTCCTTGGTCCGCGCTGACCAGGAGGAGTTGATCGTCCACCTGCTGGATGTGGAGAAGCTGGTCGACCTCGGACCAGCGGAGGCCTCGCTCGCTGGTCCACGAGAAGAGCATTTCGGAGGACGCGAAGAACACCTCGTTGGGTGTCGCCACCACCTCCCGCACATCGCCGAAGGGCGGTACCCCGCCCTCCGCCGGCAGGAGAGACCGGTATCGATAGGTGCCGTCACCCCGCGGCTCGAGATACCCCAGTCGTTCCGTGGAGCCGAGGTAGATACGACCGTCACTGGTTCGTTCGAAGTCGTAGATCCGGCCTCCCGGGGCTTCTGACAGCGGGTTCCAGCGCGCACCATCGTAGAGACTGAGTCCACTGCCGTGGGCGAACAGCAGGGCGCCGTCTTCGGCTTCCTCGACGGCCCAGAACTGGTCGTGAGCATCGATCTCTGCCGAGGGATAGTGGCGCAGATGCGGAGATCCCATCTCCAAGGCGGGACCCGTCAGGGCGATCGCCGGCCAAGCGAGAGGGAGAGCTGCGACGAGGACTACCCACAGGGAGCCCGTTTGGACCAGACTACGACTCATGGGAACAAGTGCTCGAGTCATGGGAACGAGTGCTCGAGGGTCGACCAGCGCTCTTAGGAGCGGCCTGAGAGATCCACGATGGGCGGGTTTGATACTGCTGATTTGACAACGATAGGCTTGGCGACTGTACCACGCTCACGGGTCACTCGAGGTCCGTTGTAGCCGGAATCCAGAAGGCTCGGGAAGCGTACGGTCTTGGTATGGTCGCTCCGATGCACAGCCTGGACTTTTCGAATCGGGAGCTGCGGCCGATCCGGTCGCTCCTCACCTACTACCTCTTCTTCTCGTTCGTCGCTGGCCCCGCCTTTCCGATCGTCTTCCTGGTGCTGTTCTTCAAGTACCGGTCGTTGCGCTACGAACTCGACGAGGAAGGGATCTCCATGCGGTGGGGCATCCTGTTTCGGCGTGAAATTCACCTCTCCTACGACCGCCTGCAGGACATCCACCTGCACTCGAACGCCATCGAACGGCATCTGGGCCTCGCCCGCGTCAAGCTGCAGACCGCCTCCGGGAGCTCTCGGGCCGAGATCACGGTCGAGGGGGTGGAGCAGTTCGAGCAGCTAAGAGACTTCCTGTACTCGCGCATGCGCGGAGCGGCCGGCACGCCCTCGATCCAGGGCAGTGGAGACGACGAGGCAGTTCGCCTGCTGCGAGAGTGCGTGTCCGAGCTCCGCGCTCTGCGCCGCGACCTCACGCCGCCGCGGGACCCTCGGGCCGACGTGCCGCCAGCGCCGGAGGCCACTTCGTGAGAGTAGTCCGATCTCGGCTGCATCGGCTCCTGAAGCTGCCGTCGCCGCCGGAAGCTCCGGCTGGGGATCGTCTGGTGCAGAGGGTCCGGGCGGCACCGGTGTATCTGCGGCTTCGCCGCATTGGATGGCTGATCGAGCAGATCGGAACCCTGATCGGTATCGTGGTCGGTCTGGTTCTTCTCGACCGTTTCGTACCCGAGCCGCTGAGCCGGTGGGTGTGGCCACTCGAGGTGGCAGGTGTGGTCTTCTGGTTGGTCCAGATGCCCGTCACCTACGCGCTGCTCGAACTCGACTACGACCAGCGGGTCTACCTGATCTCCGATCGCAGCCTGCGGATCCGCGAGGGCATCTTCCGCGTCAAAGAGCAGACTCTGACCTTTGCCAACATCCAGAACCTGTCTCTCCACCAGGGGCCGCTACAGCGCTGGCTGGGGATCTGCGATCTCGAGGTCCACACGGCCGGGGGTGGCCAGTCGACGGCGGACGGGGGAGGAACCACGGGGCACCACAAGGGCCGCTTGCGCGGCGTCGCCGAAGGCGAGGCTCTGCGGAGCCTGATCCTGGCGCGGGTGCGAAAGGCCGTAGCGTCCCCCGAACTGGGGCCCGACGGAAGTCTCGGCTCGTCGGAGGGGGACGAGGTCGGCTCGCCAGCCCCGTCACAGCCCGACTCGCTGGCCGCGGTGGCCGGGGATCTGCTGCGGGAGGTGCGACTCTGGCGGGAGACGGCGGCGGCGGCCAGAGTCGCGGCTTCGACGGACGGCTGAGACGCCGTCTAGCGTGCTACATTCGGTCGGTGAGCGAGCCTGCACCGTCCCGTCGGCGATCCGGCCGCACCCCGTCGAGGCTTTCGCTCTGGATCGCCGCCACGCTGCTACTGGGTGGCTTCCTGGGGCTCTGGGCTCTCAAGCCGCAGGCCGACAGTCGGCTCTTCTCGGGCCCCAACCCGGTCTGGATCTGGGACAGCGATTGGCCCGCCGATCCGGTCCGTGCCCATGCCTTCACCGTCGAACGCGAGTTCGAGGTTCCCGAGGTGCCCAAGACCGCTCGGCTACTGATCTCGGCCGACGAGGAGTACCAACTGGAGATCAACGGCGAGTGGGTGGGAGCCGGCCAGTACCGGTCCGGGACCTCCTGGGATCTCTACCGAGTGGCTCCTCACTTGCGGGTGGGGAAGAACCAGCTGAAGATCGGCCTTCGATCCTCCCGCGGAGTCGGTGGCTTGTTGCTCTGCCTCCAGGCGCGGCTGGGGCAGACCTGTTGGGTGGCGAGTGACCGCGACTGGCGGGTGACGCCGCTCGACGGCAGCCCGGACCGTCCCGTCGAAGCCTGGGGCGCGGCTCCCATCGCCAATTGGCCGCTACCGCAGGGCGTTCAGCCGCGGCACCGCGCCGACGAGTGTTTCCTGCGCCACCGCCCGGTGGAGGCGAAACGTAGCGTCCCGATCGAGGACCGCCGCATCGTCCTGCCGGCGGGGGAGGAGCTCTTCCTGCCCGTCTTCAGCGTGCGCTGGGGGCCGCGAGCTCTGGGCCTGATCGAAGTCGACGTCGATCCGGCGCAACGCAATCTGGGGGTCCTGGCTTACGGGCGCAACCGAGGACGTTCTGCTCCGCGGGAACAGCTAGAGACCCTGATCACCGAACCGGGCCAGTCGACCTACCGATCCGCCGCCGCGCGGCAGTTGCGATTCGTCGAAGTCGACGGTCTGGAGAGCGTTCCCGGGGGACGCTACCACCCGCTGCACGATCGGTGCACCGATTGGGTTTTCGAGGAGGCGGCGCCGCGGGAAGGGCTGTTCGGTCTCGAGATCCCGCCGTCACGATCGCCGGTCGAGTACGAACTGCGGGGCGATCTCTAGGGCCTCCCGAGTTTCGGAAGGCGGGAAGAAGGCGAGCGCCTCGCACGCTTCATCGGCGTAACGTCGCGCCATCTCCTCGACCTCCTCGAGGGTGCCTTCGCGGCTGACCAGTTCGAGGATCTCGTTGGCGCCGACCCGTTCGAAGGCACGGTCGGTCAAGACTGCCTCGATCTTGTCGCGTTCGACTCGCGGGACGCGTGGCAAGAGCAGAATGAGCGGCAGCGTCAGCTTGCCCTCCTTGAGGTCCGACAACACGGGTTTGCCGAGTTCCCCTTCGCTGGCCGTGAAGTCCAGGAGATCGTCGACCAACTGGAAGCAGTTGCCCAGGGCGCGACCGTAGGCACGTAGGGGAATGGCAGCCTCGGGGCGGGCCGGCTGGATCAGGCAGGGGATCGAGCAGGCGGCGGAGAAGAGATGGGCGGTCTTCCGGTCGATGATCGAGAAGTACTCGTCGACCGTGAGGTCGATCGCTCCGAGCCGCTGCAGGCAGAGCATCTCGCCTTCGGTCATCCGCAGCGTGGCGGTGGTCAGCTGCCGGATGACCTCGACGTTGTCGTGGGCCAGAGCGAGGCGCATCGCTTTGGTGTAGATCCAGTCACCGAGTAGTACAGTGAGACTGTTGCCCCACAGCTGGTTGACCGTCTCGCGACCGCGCCGGAGGTTGGAATGGTCGATGATGTCGTCGTGGATCAGGGTCGCGGTGTGAATGAACTCGACCACGGTCGCGTAGGTGACCTCCTCCTCGCCGTCGTGACCGAGCAGGCGTGCGGCGAGCAGGAGCAAGGCCGGGCGCATCCGCTTGCCACCGCTGTCCGTCAGGTAGTGTCCGGCGTCGTCGACGAAGGGCACGTCGGAACGCAACTGCTCCCGCAGCAGGGTCTCGGTCGCCGCGAGCTTGTCCGAGATCGAACCCAGGATCTGACCGATACGGATCGGAACTGCTGGAGCCTCGGGGGCGGCGATGGGAGTGGTAGCAGAAGGTCGCATGGGTCAGAGAACGCGAGAGCAGTCGAATCTAAAGGAAGTCGGGATCGAAAGGAAGCATCAGATCAGAGAGGGCGAACCGGGTCGAAGGTCTCGGTCGCCGTCAAGCGGCCGTTGTCGAAGCGATACACCTTGCCGAGGTTGAAGTACCACCAGGCGCTCTCGGTGCGCCCCCCGTACTCCGCGCTGTCGATGCGGTCGGGACTGCCGTGGGCTTCGTAGACCCGTTGTTCGTCGACCGAATCCAGGTGCCGGCGGAGTTCGTTGAGTTGGTCGAGCAGGGAGGTGTCCTCGAGCACGACCGGTACGTTGATCGGATCCCCCTGCCGCACGTTCGGCGTGACGTCGATCCGCTCCAGGACCTGAAGCCGCTTGCCCTCCGGTTCGGCGACGTAGACCGCCGCGATGACCTCGAAACGATCGAATCCGGGACGCCAATCCCACTCGAACGCGAAGTGTCCCTCCTGATCGGTGCGGGTGGCTCCGCGGGAGATGTTGCCCTTCTCGCGGCCCGGCGGACGGAGGCTGATCCGCAGTTTGGCCATCTCGAGCACGATCTCGAGGTCGGGGATGGGGCGTCCGACGTCGTCGGTGACCGTGCCCTCGATCTCCACGGTGTCGCCGGCGGCGTAGGGGAACTTCGACTTGAAGAGGGAGGCGGAGGCCGGGCTCGCCAGCACGCCGAGCAGAAGGATGGCCAGGGCGATCCGCAACGGGCCGTTCCCCCTGCGGAGGGGTCTCGGCGAGATCGACTGGGGAGCTGCGCCGGGGCCGTCGTTCGTCACGCGCCGTATTATAGGCCAGCTAGCCATTGCCCTCGATCTCCCAGGTCACGCGCGCTGGCGGCTCGAAGCGGTGGCGCTCCTCGAGTGCCACCGGCGCCTCGAACTCGAAGGTCGTGCGGTTGCCTTCGGCGTCGCGGTAGGTCAGCCGGGAGAGGTGGGAGGTCTCGGAGGAGAAGGTCAACTCGGCCTCCCGTAGGAGGTCGGGGGCGTCGGAGGCGGGCGTCAAGCGGACCGTGTCGAGGCCGATCGACTCCGCCTCGTACCGCTGAGCCAGGCTCTCGGCGTCGAGCCGGATCAGGTCGATCCCGGGCTGGGACGAGTCGACCGCGAAGATGTGCCCCACCGGTTCGCCCGGATTCCAGGTGTAGAGCTCACGGCCGCAGAGCAGGAAGCTCTTCGGGTAGGGCTCGTCGTAGTCCCAGCGGGCGCACAGCGGCAGGTCGAGGCCGAGCACGCCGGTCTCGCGCTCGCCCTGCTCGAACCCGGCCGGGACGAAGGTCTGGACGAAGGTCCACTCCTGGGGGCCACCGCGCACCAGGGTGGACCGCAGGTCGACGAGACGCTGCCACGGATCGGGCTGGGCGGTGCCGGCAGAGCTGCCGACGATCAGACCGCCGAGCAGGAGCAGCACCGCCGCCCATCCGGGGCGCCGAGCGTTTCGCGAAACGCTAGCTTCGGCGCTCAATGTTTGAAGTGCCGTCGCCCGGTGAAGAGCATGGTCATTCCGTGTTCGTCCGCCGCTGCGATCACCTCGTCGTCGCGTTTGCTGCCCCCCGGTTGGACGACTCCGACCACCCCGGCCGCGGCGAGGGCGTCGAGGCCGTCGCGGAACGGGAAGAAGGCGTCCGAGCCGGCCACCGAGCCGGCCACCGGCAGGTGGGCGCGCTCCACGGCGATCCGGCAGGCGTCGACTCGACTCATCTGTCCGGCGCCGATTCCCACCGTCTGCTGCGGATTGGCGAGCACGATGGCGTTGGACTTGACGTGGCGGGTGACCGACCACACGAAGGAGAGCGCCGCGAGTTCCTCGCTGGTCGGTTGCCGTTGGGTGGGACAGCTCCACTCCGCGGGATCCTCGCGGGCATCGTCCGGGGTCTGGGCCAGATACCCCCCGGCGATGGCGCGGAGTTCGTACGATCCCGGTCGCTCCCCGTGCAGCGGCGCCGTCAGCACCCGCAGGTTCTGTTTGGCGGCGAGCGCTTCGAGGGCTGCCTCGCTGAACTCCGGCGCGATCAGGACCTCGACGAAGAGGTGGCTCATCGCCTCCACGAGCGAGCGGTCGACCGGTCGGTTGACGGCCACGATCGAGCCGAAGGCCGACACCGGGTCACAGGCCAGCGCGCGCTCGTACGCCTCGATCGGCGTCTCTCCCAGGCCCACGCCGCAAGGGTTGTTGTGCTTGACGATGACCACTCCGGTGTCGTCGAGCAGCGACACCAGGCGGCGGGCGGCGTCGGCGTCGAGCAGGTTGTTCCAGGAGAGTTCCTTCCCCTGATGCTGCTGGAAGCCTCCGAGCAGACCCGGTCCGCCGTCCTCCCGGTAGACGCCGGCCTGCTGGTGGGGGTTCTCGCCGTAGCGCGGGGTCATCTCGCGCACCAGGCCGAGGCTGAGGTGGCGGCGGAAGGTGGTCTCCTCGGAATGTTCCGTCTGGCCCTGTAGCCAGTGGGCGATGGCGGCGTCGTAGGCCTGCGTGTGGCGGAACGCCTTGAGGGCCAGTCCCCGGCGCAACGGTTCGGGGACCGTGCCCTCGCCCTCCTCCAGGGCGGTGAGAACCTGTGGGTAGTCGGCTGGATCGACCACCACGAGGACCGACTGGAAGTTCTTGGCCGAGGCCCGCACCATGGTCGGTCCGCCGATGTCGATCATCTCGACCACCTCCTCGAACGAGGCACCCGAGCGGACAGTCTCCTCGAAGGGGTAGAGGTTGACCACCACGATGTCGATCGGCGAGATGTCGTGCTGTTTGAGTTCGCCGAGGTGCGAAGCCCGGCCCCGGTCGGCGAGGATGCCACCGTGCACGTGAGGGTGGAGGGTCTTGACGCGCCCGTCGAGGATCTCGGGGAACCCGGTGACGTCGGCGACGCGGGTGACGGCGACCCCACTGGCCTCCAGGGCACGGAAGGTACCTCCGGTCGAGATCATCTCGATGCCGAGGCGCGACAGTCCGGTGGCGAACTCGGCGAGTCCGCTCTTGTCCGACACAGAGAGCAGGGCGCGGCGGGCTGGCAGCATGGGTGTTCCTTCTTTCGTAGCGCGGTGTCGTCGACCCCGCCGGGATTCTCTAACTGGGTTACTTGGAGTCCTGGTCGCGCGGCGGGAGCACGTAGAGGCCTTCGGCGTTGGCTTTCAGCGGCATGCCCTCGTCGGTGCCGCCGGCGGCGAGCCAGATGTAGCGATACATCCGAGCGATGTCGGTCAGGGCGTGCGAATAGGCCACGGCGGCGACCCCGAAGGCGGTGGAGCGGTCGTCGAAGAGCCGCACCCCGGGCCCGAACCCGATCCGACGGTACTCGGCCCCGACCAGGGGGTAGAACTCCCGTCCGCGGTGCAGGGCCCGGTAGACCATCAGCCGCATCTCACGGTCGGTGTTCACCGCCGGCTCTTCCGCGTAGTAGACCAGCGCGAACCGGGGTTGCGCCGACTGGGCGTAGCGCAGGTAGTCGACGAAGTACTTGGACTCTTCAGGATCGGTACCGTCGGCGTTGAGCGGGTTGTTGGCGTCGGCCACGAAGTGCGAGATCCGCCCCAGCCGCTCCACGATCTCGCGGAAGGGCCGGTGGGATTGGATCGCCTCGATCGCCGCGTCCACCTCGGCAAACAGGACCTGGTCGAGATTGCCCTGACCGTCCTTGTGCCAGTAGTGATCCTCACTCGGCGAGGCGCGGAACGGCTCGATCGTGCCCAGTTGCAGGGCCTTCGGGTACTTGTCGAGCTGCCGTCGCAGATCGGGAGGAGCCAGGCGGGCCGCCTCGAGCGCCAGGCTCGTTTGGCTGCTCGGGGTCCAGGCTGCCACCGGGGTCGCGAGCAGCGCCAGGCACGAGGACAGACCGATGGAGAGAACGCGCCGCACGGCGGTATTGTAGGGCACGTGGAGCACCAACTCGACACCCGGGGATTGCGCTGCCCGCTACCCATCCGCCTGGCCGATCAGAGGGTCCGAACACTGCACCCCGGCGACGTGCTCGAACTCGTGGGGGACGATCCGGTGCTCGGCCTCGACTGCGCCGCCTGGTGCTTCGACCAGGGCCATCGGCTGCTCGAACGCCGCGGAGAACCCCCTGCGTCGGGACCGATCGTCTGCCGCATCGAGATCGGAACCGGAGGAACCTCCGCCCCGGCAGGTGGATCCCGATGACTGAGGTGGTGGCGCTGCTCCCGGCCGCCGGCCGCGCCCGCCGCCTCGGGTTGTCCGAGGGCAGCAAAGAGGTCCTGCCGCTCGAGGAGTCCACTACCGGGTCCGGCACCACCCTGGAATGGCTCCTCGACGCCCTCGGCGCCGCCGGCATCGGCCAGGCCCTGGTCGTACTGCGCCGCGGCAAGTGGGACGTTCCGGCCCGGCTCAGCCGTCGCACCGCCGATCCCCAGGTCAGCTACCGGGTTCTCGACCACAGCGACAGCGTCCCCCAGACCCTGGCCCACGGTCTCCAGGCCCTTCCCGGGCGCACCGTCCTCCTGGCCTTCCCCGACATCCTCTACGAATCCCCCGACCTCTTCCGCCGCGCGGTCGAGCGGGCGGCCGGCGCCGACCTCGTCCTCGGCCTCTTCGAATGCCGCCGCCCCGACAAGTCCGACATGGTTGAACTCGACGACGCCGGCACCCCGCGACGGATCGTCATCAAACAACCGGACCGCGGCCTCCGCTGGTCCTGGGGTTTCGCCGTCTGGGGACCTCGCTTCTCGGCCCTCGTCCAGGCCGAGGCCCCTCAGAGCCAAGACGCGGCCGGCCGCGAACGCCACATCGGCCACCTCGTCCAGCAGGCGATCGACCAGGGCTACACCGTCCGCGCCGTCACCGCCCCGGGCGCCTACTTTCTCGATATCGGCACCCCCGAAGACCTCGCCCGCGCCCGCGAGTTCCTCGCGAAGTCCACCCACCGCTCCGACTCTCACCCGGCCGCAGGACCGCGCGACCAGGGATTGACTTAGCCCGACCGGTCGGCGACAATCCCCCACGGACTTGACCAAGTCCAACGCCTAGGTAGCTCAGTTGGTAGAGCACACGACTGAAAATCGTGGTGTCGGTGGTTCGATTCCGCCCCTGGGCACCATCACAACTTCAATCTCTCGAGAGAGATGCACGGATAGCGGCCCGAGGCGGTGAGAGAGCCCGGCCCCGCACGTGACCATGGCCACGTCCGCTGCGGCACTTAACGCCGTTGGCGAGGGAACCTAGCGAGAGCGCTCAAGGCGGAAGGGGGCCACTGTCCAGCCTGATAGTGTGTCCCCATCTGCCCGCAGGACCAGCGAAAGGCTCTGAAGCAGGTGCTTCAGTCCGAGACGTAAGGCATCCTTGGCGATGGAAGAAGAGTCGATCACTCCCTCGAAGGTGAGCGGCGACGTGTCTGCGGCAGCACCTACATAACTTGGCCCATGGCCAGCTAGTAGAGTGGCGTCACTAAACCGGGTTAGAGCTATGGTGACCAGTAGATCTTCCGCGACCAAGCGGGAGGCCTGGAACAACTTCGTAACTAGGTTGAGCTGCGACGCGACCATCTCGAACCAACGTTCAGATTTCAGGAACCTCTGGGGTGGATCTTCCCATTGAGGCATGTCTAGGCCGGAAGGTCGCTCCCGGGGGGCCAGGTCCTCCAGTTGCCTCCGAGGGAAACGTCGCAGTTCGCCTTCGAGACAGAGGGCGTATTCGAAATGGCCTCCCCGAGTTGCCCTCAGTCTAGTGCCAACTCCATGCTGCTCAAGAA
>JAUIDB010000058.1 GCA_030429235.1 Thermoanaerobaculia bacterium | reverse complement strand
AAGTTCTTCGGGCTGTGGCGCTTCCTGCTACGGTTCGTCTGTCCGGTCGCGATCTGCTGGATCATCGTCGCCGTCATCGGCGGCCGCGCCTTCAACTAGGTCGAGCTTCGACGCCGCCCCAGACAGGTCGAGGTCGAGCCTCGCCCGAGTCATCCGCGACCTCCGAAGAAGTACCCGCCGTGCCATCGGTCTCCACGGCGGTGGCGCAGTAGAGGTACTCCAGCATCGGCTCGGCAGCGTAGATCGAGAGAACGTCTCCGACCAGGCGCAGCGTCGCAACGCATCAGAGTCTTCACTCCTCGCGAAGCGGGGTGAACTCCGGGTTGACCAGCCGAATCGAGCGTTGCCAGGTGCCGGGAATCTCGGAGATCTCGGCGCTCAGTTGGGCGAGGCGAGGGGGCAGAGTGAATTCCCGAGCGACTCCGCCCACTCCGCGCACCACGTCGCTCGGGGCGGCCGGCGTGGGGCGGTCTCTGGCCGCCCGGTCCGCCATGTCTTCGCTTCGAGTCGGGGCTTCTGGGACGGGAAGTTCTCGCTCGCCCGCCGTAGCATGGGAGCGCCTGAACTCCTCCAGGACCGGGACCTCGCGCCGCGACACCACCACCAGGAAGTGCTCGACGCCACCTGCGCTCGTGACCACCCAGCTTTGTCGCTCTCCCTCCTCGGTGAGACCGGGCAGGCGGTGCTGGCCGGCGGGCAGCGGTTGCGGGCTCTCCGGAGACGAGAGAGGGTAGAGCACGAACAGTGCCCCCTTCTCGTCTTCGTTGAGGAGGTAGAGGTAGGCTGGATGGTCGACCTCCAGGTCGAGAACGAGACGTTCTCCCAGCCGCGTCGGGTCGCCGTCACGGAGCGCACCTCCCTGGGGGCCGAGGCGCGCGAGTTCGACCTGCGGCACGACGGGGGCGATCGCGGCCCGATCTCGCAGAGTCCACGCCAGCGCGCCCACCGTGAGCAGGAGGGTGGCTACGGCCAGGAGGCCGAAGAAGCGAGGTCGTCGTACCGTCGATCGAGGTGGCTTCGGTCCGGCTACCGCGAGTTCCGGGTCGCTGGCTTGGTCGAAACTGTCGTACCCTGCTCTTCGAGCCTCGGGATCGAGGGCCAGGGTACGGTGAACGGCCGTCACGAAACTCGCCGGGAGATCCGGGCGCAGCTCGGACAGCGGGGTGGTGTCGCCAGCTTTCGCCCGGGCCAGGAGTTCTGTGTAGTGGCTGCTCTCGATCGGCGGGCGTGAGGCTGCCAGGTGGTAGAGCAGCGCGCCAAAGCTGTAGTAGTCGCCAGCTCGACTGGGGCGGCCGCCGTCGAGAATCTCGGGTGCCGTAGTGATCGGGGAGCCTTGAGAACCGAGCAGGTCCGACGTTGCTCCGGGGATCCGGCCCGATCCCAGATCGACGAGCACGGCGCTGCCATCGGCCCGCAGTGCGACGTTGGCGGCCTTCACGTCACCGTGGATCAGATCCGCCTGGTGGATCGCCCGCAGACCCGAACGAACCTCCCGACCGATCGTGAGGAGTCGTTCGTACGGCAGAGGCCCTTCCTCTTCCAGTAGGCGGTCGAGGTTGGGGCCAGGGAGAAACTCGCTCCAGATTCCGGCCCGTCCGTCGAACACGGCGGCCCCGTAGACGGTCAACACGTGGGGGTGGCGCAAACGAGCCAGTCGTCGACCCTCCGCCAACCAGCTGGCCGGGGAGCGGGGGCAGGAGTCGCGGCGGAGCTTCAGCGCGACGGTCCGGTCCAGTTGGGGGTCCCAGGCGCGGTAGACCTCGCTGTAGCTTCCCCGGCCGATCGGTTCTCGGACCTCGAGTGGGCCCCAGCGGAACAGAGCCGGAGTGTCCTCCGCCTCGGTTCTCGCCCGGGAGGCGGCCTGGTAGGTCTGGCCGACCTGTTCGAGAAGTTGCAGCCCGGTCCACGACGAGGTGGGCTCCCCCGCTCGCCGCCGGACTCGCTCCCAGTCGATCGTCAGGTGGTCGATCAGCTCGCTGGCGAGTTCCTCGAGCAGTGTGGGTCGTCCGTCAGTCATCGAGCAGCCTCGCCAGTCGCACCGTGGCCCGAGCCACCATCATCCGGGCTGCGTTGGCGCTCGGAGCTTCGATGGCGGCAGCGACCTGCGCGTGGTCGTAGCCGAACTCGAAGCGCAGGATGATCGCCTGCTGTTGGCGTTCATCGAGGGTCTCGAGGGCCGCTTCGTAGCGCTCGAGCCGCTCGCGTCCTAGGGTTCGCTCGAGGGCGGAGGGCTCGGGGGCCCGAAGGTGCCCGGGCAGCGGATCATGACCGGGCCGGCGGCCGGTTCGTCGGATTTCGTCGCGAACCGCGTTGAGCAGGATCTGTCGCAGGTACGCGAGGAACGCGCCCTCCCCGCGCGACTCGAACGTCTCGAGATTGTTCAGCGCGCGGATTAGGGTGACCTGCACCAGGTCGGCCGTATCGGCCTGGTCGCGGGCGTAGTGGGGCAAGCGTCCATGGGCCCAACGCGAAAGGATCGGGAGAAAGCGCCGAAAGAGCTGTTCGCGAGCTGCTTCGTCACCGCTGCGCAGTCGGCGGAGGAGGTCGACGGTGGCGCTGAGGTCTTCCGGCGTCTCGTGGGCGTGATGATCCTGTGGCACCGTGGCTTTCGTCAGAACGTACGGAGGCGAGTGGGTGGGGCAGAGTGTCGGATAGATCATAGCGGCAACGGGAGAATACGGCCTCAGGACGAACCACGGTCGCGTCACTGCATGAAACGCCGGACCACGAGAAACCGCACGCGCCTTGGGTTCTTGCCTCGCCACCTTCGTCCAACTCCCTGAAGCGAGAGGTCTAGGGAGTCCGGTCGGGGTGGGACGCTCGGTAGGATCTTCCGCTCGCGAGCAGGGTCCCCCAGTGACGAGGATGGGTGTCTCGACCGTTCCCCCGCCGTCGTTGCAGCAGATCCGCGGAGGCGTCGCGAATCGCCGCTCCGACATCCCGGTTGCCGCGCAGCAGTGCTTCGTAGAAGGCGGTCATGAACTCTAGAGCATCGCGGTCCGCCAGGGGGGCTACCGATAGGACTAGGGCCGCCGCCCCAGCGCGGCGAAAGGCACGGTGGAATCCGAACAGGCCCTCGCCGCTCAGGGTCGTTCCGAAGCCACTATCGCAGAACGAGAGCACCACGAGTTCGGCCCGCGTCAGATCGAGGGTGGAGATCTCACCGAGCGTGACGATACCGTCGCCGCCCCCTGCGGTGGGATCGGGGGTCCGTCGGTTGGCTCCGGCGAGCGCGAAACCAGAGAGCGCAAAATCGTGCCGAGCTGCTTCTGGTTGCGAAGCCAGACCGCCCACTCCTCTCCAGCGAGTACCGTTGGATGGCGTGGATGGCGTCCTGGCTCCGGCTCCGACGTGGAATCCATGCGTCGCGAGGTGAAGGACGGAAGCCGCCGCGGCCTCTCGTCGCCAGTCCGCTTCCGTGGCGGCTTCACCCCGCAGGTTGAGCACCCGAACCCCGGGCCGAAACTGCCTCCAGAGCTTCTCCACCACCCAGGCCTCCAGACGAGCCGCCGGCAAGGAAGCGAAGTCGGTGGGTGCCGAATCGGCGTTCGCGGTGGTCTCGGGCGGTCCGAACTCGGGACCCCCGGCGATCACGACGTAGTCGTCGATCGAGCGGGTTGGGTCGGGACCGAGAGGGGGCACCAGGTCGCGCTCGGTACTCAGATAGCGCACTGTCGGACCGGACTCCACCAGGTAGGTCCTGCCCGTGGGAAGGGCAGCGAACGACAGAAGATGGAGCGGGCCATCCGGGACGATCCAGACCGCCTGCGGTCCGAGGGCGGGCGTCAGCGGGTCCCAGACCTGGCGCCGCGTACGGGTGGCGAGACGACGATAGGTGGGTTCCGATTCGGTCAAGAGGGCAGCTCGCGTGGCCCTGAGGCTGTCGGCGATCGGAGCCCAGGGGCCCAGGTCGTGCAGACTGACGTGCGCCTGTTCGACGCTGGTGCCCACGCCCACGAAAGCGGCGAGTCGCGTGGTCTCCCCGCGAGCGAAGAGCTGGTAGGCGACCAGGGAGTGGCCTGGTGGTAGGTGGGACAGTACTTCGGAGAGCGTGAGGGAAGGGGACGCTTCCGGTGTGGCCAGCAGCGAGAGCTGACGCTCCTCTCGCTCGACCCGCTGTCGGGCCTGGGCCAGGCGTTCGATGTACTCCAGGGTCTCCTCTTCGGGCGTGATGACCGGATCGGGGCGATGGACGAGGAGGAACGCCAACGCCTGGCGGGCTCGTCGCAGCGGCCGCGCCAGCGCCGATGTCGTGGCGTTCGCCGGAGCCTCGAGGCCCATCAGCGAGTCGAGCACGATGCCCCGCGACCGCGATACCGAGTCCCAGACCGCGAGAACCTGCGGGGGCGTGGCCTCACGCGCCAGGACGGCTTCGATGGCGAGATCGATGCCGCGTGGGCGCATCTCGAGGTAGTCCAGCAGGTCGTCCTCGGAAAAGCCCCGCGTGATGCGCCGGACGTGTTCCCTTCCGATCCGCTCCGCTTCGAGCGCGCTGCCGAGCGGCGAGGCCCCGTCGGCTCGGAGGGTTCGAGCCTCCACCTCCCAGGCGTGGCCGACCTGGGGGTGGTTCTCGCCGTAGCTGGTGGTCAAAGAAGTCCGACCCCGCTGGGCGAGTCGCCGAGCCCGGAGGGGGTCCGAGGTGGCGAGGTATTCGGCCAGGCGCAGCGCGGTTTCGGCCGTGACCGGGTGGTCCGGGCCAAAGGAGGCCGTTTGGAGCTGCAGGCTGCGTTCGGTCAAGTCGACGGCCTTCTCGATCTCGCCTCGCGCGAGAGACACCCGAGCCAGCGCTCCCCACGACAGGGTATGCGCGGGGTGCTTGGCTTCGAGGGTCTGCTCGCGGATTCGCTGCGCTCGCTCGAGGACGGTCTGGGCCGAGGCGAAGTCGTCGCGGTCGAGGAACGCCAGCCCCAGACTGTCCAGAACCCGGGGCAGGTCGAAGGCCGTGGGCCCCAGCCGCAGCTCACGCAGCTGTACCGCCCTCTGCAGGACCTGGATCGCCTCGGCCGTGGCCCCCGATCTTCGCAGCAGTTCGCCGTACTCCATCAAAACATCGGCCAGTCGGGGATGGTCGGCGCCGAGCTGTTGCTCCCAGATGCCCTGCGCTCGTTCGAAGGCGCTGCGGGCCTCTCCCCAGGCTCCTCCGAGGGCCGCAGCCCATCCCAGGCCCAGGTAGCCGTAGGCGGCGACCTCACTGTCGGATCCGTCCTTGATGATCGCGACGTCGGTCCCCTGCCGATAGAGTTCGAGGCAGCGGTCGATCTCGCCCCGCCAACAGCTGAGGTCTGCCGAACTGAACAGGACCGGTACCAGGGCTTCCGAATTGGGAAACGCTGTGAGCCAACTCCGGGCTCGGGCCAGGTCCTGGTCGGCCCGGCCGTAGTCGCCGGCCCTCATCTCGAGGATGGCCGCATCTCGATGCAGGAAGGCACAGGCGTAGGCCTCTTCCTCTCGGGTCGACCGATCGGGATTGTCGAGAGGGTCGCACAGTTGGCGGCCGAGTCCGGCCCATCGCGATCCGGCGGCGTTCTGTCCTTGGCGGAGCAGTAGTCGAATCGTCAAGCTGATCGATTCGGCGCTCGCGGCCAGTTGCGGCGGCGATTCCTCGAGCCGACGGAGCGTTGTGGCCTCGGCGGCGCGGACCGCCTGGGGGTGGTTCCCCAACTCTACGCCCACCAGCAGGGCGAGTAGATACTGAAGGTCGTCCTTGGACCACTCGGCGGCCGATTCGGGGTAGGCATCGAGCCAACGCAGGAGAAGGGGACGCAGGGTCTCGGCGTCGAATCCCGCCTCCCTCAACTCCTGCACTGACGGGGGGGCGGGGTCCGCGCTCCGCCGTGGCGGATCCGTCTCGAGCCCGACTGCGCCGAGGCAACGAGCCGTCGAGACGATGAATAGGAACAGGACCGCCGGGTGGAGTCTCGGGCCCCGGTGGCAGGCCTCGGCAGGTCGAGTACGTCTCATACAGGGCAGCGAGTTCGCGCGGTGCAATGGCGGGGTCTCGGGACTTCGGAGCAGCGTAACACAGGGCACTGCACTCCTCGAGGCGTGCGCTTTGCAAAGTCTCGGCGTTTGGACGGTTGCAGACCCGAGATCGAGATCTAGGAACGAGACCTACCTGCGAGGAGACGAATGCGCTACGACCCCACCGATCGGGAGAGCACGCGATGGCTGGGGCTCTGGTGCGGAAACCCGCAGGTACGGCGGGAGGCCGTTGGAGAGTCGACGGGCCCTGGCACCATGACGACCGAAACCGGACGCGGGATTCTCGGGTCCAGGCGTGATTCGGACTCGAGTGGGGCGTGCGCGAGAGCCTGGTGGCCGTCTTCTCGCGCCTCGAAGACGGTGGCGCTCTCCACGTCGACTACCAGGTCGAGGAGATCGGGCGCAGCTATTTCACCGACTCAGAAGTGTTTCCCTCACTCTGCTTCCCGAGAAGTGGTGGCGCATCGCCAGCGGCGCAGCAGAGTGACCGATCGAGCCTCAACTGCAGATCAACTACTAGGAGAGTATCCATGCGAATGTTCGTAGTCTTGTCCTTGTCGCTGTTCGCTACTGCCGCCTTCGGAGGCGAGTGCACCTTGGAACGGGGAGGCGAGCGGATCAGCTTGCCCTATCAATACGCGGTGCAGTTGTCGGATCCGACCGATGAGGAGTCCCCGGTCTTGTCGCGATTGATCTGTGCCTCGTCACCGTTCGAGGAGGAGCAGCTGTGGAGTTGGAGTACGTTCAACGGCGTGTTCCACGCCGAAGGCCACCAGGGGTTCTACCTGCAGTTCCAGGACGGCGGGGTGATCGTGGTCGGATTGGCCGGAGAGGAGGAGAACTACTCCAGCGCCGGGTTCCCAGCGTTGGTCTTCGACGGAGAGATCAGCCCCGAACGGGTGGTGGGGACCCTGGTCACCGACCCGGCGCCCGCGGCGTACGACGAGACCATCGAATGGACCGTGTCGGCCGAGGTCGATCTGGCCCCGGTCGCGGCCTACTGACCCGCCGACTCCACCCGTTCCCGCCAGCGACCCCCCTGTCGCAGCCAGAGGGCGTAGCCCACCAGTAGGGTGAGCACCGCCCAGGAGCCAAGGCCGTACACCGCGTAGAGGGCGGCTCCGCGCAGATGCAGAGTGCAGGCGATCAGGTTGCACAGCAGAAGCACGGGGAGCGGCCAACCGGGGCGTTCTCGCAGCAGGAGTAGGAGGAGCAGGATCCAGTAGTAGGAGGTGACCGAAGCGAGGGCGAAGACGACGAGGGCTCCCAGGGGGAGCGCCTCGCTCGGACCGTGCCTCCAGGCCGCTCCCGCGGCGAGAAACAGTAGAGCGCCGCAGAACACGAGCTTCCCGGCGCGTCGCTGTTGGGCAGCGGTATCCAGCGCCTCCTTCCAGCCGGCTCCCGGCTGCAGGGGGTCGGGGGTGAGCAGGAAGGGGCGCCGGATCCAGATGTCGAACAGGAGGGGAACGTCGAGACCCATGTTGTTGGTCAGCCAGGTGTGGCGGTGTTTGTCGAGGTTGCGGCCGAACTCGTGCCATGCGGCGGGGCCGCGGCCGGTCGTGGTGCCGGCCGCTAGGCAGCCGACGACGGTCAGCAGGAACCCCAGCGCGAAGCGACGAGACCAGCTCCAATCTCGCCGCTGCCAGAGATCGCGCAGGGCGACCACCAGGGGCCCCAGGAGGAAGGCTCCGGGGAAGATCCGCAGCATCGTGGCCAGGGCGACCAGCGAGCCGCCCAGAGCGAATCTCTTCCTTCGGAGGGCGCAGACCGCCGCGACCAGACTGACGAACCAGAGTTGCCGCAGGATGCTTCCGCCGACCCAGGAGAATCGCCAGGCGTAGCCGAGACCGAGGACCACGAGAAACCAGCAGCCGGTGCGTTCCCCGAAGTTTCTCCACACCAGCGTGACGGCGGTGCCGAGTAGCAGCAGGTCGAGCAGGCCGAGAAGAGCACGGCTCCAGGGCTGAAAGTCGCTCCAGCGAGTGAAGCACTGCGCCACGAAGGTCCAGGTGGGGGTCGGGTTGTAGCCGTGGTCCTTCCGCACTCCGTGCAGAGTCGGATCGTCCATGGCCTCGATCAGGTGGTGGTGATCTCGCCGGAAGCTCTCCCAGCGGTCGGCCGCGAAGCGTTGTTTGATCCGGTCGGCTTCCTCCACCAGTCCGTACGATGCTACGAGCTGGTTGTCGCGTAGATCGCGGAGGAGGCCCGGGCGGGGACGCTCGGGCGCACTTTCGGTCTGTGCCGCCATCGAGGCGGCGTACAGGCCGTCGTACCCGAGCTCGGCGAAGTACTTCGAACCGAGGCCGTAGTGGAACTGCTCCCAGGGGTAGTCGAAGTCACGGTCGGGACGGAAACTCCCGAGCGAGAAGTAGACCAGGAAGGCGACGCCCGCCAGGGTCAAGAGGAGCGGCGTGGCGCGGTGCGGCGGGGTTCCCGTGGGAGGTTTGCGGTAGACCTCCCACAGGGCCAGGGCGAGCGCCAGTGCGCTGATCGCGGCCCGAACCCAGAGCTCCGTTGTCTCCTCCACGCCGCGAGCCTATCGGAACTGGCGGGCTTCCCTCTCCTGGGCATCGACGACGGTGATGGCGGCGAGGTGGACGATCTCGGCGACCTCGACCCCCCGCTGCAGCACGTGGACCGGCTTCTCCATCCCCAGCAGGATCGGTCCGATCGCTTCGGCCTTGGCCAGTCGCCAGATCAGCTTGTAGGCGGTGTTGGCCGAGTTGAGTTCGGGGAAGATCAGCACGTTGGCCGGTCCCGACAGGTTGCACCAGCCGTAGCGGTCCTCGAGCATCGACTCGAGAATCGCGGTGTCGGCCTGGATCTCTCCGTCGACTTCGAGGTCGGGACGGCGAGCCTTGACCAACTCGGTGGCACGGCGCATGTGCTGGGCTCGGGGGTGCTTGTTCGAACCGAAGTTCGAGAAGGAGAGCATTGCCACGCGCGGAGTGATACCAAAACGACGGGCGAGATCTGCCGTCAGGCCGGCGATCTCGGCAAGCTCTTCCGGCGTCGGTTCGATGTTGACGGTGGTGTCGGCCAGGAAGAAGAGTCGATCCTCCAGGATCAGGATGTAGGCCCCGGCGACCCGCTGCACGTCGGCGCGGGTGCCGATGATCCGGAGCGCCGGCCGAATGGTGTCGGCGTAGTACTGGGTGAGCCCCGAGATCATGCCGTCGGCATCCCCCAGCTCGACCATCATCGGACCGAACTGGTTGCGGGAACGCATCAGCTTGTGGGCGTCTTCCAGAGTCACGCCCTGACGGCGCCGTCGGACGTGCAACTCGCGCGCGTAGCGTTCGAAGTCCTCGGAACTCTCGTTGTGGATCAGCGTCAGCTGACTACGGTCGAGATCCAACTCGGCCAATCGTTCCAGGATCCTCTCCTCGCGGGCCAGCAGGATCGGATGCGCGATCCCGCGGTCGACCAGGATCTTGGCGGCACGCAGGATCTTCGGGTGCTCCCCCTCGGTGAACACGACCCGTTTCGGGTCCTTGCGGGCTTGCTCGATGACGTCGTGCATCACTTCGAGGCGGCGCGAGATCAGGGTGGTCAGGTGCCGTTGGTAGGCCTCGAGGTCGTCGATCGGCCGCTGGGCGACACCGCTGTCCATGGCGGCTTGAGCGATCTTGGGGACGACGAAGAGCAGAACCCGATGGTCGAACGGTTTGGGGATCAGGTAGTCGCGGCCGAAGCGCAGTTCCTCGAGTCCGTAGGCCTTCAGCACCGCGTCGGGTACGTCTTCGCGCGCCAGGTCGGCCAGGGCTTGCACGGCCGCTTTCATCATCGGAAGGTTGATCTCCGTCGCCTGGACGTCCAGCGCACCGCGGAAGAGGAAGGGGAAACCGAGAACGTTGTTGACCTGGTTGGGGAAGTCGCTGCGCCCCGTCGCCATGATCACGTCCGGCCGCGCAGCGCGCGCCTCTTCGAAGCCGATCTCCGGGTCTGGATTGGCCATCGCGAAGACGATCGGGTTGTCGGCCATCGTCTGCAACATCGAGCCGCTGACCAGGCCACCCACCGATAGTCCGAGCAGCACGTCGGCTCCGACCAGCGCCTCGGCCAGGGTACGGTGCTCGGTGTCGGCCGCGAACTCCTCTTTCTGCGGATCCATCCCTGTGGTGCGGCCGCGATAGACCACGCCCTCGCGGTCGGTGAGGGTGATGTTCTCTTTGCGAGCTCCCATCTCGAGATAGAGGCGCAGACACCCCAGCGCCGCGGCGCCGGCCCCGGAGAACACGAAACGGGCTTCCTCGATCGACTTGCCCGCGATCTCGAGGGCGTTGAGCAATGCGGCGCCCGAGATGATCGCGGTGCCGTGCTGGTCGTCATGGAAGACCGGAATGTTCATCTCCTGCTTGAGCCGGGTCTCGATCTCGAAGCACTCCGGCGCACCGATGTCTTCCAGGTTGATCCCGCCGAAGGTGGGTTCCAGCAACTTGACGGTTCGGATGATCTCCTCGGGATCCTGGCTGTCGATCTCGAGGTCGAAGACGTCGATGTCGGCGAAACGCTTGAACAGAACGCCCTTGCCCTCCATGACCGGCTTGCCGGCCAACGCCCCGATGTTGCCCAGACCCAGCACCGCACTGCCGTTGGTGATCACGGCGACGAGGTTGCCGCGTGCGGTGTACTCGAACGCCTTGCTCGGGTCCTTCTCGATGGCGAGACAGGGATAGGCGACCCCCGGAGAGTAGGCGAGCGACAAATCCTCCTGGGTGAGCGTCGGCTTGGTGGGGACGACCTGGATCTTCCCCTTGCGCCCCGTGGAGTGGTAGTCGAGGGCTTCCTGTTTGAATCGCTGGCTCATGGGGGGTGGTCCGTTCTGCTATCGGTCGATTGGGCGTGCGAAAGGAGAGTTCGCAAAGCGAAATCGCAGCCTAACACGGGCCGCCTCGTGTCATCGCGTGAGCCTTCGGTTGTGGCGCGAGATCGCGGTGCGTTGCGCAGCGTGGTAGCCCAGTCTAGGGGAGCGCAGGAGTCCGTGCCGTGAGCCGGAAGTCCCCCACGCGGGGGCCGGCCTCGATCTCCCAGCCAATTTCGAACTGCACGGACCAATCGGCGCCCGCGATCCTCCGCGCCTCGATCTCGAAAGGACCAGGGAGGGTCAGCGTTTGGCCATCGGGTGCGACCAGCACCTGTTCGGCTTCGAGGCGTCCCCAGGGGCCCTCGACGCGGTAGCTCGGGTAGATCGTCCCGACCCCAGGAAGGGGGGTGACTCCAGTGGTGATGAAGGAAGCTCCACGGCCCCGCGGGATGACCAGCACCGGACCCTCGACGAAGCGGGCCCGAAGGTCTCGAATCGTCGCTTGTCGCTCCCGCTCTCTCTCCACTTCGGAGGCCCAGAGAGCCGCGCCGTCGTAGAGCGGGGCGAGTCGGTCGGCATCGTCGGGGACGAATTCCGGGAGGCTTCGCCGTACGAGTTCTCCGAGATCGGAGGTGGCGGTTAGCGAAGTGCGCCAACCGGGTACCCGCTCGTCGAGGAATAAGCCGTAGGCGGTCCCGGTGGAGTAGGCAAAGGTGCGGACGAAGCTCTCCTTTTCCGCCGCTGCGTGCAGTTCTCGCACTGCCGTTTGTTCCGCCTCCCGCCTGGTCGCGGCGACCGCTACCACCGCCGTGAACTGCGCCAGGCCCTCGTTGATCTCGCTCGGCTGTTCGCGGGCGGCGGCGCCGTCGAACTCGGCGCGGCGGGCCGTGCGAAAGGTCAGGGCGTGGTGGATCGCCTCGTCACGTCGAGGCCCAGACGCTTCGAGCGCAGAGGCCAGGGCCCGGAATTCGAGCTGCAACCAGAATCGTCCCCGGGGTTCGTCGAGGTGGTCGTTCTCGCCCGGAAGCTGGGTCACCAGCAGGCCGAGCTCGGGCTGGATCCGGTGGAAGAGCTCGTGCATCATGAGTCGGCCTCGGGCCGCCGCGTCGTCGGCCGGAATCATCTTCCAGACGAACGTCGACCACCGCTCGTCGCCCCACCGCAGGGCGGTGTTGGCGTACCCGAGAACCCGAGGACGGTCGCCGTCAGGGATCGAGCGGTTGGCGGCGAGGGTGCCGGTGGTCGCGTCGGCGAAGACCATCGGGCCGCAGAGCGAGCGATCCCAGAGTTTGCCACCTTCCCTCGTGCAGAACTCGGAAGCTTCGGTGAAGTACTGCTCGGCGAGCGCGGGCTCGACCTGTCCCTGGGCGGGGAGGACGAGCAGGAGCGCCAAAGCCCACAGCCAGTGGTTCGGTCGAGGCCGACACCACGGGACATGAGTTCGGCCCGGAGGGCGAGGGCCAGCAGGTGGACCAAACATCGATGGGTGCGCTTTCGAGAACGCCGACGAGCGGTGGAGAATCAGGCGGCGTCGGCCTGCTGAATCTCCTGGGCGACGGCTTGGACCTCGTCGAGCACTCTGAGGAGATTGCCGGACCAGAGCTTGGCGATCTGCTCTTCGGTGTAGCCACGCCGGACCAACTCCAGCGTGACGTTGAAGGTCTCGGAGGCGTCGTTCCAACCCTTGACCCCACCACCGCCGTCGAAGTCGGAGCTGATACCGACGTGATCGATGCCGATCAACTGGACGATGTGGTCGATGTGGTCGACGAAGTCGGCCACGTCGACCGGTGGTGCCACCGGGTCGACCTCGGCCTCGATGCGGGGCTTGGCGGCCGCGATCACCTGTCGGTACTGGTTGTAGTAGGCCTTACGCTCGGCCTCGGGGAGTTGCACCGCCTCTTCCCGCGGCAGCAGCTCGATCTCCATCTCGGCCGCGACTTCCTGCAGGAGCGGCAGGATCAACGGACGTCGAGCCGCGGTCTTCTCCCGGCTGACGTAGCTGCCGAAGGCCACCGTCTGCACCACGCCGCCGTTCTCCTTGAGGAGCAACAGCTGCTCGTCGTCGAGGTTGCGACTGTGGTCGCAGAGGGCCCGGGCCGCCGAGTGCGAGGCGATGATCGGTGCCTGCGAGAGTTCGACCATGTCGATCATGGCCTTCTTCGAGGGGTGGGAGATGTCGATCATCATGCCCCAACGGTTCATCTCGGCGATGACCTCGCGCCCCAACTCGCTGACCCCGTCGTTCGGCCAGTCGTCCTCCTTTTCACCGGTGTTCGAATCGCTGAGCTGGCTATGACCGTTGTGCGACAGCGACAGGTACCGCGCGCCGAGGTCATAGAACTCCTTGACCCGGTTGGGATCCAGTCCGATCGGGTACCCGTTCTCGACTCCGATCATGGCGACGAGCTTACCGGCCGCATGGATCCGGCGGGCGTCCTCCGAAGTGAGGGCCAGTTCGATCTGGTCGGGCGCGTACTCTTCCACCAGCCGATGGATGGCGGCGAAACTCTCGAGCGCACTCGCATAGGCTTTGTCGTACCCCTCCGCGGTCAGCTCGCCCTGGCCGGTGTACACGATCAGCCAGCTGACATCCAGGCCGCCGGCCTTCATCTTCGGCAGGTTGACCTGGCTCGGCAGGTCCATGGTGTAGTTCCGTTCGGCGGTGAAGTCCTCGAGATCGAAGTCATTGTGGGTGTCCAGGGTCATCACTCGATCGTGGATGGCGCGCGCTCTCTCCTCGAGTGAGAGCTCGGCAACCGGCTCGGCTACGGTCGTCGGATCGGGTTCCGTGCCACAGGCGGTGAGGGTGAGAAACAGCAGGCCGGTCAGCAGGCTCAGCGGAGCCAGTCGAAAGGGAGATCGAATCGAGCGCATGGGAATCCTCTTTGAATCGTCGTAGAAGACTGGTGGGATCGGAGCCGGCATGGTACCTCGGTGCTCCGTGCGAGCCAAGGCCAGGCGGCCGGGCTGAGGAGCTTGCCGACCACGACGGCGAGGAACCGGCAGGCTCAGTTTTTGACCACAGGGGCTCGGTACGAAGCCGCCAGAGCCTGGCGGACCCGAGCCGGATCGACCAGGGTTTCGGCCGGGGGACAGGTGGCGGCGCCGAAGAGTGCCACCGGGGAGAACCCTCGGTCGCTGAGCGCGAGATCCAGGAGATCTTCGGCCGCCAGCGTCGGACGTCCGGCTCGGGGCGTCAGCGGGATCTCGAAGTCGAACACTCCGTCGAAGGCCCGGTAGACGACCTCGGTACAGACCAGGCGGTCGGCGTGGAAGAAGTCGAAGTCGAAGTTGTAGAGCTTTCCTTCGTGCTCGCAGGCGCGCGTGATCGCCATCGCAATCTGCTCTTCGTCCAAACGAGGACGGAGTACGGCTACGGCGTCGACGTCGAGCGTCGCGCGGAGCGGCCGAAACCGTACGCCGTCCTTGAGCGCCTCGAGGACCCGACAGTCTTCGGCCCAGCGCTCGGTGCGATCGGGCTCGAGTTGGATTCCGAGTCGCTGCCGGTCCTCGGGGGACCCGATGTAGAGGGCGGCGTGCGGCCAGTAACCGGGCAGGAAGAGGTTGCTGAACGCGTACTCCTGACGGGTGACGAGCACGTCGCCGGGCCGCAGCACGTCAGCCAGCGTCGACCGCGTTCGGTCGTCGACCCGCTTGGTGCGCCAGTGGTGCCGCAGCTCGGCGACCAAGCGACCCGAAGCCTCGAGAAAGCCGAGCGAGGTCTGCTGATTGGCGGAGGCTCCCCGTCGCCGCAGCGAGTGGAGGCGGTAGCGAAACCACAAGCCGAGGTAGGCGGAGCGACTGGGATCCAGCGACTCCTCGAGCTGCGGCAGGCGACGAGTCAGCCGGCCGAACGGCTCGTCCGGCTCGAAGGTGTCGAGGATCTCGCGGCTGGCTCCCAGGGCCCTCATCGCTCGCTCCATGCGGTAGGCGTTGCGCGGATCGGCGAGGGATCGGAAGATCCGTGTGAACTGCTTGCGCGGAATGCGGTAGCGGGGGGCCGCCTCGTTGAGCTTGCGTTGCACGAGTTTGTGGGAGGCCCGCTGCTCGACCAGATGGCGGTCGAGCCGGACCACCAGGCAGGCGCAGGCGTAGGCGACGAGAAACGCCTCCCATTCGACGCGGCCCGATACCCGGGCGATCTCGTGGTCGAGGGCGCCCGATGCCTCCTCCATGACCTCCCACAGTCCCTCGCGCACGGTCAAGAAGCGGGCGAACCAGGCCTGCGTGAGCTCCTGTTCGGTCGGGCGGAAGTGGCCCCGGTCGAGGGCGGAGCCGATCACCTCGTCGACCGCCGGGTCGGTGATCAGGCCCGGGATCGCACCCTCGAGAGCGGCGACGGCGGCGAGG
>JAUIDB010000057.1 GCA_030429235.1 Thermoanaerobaculia bacterium | reverse complement strand
GGCCTCTTTCTCGGTGAGTGGCATCGCCCCAAATTAACGACAGTGCGAGGACACCCCGTCATGCTCCCTGAAGGGAGTTCGCTAGCGACCGGAACGTAACAGTTCGACTCGCTTTTTACTTCAGATGGTGGGAGGATTCTCGTGTCCGCCCTACTTTGGGGCCTACCTTGACTTTGGAGAAAATTGTGAACTTGGCTGATTCAGATACCTGCCTAGAACTCTTCCTATCCACGTCTCCGAGGAACCGGGCTGCCCTGTTTGGTCGGGTTTCGGAGGTGGCTGAACTTGCGGGAGTCAGGCCCCGGACAGTGAGGCGCTGGATCGAATCGGGAGCTGTCGAAGCGATCTACGTTGGCGGTCGATACTGGGTGTGGCGAGTTTCGTTCACGAAGTACCTGGAATCTCGTGCCAGAACCCGCCTTTGAAGTTGTGTACGGATTGCGGGCAGAGTTGAAGGAGGAAGCTGAGGTCTCCGGACATCTCGGACATTCCGGGTTGCGGAGGTGATCTCTTGGTGTCAATTTCGGCTCCGTCGTGGGGCTAGGTCCGACCTGCCAACATCCAGTTTGCGGCCGCGAGTTCGAGTTGCTGACGGTTGATGGGTCGAGCACCAAGAAGTCACGCCCACGTTTCGCCTAGCAACGTTGGGCACAAGTAAGGATGATTGTTCTAGTGAGAAATGGGATGAGAAAAGCAAGTCTGAAGTGGTCCCTGATTGCCGCCTTCGTGGCACTAGTCGCGGGCCCCGCGTGGGGTGCTGACGCACAGATGTGCGGCTCCTGCGTTTGTATCACCTGGTCGTTCAGCTACCCGGGTGGTTCGTACGTCTATGTGGAGGAACGCTGTCCTGGTCAAGGTAGTGGCTGGTACCAGACCGGCCCGACAGGTTCTACTCAGGTCGATGAAGGGGGCTCATACGGAGGCAATGGTAACACCCAGAACCCCGTGAATATCCCGACGATTCCGGCGACTCACAACTTCGCATTTACGCAAGCGATGAACCGAGCGCTTGCCAAGGTACGGGGTAAGAGGATCTCCCTCCGCCCGCCAGAATATGACGACAACGAGTGTAGTCTCCTATTCAAGAACTCGCCCCTCGGGATGACCGGGGAACAGTTGATCGACGGCTACGTCGATTGGGGGTGGGGGCAGGGAACCCCTACTTGCAACGCAGGCTACATGGCCTGGACGACTAGCGGTACCCATAGCCCCTCCGTCCGGGTATGTCCGACCTTCTTCAACTCGAATATCAGCGTCAACCAGCGGGCTACGACGATCATTCACGAGGCCCTTCACGTGGCTGGTCAACTCGAGAACACCAACTCTCAAGCCGGTCCTGGGGACCCGCCGAATCCAAGCCAGATAGACCAAGCGATCAAAGATGCTTGCAACCTATAGACTAGTTGATAGCCGGAGGAATCCAACCATGAAGAGATTTGCACAGTACGGAAACCGATCGATCTTGCTTCTTAGCGTCTTCCTGCTCCCAGCCTCAGTGATCGCGGACGAAAGCAAGACCGCCGACTGCCGGGCAGCCCTCGAGAAGACAGAGTACCTCGCCACGCTGGATGCCGAAGAAGGCAGATTGTGGTCCGACGTGGCTCTCGAGAACTGTAATGGCGTCGAAGATCCCGAACTCATGGTCCGGAGCGCGGTGCTCAGGGCCGAGAGAATGGCAAAGGCCGAAGCACGTCCGTTCCTTGAACAGACGGTGGCGAGTTATGAGGACCAGAAACTGGCCTCATCCTCTCTGGTCCCTCTCGTCGATCAACTCGTGACTGCCTCATTGCAAGACGAATGTGATGTCGAGGCTGCCACAAAGTGGGCCGACAAAGCCGCAGCTTTGAGGAGTACACAGTCAGAGATTCAGCGGAATCAAAGCCGAGATCTCGGAGCTCAGGCCAGCCACCGATTCGCGATCGCAACGTGTCTGATGGAGCTCGGTCGAGAGAAGGAAGCCTTGATGGAACTCCGTGGTGCCGAGGCAACGTTGCGCGAGGCCCTGCATGCGCAGACACGTCAGGATTCCTTCGACTCAGAGCTACGGATGTATCTGATCGACGGTCTCAGGGTCACGCTTGACCAACTCGGTGCGACCCTGGACCCTGAGCTCGAAGACGAGTACGACCGGCTGCTGCACCAGTCGAAGTGATCATGGAGTCGGGAGGTCTGCGGACCCAGCCCTGACCTAGGGCACCGCAGGCCTCTCGGCCGAACGTCTGGGCGTGGCGGGTTACGACGCTTCGGCGTAGGGGTGCGATCAGGTGGCGTTCCAAGGGACTGCACTGCGGTGGGTTCTCGCCGTTCGATCCCGCGATCGCCTTCGAGCGCCACAGCCACCAGGGTGGAGTGCCCCACCGGAGGGTTTCCGAGCACGGAGCGACTGCACCGCGCGCAGGAAAACCCGCAGGTCCAGGCACGGGCCATGGGCAAGCAGCAGCACGCACCAAGTGCTCCCTCCTCCCCGGGGCCCGGGCCCTCGCCTACTGTGTCGTGCCCCCCGAGCGCTCGAGGATCAACGAACTCGGACTGGCCTCCCCGCCGGCCAGGTAGGTCTCCGATCGAGACACCCTGCCCTCAGGGTCGGTGAAGTCGAAACCTAGCGAGAACTGGTGCGACTGGTCGGGGTCCGGCAGGTTGGTGGCGTCGAGGAAGGTGAACGAGAGGTCGTGAGCTTCGGGTCCGGGCTGGAAGACCAATCGGGGCTGGTTGCCCTGTGGGCAGTAGTGAGTGGCGAGCAGTCGGTCTCCGTCGCGGTGGTAGAGGGTCAGCGAGCGCTTCTGGCCGCGGGTCGTCCAGGTCTCTACCAGTACGGTGTCGTTGGCGATCAGCTCGAAGGAGATCTCCAGGTCACGATCGGCGACCGACCAGTTTCCGACCAGGGTGGACAATCGCTCGAACGCGGCCTCCGCCGCCGTGGCCGCAGGCTGCGCGGGAGTCTCGGTCGCGAAGGCGAGGGGTGGCATCAGCGAGAGTCCGAGCCAGAAGGAAAGGGGGAGGGCGTGCAGCTTCATGGTGACGTACCTCGTTCGGGGAAGGTCTTCTTTTTGGAGAGTCTTCGGTAGTCCGGGGGGCGGCGGTCAGCCTAGAAAGGCCAGACCCGCGGCAGCAGGACGATGGCGAGCAGCCAGAAAGCAAGGTTGAGCGGCGCCCCGAACCGGGTGTAGTCGAGGAACCGGTAGCCGCCCGGGGAGTAGACCATGAGATTGGTCTGGTAGCCCACCGGAGTCATGAACTCGGCCGACGCCGCGAAACAGACCGCCATCAGGAAGGCCCGGGGATCGACGTGGAGCTGCGTCGCCAGGCTCAGGGCTACCGGAGTGAGGATGATGGCGGCCGCGGCGTTGGAGATCACCTGCGTCAAGAGCGACGTGGCCAGGTAGACCAGGGCGAGCACCGCGTACGGTTTGGCCAGGGGGAGCAGGTCCGCGACCTGGACCAACAGCGAGGCGATCAGGTCGGAGGCTCCGGTTTCGAGGGCGGCCTGGCCCACCGGCACGAAGGCCGCGATCAGCACCACGACTTGCCAGTGGACGGCGCCGTAGGCCTCCTCGGGGGAGAGCACCCGCAGGAGGAGCAGCACGATGACGGCGAGCATCGCGCCACTGGTGATGTCGAATACTCCGACCGCCGCCAGCAGGATCGCCAGGGGCAGGAGCAGCACCACCACCCACCAGAACCGTCGCCGCCGCAGCCGCACCGGCAACTCGGTGAGCACGATCACATCGTCCGACTTCCTCAGCTCCAGCAGCCGCGGCCGGGGGATCAGGGTCAGCAGGGCATCCCAGGGCGCGAGCACGGTCTGGGATACCTTGTTCCGCAGCGTTTCGGAATGGCGCCGAATCGCCATCACGAACCCACCGTACCGCTGCCGAAAGTCCGTCTGCCGCAGGGTGCGACCGACCATCGTGCTGCGGGGGGCGACCAGGACCTCGGCGGTGACGATGCCGTCCGCTTCGAGTTCGCGCGGCGAGAGTTTGACGTCGGGCAGCAGCGACAACCCGTCACGGCGCAACTTCAGGAGGTCGTCGATCTCGGCCTGGACGATCAGAAGGTCACCTTCCGCCAGCGGCAGGCGATCGATTTCGCCCACCAGGTGCTCGTCCTCGCGGACGATACCGAGGACGGTCACCGCGAAGCGCTCGCCAAGCCGGGACTCGCGGAGGTTCTGACCGACCAGCGGCGATTCCGGTTGGACCCGGATCTCGCTGAAGTAGGCGCCGAGGCCGTAGTTCTCGGTCGCGTCTCCCGGCGGAACCCGCCCCGGCAGAAGCCTGGGACCGGCCAGCAGGGTGTAGGAGAGTCCCACCACCAGAAAGACGATGCCGACCGGCAGAAACTCGAACATTCCGAACGGCGGTTGGCCGGCTTCCTCAGCGATCGAACTCACCAGGAGGTTCGTCGAGGTACCGATCAGGGTGAGGGTACCGCCGAAGATCGAAGCGTAGGAGAGCGGCAACAGGAGCTTGCTGGGACTGATCTGTTGCTTCTTGCAGAAGTCGAGCACCAGCGGGATGAAGATCGCCACCACGGCGGTGTTGTTGAGGACGCCCGACAGCAGCGCGACGGCGAGCAGCAGGGTCCCGACGCCGAGCCAGTAGCGCTGGCCCGCCCAGTCGGCCAGCCGCTCGGCGGCCACGGCGAGCAGGCCGGTGCGGGTCAGGGCGTGGCTCAGTACCAACAGACAGGCAATGGCGATCACCGCCTGGTTGCTGAAGCCCGAGATCGCCTGCTCGACGGTGACGATCCCGGTGGCCATCAGGACGCCGAGGATGGAGAGCGCCGTGACCTCGATGGGCAGCAGTTCGAGGGCGAAGAACAGCAGGCCCAGACTCAGGAGTCCGAGGATGAGGAGGATCTCGGGGCTCATCCTGGCAGTCTAGCTGACGGTGGTAGGTGCCGAGGCGTTGTCCCGGGCGGGAGAAGCGACTCTCCCCGGGGCGAAGTCGACTCCCTGAGGCGCGCTTCCTCGCCCCCCAGGGATCGCCGGCCTTACAGTGTCCAGCCGAGGTTGAAGAAGGGACCGGCGAGGTCGACGCTGGTCTCGATCACGATCACCTCACCGGCACCGCCGATCTCGATCCGATTGCTATCGATCTTGCCCCCGACGTCGCGGTATCCGACCTCCAGGAACATCGACCGGAACTGCCGGCCGAGTCGGGCGTAGAGCCCCCAGTCGTCTTCGACCGTGTCGAGGTTCGAGTCCAGGAAGTAGTAGGTCCCGCCACCGGCCAGGTACCAGCGACCGTCGCGCGAGTTGAAGCGAACCCCCAGGTCGACGGGAATCACCTCGGTGTCGACCGACCGCACCTCCACTCCGGTGTTGATCGTCTCGATGGCGAGGTCGATGCCGAGTTCGTCGTAGTAGCTGGCTCCGATCTCGAACTGGAAGCTGCGCCCGAAACCCAGGCGGGCGCCGAACCCGGTGGCGTTGTCCAGGGCTTCGGTGTCCCAGTAGCTACCGTAGAGGGAGAAGTCGAGCGCGCTGGCCGGCGTCGAGCCGAAGAGGAGGACCAGGGTCGAGAGCGCCAGGAAGCAGTTGCGAATGCGCATAAGAAGTTCCTTCTAGTCGTTTGGTTACGAGACAACGGTCCAATTCTGGGCCGTGCAAAGAGGATCTTGTCATGGCCGCGACGCCGGGGTGCGACCGTTCGCCTCGACGGCGAGCCGCTCGAGTCCGGCGTAACCCAGGGGACTGGATAGCGTCCAAGAAGGGAGCGGTCTCGAGGACGGGGGACGCCGGAGGAGGACGATGCGCACGGTAGGTTGGATCAGTAGCTCCCTGGTGGTGATCGGTGTGATTCTGGCCTGCGGGTGGGCCGAGCCCGTCCTGGCCCAGGACTATCCGCCCCAGCAGGTTCATCGTGCCGACTTCCAACCGGTCGAAGACGAGGTCTTCGAGATCCTGAAGCTGTTCTACGATCTCGACGAGAGCCAGCCGCTGGACGAGCGCACGGTGGAGCGTTGGGAGACCGAGTGGGCCCGGATGGAGAGCCTCGTCTTCACCACGACCACCAACGAGCGGGTCCCGGCCGACCTGGCGTTGCCGCGTGCTGCCGATGGTCCCTATCCCGCCGTGCTGTTATTGCACGGCTTGGGGAGTTCTCGCGACTACTGGTGGCGCCCCGATCGGGAGGCTCTGCCCCGAGGCCTTCTGCGGGCGGGCATCGCGGTGGTCACCCTGGACCTCGAACTGCACGGCGCACGGGCGTCCCGCAACGACTACCAGTCTCCGGTCTACCTGACGCTGGGGGCCACACGCTTCGTGCGCAGCCGCGACATGGTGGTGCAGTCGACCCTGGACGCGCGGCGAACCCTGGCCCTCCTCCGTCGACATCCCGAGATCGACCCCGATCGCCTGGCGGTGGTCGGCGTGAGCATGGGGGGCATGATCGCCACCGTACTCGGGGCCCTCGAGCCCTCCCTGGTGGCCGCGGTGGTGCTCTCGATTTCGACCAGGGAGCAGCCCCTGCCGATCGATCCCTTCCAGTTCGCCCCACGGGTCGACGTGCCGGTGCTGCTGCAGATCGGCCGCACCGACTGGTTGAGTTGTCCCGAGGATGCCGAGAGGCTGCACGAGCTCTTTCCCGCGGAGTCCGGGCGACTGCTGTTCTACGATTCCGGGCATACCCTGCCGGCGGAGTTCAGCACCGATACGCTGCCCTGGCTGGTCGAACAGCTCCGTCTCGAGGGAAGTTCCTCCCCACAGTAGCGGACTGGTGGTGCGGGTGCGGTGGAGCGCGTCGGGGTGACCCGAATTCGCTCGCACCGGTGATAGCCTCAGCTCATGGAGAAGCGCCACCAGTCCGCCGTCGTCAAACGAGCCGCCGATGCCCCCTGGTCAGAGATCGCGGCCGGGACCGGAGCACGGTCCCAGGTATTGCTCGGCCCCGACGACGGGACGCCACACTTCGCGATGCGCCGGTTCTCGATGGCGGCGGGAGGGGGGATGCCGCGACACACCAACCTGGTGGAGCACGAGCAGTACGTGCTCGGGGGCCGGGCGAGGATCTCCATCGGCGACGCAACGCACGAGGTAGGGGCCGGTGACGTGCTCTTCATCCCAGCCGAAGTCCCGCATTCCTACCAGGTCCTGGAAGGCCCCTTCGAGTTCCTCTGCCTCGTTCCGAACCTACCGGATCGGGTCGAGCTGCTGCCCGAGTAGCACTGCCAGAGGGTTCTCCTTCGGCGCTAGAGCCGAGAGGCGGCGGCGAACTCTCGCTGCCTAGTTCTCGGGCTGTTCGGCGGTTCTCTTCTCCAACGTGTTGGCCAGCCAAGCTCGAGCAGCTCGCCAGTCCCGGCCGACGGTCTTGCGGGTCACGTCGAGGGCTTCGGCGATCTCGCTCTGAGACCATCCGCCGAAGAATCGGTACTCGACCACGGCCGCCAGTCGGGGATGAAGTTCCTCCAGTCTCGCCAACGCTTCGTGGACGGCGAGAATCAGCTCACCGCCGTCTGCTCCTCGGGCCTTGGGGTCTCGATCGAGTGTCACGGGTTGGTTGGCGCCTCCCCGTCGTTGCGCCGCCGAAGCCCGAAAGTGGTCGACCAGGATCTGGCGCATCACCCGGGAGGAGAGCGCGAAGAAGTGCTGTCGGTCGTTGGCCCGGATCTGCCCCCGGTCGAACATCTTGAGATAGGCCTCGTGGACCACTTCGGTGGTGTTCAGGTCACCGCGGGAACCCTTCGAAAGCTGGACCCGAGCCAACCGACGAAGCTCACCGTAGACCGCTTCGTAGAGTCGGTCGCGCGCCGCCAGGTCGCCGTCGGCCGCAGCCTGGAGGACGGCGGTGAGGGATTCGGAACCCACGGGAGCAGCGTAGCACGACGGCGTTGCGCCGGCTGGCCCCGATGGTGCGCCGGGCAGACGACGTCAGCGACCCGACCGACCGCCGCCGGGAGTCTCTCCGAGGGCGTCGAGCCGTCGCTGGATCTCGAGGAGCTCTTCATCGTCGGGTTCCAGCTGTCTCTGGGCGCGTTCGAGGGCGTGGGTCCAGCTGGCGATGGCACCGGCTCTGTCGCCGGTCGTGAGCTGAACCTCTCCCAATCGACGCAGCGTCGGAATCGCTCTCGCTTCACGACCTTCGGACTCGTACGAAGTGGCGGCCTGACGCAGCGAGTGGATCGCTTCCGAGGGCCGGTGGAGCTCGATCTGGACCTCCCCCAGGACCTCCCAGGCGCGCGACTGTCGGTAGCCGTAGGGTCCGAGGGTCGGCTCGGCGATTTCGAGGAGGGAACGATAGTAGTCCGCCGCCTCCTCGAGGTGGCCGCGTGCTCGAGCGAGCTGCCCCTGTTGGAAAACGACCGGAATCAGCTCAACGTTCTCCTGGCCGAACGAAGCCTCCTTCATGAGTCTCGCTTCGTCGAGGTGTTGCTCGGCCTCGTCGAACCGTTCCAGGCGGGTACAGACGTCGCCGAGGCTCGTCAGGCTGGCGGCGGTCGAAGTATGGTTCTCGGGAAGGATGCGCCGTTTGACGGCGATGGCCCTCTGGAGGTAGCCGGCTGCCTTCTCGAGGTCCCCGATTCTCAGCGCTATGAACCCCAGATTGTGGAGAGCATTCGCCGCGTCGGGATGGTCGAGACCGTGCAGGCGTTCGGTTTCCTCGAGTTCCTCGGAGAAGTAGTCAGCGGCACGGGCGAAGTCCCTTTGGCGGGCGGACATTGCGCCGAGTAGGCTGAGCAGCTGCGCCGCCTCCGCCTGGCGACCGAGTTCGCGGGCTCGTTCTAGCGTTTCCTCGGCGAGGACCTGCGCTCGGTCGAGGTCGCCCCAGCGCATCTCGAAGGCCGCGAAACGGAGCTGATGGAGGACCGCGTCACCGCCGCCCTGGTCGGGGAGCGTCCGATCGATGGCGATGGCCTGGTCGAAGAGGGCACGCGCCTCGTCGATCGCTTCGCCCCTGCGATCCAGGGCTTCGCCGAGACCGGCCATCGCGTTGGCGAGCTCGACCGTTGGTGGTCCGAGCGACTGGTGGATGGCGACCTGTCGTCGGTAGAGCGCTTCCGCCGACTCGAACTCCCCGAGGCGCAGGAACGCCGCGGCCATCACCGCGAGGATCTCGGCCTGCACGATCGGCTCGTCGTCCAGTTCGTCGACCCGGTCGACCCCGTCGCGCAACATCTGACGCGCGGTCAGGTCCTGGCTATGGCTGGGGTCAGCCGTCTTGAACAGCTCGAGGGTGAAGTCGCTGACCCGCTCGGCGCGGGTGGCCTCGCGTCGGGCGTTGGTCGACTCGCGGAGCGCGGCGTCGCGCTGGCGAGCAGCTTCCCCCGCCTGATGCAGGGTCGCTGCGAGACCCAGGCCTCCTGCCACCAGGAAGCCGGCGGCCGCGATCATTGGCCACCGATGCCGACGGACGGCTTTGGCAGCGACGTAGCGCAGCGTCGGAGGCCGCGCCAGGATCGGCCGCCCGCTGACGAAACGGAGTAGGTCTTCGGAGAGCTCTCTCACCGAGGCGTAGCGTTCTTCGGGCTCCTTGCGGAGCGCCTTCAGTAGGATCGCGTCGAGGTCGCCGCGGAGCTCGCTGGCCACGATTCCAGGCTCCTCGGCGACACTCGACGGTGGCGCCGGGTCGGTGGCGCAGACTAGGTGCTCGATCTCGCTGGCCCGGCGCCCCTCGGTCGCAAACGGGCGGCAGCCAGTAAGCAGCTCGTAGAGGAGGAGCCCGAGGCCGTAGACATCGGTGCTGGTACTGACCGGCTCGCCTCGAAGCTGCTCGGGGGCGGCGTATTCGGGGGTCATGAGAAAGAGCCCGGTCTGAGTGCGCGGGGTGACGGCGGCGGTGTCCCCCTCGATCGCCTTGGCGATCCCGAAGTCGAGCAGCTTGACCTGACCTTCGGCGGTCACCAGGACGTTCGACGGTTTGAGGTCGCGGTGGATGATCAGTCGACGATGGGCGGTGGAGACCGCCTCACAGACTTCCCGGAACAGAGCGAGGCGGTCCTCGAGACCGAGGTTCTCGGCGCGGCAGTGCTCGGTGATCGGGCGGCCGTCGATGTACTCCATCACGAGGTAGGGTTGGCCGCCGGGGGCCACCCCGCCGTCGAGGAGCTGGGCGATCGCCGGGTGTTGCAGGGTAGCCAGGATCTGGCGCTCGGCGGCGAAACGACGCTGTCGGTCCCCGGAATCGCCCAGGAAGGGGAGGAGGACCTTGATTGCGACCCGCTGCTCGAACGAGCCATCGATCCGTTCAGCGAGGAACACGCGACTCATGCCGCCGACCCCGATCTCGTCGACGAGTCGATAGCGTTCGAGGATCTGGCCCGGGCCGGCCTGGTCCGCGGTCAGCTCCAACGCGGTGAGTTCTAGAGCGGAGCGGTCGAGCTCGTGGCCCCGAGCATCGGCTCGGAGGAGCCCGGCGACCTCGTCGGCCAACTGAACGTCGCCCTCACACGCCGCGTCGACGAAGGCCTGGCGCTCTTCGGGTTCGAGTTCGAGGGCCTTGACCAGGATGGCCAGCGCTCGCTCCGAGCGATCGGTCGTGGCCGGCGGGGAGTGATCGTGAGGCGTTTCTCGCGAATCGGACAACGGCGCTCCTTCGTCGGGCTCTGGTAGGGAAAACTGAGGAGACCCTAGCACGGGACCGCGTGTCGCTCTCCGGGAGTCGAGGGCCTTCCGACCGGGACTAGATCGAGCAGAGTCTCGCATCCGAGCCCCATCATGAGTGTCCACGGTGACGAGCGAGCGGATGGGACATCGGCACGGCCTCCGGTTGAAGCCACCGGCCTGGCTCGAGCTCGGAGCGATCAGCGCCGAGGCCTCGCTGCGACCCGAACCGCTCCCCTCCGCGCCCCGAGGCCGCGACCGACTGAGGGTTCTGGTGTCCCTAGGCTTGGGGTATGCTTGCCGGCACCCCTCGGACGTCCAGTTCGGGAGCATCCCACCCTATCGATCGGAGCAGCATCATGTCGGACCAGCAACAGGAGACCCGTTCGCCCGAGGACGCCGCCGAGGCATCCCGCGAGGTGGAGACCGTCGAGACGGACCCCACGAGCGCAGGCGACGAGCTGCAGGCGGGGGACGACGGCTCGACCGAAGCGGCTCCAGTCGAAACGGTGGAGGCGGCCGAGGCTGCGATCGAAGAGGAACCAGCGGTTGAGGCAGAGGCCGACGAGGCGACCGTCGAAGCGGCTTCCGACGAGGGGCCAGAGGCTGAGGCCGCGGGAACCGAGGAGGTCTCCGCCGAGGCCGTGACCCCCGAGGAGCCGGCCGCGGACGCTGAGTCGGCGGAAGCCGAGAACGAAGTCGAGACGGTCGAGGCCGACGACGAGGTCGCTCCGGTACCCCCGGCCGAGTCCTCCGAAGAGTCCTCCGGGGAGTCCGCCGAAAGTGGTGCCACGGACGACGCGGTCGCGGCGGCGACCGAGGCAGAGTCTGCTGACGCCGAAACCTCGGCCGAGGGCGCCACCGCCGAGAAGCCGAAACCGAAGAAGAAGCGCAAGCGCAAGCCGAAGAAGGGCGCGCCGACCCCGCCGGCCGAGGAGAGCGAGGAGCTCAAGGCCCTGCGCCGGGCTCGCGACGAGAAGATCGCCCTCCAGGGTCGCGTCTTCGGCTGGAACGACGGCGGATTCCATATCGCCATCGGTGAGATCCCGGCGTTCTGTCCGCGTTCCGAGATCGCGGCCAAGCCGTCGATCGGAGATCCCGCAGCGTACGTCGACCAGGTGCTGCCTTTCCGGGTCTTGAAGATCCAGGGGGGTGGCAAGCGCATCGTGGTGTCGCACGCCGTCCTGGTGCGGGAGTTCCAGGCGGAGCGGCGCAAGGAGACGATGCAGACCCTGGAGGTTGGCGCCACGGTGAGTGGCAAGATCAGCTCGCTGGCGGACTTCGGCGCTTTCGTCGACCTCGGCGGTATCGAGGGACTGGTGCACATCTCGGAGATTTCTCGGCAGCGGGTGGAGAAGCCGGCCGATGTCTTGGAGATGGGGCAAGAGGTCGAGGTCAAGATCCTCAAGATCGAAAAGGGCGGCAAGCGCATTTCCCTCTCGATCAAGGCGCTGCAGCCCGATCCCTGGCGCGACATCAAGGAGCGCTACGAGGAGGGCTCGATCGTCACCGGGCGGGTCGAGCGCACCGGACGTCCCGGCGCGTTCATCGAACTCGAGCCTGGTCTCACGGGGCTGCTCCCGACCTCCGAGATGTCCTTGCCCCGCGACGCCATTGCGGCCCGTCTCTACCCCCCGGGCAAAGAGGTCAAGGTGATGGTGGCCCAGGTCGACGTGCGCCGTCGGCGCATCGCGCTGGTACCCGAGGGGGCCGCGGTCGGCGGCAGCCGCGCCGACTACGTGCGGTACCAGAAAGAGCAGAAGACCGAGGGTGACGGGTTCAATGCCATGGCGGCGGCGTTGAGCAAGTTCAAGAAGTAGCGGCCGGTTCGGCCAGTCCCTGATGCTGGCGACGGGTTCGGTTCGCAGCCCTCGGCCGCACTCCGCTGGTTCGTCGCGAGTGGTTCGACCCGCCCCGCCTTCCGGTCGCGACTACCGGAGGGAATCAGGACCCTGCGCCCGGCGGACGAACATAGCGTCTCCGTAGGAGTAGAAGCGGTAGCCGTGATCGACCGCTTCGCGGTACGCCGCCAGGATCCGGTCGCTGCCGGCGAAGGCGCAGACCAGCATGAGCAGGGTCGAACTGGGCAGATGGAAGTTCGTCAACAGGGCGTCGACGACCTGGAACCGAAAGCCGGGGTAGATGAAGAGCTCGGTCGATCCGGGACCCGCGACCAGTCCCGGGTCCGCGGCGGCGGCTCCCTCCAGGGTGCGTACCACCGTGGTCCCCACCGCGACGACCCGGCCGCCGCGGTCTCGCGTGGCGTGGAGGGCCGCCAGGGTTTCGGCGGGAATCGTGTAGTGCTCCCGGTCCATGACGTGCTCGTGGACCAGGTCGACGGTGACCGGCTTGAAGGTACCGAGGCCTACGTGCAGGGTGACGGTGGCGATCTGAACGCCGTGGGCAGCAATCGCCTCCAACTGCGCCTCGGTGAAGTGGAGCCCGGCGGTGGGGGCGGCGATCGCTCCGGGTTGCTGGGCGAAGACGGTCTGATAGCGCTCCCGGTCGGCGTCGGAGTCGGGCCGCTTGATGTAGGGCGGCAGCGGGACGTGCCCCAGCGCCTCGAGGTGGGGCTCGATCGGTTCCGAGAAGCGCACCCGAAAGCGGCCGTCGCGCGCCGGGGCCACCACCTCTCCCGAGAGTTGGGGACTCAGATCGAAGCGGGTGCCCGGCCGGCAGCGTTTCCCCGGTTTGAGCAGGGCATCCCACTCGGTGGCGTGGTGGCGCTCGGCGAGCAAGAGCTCGAGGTGGCCGCCCCCGGGGCGCCGCTGGCCGAACAGCCGAGCCGGGAGTACCCGGGTGTCGTTGAGCACCAGTAGGTCGTCGGGACGCAGGAGTTCGACGAAGTCCCCGATGGTTCGATGGCGGCGATCTTCGTCGGCGTCGACGTCGAGAAGTCGGCTGGTACCGCGCTCGTTCGCCTGTTGGGCGATCGAAGCTTCCGGCAGCTCGAAGTGGAAGTCGCGGACCAGCATCGACGGCCTCAGCCAGGCCGCGGCGTCGGCTTGGGTTCGAGGACCGGTATCAGCGGACGCCGAACCAGCGGGAACGCCGCCAGCAGTGCGACGGCCAGCAGAAGGGCCGCCACGAAGAACGGGGTGGCCGGCGTGTGCTGCTCGAACAGCCAACCGGCGAGCAGGGGGCCGAGGCCGCGAGCCAGTGAGCCCGAGGAGCGTGTAAGGCCGAGATTGGCTCCCTGGTCGGCGGCCGAAGTCTGTCGGCTGATCAGGCTGTGCAACGATGGGTTGTGAAGGCCCGATCCCAGCGCCAGCAGGGCCGTGGCCAGGGTGAGCAGCAGCACAGTAGGTGCCAGTGGGAAGCCGAACATGCCCAGCACCATGATCGCCAGCCCCGCCAGGACGAGGTTGGCTTCGCCGAAGCGGGTCGTCAGCCGCCCGATCAATCCACCTTGCACGATCACGATGATGACGCCGATGAAGACCATCAGCCAGGAGGTTTCCGCGACCCCGAAGTCGAACCGACGCTCGCAGTAGAGAGCCAGGGTCGTCTCCATGCCCGCAAAGGCGAAGGTGACCAGGAAGTAGAGGGCGACGAGACCGGTGACCGCCCAGGGAGCTCGCGTCAAACCGGTCCAGGGCGCTTCGAACCGACGGGATGCCGCGCCCGGCTGCTGCACGCCTCGGCTTTCCGGCAGCTTCCAGGCCACCAGCAAGACATCGAACAGGGTGAGCGCGGCGGCCCCCACCGGCACGGCGACGTGGCTCTTCAGAGAAAGCAGTCCCCCGAGGGCCGGTCCCAGGACGAAGCCGAGGCCGAGCGCTGCACCCAGCAGGCCGAGCCCGGCGGCCCGCTTCTCGGGCGGCGTCACATCGGCGACGTAGGCCTGGGCGATGGCGAAGTTGGCGGCGGCCAGACCCGAGAGGCAACGGGCCAGTAGGAGGGTGGTGAAGTCTCGGGCCACCGCGAAGAGCAGCAGGGCGGCTACGTTGACCAGGAGGGCGCCGAGCAGTACCGGCCGACGGCCCCGATAGTCCGACAATCGACCCAACAGCGGAGCCCCGACCGCCTGCGCGAGGCTGTAGGCGGCGAAGAGGACACCCACCTGGAAGGGCCCGGCGCCGTACTCCTCGGCGTAGAAGGGCAGCAGGGGCAGGATCATGCCGAATCCCGCGAGGTCGAGGAAGACCGTCAGGAAGAGGATCAGCTTGGGGAAGTGAGGGCGCGGCGTCGTCATCGGCGCGGGAGTCTATCAGGGGCCCTCGGGCCCCGCCGAGGCTCGCCTCGGCTGGCAGGATGTCTAGGCTTCGGGTAGAGTCGGCGGCGCCACCCTGGTGGTGGTCACCTTCCCCCAACCCCAGCCCGCACGGTCGATCCCGAGAGGATGTGCGGCGCGCACGAACTGGTTCCCGGGGCCGTCAGTCCGGCTGGCCGCTCCCTCGAACCGGCTGCGATCAGAGGAAATACGATGGAAATCTACGGCGACATTCTGGAAACCCTCGGCAACACCCCGCTCGTGGCGCTGGACCGCTTCTGCCCCGAGGGGGCACGACTGGCGGTCAAGGTCGAGTACTTCAACCCCGGTAACAGTGTGAAGGACCGGATCGGCGTCTCGATGCTGGATGCGGCCGAAGCTGCCGGTGAGCTGAAGCCGGGCGGAACCGTCGTGGAGCCGACCTCGGGCAACACCGGGGTGGGGCTGGCCATGGCCTGCAACCTGCGTGGCTACAAGATGGTCTGCACCGCTCCCGACAAGATTCCGACCGAGAAGGTTGCTCTGCTCGAGGCGC
>JAUIDB010000056.1 GCA_030429235.1 Thermoanaerobaculia bacterium | reverse complement strand
GGCTCACCCACGGCGCGTTGACGCAACGCGAGCCGCTCACCTCCACCGACGCCGTCGCCGACTACTACCGCGCCAAGCTTACCGGGCTGACGCACGAGGAATTCCACATCCTCTTCCTCGACAAGAAGAACCGCTTCCTCGCCTCGGAACGCGCCGGCGTCGGCACCGTCGACCGCACCGAGTTTCCCGGCCTGATCCACATCGGAACCCGCGGCGCCCTCTTCCACCCCTGGTACATGGGCGGCAACTTCTGGAGCTACGACGCCGTAGCCGGCGACGCCTTCCTCGAACTGCGCGGAGTCGAAGTCGGTCGTTGGGACCACCTCGGCTTGACCGGCGTCATCGGACACCCCTTCCTGCTCGGCAACCTGGCGATCTACGCCTCGGACCAGAGCCGCACCGGCGTCGCCACCTACGACGTCAGCGACCCCGGCAACCCCGTCCTGCTCGACGTCCTGACCGACGGTGGCCCCGGCGGCTACTGGCCGGAGCTGTGGGGCGGCAACGGACGCCTGCTCATCATCTTCCCCTACCGCACCGGCGGCAACGGCATCCGCGTCGTCGATGCCACCGATCCCACCGACCTCCAGTTCGTGGCCGACGTGCCGCTGGAGGGAACCGAGGCGATGTACGCCCAGTTCCAGGACGAGTACGTCTTCGTCGGGGACCACAAGGTCGACCTGCGGAATTTCGAGTCGGTCCTCTTCCTCGACGGCGCCAACACGGTGCGCCCCAACGACGGCGGCGTCGGCATCGACACCAGCCAGTTCGCCCTCCCGCTCGGTAACCTGCTGATCACCGGCGGCGGTGCCTCCAACCAGGGCATGGCGGTCTGGGCCCACCAGGCCGAGCCCGATACCCGCGGCCCCGAGGTCGGCTTCCACATCCCCCGCGCCGGCCAGACCGAGTACCCGGTCGGCGCTCCGATCTCGCTCCTCATCCACGAGACGCTGGAGACCCCCACCCTGGTCAACGGCATCTCCTTCATCGTTCGACCGCTGGGTGGCTCCGCCCTGGACGGCGACCTGACCTTCGCCTTCGACGACATCCTCACCTTCACGCCGACCAACCCACTGGCCGAGAACACCACCTACGAGGTCCTGTTGCCGGCCGGAGGGATCAAGGATGCCGCCGGCAACGGCATGGTCGGCTACTCCTTCACCTTCTCCACCGGCTCCAGCGTCGGCGGCAACCAGGCGCCGCTGGTCACCGGTTTGGACGCGTCGGCCTACCCGGTACCTCCCAACAGTTCGGTGACCTTGACCGCCTCCGCCCAGGATCCCGACCTCGACCCGTTGGAGTACCGCTTCGACTTCGGCGACGGCAGTCCGCAAACCGCCTGGTCGAACTCGGCCCAGTCCGACCACACCTACCTCGAGCCGGGCCACTACCGCGCCACGGTGCAGGTCCGCGACGACGCCGACGCGCTGGCCACCCGCAGTCTCACCGTCACCGTGGTCACGCCCCCGCCCACTCCCCGGCCGACCGCCAGCAGCCAGGCGAGCTGCCTCGAAGGCTCGCGCGCGGTGTGGGTGGTCAACCCCGACAACGACACCGCCACCCGGCTCGACGCCGACGGCCTGACCGCCGACCTCGAGGTCCCGGTCTGTGACGACCCGCGCGGCCTGGCGGTGGCCGCCAGTGGTGAGGTCTGGCTCGCCTGCCACGGTGACGACCGCATCCAGATCCTCGACGGCACCAGCGGTGCCGAGATCACCAGCCTCGACACCGGTTACGGTAGCGCCCCGATCCAGCTCGCCTTCGACCCCACCGGCACCACCGCCTTCGCCACCCTCACCGGCGCCGGCGCTCTGGCTCGATTCGATGGCGCCAGCCGCACCGAAACCGGCCGCCTGCCCCTCGGTCCCGGTCCGCGCGCCCTGGCGGTGAGCTCCGACGGCGGCCGGGTCCTGGTGAGCCGCTTCCTGTCGCCCCGCGACCACGCGGAGATCTGGGATGTCGACGCGGCGTCGCTGACCCTGACCGACACCCTCCGTATCCGTAAGTTCGGTGGCGACGCCCACCGCGACACCACCGCGTCGGGTCGCGGCACCCTGAACTACCTGACGGCCCTGGCGATCGAACCCGGCGGCGACCACGCCTGGGTGGTCGGCACCAAACCCAACGCCGAACGGGGCCTGCTCTTCGGCCCGGTCGACCTCGATCAGGACAACTCGGTGCGCAGCGTGGCGGCGCAGATCGACCTGTCGACCGGCGAACTGACCACCGCCATCGACCTCGACAACAGCGACTCGCCCAGTGCGCTCGCCTTCTCGACCCTCGGCGACTATCTCTTCGTCGGCCTGCAGGGCAACGACGAGGTCGTGGTGCTCGATGCCCTCGCCGTCGGCAGCAGCGACGGCCTGGGCAGCCTGGTGACCCGCCTCGGTACCGACGCCGCCCCTCAGGGGCTTTGCTGGGACGGCCCCAGCGAGCGGCTCTTCACCAAGAACCTGATGGGGCGCTCGGTGACCGCGCTCGGGTTGACCGACCTGCTCCACCAGGGCTCGCCGGTCGCGGCCAGCTCCGACCTGACCACGGTATCCAGCGAGGTCCTGCCCCCCGACGTGCGCCACGGCAAGACGATCTTCTACGGCGCCGGCGACCTGCGCATGAGCGCCGAGGGTTACCTCTCCTGCGCCACCTGCCACCTCGACGGCGGCCACGACGGGCGCACCTTCGACTTCACCGGCCGGGGCGAAGGGCTCCGCAACACCACCGATCTGCGCGGCCGCGGCGGCATCGACCACGGCAACGTCCACTGGTCGGCCAACTTCGACGAGATCCAGGACTTCGAGAACGACATCCGTGGCGCCTTCGGGGGCTCAGGGTTCCTCAGCGACTCCGACTTCGCCGCCACCGAAGCCCCGCTCGGACCGATCAAGGCCGGCCTCAGTCCCGACCTCGACGCCCTCGCCGCCTACGTCAGCTCCCTCGGCGAAACCAGCCTGCCCCGTAGCCCCTACCGCGAGCCCGATGGCACCCTGACCCCCGAAGCCCTCGCCGGCCGCACCCACTTCCAGGCCCTCGATTGCGGCAGCTGCCACCGCGGCTCCCGCTTCACCGACTCGATCGTGGGCACCGATCCCATCCTCCACGACGTCGGGACCCTGCGCACCACCTCGGGAGGCCGGCTGGGCGGTACCCTGCCCGGCATCGACACCCCCACCCTGCGGGGGGTCTGGGCCTCGCCCCCCTACTTCCACGACGGCTCGGCTCCCACCCTCGACGACGTCTTCCGAGTCGCCGGTGGCCACGTGGTACCCGCGGAGTCGGGCACCGTAAGCGCCGGCGCCTCGATCATCGACACCTGGGTCGAACTCAACAACGACGACACCGTCCACGGCCGAGCCTACGTTCACCTCGCCGATCAGAACTCCACCCTGACGCTGAGCGGCGCCGACGGCGGTTCCGGAGGCGTGGGAGCGATCGAGGTCCGCTTCAGCAACTACGGCTTCCGCACTCTCCAGATCCAGGTCAACGGCGGTCCCTTCCAGCCCCTCGGCCTGCCCAACGTCGACAACCAGCCGAGCTGGCGCCACACCAATTGGGGTACCGCCCGGCTCGAGGGCATCCCGCTCCAGGCCGGAACGGGCAACAGCATCGTGCTCACCAGCTTCGATCCCTTCCCTAACCTCAGCCTCGACGAGGTGGTGGTCAGTACCGTCGACGACCTCGCCGCCGCCGCGCCGCACCGGCAGGTCCTCGGACTGTCGGGCCCGCAGCAGGGAGAGCTGTTGGCGTACTTGCGGCAGCTCGACGGGCAGCCGGAGGCGAACCCGGACACGGCGCTGTTTGCGGATGGGTTTGAGACTGGAGATACCTCAGCCTGGTGAGGCCATCGGCCTCATCAGTCTGAGGTAGCTCCGTCTCAGTTAGCGCGCTAACGCATTCGCGTCAGCGCTTGGAGTGAAACCGGAGACACATCAGCCTGGTGAGACCGTAAGCGCCAGTCACCCGAGACATCATGGCTCAACTCCACTTGACTGGCGCCTCGCGCCCCCCTGCTCACCCGCCGAACACCATGTTAGGCTCCCCGCTCGCGCGGCCGAGATCGTCGTCGGCCAGTCGATTCGCCAGAGGATTTCCACCGATGCCAGGGCGCGGCGCGGTGCAGACCGTGCAGGTGGCCACCGTGGAGACGGTCGCCGCCAGCCAGGCGTCGGCGCCGGCCAGTGTGCTCGAGGCCTCGGGGTACGTGGTGGCGCGGCGCGCCGCGACGGTGTCCTCCAAGGTCACCGGCAAGGTGGTCGAAGTCGCCGTCGAGGAGGGCCAGGCGGTCGAAGAGGGCCAGGTACTGGCCCGGCTCGACGACACCACCGCCCGCCGGCAGCTGGAGCTCGCAGCGTCGGAACTGGCGGCCGCCGACAGCCGGCAATCCGAGACCCGGGTGCGCCTGGCCGAAGCGCGGCGCAACCTGGCGCGCACGGAGAGTCTCCTGGAATCTGGGGTTTCCTCGACCGCCGATGTCGACCGTGACCAGGCCGAGGTCGACGCGCTCACCGCCCGCCTGGCCGCGGAGGCCGACGAGGTCCGCGTGGCCCGCGACGTCACCGCGCTGCGACGCCAGGAACTCGAGGACACCATCATCCGCGCCCCCTTCACCGGCGTCGCCATCAGCAAGAACGCGCAGCCCGGCGAGATGATCTCCCCGGTCTCCTCCGGCGGCTTCACCCGCACCGGCATCTCCACCATCGTCGACATGTCGTCGCTCGAGATCGAGGTCGACGTCAACGAAGCCTTCATCAATCGGGTGCGATCGGGACAGCCGGTGCGCGCCCTGCTCGACGCCTACCCCGACTGGCCGGTCGACAGCCGCGTCATCACCGTAGTGCCCGCCGCCGACCGCCAGAAGGCCACCGTCCGGGTGCGGATCGGCTTCGAGACTCTCGATCCCCGCATCCTGCCTGAGATGGGGGTCAAGGTCTCCTTCCTCGAGGTCGAGCCCGCCGCCGGTGAGACCACCACGCCAGACCAGCCGCGACTGCGCATTCCCCGCGCGGCGCTCGACCAGGACGGCGAGCAGGACATCGTCTGGCTGGTGCGAGACGACCGGATCCGCCGGCAGGCCGTACGGCTGGGACGGGTCGACGGCCAACAGGCCGAAGTGGTGGCCGGCCTCGAAGCTGGCGACCAGGTGGTGATCGACGGCTTGATCGAACCGACCGACGGAACCCGCATCCGTATCGTTACGAACTCAGAAGGGTGAGAGAGATGGCAGAACAAGAGATCCTGGTTCGCACGCGCGACCTGCACAAGACCTACCGTCGCGGCAGCGAATCGATCGAGGTCCTGCGCGGCCTCGACATCGAGGTCGGACGCGGCGAGTTCCTCGCCCTCATGGGTCCCTCCGGCTCGGGCAAGACCACCTTGCTCAACCTCATGGGCGGGTTGGACCGACCGACGTCGGGCACCCTGGAGATCGACGGCCAACGCATCGACGGCCTCAGCGACGGCCAGCTCGCGGCCTGGCGGTCGCGGCACGTCGGCTTCGTGTTCCAGCTCTACAACCTGCTGCCGGTGCTGACCGCCGAGCGCAACGTCGAGCTGCCCCTGCTGCTCACCAAGCTCTCCAAGGCCCGCCGCCGCGAGCAGGTGGCCACCGCCCTCTCCCTGGTGGGTCTGTCGGACCGGGCGCGACACTACCCGCGCCAGCTGTCGGGCGGTCAGGAGCAGCGGGTGGGCATCGCCCGCGCCATCGTCACCGACCCCACGCTGCTGCTCGCCGACGAGCCCACCGGTGACCTCGACCGCCGCTCCGGCGACGAGATCCTCGACCTGCTGTCGGCGCTCAACCGCGACCACGGCAAGACCATCGTCATGGTGACCCACGACCCGTTGGCCGCCGCCCGCGCCTCGAGGACCCTGCACTTCGACAAGGGCGTGCTCAGCGAGGAGCCGGCCGCGTGAAGTACTTCGGCCTGATCTGGAAGAACATCTGGCGTAAGAAGCTCCGTACGCTGTTCACCGTGGCCTCGATCATGGCCGCGTTCGTGCTCTACGGCGTGTTGTCGGCGGTCGAGGTCGCCTTCAGCATGGGCGTCGACCTCACCGGTGCCGACCGCCTGGTGATGATCCACAAGATCTCGATCATCCAGCCCCTGCCCTTCAGCTACGGCGACCGCATCCTCGCGGTGCCGGGAGTCGACTCCGTCGCCCACGCCAGCTGGTTCGGCGGCTACTACCAGGAAGCGGCCAACTTCTTCGCTCAGTTCCCGGTCGATCCCGAGAGCTACCTCGCGATGTTCCCGGAGTTCCAGCTGCCCGACGACCAGCGCGAAGCCTGGCTTGCCAACCGTACCGGGGCCGTGGTGGGCCGCACCACGGCCGAGCAGTACGGTTTCGAGATCGGCGACCGGATCCCGATCACCGGTTCGCCGTGGATCCAGAAGAGCGGCTCCGACACCTGGGAGTTCGACATCGTCGGCATCTACGACGGCGCCGAGAAGGGCACCGACACCACCCAGTTCCTCTTTCACTACGACTACTTCGACGAGGCCCGGGCCCAGGGTGAGGGACTGGTCGGCTGGTACACCATCCGCATCAACGACCCCGACCAGGCGCCGAAGATCGCCGAGGACATCGACTCGCGCTTCGCCAACTCCCCCACCGAAACCAAGACCACCACCGAAAAGGCCTTCACCCAGGCCTTCGCCAACCAGGTCGGCAACATCCCCGCCATCGTGCGCGCCATCGTCGGCGCGGTGCTGGCGATCCTGCTGCTGGTGGCCGGCAACGCCATGGCCCAGTCGGTGCGCGAACGGATCAGCGAACTCGCCGTCCTCAAGACCCTCGGGTTCAGCGACGGCAAGGTGCTGACGCTGGTGCTGGCCGAATCGCTCTTCATCGCCGCCCTGGGCGGCTGCCTCGGCCTGGCCCTGTCGTGGGTCGTGGTCGGCGGCGTCGGCAGCGCACTGGCCAAGTACCTGCCGATCTTCTTCCTGTCCCCCCGGGATCTCGCCCAGGGGCTGGTCCTCGTCGTCCTCCTGGGCCTGCTCGCCGGCCTGATCCCCGCGCTCCAGGCGCGCCGCCTGTCGATCGTCGACGCCTTGAGGAGAAGCTGACATGTGGTTCTCGCAACTCTTCGCCGTCCTCTCCCTCAACCTGCGCAGCCTGCGGCAACGGCTCGGCTCCTCGGCCGTGGCCGTGGTCGGCATCGCCGGCGTGGTGGCGATCCTCGTCGCCGTCCTCTCCATCGGTGAGGGGTTCCGCGCCGCCATGACCGGCAGCTCCGACTCCGACACGGCCATCATCCTGCGCTCTGGCTCCACCAGCGAGATGATGAGCGGCCTCACCCGGGAGGACGGACGGATCATCGCCGACGCTCCCGGGGTGCTGCGCACCGACGACGGCGCCGCCTCCTCGCCCGAGCTCTTCGTGGTCGTCGACCTGCCCAAGAAGTCCACCGGTACCGATGCCAACGTGCCCCTGCGCGGCGTCGAACCGGCCGCCTTCGCCGTCCGCCCCGACGTCGAACTGATCGAGGGACGAAACTTCCAGCCCGGTTCGAAAGAGATCATCGCCGGCCGGGGCGCCGCCGAGGTGTTCGCCGGCCTCGAGGTCGGCTCCACCCTGCGCTGGGGCCAGAACGAGTGGCGCGTCGTCGGCGTCTTCGCCGCCAACGGTGGCCTCGCCGAGTCCGAGCTCTGGTGCGACCTGCGGGTCCTGCAGCCCGCCTACCGCCGCGGCGACAGCATCCAGTCGGTCACTACCCGCCTCGAGTCGCCCGCCGCCTTCCAACGCTTCGCCGACGCCCTCGAGACCGATCCCCGACTCAACGTCGCGGTACAACGCGAGAGCGACTACTACGCCGACCAGTCGACCTGGCTGACCCGCACCGTCACCATCCTCGCCGGCGTCATCGCGCTGGTGATGGGCGTCGGCGCCGGCTTCGCCGCCCTCAACACCATGTACACCGCCGTCTCGGCCCGCACCCGCGAGATCGCCACCCTACGCGCCCTCGGTTTCGGCACCGGCCCCGTGGTGCTCTCCGTCCTCGCCGAGGCCCTGCTGCTCGGCCTCATCGGCGGCGCCCTCGGCAGCGTCCTCGCCTTCGCCGCCTTCCACGGCTTCCAGACCTCCACCATCAACTGGCAGAGTTTCAGCCAGGTGACCTTCGCCTTCGACGTCACCCCGACGCTCCTGGCCCGCGGTGTGGTCTACGCCCTGGTCATCGGCATGTTCGGTGGGCTCTTCCCCGCCATCCGGGCCGCTCGGCTGCCGATCGCAGTGGCGCTGCGAGAGCTCTAGCCCACGTCAGGCTGCAGATTCCAGGTTCTCCCGGAGAATCCGGGGGTGCCGCGCCGCAATCCGCAACAGCGCCAGGGCTGGTCCCCGGGGAGTCCGGCGCCCCTGCTCCCAGTTCCGCAGGGTGTGAACGCTAATTGCCATCGAGGTCGCGAACTGTCTCTGCGTCAAGCCGAGGAACCGCCGGAGGTCGGCAATGTCGCGCCCGGACTCGGGGCGGCCGTCGATCAGGCGACGTCGGACCGGGGCTGGAATCGCAGTTTCGATTTGCTGGTCAGTGAGTTCAGGGATCTCGGTCATTCAGTAGTCCTGGTCAGGCGGGAATCTGGGGCGGGGTGCAGTCCCAATCATCGGTTCTCCATCGCTGCGTGGAACCGTGCCGACTCGGACCAAACAAATCCACGGCCTCTTCGAACGAGACCCCGTGCTTTCGCTTGTTCTCTCGCGCCTTCGTGGCATCCCACACCACCTTCGGGTCAGCAGAATAGCTCCCGAGCCGGAGTCAGTCAATGGCTTACCGCCACGATACGCCGTTCGAATCCCTTTACGGGATCGGATCTACCGACCTTTCGTGGTGCCTACCTCTGGTTGCCAAGGCAACCGTCCGCTCCCTCGTCGGATGCTGTCGACTCGCCGCCATGGCGACCCCACGAGCCACTCCCGCGAGCCCACCCGTCTCGCAGCCAGTGATCTCCTGACTCCGTCGGCCCTCGGTTGCGACCGACCCAGGCGCCACCTGGGTCCTCGTCGCCTGGTTCCGCGGGAGTCGGCGGCATTCGAACGCACCGTGTCTGATTTGGTCGACGACGCCGGGCGACTGGCTCTCTCAGAGACCAGGAAGACCCTCTCGCTCGCGTTCAGTGGCCGTTGCGAGGCTCCCCGTCCGGTACCTTCGCCAGGATCTCCGAGGCTGAGGGCAGAAGCGCTCTAACTACGGCCGTCCTCTGTCACGGCCAACGAGCGCCCAGGTGACGGCTCACCGCCTTCGGTCAACCGCCTTGCTCGCTCGGCCAACAGCTCAACCCGTCGGATGCGCTCCTCGAAAGACACATCCAAGGCCGACAGCATGCCAGCAAGCCGAGCCCCTTCCCAGGTGGCCCAGAACCAGGGATCTCGCTCGTAGTACCAACTCGGCCGTTGCATTGCTGATCTAAACTAGCACAGTGACCTCAGACAGCCTGACCGCCGCACTCCGAGCGCTGCAGCGATCCACCGCACCCTATCTCGTCGTCGGCGGTGTTGCTGTCGTCGCCCACGGCTTCGTCCGCCTCACCGAGGATCTCGACGTCGTACTCCGCTTGGAGGATTCTGACAGTGTGCGTCGCGCTCTGAAGGAGCTCGCCGCATTGGGCTACCAGCCTCTCGTCCCAGTTCCGATCGAGAGCTTCGCTGATCCACTGCAACGAGCGTCGTGGATCGAATCGAAGCACGCGAAGGTCTTCCAGCTCTACTCCGATCGATTCCCCGACTTGCGAATCGACCTATTCTTGACCCCTCCCTTTGACTTCGATCGAGCCTTCTCGGATGCAACCCCGGTGTCGCTCGCTGAAGTCGAGTTCCACGTTGCCTCGATCGACGACCTGATCGCAATGAAGCGAGCCGCAGGGCGCCCCAAAGACCTCGACGATGTCGTCCATCTCGAAGCACTAAGGAACTGGCACGAGGAGTAGACGCGACCGTCTCTTCGGGCCTTGCCGCGACTCCGAAACGACAAGGGCCAAGACGATGGAGCGCCACCTGCCCGCGTGGCACTCTCCCTCTCACCCCCACTCACTCCTCCCGACTCGGCCTCCGGTCCAGCTTCGTCGCCAAACAACGCACCTACACCTGCAGAGCCAAAGAGGTCGCCCGGCCGCCGGAAGACGTGCTGGCATCACTTGGAGTTGGAGACACTCGACACCGTGGCGCTACGACGTCTTGACGTCACGACACAGAAACATCTAGATTGGAGAGGAGGTAACCAGCATGCCTGAGACGCCAAGACGATCGACCATCTACTTCGAACGCGAGATTCACCGAGCCCTCAAGCTCAAGGCGGCGGCAACCGATCGCACTCTGTCTGACCTGGTCAACGAGGCCGTGCGCCTGTCGCTTCTCGAGGACCAGGAGGACCTCTCCGCTGCCGCCGACCGAGTCGCCGAGCCGACGATCAGCTACGGCGAGTTGCTCGACGACCTCCGCGCCCATGGGAAGCTATGAACTTCGCTTCAAGGCCTCGGTAGCCAAGGAACTGCGGCGACTCCCGAGGCGTGATGTCCAGAGGATCTGGCAGCGCATCGAGCAGCTCGGTGAGGATCCCCGGCCCCCAGGGGCGGTGAAGCTGTCGACCAGTGAACTCTACCGAATCCGCCAAGGCCGCTACCGTATCGTCTACGAGATCATCGATCGGCAACTGGTGATCGTCGTCGTCCGAGTCGGACACCGTGGAACCGTGTACCGCCCGCGGTAGTCGCTGCCCATTCGGCCCTGAATTCGTCCACTCCCCGGCTCCTTGGAACGCCACGTGCCCACGTGGCTCCGGACCTCGTGGCACCGGCTCATACATATCAGAATATGTAGTACACTCCATAGATGCTCAAGATCATCGGCGTCACCGACCTCCAACGAGGCTTCCGCAAGGTCTTCGACGAGGTGGCCGAAGGGCGCACACCCTATGTGGTGACCCGGGGCAGTCGCCCCGAGGCGGTGCTCCTCTCGTACGACGAGTACCAACAGCTGGCGAGCTTTCAGGAGAAAGAGATCGTCCACGAGTTCGATCGCCTCCTCGCCCGCCAGGCCTCGACCAGCGCCTCCATCGACGAGGCTGAAGTGCAAGAAGACGTCGAATCCGCGCGCCGCGAGGTGAGGCATCCCGAAACGACCACCTGACGCCCGGGGCCAACCGCCACGGGCCGTCCTCGACACCAACGTTCTCGTCAGCGCGATCCTTCGTCCTCGGGGAACTATCGGCCGGCTGATCCGCGTCCTCCGCGACGCCCGTTTTGTCGCCATCCTCAGCCGCCCCATCCTCGAGGAGATCGTCGATGTGCTCAGCCGACCGCGGCTGCGCGAAAAGTATGCCCTTCAGGCATCCGACCTCGAAACCCTGCTCCGTCTTCTGCTGCTGCGATCCGAGCTCGTGGTGCCTACCCTCACCCTCGAACGCTGCCGTGACCCAACGGACGACAAGTTCCTCGAAGCGGCGGTGGTCGCCAAGGCCAGCCACGTCGTCACCGGGGATGCCGACCTCCTCGATCTCGGGTCGCACGAAGAGATTCAGATCGTCTCGCCGGCGGACTTCGTGGCGCTGATCGACTAAAGCGGCCTTCCCACCGGCGCCGCAAGGCAAGACCGGGAAGCCACCACCTCGTCGCCCGCTCACCGAGATCTATTGGAACGCCACGTGCCCACGTGGCTCCGCTTCGAACCCCGATCAGCGGCCAGCCCGCTCCTGACGTCGATCCAAGGTCACCGCCCCGCAGCAGCGCTACCTCTGCCCCGGATTCGGCGTGCTCGCCCGCGCCCGTTTCGGCCAAGGACTTCCGTGTCCGCCTGGGTGCATGGCTTCGCTAGAATGAGTCCATGGCTTCGCTACAATGAGTCATGGCTTCGCTCGCGCCCATGAACGCCGAGATCCTCGGCCAGTTCTTCGCCGCGCTAGCTAGCCGGAGCGTGCGCTACTCGGTCTTCGGAGGCATCGCCGTCAATGCCCGCGGCGTCACCCGGACCACCGAAGCCCTCGACCTCTTCCTCGACCCCTCCCCCAGCAACATCGATGCGGCCCGTCGAGCCCTCGAAGACGTGTTCCAGGATCCTGACCTGGCAGAACTGACGAGTGAAGCCCTGCGCGAGTACGGACTCATCCGCTATGGGCCGCCGAGTCACAACTTCGTGATCGATCTCACCACCCGCATCGGCGATGCGTTCGACTACTCGGACATCAAATCCACTCCGGTCGACCTGTTCGGGCAGTTGGTACCGATTGCGACGACGCGCACGCTCATCAGAACGAAGCGTGATTCAAAGCGCGAGAAGGACCGCTCTGACGTGCTTCGCCTCCGGGAACGCCACGGAATCGAGGACGTGTGATGCCGATTTGGAAGTTCAAGACGCTCGAAGATGCCGCCCACCACCTGAATCACCGACCGAACACGCCCGAAGCAAGCGTCGGCACCGCGCTCTTCCTCCTGAGCCTCAGCGAGGCGAGTCGACGTGGCATCCGCACCGTGCCGCGGGGGATCCACCGCTACCGTACCGTGGAAGAGGCAGAGGCGGCCCGAGAACAGTTCGCCCTCGATCGCCTGCGAGCCCAGTAGAAGCGACCCGTCGTGCCCCAGATCTGATCGCCACAACCCGCGATCTCAGGGACGAGCCGCGGACCTGCAGTGAATAGAGTAGCGGCCCTAGGCACGTCGCGGAGCCACGGAGCCGAGAGACTCCTTGGAACGCCACGTGCCCACGTGGCTCTGCATCCTCTCTCCCCCAAAGGCGCACCCACACCGGCCACCAACCTGCCCCGCCCTTCAAAGAGTAGCCACAGACCGTGTAGTATTAGCCGTGCATGCTCTGAGCGATATCCCAGTCGACCAGAGATCTACGGAGGGTGGGAACATCCCGGGAGCGCGATTTAGAGTGATCGACGGTGTAGAACCCGTCGAGCTGCGTCGTGTTGACGTGCCCAGGGCTGCCTCGTTCGGAGTGCATCGGGTTGAGTCCCCCAACGTACTCGGAACCACCACGTACCTCGACATCCAAGCTGAGGCTGCGCCTTATGCAGGGTGCGGTTTCCCATCCAGCGACAAGACCGAAGAGCAGGAGCCTGTGGCTAGCTGACGATGACCGAGGAATCACATGCTCCGGCCCCCAGAGTCTTCTATTCTTGGCAGTCCGACCTCGCCGCCAAGACGAATCGAACGCTCATCGAAGACGCCCTGAAGAGGGCGTTGAAAGAGATCCAGAGCGATCTAAGCTGCCGCATCGAACTCGACCAGGACTCGCGAGGGGCCCCGGGATCACCAGACATCCCCGCCGTCATCTTCGAGAAGATCAGGGACTCAGCGGCAGTCGTTTGCGATGTGTCGATCGTCTCGGCCCATGGATCAAAGCGCCCAAGCCCAAACCCCAACGTCCTCGTTGAGCTCGGCTACGCCTTTGGGGTTCTGGGACCGGAGAGGGTCATTTCGGTCTTGAACGAGGAATACGGGGCCATCAACGATCTCCCCTTCGATATCGGTCGGCGCAGAGTCGTTACGTATCGGATGTCCACTGACGATGCACCCGCCAACGCGCGCCGTGAGCTGGCGGCAAAGCTCGCCACCCAGCTCAAACCGATACTGGCCGAGCCCCGTGGCGCCTTCGCTCAGATCGAAGAAACGGAGATGCGCAAGCTCTTCGCTGATCGCAGGGACGAGTTTCTCGACCACCTGAGGACAATCGAACAAGGGGGGAACACAGCTGTACTAGGGATGCGGGCGACACTGGTCCCAACACAGGAGCTTCAGATTGACTACCGGGTGTCCGATGCAAACACCGAAAGCGCTTGCACTCCTGTAGCGGCTAGAGTCAAGGACGTCGATTGCACTATGGAACTGCCCTCGTGGAATACCATCCGCCGGCCTCGCCCTCAAATCCGCGGCGTAACCCAGGAGTTGATTCGCGACCAGGAGCTAAGCCATCAGTTCCATGTGTTCGAGAATGGTGTGGTCGACACTTGGTGGATCGACCAGATACCTGACGAGTCACTGTTCCCAGAGTGGATCGTGGCATTCGTTGTGAGCGCATGCAGGATGGCCCGCGCGGTCCTAGCGCCAGCCCGGACCGCAGTGGACTATCAACTCGAAGTCGAGCTGTTCCTTCCCAAGAGTGGCGCATCCCTATCCCTCTACAAGCTCTACAGGTGGGCAGCCGCCTCAGAACTGCCGATGCAGCTTTTACTTCCTCCGTACTATCTTTCCGTCGCCGCAATCGACGAGGTGTTGCCCAGAGTACTGGCAGACGTCTTCAATGCCGCCAGCGTAGAGGCACCGCCTCTCCAAGTCTTCGTCGATCAAGAGGTACAGGCTGATCCGTAGGGTCAGAGTACTATCGCATCCAATGACCGAAGCCGACCAAACAAGACAAATGACTCTCGACTCCCTCACTCCGAGAACCGTCCTCCGCGGAATTCTCCCCAACGCCCTCGTCACGGTGACCGCCGTTGAGCGATTCGGCTCCGAAGCTGTCGAAATCACCTACAAAGACCCGGACGGCAAGGTCCGCAACCGCCTAGTCTACCGGCACGATCTCGCCGACATGGAGATCGTCGAGAAGGGCCGCCCGTGGAGCTTCGATGGCGACGGCCATCTCTTCCGGCTCGTCTCCGAAGCCCACCGCATCCGCCTCGCCCACCTCTTCGATCCCCTCCTGGCCGTCCACACCTCCCTCGTGGAACCGCTGCCCCACCAGATCACGGCCGTCTACGAGGAAATGCTGCCTCGTCAGCCTCTCCGCTTCCTCCTCGCCGACGACCCGGGAGCCGGCAAGACCATCATGGCGGGCCTCTTTATCAAGGAGCTGATGGCCCGCGGGGACCTGCAGCGGTGCCTCATCGTCTGCCCCGGGAGCCTCGCCGAGCAGTGGCAGGACGAGCTCTACGACCGCTTCTCCCTTTCCTTCGAGATCTTCACCCGCGACAAGCAGGAGGCTGCACACACCGGGAATTGGTTCCTCGAGAACCCTCGCGTCATCGCCCGCCTCGACATGCTGTCGCGGGACGAGGATCTCCAAGCCAAGCTCAAGACCCCCGAATGCGCCTGGGACCTGGTGGTGTGCGACGAGGCCCACAAGCTCTCTGCCACCTTCTTCGGTGGGGAGGTGAAGTACACCAAGCGCTACCGCCTGGGCCAGCTCCTGGGCACCATGGCGCGTCACTTTCTGCTCATGACCGCCACCCCTCACAACGGCAAGGAGCAGGACTTCCAACTCTTCATGGCCCTCCTCGATGGCGACCGTTTCGAGGGCCGGTTCCGGGACGGCGTCCACCAAGCCACTGTCGATGACTTGATGCGACGGATGGTCAAAGAGAACCTGGTCAAGTTCGACGGTAAGCCTCTCTTCCCCGAACGGATCGCCTACACGAAAGCCTTTCAGCTCTCCGACGACGAGGCCCGGCTCTACGCCGAGGTCACCTCCTACGTCCGCGAGGAATTCAACCGGGCGGAAGCACTGATCAACGACTCCCGCGTTCGGACCGTCGGCTTCGCGCTGACTCTCCTGCAGCGCCGTCTGGCATCCTCCCCCGAGGCCATCTACCAGTCAC
>JAUIDB010000055.1 GCA_030429235.1 Thermoanaerobaculia bacterium | reverse complement strand
TCTCGGATCGCCCGGTATTCGGCCAGGTACCGGCCGGCCTGACGCATGATCCAGACAGGGGGACGTTCGACGGTTTCGCCGCGGCAGGCTCTGAGAAACAGGTCGTTCATGGCGGCGCAGGATAGCAGGAATCGCGGCCCGCGGGGCCTCTCTATCTAGACTCCGTCGAAGAAGTCGACCACTCCCGACTCGAGGCAGTATTCGGCGCCGACGACCCGCAACCGTCCTGCCTCGACCAACTCCTCCAGCAGCGCTGAGCCGTGCCGCAGATGATCGGCCGAAGCCCGCACGTTGGCACGCACGGCCGCGGCCGCCAGTCGTGCAGGATCCTCGACCAGTTCGGTCTCGCGCAACGACTCCACCGTGGGACGGATCCGGGCCACGATCGACCCGAGATTGGGAGAACCACCCCCGGAAGGGCGCTCGAGTTCTTCGATGGTGGCGCTCACCGCACCACACCCGGTGTGACCGAGAACGACCACCAGAGGAGTTCCAAAACGGTCCGCTGCGAACTCGATACTGCCGACCTGTGACGGCGCCACGATGTTGCCCGCCACTCGAATGACGAACAGATCTCCCAGGCTCTGGTCGAACACGATCTCCGCCGGCACTCGGGAATCCGAGCAGCCCAGGATCACCGCGAACGGAGCCTGGCCCGCCAGTAGATCGCGACGAAGCCGTTCCCCGCCAATCGCCACGCGTTGTGGCGACTCGTCGACGAACCGAGCGTTACCCTGGCGGAGCCGCGCCAAGGCCTCGGTCGCCGTCACGCTCTGAACCTCGCTCCCCGTCATGTCGCGGAGACTACCGCGGCCGAACCGCGGCCACAACTCCCCGACCCGCTCAGCTCGCTCGACGGCGTCGACGCCCGGAACGCCCTCGGCCGGGATTCTGGCCCCCACCACGGGCTCCAGAATCGCGGCCCGCTCCGCCGTGGGTGCGCCCGTCGGCGCTCGACCGCTGGCCCGAACCGCCCCGGGACTGCTCTCCACCCCGCCCGCTTCCCGAACCCTGGTTCTGGGCCTTGCGGGCCGCCTTCGCCCGGGAACGAGCCCGGTCCTCGGCCTTCCGCGCCCGAATCTTTGCGATCCGCTCCTGTAGCGGAATCTCGAGCGCCTCCTGGCTGGGGGCGTTGTGGTCGAAACCCTCCAGCTTGCGGGTCGGCAGACGACGGCCCACCGCCTTCTCGATTGCGTTCAGGTGGTTCCGCTCCTCCGGAGAAACAAAGGTGAACGCCTCTCCGGTGTTGGCGGCCCGAGCCGTTCGACCCACCCGGTGGATGTAGTCCTCGGGAAGGTTGGGAACGTCGAAGTTCACCACATGCGAGAGCGCCTCGACGTCGATTCCCCGGGCGGCGATGTCGGTGGCCACCAGAACCCGCGTACTGCCGTCCTTGAATGCGGCCAGGGCCCGGGTGCGCTGTGCCTGGCTCCGGTTGCCGTGGATCCGATCGGCCGAGATTCCCCGGTTGGTCAGCTTCTTGGCCAACCGGTCGGCGCGATGCTTGGTCCGCGTGAAGACGATGCTGTTGTCGATCTCTCCACTCTCCAGAAGCTCTACCAGAAGCGGCGTCTTCAGATCGTGACGCACCGGGAAGATGGTCTGTTCGACCCCCCGCGCCGGCGCCGAGGGGCGCTCGACATCGAGACGCACCGGATCGTGCAGCAGTCCCTTCGACAGTTCGACGATGGGGCGTGGCATGGTGGCCGAGAAGAAGAGCGTCTGTTCGACGGCTGGAAGATGCTTCAAGACCCGGCGAATGTCGGGCAAGAATCCCATGTCGAGCATGCGGTCCGCCTCGTCGAGGACCAGGATCTCGAGGTCGGCCAGACGGGCGTAGGGGTACTGAAAGTGATCCAGCAAACGCCCGGGACAAGCGACGATCAGATCGACTCCGCGCCGGAAGGCCTGTTCCTGAGGTTTCATACCGACCCCGCCGTACACGGCGGCCGCGGTGAGCTTGGTGTGGCGTCCGAGCTCCTCGAAGTGCTCGACGATCTGGGCGGCCAGCTCGCGCGTCGGGCTCAACACGAGAGCTCGCGTCTTGCCCCGGGGCTGGTCGATCAGATAGTCCATGATCGGCAGCAGAAACGCCGCCGTCTTGCCGCTCCCCGTCATGGCGCAGGCGAGAAGATCGCGGCCGTCGAGTCCAGGAGGGATCGACTTCTGCTGAATCGGGGTCGGCTGGGTGAAGCCCATCTCGGCGACGGCGCGCTGCAGGCTAGGGTGTAGTTCAGAAAATACGTTACTCATCGTGAGTTTGGTTCCAATCCAACGAGAACACTCCGGGAGCGTCGGTCGTAGGCAGGAACCTGCGCTACCGACCACGTCTCCATCCGCGGCGCTCTGGTCTGTCAAGGCCCGGCGGGAGTAGTACTTGGCGGAGACCGAGCCGGAGGGGCCTGCCGCAATCGCCAACCTCCAAAGAGGTCTGCGAGTTCGAGATTCGTGGAGCCGAGCTGGCGGGTCTGTCGCTGCCAGTTTCCGTGAGGACCGACCGAGGCCGCCCGACACCTGAACGCGCATACTACCACGGAATACTCAGATCGTGGCAACGACCCTCTGAGATGGCAGAATAGGCCCCATGCTGTCGCCGCTCGATCACGCCTTCTCGACGATCAGGAGATCGCCGTTTCTCTACCGATTGACCCTCTTCACCCGGATCCTGCTCGCCGCCGGCTTCATTCCGACCGGACTCGTGAAACTGCTCGGGCAACGGTTCACCTCGATGGGGGTGGAGACGCCGATCGGAGCATTCTTCGAAGCGATGTTCCAGACCGGCTTCTACTGGCAGTTCCTCGGTGCGTCGCAGATCCTGGCCGGCGTCTTGCTCCTTTTCCCGGCCCTGGCGCATCTGGGAGCGGCCGCGTTTCTGCCCATCATGCTGAACATCTTCGTGATCACGGTCTCGATCGACTTCGGAGGGACCCCCTACGTCACCGGCGCGATGCTGCTCGCCGTGGTGTACCTCTGCTTCTGGGACTTCGATCGTTTCCGCCCCTTGCTGAGCCCAGCCGCGAACTCTCGGGGCCCAGTGCCGGCCCAGCTGAGCCTGGTCCTCCAGGAACGGGTGGGATTCACCTTGTTCGCGGCGGCCCTTCTCGTCTTCTTCCTGAACACGCGGTTCTCTCTGCCCCCACTGGCCGCTCGAGCCTCCCTCGGACTGGGCCTCGTCGCCGGTCTGGGTACCTTCGTCCTGTACTGGACCCATGGCCGCAAGCTGGGACCGACCCGCCAGCCGGCCCAATCTCCGAACTGAACTCAGGCGCCCTACAACGGTAGCGGCGCGGCGGGTGTCCGCTCTGTCCGAGCCTGTCCGCAGCGGACACCCACGGTTGGCCTCGCGGCGCGACGACAGAGCCAAACCATTGATACGACTCGCTTTCCACTGAACCGACAGGGTGGCATGCCCCATGCAGACTCAGGGTCATCATGCAAGAACCCACCCCCCGAGTGCACCGCTTCCACCAGGATCTCTCGTCGATCCGCGACACGACCGGGCAGGACCGACCGATCGACCCCGAGCCGAAACGGCGACGCCAGCGCTGGGGCCTGGCCATCGCCGCAGTCTCGGTCGGAGTCGTCGCCCTCTTCTGGCTGCCGACCGTGCGCGGCGTCTTCGGTTCCGAGGCCACCGCGTCCCGAGCCGAGTTGCGCACCGCCCGCGTCACCCGAGGTCCCCTGGTCCGAAGCGTCTCCGCTCAGGGTCGCATCGTGGCCGCCACCAGCCCCACGCTCTACAGCCCGGTCGATGGCAATGTCCGACTGCTGGTCCACGCCGGCCAGGCCGTGCAGCGCGATCAGGTGCTTGCCCGCGTCGAGAGTCCCGAACTGACCAACCTGCTCGAAGCGGAGCACTCCTCGCTGGAAACCGCCCGTCTCGGCCTGCAGCGCCAGCGGATCACCGCCCGCCGCAGCCGCCTACGCCACCAGCAAGCGGTGGATCTGGCCCAGCTCGATCTGCAGGCGGCGGAACGCGAGCTGCGACGCGCCACCGATTCCCGCGCCCACCTGGTGATCAGCGAACACGACTACGAAGAAGCCGTCGACGGACGCGACGCCGCGGACTTCGCCTTCCGGCAAGCGACCGAGCAACGCACCCTCGAGAACGAGTTTCTCGAGTTCGAGAGTGCCGCGCTCGAGCTGGCCCTGCAGCGGCAGCAGCTGCGGGTGGCCGAACTGGAACGACAGGTCCTCGAACTCGAGGTCCGCTCCCCCGTCTCGGGCGTGGTCGGCAACCTCGCAGTCGAGGAAGGCCAGGCGGTCGATCGCCATGCCGCCCTGGCCACCGTGATCGACCTGACTCAGCTCGAGGTCGAACTGTCGATCCCGGAGAGCTACGGCGACGACCTGTTCGTCGGCGCCAAGGTGGAGATCACCTGGGCCGGTCAGTCCTACCAAGGCGCCCTGACCTCGGTCTCTCCCGAGGTGGAAGAGGCCCGCATTCTCGCTCGCGCGGGATTCGACGGCCCGCCGCCGGCCGGCATCAAGCGCAACCAACGTGTCTCGACCTCGATCCTGCTCGAATCGATCGAGGACACCCTGAGTCTGCCCCGCGGGCCCTTCCTCGACTCCGGTGCCTCCCGAATCGCCTACGTGATCGAGGGCAATCAGGCCCGGCGCCGTTCCGTGGTGCTGTCCCCCGGCAGCGTGGCGCGGGTGCAGGTCGTCGACGGCCTGCACGCCGAGGAAGAGGTGATCCTCTCCTCCTACGAAGACTTCGGCCAGGCCGAAACCGTCTATCTATCGAACTGAGCGCCGAGCGCTACCGATCCCCCGCAACGTCAACTCTCCCAACCCGACCAGGAGTCCCACCATGCTCGAAATGGAAGCCGTCAGCAAGATCTACCGTACCGACCTCGTCGAGACCCACGCCGTACGTGACCTCACGCTCTCGGTCGAAGCGGGTGAGTTCGTGGCCGTCAGCGGCCCGTCGGGCTCGGGCAAGACGACGTTCCTCAACATCGCCGGCCTGTTGGAGACCTTCGAAGAGGGCACCTACCGGCTCGACGGGGTCGACGTCTCGACCATCGACGACGATCGAGCCTCGCGGATCCGCAACGAGAAGATCGGCTTCATCTTTCAGAGCTTCAACTTGATCCCCGACCTCGACGTCTTCGACAACGTCGACGTCCCGTTGCGCTACCGGGGGCTACCCGCCCGAGAGCGGAAGGAGCGGATCGCCGCGACCCTCGAGCGGGTCGGCCTGGCGTCGAGGTCGCGGCACTACCCTGCCCAACTGTCCGGCGGTCAGCAGCAGCGGGTAGCCATCGCGCGAGCCCTCGCCGGCGACCCCCGGATCCTGCTCGCCGACGAGCCCACCGGCAACCTCGATTCACTGATGGCGCGCCAGGTGCTGGACCTGATCCAGGACATCAACGAGGCGGGAACCACCATCATCATGGTGACCCACGACCCCGAACTGGCTCGTCGCGCGCACCGCACGATCCACGTACTCGACGGTCGAGTCACCAACCTCGATGCCTGGACCGAGCGCGAAGCGCTGGTCAACGCCGCCGAGAGCGCCTGAGGTCCTTCCATGCTGAGCTACCACCTGCAAACCGCCCGCAAGAGCCTCCGTCGTGACCCCTGGAGAGCGGCGATCGTCATGGGCACGATCGGACTGGGAATCGGCGTCTGCATGACGATCCTCACGATCTACCACCTCTCGTCGCGGGACCCGATTCCCAGCAAGAGTGATCGCATCTTCTCGGTGCGGCTGCACAACTGGCCGGTCGGAGACTCGATGAACGACGACGACAGCCCTCCCTACGAGGTGACCTACCGCGATGCCATGGCGCTGGTCGAGCTCGGACAGGCCGAGTACCAGTCGGCGGGCTACATCAGCGACTTCATCGTCCGTCCGGAACTCGAGTCCGAGCAGGAAGAGGCCACCCGCCCCTTCCTGGCAGAGGGCAGGCTGACGACGCGGGACTTCTTCCCGATGTTCGACGTGGAGTTCGCGTTCGGTGGTCCCTGGTCGACGCGCCAGGAGACCGACCGAGAACTGGTGGTCGTACTCTCCTCCCTGGCCAACCAGAAGCTGTTCGGAGGCGAAGATTCCGTCGGACGGGACGTCCGCCTCGGAGACTGGACCTTCACCGTCGTAGGCGTCCTCCATCCCTGGGATCCGGCCCCCAAGTTCTACGACGTGAACTCGGGTGCCTTCGACCCCAGCGAGGAACTTTTCCTGCCGCTGCATCTGACGCCAGTACTGGAGGCGAGAAAGGGCAGCGGCAGCACGTCCTGTTTCGCCGAGGTCGAAGGCAATACATGGCAGGCCTTCCTCGACTCAGAGTGCGTCTGGATCCAGTACTGGGCGCTCCTGGCCGATGCCGACCAGGTGCGAGACTACGAAGCCCAGGTCGAAGGCTACATCGCCTCGCAGCGCCGCCTCGGTCGGTTCCCTCGCGACGAGGTGGTGCTGGTCCAGGACCTGATGACCTTCCTGCGCGACTACGGCGTGGTCGACGACGACGCCCGTGTCCTCCTCGGACTGGCGTTTCTCTTCCTCGTGGTGTGTCTGGCCAACGTCGTCGGGTTGCTGCTCGACAAGTTCCTACTCAACCCCAAGGAACTCGCCGTACGACGCGCGTTGGGGGCTCGCCGCAAGACCCTGCTCGCCCAGCGCCTGATCGAGGTGGCCGTCCTCGGCCTGGGTGGAGCGGTCACCGGGCTCCTCCTGGCCGCCGCCGGACTGCGGTTCCTCCGAGCCAGCGGCGTCGAAGAGGAGATCAGCCGTCTCAATCCGACCCTGCTGTTCTGGGCCGTGCTCCTGTCCGTCGGTTCGGCCCTCATTGCGGGTCTGTACCCAGCCTGGCGCGGGAGCCGGATTCCCCCGGCCCGCCACCTCCGAACTTGAAGCCAACGTCCGCTTGCCGATAGGAGTCCCCATGGAAATCCGTCCCATCCTCAGCGCCATGCTCAAGCAGAAGGTCCGAGCCCTCCTGATTGCGGCCCAGATCGCCATCACCCTGGCGGTCACGGCCAACGCTCTCGATCTCATCGCCCAGCGCCGGGCCCTCATGGACCGCGACCTGGGCCTCGACGTGCCCAATCTGATCAATGTCTCGTATCGGGACCTGCGGTCCGGGATCAACCACTTCGACGCCGTGGAAGCGGACCTACGACTGCTGCGGAGCCTGCCCGGGGTGGAAGCGGCCACTGTCGTCGGATCGGCTCCACTGGGCGGCGGCGGCAACATGGAGTGCTTCTCGCCGGACCCGGAGAACGAGGACCTCTCCGTCTGCCACAACCGCAACAAGATCGACGAACAGGGTTTGAAGACGCTCGGTGTCGAACTGATCGCGGGGCGAGACTTCACCGCCGCCGACATCGAACGCGAACGGCTCAACGACCGTGGATACTCCAGCCGCGCCATCGTCACCGAAGCGCTCGCCGACGCCCTCTTCCCCGAAGGCGACGCCGTCGGCAAGACGGTTTACTCCGACGGGATCCCGGTGACCGTGGTCGGCGTCATCGCCAAGTTGTCAGGTCCGTGGGTTCGCCACTCCTCCGCCGACATGGTGATGCTGCAACCGACGATCCGCGAGGTGAGCCGACCCCGCTACCTGGTGCGGACGGCGCCGGGGGAACGAGACCGTCTCATGGCGGAGATCGAAGCCGCCATGCTGGCCGAGATCCCGGACCGCCTCCTGAGTCTTCGCAGCCAGGAGGAGTTGGTCGCCCGCACCTACCGGGGGGACCGCTCGATGGTTCAGATGCTCCTGGTGGTCATCTTCCTGCTCGTGTCGGTGACCGCGGTCGGCATCATCGGCCTGGCCAGTTCCTCGGTGACCCAACGCACCAAGCAGATCGGAACCCGTCGCGCCCTCGGCGCCCGCAAACGGGACATCCTGCGCTACTTCTTGATCGAGAGTTCCCTGGTGGCCACGGTCGGCATCGCCGTGGGGGCGATTCTGTGCGTCCTGCTCAACGTTTGGCTGGTCAACAACTTCTCGATGCCTCGACTCGATTGGCAGTGGCTGCTGCTCTCGGCCGTAGGCATCGGAGCGCTCTGCGTCTCCTCGACGCTGCCCCCGGCTCGTCGCGCCACGCTGGTTCCCCCGTCGGTGGCGACTCGTACGCTGTGAGGGGGTGCGGCGCGAGCCCGAGAGCGCGCCGCGAGCGAAGGATCTACCCACGACGCTGCTAGCCTAGGGTCCATGGCCAGGGTTCTGATCATCGACGACAGCCCCGCCGTCCAGACCGCCCTCGAGGTGCTGCTGGAACTCAACGGCATCGCGTCGTACTCGGCGTCGACTCCGGAGGAGGGTCTCGATCGGCTGCAGCGTGGCAGCATCGACGTCGTCATCCAGGACATGAACTTCGCCGCCGATACGACCTCGGGCCTCGAGGGTGGCGAGCTGTTCCGCGCCATCCGCGAGCTGTCGCCCGAGATGCCGGTCATTCTGCTCACCGCCTGGACGCACCTCGAGCAGGCGGTGGAGCTGGTCCGCGAAGGGGCAGCCGACTACTTGGAGAAACCTTGGGACGACGACAAGCTGCTCGCGACCCTGCGCAACCTGCTGGATCTCGCCACGGCCCGCCGGGAGCGTCAGGAGCTCCTGGACGAGCGTCGGCGTTCCCGCCGGGAGCTGGCAAAGCGGGCCGAACTCTGTGGCCTGGTCTACGAGAGCGCGACCCTGCACGAGTTGGTCTCGACCGCGGTGCGGATTGCACCCACCGAGGTGCCGGTGCTGATTACCGGTCCCAACGGGGCGGGCAAGGAGAAGTTCGCCGACATCGTCCAGGCCAATTCCGATCGCGCGCAGGCGCCCTACCTCAAGGTCAATCTCGGCGCCCTGCCCAGCGAACTGTTGGAGAGCGAGCTCTTCGGCGCCGAGGCCGGAGCCTTCACCGGCGCTACCCGCCGCCGCCAGGGCCGCTTCGAGGCGGCACACCGAGGCACCCTGTTCCTCGACGAGATCGGCGAGCTTCCGTTGTCGGGTCAGGTCAAGCTGCTCCGAGTGCTGCAGACCGGCGAGTTCGAACGCCTCGGGTCCTCCGAGACCCAACGCGTCGACGTACGCATCGTCAGTGCCACCAACGCCGATCTGGCGGCGGCGGTGCGCGACGGAACCTTCCGAGAGGATCTCTACTATCGTTTGAACGTGATCGAACTGCGCGTCCCGCCTCTGGCCCACCGCCCCGACGACATCCTGCCGATCGCAGAGCACTTCCTCAGCGAGCCGTTCGAGCTCACCGCCGACGCGCGACGCGCGCTCCGCTCCTACCCCTGGCCCGGCAATATCCGGGAGCTCGGCAACCGCCTCCAAAGGGCGATGCTGTTGGCTCCCGGGGCCCAGATCAGCGCTGCCCTGCTCGATCTCGAACCGTCCACGACGGCCCGTCCACCGACCTCCCTCGAACCCAGCCGCGACGAGATCGTCCGCGCCCTCGAAGAGACCAACTGGACCATCTCGGCGGCCGCCCGCATTCTAGGGCTCACGCGGCAAGCCCTGTATCGACGCCTGGAGAAGCATGGCATCGATCGAGACCCCTGACCCGAGCCGCTCACCGCGCGATCCGACCTCTGCGGCCGCTCGCCGGTGGTCGCTCGACGGCCGTCTCGGGCTCCTGGTGGCCGGCGCTACGGTCACCACGGGGGCCGTGGCCGTCGTGGTCAGTCGCTGGCTGGATCACGCCGGATTGGCGCTCCTCGTGGTGGCGCTGGTCGGCATCTTCCTGGCGCTCTACGCCAGCCGGGTCTTCCTGCGACCGATCCACTCGGTGCTCGCCGCGCTCTCCAACGGCGTCGAGGCGATGCGCGACACCGACTACAGCCTGAGCCTGGCCGTCGATCGAGACGACGAACTGGGAGATCTGCTGCGGCTCTACAACGAAGTCTCCTCGGCCATGCGAGACGAACGACAGAGCATCTACCAACGGGAGTTGCTGCTCGACACCGTGATCCAGGCCTCGCCCCTGGCCCTGCTCCTCACCACCGACCGCGGCGACGTGATCTACGACAACGCCGCGGCCCGGAGGTGGTTCTTTCGCGGCCGACGGGTCGCCGGCGAAAACGTCGAGGACCTCCTCCCCTCGCTGCCTCCCGAACTCGCGACCGCCCTGCGCGATGGACGGGAGGGACTGATCGGGGTCGAGCACGCAGACGAGCCCGAGGTCTTCCATCTCTCACACCGCTGGTTCGACCTCAACACCCGGCGCCACCACCTGATCCTGCTCGAGCGCCTCACGCGCGAGATGAACCGCAAGGAGGTCGAGACCTGGAAGAAGGTCATTCGACTCATCAGCCACGAGCTCCGCAACTCCCTGGGGCCGATCGCTTCGCTCGCCCGGTCGGGACGGCAGCTCGGTCAGCTTCCCGATCCCGACCGCCTGGCCAGGGTCTTGGCCACGATCGAGGAACGGGCCGCCCATCTCGAGAGCTTCATCTCGGGGTATGCCCGCTTCGCCAAGCTGCCCCAGCCTCGACCGGAGCCGATCCTCTGGCCCACCTTCGTCGCTCAACTCCAAGCCACCGAGTCCTTCGTGGCCGCGGGTTCCCTGCCGAGCACTCCCGGACACTTCGATTCTGCCCAGATCGAGCAGGCTCTGATCAACCTCCTGCGCAACGCGCGAGAGGCCGGTTCTCCTCCGGAAGCGATCGAGCTCGAGATCCGCGTCGACCACGAACAGGTCCTCATCGTTCGCGACCGCGGCGACGGGATGTCCCCGACCGTTCTACCGTCGGCCCTGCTCCCCTTCTACTCCACCAAGCGGAGCGGCAGCGGACTCGGCCTGCCCCTCTGCCGCGAGATCGCCGAGGCGCACGGTGGCTCCCTGCGCGTCGGCAACCGCCCCCAGGGCGGCCTGGAGGTGGCGATGGTCCTGCCCTTGCCCCGTCCCACCGTCGCACCCCCGCCGAGAACCGCCTCCGAAGAACCCGCGGCAGACTCCACTGAACCGATCGCCGCGCCGGACCGTAGCTAGGGCGAACCATGCCCCACCGAATCTACCTACGCTACGCCGCGGCGCTCCTCCTCCTGGTCGGGACCTCTGCGCTGACCCCCTCGGTGGCGCACGCTCAACCCACCGCCAGCGCTCACTACCGGGTCCACTTCGAGTCGACTTGGAGTGCCGACACCCATCCCATCGCCTTTCCGGCCAACCCACACTTTTCGCCGCTGGTCGGAGCGCTGCACGATGCGAACGTCGAGTTCTGGTCGCTCGGGGGTTTCGCCTCACCCGGGATGGAGCAGATGGCCGAGCGGGGACAGACCTCACCGCTCGACTTCGAGATCGCCGAAGCGATGGCCGCCGGCCACGCGTCTCGCCTCTTGATCGGCCCCAACCTGCGTCCCTCTCCCGGCCGCACCGCCCTGGACTTCACCGCGACCCTGGACCACTCCCGCGTCACCCTGGTGACCATGCTGGCTCCGAGCCCGGACTGGTTCGTCGGCGTCACGGGTCTCGATCTCCTGGAGCAAGGAGCCTGGGTCGAGCGCAAGGTGGTCACCCTCTACGCCCTCGACGCGGGTACCGACAGTGGGACCACCTACGCGGCACGCAACCGCGACACCCAGCCACGTGAACCGATCGACCTGGTCGACGACCCTCCCTTTGCGGCCGGTACCGCCGTGGGGAGCTTCACCTTCGTGCGCCAACGCATCACGCCGGGGCCACCCCTGCTGCTGCGGGCGAATCGCTTCGCGATCCAGGTCCTATGGCGAGACTTCGTCGGGAATCGGGGCATCGGAATCCCCGCTCCGCTCACCCCGGAAACCGGCTTCTTCTGGTTCTTCCGCCCCAGCAACGTCGAACTGATCGCCAAGGTGATCGACGGCTGCGCCAACAACGGCCACTACTGGGTCTTCGTCGCCGGCCTCACCAACCTGGGGATCGAGATCACGGTGGAGGACCTCAAGACCGGCGCCGAGAAGCACTACTCCAGCGACCTGAACACGCCGTTCCGGCCGATCCAGGACACGGCCGCCTTCGCTACCTGCCCCTAGCCTGGCGCTCGGCCTCGACCCACTCCGCGACCAGATCCTGCAGGACCTCGATCGGCAACGATCCATTGCCCACCACGGTGTCGTGGAAACCACGAAGGTCGAAGTCCGTCCCCAGTTCCGCCTCGGCCATCGATCGCAGTTTGCGGATCTCCAGCTCCCCAATCTTGTAGGAGAGCGCCTGGGCCGGCCAGGTTATGTAGCGATCGATCTCACGGTCGGCCTCGACCCGACTCGCCGCCGTGTGGTCGAGCATGTAGTCGAGCGCCTGCTGGCGCGACCAACCGAACGCGTGCATCCCGGTGTCGACCACCAGGCGAGTCGCTCGCCAGGCCTCGTAGGTCAACCGCCCGAAGTCGCTGTAGGGGTCCTGATAGAACCCCATCTCCTTGCCCAGCCACTCCGAGTAGAGACCCCAGCCCTCGCCGTAGGCGCCGTGGTACAGCGTCTTGCGAAACTCGGGAAGATCGAGCTCGAGGCTCAGGGCTCCCTGCAGATGATGCCCCGGTACACCCTCGTGCAGGGTCAGGGCCTCGAGGCTGTAGAGCGGCTCGGCGCTGAGATCACCGGTCGACAGGAAGTAGGTGCCCGAGGTCTTGCCGTCGCCGGCCGAACCCATGTAGAAGGTGCCCCGATTGGGGTTGGGCTTGATCTTGTAGGTGCCGCGCGGCAGGAGACCGAAGAACTTCGGTAGCTCCCCTTCGGCGGTCTTGGCGATCAGGGCTGCCCGCCCCAGGAGCTCGAGCTCGGTCTTGGCGTAGAAGGACGGCTCCTGCCTCAGGTAGTCGAGAAACTCCCGGAAGCCGCCCTCGAACTCCACCTGTCGGATGATCTCCTCCATCTCGCCTCGGATCCGAGCCACTTCGCTCAGCCCCAGGTCGTGGATCTCCTGCGGCGAGAGGTCGGTGGTCGTGAAGTAGCGGATCAGGTACCGGTAGTAGGCGTCGCCTTCCGGCAGGCTGGCGATCCCGACCGTGTTCCGGCAGTTCGGCAGGTACTCGTCGACGAAGAACCGGTAGAGCGTCTCGTACCCCGGAATCACCCGTTCCTCGATGAGCTGCAGTCCCCGCGCCGTGAACTCCTGCCGCTGCGCCTCCCCCACCGTCGCCGGGAACTCCTCGAACGGTCCGAACAGCAGGCTCTCTCGCGGATCCTCGACGATGTGGAGATCGATCGTCACACCGTAGTCCTGGATGCTCTCGCAGTAGTGCGTATACCCCGCCCCGATCGCCTCGCGCAGGGACTCGATCAGCTCACCGTTGTAGCGTGGAAAGTCCTCCAGGCTCACCAGGTAGTCCTCGTAGGCAGCGGCGTCGAGGAACGACATGTTGGCCGGCGCCTCGGCGAAGTAGGTGTGGTAGCCGAACAGACTGGTGAACGGGAACCGATGGTCGAACTGCGAGTAGCTATCACGCTCGGCCTCGCGCTCGTACTCGAACACTCGGTACGAAACGCGGTCGGCCTCCCCGAGCTCCCCGGGGTCGATCTCGGCCAACCGTACCAAGACCGACTCGTTGAATTCGTGCCGCCGCGCTCTCGCTGCCGGCGTGTGCTCGGACAGCCGCCCCTCCATCCGCCAACCATCGGGGTCGGTGCGGAAGTAGATCCGCTCCTCCTGGGCCCGTTCCCAGTGGTCCGCCAGGAGCTGATGGAAGGCCGACGTGGCCTCATCGGTCGAGGCGACCTCCGTCGGTGGCGGCTGACAGGCCAGGAAGCCACCGAGACAGAGCAGCCCCAGAGTCGAGAGCGTGAACGGAAGGCGGAGGGCGTGGCGGTGTCTGATCATCTCGCGATGGTAGTTCACTTCCCTAACGGGGCGGGTGGGGAGATGCCGGCCCCTCGCGCTCGACCGGCCGGCCAGCGACCACGTTGTCGAAGTCGTATCCGTGCTTCGCGATCAGATAGGCATCACGACTTGCGACCAGGTCGACCGTCGCGACGTCGTAGTAGGGGCGGTAGTCGCGGTTGCGCTCCGAGGCATTGCGGCGTTTGGCTCGGTTGGCCCACACCCGTCGCACTTCTCGCGGTCGGATCGGGACTTGCGCCAGCACCCCCAACAGGTCCTCCTCCAGAAACTCGGTGCGTACGAACCAGTCCAGGATCCCGTAGCGCCGGTCGTAGTCAGCGAGTTCCGCCGTGGACCGTGGTCCCTGGTCCCCGGGCTCGAAACGCTCGAGATAGAGCCGTAGATAGCGGTCGGTGAGGAAACCGAGTTCGCCGACCAGCAGATCGCGGTCAAAGCCGAGCCCGACGTCCTCCCGGTGGGTTTCGAGCAACATCCGCAGCCACCTTCGGAATCCGTTGACATCGCCCGCACGGTACGACTCTCGCCAGGGCCGAGGTGAGTGCCCGGCCCGCCCGCGCTCGGCTCTATCGCTCGTCAGTAGCCGGTGCACCAGACCGCGCCCCATGCAACCAAAGGACCAGAGCGATACGTACCAGTCCCAGGGATTCCGCACGTTGCCGAACTTGATCTTGGAGCCGAGCGTGGCGCGTTCCGCCTCCGAGAGCCGATAGATCGTGTTGTGCTTGCCGCGGTTCTCCCCCTCGCAACTCGGCAGTCGACGCAACAACCGGCGCACGTGGGTGCACCCGGTCTTGGGCAGTTCGAGGTAGAGCAGTTTCTCGCCGATGAACATAGGGTGGGACCGACCGCTCGCTATACTTCCAAAGTCCATGAAGCATCGCAACACGCCAGCGGCGAGTTCGACGTGAACGACCCGGCGCCCGGCCACCCTCCCTGGATCCTCGGTCGATCGGCCTCCGAACCCGACCTGGGCACGATTCAGGAAGTGCAGGTCCTCGGCCCCTACAACTCGGGGACCAATCTGATGTTCGCCTACCAACGGCGACTGTTCGACCTGCCGGCCGCGGTGCACCGCCTGTTCGGCAAACACTCGTTGCCACCGCACTACCGTTGGGGAGGACCAGGCTGCCTGTGGAGCCCGGGAGCTCCCATGCCCCTGAAGAAGATCAGCGCGACGACGTTGCTGATCTGTATGGTGCGACGACCCTACTTCTGGGCCCTCTCGACCAGTCGACGCTCCTACGGGATCGCCTTCCTGGACCGGCGCCGAACCTTCGCCGATCGGATCCGCAGCCGAGTCCGGTTCCAGGAGGTCACCTACCCCAATCTGATCGCCGTATGGAACGCCTACTATCGTGCCTACCAGCGCCACCTCGAACCGCACCAGGTCCTGTACGTTCGGCTCGAGGACCTGGTGGAAGAGCCTCACCGCTTGCTCGCCTCGCTGGGCCGTCACCTACCGCAACAGACTGGCATCGACCTCGATCGAGTGATCGAGGAGGTCGCGGGGACGCCCGCCAAACGTCATGGTGGTGACTGCGTGTTCGGCGAGGCGGCAAAGCAGGAGTATCGAGCCGAGATGGTGGCCCGACGCATCGAGGCGGAGGACCTCACCTGGATCAACCAGCATCTCGACCATGAAATCCGGCAGCGGTTCGCATACCCTCGCGCGGCCGGTCACGGCGGCGAAACGCTCGGCCAGGGCAGCTCCGGTCCGGAGCCCGTCGAGCAGGCCAGCGCGGGCAGACCGCTCTCCTAACGCCACGCCGCGCGGATCGTCGACCACGAACTGCGAGTCGGCTCCTGACCGGGCACCCCGACTCGGCAGGTTGGCCCCGCGGGCAGCCCGCCACAGGGAGTGGCGGTCTCGGGACCGCTGACGACCGAGCCCGTGCACGTGGGCCTGGTTTGCCGCCTCCCCGACGAGCCCCTATACTCGGCGGGTCACCAATCAGCGGAGTCGATCTCATGACAGGTTCTAGTTTTCCCAAACAGAATCCGGACCTCGAAGCGGTAGAGACCGCCGAGGGCCTGGAGCTTCGCCACCGTCGTGAGCTCTGGTCCGCCCTGCTGAACCGCCCCGCGGCTACGATCTGGCAAGCCTGCGACGGCCAGACCTCGGTACGCCGGGTCAGTCAGAGGCTGCAGGCGGGGACCGAACTGGGATCCGAGGAGGCCGAGGCGCTCACGGTCCGCGGCATCGCCGACCTGGCTAGCGCCGGCCTGGTCGTCACCGCTACGCCCTGGGCCGCCCGAACCGCCCTGAGCCGCCGCCAGCTGTTCAAGATCCTCGTCTTGGTGGGA
>JAUIDB010000088.1 GCA_030429235.1 Thermoanaerobaculia bacterium | reverse complement strand
AACGAACTCGCCACCGAGATCCAGCTCGCCCGCCAGCAGGAAGCTCTGCTCGAGCAGCAGGGCGCCAACCGCCGGCTCGAGATCCAGCAGGAGACCGAAGCGCAGAAGCTGGCGGCCGAAGCCCAGGTCGAACGGGAGTTGATCGCCGCCGAGGGCCTCTCCCGGCGCCTGGCCGTCGAGTCGCAGGCTCGCGCCGAAGCCCGCCAGCGGGAACTGGCCGTGGAGACGGCCACCGAACGCCAGCGGGTCGAGATCTGGCGCGACGCCCCGTCGTCCGTCAACCTCGGCTTCGCCCTCCAGCGCTTCGCCGACAAGGTACAGAACATCCAACACCTGAACGTGACGCCCGACCTGCTCGGCGACTCGCTGCAGCGGATCCTGGGCCAAGAGGGTGACGCCGAGTGAAGAAGCTTCACCAGCCGCGATTCGTGCTGGTGACTCGCAAGACGCCGCTCGAGCTGCTGATCGAGCAGCACGGAACCGCCTCGCAGGCGCGCTTCTACCTCGAGAGCCGAGGCCACGATCCCGCCGGATACGAAGAGGCCGACGACCGTCTGCAGCAGGGTTTCGCCCGGGTCTCCGCCAGCATCCCGGCCAATCGACGCCGCGTCCGGGTCGACCGTACCGATCTCGACCGATTCCTCTTCGCCCCCGATGACATCGTCCTGGTGGTCGGTCAGGACGGCCTGGTCGCCAACACCGCCAAGTACCTCGACGGCCAGCTGACCCTCGGGATCAACCCGGACCCCGACCGCTACGACGGAGTGCTCTGCGCCCACCCCCCCGATGCCCTGTCCGCCTTCGTCGCGTGGCACGAGGAAGGACAGTCGGAAGAAGCCTTCACCGTCCAGGCGCGGGCCATGGCCCGCGCCCAGCGGGAGGACGGGCAACTCCTGCTGGCGCTCAACGAGATCTTCGTCGGCCACCGAACCCACCAGTCGGCGCGCTATCGCCTCGAATGCGGCGAGCAGAACGAACGGCACTCGTCGTCGGGGCTGATCTGTGCCACCGGCACCGGCTGCACCGGCTGGGCTCGCTCGATCCTCGAACAACGGCAGATCGAGGCGCCCATCGCCTCGCCCGAAGCCGATCGCCTCGCCTGGTTCGTCCGCGAGCCCTTCCCGTCGATCTACACCGGCACCGAACTCTCGTTCGGAGTCCTGTCCGAAGGCGAGGCGCTACGCCTCCACTCCGAGATGGGGACCGGTGGGGTCGTCTTCGCCGACGGGATCGAGTCGGACTATCTGGAGTTCCTCGACGGCCAGACGGTGACCGTCGACCTGGCCCGTCGCCGCCTCCACCTCGTCATGCCGAAACCCACCACCGACTAAGGCGCTAGGCCCCACGCCTTCACTGCGGCGGAACCGGCGATGGCGGCTGATAGGATGGAAGTTCATCCGCACAAGGAGGCTTCCGATGATCCGAACGCGTCTGACGTCCCTCGGCCTGGTCTGCCTACTCGCCTGGGCCCACCCGCTCTCGGCCCAGAGCGGCGGTCCCGCCCTACCGGGTCTCGTTCAGGATGCCCTCGTCGTGCGGGACTCCAACCAGGTACCCCACATCTGCGCTCGCACCGAACGGGACGCGATCTTCCTGCAAGGGTTCGTGCACGCTCAGGACCGTTTCTTCCAGATGGACACGCTACGGCGCAACTTCAGCGGCACTCTGGCCGAGTTGGTCGGAGCGGCCGCTCTACCCCAGGACGTGCAGTTGCGGACCCTGGGGCTCCGTCGCGCCGCTGAAGCCTCCTGGGCCGCCTACCAACAGAATCCCGATACCGCCCAGCTCGTCGTCGACCTCCAGGCCTACTCGGATGGCGTCAATGCGTTCCTGGCCCAGGGCGTGGCCCCGCCCGAATACGCGGCCCTCGAGATCACAGCCGCCGGCATCGAACCCTGGACACCGCTCGACAGCGTGACGATCGGCAAGGGACTCGCATTCGGACTCTCCTTCGATCTCGGCGATATCGATCGAACGATCCTGGCGCAGACCTACGCCGGCACCGGCGCCGCTCTCGGATTCGACGGAACGGCACTCTTCTCCGAGGACCTGGTGCGCAGTGCACCGTTCGACCCGACGGTGTCGATTCCGCAAGCGAATCGGGTGGCCAGCTCGGCGGCCCGACAACCCACCGAACCCGTTCGGCACCTTCCCGGGGTCCTCGACCTGGCGCGAGACTACCGGGACGCCATCGCCGATCTCCCGGTCCTCGGGCCGGCCCTGCGCCGTGGAGAACACGAGGGAGGAAGCAACTGGTGGATCGTCGACGGCGACCACACGACGTCGGGCCATGCCATGCTGGCCAATGACCCCCACCTCGCCCTCAATACCCCCTCGACCTTCTACGAAACCCATCTCATCGCCTCCGCCGATCCGACCTGTGGCCTCAACCTCGTGTTCGGAACCGCGACCCTGCACCCGGCCGCGGAAGGTGCCACGAGACCGTCGTTCGAACCTACTTCGAGTGGCGCCTCCCTCGACGCGATCGGGGTCAGTTTCGCCGGGGCTCCGGGCGTGGTCCTGGGCTGCAATCAGCGGATCTGTTGGGGGGCGACCGTCAACCCGATGGACGTGACCGACGTCTACCAAGAGGTCCTGCAACTCGACCCGCAGTCTGGCCTGCCAGTCGCGACGATGTTCGAGGGTCAACCCGAACCGTTGGTCCTGATCCCGCAGAGTTTCCGTCTCAACGTCCTCGGTGACGGCGAGATGAACAGCAGTGCCGACGCCGGGATCGGTCCGCTCGAAGGGGGATTGACCCTGGTGGTTCCACGTCGCAACCAGGGCCCGATCGTCGACTTCGATGTGACCAGCCAACCAGTGACGGCCCTTTCCGTGCAGTACACCGGCTGGGGTGCGACCTACGAACTCGAAGCCTTCCGTCGCGCGATGTACGCCGACAACCTGGGGGAGTTTCGGGATGCCCTGCAGTTCTTCGACGTCGGCTCTCAGAAC
>JAUIDB010000054.1 GCA_030429235.1 Thermoanaerobaculia bacterium | reverse complement strand
ACGACCAGGCAAGGCCCGACCTCCAGCACGGTCACCGGGATCATCTGGCCCTCGTCGCCGAAGACCTGGGTCATCCCAACTTTCTTTCCCAACATGCCTTCCATGATCGGTCCCCTACTTTGCGAAGGCCTTGATCTCGACGTCGACGCCAGCCGGAAGCTCCAGCTTCATCAGCGCGTCGACCGTCTGACCCGTCGGCTCCAGGATGTCGAGCAGCCGCTTGTGCGTCCGAATCTCGAACTGCTCACGCGACTTCTTGTCGACGTGCGGCGACCGGTTCACCGTGTACTTGGCGATGTGGGTCGGCAGCGGAATCGGTCCCACGACGTGGGCTCCGGTACGCCGAGCCGTGTCGACGATCTCGTGCGTCGAGGTGTCGAGAACTCGGTAGTCGTACGCCTTGAGGCGAATGCGAATCTTTTCGTTTTCCATGATCTGGCCTTCTGCAGGTGGCGGAGTAGCCCTTGCTACTCAGTGATCTCGGTGACGGTACCGGCTCCGACGGTGCGACCGCCCTCGCGAATCGCGAAGCGGACGCCCTTCTCCATGGCGATCGGAGCGATCAGCTCGACATCCATGTTGACGTTGTCGCCGGGCATCACCATCTCGGTTCCCTCCGGAAGCGTCGCGACGCCGGTGACGTCGGTCGTACGGAAGTAGAACTGCGGGCGATAGCCGCTGAAGAACGGAGTGTGACGGCCACCCTCCTCCTTGGTCAGGACGTAGACCTCGCCCTTGAAGCGGGTGTGCGGAGTGATCGAGCCGGGCTTGGCCAGGACCTGACCACGCTCCACCTCGTCCTTCTTGGTGCCGCGAAGCAGAACGCCGACGTTGTCGCCCGCCTCACCGCGGTCGAGGATCTTGCGGAACATCTCGACCCCGGTCACCGTCGTCTTCTGCGTGTCGCGGATCCCGATGATCGAGATCTCGTCACCGACGTTGACCACGCCGCGCTCGACCCGGCCGGTCACCACGGTGCCACGACCGGAGATCGTGAAGATGTCCTCGATCGGCATCAGGAAGTCCTGATCGACGGCGCGCTCAGGCAGCGGAATGTAGTTATCGACCGCAGCCATCAGCTCGAGGATCTTCTGGTTCCACTCGGCGCTGTTGTCGTCCGACTCCAGGGCCTTCAGGGCGGAACCCCGCACGATCGGAATGTCGTCGCCCGGGAAGTCATACTCGGACAGCAGGTCGCGAACCTCCATCTCGACCAGATCGAGGAGCTCCTCGTCGTCGACCATGTCGCACTTGTTCATGAACACCACCAGCGCCGGAACTCCGACCTGACGGGCGAGCAGGATGTGCTCCCGGGTCTGAGGCATCGGACCGTCCGCGGCCGAAACCACCAGGATGCCGCCGTCCATCTGTGCCGCACCGGTGATCATGTTCTTCACGTAGTCGGCGTGACCGGGGCAGTCGACGTGAGCGTAGTGACGGTTCTCCGTCGAGTACTCGACGTGGGCCGTCGCGATGGTGATACCGCGCTCCCGCTCCTCCGGAGCCTTGTCGATCTGATCGAAGGCCACGAAGTCTGCCGTGCCCGCCTGGGCCAACGTCTTGGTGATGGCAGCGGTCAGCGTCGTCTTACCGTGATCGACGTGTCCGATGGTGCCGATGTTCACGTGCGGCTTCGAACGCTCAAACTTTTCCTTGGCCATGACTACCTCCTAGAACCTTTCTCGATCGTGACGGCCGTATCAACCGGCGGCCTTGGCCACGACCTCTTCGCTGACGCTCTTCGGCGCCTGCTCGTATGAATCGAACTGCATGCTGTAGGTGGCACGCCCCTGGGTCGCCGACCGCAGGTCGGTGGCGTAGCCGAACATCTCCGAGAGCGGCACCATGGTGTCGATCACCTGGGCGCCACCGCGGGCCTCCATCTGCTGGACCCGGCCGCGCCGCGAGGTGATGTCGCCGATGACGTCTCCCATGTACTCTTCCGGAGTCACGACCTCGACCGCCATCACGGGTTCGAGAAGGATGGGGTTGGCGCGCTTCATCGCATCCTGGAAGGCCATGGAACCCGCGATCTTGAAAGCGACCTCGGACGAGTCGACATCGTGGAACGTACCGTCGTAGAGATCGATCTCGATACCGTTCATCGGGTAGCCAGCCAAGGGACCTGTCTCCATGGCCTCGCGAATGCCCTGCTCGATCGGCTTGATGAACTCCCGCGGAATCGCGCCACCCTTGATCTGGTCATTGAAGACGAAGTCAGCCTCGGAAGTAGGGCGCAAGCGGATCTTGCAGTGACCGTACTGACCGCGGCCACCACTCTGCCGTACGAAACGGCCTTCGCCGTCGGCCTCTTGCAGCACCGCCTCACGGTACGCAACCTGCGGCCGCCCGACGTTAGCGCCTACGTTGAACTCACGCACGAGACGGTCGGTGATGATCTCTAGGTGAAGCTCACCCATACCGGAGATCAAGGTTTGCCCAGTCTCCTGATCGGTATGCACCCGGAAGGTTGGGTCCTCTTGCATCAGCTTGCCCAAAGCAGTGGCGAGCTTCTCCTGATCGGACTTGGTCTTCGGCTCGATAGAGACCGCGATCACCGGCTCGGGGAAGGTCATCGACTCCAGCGCGATGGGGTGCTTGGGATCACAGATCGTCTCACCGGTGGAGACGCCCTTCAACCCGACCGCGGCGGCGATATCACCGGCCCAGACCTCGGAGATCTCCTCCCGCTTGTTGGCGTGCATCTTCAGCAGACGACCGATCCGCTCCTTCCGCCCCTTGGCGGTAGTCAGTACCGACGCCCCGGACTCGATGTGACCGGAGTAGACCCGGAAGTAAGCCAGCTGACCGACGAAGGGGTCGGTCATGATCTTGAAGACCAGACCGGCGAACGGCTCGTTGTCGTCGGAGGGCCGCTTGGCCGGCTCTTCGGTATCGAGATCGACCCCCTCGATGGCCGGAAGGTCGATGGGCGACGGGAGGTAGTCCACCACCGCGTCGAGCAGCGGCTGCACGCCCTTGTTCTTGAAGGCAGTACCGCAGAACACCGGCTGGATCTGATTGCCGATGGTGGACCATCCCCTCACGCGCCGCCTCCACCTGGTCGGCGTAGTCGGCCGGGACGTCGACGACCTCGAACTCGGCGCCGAGCGCATCGCCCTTATAGCGAATGCCCTTCATGGCGACGAGGTCGATCACGCCCTCCATGTCGCTTTCGGAGCCCCAAGGCAGCTGCATCACCACGGGGCTCGCACTGAGTCGCGACTTCATCATCTCGACGCAGCGCTCGAAGTTGGCACCCACGCGGTCCATCTTGTTGACAAAAGCGATCCGCGGCACCTTGTACTTGTCGGCCTGACGCCAGACGGTCTCGGACTGCGGCTCGACCCCGGCCACAGCGTCGAAGACCGCTACCGCACCGTCGAGAACTCGCAGGGAGCGCTCCACTTCGGCGGTGAAGTCGACGTGCCCGGGGGTGTCGATGATGTTGATGCAGATGTCCTTCCAGAAACACTGCGTAGCGGCGGAAGTAATAGTGATCCCCCGCTCCTGCTCCTGGACCATCCAGTCCATCGTGGCAGTACCCTCGTGCACCTCACCGATCTTGTAGTTCACACCGGTGTAGTAGAGGATGCGCTCGGTCGTCGTGGTCTTACCGGCGTCGATATGGGCCATGATCCCGATGTTGCGGGTCTTGGCGAGTGGAATCTTCCTGGGCATGGGTCTGGGTCTCTATATTTCGGCGTACGAGAATCTCTTGGTCGGCCCGGCCCTACCAGCGATAGTGCGCGAAAGCCCGGTTGGCCTCAGCCATACGGTGGGTGTCTTCGCGCTTCTTGATCGCCGAACCACGCCCGTTGGCGGCATCCATCAGCTCGTTGGCGAGGCGGCCGCGCATGGTCGGCTCACTGCGCTTCTGCGCACTGGAGATCAACCAACGCATCGAAAGGGCGAGACGACGGTTGGGCGCCACTTCGATCGGAACCTGATAGGTCGAACCACCCACTCGGCGAGACTTCACTTCGACGCCCGGCTTGACGTTCTCGATCGCCTTCTTGAAGACCTTCATCGGATCTTCGCCGGTTCGCTCGCGAATCGATTCCATCGCCTGGTAGAAGATGCGCTCGGCCACGGCCTTCTTGCCGTCGACCATGACGTTGTTCACGAACTTCGTCACCATCTGCGAGTTGAAGACGGGATCAGGGAGAACCTCGCGCTTGGGAATCTGTACTCGTCGGGACATTCGATCTACCTCTGACTTGACTGCTGTCTAGCGGACTGGGAACGAAAGGGAGCTGGGAGCCGCGGAACGAAACCCGCGATCAGGACTTGGGCCGCTTGGCGCCGTACTTGGAGCGCCCTTGCCTGCGCCCATCGACGCCCACGGCATCGAGGGGCCCACGGATCACGTGGTACCGAACCCCCGGCAGGTCCTTCACACGACCGCCCCGGATCAGGACGATCGAGTGCTCCTGCAGGTTGTGGCCAACCCCGGGAATGTAGGTCGTCACTTCGATCCCGTTGGTCAGACGGACACGGGCCACCTTACGGAGAGCGGAGTTCGGCTTCTTGGGCGTCTGGGTATAGACGCGAACACACACGCCTCGCTTCTGGGGAGAACCCTCGAGAGCGGGGCTACTGGTCTTCGCCTTTTGAGCCTGGCGGCCCTTGCGGACCAACTGATGAATCGTCGGCATGCGTGCAATCTCCTACCATCCGGGGTCGACACGAAGGCGCAGGACGCACCTCGCATCACGAAACGACAAAGCTGTTGAGTTTTTTGGGACCCCGCACTACGGCCAACGTAGCGCGAGAGATACCTGTCCATGTGCGGCCGGGGGCCGCGGCGGAAGCTGCGACATTAGCAAGCGCACGAACGCGCGTCAAGACCCAAACGGAACCCTCAGGACCGTCGTAAATCCACTGCGAGAAGGTCCCACCTGGCGGGACTCGGCTGGCACCTATCTAGAGGAAAGGGGCGCCCCGGTAGTCTCTTCTCAACGCGTGCGCGAACTCACAGATGTTACTCCAGCTCCAGCACCTCCTTGGGCAGGGTCCGGATATCCTCGCCGAAGTCGATGACGACCTCCGCTTCGGGCTCCGGCAGTTCGTACTCTACCTCTTCCATGTGGAAGTCGTGGTAGAGGTTCATGCCCGTACCGGCCGGGATCAACCGACCGACGATGACATTCTCCTTCAATCCGCGCAAAAAGTCCACCTTGCCCGAGATTGCGGCCTCGGTCAGGACTCGCGTGGTCTCCTGGAAGCTCGCCGCCGAGAAGAAGCTGTCGGTGGACAGCGACGCTTTGGTGATTCCCAGGAGGAGCGGGCGACCGATTGCCGGCTGCCCTCCCGCGGCCAGGACACGCTCGTTCTCGGCCTGGAAGCGGAAACGATCGACCTGCTCGTCGATGAGGAAGGTAGTGTCTCCCACCTCTTCGATCTTCACCGAGCGCATCATCTGGCGCACGATCACCTCGATGTGCTTGTCGTTGATGTTCACGCTCTGCGAACGGTAGACCTCCTGGATCTTGTCCACCAGGTACCGCTGCAGTTCGTTCTCACCGAGGACCTGCAACACATCGTGGGGGTTGATCGGACCGTCGATCAGAGGATCACCGGCCAGCACTCGCTCGCCCTCCTGCACGTTGACGTGGATCGAACGCGGGACGAGGTACTCGCGGCTCTCGCCGGCATCGCCTTCGACGATGATCTTGCGCATACCACGCTGCAGTTCACCAAGGTGCACGACGCCGTCGATTTCACTGATGATCGCCGGCTCTTTCGGCGTCCGAGCCTCGAACAGCTCGACCACCCGGGGCAGACCACCGGTGATGTCCTTGGTCTTGGTGTTCTCACGCGGGATCTTGGCGAGCACGTCACCCGGGTGTACCTGGCCCTTGTGGTCGACCACCAAGTGGGAGCCGGACGGCAGCAGATAGCGCCGCTCGGCCCCGTCCTTGCCGTGGACCACGAGAGCCGGGGCCCGCTTGTCCTGGGCCGAAGCCTCGACGATGATCCGCTGCGTCAAGCCGGTGTTGCGGTCGGTCTCCTCGCGGAGGTTCTCGCCCTCGACGATGTCGACGAACTCGACCTTGCCACCGATCTCGGTGAGGATCGCGGAGGTGAAGGGGTCCCACTCGACCAGTTCGTCGCCAGGCTTGACCTCGGCCCCCTCGTGCACCAGGAGACGCGAACCGTAGGTCAGAGCATAGCGCTCGAGCTCACGGCCCTTGGGATCCTGGATCAGTAGCTTACCGTTACGGTTGATGACGACGAGATCGCCATCCTTGCTCTCGACGGTGTTGACGTTGAGGAACTTCACCTTGCCGGGGTTCGAGGTCGAGTGCTTCGACTGCTCGGAGACGTGGCTGGCAGTACCACCGAAGTGGAAGGTCCGCATCGTCAGCTGAGTGCCCGGCTCGCCGATCGACTGGGCTGCGATCACGCCGACCGCCTCACCGAGGTCGACCATGCGACCGTTGGCCAGGTTCCGGCCGTAGCAGCGCGCGCAGGCGCCGACCAGCGACTCGCAAGTGAGCACCGAACGGATCTTGACCTTTTCCAGTCCAGCGGCCTGAATCGAGGCCGCGATGTCCTCGGTCACTTCCTGGCCGATCTCGACCAGGAGCTCACCGGTGAGCGGATCGTAGATCTCCTCCTGCGCCACACGACCGACGACGCGGTCCCGCAGCGGCTCGAGGATGTCACCGCCCTCCATGATGGCTCCTACGAAGATGCCGTCGATGGTGCCACAGTCCTCTTCGGAGATGATGACGTCCTGCGCCACATCGACCAGACGCCGCGTCAGGTATCCGGAGTCGGCGGTCTTCAACGCCGTGTCGGCCAGACCCTTACGGGCACCGTGGGTCGAGATGAAGTACTGCAGTACGGTCAGCCCCTCGCGGAAGTTGGCGGTAATCGGAGTCTCGATGACCTCACCGGACGGCTTGGACATCAGACCGCGCATCCCGGCCAGCTGCCGCACCTGTTCGCGCGAGCCACGGGCTCCGGAGTCGGCCATCAGGTTGATCGGGTTGAACTCGCCCTGTACCTCTTCCTGCTTCTCCATGGCCACGAACATCTCGTCCGAGACCCGCTCGGTGGCGCGATGCCAGATGTCGATGATCTTGTTGTGCCGCTCTCCCTGGGTGATGACCCCCGCCGTACGCTGCTTCTCGATCTCGAGAACGTCCTTCTGCGCCTGGTCCAGGATGTCGCCCTTGTTCTCGGGAATCACCATGTCGTGGAAGCCGAAGGAGATGCCCGCCTTGGTGGCGTAGTAGAAGGTGATTTCCTTCATCTCGTCCAGCATCTCGACGGTGAGGTCGTTCCCGTGACGGAAGTAGCAGTAGCCGACGAGATCCTGCAGCCCCCGCTTCTTGAGGAGACCGTTGATGAACGGCAGTTCCTCGGGCAGGTGCTGGTTGAAGATCACTCGACCGACGGTGGTGTCGATCAACTGGCTCTCGATGTACTCGACCTCGGCGTGCAGAATGTCCTGGGACTGGAACTGCGTCTGCAGGTTGATGTACGGGCCGCTGTAGCGCACTCGAATCGGAGTCTGCGTTTCGACCACACCCTCCTGGAGCGCGAGCAAGACCTCGTCAAAATCGGCAAAGACTCGACCCTCGCCGATGGTAGAAGGCTTCTCCATCGTCAGGTAGTAACCGCCGAGGACGAGATCCTGCGACGGTACTGCCAACGGACGCCCGTGCGCCGGTGACAGGATGTTCCGAGCGGACAGCATCAGCACGTGGCTCTCGACCTGGGCCTTGGCCGACAGCGGTACGTGGACCGCCATCTGGTCACCGTCGAAGTCCGCGTTGAAGGCCGCACAGACCAACGGGTGGATCTGAATCGCCTTACCCTCGATCAACACCGGCTGGAAGGCCTGGATACCGAGGCGATGCAAGGTCGGTGCACGGTTCAGAAGCACCGGGTGGTCCTTGATGACCTCCTCCAGCGCATCCCACACTGCGTCTTCTTCGAGATCGACCATCTCCTTGGCCGCCTTGATGGTTCCGGCCAGACCCTGCTCTTCCAAACGGTTGTAGATGAAGGGCTTGAAGAGCTCGAGCGCCATCTTCTTGGGCAGACCACACTCGTTGAGACTGAGCTCGGGACCGACCACGATCACCGAGCGTCCGGAGTAGTCGACCCGCTTGCCGAGCAGGTTCTGCCGGAAACGCCCCTGCTTCCCCTTGAGGGTGTCGGACAGCGACTTCAGCGGCCGGTTGTTCGATCCCTTGAGGACCCGACCGCGACGGCCGTTGTCGAAGAGCGCATCCACTGCCTCTTGCAGCATCCGCTTCTCGTTGCGAACGATGACCTCGGGAGCACGCAGCTCGAGGAGCTTCTTGAGACGGTTGTTGCGGTTGATGACGCGGCGGTAGAGGTCGTTGAGATCCGAGGTCGCGAACCGCCCACCATCGAGCGGCACCAGCGGACGCAGCTCCGGCGGAATGACCGGGATCACCTCCAGGATCATCCACTCGGGACGATGACCGCTCTGGCGGAACGCCTCGACGACCTTCAGCCGCTTGGCCGCCTTGAGGCGACGGATCTGGCTGGTATCGGTCCGCATGACGATGCGGAGTTCCTCGGCCAGCTCCTCGATCTCGAGGCGAGCCAACATCTCCTGGATGGCCTCGGCCCCCATGCGCGCTTCGAACGCGCCGTCGCCGTACTCGTCGCGGAGCTCGCGGAAACGCTCCTCGGACAGCAGCTCGGCCTCCTGCAGCTCGGTGTCACCGGGATCGATGACCACGTAGCTCTCGAAGTAGAGAATGCGCTCGAGATCGCGCAGAGGCAGGTCCAGTAGGTGCCCAATCCGGCTCGGCAGTCCCTTGAAGAACCACACGTGAGAAACCGGGGCCGCCAGCTCGATGTGCCCCATGCGCTCACGACGCACGCGAGAGCGAGTCACCTCGACCCCGCACTTGTCGCAGACGACGCCACGGTGCTTCATGCGCTTGTACTTACCGCAGAGACACTCCCAATCGGTGATCGGCCCGAAGATCTTGGCGCAGAACAGGCCATCGCGCTCGGGCTTGAAGGTCCGATAGTTGATGGTCTCGGCCTTCGTGACCTCACCGTGCGTCCACGACCGGATCTTGTCCGGCGAGGCGATGGAGATCTTGATGGCGTTGAAGTCCTGCATGGACTGGGGCCGGTCGTTCCGCTTGTCGAATCGGCTGAATGGCTGCAAGGATCTACCCCCTTTGGGTGTCCGGCGCAAGAGCTGCGCCAAGGCGTATCCGAAGGGCCGACCCGGCTGGGCCGGCCAAACTTGTCAAAAAACTAATCTCAGACCTTCATGAGCTCGATGTCGAGGCAGAGACTCTGCAGCTCGCGCACCAGCACGTTGAAGGACTCGGGCAGTCCAGGATCGTCGAGGACATCGCCCTTCACGATCGCCTCGTAGATCCGGCTCCGCCCCTCGACGTCGTCGCTCTTGACGGTCAGCAGCTCCTGCAGGGTGTAGGCGGCACCATAGGCTTCGAGAGCCCAGACCTCCATCTCACCGAAGCGCTGACCACCGAACTGCGCCTTACCACCGAGCGGCTGCTGGGTGATGAGGGAGTACGGTCCGATCGATCGGGCGTGGATCTTGTCGTCGACGAGGTGGGAGAGCTTCAGCATGTAGATGTAGCCCACCGTCACCCGCTGCTCGAAGACATCCCCCGTCATACCGTCGAAGAGCTGGGTCTTGCCCGACTCCGGCAGCTTGGCGTCCTCGAGGTAGCGCTGCAGGTCGTGCTCGGCCGCGCCGTCGAACACCGCCGTGGCGAAGTCGACACCGAGAATCTGGCCGGCCCACCCGAGATGGGTCTCCAGAATCTGACCGACGTTCATTCGACTCGGTACGCCGAGCGGGTTGAGCACGATCTCGACCGGGGTTCCGTCGGGGAGGAACGGCATGTCCTCCTCGGGGAGGATCCGCGAGATCACACCCTTGTTCCCGTGGCGACCAGCCATCTTGTCGCCCACCTGAAGCTTGCGCTTGATGGCGACGTAGACCTTGACCAGCTTGATGACGCCCGGAGGAAGCTCGTCCCCCTTCTGGAGCAGCGAAATCCGCTCCTCGTGGACCTTGTAGAGGACCTCGATATGCGAATCGGTCTTGCGATAGAGACTCTCCGCCGTCGCCAGGAGCTTCTTGTTCGAGAGCGGCAGCGCCAGGATCTCCTTGCGGTTGAGACCCAGCAGGGCCTCGTAGGTGATCTCGTCACCCCGCTTGAGAACCTGATCGCCATCCCGGTTGACGACCTTGGCCGACACCTTCTGGCCGATGAGCAGATCGGAGATCTTCTTGTTCCGCTCCTCGGTCAGAATTCGCGTCTGGTCCTTGATGTCCTTCTCCATCCGGGCGATGGCGTCCTGCTCGATCTCGATGTGCCGCTCGTCCTTCTCGGCCCCCTTGCGAGAGAACACCTTGACGTCGACCACCGTGCCCTCGATGCCCGGCGGCAGCTTGAGCGAGGCGTCGCGAACGTCGCCGGCCTTCTCACCGAAGATGGCTCGGAGGAGCTTCTCTTCGGGGGTCAGCTGAGTCTCCCCCTTCGGGGTCACCTTGCCGACCAGGATGTCCCCCTGCGAGACCTTGGCGCCCAGTCGGATGATCCCGCTCTCGTCGAGATCCCTGAGAGCGGACTCGGAGACGTTCGGAATGTCCCGAGTGATCTCCTCCGGACCGAGCTTGGTGTCCCGGGCCTCGATCTCGAACTCCTCGATGTGGATCGAGGTGTAGGCATCCTCCTTGACCACCTTCTCCGAGATGAGAATGGCGTCCTCGAAGTTGTAGCCGCGCCAGGGCATGAACGCCACCAGGACGTTGCGACCCAAAGCCAGATCACCGCGATCGGTCGAAGGACCGTCCGCGAGCACGGCGCCCTTGCGCACCCTCTGTCCCACCCTGACGAGGGGCTTCTGGTTGACGCAGGTGTTCTGGTTGGAGCGTCGGAACTTGATGAGCTGATAGATATCGGCTCCGAACTCTCGCGGTTCGCCCGTCTCGAAGTCCTCGCCTTCCACGCGTACGATGATCCGCTCGGCGTCGACGGAATCGACGATCCCGCCCCGTTTGGCGACGACCACGGCGCCCGAATCGTGGGCGACGGTGCGTTCCATACCCGTCCCCACGATCGGGGCCTGCGTCCGGATCAACGGCACGGCTTGACGCTGCATGTTCGAACCCATGAGGGCGCGGTTCGCATCGTCGTGCTCGAGGAAAGGGATGAGAGCAGCTGCCACCGAGACGAGCTGCTTCGGGCTAACGTCGAGGAAGTCGACGTGCTCACGCTCGACGGTGATGAAGTCACCCCCGGCTCGAGCGATGACCCGCTCGTCGACCAGGTGTCCCTTCTCGTCGACCCGCGCGTTGGCCTGCGCGATGACGTACTTCTCCTCCTCCCAGGCAGTGAGGTAGAAGGCGTACGGCTCGGCTTCGGCCTTGCTGCGCTTGGTGAGCTTCTTGTTCGCCTTGGCGAGTTCTTCGTCGGTCACGATCTGGCCCAGCTTGAAGCTGCTGTCTCCGACCTTGACCACCCGGTAGTGCTGCAGGACTCGTCCGTCGACGACCTTCTTGTAGGGGCTCTCGATGAAACCGTAGTCGTTGATCCGCGCGTAGGTGGCCAGCGACGAGATGAGGCCGATGTTCGGACCTTCGGGGGTCTCGATCGGGCAGATCCGGCCGTAGTGCGAGGTGTGCACATCTCGGACCTCGAAACCGGCCCGTTCGCGAGACAGACCGCCCGGACCGAGAGCCGACAAGCGCCGCTTGTGGGTCACCTCGGAGAGCGGGTTGGTCTGGTCCATGAACTGCGACAGCTGAGAGGATCCGAAGAACTCCTTGACCGCAGCGATCACCGGCTTGGAGTTGATGAGATCGTGCGGCATCGCCGAATCGATGTCCTGATGGACCGACATCTTCTCCTTGATGGCACGTTCCATGCGGACGAGGCCGATCCGGAACTGGTTCTCGAGGAGTTCACCGACGGCGCGCACCCGGCGGTTGCCGAGGTTGTCGATGTCGTCGACCCGACCCACGTCCTTGTGCAGGCGCAGGAGGTACCCGATGACCCGGAAGAAGTCGTCGTCGGAAAGCGTCTTCTGATCGACAGAGACTTCGGAGTCCAGCTTGATGTTGAACTTGAATCGCCCGACGCGCGAGAAGTCGTACCGCTTGGAATCGAAAAACATCCCACGGAAGAGGGACTGGGCACTCTCCAGGGTCGGGGGATCACCAGGCCGCATCCGACGGTAGATTTCGATCAAGGCCTCCTTGGAGTCCTTGGTGGTGTCCTTGGCCAGGGTGTTGGACAGGATCGTACCGACCAGGTCCCACTCCGGGAAGAAGATCTCGAGGTCGGTGTACTTGCGACCCTCGATCTGCGCCAGCAGATCGTCGGGCACCGGATGGTTGGCCTCGAACAGGACCTCACCGGTCTCCAGGTCGACCACGTCGGCGATGAAGGCCGCGCGCTCGAGATCCTGGATCGTGACCTTGCGCTTGATGCTGCTGCCACCCTCCAGCTTCTTGACGTCTTTCGCCTCGAGCACCTGACCCGCGAAGATCTGGTAGGTGTCCCGGCGGCCGTGCCGCTGGTTGTCTCGAATCCGCTCACTGTCGAGGATTCGATGGTCGAACTCGAGCTCGAAGCTCCCCTTGCCCTTGGGGGCCAATGTGACGGGGGTATAGAAGCGCCGCAGGATCGACTCGTTGCTCTCGAGCCCGAGGGCCCGCAGGAAGACCGTGCCGTAGAACTTCCGCTTGCGGTCGATACGGACCTGCAGAATCTCTTTCTGGTCGTACTCGAACTCGACCCACGATCCACGGTACGGAATGATCTTGGCCAGGAAACTCCGGGGGCCCTCCTGGGTGAAGAACACCCCGGGGCTGCGGTGGAGCTGGCTGACAATGACCCGCTCGGTCCCGTTAATGACGAAGGTACCGTTGTCCGTCATCAGCGGAATGTCGCCGAAGTAGACCTCTTCCTCCTTGGCGTCGCGCATCATCTTGACCCCGGTCTCGGGATCCTTGTCGTACACGATCAACCGGAACGTCACCTTCAACGGAACGCCGAAGCTCATGCCCCGCTCCTGACACTCCTTGATCGAGTACTTGTGCTGCAACTCGACCGGGTCGCCGCAGATGTCGCAGTTGACGACCTGGTTCTTGTTGACGAAGCCACACTCGGTGCAGGTGACCGTATCCTCGTGCGGATGATCGGTCATGATCTTCGAGCCGCAACTGGCACAGGTCATCCGCAGGTACTCGAGGCCGACCAAGGTACCGCACTTACACTCCCAGTCACCGATGGTGTAGCGCACGAAGTCCAGCGAACAGGTTTCGCGGAAGTCCGTGAACGGGAAGATGCTGGTGAAGACGGCCTGCAGCCCGTGAGCCGTTCGCTCGGCGGGCAGCAGGTTCATCTGGAGGAAACGCTCGTACGATCGCTTCTGAACCTCGATCAGGTTCGGGATCGGCAGCGTCGTCGCGATGCGCGAAAAGTCGACGCGTTCGCGCTCTTGTGAGATCTTGGCCTTATCCATAGAGTCGTCCTACTCCTTCTCGGGTGTGGCGGGGGATTCGGGTGCCACGGGACCGACAACGCAGATCGGGGTACCCGGCAGCCGGCGCAACGACTGGGGTCGAGAGCGCATCTCCGAGCGGGCCAGGCCGGCGCAGCGGCGGGACCCCTCGGAAGTGCGTCCTCCCGGGTACGAATGTGAGGGCCGATGACCCTCGACGCACCGCGACCATGCCCCCGTCATCGCTCGATGCGACCCGGTTGGCATGGTACGGCAAAGACGCCTCAGCCCATCCTCGCGGTGAGGATGGACCCAGGCGTCGCTCTCGCAGCGAGAAGGTCGATCACTTGAGCTCGACCTGCGCCCCCGCCGCTTCGAGCTTCTCTTTGATCTCGCCAGCCTCTTCCTTCGAAGCGCCCTCTTTGACCGGGGCGGGAGCCGACTCGACCAACTCCTTGGCCTCCTTCAGGCCGAGGCTCGTGACCTCGCGGATCACCTTGATGACGTTGATCTTCTTGTCACCGAAGGAGGTGAGGACCACGTCGAACTCCGTCTTCTCTTCGGCTTCGCCACCGGCAGCAGCGCCGCCAGCGACCGCTACGGGCATCGCGGCCGCAGCGGCCGAAACACCGTAGTGCTCTTCGAGAGCCTTGACGAGACCGTTCAGTTCCAGAACCGTCATCTCGTCGATCTGCTTGATGAAATCCTCAGTTGCGACTGCCATCTTTCTTCTCCTTGCCCTTGCGGGTCATCCGGCGAGCTCCGATCCCTTGCCCGGGACTCGCGGTGTTTAACTGCTAGATTCGTACTAAACCGTTGAAAACTGTGGCCAAAGTGAGCGGGATCAGCCCTCGCCCGCCTTCTTCGCCTCGATCTGCCCCATGACGACCACGAAGTCCCGCGTGATCGCGTTGAGCGTGCGGACGAAACTCGTAATCGGCGACTGCAACAGGAAGACCAGCTTGGTGAGCAGCTCTTCGCGGCTCGGAAGCGTCGCGATCTCTGCCACCTGGCTCGCCTCGACCGCCTGCCCTTCGACCACGCCGCCCTTCAGTTCCAGGGTCGGAACCTCCTTGGCGAACTCGGAGAGGGTCTTGGCCATGCTCACCACATCGTCGTTGGTGTAAGCCACGGCGATCGGCCCCTCGAAGGACTCGATCAGATCCTCGAGCGGCTTGCCCTTGATGGCGATCTTCGCCAGTCGATTCTTGACCACTTCGTAGGAAGCGCCCGACGCGCGAAGACGCGCCCGCAGATCGGTCACCTGAGGGACGTCGATCCCCTTGTAGTCGAGGAGCAGAGCGTGGCTCGCAGCGGCCAGCCCCTCCTCGTACCTGGAGACCAGTTGCTCCTTGTCGGCTCGTGTGAGTGCCATGATTCTTCTCCTAGGCTTCCGCGCCGGCGGCGAGCGCCGTGCTGTCGAGCGTGATTCCTGGGCCCATCGTGGTGGTCACGTTGACCGACTTCACGTAGCGCCCCTTGGCCGCGGCCGGCTTGGCCTTGACGACGGCTTCGATGAGCGACCGGGCGTTCTCTTCGAGTTGCTCCTTCGAGAACGACACCTTGCCGACCGGAGCGTGGATGATGCCGGCCTTCTCGACCCGAAACTCCACCTTACCGGCCTTGATGTCCTGCACCGCCTTGGCAACGTCCATGGTCACGGTACCGGCCTTGGGGTTCGGCATCAGACCCCGCGGACCGAGAACCCGACCGAGGCGACCGACCACGCGCATCATGTCGGGCGTGGCCACCACGGCATCGAAGTCCATCCAGCCGCCGTTGATCTTCTCGAGCATGTCGTCGCCACCCACGAAGTCGGCGCCCGCCTCTTCGGCCTCTTTCACCTTCTCGCCAGCGGCAAAGACCAGCACGCGCATGCTGCGCCCGGTGCCGTGGGGCAGGACCACCGTCCCTCGCACCATCTGATCGGCATGCCGCGGGTCGACGCCAAGGCGCATCGCGACCTCGACCGTCTCGTCGAACTTGGTGTAGCTCACCTCTTTGAGGAGTGCGACCGCCTCGCCGACCGAATACTCACGATCCTCGACCTGGGCCGAGGCCTTGTTGTAGTTCTTTCCGTGTTTCGCCACGTTGTCGCTCCTATACCCGGGCCTTAGCCCTGGACCTCGATCCCCATCGACCGGGCCGTGCCTTCGATGATCCGAGCCGCGCTCTCCTCACCACTGGCGTTGAGGTCGGGCATCTTGATCTTGGCGATCTCGGCGACCTGAGCGGCCGTCACCGTCCCTACCTTGTTGCGGTTCGGCTCACCCGACCCCTTAGCCAGGCCCGCTGCCTTCTTCAGCAGAACGGCCGCCGGCGGCGTCTTGGTGATGAACGAGTAGCTGCGGTCGGCAAAGACGGTGATCACCACCGGGATGATCATCCCCTGCTCACCCTGGGTCCGAGCGTTGAACGCCTTGCAGAAGTCCATGATGTTGACTCCCGCCTGCCCCAGGGCCGGGCCGACCGGCGGAGCGGGCGTCGCCTGCCCGGCCGGAATCTGCAGCTTGATTTGAGTGAGTACCTTCTTCGCCATCGTATTGCGTCCAGTCTGTCGGCAGAGGGCCGACTACATCTTCTGTACTTGTAGGAACTCCAGTTCGACCGGGGTCTGGCGACCGAAGATCGTCACCATGACCTTGAGCGTGTTGCGGTCGAGATTCATCTCTTCGACCACTCCGGTGAAGTTGCTGAAAGGCCCGTCGATGATCTTGACCGGCTCTCCCTGCTCGAACAGGTACTTCGGCTTCGGCTTGCTTTGGGCCGAAACGACCTGCTCGAGAATCTGATCGACCTCTTCCTGGCTCAGCGGAGTCGCCTTCTTCCCGGTACCGACGAACCCCGTCACCTTGGGCGTGTTGCGCACCACGTGCCACGCCGGGTCGGACATCTTCATCTGCACCAGGATGTATCCAGGAAAGAACTTACGCTGGGTCTCGCGCTTCTTGCCGGCCCGCATCTCGACCACCGTTTCGGTCGGAATACGGATCTCTCCGAAGTCCTCGCCCATCCCGAGAGCGTCGGCTCGTTGCCGCAGCGTCTCTTTCACCCGCTCCTCGAAGCCGGAGTAGGTGTGGACGATGTACCACCGGAACGTGGTATCGGGAGCCCCGCTCATGAGCCGAGCAACCTCGAACTGGCATCGAACACACCTTCGTAGACCTTGAGAATGATCATGTCGGCGGCCCACAGATAAAAGGCGA
>JAUIDB010000015.1 GCA_030429235.1 Thermoanaerobaculia bacterium | reverse complement strand
CGTTCGGATCGTTGAAGTCGGCGATCACCTGCTTGGCCACGTGGAGTCGGTTCAGGGGTTCGAAGTCCTCGGCGGCCATCGAACCCGACACGTCGAGTGCCAGCTGGATGTCGATACCTTCGGTCGTCGTCTCCTCCCAGGAGAATCCCAGTTGGGGGCGTGCCAGGGCGGCGATCAAGAGGGTGAGGGCGAGTACTCGGCAGTAGAAGGGGAGATGCAGTCGCCAGGGGCCACCACTCCCCGTCGGTAGCCGACTGTAGGTCAAAGCACCGAGCGAGAGCCGAGTGTGGTGGCGATAGATGAGTACCGGCAACAGCAGGAGAGCGAGGAACCACCACGGGTTGGCCCAGGTCGGAATCCCGGTGGTCACGCTGCCTCCACTTCACTCGGGTTCCGGAGAAGAGTCAACTCTGCCTCGACGGCTTCGCCCAGTGATCGAGCCTCTTGCAGGCGGCGCCGCATCTCTCCGTCCGGCACTTCGTGGAGAGCGAACTTCACGCCATCGCAGTGGCGGAGCAGCTTGATCAAGCGGTGGCTGACATCGGCCGACAGAGGTGAGGTCCGCAGTTCCGACAGGATCTCGGCCGTCGTGCGTTCCAGAGCCGGTAGTGCCGCCGCTTCCTGAAGGTAGAGGCGTAGGGCCCGACTGAGTCCGACGTGCACGGTCTCGGTGGCGTCGATCTCGGCCAGTCGCTCGAGTTCGCGACGCAGCTGGTCCAGGGGGGGAACGCGGGGATCTCGGGTGCCGTTCGGGAGCAGGCTGCGCCGGCGCCAGAAGAGGAGGGCCAAGAGGGCCGCCGAGCCGGCGAGGGTGGCTAGCAGCCACCGATCGAGATGACGGCGGGGCAGGGGACGGGGGGGCGCCAGCGGTCGAGGCTCGAGGGCCTGGTCACTTTCGAGGTCGCTCGGCAGGACCGACTCTACGTCGAAGTACAGATCGGGCGGAGTGGTCCAGGGGTCTTCGGCCAACTCGACCTGGTCCTGGCGCGGTACCTCGAAGGAGAGCGGCGGCAGCAGGACCCGTCCAGTTCGAAATGCACGCAGCTCGATGCGGAAGCGTACCGACTCTGGGGCCGTAGCGGTAGCGGAGGAAGCACCTCCCTCTACCGCTACGGCTCCAGGGTCACTCGCCGGGGCGTCGGTGGCGGACGGCGTCAGCCGTCCGGCGTTTACCACCTCAGCCAACCCCCAACTGGCAAAGTCGGACGGTAGTTCGGGTGAACTGCCGTCGACGGCCAGCGGAACATCGAGGAGTACTTCGACCGAGTCTCCGACCGTTACCGATCGGGGGAGGACTTCCACTTCTAGATTGGGCATCGCCGTGGCCAGGCCCGGACCCACGACTGCCAGGATGACCCACATGCACCTGCGCCGTCTCATCATCGGGCTCTCCGTCGCCGGCGACGCTCGAAGAACTGAACGAGGGTCGAGAGGTAGGGTCGCCGCGTGTCGAGTTCCAGATGATCGATGCCGAGCTTCTTGACCGTGGCCAGCAACTCCGCTCGTTCGGCGTCTCGTTCGGCGCGGTGTCGTTCGGCTGCCGCCTTGCCGCTGACGAGTGCCAGTCTGCCGGACTCTGCGTCACGCAGGACCACGGGGCCGGAGCGGGGTAGATGGGTGTCGTTCCGGTCGCGGATCTCCAGGAGGATCACGTCGTGCCGGGCCGCCGCCGCTCGCAGCGACCGGCCGAGGCGCGCATCGAGGAAGTCCGACACGATGAAGAGAACGCTGCGCTGCTTGAGCATCGCGAGCGCCGACCGCAGGCCGCTTTCCAGGTCGGTCCCTCCGCGAGCGGGGTGGTGGAGAATCTCGCGCACCAGCCGCAAGACCTGGTTGCGTCTGCGCTGCGGGGTCAGCATCAGCTCCAGCCCGTCGCTGATCAAAGCGGCTCCCACCCGGTCCTGGTTGCGAAGTGCCGCGAAGGCAAGCAGGGCGGACACCTCGGCGGCCAGGTCTCGCTTCAGGATGGCCCGCGATCCGAAGTGCAGGCTGCCCGAGACATCGACGACCAGAAAGACCGTCAGGTCGCGCTCTTCGACGTACTGTTTGAGGTAGGGCTGACCCATGCGCGCGGTCACGTTCCAGTCGATGGACCGGACGTCGTCGCCAGGTTGGTAGGGGCGGACCTCCGCGAACTCCATCCCCCGTCCTTTGAACACCGAGTGGTACTCGCCGGCCACACCCTGTTCCACGAGCCGGCGGGTGGTGATCTCGATGCGACGGACCTTGCGCATCAGCTCCTTGCCGACGACCGGCGGGGGGGGCGCTTGGTTCTCGCGAGACCGCCGTTTCAGTAGGGGCACGGATTCATCAGGGGCAGTTGGAGAATAGGGCGATGCTGCAGCTACGGAACCTCGACCCGGTCGAGCAGCCGCGACACCAGATCATCCGACGTCACCTCTTCGGCCTCGGCTTCGTAGGTGGGGATCAACCGGTGACGGAGGACATCAGGAGCCACCTCCTTGATGTCTTCCGGGATCACGTAGCCGCGACCGCGCAGCAGGGCCATCGCCTTGGCGGCGCGAGCCAGGAAGAGCGTGGCTCGGGGCGAGGCACCGAAGGAGATGAGGTCGACCAGATCATTGCAGCCGGCTCGCCGAGGGTCGCGGGTGGCGGCTACGAGATCGAGGATGTACTCCCGGATTTTGACGTCCAGGTGGACGGTGTCCGCCACCTTGCGAAGCGCCTCGATCCGGTCGGCATCGAGCACGGCGCGCACCCCGGAGTCTTGCGCTACGAGGTGCCGATCGAGGATCGCACGCTCTTCTTCGCGACTCGGATACCCCAGCTTCAGCTTCATCAGGAAGCGATCCACCTGGGCTTCGGCCAGGGGGTAGGTTCCCTCCTGCTCCAAGGGGTTCTGCGTCGCCAGCACCAGGAACGGTTCCGCCAACTGGTAGGTCCCGTCGCCGAGAGTCACCTGCCGCTCCTCCATCGCTTCGAGGAGAGCGGACTGGACCTTGGCGGGGGCGCGGTTGATCTCGTCGGCGAGCAGCATCTGGGTGAAGATCGGCCCCCTGTGGGTCACGAAGTCACCGTTCTTCTGATCGTAGATCAGGGTTCCGAGCAGATCGGCGGGCAGCAGATCGGGAGTGAACTGGATCCGCTGGAAGTCGACGTGCAGGGTCTCGGCCAGAGTCTTGACCGCGAGGGTCTTGGCTAGCCCCGGAACCCCTTCGATCAGGAGGTGACCGCGGCTCAAGATCGAGACCAGCAACCGATCGATCAGATAGCTCTGGCCGACGATGACCTTGCGGAGTTCCTCTTCCACCTGGCGTAGGGCCAGGGCTTCGCGTTCGACGTGTTCGTTGAGTGAGACGAGATCAGTAGCTTCCATGACAGGTCACGCGAATGCAACGTCGGTGCCAGGCATCGGGCCCGACAACGACGGGGAGTTGCTGCAAGTCACTGTGTCATAAGAGGCTCGAACCGTTTCTGGGGTGTGCCAATGTGGCTGGATTGGGGGTTGCTCTCTGCTATGTTCGGAGGGTGTCGCCCAGGGAGCCGAAACCCCGCCTCAAGAAGAAGTTCGGACAGCATCATCTGATCCGGCCAGAGGCCTGTCGTCCGTTGATCGAGTTTCTTCGACCGGCGGGACGACGCGTGGTGGAGATCGGTCCGGGCGGGGGAGTCCTCACCGAGGCGTTGGCGGCATCTGGGGCCTCGGTCTACGCCTTCGAGGTGGACATCGAGTGGGTGGGGTACCTGGCTCGGCGCCAGCTACCGGGAGTCGTCCTGGCGTTGGCCGACGCGCTCGAACTCGATTGGTCGCGACTGCCGCCAGATTCGCTGGTGTGTGGCAACCTTCCGTACAACGTGGGGACGGCGATTCTGACCTCGGTACTGCGCCACCACGCCCGGGTACAACGCGCAGGATTCCTACTTCAACTCGAAGTGGCACAGAGGCTTACGGCAGAGCCCGGCAGCCGGGCCTGGGGTAGCCTGTCGGTGGTGGCTCAGCTCTACTCGCGCCCGCGAATGTTGTCGCGAGTCAAGCCAGGCGCCTTTCGACCCCCGCCCAGGGTGGAGAGCGCGTTCGTCGGGTTCGAACTCAGGACACCCCCCCTGGCCGACGCCGACCTCGCTTCCTTCGAGGCGCTGGTCCGTCAGGGGTTCGCTCACAAGCGGAAGACCCTGCGCAACTCGTTGGCGCAGGGTTGGGGACGCGATCGCGCCGAGGCGCTCGTGTCACTCGCGGGGTTGTCGCCACAGACTCGAGGAGAGGAGTTGGCGCTTTCCGACTGGTTGGAGCTGTTCCACTGCGCGCGCCAGGGCGGCCTGGCACTTCGATCCTGCGAGTCGTGACTTTTGGCTCTCGGTGCCCGGAAATGCTAGACTTCATCGAGCTTACGTACGACTCCCTGAAGTGAGAGGTCAAGGTTGACTGATGGCACGAGCTAAGGCATCGACGATGGAGATTCAGCGCGCTCGGCTCGCCCCGCAGAAGGGACGCGAGCTGCTCGGCCTTCTCCTCGTGACCCTGGCTCTCCTGTTCGCCGCCAGTCTGGTCAGTTTCCATCCTTCTGATCCCAGCTTGCTGCATCAGGTGCCGGGGAAGCCGACGGTGCAGAACTGGATCGGTCCGGTCGGCGCCCAGCTGTCCGCTCTCCTGCTCGGCTTGGTGGGGCTGGCGGCGTTTCTACTGCCCGCCGGCCTGGTGGTACCGGCCATCCGCCTGCTGCGCAGCCGAGAGGGGAGCGGAGAAACTGGTCGAACGATGGGGTTCATCTTGCTCTTCGTCACGACCCCGGTCCTGCTCCAACTGCTGCTGGGTTCAGTCGTTTGGCGGGGAGAGAGCCTTTCGCCCGGTGGCGTTCTCGGTAGATTCCTCGGCGACGCTCTGGCCAGCCAACTGAACTTCGCGGGTTCGATGCTGGTCACCGTGGCCCTCGTCGTCGGCGGGATCTCGCTGCTGGTGCAGTCGACCCTTTCCGAGGTGCTCGGCCGGTGGCGCGGGCAAGCCCAGGAGCGCTTGCAGGACGTCGCTCGGGTACGAGCCCGCAAGCGGCAGCGCAAGGAGCGCGAAGAGGTCAAACAGCGGGTGGTGGCCAAGCATCTACGGCGCCGCGAGCGGGAGGCAGCACAAGGGGTGGAACCGCCACCGCCGATCGAGGTCCCCGGTTCTCAGATTCTCGCCGATCTTCCCATCCGGGTGGTGGAGAAGAAGGGGAAGGCCGGTTTTTCGATTCGCAAACGAAGCGCCGCCGATCGGCAGGAAACGGTAGCTCCCTCGGCGGGTCGTCCCCAGGGCAAGCTGTTCGTCGCCGGCAGCAAGAAGCGCCGAGCCAACCAGGTCGCACCCACGGCCTCGACCCGGTCCGACGACCGATCGTTGCCTCCGCTCAACCTCATGCTCCTCGATTCGGCCCCTTTGTCGGTACCGGAGGACGAACTGATTCGGCTCGGTGAGCTGATCCGTCGCAGCTGCGAGCAGTTCGGGGTACAGGGTTCGGTCGAAGGGATCAATCCTGGTCCCGTCATCACCGTCTTCGAGTTCAAGCCTGCCCCCGGGGTCAAGATGAGTCAGATCGTCAACCTTCAGGACGATCTGGCCCTGGCTCTGAGAGCAGACTCGGTGCGGATCGACCGCCTGGCCGGCCGCGCCACGCTGGGAATCGAGGTTCCGAACAAGAACCGTGCCCTCATTCGCCTGGGTCCCATTCTGGCGGCGGATGAGTTCCGACGTTCGCCGTCGCCGCTGACGATGGCTCTCGGTCAGGACATGCACGGGCAACCGTACTACGCGGACCTGGCGACGATGCCTCATCTGCTGGTGGCCGGGGCTACCGGCGCCGGAAAGAGCGTCGGTTTGCAGAGCATGATCACTTCGATCCTCTACAAGGCGACGCGTGAGGAGGTCCAGTTCATCTTCATCGATCCTAAGCGGGTCGAACTCGGCGTCTACGCGGATATTCCTCACCTCAAGACCGAGGTCGTCGTCGAGCCCAAGAAGGCAGCGAACGCGTTGCGCTGGGCCGTAGCGGAGATGGAACGACGGTATCGGCTTCTGGCCGAGGTCCACGTTCGCTCGATCGACTTCTACAACCGTGCTATTTCCGACCCGGAGGTCCAGAAACGGCTGACGCTCGACGACGACAGCGAAATCACTCCGGCCGATCTCAAACCGCTGCCGTACTACGTGATCGTGATCGACGAGCTGGCGGACCTGATGATGGTGGCGGCAAGTGACGTGGAGGCCTCGATCGCCCGTCTCGCCCAGATGGCTCGGGCAGTCGGTATCCACCTGATCGTGGCGACCCAGCGGCCGTCGGTCGACGTCATCACGGGAACGATCAAGGCCAACTTCCCCTGCCGCATCGCGTTCGCGACGACTTCGCGACACGATTCAAAGACCATCCTCGACACCGTGGGCTCCGAGAAACTCCTGGGCAAGGGGGACATGCTCATCATGCCCCCGGGCACCTCGCGCCTCAAGCGGCTGCATGGCGCCTATATCAGTGAACAGGAAACGGCGGCGGTGATTCGCTGGCTGAAGAAGCAAGGGAAACCCGAACTCGACCCCAACGTCGTCAAGTTCTCCGACGGAGCGAGCAAGGATGCCGGTTCGGGGGATGGCGGCGGCGACGAGCTGTTCGACGACGCCGCTCGTCTGGTGGTGGCGGAACGCAAGGCGTCGGCGAGTTTTCTTCAACGTCGCATGCGCATCGGGTTCTCGCGGGCCGCACGTCTCATCGATCTCATGGAACAGGATGGTCTCCTGGGGCCGTCCCAGGGCAGCAAGCCTCGTGATGTCCTGGTCCCACCGGACTTCTTCAGCGAGATCGACGACGCGCAGATGGAGGGCTGACGGAGGTGCTCCTTCGGCTGGCGTTCTTTGGGACGCCCGAGTTCGCCGTGCCGGGTTTGAGGGCGCTCTGCGCAGCGGGGCGGGCACCCCTTCTCGTCGTATCGCAGCCCGACCGACCCGCCGGTCGCGGCAAGTCCCTGCGGCGGCCACCGGTGGCGGACGTGGCGGCGGCCGCCGGGCTCCCGATCGCTCAGCCGTCCAGGGTTCGCGACGCTGCGTTCCTCGAGCAGGTCGCGGCGCTGGAGCTGGATGTGGCCGTCGTGATCGCGTTCGGACAGATCTTCCCACCCGCCCTGCTCGAGCTGCCACGGTTCGGTTGTCTCAACGTGCACGCCTCGCTGCTGCCGCGCTACCGCGGTGCCGCTCCCATTCAGGCGGCGTTGCGATCCCTCGATCCGGTGGCAGGAGTCTGTACCATGCTGATGGAGGAGGGGCTCGACAGTGGACCGGTGGTCGGCCGCGCCGAAACGGCACTGTCGGGGCGAGAGACGGCAGGAGAGTTGAGCGCTCGGCTGTCGTTTCTGGGGGCCTCGCTCCTGTTGGCCAGCCTCGACGATCTGGTGGCCCGAGGCCGATTCCAGGCGGAGGCGCAGGATGACTCGATGGCCTCCTATGCGCCGCGTCTCACCAAGGCCGATGGGATCATCGACTGGGCGCAGTCCGCGACGCAGGTCGACGCCGGGGTTCGCTCGATGACTCCTTGGCCGGGTGCACAAACCACTCTCGCCGGGAAGCCCCTCAAGGTCCTGTCGACACTCCCTCTCGACGACCAGGAGGGGGAAGCGGGAACAGTCCTGTCGACCGCGGACGGGCAACTCGTCATCGGATGTGGCGAAGGTGCGGTGGCCCTGCTCGAGGGCCAGCGGCCCGGCAAGCCTCCACGGTCGGCGCGCGATCTCGTCAACGGTGAGCGGATCGCAGCCGGAGACCGATTCGTTTGACCAGGGTTGCGGGTCCGCTGCTTTCTCTGTTTGCCGGACGTCCGGCACGCGCTACCATCGGGCCTCTATGACTCGTCGCCGATCCGCCGGACGTACCGGCCAGTCTCCCCGGCGGGGGGACCGCCGCCGTCGCTTCACGCCGCGGCGCTCCCCGGACGACAACGTCCGCGTGGCCGCGTCCTGGGTCGTCGAGCGGACCCTGGCTTCGGCGGCGCCCGCTTCGAGTTTTCTCGACGGGGCGCTCCAACGGTTCGACGAGCGGGACCAGGGACTCCTCCGCGAGCTGTCATTGGGGACCCTGCGTTGGTTGCGCCGGATCGATCACGTGCTCGAGACGGCTAGCAACCGTTCGATGGACGCCATCGAACCCGACCTGCGGCCCGTGCTCCGGGTCGGAGCCTACCAACTACTGTTACTCGATCGGATCCCGGCCTACGCCGTGGTCGACGAGGCCGTAGAACAGGCTCGCCACTTGACGCATCGGGGCGGGGCCAGTTTCGTGAACGCGGTGATGCGCCGAATCGCCCGCAAACGCCGGCTCTCGGCCTGGCCGGTGACGGAAGCTGATCCGGCGCGTCGGATGGCCATCGAGTGGAGCCATCCGGACTTTCTCGTGCGTCGCTGGATCGAGCAGTTCGGAGCCGAGGCCACCGAGGCGATGCTCGAGGCCAACAACCGACAGAAGCCGCTCCACCTGGCTGCGTTCAGGGATCGCGGAGGGCGGGAACTTCTGGCCGAGTCGTTGCTGGACTGTGGGGTGGAGGTGGTCCCGTCCTCGCTGTCGCCCCTCGGCCTGATCGTGCGCTCCGGGCGGGTGTTCGAGACCGAGGCCTTCCAGCATGGCGACGCTTACGTTCAGGACGAAGCCAGTCAGCTGGCGGCGTGGATTCCGCCGCCGCGCCCGGGGGAGAAGATTCTCGACGCCGCCGCTGCGCCGGGCGGCAAGGCGTTCGCGCTGCTCGGTTGGGAGCCCACCGTGCGGCTGACCTTGGCCGACATCGATCCCCATCGTCTGGTCACCCTTCGCAGCAACCTTCGCCGTCTGCGGCGGAGTCTCCCGCTGGTGGCGAACGACGCCGGTTCCAGCGGTCTGGGAGGCCTCTTCGATCGCGTGGTCCTCGATCTACCCTGCTCAGGAACTGGGACCTTCCGCAAACACCCGGAACTCAAGTGGCGCCTGAGCGAGGGGGAGTTCGATCGCCTCGGCCGGCTGGGACTCCGGGTACTGCGGGGTAGCGCGGCGAGCGTCGGCCCAGGAGGACTGCTCGTCGCCATCACCTGTTCGATCGACACGGCCGACAACGAAGAGGTGGTCGAACGATTTCTCGGCGAGAACGAGGAGTTCGCCCTCGAGTCCGACTTGGCGCGCTTGGTCCCGGCCCCTCTCGACCGCTGGATCGAGGCGCCGGGACGTTGGCGGATGCTGCCCGAGGCCGAGCACGACGGTTTTACCGTCCACGCCCTGCGCCGGCGGTCGTAGGAGTCAGCAGATCCACAAAGTCCCCGGCCCGAGGGGCCGAGGACTTTGCTTGACTGGCGGGGTCGCCGAGGCGACCTGGAACTACGCTTTAGTTGAAGCGCCGTACCGCCACGAGACCGGCCGCAACCAGCAGCAGGACCAGGCCGGCGAGAGCCGCCTTGTCGAGGGTCGGAACCTCGATGACCGGAGTCGTCTGCGGCAGTCCGAACTGCAGGTCGCACTGTAGGTCGGAGTTGGAACCCGCGCTGTCGACGAACTCGACCCGGGTGATCGGCTCATCGGAGGATACGCCCCAGAAGCTCGGCGGGAAGGTGGCATCCGCCGTGGTCGTTCCGAGCGAACCGCCGGCACCGAAGACCTCGATGTTGATCGTGGTCGGCGCGGCGAGTGGGTTGGAGTTCATGATGCCCATCTGACCGACAGGGGGGTCGAAGTCGATGTACGCGCTATCGCCGAACGTGTTCGGGCCGACGGTGACGCAGTCCACTCCGAGGAAGGGCGGAGTCGCCACGACCATGTCTTCGGTGGGCGGAGTGAAGGGCGGAACGACTCCCATCTCGAAGCCGTCGACGACTCCACCCGGAGCGAAGCAGCCGTCGTTGGACGTGCTGCTGATGGTCGGACCACAGGCCAAGACGTTGTTGGCCGGCACCAGAGTTCCGGTGAAGTCTTCGAGCGTGTTGGCTGGAAAGGCCGTCTCGAAGGCGGTGCGATCGTTCCAGAAGGTCAGTCCACCGGCGATCGTCGGGTTGATGTGGAGCGGTTCGGCCGGTTCGGTGAGCTCGAGGTCGCCGTCCGTGTAGTTCTGGTTCGCATCGGCCATGGCCAGCCCACTGGTGAGGGCCAGTCCGACCGCGACGAAGGTCACGAAGCTGATAGTCAGTCGGTTTCTACGCAAAGCTCTACTCTCCTTCAGGTGTTACTGAGACTAACTCGCAGTGTAGTCGGATCAAACCTGGCGACTCTAGCAGAGACGTGTGGGTTTTGCGACCCCGGTGCGAGCTGCGTCGCGACTGGGCGGAAGGCGAGAGAAGAGGGGTCGTTGACTAGTCGCCGTGGGGCTCTGCAAAGTGCTTCGAGTACTCCCCGTATCCTTCGGCTTCCAGATCCTCAACGGGAATGAAACGAAGGCTCGCCGAATTCATGCAGTACCGCAGTCCGGTGGGCTCCGGGCCGTCGGGAAAGACGTGTCCCAGATGAGAGTCCCCGTGCTTGGATCGCACCTCGGTGCGGGTCATGAAGAGCTTCTTGTCGACCTTCTCGACCAGGTTGTCGGCCTCCAACGGGGCCCAGAACGACGGCCAGCCAGTACCGGACTTGTATTTTTCCCGAGAGCTGAACAGGGGTTCACCCGACACGACGTCGACGTAGATGCCTTCTCGCTTGTTGTCCCAGTACTCGTTGTCGAAGGGGCGCTCGGTACCATCTTCTTGGGTCACCCGGTACTGCAGGGGGGTGAGCTTGGCTCTGAGGGTGGCGTCGTCGGGCTTCTGGTACATGCGATCCCCTCCGGGGGCTGGTTCGTTCTCTGATTCGGTGAGTCTCGTGAGACGGGGTTCGGCCAGGGTGACCGTGGCCGCGACCAAAGCCGCGATCGCGAGGCAAATCCAGGAGAGTCGTTTCATCTCGGGCTTCTCTCTTTCGAAGTCGGTCCGTTCCGGTTCGGCCGCGGCGACCGAACTTGCTTCAGTGATCCGAATGTCGGGCTGCTTTGGATTGCTGTCCTCCTCGGGGGACGAGAATGGACTGGTAGAGTCCAGGGCGGCTGGAGTCGATCTGCGGAGACTCTACCGGATCGAAAGCAGCGGAAGGGAGGACTCGTCAGCATGAGGGAGATGCGGGGTAGAAGCGCGATCATCACCGGCGCCTCGTCGGGTATCGGGGAGGCGGCGGCGCGACAGCTGGCGGCGTTGGGAGTGAACGTGGTGCTGGCCGCGCGGCGCACCGACCGGCTGCAAACGCTCGCCGACCGGATCGCGGCCGACGGTGGAACGGTCCTCGTCCAGTCCACCGACGTCACGCGACGCGACCAGGTGGAGCGTCTGGTCGAGGTGTCGTTGGATCGCTTTGGCGCGGTCGATATCCTGATCAACAACGCCGGCATCATGCCGCTGTCGTTTCTACGCAACCTCCACCTCGACGAGTGGGAGCGGATGGTCGATGTCAATCTCAAGGGTGTCCTGTTCGCGACCGGAGCGGTGCTGCCGAGCATGATGGCCCGGAAGTCGGGGCACATCGTGAACGTATCGAGCGTCGCGGGTCGCCGCGTCTTTCCATCGGGAGCCGTCTATTGCGCCACCAAGTTCGCCGTGACTGCGCTCTCCGAGGGGCTGAGGGCGGAGCTATCGGCGACCGAGGGGATTCGCGTCACCGTGATCGAGCCGGGGGCGGTAGCCACCGAGTTGACGGGCACCATCACCGACGAGGAGGTCCTCGACTACTTTCGGTCGCGGGGCGAACTGCGTAAGCTCGACGCGGAAGACATCGCGGCCTCGATCGTCTACGCCGTTTCGCAACCCGACCACGTCAACGTTTCGGAAGTGCTGGTCATGCCGACCCAGCAGTCCTGACCACCCCTCGCGGAGGTGCCATGAGTTATCGCGTCGATCTTCAGGATCTCGAGTTTCAGCTGTTCGATTGGCTACGGATCGACGAACTGCTCACCGAGGATCGGTTTGCCGAGTGGGATGCCGAGAGCGTGCGGATGGTGCTCGCCGAGGCCGTCGAGTTCGCAGCTCAGGAGATCGCCCCGATCAACGTCTCGGGAGATCGTGCCGGTGTGGTCTGGGACGACGGAGAGGTTACCCTGCCACCCGAGGTCAAAGACGCCTGGGCCAAGTATCTGGAAGGCGGTTGGCTCGGCATCGTGAGCAATCCGGAGTACGGGGGTCTCGGACTTCCCGAGGTCGTGGGCGCCGTGGTCAACGATGTCTTCGCCGGGGCCAACCTGTCGTTCAACCTCGTGACCCTGTTGACGCGCGGAGCGGCGCGGCTCATCGAGGTCTACGGGACCGACGAGTTACGTGAGCACTACTGCGAGCGGATGATCGCTGGGGAGTGGACCGGCACGATGTGTCTGACCGAACCACAAGCCGGCTCCGACGTCGGGGCGAGCATCACGAGTGCGGTTCCCCAGGATGACGGTTCCTATCTGATCTCGGGTGAGAAGATCTTCATCACCTCGGGTGAACACGACCTGGCCGACAACATCGTCCACACCGTCCTAGCCCGTTTGCCCGACGCGCCTTCCGGGTCTCGGGGACTGTCCCTGTTCGTAGTGCCGAAGTATCGCGTGACGGCTGACGGAGCGATCGGAGAGGGCAACGACGTCTACTGTGCCGGCGTCGAACACAAGCTGGGGATTCACGCCTCGCCGACCTGCTCGATCGTCTTCGGTCGGTCGGGCGGCTGCCAGGGGTTTCTGCTGGGCGCCGAAGGCGAGGGCATGCGGTTGATGTTCGACCTGATGAATGCGGCCAGGGTCGAGGTCGGTGGTCAGGGAGCCGCGGTCGCGGCGGCGGCCCACCTCGCGGCGGTCGACTACGCTCACGAGCGAGTGCAATCTCGGCATTGGGATCGCCAGAGCGGTTTCGGCCGCGATCCCGTGGCCATCGTCGAGCATCCGGACGTCCGGCGGATGCTGCTCGGATCCTCGGCCCTGGTGCAAGCGATGCGAGCCCTGGTGTTTTCGACGGCCCTGTGCCAGGACCGAGCCCACGGACCCGAGGACCATGAGCGCTACGCCGCCCGGTTGGCACTCCTGACTCCAGCGTGCAAGGCGTGGGCGACGGACTGGGGTTTTCGGGTCACCGAATGGTCGTTGCAGGTCTTCGGTGGCTACGGCTACACCAACGACTACATGGCCGAGCAGTACCTACGAGACTGCAAGATCACCTCCATCTACGAAGGGGCTAACGGCATCCAGGCGCTGGACTTCGTGGGGCGCAAGCTCCCGATGGGGGGAGGAGGGCCGATTCGGGATCTGCTCGAGGACCTCGACGGTCGACTGACCCGGGCGGGGGAGGTCACTCCTCTCCAGGGAGCCACCGACGAGGCCCGCAAGGCGAGTTCTGCCTTCCGGCAGCTCTTGGCCGAACTGCCGGGCCGGCAGGACGGCGCGCTGATGACGATGCTGAACGCCGTGCCGATCCTCGATCTCTTCGGAGCTCTGTTGGGAGGGACCTTCCTCCTCGACCAGGCGGTCGTGGCTCACGAGTCGTTGTCCGAACTGGCGGCCGAGCGCTCCGTAGACCTCACCGACGCCGCGGCGGCTCGCCGGTTCTTCGAAGAGAGCGATCGAGCCCGGTTTCTTCACAACAAGGTGCAGTCGGCGATCCACTTTGCTTACCGCTTCCTGCCGCCGGCGGTGGCTCAACTCGTCGCCGTGCGAGCCGGAGAGCGGGCCGCGATCGACGCGATCCTGTAGGTTGGAGGTGACGAGATGAAGAGCCGGTCGAACCCCTGTCGAATCGTCCTCACCCTGGCCGTGGCCTACGCCTTAGCCAGCAGTCCGGTCTTCGGCGGGGCGATGCCTTCGTCGGAGACTCCAATGCTCGCGGAGTCGAACTCGACCACTGTCCTGCTGGTTCGTCACGCGGAGAAGGAAACCAACGGTGCGAGTGACCCGGCTCTGACCGCAGTCGGCGAAGAGCGGGCCGACCGCTTGGCCCAGTTGCTGCATCCCTTCGGTGTGACCCACGTCTGGAGCAGTGACTACCGGCGCTGTCGGGATACTGCCGCGCCACTCCTGGAGGCCTCGGGACTCGAGCTCGAGCTCTACGATCCGCGGAACTTGCCGGCCCTGGTGGAGAGACTGCGGGCCACTCCGGGTCGGCACCTGGTGGTAGGACACAGTAATACGACTCCGGCGCTGGCGGAGCTTCTGGGAGGCGACGGCGGAGAGCCGATCTATGAGCCCTCCGAGTACGACCGGCTCTACCTCTTGGTGTTGGGCGAGGAACGGAGCGAGACCTTCCGCTTCAGCTACTAGACCCGCCTCGCTCTCGAGAGCATCGCGGCGTGAGCCCGAGGTAGGATCACGCCTCTCCCCAGGTCGACTTCCTGGTCGACCGCGATGCAAGGATTCCCATGGCTCCACCCAAGAAGAAACCCTCCCTCAGTTCGAGTAGCCTGCGGCATGCGTTTCGGCAGATCATCTGGCCGCGGCGCGGGCTGGTGCTGCTCGGCCTCTTCCTGATTCTGCTGAATCGTCTCTGCGGTCTGGTTCTGCCGGCCTCGACCAAGTACTTGATCGACGATGTGATCACGGGATCGCGCCCGGACCTGCTCTTCAAGATCCTGGCCGCCGTGGCGGGAGCCGTGGTGGTTCAGTCGGCGACCTCCTTCCTCTTGACCCGTCTCCTGAGCGTCGAGGCCCAGCACCTGATCGCACAGCTTCGTTCGGAGGTGCAACGACACGTGTTGCGGTTGCCAATTCGCGCCTTCGACAACACCAAGACGGGTGAACTCGTGTCGCGGATCATGAACGATGTCGAAGGGGTTCGGAACCTGGTCGGAACGGGACTGGTCCAGTTGGTGGGCGGTACCGTGACTGCGGTGGTCGCTCTGGTCTATCTATTGAGAATCAACCCCATCATGACCGCGCTCGCGATCGTGCCACTCGGTCTGTTCGCGTTTGTTTCGACCAAGGCCTTCTCGACCCTGCGACCGGCCTTTCGACGCCGAGGCGAGATCCAGGCCGACGTGACCGGACGTTTGAACGAGTCGCTGGGGGGGATTCGCATCATCAAGGGGTTCCACGCTGTGGAACGCGAGGGCGACATCTTCGAAGCGGGCGTGCTGCGGATTTACGACAATGTGCGAACCACCCTGACCACCACTGCGATGGTGACGAGCTTTGGCAGCCTCTTCATGGGGCTGGCCGGGGTGCTGGTCATGGGCTACGGCGGGCACCTCATTCTCCAGGATGCCCTGACGGTCGGCGAACTCTTTTCGTTCACTCTTTTTCTGGGTTTCCTGGTAGCACCGGTAATCCAGATGGCCAACATCGGCACCCAGATGACCGAGGCCTTTGCGGGGCTCGACCGCACCGCAGAGCTGATGTCGCAACCGGGCGAGGACGACGACCCACTGCGCGTCACCGAGATGCCAGCGATCGACGGCCATGTCGTGTTCGAGGACGTCACCTTTGCCTACGAAGAGGAACCGGTGCTGCGCGACATCTCGTTCGAGGCTGCACCTGGCACGGTCATCGCACTGGTGGGCAGCTCGGGTTCCGGCAAGTCGACGCTGGCCGGACTGGCGGCGACCTTCCTGACTCCCGACAGCGGCCGCGTCCTGGTCGACGGGATCGACCTGCGGCAGGTCCGACTAGCGAGTTATCGAGCCCAACTCGGCCTGGTCCTTCAGGACGACTTCCTGTTCGATGGCACGATCCGCGAGAACCTGCTCTTTGCTCGCGAGGAAGCCAGCGAAGCGGAGATCCAGAGGGCCGCCCAGCAGGCCCACGTGACCGAGTTCACCGATCGGTTCCCTGAAGGGCTCGACACGGTGATCGGAGAGCGTGGCGTCAAGCTCTCGGGGGGGCAGCGCCAGCGAGTGACGATCGCGCGCGCCCTGCTGGCGCGCCCTCGCATTCTCCTACTGGACGAAGCGACTTCGAGTCTCGATACCGAGTCCGAGGCCTTGATCCAGAAGAGCCTGGATGACCTCCTCGAGGGGCGCACCACCTTCGTGATCGCTCACCGCCTGTCGACGATTCAGCGCGCCGATCTGATCCTGGTCATCGAGGACGGCCGAATCGTCGAACGGGGACGGCACGACGAACTGATCGCAGCGGGTGGTCGCTACCACCAGCTCTACACGGTCCAGGCGAGGATCTAGGATCCGTCGCGGAATCCTGTTGGTGGCTTAGCGGCCGGTCAGGAACTGCAGGTAGATCTCGGCGGTGGCGTCGGGGCGTTCCAGCATGGGCAGATGACCGGTCTGAGGGATGGTGGCGGTGCGCACGGCGGTTTGCCGAAGGGCTCGTTTGGCGACTTCGGGGGTCGACTCGTGCACCACCCGGCTGCGCTCACCGACCAAGACCAGCGTCTTGACCTTGAGCTCGGGCAGGAGCAGGTCGAGTAGGTTGGCCCGATCGCCCTCTCTCAGGTCTTTCCAGACCTGTTGGTAGAAGCCTGCCCGTCCGGCGACCCGGTCGCCGTGCAGCTTCAGTTCCCGCGGAGTCAGCGTAGGTGGCTTCTGCGTCATGTACCGCAGAACCGCTTCGTAGCCGGACACCGTGTTCGTGATCAGAGGGTTGCGGCCCTGCGTCAACTGCTTGTCGAGGTCGGTCTCGTAGGGAACACGCAGCCCCAAGGGCTCGAACAGAGCTAGGCTCTCGATTTCCAGCGGAGAAGCGTAAGCGTAGCTCGCCGCGACCAGGGCGCCGATCGAGTGGCCGACGATGTGAAAGCGCTGGAGGCCGAGCTCGCGACTGAACTGGCGAATCATCTTGGTCAGGCGAGAGGCACTGTACTTGACGTTGGGATCCTTCTCGTTGGCTCCGAACCCTGGCAGGTCCGGGATCACGACCCGGAGTTTCTTGTCGACCAACTGAGACGCGAAGTCCATCCAGACCTCTTTGTCGCAGCCGAAACCGTGCAGCAGCAGGATGGTCGTGTTGCTGGACCCACCGTCGAGGTAGGCGATCTCTTGCGAACCGACCGCGACGGAAGACTCCTTCAACCCCGCCTTCTGTTGATCGCGGCGTTGCTGGAGCTTGGCGATCAGGCCGCCGCTCTCCTTGGCACGTTGAAAGAAGCCGGTGCGATAGGCCCAAAGCGCCAGCCCGAGTGCCACCATGAGTAGGGTCTTTACTACGATCTCGGTCATTGCTTACCCTGCGTTGGTTGTTGGTTGCGGTCGCAGTGTAGCAGGTGGCTGGCGACGCCAGCGGCGGTGCATCCACACCCACTGTTCAGGAACCCGACGGATCTGCTCTTCGATCACGCGCGTCATCAGGGCCGTCGCCGCGACCGCGTCCGGGGGGAGGTCGAGAGGGGGGTGGAAGGTGGCGCGGTGACCTCCACCGGGCAGCCGTTCGAGAAAGGCAGGAATGACCAGTGCTCCCTGTCGGAGAGCGATCTGCGCCGCGCCGGTGGGTGTGAAGGCGGGGCGTGAGAAGAAGGGAACCCAGGCGCCATCGGCCTCGATATCTTGGTCGATGAGCAGAGTCAGAGAGCCCCCCCTCCGCAACACGCCGAGGAGTTGTCGAGCCGCGCTCCGGGCTCCGCGTTCGAGGATCTCGGTGCCGAAGTGCACCCGCAACTCGAGCAGCAGTTGGTTGAGCCGCTCGGCGTCCATCGACCGAACCACCGCCGACAGGGCGATCCCACGGTGGTTGAGAGTGGGAGCGAGGAGTTCCCAGTTGCCGCAGTGAGCGGTGAGGAAGAGCAGGGGACGATCGGTCTCGCGCGCCGCTTCCACCACCTCGAAACCGTCGACCTCGATGTACCGAGTGGCTTCGACCGCCGGGCGTCCCCAGAGGTGCAAGCACTCGGCCACGGCCGTTCCCAGGTGTAGGGCACAGGCCCGACCCCGACGGAAGCGGTCCGTCGCCGTCAGTTCGGGGAAGGCGATCGCCAGGTGCTCGAGTATGCGGCGTCGATCCTGCCGAGCTGTCCACCAATAGAGCCGGCCAAGGCAACGGCCGAGGCGCTGGCTGGCTCGCCAGCTCAGCCAGCCCAGGACCCTCCGCAGTGTCCGGACCGTGGCCGAGAGTAGGAAGGCCCGCAGGCGGCGCCACTGTGGCCGGAGCCAGCGGCGGGACTGCCGTTTCCCTAACTCAGCCACCCAGGGCCCGGAGGATGCCGCCCCACTCGCCGCGGGCCTTGAGCAGCATTTCGACGGCTTGCCGGACGACGCCGTGTCCGCCGTTGCGATCGATCACGGTGTGGACGGCGTGTCGTACTTCGGGGGCCGCGTCGCGCGGGCAGAAGCTCAGGCCACAGTCACGGAGCACGGGAAGATCCGGTAGGTCGTCGCCGAGGTAGGCGATCTGCGCGCTCTCCAACTGCTGTTCGGAGAGGAACTGTTCGAAGCGGGCCGCCTTGTCGGTGATTCCCAGCATGAGGGTCTCGATTCCGAGTTGCGTAGCGCGGTCGCGCACCACGGGAACGTCGCGGCCCGAAAGGAGGCCCACGCCCAGACCGGCCCTCTGAGCCAGCACGAGCGCCATGCCATCCTTGACGTCGAAGGCCAGACTCTGGCTGCCATCGGCGTGGCAGTGGATCCTCCCGTCCGTGAGGACTCCGTCGACATCGGTCAGGAGCCAACGGATGGCGCCGGCTCGCTGTTGCATTTCGGCTTCCGAAATCCTCATTCGATCCTCCTCAGAAGAGTTCGAGCCGCCACAGATCGTGCAGATGAACGATGCCTTCGAGGTCTCCGTCCGAGCCGCAGACGAAGAGCGAGGTGATCCGATGCTCTTCCATCTGGTGCAGGGCGGCCGAGGCCAGAGCGGCAGCCTCGATGGTTCGTGGGTTGCGGTGCATGCACTCGGCGACGGAGTGGGTCAGGAGATCATCGTGCACCTCGAGCTGCCGTCGCAGGTCGCCGTCCGAGATCGCTCCGACCAGGCGATTGTTCTCGTCGACCACCGCGGTGATTCCGAGGCCTTTGCTCGACATCTCGAACACGGCGTCTCGCATCTGGGCGTCGGTCGCGACCCTGGGGAGTTTCTCGTCGCGATGCATCAGCTGGGAGACTTCCAGGAGCTTCTTACCCAACTGGCCGCCCGGGTGCAGTCGAGCGAAGTCTCGATCGGTAAATCCCCGTAGGTTCATCGTCGCCATAGCGAGGGCGTCACCGAGCGCGAGGGTGGCGGAGGTGGAGGCCGTCGGCGCCAGGTTCAAAGGACAGGCTTCCTGCTGGATCGCGACCGACAGACTGACGTCGGCGCGAAGGGCCAGAGGACTGCGGGGTTTCCCGGTGATCGCGATCAGCGGTACGGCGAGGCGCTGCACGGTCTCGACGAGCCGGAGCAACTCCTCGGTGGTGCCCGAGTTCGAAGCCGCCAGAACCACATCGCCGTCGACGATCATGCCTAGGTCGCCGTGGATCGCCTCGGCCGGGTGGAGGAACATCGCCGGTGTACCGGTCGAAGCCAGCGTGGCGGCGACCTTCTGGAGCACCAGTCCACTCTTGCCCATGCCCGTACAGACCACGCGGCCGCGACAGTTCACCATCAACTCGACCGCACGGTCGAACCCATCGTCGAGCTGCGGGATGATGTCGCGGATGGCCTGGGCTTCGATCTCCAGGACCTGGCGGGCCACGTCGCGAGGGCTGCGTTTCTCGGTCATCAGGCCAGCGGTACCGTCGCGGCCAGCGTACGGTGGATCTCCAGCAGGGAGATTGTGAGCGCTTCGGCGCGGGCGAGCGGAAGTTGGGTGGCACGGTCCGAGAGAGCCCGTTCGGGATCGGGGTGGACCTCCATGAAGATTCCACTGGCCCCGGCCGCCACCGCAGCTCGGGCCAGGGGTTCGGCGAACCGACGCTCACCGGCGGTCTCGCCCTGGCCTCCGCCCGGTAGCTGCAGCGAGTGGGTCACGTCGAAGAGCACGGGGATCCCGAGGTCCTGGAGCAGGGTGAAGCTGCGCATGTCGACCACCAGATTGCCGTATCCGAAGCTCACGCCCCGTTCGGTCACGGTGATCCGCCCGTTGCCGACGGCCGTCGCTTTCTCCACCGCCCAGCGCATCTCCTCGGGCGCCATGAACTGGCCCTTCTTGATGTTCACGGCTCGACCGGTGCGTGCGGCCGCGACCACGAGATCGGTCTGGCGACAGAGAAAGGCTGGGATCTGGAGTACATCACAGACCTCGGCCACGGCTTGGCACTGCGCCGGCTCGTGGACGTCAGTGAGGAGCGGTAGCCCCGTTTCGTCTCGAACCCGGGCCAGGATCCGCAGCCCTTCCTCCAGCCCCGGGCCACGGAAGCTCTTCAGCGAGCTGCGGTTAGCCTTGTCGAACGACGCTTTGAAGATCAGGGGGAGTCCGAGCCGATGCGCCATCGCGGCCAACGGCCGGGCGGCCGCCAGGACCTCGTCTTCACCCTCGATGACGCACGGTCCGGCGATGAAGGGGAGGCTGGCGCCGCCGATCGACACCCCCGGGGCAAGGTCGAAGGCGGTCAGGGTCAAGCGGTAGCTCCCGACGAGCCGACCGCCTCCCGTTCCAAGGCTCGAGCCGGTTCCTGGCGAGCTTCCTGTTCCCGCAGGGCGGCAGCGATGTAGGAGACGAAGAGCGGATGGGGATCGGTCGGTTTCGACTGGTATTCGGGATGGAACTGGCAACCGAGAAACCACGGATGATCTGCCAACTCGACCATCTCGACGAACTTGCCGTCGGGCGAGAGGCCCGAAACGACGAGACCCCCTTCGGTTAGCGCATCGAGGTACTTCTGGTTGACTTCGTAGCGGTGCCGGTGGCGCTCGTGAATCTCGCTCTCCCCGTAGATCTCGTGGGCCATGGTGTCGGGAGCGATTCGGCAGGGGTAGGCTCCCAGTCGCATGGTCCCTCCGAGTTCCTCGACTCCGAGCAAGTCGCGCAACTTGTAGATGATCGGCTCGCTGGCCTGATCGTCGAACTCGGCCGAGGTCGCGCTCTCGAGACCACACACGTGGCGGGCGAACTCGATCACCAGGCATTGCATGCCGAGGCAGATGCCGAAGAAGGGCACCTTGTGCTCGCGGGCATAGCGGATCGCCCGGATCTTGCCCTCCGTGCCGCGGGGGCCGAAGCCGATCGGCACCAGGAGCCCGTCGACCTCGAAGATCTCTCGTGGCCAATGATCGCTCTCGATCTCGCCGGCCGAGATGTAGACCAGTTCGACCTCGGCATCGTTGGCGATGCCGCCGTGCATCAGGGCTTCGTTGAGGCTCTTGTAGGCATCGGGGAGCTCGATGTACTTGCCCACGATCCCGATGCGGACCTTGCGGCGTGGGTTTTTGATCTTTTGCACCAGGGCCTCCCAGCGCGACATGTCGCGTTCGTAGTGGGGGAGGTTGAGCAGGTCGAGCAGGGTCTCGTCGAGTTCCTCGCGGCAGAAGCTTAGGGGGACCTCGTAGATCGTGGAGACGTCTCGAGCGGCGATGACGTGTTCGGCGGGAAGGTTGCAGAACAGGCCGATCTTCTGTCGCAACTCATCCGGTAGGTGCCGATCGACGCGGCAGAGCAGGACATCGGGAGAGATGCCGATGGCGCGCAATTCGCGCACGGAGTGTTGCGTCGGCTTGGTCTTCAGCTCGTCGGCGGCTGCGATATAGGGAACCAGCGTGAGGTGGATATTGACCGCGTTGTTCCGGCCCAACTCCAACCGCATCTGTCGTATGGCCTCGACGAAGGGTAGCGACTCGATGTCGCCCACGGTGCCACCGATCTCGACGATGACGACGTCGGTACCGTCGGCGACACGGCGCATGGCAGCCTTGATCTCGTCGGTGATGTGGGGAATGACCTGCACCGTCTTGCCCAGGTAGTCCCCCCGTCGTTCCTTGTCGATCACGGACTGGTAGATCTGGCCGGTCGTGTAGTTGTGGTTTTTGGAGGTGAGGGTATGGGTGAAGCGTTCGTAGTGACCGAGGTCGAGGTCCGTCTCGGCCCCGTCGTGCGTGACGAACACCTCGCCGTGCTGATACGGCGACATGGTGCCCGGGTCCACGTTGACGTACGGGTCGAACTTCATGATGGTCACGGAGAATCCGCGAGACTCGAGGATGGCGCCGACCGAGGCTGCGGCCACGCCCTTCCCCAACGAGGAGACCACCCCTCCAGTGATGAAAATGTACTTGGTGCCCATGCGTTCCCTACTCGTCTCCTGCCTCTACGGCCCTCGGTTCCACTGGTCGTCGACGTAGCCGGGGTGGCTGCGTTCTGTTGATCTCTTCCTGCGGGTGATCTCTTCCGGCGAGCGTTCTCGGGTGTGCTCGGGCGCCGGGCTTCCGACCGTCGGGTCGGGGGCAGGACGCACTTTGACCGCACTCGTGGCTCGGGGGCTACTCTATCGGAGGATCCGACCACGGCCAAGTAAGATAACCGGCCATGGCAGCGGGGTCTTTCCGAACGTGGTAGAGAGCGAAACCAAAGGCACCGTGGTGGCGGCGATCCCCGCCCGCTACGCCTCGAGCCGCTTGCCGGGCAAGCCTTTGCTGCTGATCGGCGGGCGGCCGATGATTCAGCATGTCTACGAGCGGGCTCGTCAGGTGGAGCTCTTCGCACGCGTCGTGGTTCTGACCGACGACGAGCGGATTCAACGGGCGGTCGAAGCGTTCGGAGGCGAATGCCAGCTCACGCCGGCCGAATGTGCCAGCGGCAGCGATCGGATCGCCTGGGTAGCTCGCAGCTGGTCGGAGTCGGCGATCGTGAACATCCAGGGCGACGAACCACTCATCGATCCGCGACTGGTGGCGTCGGTGGCGGAACACCTCGTAGCCCACCCGGCCGACGACATCGTCACCCTGGCCAGTCCCGCGGCCGACGAGGACATCGACAATCCCAATGCCGTCAAGGTGGTGCTCGATCGCCAGGGCTACGCCCTGTACTTCAGTCGTTCCCCGATTCCCTATCGGCGCGTCGCGACCCAGGACCCGATGCTGCGGCATGTGGGCCTCTACGGCTACCAGCGGTCGGCCCTACTGCGGCTCGCCTCCTTGCCGCCGTCACCGCTGGAGCAGGCGGAGTCTCTCGAACAGCTCCGTGCCCTGGAGAACGGCCTGCGGTTGCGCGTCCTGACGGTGGGTTCGGCGGCTCCTGGCGTCGACACGGCCGAGGATCTGGAACGAGTTCGGGCTCGCTTCGAGTCCTGAGGACCCCAGGCCAGCCGATTGTGGGGTCGGCATTCGGAAGCCGGCTGCAGAGTAGATAGAATGGCGCCGTGCCGGCCCATCCGTTTCCTGTTTCCGTGGCTTCGACGTCATTCCGCTGCCCACGTAGGGTGACGGCTCGACTCGAGGCTCGATCTGAGGGTCCGGAGAGTCCCTCGGCATGAGTGCCGAGACGATCTGGCTCGTCATCGGCTTTCTCGGCCAGGGCTGTTTTTTCCTTCGTTTCCTGGTGCAGTGGCTGTCGAGCGAGCGAGAGGGGCGAAGCGTGATTCCGATCGCCTTCTGGTACTTCAGTCTCGCCGGCGGCCTGATCGTCCTGATGTATGCGATCCATCGGAGGGATCCGGTGTTCATCGTCGGGCAGACCACGGGGACCTTCATCTACCTCCGCAATCTCGTGCTGATTGCTCGCGAGCGCCGTGCAGAACGAGCCCAGGTGGCGTCGTAGTGGCGATGAGGAACGCGAACCGACGCCTCCTGGCCTTGGCGGCGACCGTCCCAGTACTGCTGGTCTTGCTCGCCATCATCTACATGGCTGGCATGCGGACCCTCGAAGGGGAGTCTCGCGACTTCGTCGATTCTCTCGAGTGGGCCTCGGAGACGCTCACCACGACCGGCTACGGTGCTGACCACAATTGGGACCATCCGCTGATGATCCTCTTCGTGATCTCGGTGCAGTTGGGCGGGGTCTTTCTCGTCTTTCTGATCTTCCCGATCTATCTGATTCCCTTCCTGGAAGAGCGGTTCGAGGCGCGTTTGCCACGCACCGCTCCCAAGGTGTCGGATCACGTTCTGATCTACCGTTACGGTCCCGCGGTGGAGAGCTTGCTGGAGCAGCTGCGTGACCGGGAGATTCCCGCCCTCGTTGTCGAACGCGACGAGCAGGTGGCTCGCACGCTCGCCGAGGGGCGATGGCCGGTGGTTTTCTGTCGCAGCGAAGACGAGATCGCCACCGCCGGACGACTGGATACCGCACGGACCATCGTCGCCAATGGGCGCGACGAAGAGAACGCCGCGGTGACCCTGGGGGCGCGGCAGGCCGGCTTCGAAGGGGAGATCGTCACCCTCGTCGAAGAGCCGATGCACCGCAGGCCGCTGGTCCTGGCGGGAGCGACGGCGGTGTTCACCCCGCGTCACGCGTTGGCGGCGGCGCTGGCGGCGCGAGCGAGCGAACGGATCAGCCCCCGTCTGTCAGGGATCCAACAGCTGGGACGTCTCGAGGTCTCGGAGGTTCGCATCCAGCCGGACTGCATCCTAGTGGGTAAGACCCTGGCCGAATCAGCCATCGGCGCTCGCACCGGGGCTACGGTGATCGGACAGTGGGTGGGAGGCCAGCTCATGACCCAGCCGACGGCGGACATGCGCTTGCAGGCGCGGGGCATTCTGGTAGTGGTCGGCAGCCACGAGAGTCTTCGTCGCGTTGGTGACCTCTGCGAAGGCGCTCAGACCCTTCGCCGCACGGGCCCCTTCGTGGTGGCAGGTTTCGGCGAAGTCGGGAAGAAGGTCCACCAACTCCTGACCGACGCCGGCGAGAAGGTGGTCGCCATCGACCGCGACCCTCTGCCAGGGGTCGATCTGGTGGGCAACGTTCTGGACCCCGATACCCTGCTGGAGGCGGGAGTTGCCGATGCCCGCGGAGTCATCGTGGCCCTCGACCGAGACGATCTCACCGTGTTCACTACCGTCATGGTCAAGGACCTGGCGGAGGATGCCCCGGTCATTGCGCGGGTCAACCAGGCCTCGAATGTCGAAAAGGTCCACCAGGCCGGAGCGGACTTCGCCCTGTCGATCTCTCGCGTGGCGGCGCAGATTCTCAGTCGTCGCCTTCTCGGTGAGGAGGCGGTGGCCCTCGACCCGACTCTGAAGGTTCGCAAGGTGAAGGGCTCGCGAATCGTCGGAAAACACCCGACGGAACTCCAGATCCGCCGACGGACCGAGGCATCGGTGGTGGCGGTGACCCGCGACGACCAGATGCTGGTGGAGTTCGACGAGGGGTTTCGATTCGGCGCCCAAGACATCGTCTACGTCTGCGGCAGCGAGGCGGCACTGCGGCGCTACTCCGAACAGTTCGGTACCTGAGTCGTCGCGCACCGCGGCGCTGCACTGACCGCCATTCTGCCCCCTGCGGAAGCGGAAGAGCGCGGCGGCCCGAGTTTTTGGAAACCGATCGCTTAGCGTAAGATCCGGCCCGATGAAGACCGCGTACGAACTCGCTCTCGAGAGGATGGAAGCCCAGGGTATCGACAAGCCCGACGTCGAGAGTCTGTCGGAAACGACGCGGGCTGCCATGGCGGAGGTTCGCCAGAAAGCCGAAGCTCGGTTGGCCGAAGCCGACATCTTGCATCAGAAGGCACTGGTGAGTACCCCCGACCCAGGGGCGAGGAGCCGTCTCGAGGCGGAGTACCGGATCGATCGGCGTCGGATCGAGGAGGATCGGGACCGAGCGATCCAGAAGCTTCGGCAAGGCTGAGTCGTCGAGAGTCAACCGCTCACTGGGCTGACGCGTCAAAGTGGCGGCTTGGAAGGTCGATCTGACGGGACGAGACACTGGGGAGTGCGGCGACCCGCCCCGAGAATCAAGGCAGAGGCTACGACGGCTGGGCCGGCATTCGATTTGCTAGGACTGGCGAGCGATCCGACTCGGATCGAACTACGAGATGAACTGGATGGGAGTACGACATGCTGGAGGCTAGAAACCTCACCCGAAGGTACGGTGACTTCACCGCCGTTCGAGGAATCTCCTTCACCGTACAGGAGGGAGAGATCCTCGGGATCCTCGGCCCGAACGGGGCAGGCAAGACCACGACGCTCAGGATGCTCACCGGCTTTCTGCCACCCTCTGAGGGGGACGTGCAGGTCGCGGGCCACGACCTGGCTTCGGCCCCCCTGGCGGCTCGCCGCCAGATCGGCTACCTACCTGAGAACGTGGCGATTTACCCCGAGATGCGGGTCGAGGAGTATCTACGCTACCGGGCCCGATTGCAGGGCCTTTCGGGAGGCGAGGCTCGGCGCTCGATCGCCGAGGTGCTCGACCGTTGTCTGATCGCCGATGTGCGCCGCCAACTCGTGGGTACCCTGTCGAAGGGCTACCGTCAGCGAGTGGGTCTCGCGGCCGCGATCCTGCACAAGCCGCGCGTGGTCGTTCTCGACGAACCGACCGTCGGTCTCGACCCGAAACAGATCATCGCGATCCGTGAGCTGATCCGTGAACTGGGACAAAGCCACACCATTCTGCTCTCGACCCACATCCTCCCCGAGGTCGAGTTGCTTTGCGACCGGGTCCTGATCATCGACCAGGGCCAGATCCAGGATCAGGGGACACCGCAGAGTCTGCGCGAACGTTGGCGCGGCAACTCACGGATCTTCCTCACCCTGGCCGACGATCCAGCGGCCGCCGAAAACGCGATCACCGCCCTGCCGGGGGTCGTGTCACTCGAGCGCGATCCGACGGTGCAGGGACGTTGGATCCTCGAAGGTAGTCGCGACGTCGACCTACGGGCGCCGCTCTTTCACCTCGCCGTCGAACGCGACTGGGTGCTGTTGGAACTCGCGGAAGAGAAGGCATCGCTGGAGGACATCTTCGTGCGGCTGACCACCCAGGAAACGACGACATCGGAGACGACGGCCGCGCCCGATGGCTCCGAAGCAACGGAGGTGGCATCATGAACGGAGTGCTCGCCACGATGGGGCGTGAACTGCGCTCGTACTTCTGGTCTCCCCTGGGCTGGGTGATTCTCACCGGCTTCCTCTTCTTTCAGGGCATCTCGTTCCAGACCATCGTCGACTATCTCAACGACCCCCGGGCTCCCGCTGCGCTCAGCCCGCTCGGATTTTTCTTCGGCGGAACCCTCTTCTACTGGCTAACGGTCCTGTTCGTGACTCCGGTCCTCACGATGCGACTGCTCTCCGAAGAGCGGAAGACTGGGACGCTGGAGGCGCTCCTGACCACGCCGATCACGGAGGGGCAGGTAGTCCTCGGCAAGTACCTGGGAGCACTGGTCTTCTACATCTTTCTGTGGACTCCGACCCTGGCCTACGTACTGTTGCTGGCGCGCCACACCGAGCTCGATTGGGGACCGGTGGCCGCCAGCTACCTGGGTACGATCGCGGTCGGTGGACTCTTCCTCGCGGTGGGAACCATGGTTTCGGGCCTGACGCGGAACCAGGTGGTGGCCGCGATCGGTACCTTCGCGATTCTCTTCCTCCTCTTCATTCCCGCCTTTCTCGATGGCCTGATCAACGATCCGGGCCTGAAGAAGGTGGTCGAGTACCTGAATCTGTTCCAGCACATGGACGAGTTCGGCAAGGGGATCGTGGACACCCGTCATCTGATCTACTACCTGAGTGCCACGGTCTTCTGTCTTTTCGTGACCAGCCGGGCCCTCGAAGCCAACAAGGGGAGATAGGGCGATGAGTACCCCCACGGTTTCACGCAAACAGTTGATCTTCGGCTCGACTCTGGGAGCCGCGATCGTGCTCGCCGGCGTCCTCCTCTTCTTTGCCAACTACCTTTCGCAGCGACACTACAAGCGCATGGACTGGACCAGGAGCCAGCTCTTCACGCTCTCGGAGAAGTCGCTCAACATCCTCGAGACGCTCGATCAGGACGTCGACATCGTGGTGTTCATGGATGTCGGATCGGAGGTCTACGAGCCGGTGCAGGAGCTGTTGGCTCGCTACGCGGCGGCGAGTCCCAGGATCACGGTCGAGACCGTCGATCCGGTCAAGAACCTGGCCAAGGCTCAGCAGCTGGTCGACGAGTACGACATCCAGCGAGCCGATGTGATCGTCTTTGTCGGCGAGACCGACCGCCGGGTCGTGCAGAGCATCGATCTCGCCGACTACGACTTCTCCGCCATGCAGATGGGGGGAGCTCCCGAGATGACTGGCTTCAAGGGGGAGCAGGTCTTCACTCGGACTCTGCTGGAACTGGTCGAGCACGAGAAGCCGCGGATCCTCTTCACCACGGGGCACGGCGAAGCGAGCCTCGACGGTTTCGAGGAAGCGGGACTCCAGCGTCTTCAGGAGTTCCTGGGAGAGGACAATCTCGACCTGGATGAATGGGCTTCGCTGGGAGCCGCCGAGGTGCCCGACGGCACCGATCTCCTAGTGGTGGCTGGTCCCACGGCGGCGTTCACGCCGCCCGAGTTGGCCGCCTTCGATCGATTCTTGACGGACGGCGGACGCATGTTGGTCCTTCTCGATCCGCAACTGGCCGGGAGTGGAGAACTGGCCGTCGAGCCGCTGGTCGGTTGGCTCGAGGGCTACGGTATCGATTCTCCCGCCGCCATCGTCATCGATCCCGCGAAGTTGCTGCCGTTCTTCGGTGCCGAGACCATCTTTGCCGATAGCTACGGCGTGCATCCGATCACCGAGTCGTTGCGACAGGCGCGCCTGTCGAACATCTTCCCCCTGGCTCGCCCGGTGATGGCCGCCGAGGGAGCCGACGACGTCGTCGAACTGGTGCGAACCACCGCCGACGGATGGGGTGAGATCGACCTGGAGAACCTGGGCGAGGTGGCCCAGGACGAGGTCGATGTGGCGGGTCCGGTGGGGCTGGCCGTGGCCCTGGAACTCGCCGCGGCTGAGGCGCCCGAGGGTCAGAGCGAAGGTGAGTCCCCAGAGGACGCGGCGATGGACTCCGAAGAAGTCATGGCCAGCAGTGGAGGGCGACTAGTCGTCTTCGGCGACTCCGACTTCGTCACCAACTCCCAGATCGGCCAGGCGGGCAACGCCACGTTGGTCGCCAACGTGATGAACTGGCTCGTCGAACGGGAGTCCCACCTCGGGATTGCGCCGAAGGAACCGGAAGACGTCAAGCTCAGCTTGACGCCCTCCGAACGCAGTTTCATGTTCTGGTTCATCGTCTTCGGTCTGCCCAGCCTGGCGGCCGTGATCGGGATCTACAGCAGCGTGCGACGTCGGAGGCGTTGACGATGCGCTCACGAAGTCTGTTGGTACTGGCGCTCGTGACCTTGGCGGTCGGCGCGTTCATCTGGTTCGTCGAGCGGGACTTGCCGACCACCCAGGAACTCGAGGCCCGGAAGGACCGACTCTTCGATCTCGAAGCGGACGCGATCGATCGGGTCCGCCTGGTCCACGACGGCCAGCCGGTGGTTCTGGAGCGGCCACCGCGTTCGGCGGAGGACCCTGACGTCGAAGCGTGGGGCGCAGAGCGCGCAGCTTGGCACCTGGTCGAGCCCCTCGCAGCGCGGGCGGACGGTGCGGATCTCGAGCAGTTCCTCGGCCAGGTTCTGGGTGTCGAGACCCTGCGGGTCTTGGAGTCGGGAGCGCCGGCCGACTACGGTCTCGAGCCGCCCAGCCTCCGGGTGACGCTGGAATCAGGGGGGGTCTCTCACAGCCTCGATGTGGGAAACGAACTCCCGGCGTCGAGCCGTCGCGTGGTGCGACTGGGCGACGCAGACACTCTCTATGTCGTCGAAGCGCCCTTCTTCGATCAGGCCGTGCGCGCCGGGGGCGAGTGGCGCGACAAGAAGCTGTTCCACGCCGGTCGGTCGGAGGTGCAGAGCCTTCGCCTGAGTGGTCCCGCGGGCGAGATCCTGCTCGCCCGTCGTGGGGACCGCTACTGGCTCGAGTCTCCGATCCGCGATCTGGCCGGGCGGGACGAAGTCGATGCCTTGATCAGCACCCTGACGAGCCTGGCGGCCGAGCGGTTTGTCGACGCACCGACGGCCAGCGAGGAGGAGATGGGTCTCGCTCCGGCAGTCGGAACTCTCGAGGTCGTCCTGGCCAATCAGGAGGAACCGTTTCGCTTGGCCTGGGGGGCGCCGGTAGGCCTGGGACTTTCGGAGTCCGCTGAGGCCGGGTCGCCCGAAACGACTTCAGAAGCGGGTCACTTTGCGCGCGTCGGCGAGGTTCTGGTCGAGACCCGGGCGGATCTCGGGGCGGTGTTCGAGCGCTCGCTGGCGGATTGGCGGTCGTATCGCTGGATGAGCCTCTCTTCCTACGAGGTCGACCGCCTTCGTCTGATCGATGGGGACGAGGAACTGGTCTTGTCTCGGGACGGGGTGGACTGGACCCGAGGCTCCGAGAAGATCGGCTACAGCAGCGTCAGCGGCCTCTTGACCCAACTCGGCACTTTGCGCGCCGACGAACTCGTGGACGCTGCCGACGTCCCAGCCTCGCCGCGCTGGACGCTCGAGCTGACCGACAAGCAGGGAGCCTTGACGACCTTGGCGCTGTATCCGAGCGAGCCGTCGGGCCGAGCGTTGGCTACGGCATCGCATCGGTCGGTCGGCCTGAGGTTTGGTCCCGAGACGATCGAATCGCTCGAGTCGGCCCTCGAAGCGGTACGGACGGCGGAGGTGATCGACGAGGGTTCCGACGAGGTGGCCGAGGAACCGGCGGCGGTGACCGAGTGAAGCGGGCGTCGTCCCGGGCCCGCGGTTGGCTGATCGCCACCGCCTTGCTGCTGGTCCTCGGCTCCGGTTGCCGTAGTGGCTCCGCAGTCGCGGTCGACTTCGCCTTGCCGTCGATGGACGGCGAGGGGATCTCCCCGACCGACTACCTCGGAGACGTCGTGGTCGTCGACTTCTGGGCCTCCTGGTGCAAGCCGTGCCGTATCCAGCACGAGGTCCTCACGGTCCTGGCTCGTGAGTTCTCCGACCAAGGGGTTGCCTTCCTGGCGATCAACAGCGGTGAACCCGAAGCGGTGGCCAGAGCCTTCGCCGAGGATCATCCCTTCGAGTTTCCGGTTCTCCTCGACTCGGATGCGGCAGTTTCGGATCGGCTCGGGGTCCTGGGACTGCCGACGCTACTGATTCTCGATCGCGAAGGGGAGGTCAGCTACTTCGAGCCCGGTCTGTTGTCGCCGCGGGAGCTTCGTGATCTCCTGCGCCAGGCTGGAGCCTGAAGCGCCGAACGATAGATCGCCTGGTATGATCGCCGGCAGTGTCGCAGAGCGAGATCGAACCCAGAGCGTTTCTGACCGTCCACAGTCAGTTCACCAGTATCGAGTTGGTGCAGGCCGTGGTCGAGGATCTGCTGGTGCAGGTATCGATGGGGGAGGAGTGTCGGCATTGGATCGGCCTGGCGCTGCGCGAAGCGATGGCCAACGCCATCAAGCACGGCAATGGCATCGGCGACAAGCACGTCGAGGTCGAGGTCTGTTGCGACGACGAGGAGGTGGTCCTACGGATCAGGGACCAGGGTGGGGGATTCGACCCCGATTCGGTCGACGATCCGTTGGCGCCCGAGAATCTGCTGAAGACCTGTGGCCGGGGCATCTTCTATATGCGCCGGTTGATGGATGAGGTAGATTTCCGGTTTGCGGAGGGTGGCACCGAGGTCATGTTGCGCAAACGGATCGTTCCCGACGAGGGAACCGAAGAGGTAGCGTCCTCCTCTTGAGATGAGAATCAGTTCGAGGGTCACTTCCGATCCAGTCCACACGAGCGAGACCGTAACCAGCTTCCGGGTCCACCCGATCCGGTCCGCGAACCAAGGAGAGAGAGCCCAAAATGAAGATCACACAGCGCAAAGCGAAGGACGTTACCATTCTCGACCTCGAGGGGAAGATCACGATCGGGGTCGGAGACGTGGCGGTTCGGGACGCCGTCCAGACGGCCGCGGCCGCCAGTGATCCGCCGAACATCCTGATCAATATGGAGAAGGTGCAGACGATCGACTCGGCGGGGGTCGGCGAACTGGTGAGCGCCTACACCACCGTAACCAATCGCGGCGGCAAGTTGAAGCTCCTGAACCTGCCGTCCAAGGTCACGGATATTCTCCAGATCACCCAGCTGATCACGGTCTTCGAGATCCACGACGACGAGATGGAGGCGCTCGACTCGTTCTGAGTCGACCGGTTCCGACCGATCTGCGGCGGCAGCTCCTCCTGGCGGGAGTTCGCCGCCGTTGTTCGTTCGGGAACGGGCTCTGCGCAATCACCCCCGAACGGAACGAGGCAGGACGATGACGGTCGAAATCGCCGCGGAGCTAGCTCGACTCGCGGCGCAGGTAGAGCAGCGGCTGCCGCATCTGCTGCCCGATCGGGACGCTCGACCGGAGTCGGTGCATCGAGCGATGCACTACGCCCTCACCAGTCCCGGCAAGAGGCTGCGGCCCGTTCTGACCCTAGCGGTCGCCGAGTTGTTCGGCGGGCGGCATTCTGCCACCCTCGACCTGGCCTGTGCGGTCGAGATGGTGCATGCCTGCTCTCTGATCCTGGATGATCTTCCCGCTATGGACGACGCTTCGCTGCGTCGCGGCCGACCGACGGTGCACATCCAGTTTGGAGAGGACATCGCCTTGTTGGCGGCGTTCGCGCTCTTCAACCGAGCCTTCGAGCTGGTGGCCGAATCGGGACAGGCTTTGCCCCTTCGCCGCTACACCACCGAGGACATGTCGCACCACCTGGCCGGAGCGATCGGTACCCGCGGCCTGATCGGAGGCCAGACCCTCGATCTCGAGAGCCGGCAGGACGACCTCGACCTCGAGCGACTCGAGTACATCCACAGTCACAAGACCGGTGCGTTGTTCATCGCGGCGGGGGAGCTGGGAGCGATGGCCGCCGACGCTCGGCGCCGTGAGATGGCGATGATCAGCGGCTTCGCCAAGAACCTCGGGCTCGCCTTTCAGATCACCGACGACGTGCTGGATGCCACAGGGACCACCGAGCAGTTGGGCAAACAGGCCGGGGCCGACGCCGACAAGGTCACCTTCGTCAAGCTGCTCGGGGTCGAAGGCGCTCAGCAGCTCGCGGCCGAGTTGCTCGAGTTCGCGGTCGCTGCCCTGGCGCCGCTGGGATCACGCGCTGCGACCTTGCACGCGCTGGCCGCCTTCGTACGCTCGCGAAGCAGGTAGAGTTGCGGAGTGACCTCCGAGCCGCAGGACGCCCACGAAGAGCGCGCGACCGAAGCCCCGCTCGACTCGGTTCGCGAGGAACTGCGTCGCATGGGCTACCTGTCCCATCGGGTCGAGCGCTACCTGCTGCAGGATGCCGTGCGGTCGGTCGAATGGCGGGGCACAGTGCTGCGGCTGGCCGCCAAGCTCGGGGGTCTCGGGGGAGCGGCGATGGCCTTCGTCAGCGTGCTGCTCCTGCTGCATTGGAACCCGTCGCTGCGCTCCGAGCCCTTCGACCTCTTGCCCCTGTTCCTCCACCTGCTTCCCCTCTGGGTGGTGACGTTGGGGATCTTCTTTCTCCTCCTGGCGGGTATCCTGGCCATGACCCTGCGGCGCTACCCCGGATTGCGCATCAACCATGTGAGCCTCAACTTGGCCGTGGCCGGTGTCGTGCTCGGCTTTGGGATCGTGCTCTGGGGCGCTCGCCGCCAGTCGATCGATCTGTCGGGCTGGCCGAGTTGGCTGGTGGCGGCCGCGGCGGCCCTGGTCGCCTACCTCATGGCCGTGCTGCTCCACAACGGACTCTTGGCGTTGGCGATCCGCCTGACGCACCGGACGCCGCGCGAGCCCGCCGGGCGTCGTGGGGTGTTGCTCCTGTTGGCGGCGGCTACGGCCTCGCTGGTTCTGGTCCCTGCCTCGTTGCTGCCGAAGGGGACCCCCGAGGCTCCCTCGGTCCTGCCGCAGGGAGCTGGAGGGCGTGTCCTACTGATCGGGATCGATGGGGTGCTCGCCGAGGAACTCGACTACCTGTTGGCGCGGAGAGAGCTCCCGGGTTGGCAGGAGCTGCTGGAGACCGGCGCGGTGCTGGCGGGATACCAACGTCCACTAGTGGATCCGGCGGCGCTGTGGACGAGTGTGGCGACCGGACTGTCCAGCCCGCAGCACGGTGTCCTGGCGATCGACAGTTTTCGCCCCCTCGGCTTGCGCACCGCGTTGGGAGTCAGCGGGCCCTTTCGCCCGTACTGGAACCGCATCGAGCGACCTTTGGGGCTGGCCGAGCACCGACCGGTGCTGGCGAACCGTCGCCGGGCCGATGCCTTCTGGGAACTTGCGGCTCGCGGTGGTGACCCGGTCCTGGCGATCAACTGGTGGTCGACCTACCCGGCTCGAGAGATCGCCGGAGTGGTGGTCGCTCACGGGGGGTACCAGCTGCTCACCGAGGGGGCTCCGGGAGCGGTGGCACCGGTCACGGCGGGGGAGCGCCTCATCTCTCGTTGGCGGCCCGAGGCCCGACGTCGAGGTTCGCAGGAGATCGTGCGGTCGGCGCTCGGGCCGGCGGCCGATGCTCTGATCGAGAGGGCCATCCTGCCAGAACAGTTCTACCGCGATGCGTTGCGGAGCGAGCTGTCGGCCACGACCCGGGCGGCGGCCCTGTACCTCCCAGCTTTGGACCTCGCGGCGTCGGACTGGGCAGGTGGAGACGTACCGTTCGCCGATCTGGTGCGCGAGGAACTGCGCGCCGCCGATGCCCTGTTGGTCGAAGCTCTGGCCAGGGGTGATTGGGACACGGTGGCGGTGGTGGCAGATCCCGGGCGGCGAGGCCCCGATTCCGCCGGTCGGGTACTCCTCTGGCGCTCGGTCGGGTGTGCCTCGTCCCAGCCGCGGGCTTCGATCGAGGTGGAGCAGGTGGCGTCGGCGCTGTTGCGCGGTCTCGGTCTGCCCCAGAGCCGAGAGCTGCCGGATCCGCCCGCACTCTGCCGCTGGCAAAGCCCTCCGGTCACCGTCGAGACGTTCGGGCGTCGGCAGGCGATCACCCCGGCCGAGAACGTCGGCGAGGAGTACCTCGACAGCCTGCGAGCCCTGGGGTACCTGTGATCGGCCCCGGCTTGCCGGTCGCGGCGCCGGGACCGCGGCGGTGCGCTCGGCAAAGAGCCCGTGACGTTCGGGGCCTCTTCGTCTGTTTCACCCTGCTCTACCTGCTGACCGGTGGTGGACATGTCTACTCGCCCGATGGCGTGATCATGGGACGGGTCACCGAGAGTCTGGTCGAACGGGGCAGTTTTGCGATCGAGGACCCTGGCTACCCTCCGGGGTTCCTGACGCTGGATCCAGCGGGCAGACCGCACGGCAAGTACGGGGTCGGGCTCTCGTTCGCCGCGATCCCCGGCTACCTCGTAGGACGCGGGCTCGAACTGGCGCTGCCGGAGGAAGCCGCGGGAGCGCTGGTTGGCCCAGAGTTTCTCTGGTACGACGCCGACCGTCCCGAGGCCTGGCGGTTCTTCGGCCTGTCGCTGACCAACGCTCCGGTGAGCGGGGCGCTCTGTGCCCTCTTCTACCTGCTGGTATGGGAGCTTTCGGAACGACGCTCCACCGCCCTGATCGTAGCCACCGCCCTCGGACTCGCTACGCCCCTCTGGGTCTACGCCAAGAGTTTCTTCTCCGAACCCCTGGCTGCCCTGCTCCTGGTCCTCTTTGCGCTGTCGGCACGTCGCTGGCAGCGCAACCATGCCCTCCGCCACGCCTGGATCGGAGGCGCGGCCCTGGGAGCGATGGTGATTGTCAAGATCGCCCACGCAGCGCTGTGGCCGCTGGCTGCCGGATTGGTAGCGGCCCTGCTCCTGACCTCCGGACTCGACGCCGCCGCGCGAACTCGAGCTGCGCTCTCCTTCTCGCTCGGCCCGGTGGTTGCACTGCTCGGTCTCGCAGGGTTGAACTGGAGTCGTTTCGGCAGCCCGTGGGCCACCGGCTACGGCGAAGAGGTCGGTCTGTGGACGACGCCGTGGACCGAGGGCGTGGCGGGGCTACTGGTCAGTCCCGGCCGCGGACTTTTCATCTACATGCCGCTGGCTGTCCTCGGGTTCCTCCGATTGCGGTCGAGTTTTCGCCGCGAACCTCTCTGGTCGACCTTCGCGCTGGCCGTTCCCGTCGTGCTGGTGGCGCTCTACTGTCGCTGGCACGGTTGGGATGGTGGATGGGCCTGGGGTCCCCGCTTTCTGCTCCCTGCGATGCCGTTTCTGCTCCTGCTGGCCATTCCCTGGCTGGAGCCAGCGGACGACGCCGCTCGAGGTCGGTCTGGAGACTGGCGCTGGGTGGTGGGAGGCGTCGCGTCGCTGTCCTTCCTGTTGACGATCGTGGGAATCCTGGTTCCCGCCACCGAGTACCACCACTTCCTCCGAGAGGCGATCGGGGCGGGGTATCTGCCGGCCGTTCGTTGGAGCTGGCAGGTCTGGCCTCCCTGCGGATACCTGCACTTTCCCTTCGACTTCCTGGTCCTCCCATCGCTCTGGTCGACGCCGGGAACCGGACTTCTGCGCGCCGCATCGGTACTGCTGGCGGCGGGGCTGGCTCTGACGATCTATCGCTGGCGTCCGTGGCGAGTGCTAGGCTAGTTTCATGCCGACCGTACACACCACCGCCTGCCCGCTGGACTGTCCCGACGCCTGTCTGCTTCAGGTCACGACCGAAGAGGGGCGCGTTACCCGTCTCGATGGCGCTTCCACCGAGATCACGGGTGGTTTCCTCTGCCGCAAGGTTAAGTCCTTCGACCGTCATCTGTACAGTGACCAGCGCCTCGCCACCCCAGCTCGTCGGGTGGGTCCCAAGGGAGAGGGCAGGTTCGAGCCGATCAGCTGGGACGAAGCCCTCGACCTGATCGTCAGGGAGTTCTCGCAACGGGTCGAAGTTCATGGGGGTGAGACGATCCTTCCTCTGTCCTACGGCGGATCGAACGGTTTGCTGAGTCAAGACACGGCCGACGCGCGGCTCTTCGGTCGCCTCGGAGCCTCTCGGCTGCTGCGGACGGTGTGCGCCGCACCGAGTGGTCGCGCCGCCTCGGGCCTCTACGGCAAGATGCCAGGGGTCGGGTACCAGGACTTCGCCGCGGCTCGCTGGATCGCGCTCTGGGGCGTGAATCCGTCCGCATCGGGGATCCATCTCGTTCCCTGGATCCGGCAGGCCCAGAAATCGGGAGCCCGACTCGTAGTGATCGATCCGCGGCGCACGCCGCTGGCGTCGCAGGCCGACGTTCACCTCGCTCCGCGCCCGGGTACGGACCTCGTCCTGGCCCTGGCGGTCATCCGCTGGCTCTTCACGACCGACCGGGCCGATCTCGAGTTCCTCGGCACGCACAGTAGCGGTTGGCAGGAACTGCGAGCGCGAGCCGAGCCCTGGACAGTCGCCCGAGCAGCGTCCGTCACCGGGCTTCCCGTCGAGGCTCTGGAGCAGTTTGCGAGCGACTACGCGGACGCCTCGCCCGCCCTGATCCGCTGTGGCTGGGGAGTCGAGCGCAATCGAAACGGCGGCTCGGCGATCGCGGCGATCCTGGCTCTCCCCGCGGTGGCGGGAAAGTTCGGCGTGCGAGGCGGTGGGTACACCATGAGCAACTCCGGGGCCTGGCGGTTCGCACCCACCGTGGCTGTCGGTGCTCCGCCGCCGCCCACCCGCGCCATCAATATGAACCAGACGGGGAGGGCTCTCCTGGAGGCCACGCCGCCGATCACTGCGCTTTTCGTCTATAACGCCAACCCGCTGATGACCCTGCCCCAGCAATCGGCGGTGCGGTTCGGCCTGGAACGCGAAGACCTGTTCACCGTCGTTTTTGATCAGGTGATGACCGATACCGCAGCCTACGCCGACGTGGTGCTACCAGCCACCACGTTCTTGGAGCATCGCGATCTGGCGCGGGGCTACGGCAACACAGTCCTGCACCGGATCGAACCGGTGGTGGAACCGGTGGGGGAGGCGCGGAGCAACGTCGACGTCTTTGGTGATCTGGTCCGTCGGTTCGGGCTCGCAGTCCCGGGGGAGGCTACATCGGCCGAAGACCTCGAAGCGCTGGTCCTGCGCTCGGCGGACGGGGAGCGCGACCTGGGCGAGCGACTGGATCGAGAGATCGAGGTCCAACCGGCGACGGGAGAACGTCCGGTGCTCTTCGTCGACAGTTTTCCCCGGACCGCTGATCGTAAGGTCCATCTGGTGCCCGACGATCTCGATCGCGAAGCGCAATCGCAGGGGGCGAGGCTCTACGAATACCGGCCGGCACCCACCGAGGACCAGCGCTACCCGCTGGCCCTGATCTCACCTGCCCTGCGGCGCACCGTGAGCTCGACCTTCGGCCAGCTCTACCCAGAGGCGGTGGCGCTCGAGATCCATCCGGACGACGCGGCGGCGCGTTCGCTGGTGGATGGCTCGCCGGTCAGGGTCTTCAACGATCTGGGTGAGGTTCGGTGCGACGTCCAGCTCAGCGAACGGGTCCGACCGGGAGTCGTGGTGCTTCCCAAGGGGCTGTGGAGTCACAACACGGCCAATGGTTCGACCTCGAACGCGCTGTGCAGCGACCATCTCACGGATCTCGGAGGGGGAGCCACCTTCAACGATGCGCGAGTCGAGGTCGAACCGGTCTGAGCCGTAGCCTCCGCCGCGACGATCCGTCGTTGCCGGACGATCAGGGCTGCAGGCCGTGGCGTTGCAGCGCGCGTGCCGCCGTACCCAGCGCCCGTTCACCCTGTTTGAGGTGGATCTGCATGTCGGTGGCCCGCCCTCGCTGGCAGGCTCGACTCATCTCCTCGAACGCCTGAAACGCCTTCCGCAGGCTGCGATTGACCGCCGGGTCGGGAGAACTCAGGGCGGTGTCGTGGTGGAGGAGTCGGGTCAGATCGATCGACAGTTGCTTGCAGGTTTGGCGAATCTCCGGGTTGGGCTTACCGGCCCGCACGAAGGCGATCACCGGAGAGAGCTGGGTGCGCACATCGGCCACGTTGCGGTTGTAGTCGAAGTGCCAGTCGCGCATGCTGACCTTCTGCTCCTGGGTGAAGAGTCGCGAAGGTTGACCTCGTCCAAAGGTAGAGCCTGCCAGACTCGGGACCTTCCGTTGCGCTGCCGAGGTCACTTCGGCGAGGTGGGCTTCCTCGTCGTATCGCCGTAGGCTGGTGGGCCATACGGGGGGAGCATCGTCGAAACTCCAAGCCCAGAACGCCTGATCGAACTCGGGCACGCTCGTTTCGAGGGCCGAGCGGATCGCTTCTTCGGTCGACTCGCCGCGGGCGAAGGCTTCGAGGAGACGGTGGATCCCCTGGCGGCCCTGGCTATCCTCGATGAAGTGCAGGGTCCAGGCCGCCTGGGAGTACGAGAGATCGACGAATTGCGGTTCGGCAAAGCCCCCGAGAATCTCCTGGACGACCGGCAGGCTGAGACTATGGCCGGCGGCGTGAAGGTCGGGGACGGGATTGATGGTGTTCTGGACCATCTCGGTGTGTTGAGCCAGACCCTCGTGGAACCAACGGGGAGCGTTGTCGTGCGTGGCCTGGGCGATCATGGCGTGGGCCAGTTCATGCGACAGGATGGCGATCAACTCGGGATGGAGGCTCTTGAGGTCGGCGAAGGGCACTCGCACGCGACCATCGTAGATGCCAGCCACCGCGATCCCTGCGGCGTAGGAGTTCAGGAAGCGTCGAAGCGGGAAGAGATCGACCTTGATGACCTCCGGATCCTGGAGTGGGATCCAACGCCGAAGCCGCTTCAGCTCCTCCTCCAGAATCACGGCGATCTGGCGAGCGTATCGTTCGCCGGTGGCGGGTGGGTAGTGGACCTCGAAGTGGTCGCTCCAGTACACCTCGCTGTCTTCGGCGAGATCCTTCATCATCTTGACCTGGCGGATCCGCTGGCGGGCGAAGGAGCGCACCGCCTTGGCCTCGGCCTTCTCGAGGAGCCGGATCGCCAGATCGAACTGCTGACGTTCGACCAGGATCTCGGCGAGTTGGTAGAGCGTGGCGGGGGCGGTCAGGCGGTCGTTGAGGCTGCCCTTGGCTAGGCGGATCAGGAGGCGCAGGGCCTTGGTCTCCTCGCCGAGTTCGATGAGGGCTCGGGCCCGCAACTGCGTCACGATCGGATCGAGATGGCCGTCGACCTGGTCCAGGTCCGCCGTCAACTCATCGAGTTCTGCCCAGCGCTTCTCTTCGAACAAGGCGCGAGCGGCCAGGGCCCGTTGCCGCCGAGCCAGGGGGCGATCGAGCGACGCAGATCCGGACTGGTCGCGAAGTCGCTCGACCTCACCCAGCGCCTCACTGCGCTCACGCCGGCTGACCGCATCGGCGGGAGCCGTGGGCACTTCGGGGCCGGCGAGTACCCCACCGGCCGGGACCACGAGGTCGGCACCGCGGTGGGAGAGGCGCAGCGTGTTCCCCGAGATGCGGGCCCGGGTATCGGCCGGCAGCGCCATCGGATCGCGCTCTTCGAGGGGCAACGCCGTGGCGGGTTCCTCGACGCGGTCGAGCTGCAGTACCTGGAAGAGCCGATCGCGAGTGCAGAGCCAGGCCAGTAGCGGGTCATCGAACAGCTCGCTGCGCTCAACCGGCTCCAACGCCCAGCCGCGCTCGAAGTACTGTTCGCCCGCTTCCCGGTCGTCCATGATGGCCGCGAGCCGGGCCAGGTTGTAGTACACCTGCACCTCGCGCGATCCGTTTTCTCCGAGATATCGGTAGTAGATCTCGGCGTCGTCGTCGATCCCGAGGTAGCTGAAGACGTCGGCGGCTTCGAGTCGCAGGCCATCGTGGTCGATTCCCCGCCCGAGCGCGTGTTCGTAGAGGGCCGGGGTCCTGTCCACCTCGCCCCGAAAGGCCGCCATACGGGCCCGAAGAAGGTCGGCGAGGGGAAGCTCGTGCTGGAGGCTGTCGAGCACGGCTTCGGCTTCGTCGAGGCGATACTCCTGCAGCAGGAGCGCCGCGTTCCAGGCCTGGGCGGCGGCGCCCGCGATCCCTTCGGTCGGGGCCGCTTCGAGGAGGGGGCCGATCGCGCCACCCGACGTGCCGGTCATCGCCTTGCGCAGGGGGAGCAACTCGCCCAATCGAGCCAGTTCGGAGTGCGGAGAATCGACGTCAGGGGCATCGTCGGTGGTGCGGCAGGCCGGTAGGAGCAGGCCGGCGGCGACCAGCACCAAGGCCGGCCAGAGCCGTAGATGGCCCCGGCGAGGAGTCAGGATCCAGAGCGCAGCCACCAACAGCAGCAGAAGGGCAGACCACCACACAGGTTCGAGCCGAAGCGACGGTCTCACGGCTACGCCCAGATCGAGGGACTCCTCCCGCACGGGATCGACGAGGGAGTGGATCGAGTGGATCATCCACGCCGAGCCTTCGCCCTCGGCGGGCTCCGGGTTGGTTCCTTCGCGGACGAGACGCAGTTCGAGCACCTCCTCCTGCCCGGTGGGGAACTCGACACTGAACACGGCCGTGTCGCCCGAGATCGTCGGAGTCTGGAGGCGCCAGTCGGCGCCTCGCGCGACACCGGCTCGCACCTCGATCTCCGCCAACGCCGCTTGGGTTTCGAGGCGGGCGAGGGGAGCATCGGCGGCAAGTCGTTCGTGCCAGGCCACGGGGCCGCGCTCGAAGTAGTCGATCGCGAGTTGGACGGCCGCACGTTCGGCCGGACCGAGGGGACGCGGATTGACCGCGACATCCCGCTCGGTCGGAGACTTTGCGACGCTGGCTCCCGAACTGAGTAGTAGGCCCAAGAGGGCCAGTGAAAGAAGGCGCCTAGAGCGCCTTGGTTCGCTTGTCATGTTCACCCGACTCCTTCGCCGAGGACCCTTGGGAATTGCGGGCACTCCCTTCCGGTTCCCCCCTTGCCCGCCGTATTAGTCCTCGCTGAAGAGGATAACTTGCAGGAATTTGAGGGTCAAACCGAAAACCGGGGTTGACAGGACCTGGGGCGCAGCCCTAGAGTTCCGCCCCAACATGTCACCGAGTCAGTCTGTACCGCCCTCGGCGGTCGTGCCGCACACCGGCCTACGAGCGAAGGCGCAACACCTGCCGCTGACCATCGACCTGTCTTCGGTCGTCGCTACCGCCGCGAGCCGGCCGAGCCTCGTCGTGCTATCGATTCTAGTCGTCGTAATCCTCATTGCAGGGACAGGGGCGTCATGATCCGGTAGTCGATAGAACACCGATTCGAAAGAGCCCCCAGTCCCGGAGACTGGGGGCTTTTTTTATTTCTGAGAAACCAACCAAAGGAGAAACGACCATGCCGCTGAACTCACCAGAATGGTGCTGGATGGACGGGGAATGGGTTCGCTACGAGGATGCCACCGTGCACCTCACCACCCATGCCTTGCACTACGGATCGAGTGTCTTCGAGGGCATTCGCGCCTACGAGCAGGTCGGAGGCACCGCGACCTTCCGCCTGAACTGCCACCTGCGTCGCCTGATGGACTCGTGTCGGTTGGCCCGCATTGCCCCGCTCGCCTTTACGCCGAACGAGATTCGTCAGGCCTGTCTGGAGATCGTCGAACGCAACCGCCACGGGAGTTGCTACCTCAGGCCCCTCGTACATCGGGGGGCCGGAAGTCTCGGGCTCAATCCCGAGTCTTCTCCCGTACACGTCTCCCTTCTGTCGTTCGAGTGGGGTCCCTACCTCGGCGCCGAAGCGCTGGAGCATGGGGTCGATGTCACCATCAGTTCCTGGCGTCGCGCCGCACCCGATGCGATGGCCTCGCTGGGCAAGATCGGCGGTCAGTACGTGGTGAACTCGCTGGTCAGTATCGAGGCGAAGCAGAACGGCTACCACGAGGGAATCCTGCTGGATCAGGCGGGCTTCGTCTCCGAAGGGGCCGGGGAGAATCTGTTTGCGGTCTACGATGGCGGCCTGGTGACGCCGCCGATCTCGTCGTCCATCCTGGGCGGGATCACTCGGGACACCGTGATCACACTGGCCCGGGACCTCGGTCTGGAAGTGCGCGAAGAGCGACTGACCAGGGATCGACTGCTGTTGGCCGACGAACTCTTCATGACGGGGACGGCGGCGGAACTCACACCCGTGCGCAGCATCGATCGCGTCGACGTGGGAGCGGGACGTCCCGGACCGGTGACGCGGAGGTTGCAAGGGGAGTTCTTCGACCTCGTGCAGGGACGCCTGCCGGATCGCCACGGCTGGCTGGAACGCGTTCCCCAGTTCGAAGCCTCGGTGGTCTAGGAGCATGACGGTGATCTCGTCGAACGGCTCGTCCGGACCCTCGCCCGTGCTCGAATCGGAGTGGTTGAGCGGGGCCGAGATCGTCTGTGCCTGCCTGGAGAGAGAGGGAGTCGAGCTCGTCTTCGGCTATCCCGGAGGCGCCATCCTTCCTACCTACGACGCGCTGGCTCGCCATGCGCGGATCCACCACGTACTGACCCGCCACGAGCAGGGGGCGAGTCACATGGCCGACGGCTTCGCTCGCAGCCGGGGGCAGGTCGGCGTAGCTATCGCGACTTCGGGCCCCGGGGCCACCAATCTGGTCACGGGAATCGCGACGGCCATGATGGACTCGTCCCCCCTGGTCTGCATCACGGGCCAGGTGGCCACCTCCGCCCTCGGTTCTGACGCCTTTCAGGAGGCGGATGTGGTGGGCATCACCTTGCCGATCACCAAACACAACGTGTTGGTCACCGACGTGACGCAGCTGGCCGGGGCGCTGCACGAGGCATTTGCCATCGCCCGATCGGGGAGGCCCGGTCCGGTGGTGGTCGATCTGCCCAAGGACGTCCAGTTGGCTCGGGCGCCTTACGATCCGTCGATCCCCTTGCCGACGATCGCGTCGGTGACGGGTGCGGACTCGATCGGAGCCGAGATCGGCGCAGCGCGAGCCCTGCTCGAGGAGGCGCGGAGACCGGTGATCCTGGCGGGCAATGGAGTGGTCATCTCTGGTGCTGCCGCCGAGCTGCGGGCCTTCGCCGAGGCGACGGGAATCCCGGTGGCGCTGACCTTGCTGGGCAAGGGCGCCCTTCCCGATCAGCACCGGCTCTGTCTCGGCATGATGGGAATGCACGGCACCGCGCCGGCCAATCACGCGGTCCAGGCGGCAGACGTGATTCTCGCGCTCGGGATGCGCTTCGACGATCGCGTCACTGGCACCCTGGCGACCTACGCTCCTCGAGCCCGAAAGATCCATGTCGACCTCGACCGGTCGGAGATCGGCAAGAACGTGGAGGTCGACGTGGGGATCGTCAGCGATCTCCGAGGCTTGTTGCCTCGGTTGGGCGAGGGGTTGCGCACCCGTGTCGACGCCGGTTGGCTGGAGCGCATCCGCCAGTGGCAGAGCGAGGCCGATGCTCTCGACATCGTGCACCAGCCGGGAGACGGCCGGTTGTGGGCGGCTCGGGTACTCGCGGACCTCAACGAGCTTACGGCAGGAGATGTCACGACGGTCACCGACGTCGGTCAGCACCAGATGCTGGAGGCGCAGTACTACCAGCATCGTCGGCCCCGAACGCTCATCACCAGCGGGGGACTGGGGACGATGGGATTCGGCCTGCCCGCCGCCATCGGCGCCAAGCTGGCTCGTCCTCGCGAAGAGGTCTGGGCCATCGTCGGAGACGGCGGGTTCCAGATGACGTTGGCCGAACTGGCCACGGCCGTACAGGAGCGGGTGGCGATCCGGATCGCGATTCTGAACAACGGCTTCCTCGGCATGGTTCGCCAGTGGCAGGAGCTCTTCTGCGAGGAGCGCTACTATGCGACTCCCCTGGTGAGCCCGGATTTCTGTCGCTTGGCGGAGGCCTACGGAGTACCGGCTCGCCGAGTGGCTCGGAGAGCCGAGATCGCACCGGCCGTTGCCTGGAGTCGATCGGTAGCCGACGGACCGACCCTGATCGAGTTCGTGGTCGAAGCGCACGATATGGTCTATCCGATGGTGCCCGCCGGGGCGGCCCTGGACGACATGATCCGACGCCCGGGTCGCGGCCTCCCGACGGTCGCCGCCGGAGGCGCCCGATGAGCGGCGAAGAGACTGAAACCGTCGTCGCCCTGGTCGAGGACCGCTTCGGGGTCCTCGATCGGGTCGTCGGCATGTTGCGGCGCCGGCACTTCGAGGTCCGCAGCTTCTCGATGGGCCGCAGCGAACTCGCGGGGTGCCGGCGGCTGACGGTGACGGTGGCCGGGCCGGCCTCCGTGGCGCGGCGTGTCGCCGACAACCTGTCGAAGCTCGTCGAAGTGATCCGGGTCGAACCGCTGGGGCCGCGGCCGACAGTGTGTCGCGACCTCGTGCTCGTCAAGCTGACGCCTGCGGCCGAGGCACTGCCCGCTCTGAACGCCCTCTGCTCGGTCTTCGGCGCTCGGGTCGCCGACCTTTCCACCGAGTCGGCGATCGTCGAGATGATGGGTGAGCCCGCGGAGATCCAGACCTTCCTCGACCTTCTCGCCCCGCATGGCGTGCTGGAGGTCGCCTCTTCGGAGTGTGTCGCCATGAGTCGAGGGCGACCGAGCCGCTCGTCTTTGCGGTTGCACGCTGTTTCCGACTCCGATTCCACGACCAACTCGAACCAAGACCGAGGAGACCGACGATGACCACGATCTACTACGAAAACGATAGCTCTCTGCAGCCGCTCCGGGGAGTCCGAATCGCCGTGCTCGGCTACGGCAGCCAGGGTCGGGCTCACGCCCTCAATCTTCGAGACTCCGGGCTCGACGTGATCGTCGGCCTACGCCGCGAGAGCCACCGTTGGCGTGCCGCCGAGACGGACGGGCTGACGGTGGCGACCCTCGCCCAGGCGACACAGCAGGCCTCCGTGGTGGCGATGCTGTTGCCAGATCCCTCGCAACCCGAAGTGTTCGAGACGGAGGTCGCACCCAACCTACAGGTCGGAGACCTCCTCCTCTTTGCCCACGGCTTCAACCTCCATTTCGGTGCGATCACCCCGCCGCCGGGAATCGACGTGGGCTTGGTGGCTCCGAAATCGCCGGGGCACCGGGTGCGAGAGGTCTTCGAGCGGGGAGAAGGAACGCCAGGCCTCCTCGCCATCGCTCAGGATACGACGACCACGGCCCGGGAACGCACCCTGGCCTACGCCCACGGCATCGGGTGCACGAGGGCTGGGGTTCTGGAGACCACCTTCGCCGAGGAAACCGAAACGGATCTGTTCGGTGAACAGGCCGTCCTCTGCGGGGGGGTGACCGCCCTGGTCCGAAGTGGTTTCGACACCCTGGTCGAGGCTGGCTATCAGCCTGAGGTCGCCTACTTCGAGTGTCTGCACGAGCTCAAGTTGATCGTCGATCTGCTCTATCGAGGGGGATTGCAGGAGATGTGGAACAGCGTGTCGGACACGGCCGAGCACGGTGGCTACGAGGGTGGAGACCGGCTGGTGACGGCGGAGACGAGACAGGAGATGCGGCGGATGCTGCGGGACATTCAGGAGGGACGCTACGCCGCGGGCTGGGTGCGCGAGTACCAGGACGGTTCGCCCGAACTGTTGCGCCGCCGCGCGCAGGAGGAGGCACATCCGATCGAGCGCGTCGGTCGCGGACTGCGTTCGATGATGCGTTTCCTGCATTCGGCCGACGCCCTGGAAGGAGAGTTTCCGCCAGGGACTGTATCTCGGAGTGGCCCGTGACTTCGCCGACAGGAGCGGGCCAGACGGCGGCGAAGGCACCGCTGAATCGCTACAGTCGGAGACTGACCGAACCAGCTTCGCAGGGGGCCTCGCAGGCGATGTTGCGGGCCACCGGTCTACGAGAAGAGGACCTCGCGCGACCCCAGATCGGCATTGCCAGCGTCTGGTACGAGGGCAATCCCTGCAACATGCACCTGGCAGATCTCGCCGCTGAGGTGAAGCAGGGGGTCACCGCCGAGCGGCTGGTCGGATTGCGATTCAACACCATCGGGGTCAGCGACGGCATCTCGATGGGCACCGAGGGGATGAGCTACTCCCTGCCGTCGAGGGACCTGATTGCGGACTCCATCGAGACCGTGGTGCGGGCTCACCACTACGACGCGGTGGTGGCTCTACCCGGGTGCGACAAGAACCTGCCCGGGTGCCTGATCGCGCTCGCGCGCCTCGATCGTCCCGGTCTGGTGGTCTACGGCGGGACCATCCGCCCGGGATGCGTGGACGGAGAGCGCCTCGACGTCGTCTCCGCCTTTCAGAGCTACGGGGCGTGGGTCGCGGGTCGAATCGACGAGGAGCAGCGACGTCGGATCGTGGCCCATGCCTGTCCCGGAGCGGGGGCCTGTGGAGGGATGTACACCGCAAACACCATGGCGATCGCCATCGAGGCGTTGGGCATGAGTCTGCCCGGCGGCGCTTCCGCCCCCGCCGAGGGAGCGGACAAGAGGGCCGAATGCCGCCGCGCTGCCCGGGCGGTTCGTGGCCTCCTGGAGTCGCAGTGGACGCCACGGGCGATCCTGACGCGCGAAGCCTTCGAGAACGCCTTGACCGCGGTGGTGGCGGTCGGCGGTTCGACCAACGCGGTACTGCATCTGATCGCGATCGCCCGAGCGGTCGGGCTCGACCTCACCCTCGACGATGTGCAGTCAGTGAGCGACCGGACCCCGCTGCTGGGCGACTTCAAGCCGAGTGGTCGCTTCCTGATGACCGACCTGCACGAAGTCGGCGGGAGTTCGGCGCTGCTCAAGTACCTCCTGGAGGCCGGACTGCTGCACGGTGCCTGTCGTACCGTCACCGGGCGCAGCCAGGCCGAGAATCTGGCCGATGCTCCGGCTTTGCAGCCTGGACAGCGGGTGGTGCGGCCGCTGGACCGACCTCTCAAGCCCAACGGACACCTCCAGGTCCTGCGTGGGAATCTCGCGCCGGATGGGGCCGTGGCCAAGATCACGGGCAAGGAGGGCCTCCGGTTCGCCGGTCCCGCCCGGGTCTTCGACTCCGAAGAGGAGATGCTTCGGGGGTTGGAGCGAGGGAAGATCGGTGCGGGCGACGTGGTGGTGATTCGCTACGAAGGGCCGAAGGGCGGACCCGGAATGCCGGAGATGTTGACGCCAACCTCGGCCCTGGTCGGGGCGGGACTGGCGGATCGGGTGGCTCTGATCACCGATGGCCGCTTCTCGGGCGGTTCGCACGGCTTCATCGTCGGCCACGTGACGCCGGAAGCGCAGGAGGGTGGTCCGATCGCCCTGGTCGAGGACGGTGACATGGTACGGATCGACAGTGTGCGGCGAACCCTCGAGGTCGAGGTCGCACCGACAGAGTTCGATCGTCGGACCAGGGGCTGGTCTCCGCCGGTCCAGCAGCTGTCCGGGGTACTGGCTCGGTACGTCAAGTGCGTGAGCTCGGCGGCTCTCGGCTGTGTGACGGACGAATGAGTACCGGTGGTCTAGGCGTCCGCCAGAGCGTCGTCGAGGCGACCCTGACGGCTCCGGTCTACGACGTGGCAATCGAGAGTCCCCTGGAGTGCGCCGGGCGTCTGTCCCGAGAGGTCGGGCAGCCGGTCTGGCTCAAACGAGAGGATCTTCAGCCCACCAGGTCCTTCAAGTGCCGCGGTGCGTACCACGCCTTGGCTTCCCGCTGCCGCCAGGGTCCAGTGCCGGGAGTGGTCGCGTCGTCGGCCGGCAACCACGCCCAGGGGGTGGCCCTGGCGGCGCGCCAGTTGGGAGTGCCGGCGGTGGTCGTCATGCCGCGGGGAGCGTCGACCACCAAGGTGGAGGCCGTCGAGGCGCTGGGAGGGGAGGTTCTCCTCCACGGAGCTACCTTCGACCAAGCGGCGAGCCGGGCGACGGAACTCGCCGCTCAGCTGGAGTATTTCCTCTTACATCCGTTCGACAATCCCGAGGTGATCGCCGGCCAGGGCACCGTCGGGTTGGAGATCTGTCGACAGCACCCCGATCCGATCGAAGCTCTCTTCGTCCCGGTCGGCGGCGGTGGTTTGCTGGCGGGAGTGGCCACCCTGGTACGCCGTCTGCGCCCCGAAGTACGGATCGTCGGGGTGGAGCCAGACGAGGCCGATGCGATGTCGCGATCGTGGAAGGCCGGCCGCCGGGTGCGACTCCGCGAGGTCGGGGCGTTTGCCGATGGCGTGGCCGTGCAGGAGGTCGGAGAGCTCTGTTTCGAGTTGTGTCGCCAGTCGGTCGATGAACTCCTCGTCGTTTCGTCCGAGGAGATCTGCCAGGCGATGCGAGATCTCTTCGCCGAGACCCGAGTCCTGATGGAACCCGCAGGAGCCCTGGCGCTCGCGGGATTGAAGCGCTGGGCCCGGTCGCGGGTGGGTCGGAGCACTACCTCCCTGGTGGCCATCACCAGTGGCGCCAACCTCGACTTCGATCGTCTCGGCGAAGTGGTAGCCCGGCTGGGACCAGCCTCTCGGAGGGCAGCGGGAGTGAGGTAGGGGAGGGCCCGAGGATCCGCCCCCCACCTCCCGCCTCGCGGGTTGGTTCAGGTCATACCCGTCCTTCGGCAACGCGCGGCGGGGCCGGGGGCAGTCCCGGGCGGAGGCACGGCGTCGCTCGCGTCGGTCGGCTGCCAGAGCCTCTCGATCACGGCGCGAGTGGTCGCCGCCGTGGTCGCCCCGGGTGCCTCGGAGAGGTCCCGAGGGTGGATCCCATCCGCCAGCGTGGCCCGCACCGCGCTTTCGATCCGCGACGCTTCCCGGTCCAGACCGAGCGAGTACCGCAACAGGAGGGCCGCCGACAGGATCGCTCCCAGAGGGTTGGCGATTCCCTGGCCGGCGATGTCGGGAGCCGAGCCGTGGACCGGCTCGTACAAACCTCGCGAGTCGTCCCCGAGTGAAGCCGAAGGCAGGAGGCCCAGCGAGCCCGCCAGTACGGAGGCCTCGTCACTCAAGATGTCGCCGAAGAGGTTGGGGGCGAGGATCACGTCGAACTCGCGGGGCGCCGTGAGCAGGCGCATCGCGGCCGAATCGACGAGGCAGTGCTCGAGCTCTACGTCCGGGTATCCCGCCGCTACCTCGCTTACCACCGTGCGCCAGAGCCGCATCGACGCCAGGACGTTGGCCTTGTCGATCGACGCCACGCGGTGGCGGCGCTGGCGAGCGGCGCGGAAGGCGACCTCCGCCACTCTCTCGACCTCGTCTCGGGAGTACACCATGGTGTCGCTGGCCCGACCGGAACTCCCCGCTTCCTGCCGCGGGCCGAAGTAGATTCCCCCCGTGAGTTCACGGACGAAGAGGAGGTCGGTACCCGTGACAACCGAAGCGCGCAGGGGAACCCGGTGGGCCAGGGTCGGAAAGGTGGGGATCGGTCGCAGATTGGCGTAGAGGCCAAGGGCCTGTCGAAGGCCGAGCAGTCCCTGCTCCGGTCGAGGGCGGTCGGTCGCCGGGGGCCACTGCGGTCCGCCCACCGCCCCCAGCAGGATGGCGTCGGCCTCTTGGCACGCCGACACCGTCGGTTCGGGTAGCGGTGTGCCGTGCCGGTCGATGGCCACCCCGCCCAGGTCGTGCTCGCGGAAGTCGAAGACGTGACCCTGGTGGCTGCCGACGGCGACCAGCACGTCGCGGGCCGCCTGAGTGACCTCGGGTCCGATCCCGTCCCCGGGGAGAACGACGATCTTGGCTTTCATGAACGATGCTCCTGTGGAACTGAAGAAGTCGGGGTCTGTACCGGCCGCGAGGCCTCCCAGCGCTCGATGGCTGGGACCTGGCGGAGCAGGAATCCGAGTTGGTCGATCCCCTCGAGCAGGCAGCGGCGGGAGAAGGGATCGACCGTAAACGGCCAGCTCTCTGCGGTCGACGAATCCGGTCCGGTGGCGAGAGTCCGGACCCTGGAACCCTCGAGGTCGATCTCGAGGTGGAGGCCCGCGGGTTCACGGGCGTGGTGCATCAGTTGGCGGACGACGGCGTGGGGAAGCTCGACCGGGAGGAGCCCGTTCTTCAGGGCGTTGCTCCGGAAGATGTCACCGAAGCGTGAGCTGATCACCGCCCGGAAACCGAAGTCGAGCAGGGCCCAGGCCGCGTGTTCTCGCGAGCTACCGCAGCCGAAGTTCTCACCGCTGATCAGAATTCGTGCGTCCTGGAGTTGGGGGCGGTTCAGGACGAACTCCGGATCGTCGCGCCAGTTGGCGAACAGCCCCTCGCCGAGGCCCAGACGATCGACTCCCTTGAGGAATCGGGCCGGGATGATCTGATCGGTATCGATGTTGTCGACGGGTAGACCAACCACGCGACTCTGCAGGGTCGTGAACGGCTTCACGATGCCACCTCCACCTGGGTCTCTCGCGCGTCGACGATCGCTCCGGCGATGGCCGAGGCGGCGGCGGTGATCGGGCTGGCGAGTAGCGTGCGGCCCCCGGCTCCCTGTCGGCCCTCGAAGTTCCGGTTCGAGGTGCTCAAGGCGTACTGACCGGGCTCGATCTGATCACCGTTCATGGCGAGACACATCGAGCAACCTGCCTCCCGCCACTCCGCTCCGGCGGCCCGAAAGACCTCGTCGAGGCCGAGTTCTTCGGCCTGACGTTTGACCTGCCGCGAGCCGGGCACCACGAGCATGCGGACTTGGTCCGCGACGCGGCGCCCCTCGAGGATGCGAGCCGCCGCCGTGAGGTCGGAGAGCCGAGCGTTGGTGCAACTGCCGATGAAGACGACGTCGATCGGTTGACCGAGGAGCTGGTCGCCCGACCGGAACCCCATATAGTCGAGTGCTTTGCGCAGACTCTCGTCGTCCGAACCGACCGCACGATCGGGGATCGGTTCGCGGATGCCGACGGCCATGGCGGGGTTGGTGCCGTAGGTGAGCATTGGCTCGATCGTGGCGGCGTCGAAGGTCACCGATCGGTCGAAGGTCGCGTCGGCGTCGGTTGGCAGTTCGCTCCAGCGGCGGCGCGCCTCCTCCCAGGCTTGGCCTCGGGGCGCGTAGGCGCGTCCGCGGAGGTAGTCGAAGGTCGTCTGGTCGGGGGCCACGAGCCCCGCCCGGGCTCCGGCCTCAATCGACATGTTGCACAGGGTCATCCGTTCCTCCATCGTCAGAGCTTCGATCGCCTCTCCTCGGTACTCGAAGACGGATCCGGTGCCGGCGTCGATGCCGAGTCGTGAGATCAGATAGAGAACCAGGTCTTTGGCGGTGACCCCAGGCCGTAGTCGACCCTCGACCCGTACTTCGAAGGTCTGGGGCCGTCTCTGGAGGAGGCCTTGGGTAGCCAGGACATGGCCCACCTCGCTGGTTCCGATTCCGAACGCCAACGCGCCGAAGGCGCCGTGCGTACTGGTGTGAGAGTCGCCACAGACGATGGTCATGCCCGGCTGCGTCAGGCCCAGTTCGGGGCCGATCACGTGCACGATCCCCTGGTGGTCGCTTTCCAGGCCGAACAGGGGGATCCGATGTCGCGCGCAGTTGGTCTCCAACTGGTCGAGTTGGTGGGCGCCCGACGGGTCGAGTACGGCCAGGGTGGCGCGACTCATCGGCAGGGTAGGGGTCGAGTGATCCATCGTGGCCACCGTGCGATCCGGTCGACGGACCGTGAGACCGCGCCGGTTGAGTTCCGCGAAGGCCTGAGGTGAGGTCACTTCGTGGACGAAGTGCAGGTCGATCCCGAGAACGGCGGGGTGTTCGGGAGTCTCGGCCATCGCGACGTGAGCGTCCCAGATCTTGTCGAAGAGGGTGCGGCCACTCATCGGTAGACCTCGCTCTCGGGTCGGGGGGAATCGGGACGATCGAGCCAGGCGGCCGCGCTCCCTTCGTTGCCGTTGGCTTCGACCAGACGGTTCTGGGCGGCCAGGTAGGCCTGGGCCGACGCCGTGATGATGTCGATGTCCGCGCCGTACCCCCCGTAGGCGGCCGAGCTGTCGCCAGCCGGGGCCAGCCGAACGGTAACCTCTCCCAGCGCGTCGTGCCCCGAACTGACGCCGTGGACGTTGTACTCGACGAGGGTGCTCGAGGTTTGGAGCAGGCTGTCGATGGCTCGGAACGCGGCGTGCACGGGGCCATCCGCCACCGAGGCGGCGACGCGCTCTTCGCCGTTGCGATCGGCGAGACGCACGGTGGCGGTCGACAGTCCCGGTCGGCCGCAAGAGACCTGGAGGTCGACCAGGGAGTAGCGCCCGTCGTGAACCTCGGACTCGTGGTCAACCAGAGCCCGCAGGTCGCGGTCGGTGACCTGCTTTTGTCGTTCGGCGAGCTGCTTGAAGCGCTCGAACAGCGAGACGAGTTCCTCCTCGGTGACCGGACACTCCAACTGCTCGAGGCGCTGCCTGAGCGCGGCTTTGCCGGAGTGTTTGCCGAGCACGAGCCGGGTCCCGTCGGCTCCGACGTCGGTAGGGGTCATGATCTCGTAGGTACGGCGATCGCGGAGCATGCCGTGCTGATGGATTCCCGCCTCGTGGGCGAATGCGTTGTCGCCCACGATCGCCTTGTTCGGAGCGACGACCATGCCGGTGTAGTGGCTCACCATGCGACTTGTGCGGGTCAGTTGCCGGGTGTCGACGCGGGTGCGGCAGGTGGTCTCTGAGCGTCGGGTGTGCAGGGCCATGACCACCTCCTCGAGACTCGCATTGCCCGCCCGCTCTCCGAGGCCGTTGATGGTGACCTCGGCTTGCCGCGCCCCGGCTTCGAGACCGGCCAGGGTGTTGGCGGTGGCGAGTCCGAGATCGTCGTGGCAGTGGACCGACCAGACGACCGCGTTGGCACCGGGGGTTTCGGTTCGTAATCTCAGGATGAGGGCAGCGTACTCGGCGGGCAGGGCGTACCCCACGGTGTCGGGGATGTTGATCGTGGTGGCTCCGGCTTCGATCGCCGCCGCGATGACCTCGACCAGGAACCCGGGATCCGAGCGAGTGGCATCTTCGGCGGAGAACTCGATGTCATCGCAGTAGGTCGCGGCCTGGCGGACGGCTGCGGCTGCTCGCTCCACCACCTGGTCGGGGCGCAGGCCGAGCTTGCGCTCCATGTGCAGCGGCGAGGTGGCCAGGAAGGTATGGATCCGAGAACGACGAGCGTGGCGGACACCCTCCCAGGCCGCGTCGATATCCCCGGGCATGGCCCGGGCCAGGCCCGCGATGATCGGACCGTCGGCCGTCCCCACGGTCTGGGCGATCCGCCGTACCGCTTCGAGATCGTCGGGACTGGCGGCGGGAAACCCGGCCTCGATGACATCGACCTCGAGCCGAGCTAGCTGTCGGGCGACCTCGAGCTTTTCGGCGCTGGTCAGACTGGCGCCCGGCGATTGTTCGCCGTCGCGCAAGGTGGTGTCGAAGAGGGTGATGGTGGGAGTGTTCGTCGGTTGCATCCTGGCTCCTGAAACGAAAAAACCCCCCGACCACGAAGGGCGGGGGGTTTTCAGGGACGGTGTGCTCTCGAACGGTCTACGGCAGGTCCTGATAACCCCCAGCGGGAATTAGTAGTAGGCAGCCTAGACCGAGCGCACCGAGGTCGGAACGGAGGATCTCGATCCCTTGGTAGCAAGGGGCCGTGGATCGCACTTCGAGGTTCCGGGCTTGGCTCATGGGAAGCGGCAGCCTACGAGAGTGGTCCGCCCCTTGTCAACTGCGGTCCCTGCCGCCGGCGCCAAGAGGGGGCGACCGCCGGCGTCGGTCTCGGCGGTTCAGTACGGGTCGAGGGCCGTCCGCCGCACGACACGACGTTCCCGACGGCGGGTGGCAGAGGCTCTGCGGAGTCCGGCGACGAAGTGGGCTCCGTAGGCGACGAGCCAGAGCGCCGACGTGACCAGGTGGAGGATCACCCAGGTCTTCCGCCAGAACGGACTCACCGTGGTTTGGATCAGGTAACCCGAGGCGATCATCGGGGCCAGGTTGGCGAGCAGAGTCAGTCCGCTACGCCGCCTCCGGGGGACCCCGGCCCTCCAGTGGGCCCAAACGTGGTGGCGCCAGATCAAGCCGGCGGCGAACACCAGCAGAGGAGCGAGCAGTACGTGGAAGTGCTGGAAGGTCGGCTGCAGCGGATGGTTGACGACGGCGAACTCGTCTGTGGGTTGGACGCAGTAGCGCAGGATGGCGTAGACCACGCCGGTACCGCCGACCAGGAGGGTGGCCAGGTGGACCGTCCAGGCTTCCCACCGCTTCATCGTTGCGCGTCCGTGGTGGCGGGCGGAGCTGAGAGAATCTGGTGGAGAGCGAGAATCCGACGCACGGCGGCCGTCGTCACCTGGGCGGTCAACGTCGCCCCGGTGACCGGGCGGATCTCGCGCTTGAGCTGCAAGTCGGAGTCGAGTTTCTGTTGATCGAACTGGTCGTACCAGGGCTGCCGCGGGATGTAGTCGGGCGGCTCGTCGAACCGCAGGATCTCGATTCGCTGTACCGTCCCCTCCGGTGAGACGACGATCATCAGGGTCTCCGAGAGAGTACGGACCCGATGGACGTCGAAGTAGGCGGTGCCTGCGACCGCGAGTTCCCCGTCTTCATCGGGGCAATGGGCGACGTGAGGGTGCAGCACCCGGACCTCGATCTCCGCTCCCGCCAGGTCGCGGGCTGCTTCCCGTTGCTCGTCGGTCAGATAGACGATCTCTCGTTCGACGGAACAACCGGGAAACGCGAGAGCCAGAGCCTCGTCGGTGGTCAGCCGCACCTCGCTCGATCCAGACCTCGCCGTCGCGAGGAGGAGCAGCAGGACGACCACGGTTCGAGCTTGGCTCTGCGCTGTTTCCCTCATGTTCCGAACCCTGTCGATTGACCCGCGGCTAGAAGATGTAGCCGACGGCCAGGTTGAACTGATCGAGGCCGGTCCCCGCGCCGTTGTCGTAGTCCTGGTAGTCCATCTTGATCACGATCGGGGCGATCGGCTTGTAGTCGAGGCCGAGAGTGAAGATCTCCTGGTCCTGAGCCGGATTCCGGGAGAAGCCAGTCGGGACTGCACTCTGGGTGTCGAACTGCTCCCAACGGAAGTACGGCGTGAGCTGACGCCCTGCGCTCCGATCGAGGAGCGAGAGAACGTCGTAGCCCGCTTGCAGGTACCAGCCGTCGAGCTCTTCGCCGATCGAGGCAGAGCCGATCTTGCCCAAGGCTCGGTTGAGTTCGGCAACGTCGTCCAGTTCGGCGTGCGTGACCAGGCCGCGGAGCTCGAGTCCGCGCCACTTCCATTCGGCATGTAGGTCGTAGATCGTCGTTCCGACTCCCAAGATCTCTCCGGTCGGACTCTCGAGCCCCTGGCCCGAGTCGCCCAGGTAGAGCGAGCCGCCGACCAGCAGACCCGGTGCGGGCGAGTAGTCGAGCCGCGAAACCCAGGCGAGGTCCTCGCTGATGGCCCGGTTCCCCTTCTGGCGGCCGCCCCGCAGACCTCCGGAGGAGAACCCGGCCCCCTCCATGCCGTTGACGACGTAGCTCCGGTAGGAGAGATCACCGACCTCACCGAAGATCCCGAACCCGTTTTCGTGCCAGGTCGAGGGCAGGATTACGCGCTCGATCTGGGGACGCTTGGCTCCCAGAAAGACCGGAGGCTCGTGGAGTTCGTTGACGAAACCCATCGGTAGAAGCAGGTGACCACCCCGGAAGTTGAGGCCAGGTTTCCACAGCCGGTCGAGGTAGGCGAACTCGATGGCGACCTCGGAGCCGCCATGCTCGAACTCGATCTCCGAGTTGAAGAGCCAGTTGTCGTCGAACTTGTAGCCGAAGTAGACGATGGCCCGCAGAGTGTCGGACGCGTCCTTCGTGCCGCCCGGGGATCCATCGTCTCGCGAAGAGGAGAAGGACTCGAAGAGGAACTCGCCGTAGCCGCCCAGGGAGATTCCGGGCTGGCTGCGGTAGACCTTCGAGGCGGCGGGGCCGTAGCCGTGTTCGCTCTGATCTGCGACCACGGTCTCCTCGTCGAGCCGCAGGTCCTCGATCTCGGAAGCCAACAGGTCGATGCGGCGGGCGAGTTCGTCGAAGGCGGCGTCCCGGGTGTCGGACGCAGGTGGGGTCGTGGCCGGGGTGGCCTGATCAGCCCGGAGCGCTTCGAGTTCGGCCCGAAGCTCTTCGACCACCGATTCGAGGCGGTCGATGCGGTCGGCGTCGGAGGGCGGTGCTGTTTCCTGGGCGCCCACGGGGAGCAGACTGGGCCCACCCAAGAGGGCCACGGTGGTAAGAGCAGCGAGCAGACGCCGCCGGATGGATCGTGCGTGCATATAGAGTTCTCCTGACTCGAGGCCGGGGTGTTAGCGCACCGTTGGCCGTGGGTTGGGGAAGCGATGGGCCGTCGTCCGTCCGGGGCTAGGCTCATCGCTTTTCGTGTCGATCGTTCGGGTGGTCGAGGTGGTTCTGGCGGAGGCGTGCGGTAGCGCAGGCTGCAGCACGAGTTCAGCGGTCAGAGGAGTCAGTCGACCTGCGAGTCCCGTGGTGTGGTACGCCAAGAGACCACTCTCCGAAACCACCAGGGCCAGAGCTTCGACGCTTTCGAGGGCCTCCGCCTGTCGGAGTCCCTCCTCGATGCCCAGCGCGAATAGGCCGGTCGACAGGCAGTCGGCCAAGAGAGGGTCGGCCGACCAGACGGTCATCGACCCGAAGTCGGTGGCCGGTCGACCCGTCCGGGCATCGAGCAGATGGCCGACGCGGTGACCGTCGACGGCCCGGCTCCGCACCGTGTTGGCGCTGGTAGCCATCGCCGCCTCGGGCAGCTCCACCGCCACCACTGCCCGCGATCGGTCGCGGGGATCGGCCAGCTGTTCCTTGGTGCCGGGGATCAGGGGTTGGTGCGTCACCTGACCTCCCAGGTCGATCCGAATCGAGGCCACTCCGCTGGTTCCCGCAACCGCGGCAAGTGCCCGTCGAGCGGCGGCACCCTTGCCGAATGCCCCCTCGGCCAGGCGTACGGTCGGCAGGCTGCGACGGCCGCGGCCCTGGGAGTCCGCGGTGACGCGAGGTCCCGTCGGCGTCGGCAGTCGCCGTGACACCTCGTCCGGTGTGGGCCAGGTTTCGGCTTGACCCCAGAACTCGATGAGCTCGCCGATTCCGTGATCGAAGCCTCCCAGCGTCAGCTGACGGCACCGTTCGGCCGCCTCGAGATCCTCCCAGGTGGCGTTGGTGACCGGCACCCAGGTTGAGGTCGCGGCGTTGAGTCGCGAGAGTTCGGAGTCGGTTTGCCAGGTGGACAACCGTCGCTCCGCCGATTCCAACGCCCGCAGCACATGCTCGCTGGCGGTGAGGGCTTCAGCCCGGTGGCTGGCCACGACCGAGACCTCGACCGTCGTCCCCATCATGGCGACCGACCGATCGACCTGCGCGGCGTCGGCGGCCGAGCCGACGAACGGCAGCCACCCCAGGATCACGAGGAGTCGAAACATGGAGTCGAGGACGTCCTCAGTGGCTGGGTTGGGTCTCGCTCGCCGCGACGCATTCGGCGCAGAGACTGAGGATCTGAAACTGATGGTGGTCGGGCGAGAAGCCGTGGGCTCGACAGATCTCTCGTTGCATCGCCGTGATCCCGGGGCTCACGAACTCGACCACCCGGCCACAACTGCGACAGACCAGGTGATCGTGCTTCTGTCCAGCGTGGATGTGTTCGTAGAGATAGCGCCGCTGACCGAGCCGTTGCTTGCGGACCAGGCCGCAAGCCACCAGGAGATCCAGGTTGCGGTAGACCGTGGCGCGCGAGATCCGGTGTCCCTTGCGGTGCAGGGCGGCCAGAAGCTCCTCGGCGTCGACGTGCCGGTGTTGCTCGAAGATCTCATCGAACAGCGCGAGGCGCTCTCCGGTGATGCGGTGACCATGGGACTTCAGGTGGTCGATGAAGGCGGCACGTTCTCGTTGACTGCTCATATTTTTCGCTATTGAGAAATTGTCTCAATAGTGGTCGTCATTCTGGACTCTTATGGTCCTCTTTGTCAAGCAGCTCTGGCACTCTCCGAGTGAGCCCAGTGGCCGCCGAGGGTCCGCACTCCTTCTCGTCCATCGGGCTTCTCTATAATCGCGCCATGACCGAGACACTCCTCATCACCGGCGGAGCCGGATTCATCGCCTCGAATCTCGCGGACGCGGCGCTGGCCGCCGGTCACCGGGTGCTCATCCTCGATAGCCTGGTCGGGGGCAGCCGCGAGAACCTGCCGAAAGAAGCCGTCTTTCTTCATCGCGACATTCGCGATACGGGGCTCGAGCCGGTCTTGAAGGCCGAAGGTGTCACCGTGGTTTCGCACCACGCGGCGCAGGCCAACGTCAGGGTGTCCCTGGAGGAACCGGTTCTCGACGCCGCCATCAACATCATGGGAGGGCTCGAGCTGATCCGGGCTTGCGAGCAGGCCGGAGTGCGTCGATTCCTTTTCGCTTCGTCGGGCGGTACGGTCTACGGCGAACAGAGTGAATTCCCGTGCACCGAAGAGCATCCCACGGCCCCGACTTCTCCCTACGGTTGCTCGAAACTCGCCTTCGAGGAGTACCTCCGGGCCTACCAGCGCCTGGACATTCTCGATCCGGTGATCCTGCGCTACGCCAACGTCTACGGAGCCCGCCAGAATGCCAAGGGCGAGGCGGGTATCGTGGCCATCATCGCGGAGCACCTGCTCGATGGCCGGCCTCCGACCATCTTCGGGGACGGGGAACAGACCCGGGACTACGTACACGTCGGCGACGTCTGCGAGATTCAGAATCGACTGCTCGAACGTTGGGTTCCGGGGATCTACAACGTCGGCACGGGAGTCGAGACCTCGGTGAACGAACTCTACGAACGGATTTCGCGGCGGCTGGCGAGTCCGATCGAAGCGATTCACGGCCCGCCCAAGGAGGGCGAACTACGCCGCAGCTGTCTGGATGCCTTCCTTCTCGAGGAAGCGATCGGGTTCCGTCCCACCACCACGATCGAGGAAGGCCTGGACCACACGCTGCAGTACTACGTCGACCGGGCCTCCGAGAGCCAGGCCAAGGCCCGAGCGCTGCGCCGCTCTCTTCAGCGCGACCTGTAGGCGCTTCTTTCGGCTCGGAACCGGGCGGCAACTCACCAGACTCGACGGCTCGACGAGTCGTCGGTCCTGGCGAGGCCGTCCCTGGTCGGGGTGCTTGTCCGCGGGAGCGTTCGACGGATTCGGGCTCTCACGAATCGACTCGTGCCTGCAACTCCCGCCGCACGGCATCGAGGATCGGTACGTCGAGAGCCGCCCAGTCGAGCGCTTCGAGTTCGAGCGTCGTGAGCCAGCGGGAAGAGTGGTGTTCGTGAAGGCGCAGCTGGCCTCCGGTGATCGAAGCGGCGAAGACGTCGAGGCAGAGGCTGGGATTCGTGCCACGGCCCAGCCACTTGCCGACCGCGATCTCCAGAGCCAGCTCTTCGAGGATCTCGCGGCGCAGTGCTTGCCGGGGCGATTCGGCCGCCTCGACCTTGCCGCCTGGAAACTCCCATCGCAGCGGTTCGGCCATCTGAGCACCACGCTGCGTGACCAGGCAGCGGTTGCGATCGAAGATCGCCGCTCCGACCACGTGGACCCGTCCAGGAGGTGGGGGAGGCGCCTCGGAGCTCACGACCCGCCGGGCTGATGCTGTGGGCGTAGCAGATCGAAGACCGTCTTCACCGGAGCAAAGGTCGCGGCCGGGACCTCGGCGAAGAGCGTGGTCCATCCCGACATGGCGCCGTTCCAGAGTCCCGGACGTTCGAGGGCTCGTAGCGGTTGGCCCCGGTACGACTTGTCACTGACGAAGACGGCCCGCGGGTCGATGAAACGGTCGAGGGGGTAGGGGGCTCCGTTTCGATCGCGGAGCAAACAGGCCAGGAGTACCGGGTTGAAGTGGGTGCCCGAGCGCCAGATCTCCAGGTCTTCGGCGTCGTGTGCGACTTCGGCGGCTTCCACGATCTGTCGTGAGACCCGGCCGTCCTCGTGGCGTACCCAAAAGGGTCCTCCCCCCGGTTCGCCGGTGTTCTCGACCACGCCGCAGACGCGAAGTGGTCGATCGAGTACGCGGCGGAGGTCGGTGATCTCGAACTCCTCGGCCACCTCGAGGCCGAGTCGCTGCCGAATGAAGGTCACGGCGGAACCTCGGGCCCCGTCGTCGTCTGATTCGAGGGCCCGAAGGTGCCGATCGACGGCGTCGCGAAGGTCGAGGGCGTAGCCGCCGAGGATCCGTTGCCAGACGGCTACCTCGGCGTGAGCGCTCTGCGGTCGGACGTTGTCGATGGTCTTCACCAGGACGACATCCCCCTGCGTCGCCGCGAGGTTCCCGATCAGGGCACCGTGGCCGCCCGGACGCAGCAGCAACGTACCGTCCTCGTGCCGCGTCGGGTGACCGTGTGCGTCGATGGCCAGGGTGTCGGTGGCCGGTTCCTGGAACGAGAAGGTGATCTCGGGTCTGGGATGCGGCAGGGTGGCGCTAAGGGCCTCGGCCGCTTGGTGAAAGCGCTCGGAGTGTTCCCGCGCCACGGTAAAGTGAAAGCGTGCTGGGTGGTCGGCACTGTAGAGATAGGTCAACCCCTCGAACACGTGCTCGGCGAAGGCACTTCGGTTCCCGGTTTCGGTGCGGTGGTAGGGCACCAGGCCCTTCGGAGCGCGGGCCAGGCTCGTCGCTCCCGCCAACAGGGCTTCGAGAACCGTCCGGGGCTCGTTCCGATCCGGGGTGGGGCCGTCCCAGGCCGTGGCCCAAGGGAAGTCGTACCAGCGTTCCGCGAGGCGCTGCCAGGCCACCGCACCCGGCTCTCCGTTCTCGGCTCGCCGCCCGAGTTCGGCCAGGCTCGGGAACGGCGACTCCTCCCGCAGGCTCTCGAGCTCTCGGAACATCCGGGTCGCAGCTCCCGAGGCTGGGACGAACTTGCCGACCCTCCCCTTCGACTGGGCCAGCTCGTAGCGTCGGATCGCGGCCTCCTGGGCCTCGGGGCTCAGCCGCCGTACGCCGTTGCCGAGTCGGCAGGGGCGATCGAGCCGGAAAGGCCGGGGTGGCTCTCGGAGTAGTTCGAGCTGGCGTTGGGCCTCGTCGAGCGGAATCCCGTGCGCCGCGAGTTGCGCTCGGTCGCGAGCGTCGAAGTTACCCACCGTAGTGGGGTAGCCGTGCGGAAAGATCGGCGAGATCGGGAGCGTCTGCGTCCTTGGCCGACAGCAGCGGGTCGTCGATCGGCCAGGCGATGGCGAACTCGGGATCGTTCCATCGCAGCCCCAACTCGTCCTCTCGGTCGTAGAGGTCGGTGCACTTGTACTCGACCTGCGCCGACTCCGAGAGGACGCAGAATCCGTGCGCAAATCCCGGAGGTACCCAGAGTTGGCGGAAGTTGTCGGCGGACAGCGTCACTCCGACCCACTGCTTGAAGGTCGGAGAACCACGCCGGATGTCCACGGCGACGTCCCAGATCTCGCCCTCGACCGCTCGCACGAGCTTGCCCTGCGGCTTCGTTTCCTGGGCGTGCAGTCCGCGCAGGGTGCGCGCCACGGACTTCGAATGGTTGTCCTGCACGAAGGGCAGGTCGATGCCCCCCTCGCGGTAACGCTCGACGTGGAAGGTCTCGAGGAAAAACCCGCGGTCGTCACGAAAAACCCTGGGTTCGACCAGGATGACTTCCGGGATCTGGGTCGGGGTGAAGCTCATGCCGACTCCTCGGTCTCGTCGGCTTCGGCGAGGCCCAACCGCTGACGATCGAAGTCCTCGCCTTGCACCGTGCGGCACCAGTCGCGGCGCTCGAGGTACCACCGCACGGTTTCTCGCAGCCCAGACTCGAAGTCGTGCTCGGCTCGCCAACCGAGTTCAGTCTTGGCCTTGGTCGCGTCGATGGCGTAGCGCAGGTCGTGTCCCGGCCGATCCTGAACGAAGGTCTTGAGCTCGAAGTAGTCGCCTTTGCCAGCTTGTTGCAGGGCCGCATTGTCGGTGCCCGGAACCAACTCGCCGACCACTTCGCAGATGCGATCCACGACCTGGAGGTTGGTCCGTTCGTTCTCGCCTCCGAGATTGTACTTCTCTCCCAGGCGGCCCTTCTGCAGGGCCAGCAGGATCCCGCGGCAGTGGTCCCCGACGTAGATCCAGTCCCGCACGTTCTCGCCCGTGCCGTAGATCGGGAGGGCTCGTCCCTCGACCGCGTTGAGGATCATGGTGGGGATCAACTTCTCGGGGAACTGGAAAGGCCCGTAGTTGTTGGAACAGTTCGTGATGATCACCGGTAGACCGTAGGTGTGAAAGTAGGCCCGCACGAAGTGGTCGGCGGCCGCTTTCGAGGCGGAGTAGGGGGAATTCGGGGCGTAGGGCGTGGTCTCGGAGAAGAGGCCGGTCGGACCGAGGCTGCCGTAGACCTCGTCGGTCGACACGTGCAGGAAGCGAAAGGCAGCGGCCTCGTCGGCGGGCAGTTCCGCGTGGTAGATCCTGGCTTCCTCGAGGAGGTCGAAGGTTCCGACCACGTTGGTCTGGACGAACTCGCCCGGAGAATCGATCGAGCGATCGACGTGCGACTCGGCCGCGAAGTTGAGGATTGCGTTGGGGCGTTCCTCGGCCAGCAGTTGGCGCACGAGTGCGCGGTCCCCGATGTCTCCCTCGACGAAGCGGTAGCGTGGATGGTCTGCGATCTCCTCGAGGCTCGCCAGGTGTCCGGCGTAGGTCAGCTTGTCGAGGACGACGACTCGATCGGCCGTCTCCGCCAGAGCCAGGCGGACGAAGTTACTACCGATGAACCCGGCTCCGCCGGTGATGATCATTCCGCTCAAGTGCTCGTCTCCCAAGAAAAGATGCGTCTACGCCGACTCCGTCAGCGCGCGGCAGTATAGCCGAGCCCCCGCCGGCACCTGATCCACGCGGCGCGGATGCGCCGAGTCTCGCCTCCTGCTATCGTTGCGGGCCACTGCACTACGCCGAGGGGGAGGGCGGAGGCGCAACTCCAGGCTCCCTGCGCCCGGCGTTCCTGCTTCGGACTTTCTAGCATCAGATAACGAGGCCTCGATGAGCGAATCCGTTGAGCAAGCAATCTGGCAGGCGCTGTCGTCTGTGAAGTTTCCCGGTCTGAGCCGCGACATCGTGTCGTTCGGTTTCGTCGATCGCGTGGCCTGGGCCGATGGCACGGCGACCGTCGAGTTGGTGTTGTCGACCCACAAGACCCAGGAGGCCCAGCAGCTGCGGGACGAGGTGCGCCGCGTGGTCGAGGGCCTGGAGGGAGTAGACCAGGCCAGGGTCGAGCTGCAACTGACGATGCCCACCTCCGCGGCGCAGCAAGCGACCGCCCGCAATCCACAGCTGATCCCCGGCGTCCGCAATGTCGTGGCGGTGGCCAGTGGCAAGGGCGGAGTGGGCAAGTCGACCGTGGCCGCCAATCTGGCGGTCAGCCTGGCGCAACTCGGGCACAAGGTCGGACTGCTGGACGCCGACATCTACGGCCCTTCGGTCCCCACCATGTTCGGGATCGACGAACGTCCCCGGGTCGACGCCCAGCAGCGGGTGCAGCCGTTCGAGAAGTACGGTATCAAGCTCATGTCGCTGGGCTTCGTGGTAGATGCCGACACGCCGGTGATCTGGCGTGGGCCGATGGTGATGAAGGCCCTGGAGCAGTTGCTCGGCGACGTCGAGTGGGGTGAACTCGACTACTTGATTTGCGACTTCCCTCCGGGGACCGGCGACGCCCAGCTGACGATGTCACAGCGCGTTCCGATGGCCGGAGCGGTGATCGTGACCACGCCGCAGGACGTCGCGCTGCTCGACGCTCGCAAGGGGCTGGCGATGTTCCGCAAGGTCAACGTTCCAGTGCTCGGCATCGTGGAGAACATGTCGAGTTTCGTCTGCCCGAGTTGCGGCACCGAGACCGCCATCTTCAAGCAGGGGGGCGGTGAACGGACCGCCACCGAGTTGCGGACCGACTTCCTGGGTCGCATCCCGCTCGACGCCGAGATCGTGCTCGGTGGCGACAGCGGGGAGCCGATCGTCGTCGCCCAGCCCGACGGCAGCCACTCCGAGGCCTTCCGGCGAGTGGCCGAGGCGGTCGTGGCGGCGGCGGAACGGCAGGCAGCCGCCCGGCAGCCGCTGACCATCGTCTGATGCCGGTCGCGATCGTCGCCGACTCACACATCTCGGGCCCGGGTGGACCACCCGGTCCGCTGATCGACCAGCTGCAGGCTCTGCCCGGGCAGGGGATCGATCATCTGGTCCTGTTGGGAGACATCTTCCAGGCCTGGGTCGGCTACCGGCACTTCGAGACGCCGGAGATCCGCGCTCTGGTGGCAGCCTTGGTCGAGCTGCGTCAGGGGGGATTGCGCATCGACTACGTCGAGGGGAATCGGGACTTTTTTCTCCAGGGCAGCCCCTACGAGGAGGCGTTCGATTCGGTGGGCCTCGAGACCAGTTTCGAGCAGGACGGGGTGCGGTACCTCTGTGTTCACGGCGACGGTCTCGACGACAACGACCGCCAGTATCGACGGTGGCGCGCGCTGTCGAAGTCGGGGCCGGTTCGTTTTCTGGTCCGCTCTCTGCCGGGACCGCTGGCTCGACGTCTCGTGCACTCCACCGAGAAACGCCTGGCCGACACCAACTTCAAGCACAAGCAACGAATCCCTCAGGAGGCGGTATGTGCATACGGGGAACGCCGCTTGGCCGAGGGGTACGACCAACTGCTGCTCGGACATTTCCACGAGGAACGACGCTGGGCGGTGTCCGGGGGGACCGTACGGATTCTCGAAGCCTGGTTCACCTCGCGGCGGGTCGAGACTCCCGAGGGCGGAAGCCTGTGAACCGCCTGCGCCGGGTCACCATGCTCGGATCCGGTACGTCGACCGGGGTACCGACCATCGGCTGCACGTGCGCCGTCTGCACCTCGGAGGACCCTCGCAATCGACGCTTGCGTCCCAGTTTGCGGCTCGACCTCGACCAGGGAACGCTGCTGGTGGATACCTCCACCGATCTCCGGCAGCAGGCCCTCACCTTCGGGCTCCCGCGGGTCGATGCGGTGCTCTACACCCATGCGCACGCCGACCACGTGTTCGGTCTCGACGAACTGCGGATCTTCAACTACCGGCAACGGTCCGAGATTCCCTGCTTCGGGGCACCGGCGACCCTCGACCAGATCCGGCGCACGTTTGCCTACGTGTTCGAACCGGGGCAGACCGGAGGAGGCAAGCCTCGGATCACCCTGAACCCGGTGGAGGAGGACTTCGAGGTGCTGGGCGTTGCGATCCGCCCGGTGCCGATTCTTCACGGTCAGCTACCGATCTACGGTTACCGGATCGGGGACTTTGCCTACCTGACCGACTGTAGCGAGATCCCACCGGCTTCCCAGGAACTGCTCTCTGGAGTCCGTACCCTCATCTTGGGAGCCCTGCGCTACCGACCCCACAGCACCCACTTCACGGTGGCGCAGTCGATCGAGGCGGCGGCTCGTATCGGGGCGGAACGGACCTGGTTCACCCACATGTCCCACGAGGTCGACCACGCCAACCCGCAGGTCGAACTCCCCGACGGCGTTGCGTTTGGCTACGACGGGCTGCAGATCGATGTCTGAGGTACGCGCGGTACCGGACGGCGGTGTAGCTCGCGGCACGCTGCGAGTGCCGCCGTCCAAGAGTGTCAGCCATCGCCAGCTCAATCTGGCCCTGCTCGGTGGACAGAGGACCCGCGTGCGACACCCTTTGGAGGCGGAGGACATCGTCCACTTTCGGGGAGCGCTCGAGGTGTTGGGCTACCGGGTGGAGCCCGGCGAGGGCACGCTCAACCTGAAACCTCCCGCCGAGCGGTCGACCGAAGGCACGATCTACTGTGGCAATGCGGGGACGCTCTTCCGCTTCCTGACGGCCACCTTGACCACGATTCCGGGACGATGGGTACTCGACGGAACGGCGAGGATGCGAGAGCGGCCGATCGGTCCCCTCGTCGAGGGGCTGCGTGGACTCGGCGCCGTCATCGACTATGTCGGCGTCTCGGGCTACCCGCCGTTGGCCATCACCGGAGGTTCACTGCAGGGTGGGTCGACCCGACTCGATGCCGGGGCGTCGAGCCAATATCTGTCGGCAGTCCTGATGGCGGCGTTGGTCGCTCCTCGGCCGAGTCGCATCGAGGTCACCGCCCTCACATCGCCGCCGTACGTGGAGATCACGCGGCGGCTGATCGGGCAGTGGGGCGGTAGCGTCAGCACTGCTGGCGCGATCTGGGAGGTCGAGCCGGGACTCACCCCCGCCGCCGAGGTGGAGGTCGAGGGTGACTACTCGGCCGCACCGTATCCGGCGGGGGCGGCGGTGCTCACGGGAGGCCAGGTTCGGCTGCAAGGATTGCTCCGCGACTCGGCCCAGGGTGACCGTGAGTTCATGGACCTGCTGTCGACGATGGGGGCCTCGGTGGTCTGGGAGGGGGCCGAACTGGTGGTGGCCGCGGGGGAGGATCTGGTCGCTCCCGATGTCGACCTCTCTGCCATGCCCGACCAGGTCCCTACCCTGGCGGCCCTGGCTCCATTCGCTCGCGGCACCACGGTGATCCGGAACGTGCCCCACCTTCGGATCAAAGAGTGCGACCGGTTGGCGGCCATGGCCAGTCAGTTGCAGCGGCTCGGGGTCCCGGTGGTCGAGCACGCGGCCGGATTGGAGATCGAGGGCGTCTGGCACGACCGGGAGCCCCCGTCGGACGAGGTGGTGGTCGACACCTACGACGACCACCGCATCGCCATGACGCTGGCCCTGGTCGGCCTCAGGCGGCCGGGAGTGGTGGTTTCCGAACCCGGGGTGGTAGGCAAGTCCTACCCCGGGTTCTGGAATGACCTCGATCGATTGTTGAGCTGACCAAGGCCGGGGCGGTCCGCCTCAGAGCCGAGAGGTCTGCAGTTGCACGTCCGCCTGCGCCCAGACCGGGGCCAGGTGTTCGCGAACCTCGGCCGCTTCGTCGGCCCGGTCCTGGGCCTCGAGACTCTGGATCAGCCCCACCATCGACCAGCCGTTGTGCGGGTACTGCTCGAGATCCTTGCGGTAGACCGCTTCCGCCTCGGTGGCCCGATCGGCACCGAGCAGTGCGGCGCCCAGCGATTGCCGCGTCGGGTAGTACCAGAACGGCGGCTCCATGTAGGGCAGGGCGTCCTGGGCGGTGACCGCGGCTTCGAAGCTACCGATGGCCTCATCGGTGTTTCCGGCGGCCTGGGCGATCTCGCCACTCAGAAGCTCTTCGGCGATCAGCAACAGCTGGCTCGCTGGATAGTCCACGCCGTCGAGAAAGTGCACCTGGACGGAATCGCGGAGGGGACGCAGCGTGTCGCGTTCGGACCGCGCCGCATCGAGATCACCTTGCCGGGCGAAGGCCACTCCCCGAGCGTAGCTCCAGATGGCCTGCGAGTAGTCGTGCTCGGCGGGAGGCAGCGGCTCGGCCAGGACTTCGTCCCAGCGTGCGAACTGGACCAGCGTCAGGATCGGAATGGTCTTGAAGAACTCGACGGTCGGGAACTCCTCGATCTGCTCGATGCGGATTTTGTCGGAGAGCTTGCGGGCCGACTCGATGGCCAGTTGGCTGTTGCCCTGCATGCTCGACGCGGCCCAGAGGAAGTGGATGTTGTGGGGGTAGTAGAGCGCCGGATAGAACCCCTGTGCGTTGCACTGAGCGATGTACTCCTCGTCGACGGCCGCGGCCCGGACGTTGGCGGCGGCGGCATCCTCGTAGCGGCCAACGCGCCAGTAGATGTGCGCCGGCATGTGGACCAGGTGCCCCGAGCCCGGCACCAGGTTGGCGAGCTGGTCAGCCGCGGGTTCGGCGCGGCTCGGAGTCGACGAAGCCTCGACGGCGTGGATGTACAGGTGGAGCGCCAGCGGGTGGACTGGGTTGCGCTCCAGCACGGTGTCGAGGGCTTGCAGCACCTCGACGGTTCCCGGTTTCGGTTCGTCCTCTTCCAGCCAGTAGTCCCAGGGCATGGTATTCATGAGGGATTCGGCGAAGATCGCCTGGATCGTGTCGTCGGCGGGGTACTTGGCGGCCAACGAGCGCATGGCATCGACGTAGGCCAGGTCGAGCGGGTCTCGCTCGTCCTCGATCGATGCCGAGTAGCGCGCGGCCTGGGCCGTGATGACGTCGCGCTCCCACTCAGAGGCGCCATCCTTGAGTTCGATGGCTCGGCTGATCGCGGCCCAGGCGGCTTCGCGCTCCTCCGGGGACATCACCGCCTTGCCGTTGCTGGTCACGTTGATGTTGGGGCCGGTCGCCAGCGCTTCGCCCCAGAAGCAGATGGCACAGTTCGGGTCGAGAGTCTGGGCGGCGCGGAAGCTGCGGATCGCTTCGGCGTGGTTGAATCCGAACGCGAGGATCATTCCCTGGTCGAAGTACTCCTGGGTACCGGCGACCTCGCTGCTGATCGGTAGGTGGAACTCGCCCATGCCGTCGAAGAGCGGAGCTCCGGCGCGCTCCACCAGGGCAGCCTTCTCTTGCGCTGCCCTTTCGGCGGCAGCGGCGGCTTCGGCTTCGGGGTCGGATTTCTGGCAGGCGAACGAGACGACGAGGAGTCCTGCGAGGAGCAGGCTGAGTTTCTTGTGCAAAGCGACCTCCCAAACTGGATGATGAACCCTCAGCATACACCCTCCGGACATCCGGGCCGGGGCGGCGGAGAGCGCCGTCGCTCCTCGGGGCCGGCGTCGGCTTCTTGCTTGCCGTGAGGGAGGCCGCCGCCTGTGCTCCGCGGCGCTCCGTGAGCTTTTCTGCTGGTGAAATGGCTTGCCGCCGCTTGGGGAGAACCCCCGCGGACCCGCCGGTTCCGCTGGATCTTCCGCTACCGGTTTCGAAGGGTCCTCAATCGTAGGGGAGCGCCAGCTGCTCAGCTGGCAAAGTGAGCGGCGTTAAACGCTTCCGATGGGAGCGAGTAGGTGCAGGAGTATTTGCCGTTCCGATCTCGAGACTGGCCTCAGAAAAGAAGGCTCTGAGCTGGGGGATCCAGACAGCCGACGTCGTCGTTGCGGACCGAGTTCACTCGCTGGCTGACCGGCCGAACCTCCCAGGGCTCTTCGGGGGCAGGGCGAAGTAGCTCCTTCAGTTGGTCCACGGTGGCGTCTGGGTCGAGCCAGGCTTCGTACCGCTCCGGGTCGAGGACCACGGGCATGCGATCGTGAATTTCCTCGAGAATCCGATTCGGCGGACAGGTCAGGATGGCGAAGGTCCTGAGCGGAGTGTCCGAAGGCCGCTCGCGCCACTCGGACCAGAGGCCGGCGAAGGCGAAGGGGAGGCCGTCGCGCCGCGCGGCGAGATAGGGCTGCTTGCCCCTGCCCCGGGCCTGCCACTCGTAGAAGCCGTTGGCGGGCACCAGGCACCGACGCTGTCGGAAGCTCTCTCTGAAGGTGGGCCGGCTGGCTACGCTCTCGCTCCGGGCGTTGATCGCTCGGGCTCCACCGCTGGGTTCTCGAGCGAACTCGGGAACCAAACCCCATCGCAGCATCGCGAGATGCCGTGGTCGGGCTGCCTCCGATGACTGCAGCACGACCGGTGCCTCCTGGGTGGGAGCGACGTTGTACCGTGCCACCAGATCGGGAGCGGCTTCGAGCTCGAAAGCCTCTTGCAAGAGCTCTCCTGGAGTCGAGACGATGTAGCGTCCGCACATTGCCTCATTGTCGCACTATCGAGGGCGCTGCTCAGCCAGGCGCAGATCGAGTGGCCGCGCCCTTGGGCTCGGCCCAGGGCCGCGCCACGAGATAGACGTAGTCGCTGGCCAGCCGACCGCTTTCGATCTCCTCCCTTTCGGCCTCGAACCAGCTTCGGATCAGTTTGCGATCCGCTGCCGCCTCGAGATCGAGAAGCGGCAGGACCGCGGGGACCAGGAACTGGAGCAAGGTACCGCCGTAGGGCTTCAGTTCGATGATCTCGAACCATCGTTCGAGGAGCGGGATGATCTCGGCTGATCGAATCGACTCCGAAGGGTCCATCGCGATCATTTCGGCTTCGGTATGGCGTTCGAAGCCGTCCGGTGCGATCTGGCGGCGAAGTGATCGAGGTAGCTGATCGAGCAGCTGGTTGGCCCTGTCGAGCTGGTCGTCCGTCCACTGGTGGCGGGTGGGACCGACGAACTCGTTGAGCATCAGGACCCCATCGGGCCGGAGTGTCTCGGCGAGCTGGGGCAAGATGTGCTCGAGATTCTCAAAATGGTGCAGCGACATTTTGCAGCCGACGAAGGAGTACCGACGGTCGGACAGGTTCAGTGTCTCGACGTCCGCCACCTGATAGTGGATTCGATCCGCTACGTTCGCCTCTTGCGCGGCTCGGCGGGCCAGAGCGATCGATCGTGGGCTGTGGTCGATGGCATCGAGATGTCGCACGGCGTCGAGTTCCAGCAGGCTCCTCTCCAGATCGCCGCTGCCACAACCGAGGCTCAAACCCCGCTCGACTGGAGTTCCATTGAGGTGGGTTCGGACAAAATGCTCGACGAAGTAGATGGCGCGGTCCCCGGAGACCAGAGGCCTGATGTACTCGTCCTCGACGAAGGGATAGTCGAGCCAGCTCCGAGGTGGGGTGTCCGTTTGCCGCGCCGAGCGATCCCAGAAGGCCACCGCGTCCGTCGGGAGTAGCCGGCGGAGGGTCCGCCAGGATCGCCGAGCCGCCCGGTAGCCGATGGGCGACCGAGCCAGAAACCTCTGCACCCTGCTCTTGATCGTCATCTTCTACCCCTCTCTCGAGAGGAGGGCAGGATCAGGTTCAGCAACAAGGCGGCGAGCCCGCCGGTGACCAGGCCCGTGCCGAACAGAGTGCGCAGGTTCTCCGACAGGTTGTCGAGGACGGCGGGCCGCAGTTCGATCCCCAGCCCGAGTCCGATGGCGACGGCGAGGATGACCATCGCGCGTCGGTCGAGCGTGACCTGGCGGTGCACGATGCCGAGCCCGCTGGAGAAGATCATGCCGAACATGACCAGGCCTCCACCCCCGATGACGGCGGGAGGAATGGTGGCGAACAGCGCGCCGATCTTGGGGACGAGGCCGAGCAGGACGAGGAGGATTCCCGTCATTCCGGTGACGTGACGGCTGGCCACGCCGCAGAAGCTGATCAGCCCGACGTTCTGGCTGTACGACGTGTTGGGTAGAGCTCCGAATAGGCAGGAGACTCCGCTCATCACGCCATCCGCGACCAGGCTGCCGCGCAGTTCTCGATCGCTGGCACTTCGTCCCAGGGCGGCGACCGTGCCCGCCACGTCGCCGAGCGTTTCCATGGCGCTGACCACGTAGACCATCCCGAGCAGGACGATGGGGCCGAGGTGGAACTCCAACCCGTAGGGAAGGAAGCTCGGCAGCGCGAACCAACCCGCCTCGGCGACGGGGCCGAAATCGACCAGTCCCAGGGCGACGGCGACGCCGTAGCCGATGACGACTCCGAAGAGCATGCTCCCGGCCGCCACCAGGTCCCGTCCCCACTGATTGAGAACCAGCGTGGCCACGAAGACGATGGCGGCGATTCCAAGGTGCACGGGAGCGCCGTAGTCGGCGGCGCCCGGCCCTCCCGCGGCATAGTCGATGCCTACCGGAACCAGGGTGAGTCCGATCAGCATGACCACGACGCCGTTGACCAGCGGTGGAAAGGCTCGTTTGAGGGTGGGGATGGAGAAGCCGAGCACGACCTCCACCAGCGCGGCTGCCAGACAGGCGCCGAACAGGGCGGCCAGTCCCCATTCGCGCGCCGCCGCCAGCGACGCGCCGACGAACGCGATACTGGTTCCCATCACGATCGGCAAGCGTCCTCCGATCGGGCCGATGGGGTAGGCCTGCACCAGCGTGGCGACGCCGGCGAAGAGCAGGGCCATCTGGAGGAGAAACGTGGTATCGCCCACGGCCAGGCCGAGTCCGCCGGCAATCAGAAGCGGCGGGGTGATGTTCCCCAACAGCATCGCCACCAGGTGCTGGATACCCAGCGGGATCCGCTGCCGCAGGGCCGGACGGTCATCCAAGCCGTAGATCATGCCGGGATCTTAGCCCCAACCCTGGGATGCGCTGGATCGATCGCTTCGAGTGCGAACCCAGGGAAGCGTCACAGTTCGAGACCTCCGCCGCACTCGCCGATCAAGATGGTGCGTCTCGCTCAGAGTGATTGCCGCTCAAACCCGAACTCCACGCCTGGCCGGTGTGGAGGAGTCGGGCACTCCCAGCCGGTCGGCCGAGATCTGGTAGCCTTGCTGCACACTCGAAAGATCTGGTCCGTCCGAGCCGTTGGATCAGCTCCCGTTGTTCTGAGATCGAATCCCGGAGGAAAGTGATGCAGGCCGAGCAGAACCCGTACTCGCCACCCGACAGTCTGATCGTCGAGCCCACCCCCAGCGGCGGGTCCCAGCCGGTTCCCGCTCTCTGGAACCCGAACGCGGCAGCGAACTGGAGCCTGCTGTTTTCGCCAGTGTTTGGAGCCTGGCTGCAGCGGGCCAACTGGCTGGCGCTGGGAGAGCCCGAGCAAGCGCGGGAATCGCGCAACTGGATTCTGATCTCGTTCTTCGCCATCGTCGGGATCTCCGTCGCGGCGGTGGTCTTCCCTTCGGTGCTGCTCGAGGCTCTGTCGCGCGTGAGCGGGCTGGTGATCCTTCTCACCTGGTACTTCATGAACGGGCGGCGTCAGGTGCGGTACGTGAAGCAACACTTCGGTCGCGAGTATCCGCGCCGGGGATGGTTGCAACCGTTGGTGCTCGCCGTCGTGCTCTTCGTGGCCTTCATGATTCTGGTGGCGGCGGTGACCTTTGTGATCGCGGTGGCTACGAATCTCGGCGGGTCGCAGGTGCCACTGTAGGATGGCCGTGATGACCGGTCGATCGAGAGACGGAGCCCGAGTCGCTCGCTCGCCCGGAGCGACCGACAGACTCCACTACCAAGCGGTGGGGGAGGGTCCGGCCGTCGTCCTTCTGCACAGCTTCCTCTGCTCCGGAGCCATGTGGTCGGAGCAGGTCGAGGCCCTGGCGAGGGAGCACCGCGTGCTGAACGTAGATCTCGGAGGCCACGGTGCCTCGCCGGCCGTCCAGGCGCCGGTCGATCTCGAGGCGTTGCTCGTTCCCGTGTTCGCGGTTCTCGAAGCCGAAGGAATCGAGCAGGCCCACTGGGCCGGTCTCTCGATCGGTGGCATGCTCGCCCTGCGGGCGGCTCTCGCCGCCCCCGAACGCGTGCGCAGCCTGCTGCTCTTGGACACCGACGCGGGACCCGAACGGCGGCCGGCCCGATTCGAGTACCGACTCCTAGGGACGGTGGTGCGGGTCTTGGGAATGCGCCCGGTGCTCCCGAGCGTCTGCCGCAAGATGTTTGGGCGCAGCACCTTGCGCCACCAGCCCGACCTGGTGCGGGAGTGGCGTTCTCGGTTCGCTGCCATCGACGTTCCCTCCTCGTTGGCGATTCTCGAAGCGTTGATTCGGCGTCGAGATCTCGTTCCCCGGCTGCCCGAGATCTCCGCCCCGGCGCTGGTGTTGGTCGGCGCCGAAGACCGCTCCTTGCCGCCGGAGCGCTCGCTGACCCTGGCTGAGGGGTTGCCCAACGGTCGGTACGTCGAGGTACCACTGGCCGGTCATCTGTCCGCCCTCGAGCAACCCGACCGGGTCACCGAGGCGATGCTGGAGCATCTGAGAACTCACTGAATGCCGAGGGTTCTCCGCCGCGGCTTCGAGCGTCGGTTTATTAACGAGGAGTCAGCGACTGCGCAAACCGCTGCGCCTCGGCGATGGCATCTTCCATCCGTTGGACCAGGAGTTCGACGTCACGCGACAGGGCGACGCTGGTATCGGCTAGCGAACCGATCGCCTGAGCGTTGAGGCTGTGTTTCAGGAAGAGAACCTGATCCTCCAGCGCTTCGAGTACCGGATCCATCGAGCGCTCGGCTGCGACCATCGTGCGGTGCAGTCGGTCGTAGCGATCGCGCGTCCGTTGGAGGGCCTGCTGGCTTTGCCGCCGTAGCTGGGGGTCTTCGTAGTCGCCCAGTTCCCGCTCCCACTCTGCGAAGAGATCTTCGGCCACCCTCTCGACGTAGTCGATGCGAGAGCGCACTGCCTGGGCTCGCTCGCGGCTGGTTTCGTACTCTCGTTTGAGTTCCTCGTAGGAACTCTCGAGGTCGCCGCCTTCGAAGCGAACCACCGTGCGGTACTGCACCAGGGCATCTTCGAACTGCTGTTTGGCTCGGCGCTGGGCTTTCTCGCTATCTTCGACCCGATCCCGCAGCAGTTGACGCTTCTCGATGCCCAGTGTCTCCAGGGCGCCGTAGTAGGCGGCGCTGCAACCGAGGGTCGTCAAGACGAGACCGAGCGAGAGGGCTCGGCCCAGGGGAACGCGGCTCGTGGCTATGGATCGACCGAAGAGGAACTCCATGACCTCCAACCCTATCGCAGAGTGGTACTGCTTACCTCGATCTGCGTCCCCGCCGAGTAGGCAACGGATTTCGGTGCGTAGGTTGATCGCGAGATGGAAGGCCGACCCTAGGTCTCCTAGGTATGTACGGGCGATTCTAGGGAGGCTTTCCGACCGCCATTCGAAGAGTCGTCAGCATTCTCGTGTAGATCGTTAGCGAGGTTGGTCGGATCCCACCTCCAGGACCTTGCCCGATGAATACGCTGCGAATTCGGGAGCATACATCGACTGCATCGTGGCCGGCCCGACCCGGAAGGTCCCTTCCATGTTGGCTCGGAGCCGGTACTTGAGGGTGTACTCCCCCGCCGGCAGCCACTCGAAGAAGAAGTTGGTGCCGCTGTCGCGGGTCTCTTCGTAGCGCCCCAGACCGAGTTCCCACTTGTAGCCCGAAGTCAGGCTTTCGGGCTCGAAACCCGCACCCCGGGGGTCGCGAAGATGGACGTACTCGGCGGCGTGGCGACTGCGGACCGAGAGGTGGACTTCGACCTGATCCCCCGGAGCCAGGGGACCGGCCTCGTCGATCGGAATCAGACGGAAACCGTCTCCCGACGGGACGCGCTGGAAGTACGAGCGCCGTACCTCGAAGAGGTCGCCGCTCGCGGCCTCGGGCAGTTTCTCGGTCGAGAAGTGCCAGGTGGCCGAAGCGAAGAGGAACCCGGGCGTCTCCTTCGAGACCTCGATCGTCGCCATCTGGGGGGTGACCTCCTCACCCGGAATCACCCACTGGTTGTTGCGGCCGGTGTACTCGTCGGGCTCGAAGACGAAGTCCCGCTGGCGGTCGGCCACCAGCACCGAGACGGCCTCACGCTGGCCGAGCGCCTGCTCCTGGTCGAGGTAGTGGACCAGCGAGTAGATCGTCTCGGCGGTGGCACGAGTCGACTTCCAATGCCCTAGCTTCTTGTTGATGAGGAGCCATTGCACCAGGCCGTGACGTCGGGAGTCGTCGGGGTCCAACTCGCCGAGAACTCTCAGGGCGAAGGAATGACTCTCGATGGTGTCGTTGTACCAGAGCCAGGCACGGTCCTCCGGGGCCCAGTAGGTACCGTCCTCGTCGGTGGTCTTGGCCGAGTCCATCACGCTGTCGAACACCAGGACGGCGTCGGCGTGGCGGTCCGAACGCTCCAGGGTGAGGGTGAGCATGCCCTTGAGGAGTGGCGAGTGGTCCTTCCAGTGCCGGAACGAGAAGTCGAGCATCTGGCTGCGCTCCTCGGCCGTGAAGACGCCGCCGGTCCAGGACTCGTCGGGATAACTCGACAGGACGTAGTTGAGGAAGGTGATGAACTCCCAGCAACAGTCGTGGTCCATCATGTGCTCGACCAGTTCGTCGATGTAGTGACGGTGCATGTAGCTCCAGGCTTGCCGGACCATCGGCTGCGGCACTTCGACGTCGAACTCCAGGGCTCGCGAGAAGCCGTGCAGCAGGTAGAGCGTCATGTAGGGCGAAGGCGGTCCTCCCGGCCACCAGGGGAAGGCCCCGAGGGAGGTCTGGGCCTTTTGCAGTTTGCCCAGGGCATCCCGTCGGGTCGCTTCGGCGATGCGGGGGTCGAGGATCTTGATCAGATCGTGATCGCTCTCACCGCCGCGCGCGGTGCGGAGCCAGGGCGTCTCCACCAGCGCCATCTGGCGGTTGGGGTCCTCTTCGTTCCAGGCCTGGAGTGGAGTGTCCCTCTCGGCCATCTGTCGCGCCATGCGGGCCACGGCGGGGTATTGGTCGAAGACCGAACTCACGATGCCGCTCGACAGGAAGCGGTTGAGCGTTTGCTCGGTGCATTCGTAGGGATAGTCGATCAGGTAGGGGAGGGCGTCGAGCACCTGGTAGAAGAGTTGCGCGTCGATGGTGACGACCAGCTGGTCGCTGATCAGTGAGGGGTCGTCACCGGCCGCCAGGTCCGCGAAGTGCAGCGTTTCCGTTTCCTCGTCGTGGAGGGTCGCGAAACGCGACTGGATCAGGTGCATGCGGCTCGGCAGGACGGGCAGGCTGCGGAGCTCCCCGTCGGAGAAGGCTCCGGCGCGACCGACGGTCCGGAAGGCAACCGGTCCGACCCGCGTGGGCACGGCCAGGGGGAAGGTCAACGTCGCGCTCTCTCCCGGAGCGACCTCGAAGGGGACTTGTTGGACCTCTTCGGGGCTGAGACTGAACGCCGCGAGGAGATCGACCCCTCGGTCGCTCTCGCCGTCGGTCGATGCCGGGTCGAAGATCTCGAGATCGAGAACTCCCTGCAACGGCTCGTCGCCGGCGTTGTCGACCTGGACGCGCAGGGTGGCCCGGTCGCCCTCACGGAGGAACCGCGGAACGTAGGGTCGAACCAACAGTTCCTTGACGGTGCGGGTCTTCACCTGGGTCGCTCCGCCGCGCAGGTCCTTGGTCAGCGCGTGAACCCAGACGTTCCACTCGGTCACCGAGTCGGGAACGGTGAACTGGAAGCGGACGGCTCCGTCCTCGTCCGTGAGCAGCTGTGGCTCCCAGAAAGCGGTCTCGGCAAAGTTCGTGCGTACTTCGGTCGCGGGTGCGTCTGCCCCGGAGGCAGCATCCCTCTTGGCCTTGGCCGCGGGCGCAGCCCGTTCCATACGCCCTTCGGCGGGAGCGTCCATCAGGACCTCTTCCATCTCGAGGCTGGCCGAAGCCGGGGCCGCCATGGCATCCATCTCTCCGCCGACGTAACCCACGGCCCGCAGCTGTTGCCGCATCATCCGGTTGCGGCGTCCCATGCCGCCGATACCGTAGGAGCTGTAGAACTGCAGCACGTTCTCCTGCAGCGCCGGGTATCCGGGCACCTCGGCCAGGCCGTGTCCCCACCACCAAACGGTACCGCTGTACGCGAGGTTGACCCGCGGGAACATCGTGCCGTTGAGGTGAGGGTAGAGGACGAGCGGTGACGTCGGACTGTGCGGCGCGAAGAGGTCGAGGCTGCGGTCGTACATGTAGGCCAGGACTTCGGCTGCACCGCGTCCGAGCAGCTCTTCGTCGTGGCCCTTGACGGTGATGCTCCAAGTCTCCTCGTCACCGGGGCGGAGGCGATCGCGGAATGTGCCGAATTCGAGGGACAATTCTCGGTCGGTCCAAGGCACGAACAGAGACTGCGACTGGTTGAGCAGTTGATGGTCCCGGAGCAGACTGAGGGTGAAGCCGTAACCGCCTCGATCCTTCTGGTCGATCGGGATCTCGAGAATCTGCAGTCCCTGCCCCGAGTCGAGCAGCCGGCGGCGGACCCGACGATGCCGCCGGAAGGAATCGAGTACCAGTTCCTGCCGCGCGAGTCCGGAGTAGACCACGAGGCGGGCGGTGCCGCCGGGTTCGACCGAGGTCTGTTCGAGCAGCAGCAGAGCGGGGAGGGCGAGGTCGGTCATCCCCTCACGCAGCACCAGGAGGTCGTGCCGTGTCGTCGCCGACTGCCCCGCCTGGTCCTCCGTGCGGTACTCCAGGCGGTACGCCCCAGCGGTCAAACCACGGCCGATCTCCAGTTCGGCGCCCCCGTCCTCGTCGTGGTCGAGACGTCCGCCGGCGATGGCTTCGCCCTCGGTGGGCCAACTGGCCAGGCGAGCTGTCAGGTCTCGGTCTCCCAACCAGCGAGGACTGAGTTGGTCTCCTTCGGTCTTGTATCGATCGCCGTCGTGCGAGATCGGTAGGTCGCCGGGGAGGCGAGGCTGGGTTGGCTGTTCCAGGCGGAACAGCTGCCAGTGTCCGAGGCCAGCTCGCGGGTGACCATCGAGATCGCGTCGTCGAACGTCGACGAGGCCAGTCTCGCCTTCGAGGATGAACGGTTGGTGGGGGACCACGTGGGCTTCGACCCCGACGAAGCCGAGTCGGAAACTCCGCTCGGCACTGCGCGTTTCGCCGCCCTCGTCGGTGACTTCGGCCGAGAGACGGTAGCGGTAGGTCACATCCCGCGATTCCTCGCCGAGGTCCTCTGCCTCCGGGGTGAACCGAACCGTGAATTCGCCTTCGGCGCCGAGCTGGCTGCTTCCGACGGCGAGGGTCTGGCTCCCGGCGCGAGGCCGCCAGTACCACCACCAGGGGTAGAGCGGCTCGCGTGTGACCTGCCAGCGGACCTCGCCTCCGGTGACCGGCAGGCCGAAGTAGTACTTCGCTTCGCCGGTGAGTTGAGCAGGGTGGTTCAGGCGCAGGGACTCTTCGGGGTCCTTCAGCGCTACCTCGAAGGTCGGCCGCTTGTACTCTTCGACTCGGATGTGGGTCTGGCCCGGGACGGAGCTACGCAGCGTCCAGCCTCCGAGCAGACGACCGCTCGGGATCTCGAACTCGCCGGCGGCGGTGCCGTACTCGTTGGTCCTCACCTCGCGACGGCTGACCTCTTCCTGGTTGGCGTCGAGCAGGCTGACGGTCAGCGTATGCCGCGAGAGCGTCTCGAAGCGGCTGTGCTCTCCGCCGCCGCGGTAGGGCACGACCTTCCAGCGCACCTTCTGGTGTGGGCGGTAGACGCTGCGATCGGTGAACAGCAGGGCCCCGCTGGTGGTGCCGGCGCGCGGGATCGGGCTCGGATACAAGTAGTTTGGGTCGAGGCTTTCCTGGTCGTGCCACCGTGCGTACAGAAAGTGCTGATGGCCAGTGGGGAGCTCCAGGTCCAGCCGACCCTGGTGGTCGGAACGCCCCCGGGCCACCACCCGGTGCCCCTTCTGCCAGTCGAATCGATAGAGAGAGATCTCGGCTTCGGCGACCGGGAACCCGGTCCGGCCGGAGCGCGCAGTGACCTCGAGAGTGTTGTCCTGGGTGCGGCTCACCAGGACGAGGTCGCTGATGAGTAGGTTGACCGCGTTCATCTGATTCCTCTCCGGCTCGAAGCTGGCGCGGGCGGAGGCGATGACAGTGTAGAGACCCGGCTCGGAGAGCTCGGGAACGACGTAGGTCGTGTGTTGGCGATAGTCGGGAGTCGCCGGGAGAGAGACCGACCACTCGGCCACCGGTTGGGCCTTTTCGACCATCTCGGCGATCTCGCGATGCCGTGGCAGGAGGTTGTAGTCCTTGGCTCGGCGCAGGCGGGACTCGATGGCTACCGGGTAGGCGCGGAAGTAGAGCGCCTCGAGGTTCTGGTGGAGGATCTGAATCGATCGCCGGTCCCGGCCGTCCAGTTGCATCGCATGGAGCTGGTAGCTCGGCGCTTCGATCGAGGCGACCAGGTGCTCGCAGCGCTGAGCGCCGATCGTGCCGGGGTGGGCCTCGGCTCCCGCCTGGGCGATGGAGCGGGCCTCGACCAGGGCTTCGGGGGCGTCTTGCTGCCGGACCATCTCGGCCAGGGTAGCCATGCCGGTGGACCACCACGGGTAGTCGTCGGAGAGGCGTTCGAGTCCCGCTTCGAGGGTCCCGCGAATCCGGCTCCGATCGCGCTCGCTGGTCAGCGAGCCGTGCATTCGCTCCAGACGGACACGACGAGCCTCGAACGCGGCCTCGGGTCTCTGCCCTTGCTCGTGCCAGGCTTCGAGGTCCGCCAGTAGGGCGGCGACGCGCAAGAGGGGATGGCTGTCGGGGGTATTGGCCTCCGAATCTGCCAGTTCGGAAGTCTCGGCCTCCAGGAGCAGGTCTCGGTCCAGGCGGAAGAGATCGTTGGATTCGGCGGGACTCCACCAGGCGCTGTCGGCCAGGAACTCGACCCAGAGGTAGGTCACGGTGTCGCGCAGGGTGCCCCGGACCTCCTGGGGATAGCTGTTCGGCACGACGAACTCCGCCAGAGGCCCGAGATCGGCCGTTCCCCAGGCCTCGCGCCGCTCCCAGGCCCGACCAAAGGCCGCCATGGCCGCTTGATAGATCTGTTCCCGGTCCCACTTCTTGAGGTCGATCTCGTCGCTTGAGACCACCTGCTCCCGCTGTTGGATCTCCCAGGAGTAGGCCTGGAAGTAGGTGCGCAGCGAGCCGGCGAGAAAGAGGTCGAGGGCGGTGCGCTGGACGGGATCCTCGGGCCAGCTCTCCTCGGCCAGGAAGCGAACCGACGTCTCGTAGCCGTGCAGACCGGTCCGCAGCTGCACGGCACGGATCAGGGCTCGGGCCCACTCTTCGGCGTTCTCCTCGTCTCGTGCCTGGTCGAGGATCTGCAAGACCGATTCGTGGGCCGCCTCGAACTTCTGCTCGTCGATTTGCTGGTCGACCTCCTGCCACTTCTCTTTCATCGATAGGCCTTTGCTGACTTCCGTCCCGTCGTTCGCCGGCGGCGCGGGATCCGGTTCGTGCAGGGCGTTGGAGATAGCGACGCCCCCGAGAAGGAGCGCTCCAACCGTGGCGACAGCGCCCGCTCGTAGGCGTCGCGAGCGAGGGGTGGAACAGGGGCCGAGCACGAGGTGTTTCTGCATCATGCCAGTTTAGACCCTGGGGGGAGCGATTTCGTAACCAGCCGTTCCACCGTCGACCTGTCGGCCGAGCTCTTCGGCGTCGCCATGGCGATCCTGAAGCCAGGGAGGGGCCGCCTGGAGAGGTGGAGGAGCGAGTAGCAGTTCGAGCACATTTGCGCTAGGATTAGTTTATCTGTGGATAGTAAGTATCCATACCTTTGAAAAGAACATGCGCGCGCAGGGGTTTGTCGAGCGGGCCGAGTCGAGAGCAGGAGAGAAGCGATGAGCGAGATGGGTGTGCCGGGTGTAGGCGGAGAGGAGTCGAATCGTGGGGGGGCGACGCGGTCTTGGGTGCTGGTCAGGATGGCCTTGGTGATGGCCTGCCTCTTGGCGTCGCCGCTTGTCGCCGACACCATCCACGTGACCGAAACCCTGGATGACGATCCGACGGTTGCCAACGGCTCGTGCTCGTTGCGAGAAGCGATCACGGCGGCGAACAGCGACGCGCCGGTCGACAGTTGCGCCTCGGGCAACGGCGCGGACGTGATCGAGATTCCCGCCGGTACCTACACCCTGAGCCGCGCCGGGGCTTCGGAAAACGGCAACTCGACCGGTGATCTCGACATCACGAGCGACATCACCCTCCTGGGATCCAGCGTGACGGCGGTCACCATCGATGCGAATCAGATCGATCGGGTCTTGCATGTAGCCGCGACCAACGCGGATCTGGTTCTCGACTCCCTGACGATCACCCGAGGTCGGGCCCCTTCCGGGGAACATGGAGGAGCCATTCTGATGGGCGACATCGGAGCGTCGCTGCAGAACGCCACCTTGCACATGACCGACTGCATCATCTCCAACAGCTCGACTCAAGGTGGCTCTGACGATGGAGGGGCGATCGCCTCCAAGCGCATCGGCTCTCCAGATTGTCTGGACTGCAGTGTGACGATCGTGGACAGCACGCTCGTCGGCAACACCGCTGCTGACCGGGGGGGAGCGATCTCGAACAACGGAAACGCGGTGACGATCACCAACTCGACGATCAGCGGCAACTCGGCCGGTGATGACGGAGGTGGTCTCGAGATCACGGGCAGTTTCAACAGTTTCGTTTGCAACAACTGCACGATCGCCGGAAACCATGCGGCCGATGGTGGCGGCGGATTCGATCGGGGAAGCGTGATTCCCTTCATCCTGCACAACACCATCGTGGCGGACAACACCTCGGATGATCCCTCGGGGTCGGACTGTGAAGGCACGGGAATCACCGCCAACTACACCCTGATCGAGGACACCTCCAACTGCACGATCAGCGGTGCCAACAATCTCACCGGTGACCCGGGATTGCAGGCGCTCGCCGACAACGGCGGTCCCGGTACTCTCACCCACGCGATCCTCGGGGCGAGCGCGGCCGTCGACGCCGGCGAGACCCACGCGAGCAATGGGTGCCAAAGCAACTCGGGCGCCCTGGTCGACTTCGATCAGCGGCGCGCGCCGAGAGCTCAGGGGGCGGGGTCAGGAGGGAGCAGCTGTGACCTGGGGGCCTTCGAGTTCGACTCGACCGGCACCCCCGTGGAACTGCTGTCCTTCTCGATCGAGTAGCCGAAGCCGCGCGGATTGCCGGGCTGGCGACTTGCGATCGCCGAACCCCGAAAGCCGGGCGCCACGTGCTGGCGCCAGGCTCCTTGCCGCCTTCAGGCGTGGCCTACCCACGATCGATGCGAACCCCTCCGCCCGAGGTGCGCAGATAGAGGCTCGGGCCCCCGCCTCCGATAGTGCCGCGCAGCGAGGTCCGACTGCGGGAGGCGTCGTCGACCTCGACTTCGCTGGTGACGCGGCCGCCGCTCGACTTGGCGTCCACGTCGAGCCCGATTCCAGGAGCGATGTCGACGTAGACGCCGCCGCCAGAGGTGGTCAGGCGACAGTCACCGGTGGGCTGGGTGGTGATCGCGGCGTGGACGCTGCCGCCCGAGGTCGAGGCGGTGATCTGACCCATGACCTCGTTGACCTCGATGCCTCCGCCCGAGGTTTCGGCGTGCACACTGCCACGAGCGCGGTCGATGTGAATCGAACCGCCGGATGTCTCGGCGTGCACGGTACCGTCGACGTCACCGACCGTGATCGACCCTCCGGAAGTTCTGATGTCGGCATCGCCGCCACCACCGCGGAGGCTGATGCTGCCACCCGAAGTGCGCCCCCAGACCGGGCCGTCGATATTGCCGAAGGAGAGGCTGCCGCCCGAGGTGGCGGCGCGCACCGAGCCCTCTAGGTCGTCGACCTCGATCGATCCTCCGGAGGTCTGGAGGTCGACATCGAAGCGTTCTGGAACCGTGACCCGGAAGAGAATCTTCTGGCTAGAGAACCAGTTGAAGAAGGACCAGTTCTTGGTCTCGGGGTAGTCGCCTTCGACGACGATGGTCTGGCCACGCTGTGAGAAGTCGAGCTCGAGCTTTTGGGCGTCGTTTCCTTCGCGTACGACCTCGATCTCGACCCGATCGGAGCGGCTGGTGCGGACTTCGATGGCGCCGCGATCGGTGTCGATCTCCAGGGTTCCTCCCGGAGCGACGTCGAAGCTTCGGTGGATGGTGTCGGCACTCAGAGCGCTGCCGAGGAGGACGAAGCCGAGGGCGACGCCAGTGGTTAGGACGCGGGGGGATCGTAGAATCATGGTTGTCTCCTTCGACAGGACTACGGCGGAGATGGCGGCTGGTTTCACCCCATTTCGAGGTGGTTCGCGAGGTCGGTCGACCGAGCTGCCGGCAAATCCCGAACGCGGACCTCGTCGAGGGAGAGACGAGGCGCGACAGCTCTCGTTCGAGCCTTCGGTCGAGAGGTCGCGGAGGCGATCCAAGCCGGCTTCAATGTCTTGACATCAGGCGGGAGCCTCCGTATAGTCGGGGACCCTTTGCGCCGCAAAGGGCGGTACCGTTACGTCGTGATCAACCCCTGATCGAACGGCGGACGCCGAAACCAAGGACGAGAGAAGCGAACATGAGCAAGACGTATAGCCCAAAGAAGGGCGAGGTGGAGCGCAAGTGGTTTGTCGTCGATGCGTCGGGCGTGCCCCTGGGCCGGCTGTCGACTCAGATCGCCCGGGTGCTCATCGGAAAGCACAAGCCGCAGTACGCCACCCACATGGACTCTGGTGACTTCGTGGTCGTACTGAACGCCGACAAGGTAGTGCTGACGGGCCGCAAGCAGGGACAGAAGACGTACTACAGTCACACGGGACGGCCCGGAAGCCTCCGCACGGAGACGGCGGACGAGCTTCTGCAGCGCAAGCCCGAGCTGCTGGTCGAGCGAGCGGTCAAGGGAATGCTCCCCAAGAACCGACTCGGCCGTCAGCAATTCACGAAACTCAAGGTGTACGCGGGCGGGGAACACCCCCACGCCGCGCAGCAGCCGGTCGCGTTGGACCTCGGCGTTGTCTGAGGGTAGGAGAGGACTTTGAGCGAGACGATTCAGTACTACGGAACCGGGCGGCGCAAGACCGCGGCAGCGCGGGTCTTCCTGCGGCCGGGTGAAGGCAAGATCGAGGTCAACAAGAAGGACATCGAGGAGTACTTCACCCGAGAGACCCTGAAGATGGTCGTCAAGCAGCCACTGCAGCTGACCGAGACCACCGACAAGTTCGACATCATGATCTCCGTGGCCGGAGGAGGCCCCACCGGTCAAGCCGGCGCCATCCGTCACGGGATTTCGAGGGCTCTCCTGGAGTACAACACCGAGCTCCGGGACCGTCTCAAGTCCGCTGGGTTCCTGACCCGGGACGCACGGAAGAAAGAGCGGAAGAAGTACGGCCAGCCTGGCGCCCGTAAGCGGTTCCAGTTCAGTAAGCGTTAGGGAGACGATTCGTGGTTCAAGTCAGCATGAAACAGATGCTCGAGGCCGGTGTTCACTTCGGACACCAGACTCGGCGTTGGAACCCCAAGATGAAGCCGTTCATTTTCGGCAAGCGGAACGGCATCTACATCGTCGACCTGCAGCGCACCGAGAAGATGTTCAAGGAGGCTGCCGACTTTGCTCACTGGCTGGGCGCGACCGGCCGTCGCCTGCTCTTCGTCGGAACCAAGCGTCAGGCGCAGGACGCCATCGAGGAAGAATCGATGCGCTGCGGCCAGTTCTACGTGACGCACCGCTGGTTGGGGGGAACCTTGACCAACTTCGTGACGCTGCGGGGGTCGATCGAGCGCCTCGACGACGCCGAGCGGCGGCTCGACGATCCGGAGGCTCCGCTCACCAAGAAGGAGCGCGTCCGCCTCGACCGCGAGCGGCAGAAGATGCGCCGCAACCTGCAGGGGATCCGTCGGATGCAGCAGCTTCCCGACGCCCTGTTCGTGGTCGACCCGAAGCGGGAGGATATCGCCGTGGCCGAGGCCAACAAGCTCGGCATTCCGGTGATCGCGCTGGTCGATACCAACTGTGACCCCGAGAAGATCGACTACGTGATTCCCGGCAACGACGATGCCATCCGTTCGATTCGCCTTTTCGCCTCGAGCATCGCCGATGCCTATCTCGCCGGCCAGGCCGAGCGGGAGAAGTCGGCTCCGCGCAAGCGGGCGCCGCGGGCGGCTACCGCGGAGGCGGTCGCTACCGTTCAGTAGCGTCAGCTTCTCGGCACGACCCGTTCTCTTCGCAGGGACCGGGGAGTGGATAGGGTCAGTCGAGCCGAGCGGGTCGATTGACCCTTTTCTACATTCAGCACAATCAGCCTCGCCCCGCGGTTCTTGCCGGGGCACCTTACGACCACCGAAAACCAGCCGTCCGGGCGAACCCCTCGGGACCCGACCGGCCGGAAGGACCCGCCCTGATAGGGGCTTGGAGAGAGACGATGAACGTTACTGCTCAGATGATCAAGGAGCTCCGCGAGCGCACCGGCGCTGGAATGCTCGACTGCAAGAAGACCCTGACCGAGGTCGACGGTGACATGGAGAAGGCGATCGACCTGCTGCGGACCAAGGGTCTGGCCAAGGCCGCCAAGAAGGCCGGTCGCGTGGCTTCCGAGGGCGTAGTCGGTTCCTACATCCACGCCGGCGGAAAGATCGGCGTGTTGCTCGAGGTCAACTGCGAGACCGATTTCGTCGCTCGTACCGACGACTTCCAGGCTCTGGTTCGTGACATCGCGATGCACATCGCGGCGGTGGACCCCCGATTCGTGCGCAAGGAGGAGGTCACCGACGACGTCCTCGACCGCGAGCGCAAGATCTTCCGCGAGCAGGCGCTGGCCGAAGGCAAGCCCGAGCAGGTGGTCGATCGCATCGTCGAGGGCAAGATGGGCAAGTTCTACTCCGAGTCGGTCTTGCTCGAGCAGCCCTTCGTGAAGAACCCGGACGTCAAGGTCGGTCAGATGGTGGCCGAGAAGGTCGCCAAGATCGGCGAGAACATTCAGGTCCGCCGCTTCGCTCGCTTCAAGCTGGGCGAGGGGATCGAGAAGAAGGAAGTCGACTTCGCCCAGGAGGTCCTCGAGGCCACCGGTCAGGCAGGCTGAGCCAGTGGCTGAGCCGGTCTACCGTCGGGTCCTTCTCAAGCTCTCCGGCGAGGCCCTCATGGGCTCGCAGAGCTTCGGGATCGACGAACCCGTAGTCGCCCGCATCGCGGACGCGGTGCGCGGCGTCTACGAACTCGGGGTTCAGATCGCGGTCGTGATCGGCGGCGGCAACATCATCCGTGGTCTGGCCGCGAGCCACCGCGGCATCGAGCGCGTCACCGGTGACTACATGGGCATGTTGGCGACGGTGATCAACGCCCTGGCGCTCCAGGACGCGCTCGAGAAGCGCGGCGTCAATACGCGGGTGCAGACCGCGATCGACATCCGAGAGGTCGCCGAGCCCTTCATCCGTCGGCGGGCGATCCGTCACCTCGAGAAGGGGCGTCTGGTCATCTTCGCCGCGGGGACGGGCAATCCGTTCTTCACCACCGACAGTGCGGCCGCTCTGCGAGCCAACGAGATTCACGCCGACGTTCTGCTCAAGGGGACGAACGTCGACGGAGTCTACGATTCCGATCCGCGCACCAATCCCCAGGCCGAACTGCTGCCCGAAGTGACCTACCAGAAGGTCTTGGAGAAGAACCTCAAGGTGATGGATGCAGCGGCGATCAGCTTGTGCCGCGAGAACGACATCCCGATCGTGGTCTTCGACCTACTGGCCGAGGGCAACGTGCAGCGGGTCGTCTGCGGAGAGCCGATCGGGTCGCTGGTCAGTAACGAACTGGGCCAGGGGCGCGGCACGCAGTAGGCCCTCCTAGTTTGCGCGGCGACGACGTCGAGAGGAGCGGTTTGCCGCGCCTCTCGTGCTATGTTTAGTACCGCGAAACTGAGGATCGATGCGATAAGGAGACGGAGATGAACGAGCTGTTCCGGGAGACCGAGATCAAGATGAAGCACGCGGTGGAGCACCTGCACGGAGAGCTGAAGAAGCTCCGCACGGGGCGCGCCTCGCTGGCTCTTCTCGACGGGGTCACCGTCGACTACTACGGCACCGAAACACCGCTGAATCAGGTGGCTAACCTCTCCGTGGCCGATGCCAATCTCATCGTGGCCCAGCCTTGGGACTCCAGTCAGATTGCGGCGATCGAGCGGGCGATCACCAAGTCGAATCTCGGTCTCAACCCCTCCAACGACGGCAAACTGGTCCGAATCCCCATTCCGCCTCTTACCGAGGATCGTCGAAAGGAGATGGTCCGCCGGGCGCACGACTACGCCGAGGGGGCTCGCAACTCGGTGCGCCAGGCTCGCCGCGATGGCAACGAGGGACTCAAGAAGCTCGAGAAGGAGAAGGAGATCTCCGAGGACGACGAGCGACGCGGGCACGACGAGGTCCAGAAGCTCCACGACCACTACATCGGCCAGATCGCCGAGGCGTTGGAGCACAAGGAACAAGACATCCTCACGGTGTGAGGTCCGCCGAGTCTCGACCGAGGATCGAACATGAGCGAGGCGCCGCCGGTGGTAGGCCTGATTCCGGCAGCCGGTCTCGGTCGCCGTTTCGGTGGAGAACCCAAGGTATTGCGTAGGCTGGGAGACCGCACGGTCTTGCAGCACGCGGTTGAGCGCCTGCGGGCCGGCGGGGTCGAGGAGGTCGTGGTCGCGGTGGCGGAGGACCACCTCGAGACCGTCCGAGGCGAGCTTCCGGGGGTCACGGTCGTGGGGGGCGGAGCGACGCGTCAGGAGTCGGTCCGCAACTGCCTGCAGGCCGTCGATGGTGGCGCTGAGACTCTGGTCGTGGTGCACGACGCCGCTCGCCCAGCGGTGTCACCCCTCGATGTACGTCGGGTGATCGAGGCGGTCACCACCGCCGATGGTGCCGTGTTGGGGCGCCGGGTCGTCGATACCGTGAAACGATTGGACGGCAATCGTATCGTGGGCACGGTCGACCGGCGCGAGCTCTTTCGAGCCGAGACTCCTCAGGTCTTTCGTCGTCGTGTGCTCGAGGCAGCCAGCGAACAGGCGCTTCTCGACGACTTCGTGGGCACCGACGAATCGAGTCTGGTAGAGCGTCGAGCCGGCTGGCGGGTCCACGCGGTGGAGGCTGAGTACCCCAATCCCAAGCTCACGTACCGGTCCGATTGGTCCCAGATCGAGCAGTTGCTTTTCGAACCACTGGTGGCGGACTCGGACAGCGGGATTCAGCCGGCATGAGAATCAGGATCGGTCAGGGCTACGACGCGCACCGTCTGGTATTCGGTCGCCCGCTCGTCCTCGGGGGCGAGACGATCCCCTTTGACCGCGGACTCGACGGGCACAGCGATGCCGACGTGGTGCTCCATGCCTTAGGCGATGCCCTGCTCGGTGCGGCAGGTCTCGGCGATCTCGGAACGCACTTTCCTCCCAGTGACGAGCGCTGGCGCGACGCCGACAGCGTCGACCTGCTGCATCGGATCGTCCAGTTGGTTCGCGATGCCGGATGGCGGGTCGAAAACTGCGACGTGACGCTGATCGCCGAAGCGCCGCGACTCGCGCCCCATCGTGAGCGGATTCGCTATCGCATCGCCAAGGTCCTCGGAGTCGAGGTCGCGGCGGTGGGCCTCAAGGCGACGACCAACGAGCAGATGGGTTGGATCGGGCGCGGCGAAGGGATGGCCGCGCTCGCCACCGCCCTACTCCGGGGCGACGAGACTTGAGGAGCGACCATCGCGTCGGCTTTCACTCGGTACGGGAAGCGCTGCGCCACCGACCCACACAGGTGACCAAGGTGCTCATCGTGAAGACTCGGGGTGGGGCACGGCGACGGGAGATCGAAGAGCTTTGTACCGAGCACTCGGTACCGATCGAGGTGCTCAGCGAACGGGCTCTGCTCGGCCTCGGCATCGAGTCTCACAACGGCTTTGCGGCGGAGGTCACCGCGGAGACGGACGGTCGGCTGCCTGCGGCCAGCACGACGAGCCAGACGGGGGCCGATCCCGACCTCGTCATCCTGTTGGAAGACGTCCAGGACCCGCGGAACCTGGGGGCGATCCTGCGGGTCTGCGAGGGAGCGGGCGTTGGTCGGGTCTTGATCCGCGATCGCGGTAGCGCTCCGCTGACCTCGGCCGCGGTACACACCTCTGCCGGGGCAGCCGAGTGGGTCGAGATCGAGCGCGTGACCAACAGTGCTCGTGAGATCGAGCGGCTGAAGAAAGAGGGCTACTGGGTCTACGGGGCAGACATGGAGGGAGTCCCTCCCTGGGAACTGGATCTTTCGGGCAAGGTCGTGCTCTGCCTGGGGGGAGAGGAGAAGGGGCTGCGGTCTCGAACCCGCTCGCTCTGTGACGGCCTGGTGGGCCTGCCCATGCGGGGTCGTGTGGAGTCCCTCAACGTCGCGACGGCGACGGCAGCCCTGCTCTACGAAGCGGTTCGTCAGCGCAGCGGCTGAGCGGTCCTGGACCCGGGGGAACCGGATCGGGGCGACTCCCGGCTTGACACCCACCGCGCGGGGCTGGATGATCGGGCGATGTTCGGTCTCGGTGTCCCTGAACTCCTCTTCATCATGGTCCTGGCGCTCCTGGTCTTTGGGCCCAAGCGGCTCCCCCAGATCGGGCGGACCCTCGGTCGCGGTATGGCCGAGTTTCGCAAAGCGTCGACCGAACTTCAGCGGGGGATCAACCTCGACCTGGAGGAGCCGAAGCCCCGGCCCAAACCCGCGGTGACGGCCACCCCGCCGGCGCCGGCAGAATCTGAACCCGAAGGGCCGGAGGTCGCGACAGCGGACGACGCCGCGGCCGCGGAGAAGGAGTGAGCGAAGAGAGTTCGCCGGTCTTCGTACGGCCGGCTACCGGTAGCGTGCAGCGGAGCGCGCCGCCACCACCCCCTCCCAAGCCGCCCGAGGAACTGGCGAGCATGAGTCTGCTGTCGCACCTCGAGGAGCTGCGCAAGCGGCTGTTCTGGATGATGGGGACCATCTTCGTGGCGTTCCTCGGCTGCTGGGCCTTTGCCGACACCATCTTCACCTTCCTGGCGCGTCCGATCTACCGCTACCTGCCGGAGGGGCAGCAGCTGGTGATCCTCGGCGTCACCGACGCCTTCATGCTCTACATCAAGGTGGCTCTGCTGGCTGCGATCTTCGTCTCGACGCCGATCGTGCTCTACCATCTGTGGCGTTTCGTGGCACCAGGGCTCTACCGCCGCGAGCGCCGCTACGCGCTGGGGTTCATCTTCTTCGGCTCGGTACTCTTCCTCGCCGGGGGAGCGTTTGCCTACTACGTGGCGTTTCCCTTCGCGGTCGAGTTTCTCCTCGGGGTCGGGAGCAACTTCACGGCTGCCATCACGGGCCCCAGCTATCTCAGCTTCCTGATGACGGTGATCCTCGGGCTGGCCTTGATGTTCGAACTGCCCGTGGTGATCTTCTTCCTGGCCCAGATCGGGGTCGTGACCCCCGGGTTTCTGCTGCGCCACTTCCGGTGGGCGGTGCTCTTCATCTTCATCGCGGCGGCCCTGATCACGCCGACTCCCGATGTGTTCAACATGTGCCTTTTCGCGCTGCCGACCATGGGGCTCTACCTGCTGGGGGTGTTTGTCGCCTGGCTCTTCGGGCGCAAGCCGAAACCGGCCTCCGACCTCGAGGCATCGTCCTGAGCTGGGCGTTCCGTCGTCTCGGACTGCTGCTGGTGGTGAGCCTGCTGCCGGTCCCCTTGCTCGCCGATCCGATCTCGGAGCTCTTCGACCGGGATGGCACCGAGGAGTTCCTACAGGAGATCGCGCCGACCCTCGAGGGCACACTGCGGGCGCAGTTCGGCGCCGAGGCCGACGAAGCCTACGACGCAGCCCGGTTGATGGGACGCTTCTCGGCCAATCGGTTGCGGGTGCGCATGCTCGAACGGCTCGGTACCAGTTGGCGTATCGAGGAGGGAGAGAAGGTCGAGGCCTGGTTCCGGTCCGATCTGGGAAGGACCCTTCGCAACGCCGAACGGGCCCTGGCGGGGGCCGAAGCGCAACGGCTGATGGGAGCCTACGTCGCGACCTACTCGCAACTCGATGCTCAGGACGAGCGCGCCGCCCTGGCCCAGCGAATCCTCGCCGCTCGTCGTGACGTCGAGCGGCTGGAGCTGGTCTACCGAACCGCGATTCGGCTGAGTCTCGAGACGTTGGATCGCGCGCGGCCCGCCAGCGAGCGGTACGCCCCCGGCGAGATGGAGCCCGAACTAGAGAGCGCGCTCGAAGAACTCCGCCCGGAGCTGCGGCAGCGAGCCCTGTGGCGGGTCCTCTTCACCCACCGGTCGGTTCCCCTGAGCGACCTCCAGAAGCACGTGGAGTTCGTCGAGAGCTCGGCCGGGCTGTGGTACTACCGAGCGGTGGGACAAGCGCTCGAACGAGCTCTCAACGAGGCGGTGAACGAGTATCTCGCTCCCCCGGCGAGCGAGGACTGAGGGGCAACCGCAAGCACGCGGCACTGGCTGGGCAGAGCGCGGCGAACTCACTCGACTGGCGGACCGCGTCGGGTACCTCGGCGCGGTCGGTGGGCAGCCAGCCGAGGTGGAGGAACAACGCCTCGGCGGTGGTGGTCAGAAGGTAGAGCGTGGTGAACCCTCGCTGGCGGGCTCGTTCGACCAGCTGATCGACGAGGCGACGGGCCAGGCCACGACCTCGCTGATCCTCGCGTACGGCGAGGGAGCGCAACAACCCGTCGGGAGGGTAGGGCTCCAGCGCGACGCAACCGACCAACTGGTCGCCCTCGCGGCAGACTAGAAACTCCTCGAGGTGGCGGGCTTCGAGGTCTTCGGCCGGAAGGGCGTGGGCGGTGAGAAACTCCTGGAGCAGGCTGAGCTCGGTGGACGCTGCGGGTTCGATCGTCATGGGGGCAGTCTAGCGGCTTCGACGGTTTCTGGTCGGCGTCCCCTCTGCCCCGTAGAATGTGCCGATGTCGCAACCGGGATTCGCTCGTCGCCTGTGCGTCTTGTGGTCGCTCTACTTCGTGCAGGGGATGCCCTTCGGCTTCCAGGCGACCGCGTTGCCGGTGTTCCTGCGCGAGGCGGGCGTGTCGCTGGCGGGCATCGGTTTCGCCAGCGCTCTCTCCCTTCCCTGGATGCTCAAGGTGTTCTGGGCTCCCCTGGTCGATCGTTACGGTTCTCGGCGCTGGGGGCGTCGCCGCTCCTGGATTCTGCCGTTGCAGATCGGATTGGCCCTGGCCTGTGGGGCCGGGGCCATCGCGGTACAGAGCGAGGGGCTGACGCTGCTCCTGATCGTGGTCTTCGTCATGAACCTGGCGGCGGCGACGATGGATATCGCGGTGGACGGTCTGGCGGTCGATCTCCTGGCTCCGACCGAACTCGGCCACGGCAACATCGCCCAGGTCGTGGGCTACAAGGTCGGGATGCTCACCGGGGGTGGCCTGCTGGTCTGGGCCACCGCCGAAATCGGTTGGGACGGGTTGTTCTACGGCATGGCGGGCCTGACGGTGGCGGTGATGGCGGTGACCCTGCTCTTCCGGGAGCGGATCCTCGGCTCCGAGGTTCCCGACGAGCTCCGGAATCCCAGTGTGGGCGCGGTGCTGCGCTTGTTGCGGATGCAACTCGCGAAGCGCGATGCTCTCTGGCTTCTCCTCTTCGTAGGTACCTACAAGCTGGGCGAGACACTGGCGGACACCCTCTTCAAACCCTTCCTCGTGGACGCCGGCTACGCGGCCGAGCAGATCGGACTGTGGGTCGGAACCTGGGGCATGCTCTTCTCGATCGCAGGGTCCTTTGCGGGAGGATTGGCGGCCTCGCGCTGGCCGATGCTGCGCGTGGTCGGCGTGGCGGCGGCGCTGCGAGTGGTCCCGGTGGCGGGGGAGTGGTGGCTTACGTTGGTGGATCCGAGCGAGGCGGCGATCATCGCCATTACCTGTGCCGAGCACCTGTTCGGAGGAGCTCTGACCACGGCCCTCTTCGCCTACATGATGAGTCGGGTCGACCGTCGGATCGGGGCCACCCACTACACCCTGCTCGCCTCGGTCGAAGTGTGGGGCAAGCTGTTGGCGGCGTGGGCCTCCGGCGTACTGGCGCAGGCCACTTCGTACCCCTTCGTCTTCGGTGCAGCCACCGTACTGTCGGTGCTGTTCCTCGGTCTCCTGATTCCGCTCGCCGGAACCGGGGCTCGAGGCCGCGAGGGAGCGGCTACTTGACGCACTGGCTCCGGTTGAGTCGAGGCATCGACCGCCTGACGGCGAGGGTCTCGCGCGCCGCGGCCTGGTTGGCGCTCGTCATGGTGCTGATCGGAGCGTTCAACGCGGTGGCTCGCTATCTGGGGAGAGGACTGGGGTGGAATCTCAGCTCGAACCTCTACCTCGAAGCCCAGTGGTACCTGTTCAGCGCACTGTTCCTGCTGGCCGCGGCACATGCTCTGGCCGAAGGGAGACACGTGCGGGTCGACGTACTGTACTCGCGGCTGCCGGAACGGTCGCGAGCCCTGATCGATCTGCTCGGCGGTGTGCTGTTTCTGCTGCCGTTCTGCGGTTTCGTACTCTGGATCTCCTGGGGTTGGGTGTTCGAATCGTGGAGGATCCGCGAGGGTTCGCCGGATCCCGGGGGTCTGGCCCGCTATCCGGTCAAGACGCTGGTGCTGGTGGCCTTCGGCCTACTCGCGCTGCAGGGGATCTCTGAGACCATCAAGAGTTGGCAACGCTTTCGGCCGGATCCGGGAGGCGATCCGTCCTTTCCCGAGGAGTCCTCGGCTTGAGTCCCGAAGCGCTCGCGCCGGCGATGTTCCTCGTCGTACTGCTGATGATCTTCAGCGGCTACCCCGTGGCGTTCGCATTGGGAGGGACCGCGCTGGGTTTCGCCGCGCTCGGTACCCTCCTGGGGGTCTTCGAGCCGAACCTGCTCTTCGCGATGCCCGATCGTTTCTTCGGCGTGATGTCGAACCAGGTGTTGTTGGCGGTACCGTTCTTCGTCTTCATGGGCGCCGCGTTGGAACGCTCGAAGATCGCCGAGGACCTGCTCACCACCATCGGTCAGCTCTTCGGTCGGTTGCGTGGTGGCCTGGGGCTGGCGGTGGTGTTCGTGGGGGCGTTGCTGGCTGCGGCGACGGGGGTGGTTGGGGCCTCGGTCGTGGCCATGGGGGTGATCTCACTTCCCGTCATGCTGCGCTACGGGTACTCCACGCAACTCGCCACCGGTGTGATCACTGCGGCCGGGACGCTGGGCCAGATCATCCCGCCGAGCGTGGTGCTGGTCGTGCTGGCGGACCAGATGGGCATCTCGGTAGGAGACCTCTTCGTCGGCAGCCTGCTCCCCGGCCTGCTGCTGGCGACGCTCTACGGCGTCTACGTGGCCTGGGTCGCCTGGCGCGTTCCGGAGTGTGCTCCGGCTCTGCCGCCCGAGGCCCGAGACCTGAGTGGCTGGCGGCTCGGTCAGCGGGTACTCCTGGTTCTTCTCCCCCCGGTCACCCTGATCCTGCTGGTTCTGGGGAGCATCTTCGCCGGTATCGCCACCCCCACCGAAGCCGGCGCCCTCGGAGCGGTCGGGGCCCTGATCCTGGCCGCCCTCCACGGGCGGCTGTCGGTCGATCTGTTGCGCCACGCTGCACGCGAGACGACCGGTCTGACCTCGATGGTGCTCTTCATCCTACTGGGCTCCACCGCCTTCGCTCTGGTCTTCCGCGGCTTCGACGGGGATCTCTGGATCGAGGATCACCTCACCGGCCTGCCGGGAGGCAAGATCGGCCTCCTCGTCGTCGCCAACCTGGTGGTCTTCGTACTCGGATTTTTCCTCGACTTCTTCGAGATCGCATTCATCATCGTGCCGCTGTTGGTGCCGGCGGCTCGATTGCTGGGGATCGATCCGGTGTGGTTCGGCGTGATGCTCGGCATGAACCTCCAAACGTCGTTTCTGACGCCGCCCTTCGGTTTCGCCCTCTTCTACCTGCGGGGGGTGGCTCCCCCCGAGGTGCGGACCAGTCAGATCTACCGAGGGGTGCTCCCGTTCATCGGCATTCAGCTGGTGGGGCTCCTCCTGATCGTGCTCTTCCCGGAGTTGGTCACGGGGCTCCTGAACTAGAGTCCGCCTCGCCGCATCGAGCGCCGGTCGGCTGGTCGGCGTCGCTACTCCGCGGCGTCCTGCACCACCCGCTTGAGCTGGCCGCGGTCGACCTTGCCGAGGTGGGTGCGCGGGAACTCATCGAAGAAGACGACCTGGCGGGGATGCTTGTAAGGCTGGAGCCGCTCGAGCACGAACTGCTTGAGCGCTTCACCGAGGGTCTGATCGTCGGCTTCGGCGCCGACCGTGCGGCGGACACAGGCGATCGGCTTGGTCAGCCCCTGCGAATTGGTGACGCCGACCACCGCACACTCCTCGACCGCCGGGTGGGCCATGAGGACTCCTTCGACCTCGGCGGGGACGCACCACTTGCCGCCGACCTTGAGGGCGTCGTCGCCGCGTCCACAGTAGGTCACGTAGCCGGCGGCGTCGATCGAAACCAGATCCCCGCCGACGAACCACTCGCCGACAAAGGCCGTGCTGGTTCGGTCCAGATTGCGCCAGTAGCCCAGGGCTCGCGATCGTCCTCGGACCCAGAGGCGCCCGACCTCGCCCACCGGTCTCGGTTCACCCTCGGGGCCCCGCACCGCGATCTCGAAACCCTCGACGACTCGGCCCAGGGTTCCGGGGCGGACGTCGCCCGGACGGTTGGTCACGAAGATGTGCCACATCTCCGCCGTTCCCAGGCCATCGAGCAGATCGACCTCGAACTGGTGGTTCCAGCGCTCGTGGAGCGGCGGCGGGAGGGCTTCGCCGGCCGAGGTCGCTAGCCGCAACGAGGAGAGGTCCATGCCGTCCGCCTCGGGGTGGGAGACCATCTTCTGGACCATGGTGGGTACGTTGATCAGAATCGTCGCCCGATGTCGGGCGATGAGCTCGAAGAGGCGATCGGCGGTGGTCGGCTCGGGGAAGAGGATGGCCGAGGCGCCAACCGAGAAGGGGAAGAGCAGGTTGGATCCGGTGGCGTATCCGAAGTAGAGCTTGGGGACCGAGAGGGTTCGGTCGTTCTCTCCGTAGTGAAGGGTCTTCTGAGCGTAGAGGACGGTGGTGTTGACGAACGAACCGTGGGTCTGCACTACCGCCTTCGGGCGACCGGTCGTTCCGCCCGAGAAGAGCCATACGGCGGGGTCGTCGCGGTGCGTCGGGGCGGGAGTGAGGGAATCCTCAGCTTGGGGGCCGAGGTCGTTCCAACTGGCGTGGGAGCCGGAGTCGCTGCCGACGACCAGCAGACCTCGGAGTCGCGCCTGGGGCCGCAGCTCCCGGGCCGCTTCGTACTGGGGCCGCAGATCGGCCGAGACCACCGCCAGCGAGGCACCGGTGTAGTCGAGCAGCTCGGCGATCGACTCGGCGCTGAACCCGGGGTTCAGCATCACCACCGCGGCTCCGATCTCCAGGATTCCGAAGAAGGCCCCGACGAACTCGGCCCCGTCCGGCAAGGCGATCAGAACCCGCTCCTCGGCCCGGACGCCCAGTTGGCGCAGGGCGTTGCCGAACCGATGCGCCAGCTGCTGGACTTCGCGATAGGTGAGATCCCCCTCCGGCAGTCGGAGAGCCACCCGATCTCCCCGTCCCTCGGAGATGCGACGGTCGAGGAAGTACTCGGCCATATTGAGTTGTTCCGGGAGATCTACGGACATCCATCTTCCTCGTCGTTGGTGAGTGTGAGGACAGGATTCTATCGGCTCAGCTAAGGTAGCACCCATGAGCAAGATCGATCGGCGGGACTTCGTCAAGAAGGGTGTTCTGGGCGCGGCCGGGGCGGCGGTATTGGGTTCGTGCGGTGGCTCGGGCTCCGAGGCCGGGTCGGGCGGTGCTGCCGCCGTCCATACCGGCAAGAAGCTGCGTTGGCGATTGGTCTCGAGCTTCCCCCGCTCCCTGGATACGATCTTCGGAGTCTCCGAGGTCCTGGCCGAGGAGGTGGCGGCGATGACCGATGGAGCGTTCACCATCCGGGTTTACCCGGCCGGCGAGATCGTGCCCGGACTTCAGGTGATGGACGCTGTGCAGCAGGGTACCGTCCAGATGGGACAGACCGCGAGCTACTACTTCACCGGCAAGAACCCTGCGCTCGCTTTCGACACCTGCTTTCCCTTCGGTTTGACGGCCCGCCAGCAGAACGCCTGGCTCGACGAGGGAGGAGGACGGGAGCTGGTCGATGAGCTGTTCGCCGACTTTTCCATCGTCACCCTGCCGGCCGGCAACACCGGCACCCAGATGGGGGGTTGGTTCAAGCACCCGGTCGAAACCAGTGCCGACCTGGAGGGTCTGAAGATGCGGATCCCGGGACTCGGCGGCCAGGTGATGAGCCGACTGGGAGTCACCGTCCAGGTGTTGGCCGGGGGCGACATCTATCCGGCACTGGAGCGTGGGGCGATCGACGCGACGGAGTGGGTAGGTCCCTACGACGACGAGAAGCTGGGCTTCCACAAAGTGGCGAAGCACTACTACTACCCCGGCTGGTGGGAGCCGGGCCCTTCGCTTTCGTTCTACGTGCAGCGATCGGCCTGGGACGAGCTGCCGAGCCACTATCGAGAGGTCCTGCGCACGGCCGCGAGGTCGGCGGCTCGAACCATGCAGACCCGCTACGACGCCAAGAACCCTGCCGCCCTCGATCGCCTGGTGGCGGAGGGTGTGCAGTTGCGCCCCTTCTCGGAGGAGATCCTGGAGGCCGCCCGCCGCGAGTCGCTGGCCTACATCGAGGAGTTGGCCTCGGGGGACGAGGCGTTTCGGCGGGTCTATGACCACTGGCGCCGCTTCCGCGCGGCGAGCTACCGCTGGTTCAACACCGCCGAACTCGCCTACCCGGCGTTTGCCTTCGGCCGCGGCTGACGCTGCGGCGGGTGGGGTCAGTCCTCGCGCGTCTCGCGACCCCGCATCCCCGGCGTCGAGAGACGCTCGACCGGGCGCCGCCCGCTGGTGCGAGGGGCTCGCGGTTTGGCCGGCAAGTACTGTCCAGGCCAGGTTTCGTCCCACACCTCGTACCGTTCGGCGGCGTGTTTGGTGAGGTAGGGGTCGGCGAGATGGGGGCGCGCCATCGCTACCAGGTCGGCTCTTCCCGCCGCCAGCACCGTATTGGCATGATCGGCGCCGAGGATCGCGCCCACCGTCATCACCGGGATTCCGGCCTCGTGCCGCACCCGCTCGGCGAACGGAACCTGGTACATGCGACCCCAGGCGATCTCCGAATCGGGTGAGTTCCCGCCCGACGACACGTCGATGACGTCACAACCCAGAGCGCGCAAGGCTCGGGCGGTCGACACCGTTTCGGCGGGCGTCGTGCCGCTGTCGTCCGGCATCCAGTCGGAAGCAGTGAGCCGCACCGACATCGGCTTGGCGTCCGGCCAGACCGCTCGCATCGCCGCGAACACTTCGAGGGGAAACCGCTGCCGGTTCTCGAGCTCGCCGCCGTACTCGTCGTCTCGTCGATTGCACAGCGGCGACAGAAAGCTGGACAGGAGGTAGCCGTGGGCCATGTGCACCTCGACGAGGTCGAAACCCGCGGCCTCGGCGCGCCGGGTGGCGGCTACGAAAGCCGCGATCGTCTCCTCCATGTCGCTACGGCTCATTTCTCGGGGAGCCGGCCAGCCGCTGGCCAGGGGCAGGGGCGAGGGAGCCAGCGTGGTCCAAGCGCCTTCCTCGGGTGTCAGGGGCCGATCTTCGCCGTCCCAGGGGTGGTAGGCCGATCCCTTGCGGCCGGCGTGCGCCAGCTGAATGCCGATGGCCGCCGGGGTGTGGCGATGCACGTAGTCGACGATCCGCTTCCAGGCTCGCATCTGCGCGTCGTTCCAGAGCCCGGTACAGCCAGAGGTGATCCGACCCTCGGGGGAAACGTCGGTCATCTCGGTGAGCACCAGACCGGCTCCGCCCTGCGCCCGGCCTCCGAGGTGCACGAGGTGCCAGTCGTCGGGCACGCCGTCCGTGGCGGAGTACTGGCACATGGGACTGACGACGATGCGATTGCGTAGGGTCAGGTCGCGCAACTCGAAGGGAGTGAACATCGGTGGTGTGGGGCCGCCGCGGGCTGCCGTGGCCTCTTCGGTCTGGAAGGCGGTATCCACCTGCTGCACCAGTTCGGGGTCGCGCTCGCGCAGGTTGTCGTAGGTGATGCGCTTCGACCGGGTCATCAGGTTGAAGGCGAATCGCGTCGGCGACTGCTCCTGGTAGCGGTCCGAATTCTCGAACCACTCCAAACTGGTCTGCGCTGCCTTCTGGACCTTGACCACGTCGACCCATCGGCTGTTTTCGTAGTCGGCCAGGGCGCTCTCGATCTCGCCGCCCGCCGCCCGCTGCAACGCCGCCACCAGTTCGATGGCGTCCTCCATGGCGAGCTTGGTCCCCGAACCGACGGAGAAGTGGGCCGTGTGGGCGGCGTCCCCGATCAAGATCAGGTTTTCGTGGTGCCAGGTCTCGCACTGGATGGTGGGAAAGCTACGCCAGAGCGACCGGTTCGAGAGCAGGGGGTGGCCGTCGAGATGGTCGGCGCACAGCGCCTCGCAGAACGCCACCGTGTCCGCCTCGGAGGCGTTGGCCAGACCGGCTCGTTCCCAGACCTCCTCGCGGCACTCGACGATCCAGGTCGACAGCTGGTCGCTGAACGGATACGCGTGGACCTGGAAGAGTCCGTGTTCCGTCGGCAGGAAGAGGAAGGTGAACGCTGTCAGCGGCTTGGTGGTGCCGAGCCAGGTGAACTTGCAACGACGCCAGTCCAATCGAGGGCGGAAGGAGGCTGCGAAGCGCCGGCGGACCAGGCTGTTGACGCCGTCTGCCCCCACTACCAGGTCGAACTCCGGTAGGAACCTGGCCGGGTCCTCGATCTCGTGCTCGAAGGTCAGTTCGACGCCGAGAGCCCGAGCCCGGCGTTGCAAGATCAGGAGGAGTTGCTTGCGCTCCAGGGCCGCGAAACCGTGCCCGGTCGACACGGTGCAGCTTCCGCGGTAGTAAGTCTCGATCTCCTGCCAGTATCGAAAGCGGTCGGTGATCTCGCGGTAGGTCTCGCGGTCGGCCTCTTCGAAGGCTGACAGCGTCTCGTCCGAGAAGACCACGCCCCAACCGAACGTATCGTCGGCTCGGTTGCGCTCGAAGACCTGCACCGACGACTCGGGTATCGCTTTGCGGAGGAGGATGCTGGTGTACAAACCGGCCGGACCTCCGCCTAGAATGGCAACTCGCATGGCGGCGATTATGTCAGTCCCTAGCGGGGCGTCGAGGACACGAAACGAGCGGAAGGAGCGTGGGATGCGCAGCTGGAATCCGAGAGGTTGGTTACGGAACGGGCACTCCCTGGCATGGTGGGTTCTGCTTTCGGTCTCGGCGGTCGGCGCGAGCGAACCCGCGGCCACCGGAATCGACGTGTCACACCACAGCGGAGCGGTGGATTGGTCGTTGGTCAAGGCCGCTGGCCACCGCTTCGCCTACGCCAAGGCGACCGAGGGGGTCGACTTGCTCGATCCGCGCTTCGAGGACCACTGGCGGGGGATGAAGGAGGCGGGCCTCCACCGGGGCGCCTACCACTTCTACGTCACCGAAGACGATCCGTTGACCCAGGCCAGCTTCTTTCTGAATACCGTGCACTTCGAGGCGGGTGACTTGATTCCGGTGGTGGATATCGAAGTACTGGGCCACGGCACGCAACCGGGGCTGGTCGAGCGCCTGTTGAAGTTCCTGCAGGCGGTCGAGAACGAAATCGGCGTACGGCCCGTGCTCTACACCTCGGTGAACTTCGCCAACGCCGAACTCGGCGACCACTTCGCCAACTATCCGCTGTGGCTCGCGGAGTATGACGTCGAGACGCCGACCCTTCCCGAGGGCTGGTCGAGCTGGGTGCTCTGGCAGTGGGCCGAGAACCACCCCGTCGAAGGGGTGGAGAAGGGGGCGGACGTCAGTCGGTTGGGGCCCACGCTTTCGAGCCTGACCAGCCTGCAGATCCCGGATCTCGATCGCAGCGAGCCCGCTGGGTCCGAGTACTGACCCCCGACCTAGAGGCCGCGGGCGATGACCAGGTGCTGGACCTCGGTCGAGCCCTCGTAGATTCGCAGCGCTCGCACCGAGCGGTAGAGGTGGTCGAGTGGGTGGTCGGCGAGGACCGCTCGCCCCCCTGTGATCTGAATGGCCCGGTCGACGACGCGCTGCGCGGCCTCGGTGGCGTGGGCCTTGGCGAGTGCCGCCTCGTGCGTGATGCGTTGCTGTCCGCGGTCGGCCTCCCAGGCCGCTCGGTAGGTCAAGAGGCGAGAGGTCGCGAGATCGATCGCCATGCGGGCGAGTTGATCCTGGATGATCGGTAGCTCGATCAGGGGAGCACCGAACTGGCGCCGCTGCCGGGCGTGCTCCAGAGCCAGGTCCAGGGCACGTTGGGCCATGCCGCAGGCGGCCGCGGCCACGGTTGGTCGCAGTCGATCCAGCGTGGCCAGTCCGGTGGCCAGCCCGGTCCCCGGCTCGCCGAGGCAGGCGTCCAGCGGCAGTTGACAGTCGTCGAAGGCGATCTCTCCCAACGGGTGCGGAGCGCTCATCACCTGGGGACGCACGAAGCGGAGCCCCTCGGTCTCGGCGGGAACCAAGAAACAGGAGATCCTCCGCCGAGTGGCGGCCGGATCCGTGAGGGCGAACACGCAGTAGTAGTCGGCCAGACCAGCGTTGGAGATCAGCGTCTTGTTACCGTGGAGCCGGTAGCCGTCGGCCGTACGCTCGGCTCGGGTCTGCATCCCTTGTACGTCGCTCCCCGCTTCCCTTTCGGTCATGGCGAAGGCGGCCATCGCCTCGCCCCGAGCGACGCGCGGCAGCCAGGCCTCACGTTGTGTTTGGGACCCGGCCCGGACGAGCGGCTGTGAGCCGAGAGCCTGCAGGGCGAACACGGCGTCGGCCAGGGGAGACCAGGCGGCGAGAGTCTCGCGGATCAGGCACGCGGCGCGGAAGTCCGGCGCATCCGGGTGACCTCCCCAGGCCTCGGGGACGACGTAGCGGATGAGCTCCGCTCGCCCCATGGCCCGCAGTAGTTCGGTGGCATCCTGTCGGGCTTCGGGATCGGAGTGCGGCAGAGGTCGAGTTGCCAGTTCCTTGCGAGCGAACCGTTCCAGGGACTCCAGGAGGGTGAGGTGGTGGTCGTCGAGGAAGGCTCGGATGGTCGCGGGATCGGGCACGGTCGGCGGCCTCAGGTGAACTCGGGGCGCCGCTTCTCGACGAAGGCCTCGTAGGCCTCCCGGAAGTTCGGGTCCTGCATACAAGCGGCCTGAATCTCGACCTCGCCCGCCATCGCGCTGCGGAGGTCCTGGGCCGCCTCCCGGTACAGCATCTTCTTCGTCACCTCGAGCGCAAAGGACGGACCACGGGCTAGCTTCTCGGCCCAGCGTTGGGCCTCGGCCAGGTGCTCGGCCGGCGGCACGACCCGATTGTAGAGGCCGATACGAAACGCCTCCTCGGGGCTGAGGAAATCCCCTGTCATGAGGATCTCCATGGCTCGGCCGAATCCGACGATGCGGGGTAGCAGCCACGACGCCCCCATGTCGGCTCCCGATAGCCCCACCTTGGTGAACAGGTAGGCGATCTTTGCGTTCTCGGAGGCGATGCGGACGTCGCAGGCCGCCGCGATCACGGCTCCGGCGCCGGCGACCGTGCCGTTCAGCGCGCCGACCACGGGTCGGCGGCACTCGATGATCGCCAAGATCAGGTCGCCCGTGGTGCGGGTGAATTCCAGCAGCCCCTGGTAGTCGTGCTCGAAGAGGGCGCCGATGATGTCCTCGACGTCGCCACCCGAGCAGAAGGCGGGTCCCGCGCCCATGAGGAGAATAGACCGGACCCCCGGCTCGGTGTCGAGGGCCTGGAACGTCTCCCGCAGTTCGCGATAGACCTCGAAGGTCAAAGCGTTGAGTCGATCGGGGCGATCGAGGGTGATGGTGGCGACGCCGGTATCGGGGGCCAGGTGGTAGCGGAACGAGCGGGGAGCGAGGGGCATGTCGGTTCCTAACTCGGGATAGCGGCCGTGGCCTCGATCTCGACCAGCGCTCCCTCCTCCAGGAGCGCGCTGACCTCGACCAGGCTCATCGCCGGGTAGTGGTTGCCCATCAGGCGCCGGTAGACCTCGCCGAGAGCCCGGGTCGACTGCAGGTAGGCCTGCCGGTCGACGACGTAGATCGTGAGGCGAGCGATCTGATCTGGCCAACCTCCGGCGGCGTGGACGACCTGAATGACGTTGGCGAGCGCCTGTTCGAACTGTCCGACGAGATCTCCGCTGACGAGTCGTTGCTCGGCGTCCCAACCGATCTGCCCGGCGACGAAGAGGAGTTGGGCTCCCGCCGGTACCAGGATCCCGTTGGAGTAGCCGCGCGGAGTCTTCCAGCCCGCCGGTTCGACCGTCTCGGGCCGCGGCTCGTCGCTCATGCCTGAACCCTTCCACCGTCGATGACGATCGACTGGCCGGTGATGCCTCCGGCGAGCTCGTGGCAGAGCGCCACCACCGCGTAGGCCACCTCATCAGGGCGATACAGCCGCTTCTGGGGGCTGGCATCCTCCAGGTGGCGCAGTGCATCCTCCCGGGACAGCCCCGTCTTCCGCTGGATTCTCTCGATCGACGTCTCGGTCATCTCGGTGTCGACGAAACCGGGACAGACCGCGTTGACCGTCACGCCCGACTCCGCCACCTCCGCGGCGGCACTGCGGGTGAAGCCGATGACCGCGTGTTTGCTCGCGCTGTAGGCGGTGATGTACGGGGCTCCCATCTTGCCGGCGATCGAGGCGACGTTGACGACCCGTCCCCAGCCGGTTGCCACCATCTCGGGCAGGAACGCCTGGGTGCAGAGCATGACGCCACGGACGTTGACCGCGAAGAGGCGATCCCAGGCGTCGACGTCCACCCTGGCCAGTGGTCGCGAGTCGGCGATCCCCGCGTTGTTGACCAGAATCGCCACCGGAGTGCGACTCCACTCCTGCGCCGCGCGGTGGAGTGATCGCACCGCGCCGGCATCCGTAACGTCGCAGGGTACCGCGGTGGCGTGCCCACCGTCGGCCCGGATCTCGGCGGCCACCGCCTCGATTTGATCCTCGGACCTCGCGGAGACTACGACCGCCGCTCCGGCGGCGGCCAGGCGGTGGGCGACGGCGGCTCCGATGCCACGGCCCCCGCCGGTGATCAGGGCGGTTTTTCCATCGAGGTCCACGTTCGCGACCCTACGGAGGGGCCGGGTTGGTGTCAAGCGGTTCCCAATTTGATAGGGTCGCGCAGTTCCGGCACCAAGACTGTGGCGACCACCATCGAGCCACAGGAAGAATCTCGAGGAGAGGAGTCGACCTTTGAAGTACCTTGCCACCCTTTGTGCCCTCGCCCTGATCTCGCTCCCCACGCTGGCGGAGAAGGAGACGTTCCCGCCTCCAGAGCTACAGATCGTCGGTCATCCGGAGGAGATCTCGATCACTCCCGTCCCCGTCGCCCGAGCCGACGGTCAGGTCGGTTGGAGCCATACGCTCCACGAGCGCGAGGCGGCGTTTCTCAAGGTGCACTTCAGCGACTTCAACCTCCATCCCGGCGACGAACTGCGGATCTTCTCGGGCAGCGGGCGTTTGGTCGAGACCCTGACCGGGCAAGGGCCGAAGGGTTTGGGCAACTTCTGGAGCCTCTCCGCCTTCGGCGAGTCGCTGATCCTGGATCTGGTCACCCGACACGACTATGCGCAGCCGCCGTTTCACGTCGACCGGCTGATCGTCGGCGATCCCGCCATGCTGGAGACGCCGGATCCGTGGAACCAGCCCGAGAGCATCTGCGCTCCGGCCGACTTCGAGGACGTGTTCTGCTACCAGGGAGACGCCGCCAAGTGGGCCAACGTCTACGCCTCGGTCGGTGTAATGACGGCGGGTGGTACCGGTCCTTCGCTCTGGTGCTCCGGATCCAACGTCTCGCCCAACAACTACCTCCTCACCAACCAACACTGCATCGAGAACCAGAGCCAGTGTGACAACGCCGAGTTCGTGTTCAAGTACTACCGCACCGGCTGCAACGACGGTTCGCCGACGACTCCGGATTGGGTCGGTTTCCGCTGTGACCAGATCGTAGCGATCTCGCCCTACAACGGTTTCTGCGATCCGAACCTCGACAATCTGGACTTTGCCCTGTCGAGCGTCATCGGCGACCCCACTTCGCAGTTTGGCTACGTCAACCCCGATCCCACTCCGCTGACCGATGGAGAGGCGATCTACATCGTGCAGCATCCGGACGGCCGCCCACACGAGATCGCCCACGGCAGCGGGGCCAATGTCGACGTCGACGGCACCACCCTGCGCTACTACGACACGCTCGACACCGAGGGCGGAAGCTCGGGTTCGCCCATCTACCGCGAAAGCGACGACAAACTGGTGGGGCTCCACCATTGCGGTGGTTGCGCGACGCCGGGTACCGGCAACCGGGGGATGCTGATGAGCGACATCTATCCCCACATCCAGGACTACCTCTGCACCAATGACTTGGATCTGCAGGTGGCCGCTGCGGCCCCGGCGGTCGAAGTCCTCGGCAACGGCAACGGCATCATGGAACCGAACGAGACCTGGGAGTTCACCCCCATGGTCCGCAACACCGCCTGCGCGGGAGAGGCTTTGATGGTCGAAGCCGAGGTCCAGGCCAACGGCTCCTCGGCGGCGGTGACGGTGATCGACGGTATGGTGGAGTTCGGTACGATCGCCGCCGGCCAATCGGCGGCGGCTTCCGCCCCGGTCCAGTTCATCGTCGGGCCCTCGAGCTGCGGCGGCACGGTGATTCTCGATCTAGTCAACCTGTCCACCACCAGCAGCGCAGGACCGTTCGCCGACGGGACCAACTACCTCGAGGGATCGGTCGGTGGCACGATCTACACCACGGTGTGGTCCGAGGACTTCGCGGGTGGTCTGGCGAGCTGGACCGTGGTCGACAACGGCACCGGTACCGGGCCGGCGCAGACCTGGACCACCGCGGATCCGGGGGCTCGGAACCTCCTGGCCGCGCCGTACGCCATCGCCGATTCGGACGAGCACGGTACCGGCCTGCTGATGGACGAGGAGCTGATCTCGCCGGTCGTCGATGCGTCGGCCCCCTTCGAAACCCTGGAGCTGCGGTTCGCCCACAACTTCCGCTACTTCAATGGTGGTGGAAACGAGCAGGCCGACGTCGACGTCCGCTCCTCGGCCACAGGAGGGGTCTGGACGAACGTGGCCAACTACTCCGGGACCGATGCCAGTGGCACCGTGACGCTGCCGGTGGACGCGTACGCGGCCAACGATCTGCAGGTCCGTTTCCACTACTACGATGTCAACTACGACTGGTGGTGGGCGGTGGACGACGTGACCGTTCTCGGTGGCGAGATGGTCTGCGAAGACTTCAACGGGGAGCTCTTTGCCGACGGCTTCGAATCGGGAGACACCACCGCTTGGGGCAATCCCTGACGCCGGCGTAGGAAATCGTAGGGTCGAGGGTTCCATAGGTAGACGGCGGCCTGGAAGGGCCGCCAGATACCAACCAAGGAGACCTCGATGAAACGACGCAACCTGACCCTGACCTTCCTGGCGGCCTCGGCCGCACTGCTGGCTACTACCGGTGCTCTTCCTGCTGAGGAGGGGCACCGCGGTCCGCGCGGCCCGAGGGCCGAGCGCGGCCACCATGCACGCGGTCCCATGCAGGCCTTGGGAACGCTGGATCTGACCGAAGCGCAGCGCGAGGAGATCAAGGCCCTCCTCGAAACCCACCGCGAGATGATCGAACCCCTGCACGAAGAGGGTCGGATGATCCGTGAGGAGATCAAGACCCTCACCGAGCAGGACGCACCCGATGCCGAGCAGCTGGGGAGCCTGATGCTCGAGGGCAAGGCACTGCGCGAGGAGATCCGCTCCGCCCGCGAAGCGAGTTGGGAAGAGGTCAAGACCCTCCTGACGCCGGAGCAGCTCGAAAAGTTGGCCCTGCTCGAGGAGATGCACCAGAGCCGGCGTCACGAGCGAAAGGAACGGCGCGAAGGCCGCCGGGGTCGCACCCCCCATCCAGAAGGCTGATCGCAAAGCACTGAACCGCCGGGGCGGGCGGAGGATCGACGGGTCCTCCGCCCGGTCGTGTCGGGCCAGTCGTCCGTCGCTCTCTGATAGGGTCCGCAGGTGCCCATCTGCCGTTTCGAAGACCACCCGTGGCCCGAGATCGCGGAGCTGCCTGGACCGCGAACCGTCGCCATCCTGCCGCTGGGAGCGGTCGAGGCGCACGGTCCCCATCTGCCTCTGAGTACCGACGTCCTGCTCGCCAACGGGATGGCGGAGTCCGCCGCCCGCGAGCTTTCGAACCGGGGCTGGACCGTGCTGATCTTGCCGCCGATCACCTACAGCGCAGCACCCTTTGCCGCCGGCTTCGCGGGCACGATCTCCGTGCGACCGGAGACCGTGACTGCCCTGGTGGTAGATGTGGTGTCGTCGCTCTGGAAACAGGGATTCAGCCGCGTGGTCTTGGCCAATGCCCACTTCGACCCCAGCCACCTCGGATCGATCTACGCCGCGATCGAACAACTCGAGACCCACGCCGCCGAGGTCGGGGCGGGGACGGTGCTCTTCCCCGACGTCACGCGGCGTCGGCACGCCCGTCGGCTGACTCCAGAGTTCCAGAGCGGGGCGTGCCACGCCGGCTGCTACGAAGGTTCCATGGTGATGGCCCTGCGGCCCGAGTTGGTTCGAGACGCCGTGCGCCGGGAGCTACCGGAAGTACCGGTGTCACTCTCCGAGGCGATTCGCAGCGGGGCGACCTCCTTCGAGGAGCTCGGCGGAGACCTGGCCTACGTGGGGGCGCCGGCCGAGGCGACGGCCGAAGAGGGACGGACCACCCTCGGGATTCTGGGAAAACTCCTGGTCGAGACCCTCCTGGCCGACACGGCCGACTACTGACGCCAGCGCAGGTGGAGCCCAACCTGTCGACCGGGCTGGGGAAGCGAGGAACTGAAGAAGCCGCCGGCGCCCTGCCACAGTCCCTGGGCGTCGAAGAAGCCCGGTGACTCCCCCGCGGCGGCGCCCCGCACTCCTGGGTGCGAGTAGGCCTCGTCGAACAGGTTCGCTACCCGAACCCCGACTTCGAACTCGGCGGGGAGCTCGTAGCGCACGACGAGATCGAACGTGGCGAACGAGTCGATCTCCTCGATGGGGTTGCTGGCGACGGTGTCACGGGCATCGACCCAGTGTCCCTGCAGGCTGGCCGACCAGGGCGCGACGCGGGTGCTGGCGCCGATGTGGAGCTGATCGCGGGCCACGTCTCCGATCGGAACCTCGCCAAGCAGGGTGCGTTGCGGGTCGAACTCCTCCTCGTCGGCATCGAACAGGTGGGTGTAGTAGAGCCAGAGGCGAAGGCGTCGTTCGGCGGTGGAGATCGGCAAGGCCTCGAAGTGGTAGTCGACTCCGCTCACCTGGCGTCGACCGAGGTTGTCGGCTCCACCGGCCAGGTTGAGGATCGTGTCCCGGTTCTCGACCTCGTACAGAGAGAGTACGTGGCGCAGACGGGGACGGGTATGGCTCAGCGAGACTTCGGTCGTCTGCGAGGACTCTGGATCCAGCTCCGGGTCACTACCCGAACCGCGCCACCCGCCGTAGAGCACGCGTGGGTTCGGCTCTTGGTAGCCCTCGCCGAAGAGCGCCTTGAAGATCCAGGGGCCGAAGGTACCCACGTAGCCCAGGCGGACCGTTGCGGCGCTCCCGTAGGCAGTCGTATCGTCCCATCGCAGGCCGAGATGGGCGGCGTGGCGCGGCGCCAACTGGTGGCGGGCCTGGACGTAGAGACCCAGCTCTTCGGTATCGATGCGATTGTTGGGTGGCCCCACCACGTCGCGGCGAGCGGGGAAGGGGTAGTTGGATAGCAAGACCTCGGCCGGCGGCAGGCTCGGCCCGTAGATCACCTCGTAGGCCTTCTGGAGGTCCTTCTGTTCGAATCGAATCCCAGTGCTGAGGGCGGTTTTCTCACTCCACTCGATGTCAAAGTCCTGCGACAGCGTGAGGGAGGAGTTGTCCGCGTGCCAGCGGGAGAAGTCGATCAGACGGGTCGGAACGCCACCGCGCTCTCCCACGAACCCCTCGACGAAGGTCGAGGCATCACCGACGCCGCTCTCGCGGTAGCGCAGGAAGGTCGTCGACATGATCCGAGGGCCGAGATCGTGGCAGTACCTTCCGTAGAGGGAGTGGTCGTAGCGATCCCAGGTCGCGTGGGGCTGGGCTTGATCGAAGGCGTACTCGAGCCCGTAGCCGGTGCGGGTCTGGAAGGTCTGCAGCGCCAGTTCCAGGCCGCCGCGAATGGCCCGCAGATCGACTCCGACGAAACGCTCCGGGGAGGAGAAGCGCCCGGCCAGGTCCGGATCGTCGAGAAAGCCCCCCCACAGCCGAGGCTCGCGCAGCAGTTCGGGCTCCGAATAGGTCGAGCGCCCGGCCTGGCTCGGGTCCAGTTCGGCTTCGGAGAAGCGCAGGGCGGCGCGGAATCGCCAGTCTCCCGCTGACCAGGCGGCCGCTCCATCCACGGTGGTGCTTTCCTCGTCGGCTACCTCGACTCGGGCGGTGGCGTAGTCGGTATCCCGCCGGCTGATGACGTGGACCACACCCATGAAAGCGTTGGCCCCGTAGACCGAGGAGGCCGGTCCGTAGACTACCTCGACCCGCTCGATGCTCGTCAGCGGCAGGGCCACCATGACGTCAGTGGTGTTGAAGTAGAGGTGGTTGAGCACCGTACCGTCGAGCATCAGGAGGTAGGGTGAGCCGATCGAGCTGCGAAAACCCCGCCAGTAATTCTTCAGGTAGGTCGCGCCGTAGGGACGGACGATGTCCATGCCGGGGAGATCGGCCAGAAGCTCCGATAGATCCCGGTACCCTTGCTCGGCGATCTGCGCCCGGTCGACGACGATCACGGTCGCCGGGGCTTCGTCGAGTTGCACGGCAATCCGCGAGGCCGAAGCGACGGAGACCTGCATCAGTTCCTCCAGGGTCAGCTCGTCGAGCGGCCGATCGCCGCCGTCGGCCCAGCTGACCGTGGCCAGGAGGAGCAGCAGCGAGAGGGTGGTGAGGCCGAAGGACGACTTGGCTCGCGTGTCGCGGCCGGCTCCAGTCGTCGCTCGTAGGTTGCGTCCCGCCACCCTGCCTCCCCTGGTTGCCCCTTGAGTCTAGCATTGCTCCGCGCGCTATGATGAGTCTACCGCCGACCGGTGAGCTGTTAGCCTGAAAGAGTTACTGATGATGGCCTGGAGATATCGAGGACCCCACTGGGTGGCCTGGGCACTGATCCTGGGTATTCTGTTGCCTGGCGTCGTGCGAGCCGCCGAGTCGGGGGTCCAGGTCTCGGAGTACGAACTCAAGGCCCAGTTCATTGAGCGGTTTGCCGGTTTCGTGCGCTGGCCTACCGAGACCTCGACGGAGGAACCGGCGCCGTTCCTGCTTTGCCTCTACGGCGAGTCGCCCATCGAGACGAGTCTCGAGGCGGCACTGTCGGGCCGCGAGATCGAGGATCGCCCGATCCGGCTGCAGCCGTTGGCCCCACCAGCGGCGGAGGAGACTCCGGCCTTCGACGACTGTGAACTCCTCTTCCTCGGGGCTCTGAGCGACGAGGAATTCAGCCTGGCTCTCGACCAGGCGCAGGGACGGCCGATCCTGACCGTCGCCGATCGCCCGGGACGGGCTGAGGCGGGTGTGATGATCAACCTCTTCGTAGCCGACGACCGCATCGGCTTCGAGGTGAACGAGTCTGCCGCAGTCGAGGCCGGACTCGAGTTGAGTTCACGCCTTCTACGGCTGGCGCGGTTGGTGGAGGGCTCGACGCAGTGAGTTTCTTCCACAACCTCTCCATTCGGCAGAAGCTGGTCGGGATCATCGCGTTGATCACCATCGTGGCCCTGGTCGCAGCCTTTGCCACGACCGTGGTCCGCGACGTCCGTGGGTTCCGTCGCGAGGCGATCGAGAGCACGACGCTGTTCGCTCGCGTCGTGGCCCAGTACGCGGTGCCCGAACTGGTCTTCCTCGACTCGGTCTCGGCCACCGAGACCCTGCAGAAGATGGAGGTCGTTCCCAACGTCGAGGCGGCGTTCCTCTTCGATCTCGACGGCGTGTTGTTCGCGTCCTGGGGAGAGGGGACGGCGATGCCGATGACCCTGGCGACCGGAGTCGAAGTGGACCGCGGCGGGATTACGGTCGTCGAACCCGTTCTCCACCAGGGGGAGCGCCTGGGAACGATCGTGGTACGGGTCTCGTCCGAACCACTGCGTCGACGGATCCGGCGCCACCTCGGCATCCTCTTCCTGACCCTCGTGATCGTGCTCGGGGTCGCGATCGGAGCGGGCTACCTGCTGCAGCGCCCGATCTCGGAGCCGATTCTGGAGTTGGCCTCGACCATGCGCCGAGTCAGTCTCACGGGCGACTACTCGCTGCGGCTTCAGCACGCGCACCGCGACGAGATCGGCACCCTCTACACTGGCTTCAACGAGATGCTGGCGCGGGTGCAGGCGCGGGAACAGGAGCGCGACCAGGCCGAGCTGAGGACGCAGGAGAAGAGTCGTTTCCTGGCCAACATGAGCCACGAACTGCGCACGCCGCTCAACTCGATCATCGGCTTCTCGGAGGTCTTGCGCAGCCACACCGAGGGCCTCGACGACAAGCAGGCCCGGTTTCTCGAGCACATCCACAGTTCGGGCCAACATCTCCTGGCCCTGATCAACGAGATTCTCGACCTCTCCAAGGTGGAGGCCGGTCGGGTCGAGATCCATCCGGAACCGATCGGCCTCGAAGCTTTGCTCGAGGGCGTAGGGGCCGTGATGCGAGGCGTCGCCGGGCGGCGTGGCATCGAGGTCGACTTTGCGTTCGCTTCGGATCTCCCGGTGATCTGTGTCGACCCGATCAAGACCAAGCAGGTTTTCTACAACCTGCTGTCGAACGCGGTGAAGTTCTCGCCCGACAACGCCGAGGTCCTGGTGCGAGCCCGCCGCCTGGGGCTAGCGGAATCTCCCCTGGGCGAACCCTCGGTGCTGGTGTCGGTCGAGGACCAGGGGATCGGGATCTCGCCCGCGGATCAGGAGCGGATCTTCGGGGAGTTCGTTCAGGTCGACGAGTCGGTCGGACGCCGCTTCGAAGGCACTGGACTGGGACTCACCCTGGTGCGCGCCTTCGTGGAGATGCACGATGGTCGGGTCTGGGTCGAGAGCAGCCTGGGCGAGGGCAGCACCTTTTACGTCATCCTGCCCACCCGGTATCGCTCGGTAGTCACCGAGGGACAGCAGGAGTCGGGACCGACGGTGGTCTTGGCGGACGGTGATCCGGCGGCGGCGGAAGCCTGGGTCGATGCGCTGCGCGAGTCGCGCTGCGATCCACTGCCGGCTCGGACGCTCGAAGCCGTGCTCGGGCTCGCCAGGAACCGCAACCCGGCCCTGGTGGTGGTCATGGTGCGGGCCGAAGGCGAGTTGGACGGGTGGGAGGTGCTCGAGGCGCTCGAACGGGACGAGCGGACGAAGGAGATCCCGGTCGTCATCTGTTGTCTGGGACCGGCCGACACCTCGGCGATCTGTGTGGCCGCGGACTCGTTCTTCACCGAACCGCTGGACTTCGAGCGCCTTCAGCGCCGCGTCGAGGAGGTCCTGGCTTTCGCTCCCGAGGGCGGGACGATTCTGGTGGTCGACGACGACGCGGCAGCGCACGAAGTGCTGGGCAAGGAACTGGTCAATCGTGGCCACGACGTAGTGCACGCCTGGAGCGCCAAGGAGGCCCGAGAGCACTTGGACGGACCGCCCCCAGCCCTGGTGGTGGTCGACCTCTTCATCGGCGATATGCGGGGGCTCGACCTGGCGGTCAAAGTCGGTGGACCCGGGGAGGCCGAGGGCATCCCCCTGATCGTCATTGCCGGCCACGGCGGAGAGGATGAGCGGCGCCGCGAGCTCCTCCGTTCGATCGCTACCGACCGCCGCTCGGCCCCGACCCGAGAGGTGCTGCGAGCCACCGTCGAACGCCTACTGCGTCGTACGACCACCGGCCTCCCGGTGCTCAATAGCGACGCCAGAGACGCAGGGTCCGGGCCCCAGCCGTAAGGTGGAAGTGGGCGGCCAACCCCGAACGGTAAGGACTCTCTCGGGCCGGTTCGCCGTTGATCTCTTCCACTTCGACCGAGGCCTGGCCCGGAGCCTCGAGGAGTCGGCGGAGCGGCTCGAGGTAGTCGGCCAGGTGGGGATGATCGGGCGGAACGTGGAAGGTGAGTCGCTGACCCCGACGTTCCGAGACCAGGGCCAGCCGCGATCCCTGGTAGACCAGGTGATTGCCGGCCAGTCGACGGGGTGGAGGGGTCGTCCAGGTCAGCCCCAGACCGCAGGGCGCAGCGGGGTCGAGGGCCGACATCCAGTAGATCAGATCCTCGGGGAGGCCTCGTCGCAGAGTACGGACGGCGCGGCGGGTCGCGAACTGAGGGCCCGAGATCCCCGAGAAGAAGTGTCCCGAGAGGATCTCGCCCGACAGCTCCATCAGGCGCAACGAGGGGAATAGATCGCTCCAGCGAAAGCCGGGCGCCTCGCGTGACAACAGCGAACGAAAGACGATCCCGTAGCGGTGAAGCACGATACGGGCTCGTTCTCTCGCCGCCGCCTGGTTCTCTAGCAGTCCTGGCGCCTCACCGTTGTCTTTGGCGCTGGCGCCACCCGGTAGGAGCATCCAGCGGCCGACATGGGGCGGAGTGCCGCGCCACCGCGTGCGACGGGTTCGCCCGCGTCCCGAGGTTGGGCGCGGAGTGGGTGACGTCGCCTGGAACTTGCGACTCACGCCACGCCGCACCGCCGAGAAGCTGTCGTTGCTACTGCGACCCTGCCAGGCCAGGCGCCAGAGACCGGTCTCAACGTCACTCGGTCGGAGCGCCGTCGCCCGAGCGAGTTCGCCCACCGTCAGGGCGGCGCCGCGGCCCAGCGCCTCGATCAGAGACCGCTCGATGGCCGCCGGATCGAGGGTGGGGTCGGACGCGCGAGAAGGTGAGTCAGCGGGCGGGTTAGGGTGGCCCTCGGAGGTTGCTTCGGGGTCAAGGTGGGGATCGTCCGACTCGTCCTCCGTACCTTCCGAGTCGTCCGGTGATTGCCAGACCGCCAACAGATCGAGGTCCGAGTGCAGGAGGAAGGTCAGTTTGCGCTCGCCAGTGCCATGCCAGACCAGCTCGCCTTCCTGCATCAAGCTGTCGAGCCAGCTCGAGCGGTAGGGATCGAGTCGGGCCGGTAGCAGGTCCGATTCCCAGGTCGCGGCCGGAGCGGAGTAGCCGAACAGCGTCTCGAGCGCGGCCTGGAGCCCATCGACATCGCTCGCCTGGGGGGCGATACCCTGGTGGACGGCGAGGAAGTGGGGCAGCTGATCGACGGGGATCGGCTCCAGGCTTGGTTGGCGCGAGCGTCGAGCTAGCCGCAGCAGTCGCTCGAGATTCTCGGCGTCGCAGAGGTGGGGTTCGTCGTGGCCCGCCACCAGCGGTCCCTCGACGACCGAGCCGTCTTCGGTCAGCGGCTCGAGTGCGGCTCGCACCGTTCCGATCTCACTCCCCAGTCGCCGGGCCAGTTCCTCGCTCGGCAGGGGGGGATAAAACGACAACCAGTGGGAGAGAACGTCGGTAGACGACGCCTCGGACGGTGGTAGCCTCGTCAGGTCGAGAGTTTCGTGAGCACTCTCGACTGCACTCGAAATCGGTCGGATGCGGCCGACGAGGTCCGCTTCGCTCAGGGAGGGGGCCAGCGCCTGCCACCAGGCCCGGAGCGACTCCAGAGCCAGGATCCACTGCGGCTCGTCGGTATCGCTACCTTCCTCGGCCACCAGAGCCACCAGGCGCTCGCCGACCTCGGGATGAGCCAGGATGTCGGCCCGAGAACACCCGGCGTCGCGGGCCACTGCGTCGACGAGTTCGTCCCACTCCAGCGCCGACAGCAGCAGACGTTCCTTCACCCATTCGACCAGTTCGACCCCCGGTCGGGGAGCGTAGTCCGGAGCGATCCGCTGCAGTTTCGCCCGCAACTCCTCCCCGGCCTCGGCCTGGACTCGGGCCGACAGGTCGCTGGCATCGATCAGGTCCCGCAGGAGGTTCATCCCCAGGGCGCTTCCGGCACCGCCTTCCGGCCGATCGTCTTCGTACATCAACTGGCTGGTGAGGTTCCAGGAGAGCCCGGCCGCAAAGGGCGACGGGGCCGTGGTCACACAATCGGTGACCTCGACCTGACCGTGGGCCAGTTCCTCCAGCCGAGCCCGCAGCGCCTCGAGATCGAACTCGTCCTGGAGGCAAGTACGCCAGGTTTCGAGCACGACCGGGAAGTCCTGAGACGCGGCGACGTTCTCGAGGAGTTTCTTGGCCCGCTGACGATTGAGCCAGAGAGGAACGCGGCGAGCGAAACCAGCCCGAGGTAGGAGCAGGGAGCGCCCGGCGTTCTCGCGGAAGCGGGCCCCGAAGAAACCGCTGGTCTCGAGGCGTGCGCGCAGCAGAACCTCGATGCGCTCCCCGGGCACGAGGTCGAGCAGTTCCGCACTCGCGACCTCGTGGGGGGCGTTGATCATCACGCCATCATCGTCCTGAGTGACGTCGACGATGGTGCCGAAGCGCTCCTCCCAGGCGGCGGCCAAGGCGAGGGCGAAAGGACGGTTGACCCGGCCCCCCCAGCCGGTGTGGAGGATGATCGTCGCGGCGGCCGTCGCCTTCTGCGGATCCCGAACCCGTTCCACCAACAGGTGGCGGCGATGGGGTAGGGCGCTGCCGGTGGCGGCTCGTTGCGCCTCGAGGAGCTGCAGCAGGGTGTCGGCTGCGTTCTCGGCGAGCGGGTACTCCGAGAGCAGCGCCCGACGCAGCGAGCCGGCCTCGCGCCCCCGCTCGGACAGGCGCCCTTCGGCCCACTCCAGGAAGCTGCCCAGTCGGTCGGCGAGATGGGCGTCGCGCGCCTGCACCTCGCCGCGCCAGAATGGGGCGAGGCCGGCCGGTCCGCCGGCGGGGGTCACGATGACGTCCTGGTGGGTGATCTGGACGACGCGCCAGGTCTGGGTGCCGAGGGCGAAACGGTCGTTGATCTTGCGCTCCCAGACGAACTCTTCGTCCAGCTCCCCGATGCGGTCGAGCGAACCCTGGAGTCGGAGCTGGTAGTAGCCCCGGTCGGGGATGGTGCCGCCCGAGGTGTAGAGCAGGTGCGTCGCCCCGCGGCGGGCCCGCACCGTGCCCTCCAGTCGGTTCCAGTGCAATCGCGGGGTGAGCTCGCGCAGGCGAGTGGCGGCATACCGTCCCGCCAGCATCTCGAGCACGAGATCGAAGTGGCGCCGCGACAGTCGATGGTAGGGCTCGCTGGTCCGGATCTGTTCGTAGAGTGCGTCGACCGGCCACTCTTCGGCGCTGGTCATCGAAAGGATGACCTGGGCCAGGACGTCGAGCGCCCCTCGGACCGGACGGATCGGTTCGAGGTCATGGTCGGCCACCGCGCGCGACATCACGGTGGCCGCGATCAGGTCGCGGCCGAACAGGGGGTGGAAGGTGCCCCGACTGACCTCGCCCACGGCATGACCGGCGCGCCCGATCCGCTGGATGGCCGACGCGATGGAGAAGGGTGTCTGCAGCAGCACCACCTCGTCGAGGTCGCCGATGTCGATCCCCATCTCCAGCGAATTGGTCGCCACGATGCCCGCCAACTTGCCCGCCTTGAAGTGCTCTTCCACCGTGGTGCGGATCTCGCGAGACAACGAACCGTGGTGTGAGTAGACCAGGTCGGTGGGCTCGCCCTCGTTGATCAAGTGGGCCACCCGTTCGGCCAGCCGACGACTGTTGGCGAAGATCAGCGTCGAGCGATTGCGCTTGACGATCGCCTTCAGGCGCCGGGTCAGTTGGGCCCAGAGTAGATCCGGGTCCATCTCGGTGGCCGGAGGTTGGCTCTCGGGGTCCGCCCGGCGAGCCCTGGGAATCGGAATCGTCGGGCGTTCGACCCCGCCCGTGGCTCGTCCCGCTCCCTGCGGTGGCACGTTGGGAAAATCGACCTGGACCTCGTAGCGTTTGTCGCTGGTTCCCTCGAGCAGCTCGATCGGTCGCGGCTCGTAGGCCAGCGTGTCGCCCCGCCGGTCGAGCCGCCACCCGGCGACGAATCGCGCGATCGGCTCGATCGGTCGCACCGTGGCCGACAGGGCGAGTCGCTGGAACTCACCGGACAGCAGGACCAGCCGGTCCACCGCCGTGACCAGGTGGGTGCCCCGCTTGCCCGAGACGACGGCGTGGACTTCGTCGAGGATGACCGTCTCCAGCCCTTCGAGCATGCTGCGGCCCCCCTGTGAGGTGAGGAGGATGTTGAGGCTCTCCGGCGTGGTGATCAGGATCTCGGGTGGTCGCCGCACCATCCGCTGGCGTTCCGAGGAGGGCGTGTCGCCGCTGCGGGTCGCCACGCGGGGAACTCGATACGGCACCCCGGCTTCCTCGAAGGCCTGCTCCAACTCGCCCAGCGGCTCCAGGAGATTGCGCTGGATGTCGTTGTTCAGGGCCTTCAGAGGCGAGATGTACAGGACGCGGACTCGGCCTGACTCCCAGGCTCCGGTCATCAAACGGTCCAGCGCCCAGAGAAACGCCGCCAGCGTCTTGCCCGAGCCCGTGGGGGCCGTGGCCAACAGATGGCTACCGGCCGCGATGATCGGCCAGGCCCCCTGCTGGACCGGGGTCGGTCGACCGTAGCGCAACCCGAACCAGGTGCGCACGACGGGGTGGAAGAGCTGGAGAGAATCAGGGGGCGTCATGGATCGGCGCGGCCGGGCGGTAGGCTCTGGTCGCGATCGATCCGAAGGCTATCACCGCAGAACGGGGCGGCCGAAAGTGGCAGCGCCGGCCGATCGGCGGTAGCATCTAGACGTGGAGACTTCGGAGACCGCCCCCGACTCCGCGGCCCCGGCCGCCCGCAAGCCCTTCCAGGTCGTCGTCATCGACGACTCCCCATTGCAAGGAGCCATGCTGCGGATGACTCTCGAGCGCCGCTTCGCGGATCGCGTCGAGGTGACCGTGTTCACGGATCCGGTGCGAGGCTCCGAGACCCTGGGACCGCACGTCGGACTCCTGCTCGTCGATTGGCAGATGCCCGAGATGGATGGCCACTCCGTCGTCGCCCGAGCCCTCGAACTGGGGGTCGACGCCAAGCGGATCATCGTGAGTTCCAGCCACCCGGCGCTCGAGCTCCACGAGGAGTTCGATTGCGAGGGTTGCCTGGCGGTCATCGAGAAGGGAGAGGAGCGCCAGCAGGAGGCGTTCCTGATGATCCTCGACGGTCTAGTCCGTCGGCACGAACGCGCCGCGCCGGCCCAGGGCGCTACCGCGTAGCCCGACCGGACCTCGAGTTGGTCCGCGTCTAGTTGGCGCGCTGGAACCGCGCCCGGACCATGTCGGCGGTGACCACCAGCCGTCGGTCTTCGGTGAGCACGTCCTGCCCCTCGGGATCGAACTCGAAGGGGTTGACGATGTCGGCGAAGATCGGTCGCAGGGAACGGGCGCCGGTTCGGGTCTCGCGGCCAGCCCGTTCGGCGATCAACGCCGCAGCCAGATCCTCGATCTCCAGGTCGATCCCCATCACTCGGAAGAACCGGCGCGAGCGCACGAAGGGCGAATCGTAGGAGTGGAGCAGGATCTCCTTGAGTACCTTGGCGTCGAGATCGTTGAGCAGGACCGTCTGGTCGAAACGTCCGCAGAACTGGGGCACCATGCCGAACTCGAAGAGGTCCTGGCCCTGCAGGAAATCGGCCAGCGAGAAGCGCATCTCGATCCGCACCTGGCCCTCGGCGGTGTGCACGGTGCGGGAGCGAATGCGCTCTCCGCTCCCCGGTTTCGTCACCCGGTTGTAGACCTGGTCGTAAATCCCCTCGAACGCTCCGCCGCAGATGAACATCATGTGTGCGGTGTCGATATCGAGGGTGATCTCCTTTTCGACCCCATCGACCCAGGCATGGGTCCGGTGGCTGACCTCCTCACCCTCCATCAGGGTCAGCAGACCCTGCTGCAGGACGACGCCGATGGCGTTCGGCTTGCCCGCGACCACCGCGGACATCTTGTCGATTTCGTCGACGCAGATCGTGGCGCGCTCGATCGCCTGCTTGAGATCCTCGGGGGTGGGTTTGCGGCCGAGAATCGCGCGCGCTCGTTGTTCGACCGCGGTGAGCAACCGATCGGGCCGGAACTCCATACGGTCGCTGTCGACCAGTAGGTTGGCGTTGATGATGGTGACGGCGCGAAACGGTCGGTACTCTGGGATGTCGTGGTACAACCGTTGGAGGTTGTTCATGATCGTCGTTTTCCCGGTACCGGAGGAGCCGATCAGCAACAGATTGGCGGCGACCCGACCCGTGGTGTGCTTGTAGACCGCCACCGAGACGAAGCGCAGAGCCTTATCCTGGCCCAATACGCCTTGACGTAGCTCTTCGAAGATCACCGGAGGGCGGATCTCGGTCAGCGGGCGCAGTTCCGCGGTCTTGTCGCTCGGGGTCACATTCTCCTCCGGTCGCGTTTCTGTCTCGATCATCTCCAAGGAACTCGTCCTCTCCGTCTGACGGGTGAAACCTACCATGGCGGCCGCCCACTCGACAGCGCCTTCACAAGGTACGGGTGCGGCGCGGAATCTGTCCAGTGCTGGCCCAACGGAGGCGGTTCGAAGCCCGTACAATCGGCGGGATGGAAGGTTTCCGACGTACACGGGTTTCGCAGGCTCGCATCCAACTTCGCCTCCGGGTCCTGACGACCCTGTTCGCCCTGACATTTCTGGGAGCGACCCTGGCTTCGGCCGAGATCGCAGTCCTCAAGGGGGGGCACATCTTGAAGGTGAGTGCCTACACCGTCGGCGAGGAGGAGGCACGCCTCACCTTGACCAACGGCGGCGTCCTGACGATCCCCGTGCTCAATCTCGTGCGGATCCTCGACGACGAGATCGTTCCCGAAGTCGCCGTGGAGCCGACGCCCGAGCCCGAGGTGCAGCTCCTCTTCGTACGAGGGCAGAAGGCACCCGAGACGCCCTACGGCGAGCTAATCTTCGCGGCGGCGCAGCGCCGCGGCCTGAACCCGGATCTGGTGGCGGCGATGGTGCGGGTCGAAAGCGCCTTCCGAGCCGACGCTACTTCACCCAAGGGGGCTCGCGGGCTGATGCAGCTCATGCCCGCCACCGCCGAGCGCTTCGGAGTCTCGGTCGACGAACTCGCCGACCCCGAGCGCAACCTCGAAGCGGGAACTCGCTACCTGCGCTGGCTGCTCGAACGGTTCGGCGAAGATCCGCCGCGGGTCCTGGCGGCCTACAACGCCGGCGAGGGATCGGTCGATCGCTACGGCGGCATCCCGCCGTACCGCGAGACCCAGAACTACGTTCGGAAGATCTTCGAGCTCTTGCAGTAGTGCGCTTCAGATCTGGCGCCGGGCGTAACAACCGAGGACCCGCAGGTTGACCGTCGCTGCCGACAGTTCCTCCAGCGCGGTCTGTACCCGGGATTCGTCGAGGTTGGCCTCGAGATCGGCGTAGAAGCGATAGGTCCAGGGCGAGTCGAGAATCGGACGCGACTCGAGCTTGGTCAGGTTGATGCCGTGGCTCTCCAGAACGGAGAGCGACCGCAGGAGGGCTCCCGGCTGGTGCGTCACCTGGAACAGGATCGAGGTCTTGGCCGGAACCCTCAGATCGACCCGCACCGGGCTCTTCGACACCACCAGGAATCGGGTGTAGTTCCGCCGCTGGTTGGCGAGGCCACGCCGGAGGACGTGGCCTCCGTGGTGCCGCGCGGCTTGCCGGCTGGCGATCGCCGCCAGGCTTCGGTCGCCGCCGGTCATCATCTGCTCGACGGCGAGCGCGGTGTCAGTTCCCGGCTCGACGATGATCGCCGGATGGGACGCCAGGAAGTCGGTGCACTGGGCCAGCGCCTGGGGGTGCGAGGTGACGCGCCGGATCTCCTCCATGGAGACCGTGGCGTCTAGTACCACCAGGCAGTGGTCGACCTCGAGGACCTCCTCGCCGACCACCGAGAGGGGAAGACTGGCGAGCAGGTCGTACGCCTCGTTGATCGAACCCGCCGTCGTGTTCTCCACCGGGAGCAGGGCTCGATCGATCCGCCCCTGGTCCACCGCCTCTAGCAGCGCCCGGAAGCTGGCGAAGCCCCGGTATTCGACCGGCCGCTCCTCGGCCTCGAAGTGGTGTGCCGCCGCTTGCCGGCTGTAGGCTCCCTCGACTCCCTGGTAGCCGATGCGCAGCGTGCGCGGCGGAGTGGAAGCTGCCTCGGCGCCGATCTCGCCCACCAGATGGTCCCCCTGGCAGCGCACCGAGTAGTCCAGGATCTCGCGATAGATCGCGGTAACGAAGTAGGGCGGCAACCCGGCCTCCCGCGCCTGTTGGCCCAGGCGCTCTAACATCTCTTCCTCACGCAATGAGTCACGCACCTGGTGCGTAGTCATGGCCTTTAGCTGCGCCGTCTGCCGGATCAATCGCATGCGCTGAGCCAGTGTTGCGACCAGGTCCTGATCGACGGCGTCGAGCCGACGGCGCAGGCCAGAGAGGTCTCCCGGGTTGGCCGCCGCGCTGGCGGCCTCGGGGGCGGTGGGTTCGGGTTGGGACATGGAAACGCTCCTGATGGGTTCGCCCAAACGCAAAAACGCCCGCTGATGGACTCAGCGGGCGTTTCGAGTTCGGTCAGATGAGGGGTCTAGACGTCGATCGGGCTCCCGCTGTCGGCAGTAAAAGCGAAGGTGGGGAAAGCGAAGCGATCGGTCATTACCAGGAATGGTGGCATGGAGGGTGGGGGAGCGTCAAGGGAGGGTCTGATTGGTCGAACTCGAGTGGCCACTCGCTCGAGGTCGATTCGACCCCGCCAGAGGTTCAGCAGCTTCGTCTGGTCGACGGTGAGGTTTGGGTCGAGTTGTCGGAGGAGGTGCTTCTCGAACCGGTCAGTCGAGCCGTCGAGTCGGGAGCGATCTCGTTGCAGCATCAGGGTCAGCCGTTACCGCTGCTGGTCACGCAACCGGTGGTCAGTGGGCCAGAGGCTGGCAAGCGGTTGGTGTTCCGCATCGACATCGACGATCCAGCAGACCTGCCCGAGGCCGGTGCGAACCTGAGTTTCGCGCTGCCTGCTCACACTCTGTTCGACACCTTCCAGCATCAAGCAGCCACCGGCCTCTCGCAAGTGATCCCATGGGGGCCCGATGTCGTGGTGCTGGATACAGCCAACCCCAGGGTGGATCGAGTGTGCGTCGCTGCCGATGGCACGCTCGAGATCATCTTCTCAGAGCCGCCCTCGTTGCCTTCGCTCCTGGCGCAGGCCACCCTCGACTCGCAGCCCGTCGAATGGCAGTTGGACGCGGACTCGTACACCGTTCGGTCCGCCGAACCCTTGGGGCCGGGCAGCCACACCCTACAGCTCGGCACGGCGGTGGTTGATCTCGACAACAAGGGCTTGCCAGAGGCGGTTACCCACTCCTTCGCGACCTCCACCGGAAGCGGCCTCTCGGTCTTCGAACGGCCGTCCGACCGATTCGTGGCGGCGTCGACCATCGGGAATCACTTTGGTTTCCACGGTTTGGGGCGGGATGAGGAGACGGGGTTCTACTACGCGCGGAATCGGTATTACGACCCGGAGATGGGGAGGTTTGTCACCGCTGATCCCATGGGGTATGTCGATGGGCCCAGCCTCTACCAGTATGGGTTGAACAGCCCCATGAACGCCGGAGACCCTCTCGGTATGTGTGTTGGTAGGACGCTGAAGGCGAGTCGACTTTGTCGTTGGCTCAACGCTGCGGCCGTGGATCTCGTTGAAGAGGGCGACTCGCCCTCGCCGGCGGAGGGGGAGGTCCGAGAGAGGTTTCTGGCGGCTCGAAGGAACGCCGTTGTGATACAAAACGGGGTGGCCACTAGTCCCCGTATCGAGAACCGGATTTCAACCAACCTGCATCAGGGGCCCATGGACCAAGTGAATGGCCTTATCGTTCATCAGACCGGTGCTCCAACCGCTCAGTCGACCTTGAACCACTACCAGACCTCCGATGTGGGAGCACACTTTCTAATCGATCGTTCAGGCCAGATCTTTCAAACTGCACGGTTGGATCAGTCCGCGGCCCATGTGGGAAAGCTAAAGTCGCGCTGTCTGGCGGACGCAACTGCTTGCACCAACGCCACGTCCATGTCTCCATTGCCAGTCGACCTCGCTGTGGGGGCCGAGAACCGTCTCAGGGAAGCTGCTGCTGCTGCTGCTCAATCGCAGGAGGCCACCAGTCGAACGGCACTACACAGGCACGAGTCAAGTAAGGAGTACCCGCTTCGATACCCCTCCAATGATGATTCGATTGGAATAGAACTCGTGGGTGTGGCTACCGACCCGTCCAATGGGCGCGGACCGTACTGGGGACCTGATGCGGTCTATGATGATGCCACGGATGCTCAGAATGAGGCACTCAGTTGGCTCGTTCGTCAATTGCAGCGTACCCAGTCTGTTGGCGAAGGAAACGTGTTCCGACATCCTGAAGTCTCCTACAAGAATCCGACCGAAGCACAGACAGCCGATTGGGAGGTCACACCTTGAGGACTGATACTAAGACTGCCTGGTGGTTCGTTGTCTCCTCTTCCTTGTTCGTCGCTCTTGGTCTCGGCGGCGCGGACGATCCAGTGGTCAGATTCAGGGATAGGTTGCCTGAAGACTATGAGTTGAGGCTTGGCCAACTCCACGGAGTTCCAGACGACGGCGTCTGCTCGAGGTTTCAACCTACCGAGGACCTTGCGCGCTTTTTCTTCTTGAACGCAGTAGAAGTCGACGGTTACCTGGCTGAACGGGAATACCCATGGGACCCGTGCTGGGTTGAAGTGTTCGTCAGCGTTGATGAAGGCTTCCGGTGTGTTTTCGGGCCGTCAGGTGTTGGGAACTGCAGGACTAGGGATGACGAAGTCATCTACTTGGTGTGTGATGCTGGTTGTCTAGACAGGTTTCCTGATGGCGGAAGGCTGACCCCGGCCTCCGGTGCCACTCAGTCGGAGACAAGTACCTTCCGAAGGAGTCCTGGTGCAACGTCACCCAGCGACATCTAGGCGCGATCGAGGGAACGCAGGAGGGCACTATCAACACCTATTTGGTCTCGCCCTCAGTCGGTGCCATGAAAGATTCCCGGAACCCGGAGTAGGTTCAGGACAAACTTCCGGTCACGACAGTAGCGACAGGTGTTAGGGCTTTACGCCTGTACCGCGGGTCGTTGCGTGTCAGAGGCCGGCGTGAGTACGGGGTCGAACCCTCAGATATCTACGTAGGTGTCAGATGGGATGAGTAGGTCGGTCCCCCTCCGTGGCCCTGTGCCAAGGTAGGGGTACCTAATCACCAACTCCGGCATCGAAGCCGGGAAGGAGACCGACCATGACCCATGT
>JAUIDB010000053.1 GCA_030429235.1 Thermoanaerobaculia bacterium | reverse complement strand
CTCACGTGATCTCAAACTGGAGACCCTGGCCGCGGTGTTGGATGGCGAGCTGCCACTCTTGGTGACGGTGAATCGCCACCAGGACATCATGACGGCGTTGCGGCTTCAGGAGGAGTTCGGTTTCCGGCTGATACTCGATGGCGCAGCCGAGGCCCACCTCGTCGCCGATGCCATCCGCGCCGCCGGGGTTCCGGTGATCACCCACGCGGCGATGGTGCGGGCCTGGGGAGAGCGGGAGAACATGACCATGGAAGCGGCCCACCTGCTCGACGAGGCAGGGATCTCCTTCGCCTTCCAGAGCGGCTATGAGAGCTACGTTCCCAAGACGCGGGTCGTGCTGTGGGAAGCCGCGATCTCGGCCGCGTACGGACTGGGATTCGATCGGGCCCTGTACGGATTAACTCTGGGAGCCGCCGAGATCCTGGGGATCTCCGGTCGGGTCGGTTCGCTCGAGGTCGGCAAGGACGGCGACGTTGCGGTGTTCGACGGCGATCCCTTCGAGTACACGACCCACTGCACCCACACCATCATCGAGGGCGAGGTCGTGAGCGAGGGCGAGCGCAGTCTGAGCCGGAACCTGGTCGACGGCTAGCGCGCGGCCGTTGGCGTTAACCGTTCTGTGCGGTGCGGGCCAGCTCACGCGCCCGCTCGAGTTCTGTCGGAGCCTCGGTGCGGTCGACGAGGTGCCACTCCAGGGTCCGGCCCTGCCCCTCGAGGCGACGGATTCGCTGGTCGAGCTGCAGCCAGAGTTCCCGACTTGCCACCGGGTTGCCCGATGCGGTTTGCCACCGGTTGCGCTTCCAGCCCTCGAGCCAAGAGGTCGCGCCCCGTTGCAGGTAGTCCGAGACGGTGTAGAGATGGACCGGTATCGGTCGCTTGAGGGCGGCGAGAGCCTGGTCGGCGGAGAACAGGTGGGCAGAGTTGGCGGTGCCGTCCTCGACCCGGCCCGACAGTTCCCGCTGCATCCCGTCGAAGGTCAAGACCACGCCCCATCCACCACGACGGTGCTTTCCCGACCAGCTAGCTCCCAGGAAGGCGTGCACTGCCCCCTCGTCCGCCAGCGGCAGCACCGGCTTCGGAGTTTCCGCGGCGTCGCCCCGAGCCTGGGTGGCGAGTTCATCGGCCCTTTCGTTCCAGCGATCACCGGCGTGCCCCTTGGTCCATCGCCACCGAATCTGGTGCCGTTGGGTGGCTCGATCCAGTGCCTGCCAGAGGTCTTGGTTCTTGACCGGTTGTTTCGACGCGGTGCGCCAACCGCGACGCCGCCAACCGGAGATCCACTGGGTGATGCCGTTCTTGAGGTAGGTCGAGTCGGTGATGAGCTCGACGTCAGACGGAGTCTCTAGGGACTGCAGCGCCTCGAGCGCGGCCGTGATCTCCATGCGGTTGTTGGTAGAGTCCTCGGCGCGCCCCGAAAGCTCGACCGGGTCCCCGGGCTGGGGCAGCAGAATCGCGGCCCAGCCGCCGGGCCCCGGATTGGGCTGACAGCCTCCGTCGGTATAGATCGTCACCTTGGGTCGACTCAATCGCTCGTCTCCTCCTCGTTCGGCTCGGGGGCTGCCTTACGGTCGAGTTCGGATCGCACGGCCCGGCCCAGATCGGCGATTGTGTACGGTTTCTGTACCCGAGGGCCAGCTCCTTCGGCCCAGGCCTGGGTGATTCGTTCGCTTTCGGCGTAGCCGCTGGCGATCACGCAGCGGAGTTCGGGGTCTCGCGACCGTGCCGCTCGCCAGATGTCGAGTCCGTCGAAGTGGTCTTCGACCACCATGTCGAGGACCAGAAGATCGAACGGCTGCTGTTCTAGCTGGCGAAGGGCCTCGCGGCCGTTGGCCACCGTGACCACCCGATAGCCCAGGGACTCCAGGAGGCGAGCGGCCAGCACTCTTTGTTCGGCGACGTCATCCACCACCAGTAGCCGCTCCTGGCCACCCACCAAGCGGCCTGGCTGTCGTGGTTCGACGTTCGTTTCAGGAGACCTGGGAAGGGCGATGGTGAAGCGGGTGCGCTGCGGGGTCGAGGTGACGTCGACCGATCCTCCGAGATCCTGAACCACTCCCCAGACCACGGCCAACCCCAGACCCGAACCACTGCGTCCCAGCTTCTTCTTGGAGTAGAAGGGTTCGAAGATGTGCTCGAGATCAGCGGCATCGATACCACATCCGTCGTCGCTGACGGCCAGAACCACGATGTCTTCCTCCTCTCCGCGGCGAGTGCTGGCCCGCACGGTTCCACCTTCACTGGTCGCTTCGAACGCGTTGAGCACGAGATTGAGAATCGCCTGGGCGAGTCTGGATTCGGAGGCCGCGACGAGCGGCAGGTCGGCATCGAGTTCGACCTGGAGCTGCGTGTCTGGGTGCCGTTGGCGGACGGCTTCAACCGCCGGTGAGTCGAGCACCGACTGCACACAACGATTGAGATCGAGGGCGACCAGGGTCGGAACGCCACGGCGAGCCATGGTCAGCAGATCCTGGATGACGGAGGCGGCGCGAAGAGCCGCCTTCTTCATCGCCTCGAGATCCTCGAGGGCGGTGGGATGGTCGCCGATCTCCTGGCGGATGAGGTCCGGGTAGGCGACGAGGGGACCCAGAATGTTGTTGAGATCATGGGCGACTCCGCCAGCCAAGAGGCCGAGGGATTCCATGCGCTGGGCCTGGGCCAGCTGATCTCGAAGCTCTCGTTCTCGACGCTCGGCCTCACGAGCCCCGGTGACGTTCTGCACCGCCACCGCGATCTGACCGTGCCGCAATGGTAGGAGGTGTGCCGTGAAGTGCTCGAGATCGCGTTGGTCGATCAGCAGGGAGTACTCGACGCTCGTGGCCTGCCCCGTAGCCCGCAGCGACGTCAGCGCCTCGGTGAAGATCCGAGCGACCTCGGGTTGAGGAACGGCCTGGATCGGCCGCCCCACCAGATCGAGGTCGGGGAAGAGCAGGGAGCCGTTGGATCCGACTCGAAAGTCGAGGATGACGCCCTCGTGATCGAGCCGGAAGAAGAGGTCGAGCAGGCTCTCCATGACGGCTCGTAAGTCGGTGTTGGCGTCGAGCAGTTCCTGTGAGCTGAGATCGAGAGAGCGTTCGAGCATCCGTCGGTCGTCGTCGGACTGTACGTAGGCGGCATCCACGGCCGCGAGAAGCGCCTCGATCTGATCTGGCTCTGGAGGCGACTGGTCTCCGAAATATCTGCGAAGCTGGCGTCGAAGGAGCGAGTGCTTGGGCTTCAATGCGGTGTCTCGGCCAAGGTGGTGATCGTCATCGTCTGGTTGTGGAGTTCACAGCCCCGAATCCCGAGGGGAGAGATCTCTCCGTACGAGTAGAAGCCGGTGAGCGGGGTCGTAGTCCCCAGGATCTCCCGCACGGCCTCGACCTCTTCTTCGACGCGCTGCTGGAGCACCATCTTGCGACCGACGCAGCTGATCAAAAGGGCGAGTTGGGGTGGTTGGCCCTCGGGCACGAGGACGCTGCGACGGGCAGCTTCCTGCGCTCCGTCGATCAACCGGTCGAAGTTCGCCCGCATGAGTCGCGCGTAGCTCCCCTCAGGCAAATCTCCCGCGAAGGTCATGCTCTGCTCCTCGGGGTCGATCGACAGGATCGTGCGGACCACCGACTCCTCTCGGCCGTGGTCGCGAACCGCGAGGGGAAAGAGGAGGCCGGAGGCCGGTAGGTCCGAGGCATGCTCGCCGAGGTAGCGGCGGTAGAGTTCGAGTGCCGACTGGCCGTCGAGTTCGTAGAGGACGTTGCCGGAGGACCGCGTGATGACGCGCTCGGGGCCGAACGGGTCCCAACCACCCAGCGATCCGTAGCCGACGGCCAGTTGCGGCCCGTACAACCCCACGACGGCCGCCCGTCGCGGTCCGACCTCACCACCCGCCACCACCAGGGTCTCGTGGAAGTCCGCTCCGTCCCCTGCCAGCCCACCGGTCACCGAAACTCCAGCTGGGAGGTTCTCGGTCAGGCCACGGACCAGAGCAGTGCCATTGACGTCGATTCCGTTGGAGATCACTAGTACGTGGCGCAGGCCATCCGGGTCGAGGTCCGAGGCGAGCCGAGCTCCGACTGCGGCGCTGGATTCGGCGTTGGGGAGGGGGCGCCAGTGGCCGACCACTCGGCTCGATTCGAACCGCACTGCGGTGGCCGTTACCGTCCCGTCGTGAACCTGGACATCCAGGATCTCTCCGGCGGTGGAACAGCCCAGTTGAGTCGCCTGAGGCCACCGTCGCTGCAGTTCCGTCATCAGGTCCGGATCCCGAAGGTAGGAGCGATGGCCAAACACCAGCAAGAGGTCGGCCTCGGAGTCGGCCGTGGCAGAGGACCAGCCTCCTCCGGGGGTCCAGCTTGTCTGTTCGATTCTCATAAACCCGACTCTGCCGTTCGTACAACTGATAATTCGATGCCGATTGTAGTACGAGTCGGTGGCGCCTCGAGGGCGCGAAGGCCTTGAGATCACGGGGCCAAACTGTTAGATATGGGCTCCCCACGGCGGGCGGACTCGATCGACCTGAGGTTCGCCGACCCACTAGCTCAAACACTCCCTGAACGAAACGAGGATCCGATGGGTTTCACCTGCGGCATCGTCGGGTTGCCCAACGTCGGCAAGTCGACGCTCTTCAACGCTCTCACCCGATCGCAGGTCGCGGCCGAGAACTATCCCTTCTGTACCATCGAGCCTTCGACCGGGGTCGTCCCGATGCCTGACGCGCGGCTGGATCGGCTGGCAGAGATCGCCAACCCGCAGCGCGTCCTTCCGGCCACCATGACCTTCGTAGATATCGCGGGGCTGGTGGCCGGCGCTTCGAAGGGGGAAGGGCTGGGCAATCAGTTCCTGGCGAACATCCGCGAGGTCGAAGCCATTGCGCATGTCGTGCGCTGTTTCGATGACGACAACGTGACCCACGTTGCCGATCGTGTGGATCCTGCCGGCGATATCGAGGTCATCGATACCGAGCTGATTCTGGCGGACCTGGGGACGCTTCAGAAGGCCAGCCAGCGGCTCGAGCGGGCGGCACGGGGTGGTGACGCCGAGGCCAAGGCTCAGCTGGCGTTGATCGGACGGCTCGAACCGCATCTCGATGCCTTGCGACCGGCTCGGACCCTCGAAGTGAGTGCCGACGAGCGAAGGGTCCTGCGTTCGTTGCACCTGCTGACGGTCAAGCCGACCCTGTACGTCGCCAACGTCGGAGACGGTGCACTGGAAGGCAACGAGCATGTCGATGCGGTGCGCGAGATCGCCAGGGCCGAGGGAGCCGAGGTCGTGGTGATCTGTGCTCAGCTCGAAGGTGAGCTGGCGGCACTGGATGACGAGGAGCGACAGGAGTTCCTGCAGGAGCTCGGCCTGGTCGAGCCCGGACTCGATCGGTTGATCCGAGCCGGCCACCGTCTGCTGGGACTACAGACCTATTTCACGGTGGGGCCGAAGGAGGTCAGAGCCTGGACGATCCCGATCGGGGCTACCGCGCCGCAGGCCGCGGGGGTGATCCATACCGACTTCGAACGGGGTTTCATTCGAGCCGAGGTCATCGCTTACGACGACTTTGTCGAGTTGGGAGAGCAGGGAGCCAAGGAAGCGGGGCGCAAGCGCTCCGAAGGGAAGGGCTACGTCGTGCAGGATGGTGATGTCGTGCACTTCCTCTTCAACGTGTAGAGAGTCCTTTCGACGTCTAGAGACCCGCCATGGAACTCACCTCCGATGTCTTAGCTTTCGGCCTGATCTGGTTCGTGGCGTTTCTCTTTTCGACGACGGTCCACGAAGCGGCCCACGCCTGGTCCGCCATGAGGTTGGGCGATCCCACCGCCTACAACGGCGGACAGGTCACTCTCAACCCGGTTCCCCATATCCGCCGGGAGCCCTTCGGAATGGTGGTCGTTCCCCTGATCGCCTACTTCATGGGGGGGTGGATGTTCGGCTGGGCCAGTGCTCCCTACGATCCGCGCTGGGCGGAGCGGTATCCCCGGAGAGCAGGTTGGATGGCGCTGGCCGGTCCTGCCGCCAATCTGGGGTTGGCGCTGCTCGCCGCCCTGGCGATTCGCGTCGGCCTGGCGGTTGGCTGGTTCGTTCCCCCCGAAACGATCCGAGGGCTGGAGGGGCTGGCGGCGGCGCTGCATCAGGGACCGTGGGAAGGGGTGGCGGCGTTTCTCAGCGTCACCTGCTCGCTCAACTTCATCCTCTGCCTGTTCAATCTGCTGCCCTTTCCGCCGCTCGACGGGAGTGCGGTCATCCAGCTCGTACTACCGGAGCGGGTGGGGGCGACCTACCGCGAGTTCCTGCGGCAGCCGATGTTGGCCCTCGCCGGTATCGTTCTGGCCTGGAAGATCTTCGGTGAACTCTTCGGACCGATCTTCGGCCTCCTGATCGATCTGTTGTATCCGGGCCTCTACGGCTAGAGGCGCACCACGCGATTGCGGCCCTGCCGCTTCGCTTCGTACAGAGCGGTGTCCGCTCGGTGCAGAAGCTCTTCGAGGCTATCGGTGGTCGGACGCAGTCCAGCGCAGCCGATGCTTACCGTGACGCGGTGGGTTCGATCTCCGATCGCCACGCTCTCACTGGCGACGGTGGCCCGGATTCGCTCGGCAGTGATGTCTCCGACCTTGGAGTCGGTACCGAGGAGCATGACCGAAAACTCGTCGCCGCCGACTCGGGCGATCACGTCGCTGCGGCGTAGGGTCTGACGCAGCACCCGGACCAGCATGCAGAGTACCGTGTCACCGGTGGCGTGACCAAAGCGGTCATTGGTCTCCTTGAACAGGTCGACGTCCAGCATCAGCACGGTGCAGGGGTGGTCGTGCCGTTTGGAGAGCGCTAGTGCCTTGCCGGCCAGTTCCATGAACTGGCGTCGGTTGGCGACACCAGTGAGAGGGTCGGTCGCGGCCAGTTCTTCGGCGGAGCGCCGGGCTTCGCGCAGTGCCTCCATCGCGTCCGCGAGGTTGCTGACATCCTGGATCGAGACCAGGGCGTCGAGTTCGGTGCTGCCGTCCCGAGGTACGGGTACGGCCACCGATTCGAGGACTCGCATGCGACCACTGGGCAGCGGCGCGGGCAGGAAGTGAGGGTGAAGCTGGGACGAGAAGACGGCCGGTGGCCCGCCCTCGAACAGGGTCGCCAGGCGTCGGGAGTACCGAGCCTTGCGGAAGTGGGCGAAGCGCTCCCTGATGTCGTGCCCCACCACGTCGCTCCGATCGAATCCGGTCCATTGCTCTAGCACCACATTCCAGAACCGCACGCGGAGCGAGCGTTCCAAGACCATCATTCCGTGGGGGACATGGTCGAGGATGGAATAGGATTTCATTCCGATTGCATCTCCCAGTCGTTGATCGACTCGATCAGCGCGTCCATGGAGGTCAGCTCGAAGAGCAGAAGGAGGTGGCCCTGGATCGCGACGGACTGGCGGATCACGAAGCTCGTGCGAGCGATCAGGACGATCGGGTTGGCATTGCTGTGGAGAGCCACGATGTCGAGGATCGGCTCCTGCTCGAAGACCGGCAGGGAGTACTGCAGCGAGCGCGACAGCACGTTGCCCATCGTACCCATCACCGCACTGATGACGATGTTGCCGATCTCGTTCAGCGTGGCCGCGTGGATGCTGTCGAAGTCCTGCCCACCCGATTCGGCACCGACCAGGATCTCGACCAGTTGCAGAGCGCTCGGTTCGGGAAAGACGAGGAACGCGTTGCCGGAAAGGCCCCCGTGGAACCCCATCTGGACCGAGGACAACGGGTCCCTTCCCAGCTCCTCGAGAGCCTCCTCGAGGTGCTCCTTGTCGACCAGGTCGATGTACGGGACGGCCAGTTCGACGTGGCCGTCGACCAGGTCGTTCAGTGAGGCTGCGGCTCGTCCGACGCCCACGTTGATCAGCTCCGTCAGACCGTCCATCTGTTTCGCGCTGACCAGGACCTGGGGTGCTCGGTCGGTCGGCAGCCGGGCGATCAGATCGTGCAGTTCGGCGGCGTCGACCGGTTTCGAGACGACGGCCCAGGCACCGAGTTCGGCGCACTCCTCACGGGTGGTGCGCTGGATATCGGCCGTGGCCACGATCACCGGCGTCTCGATCTCGTGTTCGCGGACCGCGGCCAGGAACTCGATCCCTGTCATTTCGGGCATGAGAACGTCGCAGGTCACCAGGTCGAACGAGGACGCGGTCAACACCTCGAGGCCCTCGGCCCCGCCCGCCGCTTCGACGACCTCGTGCCCAGCTTGCTCGAGCTGCCGCCGCATCATCAAGCGGGCGATTTTCGAGTCGTCGATGACCAGGATTCGGGCCATGGTCCCCTCCGGGCAGTGGTCAGATGCTTGTCGCAACTCTACGGCAAGACGCGAAGGGGACCAAACCGCCTTCCGGTGCCGAGGGTCGGACGCCTGCCGATCGGCGGTTCCCGGCCCGTCGGAGGACCTCCCGAGTTCGTAGTCTTTCGTACCGCGTCGGCGACGGAGCCGCTAGAGCGAAGCGACGCGGTCGAGGAGGTGGTTTCCCGCCGACTCGAGGTCGCCTTCGATGCGCTCGAGTTGGGCGTTCAGGCTCTGGTGTGCCAACTGGGCCGGGATCGCCACGATGAGCCCGCCGGCGGTCGTGGTCAGCGCCTCCTTGATTCCCAGCGCCACGAGGGCCGGATCGGACATGCCGGCGTCGACCAGGGCTTGGAAGGAAGCCATCATGCCGGTCACGGTGCCCAGGAAGCCAAGCAGAGGCGCGGTGGTTGCGGTGGCGACGAGGATGCCGAACCCGCGGCGCAGACGCCGCAGCTCGCGCTGGGCTGCAGCCTCGAGGGCCTCTTCCACACGCTCGGGACGGTGGGGCAGCTCAGCCAGACCGCGCGCCAGCATCGCTCCCAGGGGTGAGTCGGTCCTGCGACAGACCTCCTGCGCGAGCGCCAGTCTCGAGTCACCGATCAGCGGGTCGATCCGTCGCAGTAGCGGAGCAGGTGCGGTGCGGGATCGCCGCAGGATGATGGCCCGCTCGAGCCCGACGGCAAGGGTGGCGATGGAGAAGAGCAGTAGGACCCAGAGGACCCATCCTCCTTGGTGCATCAGACTCATGGCGCTGTCGGACATCGGTGGCCTCCTACGGTGGTTGGTGGGGACCGGCTCTCCGGCCGTACTGGTCCTGGGACCCAGCATCCAGGGCTTGGGTTCCCGGCTGGGGCTGCCCGATCGGGCGCTGCCAGGAGTGTCCGGACTCGTCACCAGATGATAGCAAGTTGTCTGCGATGGCGGCCTGTGTTACGTTCAGGGGAAATCCAATTACGACAGGAGAGGACACGAATGCAGCCATTCGACGGACTAGGGTCGGCCCTTCGATTGATCAGGATCCGCAAGGAGATGCGGCAGAAGGAGGTCGCGGCGCTGGCCTCCGTGACGCCCTCGATGCTCTCGAGCTACGAGACCGGCAAGCGGAAGCCGGAACTCTCGACGTTGGAGAGGATCCTGGTCGCGCTGGAAGTGGATCTTCGCGAGCTAGTGGATATGATCGAGGAAGTGCAGGCGGCTCGTCTCCGGGATCGTCCGCCGGAAGAGGTTGCCCTCAAAGATATGTTGACGAGTCTCCTGGAGTTGGGTGTCATCAACGCAGAAGTCCTCGCGGATCTGGCTCGTGAGGAGAAGAGCGAGTAGACAGAAGGAGAGGACTACCGTGGACGACAAGAGCCGAGAGACCGTCGAGGAACTGGTTCGCTGGATGAAATCGAACGGAGTGGCGACCAACCAGACGCTGATCGAAGTGCTCCACGATCGCGCGACGAATCATTACGTCGAAGTCCTGGTGGACTACTCGAAGCGCCGAGTCGTCGGTTCGCGTGGTCCCGTGCGAGAGGTCCTCGGAGCCGGACCGGAAGAGGTCAAGGGTCGAGATCCCCTCGACCTCGTGGCCTCGGGAGAGCACCCGGAGATCCAGACCCTGTTGCAGGACCGTGTGGAACGTTCGGGTCCCTCGTTGCGCCGCGTGCGCCGCCTCGATGACGGCACTGTTTTCGACGCGGTGACCAGCGGACACCACGAACAGGGCTCGGTCTGGGCGGTTCGTTTCGTTCCTGTCGCCTGATTCGGACTCGTCTCAGCCGGTGACCAGGGCCTTCCGATCCCTGGTGCCCGGAAGCCCCAGAGTCGAGGAGTACTCGAATACCTCGGTCGCCAGTCGGCTACCGTAGTTGTCGTCCAGGAACTCGAAGCGGTCCAGAGGCACCAGCGCGGGGTGCGGCTCGCCACAAGCCCGGGCGAGTCGCAGCAGTTCCTTGCGCAGGGTGATCAGGTAGTTGGCGAGACGAGCCGACTTGGAGGTCGGATCCAGCCCGCGGACCAGCCATCGATTGTGGGTCGTCACGCCGGTGGGGCAGTGCCCGGTGTGGCAGCGCTGGGCTTGAATGCACCCGATGGCCAGTAGCGCCTCGCGAGCGACCGCGATGCCATCGCAGCCGAGCGCCAGCGCCAGAAGGGACTGCTCGGGGAAGCCGAGTCGACCGGAGCCGAAGAAGAACACGTCGTCGGTGAGATCGTACTCCGCAAAGCACCGATAGACCCGCGAGAAGCCCAGCTTGAAGGGGAGGGCAACGTGGTCGGTGAACACCAGGGGGCCGGCGCCGGTCCCCCCCTCACCGCCATCGATGGCGATGAAGTCGAGTCCGCGATCCTTGCGGGCCATCCTTTGCGCCAGCTCCTGCCAGAAGCCGAGACCGGAGACAGCCGACTTGATGCCGACGGGCAGCCCGGTCGCCTCGGCCAGCTGCTCGGCGAAGTCGAGCAGGCCGTCGACCCCCTCGAATGCGGAGTGCTGCGGGGGGCTGATGCAGGTCTGTCCTACCGGGATCCCCCGCACCCGAGCGATCGTCGGAGTGACCTTGACCCCCGGCAGGACGCCACCGAGCCCAGGTTTGGCACCCTGGGAGAGTTTGATCTCCAGGGCTCGAATGCTCGGATTGGCGTCGACGGTCTCGCGCAGCCTCTCGAGGGAGAAGCTCCCGTCCGGGTTGCGGCAACCGAAGTAGCCGGTGCCGATTTGCCAGATCGTATCGCCGCCGCGCAGGTGGTAGGGAGAGACCCCACCCTCGCCCGTGTTGTGGAGGCTGTGGGCGAGCGCGCAACCCCGATTGAGCGCTTCCACTGCGGCCCAGGAGAGCGAGCCGAAACTCATGGCGGAGACCGACACGATCGAGTCGGGTCGGAAGGCGCGGCTGCGCCCCCGCGCCCCTCCGAGGACCTTGGCGGCGACGACTCGATACTCGGGGTCGTAGCCAGGCTGCCCGGGGTGTGGTCCATCGAGAGGGAAGGAGCTGTGGTGGATGATCAGATGGCCGGAAGTGCGCTCGAGGTCGTTGTCGGTACCGAATCCGAAGTAGTTGTTCCGCTTTTTGGCCGAGGTATAGACCCAGGCCCGTTGGTCTCGAGAGAACGGACGCTCCTCGTCGTTGTCGGTCACGATGTACTGTCGGAGCTCCGGTCCGATCCCCTCGAGCAGGTACCGCAGATGTCCGATCAACGGAAAGTTCCTCAGGATCGCGTGCTGCCGCTGGAGAAGATCCCACAGCAGCAGGCCGACGAGCAAAAGACCGACCACCAGGCCCAGCCAGGCGACAGGAGAGTTCAGCGACATGCGCTGATTCTAGTCAAACGGCGGAGCGGGGGGCCGTCCCCCGTCGCGTATCATTGCCAGGTGACGGACGTCGAATCTCAGACCCCGGCCGAGCCCTTTCGTCGACACCAACGGGTCGCACAGTGGATCGCCATCAGCTGCGGACTGATGGCGCTTCTCGCCGGGACCGGTTGTAGCCCGCTGCCTACGGGTCAGCCCGACTGGGCGGGCTGGTTGCACCCACTGATGATTCTCTGGGGCTTCGGCTTCGGCGGCCTGGCGTTGGGGCGTCAACGCGAAGTGGAGGCTCGTCGTCACCGTTGGGCAATGGATCTGGAACTCACCATCGCCGAGCGCAAGTGGGCCCACAAGGAGGCCGAGAGCGAGAGTATCTGGGGTGGGGCGACCTTCCTGGCCGCGGCGCTGCTTCCGGCCGGGTGGTTGAGCTATCAACTCAGGGCGGAGACTCGCAGTCTGGTGGTCGATCTGCTGCCCGCCGCGGCCTTTGTCGGTTTCGTGATCGGGCTGATCGCCGCCTGGGCCTGGCGATGGAACCGCCGAGGAGTGAACGATGGTCAAGTCTGAATCCCCGCCACCGGCAGCCGGCAACCACATGACCCCCGACGAGTTTCGGCGCCACGGCCGGCAGGTCATCGAGTGGATCGCCCGCTACATGGAGAGTGTCGAGGAGTATCCGGTGCGATCCCCCGCGACTCCGGGTCAGATCCGGGACGCGCTCCCGGCTGAGCCTCCCGAGGTCGGGGAGGGCTTCGAAGAGATCCTGGCCGACGTCGACCGCCTGATCCTGCCCGGAATCACCCACTGGCAGTCTCCCAACTTTTTCGCCTACTTCCCATCCAACAACTCGGGACCGTCGATCCTCGGAGAGCTGCTCTCGGCGGGCCTCGGGGTGCAGGGGATGTTGTGGAGTACGAGCCCGGCCTGCACCGAGGTGGAAACGCATGTCCTCGACTGGCTGGTCGCGATGCTCGGCCTGCCCGACCGCTTTCTCTCGACCTCACGGGGAGGCGGGGTTCTGCAAGATACTGCCTCCAACGCCGTGCTCTGTGCCCTGCTGGCGGCGCGCGAGCGGGCCACCGGATTCCAAAGCAACCGCGCGGGAGCAGCCGGGGACCTGGTCGTCTACACCTCGGAACATGCCCACTCTTCGATCGACAAGGCGATGCGGATCGCCGGTCTGGGGCACCAGCAACTCCGCAAGGTCGCGAGCGACGCGGCCTTCGCCATGCGCCCCGACGCCCTGGCGCGGCAGATCGAGCAGGATCGCCGCGCCGGGTACAAGCCCTGTCTGGTCATGGCTACGGTGGGGACCACCTCGTCCAACGCGATCGATCCCGTGGCCGAGATCGGAGCGGTGTGCGAGCACGAGGGAGCGTGGCTGCACGTCGATGCTGCGATGAGTGGGACGGCCGCCCTCTGTCCCGAGTTGCGATGGATCCAACCAGGACTCGAGCTGGCAGACAGCTACACCTTCAATCCCCACAAATGGATGTTCACCAACTTCGACTGCAACGCCTTCTGGGTGGCTGATCGGCGGGAACTGGTGCGCACACTGAGCGTGCTTCCCGAGTATCTTCGCAACGCCGCCAGCGACAGTGGCGAGGTCATCGACTACCGCGACTGGCACGTCCAGTTGGGCCGCCGCTTTCGAGCTCTCAAGCTCTGGTTCGTCATCCGCCACTATGGGGTCGAGGGCTTGCGCCGCCACGTACGCCAGCACGTGGCGCTGGCCCAGGAGTTCGCCGGTTGGGTACAGCAGAGTTCGCAGTGGGAACTCGCGGCTCCGGCCCCCCTCAACCTCGTCTGCATGCGTCATGTCGACGGCGACGAGGCGACTCGGGACCGCATGGAACGGATCAATCGGAGCGGGGCGGCGTTCCTGACCCACACCCGCCTGGCGGACCGTTTCGTGCTTCGCGTCTGCATCGGGCAACGGGCGACCGAGCGACGACACGTGACGCGCTTGTGGGAACGACTCGAAGAGTAGTCCGGGAACTCGAGCCCGGGGTCAGGTCAGTCGGCCGTGATCGGGGCCCGCCGGAGGCGATGCCAGGCGGCGAAGGCGGCGGCGGCCAGCAGGGGAACCGTCAAGGCGGCGGCCAACCGGCTGGCAAACTGAAAGTTGCTCTGCAGTTGCTCGACAGTTCCCGAGCCGAGCAGTCCGACCGACATGAGCAGTAGGATCCATCCCAGGTTGCTCAGCGTGCTGTAGAAGAGCACTCGCCAGAAGCGGAGATGCAGCATGCCGGCGGCGTAGAGAGAGAACGCTCGGACCACGGGGAGAAAGCGATTGACGGCCAGGGCGCGCTCGCCAAATCGCTCCAGCATCTTCTGCATCCGCTGTCCGTGACCACGGCCGCGCCGCCTCGAGACGCGTCGCAGGAAACTGAGCCCGTAGCGACGGCCGAGCATGAACGCGATCATCGCTCCCAGGATCCCGCCGAGCAAGGCCGCCCCGAAGATCGAGGTCGGCGAAGCCGAACCCTGACCGCACAGGAAGAAGGCGAGCAGGATCAGCGAGTCTCCCCAGTAGGGTGGAATGACGTACTCTAGCGCTGCCGAGATCAGGATGAACGCCGGTAGCGCGAGTGGTGGCAGTTGCGCCACGGTGGTGAGGAGCTCTTCGAGACCGAACATGGGGTGGAGTGTCAGGTAGGGGGGGGGCCGTGGTCTTCGTTGGTCTAGATCGTAGGACCGTGACAAAGTCGCGTCGTCCGCGTCTCGATCGTGGCGCATGATACCACGTGAGCAACCCAAGCGGGTCCGCTAACGTACCCTGCAAGATGCGCCCCTCGGGTGGAACTCCATCATGAAGATCCGAAACCAGCTGATCATCGTTCTGTCGCTCCTCGCCGGGCTCCCCCTGATCTCGATCGTCCTGTTCTCCTATCTGACCTCCCTGCGAGCGCTGCAGGCAGCCGAGGAGGCGGAGGCTCGGCTCAAGGCGGATCGCCTCGAAGAGCAACTCGAATCGGTACAGGCCGACTTCACCCGAAGGCTGACCGCCCTCGAGGGGATGTCGATGAGAGCGCTATGGCCCACCGAGGGTGAGGAAACGGGAGTCATGGCCAAGCGGATGGCGGCCACGGTCCTCCGCTCGCTGGGCGATTCGGCCGAGATCGTGTCGACCATCGAGTTCGTGCCGGCGGCACCGACTCCGCCCGCCGCTCCCAAGGCCGAGGCCAGGAACCAGGAGGGTCGTCCGGTGGCGAAGGTGCGACCCGCACCGGAGCCGCGCCGTGAGGCTCGAGTCGAGCCGGTCATCGTAGATCTCGAAGAGGTGTTGGCGCCGATCGAGGACTCGGTCGAAGCGCTGGTCCTGGCTGGTGAGGAGCCCGACGACGAGTTCGGAGTCCAACTCGGAAGGATCATGTCGCAGGGTCTCGACGAGTTCCGCTTCGACCTGGAGGCGATCGAAGACCTGGATGGTTTTGATGTCGTAACGGTCGACGAGACCGGAGGCACCGAGTGGGTCTTCTCCGATGGCGGGGTGGTCGTTCCCGTCATGGGTGACGAAGCGCGGCTCGGGGGCCTACGCATCGGAGTCGGCGAGCAGGAGCTAGCGCAGGCGATCCTCAAACGTCCGCTGAGCGAACGGGAAGGGGACCTGTCGTTTGCCTTTGCCGAGTCGGGCGAGCTGTTTCTTGCCGATGCGACCCTCCGCGAGCAGATCGAGCCGCTGGCCCAACCCGCGATTGCGGCGGGAGGGGGGACGCAGTACGTGGAACAGGGGCACATCGTGGTCACGACGCAACCCGATCCGGAAACCGGGATCTCCTTCGGGGTGGCTCGCCCCTTGGAACCGGTCCTGGCCGGGGTGCGCCTCGCGGCGGTACGCAATCTGATCGCCGGCCTCTGTCTGGTGGTCGTGGCCCTCTTCGGAGTCCTGCCGCTGGCTCGGCGGATGACCCGCAACCTCGATGCCGTGATCGCTGGAGTCGAACGGGTGGCACACGGGGACCTCAACGTTCGGGTCCCCGTGCGGTCGCACAACGAGTTCGGCCGTCTGGCCGAGGCTGTGAACAGCATGGCGGTGGACCTCCTCGACAAGGAAGTGCGGATCGTCGAACAGGAACGACAGAACCAGGAACAGGTGATCCGCGAGCGGCTGCTGCAGTCCGAATACGAGCGCAAGAGTCAGGAACTGGAGGAAGCGCGCCGGTTCCAGCTCTCGCTGCTGCCGAAAGAGCTGCCTCGACACCCCGACTTCGAGGTCGCGGTCGCCATGCAGACGGCGGCCGAGGTCGGCGGTGACTACTACGACTTCTGGGTCGGCTCGACGGTGGGAGAGGAAGAGGTGCTGACCGTGGCGGTCGGCGACGCGACGGGCCACGGCGCTCGGGCTGGCACTATGGTGACGGTGATCAAGAGTCTCTTCTCGACCCGCGTGCGGGGTGGCCCAGCGACCTTCCTGGCGGCCGCGGCTGCGGCGGTCCGCCGCATGGACCTCGGGAGAATGCTGATGGCCCTCACGGTGGCCGAACTGCGTCGCGGGCGGCTCCTCCTGAGTTCGGCGGGCATGCCCCCGGTGTTCGTCTACCGCCACGCCTCGCAGCAGGTCGAGGAGCTCTCGGTGCCAGGAATGCCCTTGGGGGGACTCACCTGGCAATACCTCGAGCGGTCGGTCGAGGTCGCGGCGGGCGACACCCTGCTCTTTCTCAGCGACGGGTTTCCGGAGGCGACCAACGACGAGGGTGAGCCGTTCGGGTACGACCGGGTGGCCGCCGCGTTTCAGCGGGCGGCCACCGGAGCGCCGGAGTCAGTGATCGAACGTCTGATCGCAGCGTCCAACGAGTGGCGCACAGGCCGCGAACTCGCTGACGACCTCACGTTGGTGGTCATTCGTTGCCGGGCTTGAAGGGGGCGAAGAGTGCGCGACCAGGAAGCGACTCCGGAAGTGTTCGGGGAGCTGCGGACGCTGTGAGTCGCCACGACTGGCGAGTCTCTCGGCCCTGCCTGGCCCGGCTCGCAATCGGCACCCAGCCAAGATCCAGCCGGGTCCCTGCCCTCGCATGAGACTCTAGCCGAGGTCTGTTCCGACCTCCTTCTTCGGCCTGGAGAGGGTCTGGCTCGCGCGGTGGATCGCCACGGCGCGGCCCGAAGGATCGGCGGCCGAAGCGAAGGCGGCGTTCCAGGTCACGGCCGCAGGGCTAGAGCAAGCGATGCTGGGTCCAGATGGGATAGAGAGTGCTGCCGCCGGGCCCGGGTACCAGGCGTCGAAGATTCGACGGTAGAGAGCTCCCTCGAGCGTCTGAGGCGGGTTGACAGAATACTGCTTCTGTAGCCTCGCAAGGCCTTCGCTCGACAGCTC
>JAUIDB010000052.1 GCA_030429235.1 Thermoanaerobaculia bacterium | reverse complement strand
GTCCGGGCCAAACCGTTCGGGTCATCCAGATCCACCGAACCCAGAACGCCTCGACCCTTTGCCAACCACCCGGAGTACGCCATGTTGCCGTCATCCCACCGAGCCGCCCTGATCTTCTGTCTCCTGCTTGGCGCGGCGTGCGCGATCCTGGCGCAGTCCGACGGGCCCGACCTCTCCGTGGCCACCGATCGTGGCGACCATCGCGACCCCCGAGCCCCCGAAGCGTTGACCCAGCTCGCCTTCATGATCGGCGACTGGCAGATCACTTCCGAGTACGTCCTCGAGGACGGCTCGACGATGGAGTCGACGGCGAGGATGACCGGCCGGCACACGCTAGGCGGCTTCGCCGTGCAGACGGAGGCCGTGCACAGCGCCCTCGCCAACCCCGACCTCGACATCTTCGTGGCCAGCCACACCTTCACGGTGCACCCGAAGAGCGGCAAGATCGTCGGCATCGCCATCAACACCCTCGGGAACCGGAAGTTCAACGATGGCGAGTTCGTGGGAGAGGACTTCGTGGTCATCGCCTCGGGCGAGATGTTCGGCGGCGGCGACTACATCAATCGATCCCGCTACTACAACATCACCCCCAACCGCTTCGAAACGCGCTTGGAAACCTCGGAAGACGGGGGAGAGACCTGGCGGGACGGTGGGTACTCCAGCGTCTTCGTGAGGAGCGAACCACCCGCGAACGCAAGCCACTCGGATCGAGCGACCGACTGACCTCGAGGAGCCGTCTCGGGTCCCGGCGAGAATTCATCGCTCCCGCATCTCCTGGAGGAACGATCCGTCGTCCCGATTCTGGACTCCAAGAACTCTGAGCCTGCTCATGGCGATCCCGGTCCGCTTCGGGCTAGAGTCTCGCCGGGTGGTGTCGAAACCCCAACCTGTGAGCCCGACTCGACCCGGTGTTCTTCGGAACGCTTCGCATCCGGCGGCCGAGTCCAACCCAGTCCTGAAGTACCTCCAAACCGTACGATCTCCGGACCGCTGACCGCACAGAGTGATGACGATCGACACCTCCGACCGCGCGAGCGCACCGACCGCCGACCGCCGGGGGTCCGGTCGACGCACCGGGTTGGCGCTTGCGCTGGCCACGGCGCTCGTCATGCCGCTCTCGGCTCGGGCCGAGACCTGGAAGATCCAGCGAGGACCCTCGGCGCTGGGTTTTACGATCGAGCATGCCCACTTCTTGCAGGTAAACGGTGACTTCAAGGAGTTCTCCGGCACCGTCGTCTGCCCCGACGGCGACTTCACTCGGGCCCAAATCGACGTAGTGATCGACGTCGGTAGCATCTACACGGGCCATTCGGACCGCGACCGCAGCCTGCGGCACGAAGACTTCTTCTTCGCGGAGAGGTTTCCACAGATGCGGTATCACAGCCGCTCAGTCCAGCCCCTGGGCGACTCGAGATACCTCATCACCGGGGACCTGACGATTCGCGGTGTGACGCGGCCGGTCTCTCTCCAGGCTCAACTGGTCGATCGCCGGACGACCCGCCGCGGAGAGCGGATCGACTTCCTGGCCACGGGCCGGCTGGACCGCTACGACTTCGGACTACGGTGGAATGACGTTCTCGAGGCGGGAGGTCTGCTCGTCGGCCGAGAGGTCGAGCTGCGCCTCGAGATCGCGCTCCTCCTCGCCGACTAGAAACTACTCGACCGGATCGACCGGTCATCTCGTAGTACCTGCCCGAAACGCCAGAGACCTTCTCGGACGGGCACCACCCCCCCGGCCAGGGCACCCTGGCGCGCGCGGTCCGAACTCGATCAATCCGGCCAGGCCGAAGTGTCGCCGCTCTCGAAGCCGTCCATGAAGAGAAGATCGACACTCGGATTTTCGTCGGCGCCGAGATCCCACGGGCCCAGTCGATCGGGTTGAGCAATCGTCTGGTGGCCTCTGAACTCGAGGTCGAGGTCGCGGTCGCCGGGGACGACGAAGGCATCGTCGCAGAAATCGATGGCCACCGAGCCTGAGCGAAGGTGCAGATCGGCGCCGGACTTCGAGTAGAAGCCAGGATCGGCAGAGACCTCGATGGTTCCCGCACGAGCGGGAGCGAGGCCAGTGGTGGAGTCGACGATCAAGCAGTCCGCCAGGACACCACCTCCTACACTGCCGACCGTGTCGACGAAGATGCTCGAGAACAGCTCCACGTTGCCCCCCGCTTCTTCGCCGAGCACTATCTTGACGGGAGGGCTGTTCAGGGAAAAAGTCCAGGAGTTCTCCGCCGCGCTGACAAAGCGGGCGTGAATCAAGGCACCGTCGCTGGACTCGAACAGAGAGCGGGAGTCGTTCCCCCACAGCTGATTGCCCTCGAACTCCACGAAGGTCCCCGCGCCCTCGGCTCCGATCGTCCCCATCAGGGACGCGATGGGGGCGTGGTTCTCTTCGATGTAGCTCTGCGCCACCAGCACCTCGGCCCCCTGGTCGGCCCAGAGGGCGGCCCCGCCACCACTCGAGTCGATGACCTGATTGCGACTCAGGGTGGAGCAACGCGGCGGCGAGGCGCAGTCGATGAAGTTGCCCCGCTCCTGCTGATAGCGGGCATCGTACTCCAAGTAGACTCCACCCCCGTAGAATTCGGCGCGGTTCTCCTCGACCAGGGTGTTGAGCAGTAGGACCTCACTAGAGTTTCCCAGGCGGACACCACCACCGCTCTCGGCCTGATTGCCCACGATCTCGATCGGGTCCCCATCGCCGACGCCCGTCACGGTCGCCGATCCCCCACAGGACAACCCGCCCCCCCACCTGGCTTCGTTGCGACGGATCTGGACTCCCTCCGATATCGTGACCGCGACCGTGTTCCAGCAATGGATACCCCCGCCGAGGAGGCCCGCCGTGTTGTCGGTAATTACCGTACCGACACCGAGGGAAGCGACACCACCCCCGAGGGTCAATCCACCGCCGTGAGAACCGGCGGTGTTCTCGACGATCTGCACGGACTCCAGGGTAGCGCTCGCACCATTGTGGGCGAACGCGATCCCGCCGCCGCTGCCCTCGGCCGCATTCAGATCGATCGTGACCCCTCCGGTGGTGCTAAGTGAGGCATTGGGACCCACGTAGATTCCCCCTCCGCTCCCGGTGGCCGTGTTGTCTCGAATCAAGGCGCCCCCGACCAACGCGACACTGCAGAAGTCGGTGGCAAGGATGCCCCCGCCATCGCCGGTCGCGTCGTTCGAGACGATCCACCCCGCGACTTCGACCGAAGGCCCCTGACTGCCGATGCCCTGGCGTGCGCACTCGACGCCCCGACCGTTCGAATGGATCCCGGTGGACGCGATCTCGACGGTCGCCGAGCCGAGAGCCCGGAGTCCTGTATTCGAGTTTCTGAGAATGCTCGATTCGATTCGAAGGTCGGTCGAGGTGACGTCGACGGCGGTGCCAGACCCTCCCAGAAGCTCGAGGTTCCGCAGCACGAGGGTACCTCCTTCCGCGCCGATCGCGCGTCCATTGGTGCTGAGAACCGTCGTATTGCCAGACTGGGTTGCGCCACCGCAAGCGGTCCACCCACCGCTGAGGATCAGGTCGCCGTTGACGATCGTATCCGGCGCCAACGCCAGAAGGTTGGACCGCAACCGAAGTTCGTCGGTCCCGGGGCGAGTCGCGGCCTCGTCGATCGCGGCCTGCAGCCCCGACTCCTCGCACCCGGAACCGACGTAGATGATGTCCGCCGAAGCGACGGTACCAACCTGAGCCAGACAGAGAAACAGGATCGCGGTGGATGTGCCGAGGGGCCAACGAGACTGCTTGAACATGGGGAGGGTCTCCAGGGTAGGTAGTCGAGGTGCTTCCTACCCACTCCACGGGTTCTCGTCGCTACCTGGGACATCAACTTGGGAATCCCGAAAGACCCGGTCGATCGGGTAGGTGCCTCGGACAGGCGGACAGGTGCCAGACACCTCGTCGCGGCGGCGCCCCGGACCGCCTTGACGGCCGCGGAACCCCACTGGCGCCAAGATCGACGTGCGAACCTCCGTCTCCCGCTCCGGGAGAGGGATCGGAGGCAGGTGCTAGCTGGCTCTAGCGAGGGTTGGGGGCGAAATCGTCAGGGGTTGACTGGTCTTTGGAGGGTCGGCCTGCGGGAGTCTCCAATCTCCGGCTCGGAAACAGCTCCATTCCCAACTCCTGGCCTCCGCTCCGGACGTAAAGGACGACCCCGGCCTCGTCCTCGACCAGGCTCGGAAACGAGGTCATTCCCGGCGGCACCGGGTGCAGGGCGACGACGGCCGGGTGCCCGGTGATCGTCAGCTCCCCGCTCCTGGACTCCGCCGACGCGTCCGGCAGCCACCGTCCGTCGTCGTCGGTGGCGTCCGTGAGCAGCAGGAAGTCGCGGTACTCGGAAGTCCCCAGATGGTCCTTGATCCAGGGCTGCAGGGCGTAACGGAGAGAGTAGACTCCGGGAGCGATCGGTTGACCCCGAGAGTCTCTCCAGGGGGTCGATAGCTCCAGGACGCCCAGCAGCTGGCCGGGATCGAGCTCGAGGTAGACGCGACCGGCGTGGGACATCGGGGATGGCGCCGTATCTCTTGCGGGGGCAGTGATTTCGCGCACGAGCCACAGGTGCGCTCGCAGGTTCGATCGCTCGATCGCGACCGGAAGAGCAGCCAAGCGGGATCTCAGGTCGGCCGACACCTCGGGCAGTGGCGGTGGCGACCCCTCCACTCGAGATGGTCCAGGGCCGAAGGCGTCCGAAGCCGCACCGGCAGCGGTGATCACGAGGGCGGCGCCGACCGCGCCGACGGACCTAGCGAGAGTAGAGATGAGCGACTTGCTCCGCATAGCCGTTGTAGAGAAGAGTGGGCCGTACCTCGTCGGTTCCGAGCATCCGTTCTTCGACTTGCGACCAGGGACCCGGGAAGTTCTCCGGGTCGACGTTGCACTCGAAGGAGTAGTAGTCGGGCGAGAGGTCGTTCCAGAAGGTCGAGGGTCGGTTGCGGGTGAACTGGAAGGAGACGATCGACTTGATGCTCTTCAGGCCGTACTTCCAGGGGACCACCAGCCGCAACGGGGCGCCGTGCTGGGGCGGCAGGGGGTGACCGTAGATGCCGGTCGCCAGCAACGCCAGCTCGTTGGTCGCCTCCTCGATCGACAGCGCCTCGTAGTAGGGGAAGACGCGGCGAGTCGCGTACCAACCGGGAGACTGCTCGGGTCGCGCGAAGCTGATCATGCGCAGGAACCGGGCGCTGGATCGCGGCTTGGCGTACTCGACGAAGCGGCGCAACGGAATGCCGGTCCAGGGCACCGCCATCGCCCAGGTTTCGACACAGCGGTGCCGGTACAGGCGCTCCTCGATGCCCAGGGTCCGGATCAGGTCGTCGACGTCGATCTCGATCGGGCGCTCCACCAGTCCCCCGACGTGGATCTTCCAGGGACTCGTCACCATCTGACCGACGAGCTCGTGGACCTTGCTGTGGTCGACCGACATCTCGTCGAAGACGTTGAAGCGGGCGGCGATCGCTTCCTCGGTCAGCGGCCGATCGAGCGTAAACCTGTCGTTGCGTCGAGCCGGGTACGGCGCGGAGCTCGACAAGGCCGTGTCCGGGCTCGACTTCGACGGGACCTCGTCCTCGACGGCGGCGGCAATCGACGGAAGGGAGATCGCGGCGACTCCTAATCCCTTCAGCAGGTTCCGGCGATCGAGGTAGACGCTCTCCGGGGTAGCGACGGAGTCCGGTAATTGCCAGGGCTTCGCGGTTCTGATCAACATCGGTCTCGGTTCCTCCGGTTCTGGCCATCGCAGCAGGCGAGCGCTCAGTGCCTCGACACTAGGCCGCGTCCGGCGGTCTCGTCGCGAGGAATCGATGAGGAAACGGTGAGGGTCGGCCTCGGCAGCGTCCGTCAGGCCGTCAGCCGAGTGAGGCCTCATCGGTCGCTTCGATAGGACCCTGGAGCCGGGGAGCCGGATGGTACGATCGCCGGTGGAGTCGAGGCGTCGGTCGCCAGACCCGGCTCCCACCCAGACCATGACAGAACCGGCCCCCGAACCATGAGCCCATCGCGACGCCGGCGGTCTCCGCGAGAGAAGGCCTTCGACCACCGGGTGGGGCCCTGGGCGATCAACGTGTCCGAGGGGGTCGTAACAGACGGGACGCGCGTCCATCGGCTGGAACCGAAGCCGATGGATGTCCTCGACTACCTCGCTCGACATGCCGGCCGCGTCGTCTCGCGCGACGAGCTGATCGCCGAAGTCTGGAGGGGCGCGGCGATCACCGACGGAGCGGTGACTCGGTGCGTGGCCGACATTCGGCGTGCCCTCGCCGAGGACGCCGCCCACCCTAGCTACCTGTGGACCATCCCGAAACGTGGCTACCAGCTGCTGGTCCCCGAAGAAAAGGCCGCAGTCCCGCGCCGCTGGAGGCCGCTGGTCGCGGCCTCGCTGCTCGCGGTGGTCTTCTCGGCTCTGGCGTTCAAGATCAGGCAAGTCGAGCCCGTCGAAAGCCAGCTCGTGGCGGTCGAGACCTTCGCCAACCTGGACGCGACCGCCGAGAGCGAGCAGTGGGGAGAAGGGCTCTCCGAGGACTTGCTGGCGGCGCTCGGGCAGCATCGCGACCTGGAGGTCTCGCTGGCGCGGAGCGCGGGCACCGTCGCGAACCTCGAGACTTCCCGCGATCTGCAGCCGACTCCAGACCTCCAGTTGAGCGGCGGTGTCCGCCGCGACGGCGATCGGACCCGAGTCTCCTGTCGGCTCACCTCACCGTCCACGGGCCGGGTCCACTGCTCCGGCAGCTGCGATCTCGACGCCAGCGATCGCCTGTCGGCCCAGGCTTCTGCAGCCCGAGGGATCGCTCTCGACGTGAGCCGGGCCGCGAGCCGGTTCCCCTAGGAGTCCTGCCTCTCGGGACCCGGCACCGCTGCCAGACACCTTGTCGCGTGGTCGCGGACTGACGCCTCGGAAGGGTCAGGGCCGACCCCGAGGGAAGCCTACCTAGCTCTCGTCACACCAGAGAATGAAATCCAACCGACGTTCTCGCAACCAGCCTGGAATCCGGTTCGCCTTGGTCGCCTCCAGTGCCCGCGGAAGATCGCTAAAGAGCTCAAAGATCGGTTCGACCTCGCGCTCGATCACCGACAGCATCTCCTGGGCCGCGACCGACGGTCGCGTGACCTCCCAGCGATAGGAGTCCTGCTCCAGCAACCCGTTCAGCGGGCCGAAGAGCACGACCGGAGAGACCGGGATGTACCCCTCCTCCTGACGCCAGGCCTTCATCGCGGTCGAATTCACCTCTACCAGCAACTCGACGAACTCCCTGCGCAGAAGGAACTCGATCCGGAACCCAAAGCCAGCCTTCCGCCGGCTGAAGGAGAGGCCCTTCTTCGCGAAGCGATACCCTCTAGGCCTGAGGACCTCGGCCAGGCTCTCCGCGATCTCCCGCAGCTGGTCTTCGACGTAGGTGTCAAACACCTTCGCCGAAGCCGATCACCAAAAACGGCCTCTTCACTCTCTCGACGCCCTCGACCCGTTGGAGAAACGCCGCCGGAGAGGGCTCTTGCCTACTCCTCCCGACTCATTTCGGGCTGACGACCCGATCCCGGAGTCAGTAGTCTCGACTCTCCGTCGCATCGGCCAGCCTCGCACGTGGCTCTGCCACGGCGAGCACCTGGCTCACCAACGTCCTGGTTGTCGGCGGACCTAGACGAGACCTAGTCGCTGATCGGCCCGACTGAGCACGTAGGGACCTCCCGGCGGGAACGTGCCTTCGGGGAAGACGACGTTCTTCATCCCGTTGGCGTAGTCCCGTGACGCTTGCCAGTAGGCCGCAACGACGGACTGCAAAGCCCGCCAAAGTCGCCATCGGGCCGTGGTGTTGGCGGCAAAGACCCGCGGCCCCGGAGACCACTTGACCTTGGGCGGGCAGAAGTGAGGGGGTCGCGCCAGAACCTTCCGAACCCCGACCGGCCGGGTGCCAGCTCTCTCGTGAGCCTGACGAGCCAGGCGCTCGATCTGAGCCACCAGGTCGGCCACTCGGAGTCGAACCGCCGCGGGATCGAGGTGAGCCCAGCAAGGCAGAGGCTGAAACTCGACCGAGGTCTCTTCGATGAAGTCATTGATATCGAACGTCTTGCGACGGTTCTTGGCCGCCCACATGCCGGTACGATCGATCCAATGGCCGCGAAGCGGCTCGCCGGAGATCAGCTGTCGGGCGGAGTTGATCCCCGGCCACTCGAGCGGCGAGTAGACGAGTCCCTCTTTCACGCCCTGAGCGAGGACGTAGCGCAGGCGTTCGATCTGGATCGCGGGATCGTCATCGACGATGGCATGGTGGAATCTCCCCTGCCACAGCGACCCCCGCCAACCGTAGAGCTTCCCCACCTCGATCGAGACATTGCGATCGAAGTACTTCATGAAGTCCGACATGACGCCGGTCGATGGGCACGTCGCGAGCATGTGGTAGTGGTTCGACAGCACCGACAGAGCGTGGACCACGACTGGGTAGAGTTCCATCGCCCGCGCGAGTACGCCAGCGATGGCGAGGTCGAGCTCTCGCGAGGGGCGGAGCAGAAAGCGGCCCTGCGTGCAGCGGTTGCTGAGCTCCACCAAGGAGTTGTCGGGTATCCAGCGCGGTAGTCGTGCCACGCTCCCTACTACGAGTCATTGGAGCAAGACCTTACGGAGGATCACCTCAAGCGGTGCTCGGAGAGGGTGCCGCAGAGGGTGCCAGACACCTACGCCCCCGCAGAGGGTGCCAGACACCTACGCCCCTACTCCCGGAGAGGGTGCCAGACACCTACGCATACATGCCTACTCGCGGAGACCACCCCGTCAACCAAGAGCTTCGGTCCAGCTTCTAAGAAACTCCGCGAACTCATCAGCTCGATATTCAATCCCTTTTCGATCGGTGTCACCCAGAGGATAGGCAACGATCGGATACCGAGCGGTATCTCGTCTTTTCGTTAGATCGAAGGCAAACCCATCGCCATCGTCTGTCCCAAACTCCAAGCAGTCCTCAGGTTGCCCGTGTTCGAACAAAGAGAGAAGATCCTCAAGAGGATAGAGCTGCAAGTACCGCTCGGGCTGAACGAACTCCCCCCCGTTCGACCACATCATGAAGAACTTGTAGGACGCCGGTAGCCGACGTCCAATCCGAGCCTCGACCACGTCGAAGTCTGAGACATCAGCAACTGGGTCAAGGCGATGCCAACGGGGGGCTAGTAGCTTAACAACGGCTTGGATACTCATCGGCTCACCTCGGACTCACTGGATCCCGGGAAAACAAGTAGCCATCGTGTTCCAGTATGACCTCAAGAATCTTGGCCTCGGGGACTCCAGCCTCCCGTAGCTGATCGATTGCTTCTGCCCTGGCATTGCCATAGTCGACTCGGTACGGATCACCAGTAGCTCGTCTCTTCTGCGCCCGACTCCTTGCCTGCTGAGAAGTGATCTTTCTGTGGGGAGACCCAGCACCGTCTCTCATCAGAATCGTTGGGGCTTCCCCCGCATCATAGCCAGGCACGTTCTGCTCACCCCATTTTCTCTGAATTGGATGATGCGAAGAAAGAGGCTTTCGCGGCGACGGCTGTGATCGATGCGGAGCTACATTGAACTCCGACGCCAGGCTTGACGATCGAGTCGTCTGTGCTGGCTTTGCGGCCCGCCTCAAGTGCTCTGAGAAGTTGCTGGCTTCACGAGCCCGGCGACTTTGTTCCAAGTTCGCTAGCACTCGCTCCCTAACCCCAGGAGTAGCGCTACTCTCCTCGATGATCCTCGCCTTCTTGGGCCCCTTAAGCCGAATGCCGCCCTCCGCCGCACCCGCCACCACAAGGGTCGTCTGACTAGCTGCGCCAAGAATCCTCGAGAAGCCTCGGAGCCCTTCCTCGAAGTCACCCTCGACGATCCCCTCCGCTAGCTGCTGGGCACCCTGTTCAAAGCCCTCGACATCAAAGGTCTGACGGATCAGCTCCCGAGCATGCTCGCCTTTGTCCTCCGCTTCCGAGAAACCTATGGTCACCACAGAGGCCCGCTGTCGAGCGTTCGCACTATTCGCCGCCTCGGCCCGCTCGGCGAGACTTCCTTCCGTCTCGAGGAATGTCCGTGCCCCCTCGATACTCCCGCTGAGCCCGCCGCCAGACGCGAAGTCGACGGTCTTCACCGTACCCTCTACGACGCCGGAAACGACTTGCACAGTCGTCTTGGCAGCCGCCTCGGCGGCTGCAGTCGCTACGTCCTGACCGGTCCGGATCGCTTCGCGCACCTCGGGTGGGCACGGCAAGCCAAACACGCACATACCCGTGGGGTCGACGTAGTACACAGGGTTGGCATGGGCGTAGAGGTACTTGTGGAGCGATGGTGGTTGTTCAACGACTCCACCAAACGGATCCTCACTGAGGAATCTCCCCACCTCCGGGTCATAGAACCGCGCCCTGGCGTAGTAGAGCCCGGTTTCATCATCGAGTTCATGCCCAGTGAAGCCAAAGGGATTCCAGGACTCCCCCACCTCGGTCCTGACATTGCCCCAAGCGTCGTACTGAGTCCTCTGCTGGACGGTTCCGTCGGGGGCTACGAGGTTGACGGGGGACCCGAGGGCCTCAAACAGGTAAAACTGTCTCCCCTCCCCTGCATGGTTCAGGCTCAGCAGCCGGTCCGGACCGTACTCATACTTCGCAATCGTTAGACCGTCGATCCCAAACTGGGTCAGCACGCTCTGGTCGTCGTAGGTGTAGCGCAGCACCCCTGCGTCGGTGCGCTTCTCGACTCGGAGGCCCTGGTAGTCGTAGAGGTAGCGGCCGAGGAGTTCGGAACCGCCGCCGGGTAGGTCGCGATCGATGAGGGCGACACGGTCGCGGTTGTCGAAGCGGAAGCGGGTGGTCAGGTCGCTCTGGGTCTTGGAGGTCTGGTTGCCGTTGGCGTCGAAGGTGTAGTCGACGGATTGGCTCGGTTCGAGGTGGTCGACGATCGACTCGAGCTGGTGGCGGGCGTTGTAGTGGTAGCTGCGGTTCGTGGAGAGGACCGCGGAGCCGGCAGGCAGGGCGGTTTCGGTGAGCCGGTTGCCGACGCCGTCGTAGGTGTAGGTCGTGGTGTGCTCGGGGTAGACGACTTCCTCGAGGCGGTCGGCTTCGTCGTAGAAGTAGGTAGTGACCTCCTCGCCGCTGCCGTTGGTCTCGCGTTGCTCGGTGCGATTGCCGTGGGCGTCGTAGAGGTAGCTGTAGAGCGACAGGTCGTCGTCGCCCTGTCGGTTGATGATGGTGGCGACGCGGCCCGCGGCGTCGTAGCTGTAGGTCGTCTCGAGATCGGCGGGAGAGTCGACCCGGCGCAGGCGGCTGTCATTGAAGTATTGGTAGCTCGTCACGCCACTGCCGGGACCGGCGGGGACGGTGACGGAGCTCAGGCGGTTGGCATCGTCGTACTGGTAGAGGGTCGTCAGCTGGTCGGGATCGGTGAGGTGGGTGCGGTTGCCGTTGAGGTCGTACCCGTAGGCCACCACCTTGCCGAAGGGATCGGTACGGGTCTCCAGGCGATCGAAGGCATCGAAGGTCTGCCGGGTGGTGCGGAGGCCGGTCGGACCGGAGTAGGCCTCACGGACCTCGGTGCGGTTGCCGTTGGCGTCGTAGTCGGTCTCGAGGCGGACGAGCTCGTCGGAGTTGGGGCCCACCGGGAAGAGTTCGACAACCGGCCGATCGAGGGGGTCGTACTCGGTCTCGAAGCTCTGGTTCTTCGGATCCACCCGCCCGGTCGGATTGCCGTGGGCGTCATAGGAGTAGGACTCGTGGGCCAGACCGCCGGGGTAGTCCATGGCGGTGAGACGATCCAGCTCGTCGAAGTGGAAGACGGTGGTGGAGTCCTCGGCATCGGTCTGGTGGATTCGGTTCGAGTTCTGGTCGTAGGCGTAGACGGTCGGGTGGTCGAGCGGGTCGCGGACCGCAATCAGCCGGTCGGCACCGTCGAAGTCGTACTCCCAGCGGTAGGAGCCATCGCCATCGACGCCGAGCGGTCGCACCATGGCGGTCCGATTGCCATTGCCGTCGTACTCGTAGCGGGCGGTCTCCTGCGCGTGGTTCGTCTCCGCGACGAGGCGCTGCCGGAGGTCGTACGTCCGATTGATAACCCGGTTGCGGGGATCGGTCTCGGCGATCACGTCGCCCAATGCGTCGCGCTGGAACTTGGTGATCCCGGCCAGAGGCAGGTTCTCGGAGATCAGGAGGCCGCGCTCGTCGTACTGGTAGCCGGTCCGAATCTCCCGCGCGTCGTCGAGGAAGATCAGCTTGCCGCCGGCATCGTAGAACCGACTCTCGACCATCTGCCCGGCCCTCCGGACGGTCCGCAGCCGGTTGGAGGCGTCGTAGGTCGACTCGGTCAGAATGCTCCGGCGATCGGTCTCGGTAAGCCGGTTGCCCGCCGCATCGTAGGTCCAGACCACGCTCTGCCGCGGCCCGTCGGGAGCGCCGAGTGGTGGATCGAGGACCCGCCGCACGCGATCGAGATCGTCGTACTCCCAGTCCGTGGTGAAGCCCCGACGGTTGGTGGTAGAGAGCCGATTGCCGACCAGATCGTAGGTGTAGGACTCGCGCTGGGCCTGGAAGGGGACGGGGTCTCGGACCTCGACCAGCCGATCCAGCGTGTCGAAGGCATACGAAGTGGTGTGACCCCGCCCGTTGGTGGCCGAAGTGCGGTTGCCCACCACGTCGTAGCCGTAGCCGAGGGTCCGGTCTTCAGGCAGCGCCTGCGCGACCAGGCGGTCGAGGGCGTCGTAGCTGTTGGTGGTTCGGTTCCCGTTGGCGTCGAGCTGCCCGATCTGGTTGCCCCGAGCGTCGTACTGGATCGAGCCCAGGGGACCGACCAGGTCCGACGACTCGGTTCGCCGGTTCAACTCGTCGTACTCGTGGGTGACGACGTTACCGTTGGGCCGGGTCTCCTCGACCAGATTCCCGACAAGGTCGTAGTCGTGGAAGGTCGAGACCCAGCCCAGCCCGGTGGGACCATCCAGCCGCTGCAGGGTCTCGATTCGCCGGTCGAGAGCGTCGTAGCGATAGCTGACCGAGTACTGGCGCGGGTCGGTGGTGCCGCCGAGGTTGCCGTCCTCGTAGTACCAGAAGCGCGTGCGACCCTGGGTCGCGTCGGTGTGGTACTCGAGCCGATCGAGCGGATCGTAGGTGTAGGTCTGCGTCTGATCGTCGGGCTCGTTGAGCAATCGGCTGGAGATCAGATTGCCGTTCTCGTCGTAGTAGAACCGCTCGGTTCGTGGAGAGCCGGGCTTCCATTCCGGTCCCCGCACCTCGATTCGTCGATTGAGGGCATCGAACTCCTGGAGGGTCTCGCGCCCCAACGGATCGCGCAGCCGTATCGCGTTGCCCTCGGCGTCGAGGATCATGGCTTCGACCACCGGCAGCTCGTCGAGGAAACGACGCGTTCTGATCTTCCGATTGAGCTCGTCGTAGTCGTACTCCATCACCCGAGGGGCGAACAGCGAGTTGCCCTCCTCCTCCACCGTCTCTCCGGTGAGGTTCCCGACCCCGTCGTAGTGATAGGTCGTGACACGGTTCAGGGGCTCGCGCCGCTCGACTAGACGGGAAGCGTCGTCGTAGGCGAAGACCGTGTCGTGCCGCGGGGTCGTGTCGTCGAACCAGGAGGACTCCAGGACTTTGTTGCCGGCTAGGTCGTAGTCGAAGACCTTGGTGCCTCCGGCGGCGTTCTCGAGGTGGACGATTCGCCCTTCCCGATCGAGACGGGTCACCGTCGCGCGCTCCTCGGCGTCGATCGCGGTCACCGTGCGCGCCGCATCGTCGTAAACCATCCGATCGACGGCCGCTCCGGACGCCACCTCGGAGTGATGGGTTTCCGTCAGGCGGTCGAGCGTGTCGTAGGAGTAGCTGGTAGTACGCCCCCCCGGATCGATCCGCTCTACCAGTCGACTCCGCGCATCCCACACCGACTCGGTCTTCCGTTTCTGGGGATCGGTGACCAGCCGGAGGTTTCCGAAACCGTCGTAGTCGAAGCGGGTCGTGTACTCTCGCGAGTTGGTCGTCGAGCGCCGGTCTCCGTTGGGGAGGTAGATGTGCGACGTCACCAAGGTGTCCGTCCTGGCGTCGATATCGGTCACGTCGATGCTCGACGACAAGAGGTTGCCGTGCAGGTCGTACTCGAAGCTGGTGGTGTGCTGGTTGCCGTCAGTGCGAGTGGCGACCCGGTTCTTGATGAAGGGGGGATCGAGCGACTCGGGGGGCACGTAGGTCGAGCGGCGACTGACGGTGTGAACGTCCCCGTCGGCATCCGTGACCTCGGTGGTCTCGCTCAGCAGATTGCCATGTTCGTCGTAGTCGAAGGTCGTCGTGACCTGGTTGCCGTCAGTGCGGGAGATCATGAGAACGTCGTCCGGAGACCACACCATCGAGGTGGAATGACCGAGCGGATCGACGATCTCCAGCGGGCTACCGTACCGATTCATCGTGTAGACGGTCTCGAACTGGCGAGGGTCGGTCACCGTAGTCGTCAGCTCGGTGGCCCCTCCTGGTAAGCCGATCCGATCCACCGCGAAAGTGAAGGTCCCGCCCTCGGGCTGGGTCAGTTCGACGACGTGGGCGCGCGGTACCTGGACGTTGCCCTGCAGCCCGACACTGCCGAATTCGTAGACGTAGCTGGTGGTGGCCGTCGAAATCGGATCGGTGACCGATAGCAGCAGGCTCCGTTCGTCGAGCGGTCGGGTCGGGTCGGTGCCGTAGGCATAGACCTCGACCCGACTGTCGCTGCCGTCGGCATGGGGTTCTCTCGAAACCCTGACCAGGTTGCCGTAGCCGTCGTACTCGTAGTGGACCGAGAGGCCGCCCGGTCCCTCGACGCGCTCGACGACCTCGCCGTCCCAATGGGCGAAGGCCTCACTGACATAGTGAAACTGAATCCGCCTACCGGAGGGATCCTCCACCGCGGCCAGCTGCAGGCCTTCACCCTCCACCCCGGCGTAGATCAGGCGCGTGGTGTTGCCGTTGGGGTCGGCGATCCAGTCGAGCCGGTGGTAGTCGGCGGCAGTTGGCGTGAAGTGGTATCGATTGCCGTTCTTGGCGTAGAAGTCGAACTCGTCCGCATCCTCCTGGCGCACCAGGGTGCCGTGGTATCCCTTCGCCGGCTCGTAGCCCCCGGCCCCATCGGGTAGGAAACGCATGCCGGACCCTTCGCCGCCTACCACGATCACCTCGCCGCACGAGGTCGAGACGATCTTCGACTCGTAGCTGTGGCTCCAGCCCTGCCCCATCGCCCCGGGAGCCCCCGACCCACTGCTGTAGGTTCGTGCGAGTTCCAACGGTACCCCGCGGCCGGGAACCGAGAGGTCTTCACGGCTCACCACCAGATGCCCGTCGAAGAGATCCACCCCCTCGATCAAGACGTGTCCCACCGGCAGGTCGTCGCGTGAGCGGAAGCCGACGAAGGCGGTTCCCTGGCGCTCGCGTTCGGTCCCGTCGAGGGCGCGCCCCTCGAGGAGGAAGCGGTAGCGACCGGGGAGAAGATCCCCCGGGAAGAGTTCGAGCATGTGGTGGTCGGCCAGCAGATGGTGTCCGTAGAACTCGACCTCCTCGCCGAAGATCGGTTCGCCGTCGGTGGTTTCACCCTCGATCCGTCGGAAGGTCAGGGTGACCTCGGCGTCCTCTAGCAGCTCGAAGTCGAAGCGAGCAGGTTGGGAGCACATCCGTCCGTTGACCAGATCGACGTCCTGCTCCATGCGCAGGGAGCGGGTGACCTCCCCGAAGAGACGCCCGGCCAAGGGGAGCAGGACGCGGCCGGATCGAACCTCGATCGCGCTCCCCCGATTCAGAACTACCCGAGCGTGTGTCCCCGGAACACCCTGCTGGAATCGCGCGCTGGTGGGTCCCGACCGGTGCTCGCCTCGGCTGGCGGCTACCTCTTCTTCCTCCTGTGTCACCACGATGTGCGAGGACGCGGCGCGGTACTCGAATGGCGTCACCCGGTAGTCGATCGACACCGGTGACTCGAAGCCCCCGCCGGCTCCGGTCTCGATCACCGCGGGTTCGAATCGGGTGATGGTCGGATCGACGCTCCAGAGGTCGAGGGCGAAACTGTCGACGCAGTACTCCTCGGGCTGGAGTGCGCAGAACAGATTGCCCAGGAGTCCTCCAGCACTGAAGACCCCGTCTCTGACGAGCCCGACGTAACCTTGGGCCACTGCCCAGAGCCGATTCCTCCGCGGAGACGACGACCCCTGGACCTGTCCCCGGTAGGTGAAGTCCGGCCCCAACTGAAGCGGGAGTTCTGGACCCAGCCACCCTTCCGAGTTTGGCCCCAGATGGCCGGTCGGTACGGTCGGGTCGATCTCGCGCACCGCCACGGTTTCGAATACCGCCGGGTAGTACCGCGAGTAGCGCCGCTGGTCGGGGGACCCGATGATCCAGATGCCGAAGATCGAGCGCAGCGCCCGCACTTCGACGGCCGGGCCGAGTAGCGCTCCGACCTTGGCGGCCGTTACGACCTGCCCCTCCTCGTCGACGAAATGGGGGCCTCCCCTGATGAGGAAGGTCGGGTGGCGACAGTCGTCGTTCCAGTATCGAGACTGGTACTGAAATGTCAGAGGGGGGAGGTCTGGATCGACGGAGCTGACCTGTACCGAGTAGCGTTGCGTCAGATCGTCGCCCAGCAAGACGCCGGCCTGGGCACCGAAGGCCGAGGTCGAGTCCAATACAGCCGACTCGCCACACTCCGCCCTGAGCGGATAAGCACTGACACAACCCGAAGCGAACGGATCGCGTGACGAGAACAGAGCCGCCCCGAGGTCCACGTCCGGCTCAGGTTCGAAGTCGGCGCAGTGCCCAGCCGTTTCCTGCGGTCCCACCTGGAACAGCAGATCGACGTTGGAGACTGGATTGTCGTACCGATCCACCGCCCGCACCACGATGGTGTCCACCCACATCGAGCTGGTGCCCTCGATCAGCGGCCCCCGGCCGTCGGGCCGGATCAGCGCGCCC
>JAUIDB010000051.1 GCA_030429235.1 Thermoanaerobaculia bacterium | reverse complement strand
TGATCGCACAGAGCTGCTCGTGCCGGCCTGCAGCGCTCAGGAGCGAGAAGGCCACCTAGAACAAGCGCAACTGGCTATCCTCCCCCTCGGTTTGGAGTTTCGAAGCGGTCAGACCCAACAACCGTACGGGCCGGCGCCCGGCCTCGGTCCGCGTCAAGAGGAGGCGGGCCGTCTCGAGCAGGGCGTCTGCGGCCCGGGTCGGCTGGGAAGAGAGCGACCGCGTGACCGTAGTGAAGTCGGAGTAGCGCACCTTGAGGGTCAGGGTGCGGGCTTCCAACTCACGCCGAGCCAGCGATCGCGACAGCCCGGTGGAAAGACGGTGCAACTCGCGATCGATCGCCTCGAGATCGACGAGATCCTGGGAGTAGGTCGTCTCGCTGCCCAGGCTCTTGCGTACCCGGTCCGTGCGCACCGGTCGGTCGTCGATTCCGCGAGCGAATCGATAGAGCACCCCGCCGTAGCGCCCGAATCGTTGCTTCAATCGCCGCTCCGAGAGGCGGCGAAGCTCCAGCACTGTCTGCACCCCCAGTTCTTGGAGCGCCCGCTCCGTCGCCGGCCCTACGCCATGCAGCTTGCGCACCAGCAGCGGCTCGAGGAACGCCGCGACGCGATGCGGCTTCACGACCGTGAGCCCGTCCGGCTTGTCAAAATCCGACGCGATCTTGGCCACCAGGCGATTCGGACCGACCCCGACGCTCACCGTGAGACCGCGTTCTTCGCGCACCCTCCGGCGAATCTCCTGCGCCACTGCGGTGGCGCTGCCCCAAGGGTCCAGCCGAGCCGATACGTCGAGGTACGCTTCATCGAGTGAAGCTGGCTGCACCAGGTCCGTGAACTCTCGAAAGATCGCGAAGATCTCCTGCGACTCCGCTTGATACCGGGGAAAGTCGGGACGCAGGAACACCGCCTGGGGACAAAGCCGGTACGCTCGCGCGCTCGGGGTCGCGGAACGTACGCCGAAACGGCGCGCTTCGTAGTTGGCCGCCGCAATCACGCCTCGACTCTGCGGTGACCCTCCGACGACCACCGGGCGCCCGCGCAACGACGGATCATCTCTGACATGCACCGCCGCGTAGAAACAATCCATGTCGCAGTGCAGGATACGGCGCACCGCCCCCGACGCGGCCGGGTCGGCTGGATCCGATCGTTCCATTCTCGCGTACCTAGCGGCGGTAACGCTGCCAGAGGCCGAGCGACTTGTACAGCAGCGAGGCCGCGAGGAAGTCGCAGCCGTGAAGATCTGGTCGGGGCGCCAGTTCCACGATATCCATGGCCACGACCCGCTTGCGGCGGAAGAGCAGGTCGAGCAGTTCGAGCGTCGGGTACCACAGGCCACCACCGGGCACCGGAGTCCCGGTGGCCGGCATGATGCTGGGATCGAAGAAGTCCAGATCGAAGGTCAGATAGACCGTTTCGGGTAGTCGTTCGAGGAAACGGTCGAAACGAGCCATCGCACCGTCCAACTGCCAACCCCAGATCACAGCCAGCGACTCCCGGTCGATGAGCGACTGTTCCTCGGCGCAGAGAGCGCGGATCCCTACCGCAACCGTGGAATGCCCAGCATCCAAGGCTCGCTTCATGACACAAGCATGGCTGAGCGGACTGTCCTCGTACTCTTCCCGTAAGTCGGCGTGAGCGTCGAACTGAACCACTCCGACGGCTCCAAAGTGCTCCCTAACCCCCTGCAGAGCGCCCACGGTGACGGTGTGTTCGCCCCCCAGCGTCACCACGAAGCGATCCTGAGCTAGGCGATCGTGCACAAGATGGCGGATTCTCGCCAGTACCTCGTCCGGTGTTCCGTCGACCTCGACCAGGGGTTCGCCGACGATTCCGAGCCGGAAGGGCTCCTGGCGGCTCCACTCGTCCCAGTATTCGACCTGTCGGCTCGCTTCGAGTATGGCGTCGGGGCCCTCCGCAGTGCCGCGCCCATACGAGGTCGTACGTTCGAACGGAGCGGACACGATCGACACGCTCGCCTCGGCCGGTCGGCGATATTCGGCAGGTAGATCGAAGAAGTCGCGACGCACAGTGGGATCGTAAACCAGCTCTCACGGAATCGCTACGTCGATCGCCCCTGGATCCACCTCGAACTCGACGCGGTCTTCCTCGAGGGGTTCCCCGTCCAGATCGATCGGCAGCCGCGGTTCGGAAAGCGCTTCGAAGGAGAGGCTAGTTCCCTGGAACCAACCGACCCACTGCGCCCCAAGATGCCGCCCCAGGAGCAACTGCGGAAGTCGCCACGGCAGCTGCCAGCGCGGTAGATCTTCGATCAGGACGAAGTCGAGCAATCCGTCGTCGAGCCGAGCCTGAGGAGCCACCTTCATCCCTCGGCCGAACGTCGAGCCGTTGGCCACCGCCACCAGATAGAAGCGACCCCGAGCCTTCGGGGGAACGACTCCGCCGCCGCCGCTGCTTCCCGAAGCCCCGTCCCACGCGACCTCGGCTTCGATGGCTCGGTACCTCCAGAGCGCACGAATGGTCGTCGGCAGGTAGCGTTTCCGACCCCTAGTCTGTCGCGCCAGGAGTCGATCGACGTAGCCGGGCACACCAGCTGCCGCCACGTTGAGACAACTCCTTACTTCCAGACCGGTTCGGACCACGATGCGGTCGATCCGACAATGCGCTTCACCGAGTGCTACCCGTAGGGACTCATGCGGTCGCGTCGGAAGTCCGAGGGCGCGGGCCAGATCACTCCCGGTCCCGGCGGGCACGATCCCCAGCGTGGTCTGCGCAAGTTGTCCGATCCGCACGAGCTGATCCACTACCAATTGGAGGGAACCGTCTCCACCGACCGCAACCACCCGGCGTGGTCGGTGTTGCTCGAGGTAGCGCCCCAGTTCGAGGCAAGCCGTTTCGCGGTCCCGACCGCGTACGACCCCCGCTCCTTCTGGAATCTCGCACCGCAGGTCCTCCCAGATCGCACCAGCGCGGCCTGAACCCGCCGCCGGATTGACGACGAAGACAGTCGGCGTCACGGCGTTTTGGAGGAGCCCAGAAGCTGCACCTCCAGCGATCGGGGCTGCGACGCGAGATATCGAGAAAGGTCGCGTGCGCCCACCGCCGCCAACTCGCTAGAGTGGGCCAAGTAGCAAGACTGTCGCAAGCTGAGGAACTTGAGTTCCCAGATCGGGTACGGCTCGTAGTCGGCGAATGCCTCGAGGCACCGAGCGCCGAGTTCGTTCTCTGACACCATCCGGAACCGATTGTACAGCCGATTGGCGCGTTGCATCTCGACCGCGAACGGCTCGCCGATGAGATCGAAGAACTGCACTGTGAAGCCTTGGTTGCGGTTGGCTAGGGTCGTAGCATGGATCAGGCTCTGGGCCATCAGCTTCGGCGCCGGCCAGGGATCCTCGCGGTGCAGCTCGAAAGCCCGCATGAAGGCCTGAAGAGCCTTCTCTTCCTCGCCGAGTTCGCGCCACATCAGTCCCTCCACCGCGGCCGCCTCGGTCGGCTGGATCTGGGCCAGGTGACCGATGGCCATCATGGCATCCGGATGGCCGGTCTCGGCCATGATGTGCGCCACCATCATGCGGTCGGCACGAGTCTGCGGTACCGACTCCTGCGAGAACCACTCCACGGCCGCTTGTGCCAGGTCTCCAGCGAAATAGGCGACTCGAGCTCGGACCCGGCTGGCTGCGGCCTCCTCGCCGAAGTCGGGCGGTTCGCCCTGAATCCCTCCCTCCGGCAAGACCAGCCAACGAGCGGTTCTCATCTCCGCGACCAACTCCCAGTCGAGTTCACCCGCCTCCGTGACGGGGCGATCCCAGCCGTGCCGCTCCACTAGCTGCCGCAGCAAACCGATGTCGAAGGCGACCGCTCGTCCTAGGCTGCGGGCGAAACCGTACTCGATGACCGGCAGATCGTCGGTGTTCCTCGGCAACCCGTCCACCTCGAGAACGCGGTCGGCGAAATCGGAGGAAGCGACGAAACCGGCGTAGAAGCCCTCGCCACCTCCGAGACCCCAACTCATCGCCAGGGCAGACGCATAGGGCTCTTCCAGGACTCGCCGCCGCGTTCTCGCTACCTCGTGGTCTACGGGCTGGTCCGATCCGAGAAGGAGTAGGTCCCCGCGACCGACCTGCCAGACCTCGACGGACGGAAAGACCGACCGTAGCGTGGTTACGACCGTGCCCATCGACTGGGCGTCGACCTCGTAGGCTTGCAGCCACTGCAGGAAGTAGCCGCCCGGTTCGAGCCGAGCCGCGGCAGCGCGGTAGAACTCGACGGTGAACAGGCTAGAGACCCCCGCCCGATACGGATTCGAGGGTTCACTGAAGATCAAGTCGTAGCTCTGGTCGGTCGTCAGCAGCAACTCCCGACCATCCCCTATCGTGATCGAGACCTTTGGGTCGTTCAACACGTCATGGTTCACCGCTTTCGAGTCCTCGGCCACTCGGAGGATCGCCTCCTCCAACTCGTAGACATCGACCGATTCGATGGAAGGGACCGCCGCGAGCCAGCCAGCGCTCGATCCCGTCCCTAGTCCGATGACCAGGCCACGCCGCGGGTTCGGGTGCAGCAAGGCCCCGACCAGGGGACTCATCACCTGGGTCCCGCCGTCGAGCACCGCGTGCCCGTCGGACTTGCCGTTCACCAGAAAGGAGTACCCGCGCGAGTGGAGCAGTGCCACGCTGCTCTCCCGCCCGTCGATCTCCCAGGCGATTCCCCGTTCGAGGGCCATCCGCTTCGCTTCGAACGACTGGGAGGGGTCGAGGGGGTCGGACCGTCCGGCCCCGATTCCATCGTGACGCCAGTAGCCACCCGGCCCCGCGGCCTGGACCAACCAGAGACAGACCAGGGCGCAACCGACCGGAGTCGCCAGGCTCATCCACGAGGTCGACCGCTCCAACCCGGCGGACTCGCGATAGCCCGCTACCAAACAGACCAACGCGAGGAGCACGAGCGCGAGGGAGGTCGCTCGCCACAGCGTGGGGGCTCCCAGCCACGGAATCAGCCAGAAACCACCCGCCACCGAGCCGAGAATGGCGCCCAGGGTGTTCGCGGCGTAGGCCAAGCCAATTTGGCGTCCGACCGCTTGCCGCCCCTGACCCAGAATCCCCACCAGGAGCGGGAACTGATACCCCGCGACGAGGGCCGCGGGCAGAATGACGAACACCGAAACCAGGAACCAGGAGACGACCAACCCGGCGAAGCCGAGGATTCTGAGGTCTCGAGCCATCTGGGCGAAGAGCGCCAGGCGATCACCCACCGCGAACGGTATCAACAACAGTGCGGCCTCTAGAGAGCAGGTCAACGCGAAGGCAACGAGGGTCGGCCGGTGGTGTTCCGAACGCCGTGAGTAGAGCCAACCGCCGGCTCCCACGCCGGCCAATGCGACGCTGAGGATGACCCCGAAGGTGTAGGTCGACCCGCCCAGAATGGGACCGAGCATCCGATACCAGACCAGTTCCTGAAGAAAAAAGACCAAGCCCACCGCGAAGGCGGCGATGACCACCAGAGGCGAGGCGGCCAGAGCGCCTCCGTGAACCTTGGTCGTCGCTCGGACTTCGGTCTCTTCGTCTCCCACTCGGCGCGAGACCGACTGTGCCCACAAAGCCACGAGAAGGTTGACCAATGCGGCCAGCCACACCGTCTTGTTGGTACCGAGCGCCTCGAGCAAGAGAAATGTCGTCGCGGCCGCCCCTAGTACGGCCCCGAACGTGTTGACTCCGTACAGCAGACCGAGCGATCGCCGTCCCAGGTCGCGCCGAGTCGTTACCGACCGAACCGCCGCCGGCAGCGTGCCACCCATCAGGAAGGTCGGTATTCCCAAGACGATCGCCGACAGGAACAGCCGCAGGGTGGTCCCGCCGAGACTACCCAAACCCTCGGTGCCACCCAGACTGCGATAAAGCCAGGCCACGGCGTAGATCGCCCACGGGCTCAGGCCAGCGGCCAACCCAATCCCGATCTCGAGTCGGGCGTACATTCGCAGTGGATTGGTCGATCGGTCGACGCGAGGACCGAGCCAGAGGCTACCGAGCCCCAGCCCACCCATGAAGATGCCCAGCGTCGCCGCCGAGGCTGCGGTCGAGGCGCCGAAGACCAGCCGCAGTAGCCGCAGCCAGGCCACCTGGTAGACCAGGGCGCAGAGCCCCGAGGTCAGTAGGAAAAGGGGAACTCTGCGGTCGAGCACCACGAGTCGAGAGAGGAACTCGCGGTCCCCTTCGGTCTCGGCAGCCTCCTCTCCGGTTCCCAACCTCTCACTAGCTACCATTCGACCCTCAGTTCCACGGACTCTCCTTTGCGACTGCGACCGCGAATATACCCTTCCCGACGACCGAACAGGTACAGATCTCTCGTCACGGCGACGTCCTGTTGGCAGTACTCCTCGACCAGATCCAGGCGACCCTGGCGCACCCACTCGAGACTCTCCAGTCCACTTCCCTGCTTACCAACTCCGAGAGTTTCGGTAGCAAAGTGCTGCAGGCCGCGGCGCACACCGTTCTCCTCGAAGACGTCCTGTAGCAGATCGAGAGAAGGGACCACTCGTGCGATGTCCACTCCGGCGTAACCCGCGAGCACGCGGAAGTCGAAGCCATGCGTATTGAAGCCGACGACCAACTCGGCCTGTCGTAGCCGATCGATCAGTTGAGGGACTTGCGGCTCGAAGTAGGTCTCGAAGGTTCCAGCCTCGACGTGACACACGACGGCCAGGGCCACTCCCATGCGATGAATACGGTGCCAGCCGCCGACCTGCCGCGCCGAGCGCAGTGTCTCGATGTCGACGATCAACGTCGTGTCACGCCAGCCCGTGATCAGCCGATGGAGATCGCGGCCCCGGCGTTGGTAGGCGCTCCGGCGGCCCTGGCGGCGCCGTCGCTCCTTCACGGCCCCCGTCACCGCCGTCGGAGGCGACACTGTGTGGGGCGCAGCGCTCACCGCCGAGGGGAGCGGAGGGTTGACCTTGTTCACTGCCGGTGGCAAGAGATCGACCCGCCCTTCCTGCCGGAGCCCACTTCCCCCGGTCCCAGATTCTGCTTCGAGATCGAGGGCCCAGCCCTCCGTGGGTTCCTCGGCCAGGGGTACGGCGCCCCGCAGCCAATCGAGGTACTCGCGGGCTCCCTCCTTGTCGAGGGGACGATTCCCGTTGCCACATTTGGGTGACTGTACACAGGACGGGCACCCTTCGCCGCAGTCACAAGCCGAGAGCAGTTCGACGACCCGAGCCAGCAGATCCTCGAGTTCCTCGAAGCCCCGGCGTGCGATGCCCGCGCCGCCGGAGTGGCCATCGTAGATGAAGACCGCTCCACATCCAACCTGCGGGTGATGGGCGATGCTGATGCCGCCGATGTCGCCGCGATCACAGATCGCGAGCAGGGGAAAGAGCGAGATCGCGGCGTGCTCGCTCGCATGAAGGGCTCCGAGAACGTGGCGTTCCGCGTCAATCATTGCCGCTTCGAGCGGAGGCTTGACCGCCCACCAGAGACCGACGGTCTCGAAACGCACCGGAGGCAGATCGAGCCGGTGAGCGTCGAGTCGTTCCTGACCGAGGATCCGCTTCCGCTCGTAGCCGATGACCCGTTCGGTGACCTCGAGCCGACCGAGCCAGGCCGACAACCAGCCGGTGTGCTTCTCCGCGAGGACCTCTTGAATCCGAGTTTGCTTCTCCCCCAGGGCGCTGGTGTAGTAGTCGACATCTACCGACTCGACCAGAACCCGCTTGTCGGCCTCCCTGAGCTCGTGGACGAGATACTGCCGTCCAGCGTGCAGGTAGATCGCACCCGGGTGACACTCGCGCAACGTCCGGATTCCATCGATCGTACCGATGACCCGTCCTTCCTGCTGGTCGATGATGCTGTGAGAAGCACCCCCTCCCCGCAGGTTTACGCCGCGCTGGGGAAACGAGCGAGCTGTCGTCCAGGCGCGTCCATCACCGCTTGGCGCGAGTTCACCCTTCTCCACCAACGATTCGATGTCGGCGCGGTGATCCTCGACGTACCGTCGATCCGCGTCGGCCTCCAGGCGCACCTCGGCCGCGGCACACACGAGATGGGAGCCACCGACCAGGGGATTCTGCGGATCGACGATCAACTGCTCGAGCGGACGCTGCACCAGATCCATCGGGCGCTGCAGCAGATACTGATCCAGGGCATCGGGCAGGGCAATCAGTGCGGTGAGCGACTCGCGGCCGCGGCGGCCGGCGCGACCCGAACGCTGCCACGTTGCGATCATGCTGCCCGGATACCCCACCAAGATACAAGCGTCGAGGCCTCCGACGTCGATCCCTAGTTCCAGGGCCGAGGTCGAGATCACCCCCAACAGTCGACCCGAGAAGAGATCCACCTCGATCCGGCGCCGCTCGTCGGACAGGAACCCTGCTCGGTAGCTCGCCACCCGAGCCGCTAGATCCGGTTCCTGGGCCTGCAACCACTTGAAGAGCAGTTCGGCGATCCGACGTGCCTTGGTGAAGACGATCGTCCGCTGCCCCGCACGGAGGAGTCGAATCAACAGCTGCAGGGTCAGGGTGTAGGGGCTGGCTTCGGGCTGCAGGAGGAGCAGATGCCGCGCTTCTCTTGGTGCCGTGGAGTTCCCCACCCAGTGAAACTCCCGCGACGTGAGGCGTCCGGCAAACTCCTCGGCGTTGGCGGCCGTGGCGGACGAAGCGATGATGCGGGGATCGCTCCCGAGCCGGCGACAGATCCTGGACAACCGCTGGAGCACGTGGTGAAAATGGCATCCGAAGATCCCCCGGTAGGTGTGGAGTTCGTCGAGGACGATCCAGCGCAGTTCCGACAGGAAGGGCTTCCAGGAACTCCAATAGGGCAGCATCCCGAGGTGGACCATGTCGGGGTTCGAAATCAGTACTCGGGGTGGTTTCCGCCTCAGGGCAGCGCGTTGCCCCTTCGGCGTGTCGCCGTCGTAGATCTCACACGGTGCTCGAATCCCAGCGGCAGCGGCCAGGGCATCGAAGCGCGCCTTCTGGTCCTGCCCCAGCGCCTTCAGCGGATAGAGAAAGAGGGCGCGGCCAGTGTCTCCGCGGGACGCCAGTTCGAGGATCGGCAGTTGGAAGACCAGGGACTTGCCCGAGGCGGTGGGGGTCGTCACCAGAACGTTGGCCCCCGACCGTACCGCCTCGAGTCCTTCGACCTGGTGGGACCAGAGACTGTCGGCTCCCTGCGCGGCGACGGCGCGAGCAATCGCCGACGGCAAGGGCGGACTCGGCTCGGAGAATACCGGCTCGGCCCCGGGAAGGTAGAGCGTGTGGCGAATGGCCGAACCCAGCCGCGGCTCCTGCCGCAGTTGCTCGATCAAGCTCGCCAGCGGCGACTCGTCGGGTGTGGCCTCGAGGACCGGCTGGCCGGCTCCAGTACCTCCCTGCCCATCGATCGTCGGCACCCGCAACGATTCCTCTCTCAGTTCCATGCCCCCGGCGAGAAGCGCGCCGGTCGTCCGAGAAGGTAGCCCTGACCGAACTCGAAACCGAGTTCCCGGCACGCCTCGAGTTCTCCCGCCGTCTCGACTCCTTCGGCCAGAGTCGCGATCCCCAACTCCTGCACCATCGACACCAAGCGACGCACCATCTCCCTCCGTCGTCGACTCACCTGGTCCAGGGATCGCACCATGGCCACGTCGAACTTGAGCAGCCTGGGAGCCGTCTCGGCCAGAGCCACCAGCCGGTCGCGGCCCGTTCCGAAGTCATCAAACGCCAGATCGATCGCCAACTCTCGCAACGCGCCGCCCAGGCGTTTCAGATCCTCACTGTCGGTCGCCGCCGCTTCGTGGATCTCGAGAATCAAACGTCGAGAGGGATACTCGCGGCGAAGCTCGGCTAGACCCTCGACAAGATCAGCCTCCTCCTCCAGTTCCACCGGATGGGTATTGAGCAGCAGCGCCACCTCGGCGGGCTCGTCGCGGCAAGCGGCCAGGCCAGCCCGCCGATACTCATGGCACAGCTGCGGGATCGCCCCCAGAAGGGAGGCGGTAGCGAACATCTCCACTGGACCGACTGCCTCGCCACCCAGATGGCCGCGGCCGAGAACTTCGTACCCCACGATGGTCTCGTCGGCCAACCGCCGGATCGGCTGCAGATGCACCTCGATCTCCCGCCGGCTCAACTGCTGTTGAAGCTCTCCGGCATGAGACATCCATGGCTGGATGTCGAGGGAAGAAAAGACCCGGGTGGTTCGGAACCCCTCTTCGGCGTACTCGACGAGCCGGAACTCCTGGTCTCCGAACACTAGGACATCTCCGACCTCGAGTTGCTCTTCCCCCACCACCGGACTGCCATTGCGGAAGGTACCGTTCGTGCTGCCGAGATCTCGCACCCAGAGCCCACCGCTCCGTTCGAACAGTTCGGCGTGCCTCCCAGAGACGAGACCGCTCTCCAGCGTCAGATGCTCCGTCGAGCGCCTCCCGATGCGGAAGGGCAAGGGATCGATGCGAGTGCGCCAGGTCGGGCTGCCCGGAGATGCCAGACCCTCGAGAAACCAGCTTCCCACCTGAGCAGACGTCACCCCCTGGGCTCCCGGTCCCCTCCCGCGACTCCGCTACGCTGAAACTCCATCGTGTCGATCCACTGCGCCGCGATCGTCGGTTCGCTCGGCACCGCGATCGGCGGTGGTTCGGCCCCTGCGACGTAAGACCACTGCCACCCCTCGCGTACGGTCATCTCCTCGAGACTCCGGAGCACCTCTCCCACGGCTGGCCGGTAGTCGGGCTTCTTCGCCAACAGGCGGCCGACCAGTTCTTGGAGTTCCTCTGAAACCTCATCGCTGAGGGCTGAAACTGGCCTCGGCTCACGGGTGAGCGTGGTCAGTAGGATCTCCCGAACTCCATTGCCCTGGAAGGGATGGACGCCCGTCAGCATCTGGTAGAGCACCACCCCTAACGAGAAGAGATCGCTTCGGGCATCGTAGCCTTGCCCCTGAATCGCCTCGGGAGGCACGTAGCCGGGGGTTCCGAAGATCGACCCGCTGCCCGCCTTCATCTCACCCAGGTAACCGGCGATCCCGAAGTCGGTCACTTTGATCGCACCGTCGAAACCCAGCAGGACGTTGGCCGGCTTGATGTCGCGGTGCACCATGCCGAGATCGTGAGCAGCCGACAGAGCCCGGGCCACGGCCGCCGCAATCGGCACCGCCGAACTCGGAGGCAGCCGTCCTCGCTCCCAGAGCATCTCTTCCAGCCCCCGGCCTTCGATCAACTCCATGGCGACGTAGGCCACGTCCGCCGAGTCCTCGATGTCGTAGATCGCCACGATGTTCGAGTGCGAGAACCGGGCCGCGGCCACGGCCTCGCGCAGCAACGTCGTGACCAGTTTGCCTCGCTTCTCTCCGCGCGCTCGGTCGAGGTGGATGGTCTTGAGCGCGACCGCGCGTTGGAGCTTCGGGTCGAGGCCACGGAACACGGTACCCATGGCTCCCTCGCCGAGAATCTCGAGAACTTGATATCGCCCGAGAAAGACGCGCCCGAGTTCGGTCTTGTCCTTGACCTTGACCCGAAGCTGATCGAGGGAGACCTTCAGCTGCTCCAACTCGTTGCCACTTTCCTCGTTGCCCGCGGGCTTACCGTCGAGCTCTCGCTGAGCCGCCAGGATTCCCCGCACCGGACGCACGATCGACGAGTACCCCCCGGCGATGCCGAGACCCGCCAGGAGCAGCGCGAGTCCCACCGCCAACAGGGCCCGTTGATCGAGGGCGTGGGCCAGAGACTCGGCAACCTCTGCCGGTTGTACCGAAACGACGACCCAAGGCACCGGCTCGAGGTACCAGAAGGCGCTGACCACCTGCTCTCCCGAATCGAGCTCGAGAACCTGTGCTCCGCCGAGCTTGCCGGTGGTCGCCAGTTCCACCAACCCCGACGGCAAGTCGGCCCCGGAGTGCCCGCCCAGACGTTCCCCCGTCGGTCCGAGGAGCGTCAGCTCGGCGTCGCGGCCCAGTTCTTCGGGCTGGAACATGCCCTCCAGCCATAGAGGTCGCTCCACCAACTTGAGAGCCCCCGTGGCTTCGGGCAGGCCGACCGTGTACAGGAGGAGCATCTCGCCGCCCTCGGAGGTCGGCTCTACGGGAGCGCTCGCTTCGATGGCCAGGGCTCGATCGACCGCCTCCTTGTCGTCGGGGTACTGCGCTCGGACCACGATCTCGCCGTTGGCATCCTCCACGATGATCCCCACCACCGTCTCTTGGGACTGCAGGACCGAGGTCAGCAGGCCGACTGCTTCAGGACCCGTCGGGTCCTCGAGGAGAAGTCGATTGCCCGCCAACGACGCTCCTAGTGTCTGTCGCGCCATCACCTGCGCCTCGACCCGGCTCGCGACCGAGCGCACGGCCACGCTGTGCGTCCGCTCCACCTGCTCTCGCATGGCGGATCGGTTCACCCCCCGCAGACTGAATGCGAGGATCGCCAGCGGAACGAGGGAAACGACAGCCAACGCCAGCCCGATCCGCCCCATCAACCCCAATCGGAACCACTTCGCCACTCGATCTCCTCACTGCTAGCCGTCTTCGCGATCGTGCCGTGGCGCCTACCTGAACACCCCGGTCTGATTCTCCATTGTCTCATATCGCTGGAAGCGGTACGCTATGCGAGCTTGCCTCGTTAACTACTAGTCAGCTGGAGTTCCGCGTGCATCAGAAGCATCTCCTGGTCTCAGTCCTCGTACTCCTCGCGTCGGCCTCGGGCCTCGCGACATCCCTGGTGGCCCAGCCGGGCGACGGTAGCGTTACCGGCTGGCATGTCGTGCGACCGGGTGAGAATCTGGAGATCATCACCAACTACTACCTGGGCGATCCCGAGTCGTGGCGCGAGAACGCCGCGTTAAATCCGGGGATCAACAACCCACACCTCATCTTTCCCGGGCAGCGGATTCGCGTGCTGCTCAGCCGAGGAATCCCCTCGGGCTCGGCCCAGGTCACGGACCTCGGCCGCCAAGTCGACCAGCAACCGACTCCCATCGATTGGCGCACGGCCCAGCAGGCCGACCTCCTGAGAGAACGCGACGGTATCCGCACCGGCACCGACTCGTCTGCCGAACTGCGTTTCGCCGACGGCACCCAGGTTACGGTCAGCGAGGATTCGCTCCTCTTCCTGCGGGGTAGCTCCACCCTGGCCCGGCCGCTGTCGCGGGATCCTCAGACCGTAGAAGTCCTGGTTGGCCAGGCCGACCTGGCCGCTTCTTCGATCGACCGGCAGCAGCCCCCGGTCGAGGTTTGGATCGGTGAGACGAAGGCCAAGCCCAAGCCCTCCCCCGAGGGAACCCTCGCCACTCGCGCCCGCCGGCCTGACGAAGGCGGAGCACAGGTCATGGTCTACGCCGGGGAGAGTAGCGTCGAGGCTGCAGGAACCGCGGTTGCGGTCATCGCCGGCATGGGAGTCTCGGTGCCTGACACCGGCCCACCACCGGCACCGGAACCCTTGCTCTCTGCACCAGAGCTGGCCCATCCCGCCGATGGGTTGAACCTCGACCTCGCCAATCCGCTCTTCTCCTGGGAACCGGTGGCCGGAGCCGCGAGCTACGTGATCGACATCTGCGGTGACCCCGACTGCGGTCAGCTCATCACCCGAGAAACAGACCTCACCGGTACTTCGTGGCAGATCGCGTCGCTCTCCATGGGCGATCGGTACTGGCGCGTCGCGGCGGTCGACGCCAAGGGCCTCGACGGGTTTCCGTCCGAAACCCGTTCCCTCGGTATCCGCTCAGATCGGATCGAACGAGTCGAACCGCAAGCGAACGTGGTAGCAGTCGGTCTCCACGCTGCCCTGGGACCGGCTCTGGTCCTGGCTACCGATACGACGCTCGCGGTCGAGATCGACGATCCCAGCGGTGGTGCCGCCTATCTCGAGCCGACGCTCGACGGGGAAGCCGTCAGTATGGAGGAGGTCGCTTCGGGATGGGACCTCGGTCGCCACGTCCTCGGTGGCACGCTGGTCAGTGCCCAGGGGGAGCGGGCCGAGATCGAAAGCGTCCCCTTCATCTACGACACGGCAGAGCCAGTGATCGACTGGCAGGTAGGAACCGTCGATACGCTGACCAGCCTCCACGGACTCGATCAGGACGAGAAGCCGAAGAAGCCCAAGCGGAAGATCAAAACCCACCGTGACGTCCCGGTCCTGTGGTCGGTCGATGGGATCATCTGGCTGCCGGTTCTCCCCGAGAACCAGAACAGTGCCGAGTGGGAGATTCAGTGCGACGAGCCACAGTTCTTCTTCTGGACCCGCGAGGACGATCCCTTCGGTTCGGCCCCCTCCCTCTCGATGCGCGAAGGCGAGTTGATGCGCGTCGAGGCGAGCGACGAGCACAGCGCGATCGGCAAGCTCATTCTGCGGGCCACCCGTTCAGGTAGCGGCTACGAGGTCTCCCTCGAGGCCCGGGATCTCGTCGACAACTCAGCCACGAGAACCTGGGGCATAGAGAACCGGTAGACCCGCCGAGCCATGGGACGACACGGGTGATCACCCGGCTCTAGGTCCCGGTTCGTCGAGTGGTTCTCGCAACGACTCCCCAGGAGGTTGGTTGCGTGGACCTCGACGGCTGCGCGGACGGACTCGGGGCTGCTCGCGCCGCGAGCGGCTAGCAAGCGAGCGACCTACAGAAAGTACAACTCGTCGTCCTGCCGCGGGCGACGCTTTCTGAAGGCCTGGGCCTGCTTCTTGACCTGAAACCACTCGGCGAGCGAGTCGTCATCGTCCTCCAGCCCGTCGCCCAACTCCTGCTCCAACAGATCTGGATCCTCCCCCGCCTCGAGACGCCCCAGCATCTCCTGCATCCGGGGACCCAACGCCATGCCGGTAGCCTCACCGAAGCGACGGAAGAAGCGAGCCATCTGCCGGGGATCCTCCTCGTCCTCCAGGCCTTCGAACTCTCCTGCCAAGGATTCCATGGCTCGCTCCAACTGCTGCTCGTCCAGTCCACCGAACGGATCGGACTCCAGATCCTCCGTCTCGGGCCTGGACTTGATCATGGCGAAGCGCGCCGGACGGCGCTCGAGTCGCTCGCGATCGCACTTGGGGCAGCCCGGCGTGGTCTCGGTGTCGACCCGAGACGAGAAGAAGTTGAAGAGTACGTGGCAGCCCGGGCAGTAGAACTCGTAGATCGGCATGGGGAAACCTCAGATCGCGTCGGCCTCGACCTCTGGCTCGGACTCGTCGGCCCCGTCGGAATCCCCGGTGGCCGATGCCTCTGTCCCCTCGGTCTCCACCGGTCCGGCCTCCGAGTTTCCGAAATCGATTCGAGTGCCGGGAGGAAGAAGCTCGAGCCCCGTCACCAGTAAGACCGGATCAGCCTCCCACCGTACTTCGAACGCCACGGACACCGGGTCGCCGATTGCGAGTCCCTCCACCGGGATCTCGGAAGCCACGGCGAACGGCATCGCCATGCTCTCCATGCCGACCACTTCACCCTCGCGGTTCCGGAAGTCCGTGATCGATCGATGCCGGATCACAATCTCGGCGTAGGCACCCTGACTACCGCCGATTCGTTGGATCGTACCTTCGACCTCGTACGTGGCATCCGCCGGCGGCAGGGCCGTCTCCGAACTACCGCACGCTCCCGTCAGGGAGACGAGAGCCATGAGGATCGAAAGGGTGAACCACCCCAGTCGACCCCGTAGGAACCCCTTTGGTTGTTTCATCGTCCGCGCTTTCACGCCAACTGCAGGACATCCGTGATCTGGTCCAGCGCCCAGTCGATCTGGCTGCGATCGATGGTCAGCGGCGGCGCGATCCGGATGACGTGATCGTGGGTTTCCTTGCACAGCAGTCCTCGCTCCATCAGCGCTTCGCAGAAACGGCGAGCGCCACCAGCCTCGGCGTGCAGTTCGATTCCGATCCACAAACCGCGTCCACGAATCTCGGCCACGTGAGCGGAGTCGATCGCCCGCAGGCGCTCGATGAAGTAGGCCCCCAGTTCGGCCGAGCGCTCGACCAGACCCTCCTCAGTGATCACGTCGAGCGCGGCCCGCGCCACGGCCGCCGCCACCGGGTTGCCCCCGTAGGTCGATCCGTGGTCGCCAGGCCGGAAGACCCCCATCACCTCGCCATCGGCCAGTATCGCCGAGACCGGATAGAAGCCACCGGACAAGGCCTTGCCGATGATCACGACGTCCGGCCGAATCTCCTCGTGCTCGTACGCGAACATCTTCCCGGTACGGCCGAGACCGGACTGGATCTCATCGAGCATGAGTAGCGCGTTGTAGTCGTCCGTAATCTCGCGCAGGCGGCGTAAGAAGCCGTCCTCCGGAATGAGGATTCCCCCCTCGCCCTGGATTGGCTCCACCAGGATTGCCGCTACGTTCTCGTCCATCGCCGCTTCGACCGCGGCGACGTCTCCGTAGGGAAGGATCTCGAATCCGGGAGTGAACGGGCCGAAGCCATCCTTGTACTGATCTTCGCTCGAGAATCCGACGATGGTGGTAGTTCGACCGTGGAAGTTGTCCGAGAAAACCAGGATCTTCGCCTGGTTGCGCGGCACGCCCTTGACGGTGTAGGCCCATTTTCTGGCCGCTTTGATTGCGGTCTCTACCGCCTCTGCGCCCGTATTCATCGGCAGGACCTTGGCGAAGCCGGAGAGTTCGCAGAGCTGCTGGTAGAAGAGCCCGAGCTGATCGTTGCGAAACGCGCGCGAGGTCAAGGCGACACGCTTGGACTGCTCCACCAGGGCCTGGAGGATCCGTGGATGACAGTGCCCCTGATTCACCGCGGAGTAGGCCGCCAGGAAGTCCATGTAGCGATTCCCCTCGGCATCCCACACGAAGACGCCTTCGGCCCGACTGATCACCACGTCGAGAGGATGGTAGTTGTGGGCTCCGTAGCGATTTTCGAGTTCGATGCATTCACTCGACTTGCTGAGGGTAGTTGCGGTCATGGTCATCTTCGACTCTCCTTGTAATCCAGGCTCACGCCCGCCGCGGGCATCGCTCCCGGGCTTTTACCACACAATCACGAGGAACCCAACCCGCTTTGACCCGACGCAGTTTGGAATCCGGGGAGCACCTCCTGCGGTGCCGTCTCGATACCCACGACGTACCGCGGTTCGAAGGGCGCGAGGTCGTCGGAACCGAGGTCGATCGAGCCGGGCAGGACCCCCGCCGTCCACCGGGCCAGCAGCGGACCGACCAACACCAGGACCTCGTCGGTCGAAGCCCGCCAGCGCACCTCTCCACCCGCCGTGGTGGTCACCGTCAGGCCGGCCTCGTCGGAAACGTCGTGGCCTCGCACCAGAACTGCCACCACCCCGGACGACGCGTTGCTCCCGATCACGAGGGCCGGATCGATCCGATGCACGAGAGTACCCGCCGGCAAGCCGAAGTAGTCCTCGAGGCTACTTCCCAGGACCTCTACCAGGTCCTCGACCTCGAATGCCGAATCGGGAGAACGCTGCACCCGCACCACTCCGTCAGCACCGAGGGCATCGCCGAGCCGATCGACCGCCGGCCGTCGCAGGCCGGGGTCGCTCTCGGTCAGATGATCGAGCGAAACCCTGGTCAAACGGGGTCGACTCACGGAGTGGGGCCCGCCGTCAGGTTCCACCGCGCCCGCACTCCCCTCTCGGTGGTCTCGGTCAGATAGGCGGGATACAGGCGTCCCTCGAGACGACGCGAGGCGACGGCAGCGATCTCAGGGGCCGTCACATGGATGTAGTTGTCGCTGGTCCCCTCCCAGAGGCGTTCGCCCTCCGACTGACGACAGCGCTCCCAA
>JAUIDB010000050.1 GCA_030429235.1 Thermoanaerobaculia bacterium | reverse complement strand
ACGACCGGGCCAACCCCGGGGACCGTCTGAAGCCGTTTGAGGAGTCGGTTCTCTTGGCACTCCTCCCGGATCTCCGCGTTCACGGCCCGAAGCCGTTCGTCCACCTCCAGCAGGGCCTCGACTAGCGAGCCGAGTCCGTGCCAGGTAGATTCCCAGACATCCTTCCTCGGCTGCCGAACGCGAGGGGGCTTGCGCGCTGGTGTTCGTCCGATAGCTTCTCATCGTGGGTTCTCTCCGCAAGAGGTGTTTCTGGGCGACCTTCGAAGGATCAAACGACGAGTCGGCGCCGATCGCACGGATGGCCCCAGGGAGGTGCTACCTGTGAAACCAACACCGCTTCGGTTCCTGGGAGGCCGCCAATCCACGTGGACGTCGAGGGAGGACATCTGAGGCGCTGCGACAGTTGGCCGTGATATGGTTTCCCATATGAAGACGACCGTAGAGATTTCCGATCCTGTTCTCAACAAGGCCAAGCAGCTCGCGGCCGCCGAAGGCACGACGTTGAAGGCCCTGCTCGAAGAGGCTCTGCGCCGAGTCATCGACGACCACGAACAACGTGGGGACTTTCGCCTTCGGTCGGCCTCCTTTCGCGGATCCGGCATGCGTCCCGAAGTTCGTGAAGGCGGCTGGGCTCGGGTTCGGGAGTTGGCGTACGACGGTCGCGGGACGTGATCGCGGTCGACACGAACATACTCGTTTATGCGCATCGAGCGGACTCCGAGTGGCACGCGCCGGCAGAAGCCGCAGTCCGCTCCCTCGCCGAGGGTCGCGCCCTGTGGGCGATCCCCTGGCCGTGTGTTCATGAGCTACTAGCGATCGTCACTCATCCGAGGATCTTCGATCCTCCGACTCCGCTGGATCAGGCCATCGATCAGGTCCGTGCCTGGCTCGAGTCACCCTCGCTCGTCCTTCTCGGCGAGAGTGGCGACTACTGGCCGCTCCTCGAACGTACCCTCATTCGAGGGAAGATCGCTGGGCCACAGGTCCACGACGGCCGAATCGCCGCGCTCTGCCGTTTGCATGGCGTCGCCCGGTTGTGGAGCGCCGACCGCGACTTCGGCCGCTTTCCCGATCTCGACGTCCTCAACCCGTTGACCGACAACCAGTGATCCTCCTGGGGGCGTCTGCCGCGGGTTGCTCTTTCCTTGGCGCGGCCCCCGCTGCCTTCGAAATGTGCTGCCTTCGAAATGTGTCTGACACCAACGCTGACACCAACGCTCCGTGGTGGAGCTGAGCAACCGCCCTCGGAATCTACCTGGCACTAGCTCGGCACGTACTCGGGGACCGCCCGGTTTCCGAAGGCTCCGAATCCTGAGAGGATGGAGTCATGAAGACACAGAAGCGATCCTCGCCGCGGACAGTGCGCGAACAGGGCACTGGGTCCGCCAGAGTCGAGCTCACGGCGCAGCCGGCGTCATGATCCCGGTACCCACCGTTCCGGAGCACGAGCTCGAGTTGCAGACGGCCCGCAGCTCCGGGCCCGGGGGCCAGAACGTGAACAAGGTCGAGACGAAGGTGACTCTGCTGTGGGACGTGCGGCAGTCGAAAGCGCTCGATGACGCGCAGCGACGGCGGATTCTCGAGCGGCTCGCCACGCGGATCAACAAGGACGGGGTGTTGCGGGTCACCTCGCAGAAACACCGCAGTCAGAGCGCCAACCGCGAGGCCGCCCGCGCCAGGTTGGATGACCTCGTCGCCGAAGCCTTCGCGCGGCGGACCCCGCGCAAGAAGACCCGGGTCCCGCGCGCCGCCAAGCGCCGTCGCCTCGAGGGCAAACGCTGGCGTAGTGAGGTGAAGAAGGGGCGCGGGCGAATCGACCTGGATTGAAACGGGGTGGCCTGAGCCTTGGCAGACCGCACGCTCAGTCGTCGGTGGTTGGTCCGTCGGCGGGGAGGCTCAGCGTGGGAGTCCACAGGGGGTAGCCCGCGACCAGCTCCAGGTAGCTCGGATCCTGCCGTAGCTCGTCGAAGGCCGGGCTCCGCTGGGTTTGGAGGAACCACAGGGCCTGATGGAGCAGGGTGGACTCCAGCCAGGCGAGGGCCTCGGCATCGAGCCCGAGGGCGGCCGCGGCTTCGGCGCGACGCATGGGGAAGCGGTCGTCGACCGACTCGAGATAGGAGTGGTACCAGCGCCAGAAGCCGTCCATGCCGGCTTCGGCGATGCCCTTCTCGAAGTCGTCGAGCTCCGCCTCGGACAAACCCCGGCGCTGCAGCTGACGTCGCCGGGCATCGATGGCGCCAGGCTCGTCGCCCAGTCGCTCGCGGACGTAGGCGAGCTCTCCCAGGTGCCAGGCGAAGCGGGCGTCGAGGTCTTCCGCCGCCAGGAGCTCGCGTTCGGCGGCCTGGTAGCGTCTCGCGGCGCTGAGTCGCTGACCGGTCGCCGCGAGCACGAGGGGTGACAACGGATCGAGGTCGCGGGCCTTCTCGACCTGCGCGAGGGCCTCGTCGTGACGTCCGGTCAGCGAGAGCATCTCCGAGTACCACTGGTAGGCGGTGGAGTAGCTCGGCTCCAGCTCGATCGCGCGCTCGAAGCTCCGTTCGGCCTCGGCCCAGTTCTGGTCCCGCGACACCATCAGCAGCCCCCGAGCCGCGTGCGCCTGGGCCAGGCGATCGTCGAGCTCCAGGGCTCTCGCGACGGCGCCGGCGGCTCGCTCGTGACTGCGTCCCGTCAGGTACTGGACGGCGAGGAGCTCGACCTCCGCCAGTCCGGCCCAGGCCAGAGAGAAGGTGGGGTCGATGGCGACCGAGCGCTCGAAGAGCGACGCGGCGAGGCGGATCTGGCGTCGATCCTTGAGGAGTGACGAGGCCCGTAGGTACAGCCGGTACGCCTCGGGGTCCACCGGGCCCTCGGCGCCCGAGCGCAACCGCTCCTCTGAGCTGAGCGGCACTCGGATCTCCCGCGCCACGTCGCGGGCCACTTCGCGCTGAAGGGCCAGCACGTCGACGAGCTGCTGCTCGTACCGCCGGGAGAGAAGCGTCTCGTCCTCGGTTGGACGAACCAGCCGGGCGTGGATCCGCACCCGATCGGTGGTGGAGAGGACCGAGCCTTCCAGCAGGTAGTCCACCTCGAGCGTCCTGGCGATCTCGCCGAGCGAGCGGGCTGGATCCCGGAAGCGCATCGAGGAGATCCGCGAGACCACCCTCAGGTCGTCCATGCGTGACAGCAGGTGGATCAGCTCGTCGGTCAAACCGTCGGCGAGCACAGCGTCCTCCGGCGACGCGGTGAAGGGCAGCACCGCGATCGCCGGGGTTCGCACGGCGATCCCGGGGCGGTCCGTTTCGACGGGGGCGCTCGGGGCGGGATCGACGTTCCCCTCGGGTCCCCGGGCAAAGAGGAGGAGAGCCGCAACCGCGGCGAGGAGCACCAGGCCGGCGACGATGGCAGGGGGGAGTCGTGGTCGCTGCGGGCTCGCTTCCGATCGCGTCGCGGATCCGGGATCCACCGGCTCCTGGGCCCCGGGCTCGAGCCCATCGAGGCCCGGCTGGACCGGCACCATCAGGCGGTACCCCCGGGTGGGGATCGTCTCGATGTAGGTTGGATTCCGGGCGTCGTCGCCGAAGGCCTGGCGCAGCATCGAGACAGCGCGGGTCACGGTCTCGTCGACCACCACCCGGCCTTCCCAGACCTCCTCGAGGATCTCCTCGCGCGACACAACCCTCGGTGCTCGGCCGGCGAGGTGAACGAGCAGGGCCATCACCATCGGCTCGAGCCGGTGGCTCGTCTCGTCACGACGAACGAGGAGCAGCTCCGGCTCGACGGTCCAGTCTCCGACCGAGAAAGTTTCCTTCTGCGGCTGGGATCTCGGCATCGGGTCTCAGCTTACCCTAAGCCATTCCTTAGCGGCCCATCGGGACCCCGGCCGAGGCTCCTGGCAGCATCGCTCCGTCGTCGCGTCCGGCCCGCGCCCGACGGCGACGGCTCGGCGACGTTGCCCACCGTTTCTGGAGACAGACCCATGCGCCTTCGACCCTTCGCTCCGGTTGTCCTTGCGATGATGATCGCCTTCATTCCGGCTCGTCCGGTCCGTGCCCAGCTCTGGTTGACCGGAACCCAGTTCTGGAGCCCGGAGTCCCCTGGGATCGAGCTCGAACTGGCAGCCGACACCAGCATGGGGTACGCCGTGGCCGCCGGCGACTTCGATTGCGACGGCTTCGACGATCTGGCAGTCCAGCCGGGCTCACCGCCGACGATCACCAGATCTGGGATCAGAGCATCCCGGGGATCGCCGACCAGGCCGAGCCCGGGGACCAGTTCGGCCGAGCGCTTGCCGTTGGAGATTTCGACGACGACGGCTGCGCCGATCTGGCGGTCGGTGTTCCCTTCGAAGAGCTGGCCGGCATTCTCTATGCGGGCGCGGTGCACGTGCTCTACGGCGGCCCGGGCGGTTTGAGCGGGGACGGCGATCAATTCCTCCACCAGGAGGTGGGCGATCTGGCGACCGAGCCCGACGAGAATGATGCCTTCGGCGGTGCCCTCGCCGCGGGCGATCTCGACGCCGACGGCATCGACGATCTGGCGATCGGAGTGCGTGGCGAGGATGTTTCCGGGACGGTCTTCGCCGGCATGGTCCACGTTCTCTACGGATCCGTGTCGGGGCTCCTGACGAACGGTACGACGAGCCTGCGCCGGGGCATCGAGCTCGCCGGGCCGGCTCAGGACTTCGATCTGTTCGGAGCGTCGCTGGCGATAGGGAACCTCTCCGGTTTCGTGGGGGAGGAACTGGCGGTGGGCGTCCCCGGGCACGATCTGAACGGGCACCCCTCGGCGGGGGCCGTGGTCCTGATCTCGGACGTCGACGAGGAGATCTTCGACTCGCTCTGGCACCAGGACGCCACCGACGTACCCGGAGTCGCCGACGACCTCGACGGCTTTGGCGGAGCTCTCGCCGCCGGCGACTTCGACGGCGACGGGCTGGACGAGCTGGCCGTCGGTGTCCCGGGAGAGGACCGCGAGAGTCCACTGATCCCCGGCATCGGCGCCGTCAACGTGCTCGATTTCGATGGTGGCAACCATCAGCTCTGGACCCAGGACGACTTGCCGCCACAAGCCCAGGGGGAGAACGAACTCCTGGGCTGGGACCTGGCGGCGGGTGACTTCGACGGTGACGGGGTCGACGACCTGGCCATGGCCGCCCCCGGTGAGGACCGCGGCTCTCTCGACATGGTCGGGCTGGTGCTCGTGCTCAGCGGGGAAGAGGGTACGGGTCTGGTCGCTACCGGTGCCCAGAGTTGGCGCCAGACCATCGACCCCACCGAGGAGGGGGACCGTTTCGGTGAGGCGCTCGCCGTCGGGCGCTTCGCCGGACACAGCGCCGACGACCTCGTCGTCGGGGTGCCGTGGGAGACCGTCCTGGGGGCCGTTGGAGCCGGCGGTGTCAACGTGATCTACAGCGCCGTCCTCCTGCGCGACGGCTTCGAGACCGGAGATACCTCGGCATGGTCGACGACATCCCCTTGAGCGGGCCCCGGCCCCGTCCCAACACCCACTTCCCAGGAGACTTCGCCATGAGGACTCGATCCCCCTTGCTCACGATCGCCCTGGCTCTGGGCTCCCTCTTGGTCTCCGGTCCCGCGACGGCCCAACTCGGCCCGGGTGGAGCCCAGTTCTGGAGTCAGGACACGCCGGGTATTGACGTCGAGCTCCAGGCCGGCTCCGAGATGGGCTATGCGTTGGCGACCGGCGACTTCGACTGCGACGGCTACGAAGATCTCGCCATCGGGATGCCGGGCGAGGACCTCCCGGGGGCCCAGGACGCGGGCCGCGTTCTCGTGCTCCGTGGGGGGGCCGGTGGGATCACCGCCGACGGCCACCAAGCCTGGAGTCAGGACAGCCCCGGCATCGAGAACGTCGCCGAGCTGGACGACTATCTCGGCCGCACCCTCGCCGCCGGTGACTTCGACGGCGATGGCTGTGACGATCTCGCCATCGGCGTGCCCAGCGAGGGTCTCGGATCCTTCGTCAACGCAGGGGCCGTGCACGTGCTCTTCGGCGGCCCCGGAGGACTCACCGGAGATGACGACCAACTCCTCCATCAGGGGATGGGGGATCTGGCGACCGACCCAGACACCGGCGACGGCTTCGGAAGCGCTCTCGCCGCCGGTGATCTCGACGCCGACGGGATCGACGATCTCGCCATCGGCGTCGCCGGCGAGGACATCGTCGGCTTCGCGCAGGCCGGCATGGTCCACGTCCTCTACGGGTCGGCCTCGGGACTCCAGACCACGGGCACGACGACCCTGCGACGGGGCTTCGAGCTCGATGGTCCGCTCCAGATGAACGAGTTCCTGGGCGGCGCCCTGGCGGTGGGGAACTTCTCGGGATTCTCGGGAGACGAGCTGGCGATCGGTGGTGCCTGGCGGGAGGTCTCCGGCCAGAACCAGGCGGGGGCCGTCATCCTGGTCTCGGACGTCGACGACCTCGTCCTCGACTCGCAGTGGCACCAGGATGCCACCGGCGTCCCCGGTGTGGCCGAGGCCGGTGACTTCTTCGGCTACACCCTGGCCGCCGGCGACTTCGATGGCGACGGCTTCGACGAGCTCGCCGTCGGCGTGATCGGCGAAGACCGCGAAGATCCGACCATCCTCGCCATGGGTGCGGTCAACGTGCTCGACTTCGACGGCGGTAGTCACCAGCTCTGGACCCAGGACGACTTGCCGCCGGAAGAGGAAGGGGAGGACGAGTACTTCGGCTACGCCCTGGCGGCCGGTGACTTCGACGGCGACGGGGTCGACGATCTCGCGGCTTCGTCGCCGGGTGAGAACCTGGGACCCATCGAGCTGGCCGGAATCGTGCTCGTGATCCCGGGCCAGGCCGGGACCGGTCTCGTGGCGGCCGGCACTCAGATCTGGCGCCAGACCGTCGATCTGGCCGAGTTCGGCGATCAGTTCGGTCTGGCGCTCGCGGTCGGAAGGTTCGCCGGACACAGCGCCGACGATCTGGCCGTCGGGGTGCCCCAGGAGACCGTCTCCGGAGCCACTGGCGCCGGCGCGGTCGACGTCATCTATAGCGTCGTTCTGTTGCGCGACGGTTTCGAGTCGGGCGACTTCGCCGCCTGGTCGTCAACTGTTCCCTGACTGCGTGCCTGGCACGTAGTCGTAGTCGGCACGTACTCGGCCTCATCGGAGGTCTCGCGCATTCGACATCGAGCGCGATGGCGAAGCTCTACGCCGCCAGACTCGCGATTGTCATCCGCAGCTGAGAATCGCGCGACCGAGGGTCGGGGCGGCCCGCGAAGCGGCGTGGGTCCCTCCAGCCTTTCGTTTCTTGACCTGCGTCAGAGGTTCGAGGGATCCAAGGAACCCCCCCTCCTCCCAAGCGGTTGAGACCTCTCCAGAGATACCCCCGTCGACTTCACTTGTCTAGAGGGGGGAGGCCGAGGAGCTACAATCCCGTCTGCTGGTTGTGATCCTCGTTGAACTACCGCTGAAGGGATGGCCCGATGACTAGCCGAGAAACGAACAGACTATCCGGGGTCACGTTTGGCCTGGTGTTACCAGTGATCCTGCTCTTCGCCCCGCCCGCGCATGCGCAGCAGGTTCAGTCGCTGGAGCACGATCCACTCGACGCGCGTCACAGTTCGCTCGTTCAGGTGGACGCCGACACTCTCGCACTTGCATACGGAGGCGACGGCGGCGACGGGTATATCAAGACGTTCACGGTATCCGCCGACGGTTCAAGCATCACACAAGTCCAAGTACTGGAGCACGATACGCTTCTCGGGTCTTACAGCTCGCTTGTTCAAGTGGACGCGGACACCTTCGCACTTGCCTACGCGGGCGACGGCGGTGGCGGGCGTATCAAGACGTTCACGGTATCCGCCGACGGTTCGAGCATCACGCAAATCCAGTTGCTGGAGCACGATGCGTTTTCCGGGGCTTACAACTCGCTCGTTCAGGTGGACGCCGACACCTACGCGCTGGCATACAGGGGCCTTGCCAACGACGGTTACATCAAGACGTTCACGATATCCGCCGACGGTTCGAGTATCACGCAGGTCCAGTCGCTGGAGCACGATGGGTTTCTTGGGGTTTACAACTCGCTCGTGCAAGTTGACGCCGACACCTATGCACTTGCATACACGGGCGATGGCAACGACGGGTATATCAAGACGTTCACGATACCCGCCGACGGCTCGAGCATCACGCAGGTCCAGTCGCTAGAACACGATCCGGGTGTCGGAATCTACAACTCGCTCGTTCAGGTGGACGCAAACACGTACGCACTGGCCTATGGTGGCGTTGACAACGCCGGGTATATCAAGACGTTCACGATATCCGCCGACGGTTCGAGTATCACTCAGGTTGAGTCGCTGGAGCACGATCCGAGCCTCGGGTTGGACAACTCGTTCGTTCGGGTGGATGCTGACACTTACGCACTGGCCTACAGGGGCCTTGGGGATGACGGGTATCTCAGAACGTTCACGATCTCCGCTGACGGTTTGAGTATCACTCAGGTTGAGTCGCTGGAACACGATACGATCCTTGCGGTTGAACATTCGCTCGTTCAGGTAGACGCTGACACGTACGCACTGGCCTATGGGGGCGAGGACACCGATGGGTATATCAAGACGTTCACCATCAGCGGCGTGGGCGGTTTGCCGGTGGAGCTGATGGGCTTCGCGGTCGAATAGTCCGAGCTTGTCGAGCCGGAGCGCCGCCGCCTTGGTGATTCTCGATCCGCGAGGTCGCTCGGTTGCGGCGACGCATGGTTTCTGGCCGGGTCCGAGCAGCTGAGCTGTGGCCCTCTCGCTCGAGAGGGCGGCCCTTCCGATCCTACGTTAGCCCTAGCCGCCGATCAGCCCGACTAGGAACGTAGGGTCCGCCCGGCGGGAAAGTGCCTTCGGGGAAAACGACGTTCTTCATCCCGTCGGCGAGTTTCTCCGAGGCCTGACCAATACGAGACGACGACGGACTGCGCCAGAGGCGCCTTCGGGCCTCGCGGTTGGCGGCGTGGTGCAAGTCGATGCCAACATGGATCATGGTCAGTCTCCTTCCCGGCCTCGATCCGGAGTTGGTGACTAAGTACCCCTACGTTGGCACAAGGCCACGGAGGGGGATCGACCTACTCATCCCATCTGACACCTACGTTCCTGTGTTTCGTCGTGTACCTCCTGAGGCGAGAGACTAGTCCTCCGCGACTTCCCGATACCGCAACCGGCCGACTGCTTCGGCGTCGCCCCGCTCGGCCAGCTTCCTCCACCAGGGAGCCGCCTTGTCGAGCGACACCGGTAGGCCTCCCCAGCCTTCGCTGTGGAGGTGAGCCATGTCGCCAACCGCCCACCAGTTGCCAGCCTCCGCGGAGCGCGTCAACCAGGCGACGCCCTCCTCCAGGTCACGGGGAAGTCGCTCGCCCTGGATGAGGGCGTTTCCGTAGAACATCTGGCAGAAGGAGTCACCGGCCTGGGCTCCACGACGCAACCACTCCATGGCCTCGGCGGGGTTCTCCTCGACCCCGGCGCCCTGGCGGTACACGTGGTAGAGGGTACGCATCGCCAGGCCTTCCCCGCGTTCGGCGGCGAAACGCGCCATCAGGAGCACCTGTTCGTCGTCGATCCCTGCCAAACCGACGTGGCCCATGCGGGCCAGCAGAGCGGCTGAAGCCGCGTCACCGTTTTCGTAGTTGGCCTCGAGCCGACCTTGGATTCGCTGCAAGAAAGCGGGCCAGAACTCCCACGTTTCACCCCAGCGAACGCTTCGTAGACCGGGGAATCCGTCCGATCCCAACCGCGCCGCGTTCGCTAGGTCTCGGTAGCCCAGCTCGGTATCCTGGTCGACCTTGACTCCACTAAAGCGCAACAACGCGAGGACCTCGTAGGCGAAGGAGTTCTGCTCCGCAATCGCCACCGCCTCGATCTCCGTCAGACCACTTTGAATGGTCGCCCGATCCTGTCCCAACTCCAACAGGGCAAGGCCTAATTCGAGAGACGGCGAGTCTTGCTCCCGCTCCTTGGCGGCGAGCAGCGCCTTCAGTGCAACCTGCGGCTGCCTCGGCAGGCATTCGGGAACTCCGTAGAACCGGTGGCGATTCAGGGTGGACGCAGCGGCGGGATGTCCGAGCTCTCGAGCCTTCTCTAGCCACTGTCCCGCCTCTTCACAGGTAGCCCGATCGCGGGGCAGGCTCCAGGCAACCCGAGCGAACGAGAGCATCGACGGAGCGAGCCCCAGCTCGCTGGCACGGCGATAGCCGTCGAGGGCGTGAGTAGAGTCTGGTCGGTCGCCCAAGGAGCCCGATTCCGCCAGCCACCCGAGGTTGTTCCAAGCCCAACCATTCCCTTGCTCCGCCGCCCGCTGCAGCCAGGAGCGGGAGGCCTCGAGGTCCACCTCTCCGAAGTTCCCTGTCTGCAGGACGGTTCCCAGCAGATACTGCGAGAAGGCGTCCCCGGAACGGGCGCCCTCCCGAACCGCTTCGATCGCGGACTGGTATCGCTTTCGAGCCTCGTCCGAGCCCCGGCGCAGGTCCTCGGGCCCGAGGACGAAGACGATCGCCAGCCTCATCTCGGCGCGGCGATCTCCGCGCGCCGCCAGCTCCTCGAAGAGCGTAACTGCGAGGGCGGGATCGTACCTGCCGCCGCTGCCGCTGTAGAAGGCCTGAGCTCGCGCCAGGAGTTCTTGTGAGCTCAGTTGCTCCCACCCTTTCGGCAGACTTGGGAGGTCGACCGCGGTTACCTTGGCGGTTTCACTTGGAGAGCGCAGTGAGCTGCCGAGCGCCGTGTAGGCGGCCCGAAGCTCTTGGTCGATCCAGCCGCGGCTCCAATTGCCGGCTTGACCCTCGGGGGTCAGTGAACGCGCCTCCTGCAGCAGCTCCACTGCCTCGCGGCCACGACCGGCGGCGGTCGTGGCGCGACCTGCGGCCCGATAGAGGCCGAGCGACGGCGAGGCTAACTCGCGGCGCGACCGGTCCAACAGGTTCAGCAAGTCGTCGACGCGACCCTGCTTCTCGTAGAGAGAACCTAGCTGGGTCCAGGAGGCTTCGGCCTTGGGGTCGATCTCGAAGGCTCGCAGGAAGGCGCGTTCGGCGGTCTCGAAGTCCTCCACCCCTTGAGCCGAGTAGGCTAGGGCGCGGAGCGACTCGAGATCGTCAGGGAGGCTCCCTGCGGCGCTTCGCACCCGGGCTGCCGCCGCCTCGTCGGCCCCGATGCGGCTCAGCAAACGGAGGGCACAGGTCTCAGTAGAGGTGCCCCTGGCGAAGGCCGGTTGCGCGCACAGGCGCCCCGCCACGGAATCGAGCTGGTCGTGGTCGCCATAGATGGCTACGACCGTTGCTAGCTCTTCGCCAAAGTCCCGATTCGCTTGTTCCTCCCAAGCCTTCCAGTAGTCGTTGACAGCCGCAGCGAAGCCGCCATCCAGAAGGGCGGAACGAGCCCGCAGAACGTAGCCGGCGGAGCGTCGACCTTGATTCGAGTCGTTGATCAGATCGTCGACAAGGCGTTCGGCCGCCCCGGCTTCACCGTAACTTTGGAGAAGCTCCCACAGTCCCTCCACCACTTCGAACTGGAATCGGCGCTTCAGCTGCCAGCGTAGAACCTCGGTGGCGGAGTCGACCTTGCCTTCGAGAAGGTACGAAGAGGCCAGCGCCAGTGTTTGATCAGCGCCGAAGTATGAAGTCGGATCGGGAAGCCGCTGCCAACGCTGCAAGAGCTCACCCCGTCGAGCATTAGGATCCCTCAGCTGGTAGAGGGTATCGAGGGTTCTCAGAAGCGGGACCGACCCCGGGCTCGCCTCTAGCCGGCGCTCGATGACACCGCGGGCGGTGGCGGGGACGTCTCCCTTCCAGACGCCGTTCACCCGCATCGCCCAGGCACCCAGAATTTGGGGAACGGACTCTTCGGAGGCCGTAGACAGCAGCGTCACAAAGTAGTCGCGGGATCCGGGATGCTGCTCACAGCGCTTCAGAACCGAGGCGATCGAGCGGTCCGTGTCGTCGTTCCCAGTCTGAATCTCACGCGCCGAGCGAGCGAGGTGCAGCGAGTCGTCACACCGACCGGGCGCCTCGAGCTCGCGGGCCGCGGCGAGGAGGGCCCTCGCCCCCTCCTCCGGTTCGAGCGATTCCACCGCCGCTAGCAGCGGTGTCCAGTCACCGGCCTTGGCAGCCCGAGCTGCAGCCGCCTTGAGCGCCTGCGTCGACGTCGCTTCGTCAGCCTCGGCGTCGGAAGCGATCCGGTCCAGGCAGGCCTCGGCTTCCGCAACGTGGCTGGCAAGCTCGAGTCGCAGCACGCTCTGACAGGCAGCTAGATCCCTCTCGCTCTTCCCCCGCCGAGCAAAGAAGTCGGCGAGGATGCGAGTCGTCGCATCCGGATCCTGGCGGTGCTGGTTCGCTGACAACCACTCCACCACGAGCTGCGGATGCCCCGGGGCCGCCTCTTGCCAACGCACGAAATACTCCGCCTGAAGGGTCTGGTTGTGCCGACTGAGCTGAACGAGGCAAGCGTAGGCACGGGAATCCTGCGGACTGCGGCTCAGGTAGTCCTCTAGGGTCTGAACCGAAGATTCGCGCTCAGAGTCGTCGTTCTGCATCAGGACCTGCTGGACGATGAGAAAATCGTTGGGATACCTCTCGGAAAGGTCGAGGACGGCCGCCCGCTTCTCGGCCGGATCCTGGATACGAAGCAATCGAAACAGCTCCGGACGACCGGAGTCGGGCTCCAGCCTCTGCCAGCGCTGGAGGAGCCTCTCCTGCGCCGCCTCGAACGCTCCGGGAGGCGCGCCCTCCTCGCCCCGCTCGATCGCCCGCACGTGCTCGAGCACTGTCGCCGTCTCGAAGACCATGCCCCAAGCCTGCAATACCCACAGCGGCTCCTCGTCCTCCATGGTTACAGCCGCCTGAAACATCGTCTCCAGATTGGCCTCGAGAGTGGCCACGTCTGGCATCTCCTGGGCCCGCAAGTGACTTGGGTTCAGCAGGGTGCCGACTACGCACCCGAATAGGAGAGCCCATGCCGTCATCCGCTGCCGTCGAACTCGTCGATCGCGGTTCATCGCCTCACACTCCTCGAAGTTCTGCAAAGAAAGGGAAAACTGATCTTAGCAGCCCTAGCCTGCCGGCTCCCCCAGGCGACGACGGGAAGCCGTTTGAGGGAGTCGCGATCGCCGCGGCGGAGAAGGAACCGCAGCCGCAGCGGCGCCGCAGCGGCGCAGCGGTGCCAGGTGTATTCCGAGAGATCCGGGGTTGTAGGGTCTTAGACGGGAACTACGTTCTTGGTGGCATGAGACCACCTCGATGGATCCCCGACAACTCCCTGATCGAACTCTGCGTTCGCTGTTTCCAAGGACGGTTCCTGCTCAAACCCTCGCCGGAACTCAACGACATCATCATCGGCGTCCTCGGTCGAGCCCTCGCTCTCTACCCGGCGACGGTCCACGCAGCGGCCTTTCTGTCCAACCACTACCACCTCTTGGCGACCGTTCCGTCGACACGCCTGATGTCGCAGTTCTTGGCGTATCTCAATCGCAATCTCTCGATCGAGGTCGGCAAACTCCACGGCTGGAAGGGGCCGATGTGGGAACGGCGCTATCAGCACTCCATTGTCGACAACGACCCGCTCATCCAGGTCGAGCGACTGAAGTACATTCTGTCGCAAGGGGTCAAAGAAGGCCTGGTCGCAACGCCCTACAACTGGCCTTGGGTTCATGCGGCAGAACCTCTGGCATGCGGTGCCGCGCTTGTCGGCACCTGGGTACACCGAAGCAAGATCTGGGCAGCCAAGAACCGACGAGAGGCCTTTGACCCTGCAAAGCACACCGAGCAGTACGAGGTCACGTTTGCCCCCATTCCTTGCTGGGCTCACCTCGAGCGTGCGGAGGTTCAGAGGCGGGTGCGCGGCCTTGTCGATCAGATCGTTCATGAAGCAGCCCGTGATCGGAAGACGGAAGCTCCGGGGGCTGAGTTTGTCGTCAGGCGGCACCCGCATCACCGCCCGAAGAGAGTCAAGTGGTCCCCAGCGCCTAGATACATGCTGCGAACCGGAAGGCGCGATGGCGTCTTCTACGGGCGGTTCATGGGGTCTTCTCGAGCTACTGGCAGGCCTCAGCAGCCCTTGCTCGAGGAGGACCGGCCTGCTCTCCGGAAGGGACGTTTCCGCCCAGGCGGCCTTACGTTCCAAGCTCTGCTCATCTGGCTTTCTCGTTCTAGGGTAACGAGCAGGAGACCCGGAGTCAGTCGACTCAGCGTCGGCGAGGTCGAGCTGCGTCCCGGGCGCTGGGTTACTGCCTGATTCGAGCTTCAGAGCAGCCCATGGTCGACGGAAGTGCACAACATCGGGAGTTGTGGGCCCCTGAGTGGGTTGCTTACGCGCGTTTTCGGGCTGCTGGTGTCTCTGATGATAGCCTAGTGGCGAGGAGTTTAGGCGCCTCTTCGGAACATTCCTTGCACTGACTCTGGCCCGAGGAGGACCGATCTACTCATCCCATCTTGCACCCCGAAGCAGGGACCCTAGTCGTGCCAAAGACGCTACTTGATCCAGCTGAGCGCTTCCGTAAGATTGAGCCCAAGTCCGAAACGCCAGTCTGCCTCGCTCCGGCCGCCAACGACAGGTGCACCCATTGCGTCGAGTTCATCGGATTCTACCCACATACGAGCGGCAAACAGCGTCAGGGGTGAAAGATCGACCCACTTGAACCGCTTACCTCGCAGGCCCACGCCAAGTCCCCATGATTGGAGAGGTTCAGATGAGGGGTGGAGTAAGACCTTCAAGAACACTGCATCACGTAGTTCTGGTGGATCGCTGGCAACATCGCCCAGGGAATAGTTCAGCCCTAGATGAAACTCGGAGGGTGTCTCGCGTAGTTGCAGGGTCTTCGAGTCTTCGTCGAACTTCAGCACATCCGGCTTGTTCACGGGCACATCTGCCGTAAGGAACCACCGCTCGGCAGTACCGGTCGCTACTTTGGCTTTTAGAACCGACGGCTGACCAGCACTGAAGAGGTCAACTACCAGGACCAGCTTCGTCGCCTGCGGATCCAAGTCGCCGGTTGAACCGGCATCCCGCCCGTCCTCAATCTGCCCAGCCGTGATTTCTAGCGTTCCTCGGTCTTCAACTAGACGGTAGCTCGACCAACTCACCGTCGGCTCGTCGTCAGCGGCCGCTCCAAGACCCGTTGCCTTGCTGACCCCCTTTAGGAGGGTTCTGAGGTCCTCTTCGATACGGGATCTCCTAGGCTTCTCGTCAAAACCGAAGAAGCATGCGGTCCTATCGAAACAGTAAATCTCCACGACGGCACCTGCGCCAAAGAGAAGTCTGTGGGTTTCCCCGTCGATTGGGGTCCCATTCTCGCGAACCTCCTTGAGGATACTACTCGGCTCGACCCCTTGTTTACCTAGGTCTTGCAGCTTCCTGTGAAGATCGGCCGACGCCACGAAGACGTACTTGCCCTCGTTCTCGGCGAGAGTCGGGCTGCTAGAAACAAGAAGCAAGAAGCCCAGAAGGAGGGTTGGGATCGAAGTTCGTGACATGAGGTGGTCTCCTGTTTCTGATCGTCAATAGAGTTCTTGTTCAAGAGCCCGCTAGTTTGGAGGTACCACTGCCGTCCAGGCGGCTTCAAGAACTTCTGGATCCGACCGGGCAACCCCCGCAACTAGGGACCTAGCGGACCGATCAAGAGTGACTCGACCGTCGCCGTTGAGATCCGCTTCTCTCACCAGCGGCTCCTTCCCAACTGCCGCCCGAAGCGCGTTGAGGTCTAGCTCATCTACCTGGCCATCCTCATTGAGGTCAGCCAGCTTCCTCAGCCCTGCGTCGCCAAGTGTCAGAACAAGAGCCTCGAATGCGTCGACGACGCCTAGATCGTTCTTGGACCGTCTAACTACATCCGCAACTTCAGCTGGCGTCAGTTGTGGGTTCAATGAAACCACCATTGCGGCAACAGCTGAAACCAACGGAGCAGCGAAAGAGGTGCCCGATTCAAGTCTCTGATCGGGATAGCGCCGATATGTCAACAATCGATTGCCCGGGGCATAGACGTTGGCGCCCCTGTTGGAGAAGACCGACTCGGTCCCCGATAGACCTCTCGATCCGACTACGAGTACGCTCGAATAGGAGCTAGGGTCCGAGTGATAAAGATGGGTAAGAGGACTGCCATACTTGGCGGGGAAGCTTGCCCACACTTCGGCATCGTTACCGGCCGCAGCCACGACCACCGTTGATCGGAGAGTACCCGCGAGATAGCCCAGAAGGTTCGTGCTGTTCGAGGTTTGGACTTCGATAGAGTCTTCGATAAAGCTCAGTTTCTTATCCTCCAAGACTCGGTGCCAGTTGTACCCCATGCTGAAGTTGACCACAGCTGGTCTTTCATGCAGGATGAATCCGACTAGGCTGCTGGCGGCCCCGAACAGAGAACTGGCCCTCTGCGGAATCAGATCTCTCGTAGCCTCAAGTACGAGGACCGGAGGGGAGCACACGGTCACTCCTGCGTTTCTGAGTGCTCCGTCGATTCCGGTTCGGTTTGGAGTTGCCGCCAGAACTGAAAGTACTGCGGTACCATGCCAATCCTCGATTGCTTCACAGAGATCGCTCCTGCGGAAACTCAAGTCAGGATGGTCCACGAAGCCCGTATCCACAACACCCACTCGAACCTGCTTGTCCGAACCCCACCGTTCAAGGAGACTCCAAGCAGACGGAAACCTCATTGCAAGGAGAGGGGCGGCGCACGGCAGTGTTTCAGCTTGGTCCCAATCCCAGTCGGCATCTAGCCGCTCCTGGCATTCACCCAATCCCCCGACACTCTCGTGCCGGCTGAACGGAACAAGCGCAAGATCGAATGTCGCAAACCCGACGTGAGGGTCCTGCGACATTCTTCCCAGGATCCCTGCGTACTCTTCAGCTATGAATCGGTTCGATAGATTCTGTACCGAGAACGACACCAAGAACACATTCGAGCCCGGGATTCGGGCCAACGGAGTTGCACCCTCCCGCGTCAGGACTGCCTGAATGCTCTGTTCGCTGACTCTGTCCCGAAATGCGAGGATCAACCGATTCCTTGCGATCGGAATTCCTTCCACAGGTCCTATGAACTCGCGGACTCTCTCAGATAGGGAAGCACGATCAGCGAAGACGAGTTCTCTCTTCCTGCTTGACAACTGTTCCAGCTGCTCGGAGAGCTCCAGTGCCTCGTCCTCTAACTCCCCGATGGCTACCACAGCTTCTGATAGACGGGTCCGAGCCGCGTCCGCTTCCTTCATTGCCACATCGATTCGGGCCTCCGCTTCTCTCCTAGCCGTGACTTGGAAGAGCTTCAAGTCATCTGCCGCGCGCCGTGCCTTCTGAGCCTCTTCGATGGCTTCAGAGAGCTGTCCTTCCGCGCTAGCTAGCTGAGAGCGGCTTAGCTTGTCCAGTTGCTCAACTTCGCTGAGCCTTCCTTCAAGCAGATCAGCTTGAGACCTCAATGACTCGATCTCCGCTCTGGTGTCGTCAGCTAGCAGATCACTGAACACTGGCTCGAGGACCCCAGGCTCTTTAGGAAAAGCGGGTAGCGTACTTAGATCGGCACCCTGTGGGTGAAGAGGGCCGATTGTGCCGAGTAGTGCGACCAGTCCAAGAACTAGGACGAGTCGACTTCTACTCATGGGCGAGCAGGGTTGGCCGTGGGCGAGACAGTAGGTTTCAGCTGATTCCATCTCTAGTTATTGTAGAGCCATGAGAGTGCTATAGGGCGACATTTATTACGCTTGTCAGGCGCGCCCTACAGTCGACAGCGCCTCGAAGTGCATGGGAGGCTGCAGAGCATCAGGTAGAGCAGGTCGAGGACATCGCCCGTCTAGATCGGACCACCGCTACAAACCAAGAGTGTGAAGGAGCTGGACACCAACCTCAGAGCCAATGAGGAACCGTAACGAATGCCGCCTCACCGCTCGATCCTTCGACTACTGTGTTCTCTAGTGAACATTCGCCGCTCGGCGTCGGTCCTGAGGCAGTGCGGTTCGAATGAGTAGATTGTGTCAGCAACCTCGGTCACACCGAGCGTCATTCCCAGAAGACTCAAGGAGGTTTCTCGATGGAAAAGGCCACGATCCAGGACTTCGAGGGCGTCAGTATTGGATTCGTCAGCTATGGCGGTGACATGGAGATCGTCGGCAGCGGGAGACCCACGTCGGGTTTAACCCCAACTAGGGCCGGAGGAGACCTTGTCGATCTCGAGGAAGTCGTCTCGTCGGTGGCGTTGTCGTTTGGTACCAGGCTGCAGCAGCTATCTTCAGAACTAGCACCGGACGAACTGACACTTGATCTGAGGCTCTCCTTCTCAGAGAACCTCGGGATTTGGGTTGCGGGACTGAAAGGAGAGCAAGCTGTCTCGGTGAAGTTCTGCTGGAAGAAATCACAGCATGAACCCCCAACCCCGACCTAGGGCAGAGAATGGCTTCCTCGAATCGAGTTCAGCTGGCGACTGGCCGCCTAGATCTCACCGCGAGTCGCTGGCAGACAGCGTTCCTGGTTAGCGCCGACGGTCTCGTGCTGACGGC
>JAUIDB010000014.1 GCA_030429235.1 Thermoanaerobaculia bacterium | reverse complement strand
ACCGCCGGAGGAGGCAGAGCCACGTGGGCACGTGGCGTTCCAAACCACCTGGCCTTTGGGAGGCCCTCTACTCTCTTGGAACGCCACCGGCCCAGATGGCCGGCTGCCACGCAGTGCCGCCGGGGAGACAGAGCCACGTAGGCACGTGGCGTTCCAAACCACCTGCCCGCCGGAAAAGGCAAGGCCACGTGGGCACGGCGTTCCAAGCCGCCTGGCCTTGGGCGGCTCTCTACTCCCTTGGAACGCCACCTGCCCAGGTGGCCGGCTGCCGGGCAGTACCGCCGGAGGAGGCAGAGCCACGTGGGCACGTGGCGTTCCAAACCACCTGGCCTTTGGGAGGCCCTCTACTCTCTTGGAACGCCACCGGCCCAGATGGCCGGCGACCAGGGAGTACGCCGGGAGAAGGGAGAGCCACGTGGGCACGTGGCGTTCCAAACCGGCTGGCCTTTGGGAGGCCCACTACTCGCTTGGAACGCCACCTGCCCAGGTGGCCGGCTGCCGGGCAGTACCACCGGAGAAGGTAAAGCCAAAACCTGGGTGGGACGGAGCCTGCCCCAGTCGAAGAGGAGAGAAGGGCGACCTGGTCGCGTGCCTACCCCTGGCTGCGGACCTCCCGGTCCCAGCGTTCCATCCAGGCGGTGCCCTCGCGCGCCAGTCGGTCCCAATCGACCTCGGCGGGGTGCATGCTGTCGAGCACCTCGACGGCCCAGCTCGGTAGTTCGTCGCGGGGTAGGTCAGTGCGGGCCGGGATGCGGAAGAGCCTCTCGGCCGCCAGACGCTGGGCCTCGGTGCTGCCAACCCACTCGATGAACTCGCGAGCCGCGTCGGCATGAGGGGCGTTGGCGACGAGACCGATCGAATCGTCGATCACGGGAGTGCCCGAGGTCGCGAACCGGTACGCCAGCGGCGAGCCTTGCTGCTGGAGCAGGAGAATGTCGGTCAACTCCCAGATCGAAACCTTGGCCTCTTGACGGGTCAGTTTCGAGAACAGGAGCGCTGGGTTCTGGGTGTATTCCTTGGTCTGGGCGTCGAGCCGCCGGAGCCAGTCGAAGCCCGCTTCGACATCGCCAGTCTCGGCGATCGAGCGCGAGAGGATCATTCCGAAGGCCGTCCGCATGGTGCCTGACGCGATCGGATCGCGCACCACGATCTCGTCGGTCCACCGCGGATCGAGCAGGTCTTCCCAGTCGCGAGGTGCCTCCTCCTCGCTCACGGCGTCCGAGTTGTACACCAGGATCGGAAGCGCCAGATAGAGACCGAAGTAGCGATCCTCGGCGTGGCGGCTCGACGGCGGCACGGCGTCGGCCCACGTCGGACGGAAGGGCTGCAGCAGGTCGTCCTCCACGCCACGCGAGAAGATGGTGTCGGGACCCCCGAACCAGACGTCGGCCTGCGGGTTTGCCGCTTCGGAACGGATGCGGTCGTACACCTCCTGCGAGCCCATGTCGAGCCAGCGCACATCGTGCTCCGGGTGGTTCGCCTCGTAGGTGGTCTCGAAGAGCTCCAGTAGATCGCGGCCGTGCGGCGAGTACAAGACGATCGGCATCTTGCCGCTACCACCGCAGCCGAAGGCCAACAGGCTCAGGGCGCTCAGGAGCAAGAGAGCCGCCGCCGAGAGCGCGACGCCCAGACCATCGGATCTCGAAATGGGAGGGGTTCTTTTCATCGCGTTGACTCCGAGGACTGGCGGGGAGACCGCGCCAGAAGGTTGGCAAAGAGACGGAAAGCCCCCGGAACACCGGCCGGGAGCTGGCGGAAGAAGGCTACCCCAGTGTAGATGTACACCCCCTCCTCCACCGGAGCTTCAAGGATCGCGCCCAGAGCCTCCTCCTCGTCGGGATCGGCGAAGGCCAGCCAGGGGGAGTACTCGTCGCTCCATTCGACGGGGTAGTAGGTCCCGCGCTCCTGAACCCAGCCGTCCCAGTCTTCCGAGCTCATCGGATTGAGCCAGGTCTCGGCCCGAGCTCCCGGTAGGAGGCGCACCGGCGACGCCTCGTCGGTGGTCCGTTGTCGCTCGCGACGGGTGAGTTTCAGGGGGAAGGGCGGATGCTCGGCTTCGAAGTAACCCCAACGCTGGAACTCGACGACCAGAAGCCCACCGGCTCGCAGCCAACGATCGAGCGACTCGCGTTGGTCGTGGAGTTCAGGACTCGACTCGTAAGCTCGGCTGCCGATCACCACTGCCCCGATCGAACCCCCGTTTTGTTGCAGCTCGGTCGACAGGGCCTCGGGCCCCACGACCTCGATGGGAAGACCGACCGCAGCCAGTGCCTCGGCCACCGACCGATCGGCTCCGGGGACGTAGAGCACGCGGCCGAGATCCGGGATCTTCAGGTCGAAGACGTCGATCTCGGTCACGGCGCGCTGGGCGACCCACCTCGTTCGCACATGGGGGTAGTCGATTTCGGTGAGCGAACTCACGAACGGCTCGGGTGGCTGGGCCCAGCCCTGGCCCGAGTCGGAGTCCAACTCCGCCCGCACCGCGATCGGGTACCGGCCCGCGGCCACCCCACGGGGTAGAGCTACGTCGATCCGATGCGAAACGACCTCCCCCGCCTCCAACTGGAACGGCACCGGGGGTGGCGTCGGCCATCCCATCGGTACCGTCGCGCGCAGCGAGCCCCCCACGGCGCGGGTGGCCTGCAATCGGACCTCGACCGAGGCCTCGACGGGCAGCGCGCTCGGACCACCGCGCGTCATCAGTAGGCGCTCCGGCGTCGTGGCCACCTGCAGCGCGGGGGCGATCCGCAGTGGTGTGCGTACCTCGCCGTCGGCGATGTCGCGCCGCCGGGCCACGACCTCTCGTTCCAGCACCACGTCCACCGGCTCTTCGCCATGGAAAAAGCGCAACTCGACGCGGGCCTGCAGGGGCCCTGGTGCGCTGGGCTCGCCGAGCAGAGCGGAGGGAGTGGCGGACCCATCGTAGAGGGCGCCGCGGCGCGGCCGGAGGAGCCAGTACGGCACCGTCAGCTGCGACTCCACCTCGGGCACCACGTCGACAGAACCGCTCCAGAGCTCGCCCGGTGCGAGGTCGAGCGTCGAGGCAGCGGAGGACGCGGTGGGCTCCACGGTGAGGCTCCCGTCGAACCACCGTCCCGGCGAGACCAGCTGGGGCGCCGCATGGACCCGCACGGACCGACCCGAGGCGTTCCATAACTCCACTCGCACTGCCACCGGCTGACCCGGTATGAAATCCGAGCCCTCCGTCGTGGCGTCGAACACGAGGCCGTGGGCCGCCACCAGGGCCTGATCGCTGAACGCCAGCTTCTCGGTCAGGATCGCGGCGGCGTGCGGATGGTCGCGGCTCAGCGAAAGGGCCTGGCGTAGTCGGTAGGAGATACCGGTCAGTTCGTCGAGCAGCGAGGCCAGCTGCGCTGGCTCGTGCAGGGACTGCGGCGCCAACCTCTGTCGTGCTCGAGCCACTCCTTCCTCGACCTCGGCGAGGAGAGTCGAGACGTCGGAAGTTGCCGACCCCAGGTCCGCAACCCCCCGAAGCCGGGTTTCGAGGTCGCCAAACAGCTGGTCGGGCAGAGTCGGATCGGGTGCGGGCAGCTCTCTCCGAAGCCGAACCTCTCGCGGCCCAATCGGTTGCAACGAACCGAAACTCTGACAGCGGTGTTGGCTGCGACTCTCCATCGCGATCTGATACAGGGAACGTCCTGTCAAACCGTCGATCACGCCAGTCGGCAGGGTCAGCGTCGCCGATTCGGGCTCGAACCAGGCGCTTCGATACAGCCGTGAAGGTGCCCACGGCGGCAAGCCCTCGGCCGTGAGGTTCGGGAACAGGTCTGGCCCTCCCGCCACCTCGAAGGCCTGGCGCGCGATCCAGCCCGCCGCCTGGTGTTGTCCGTGCCCCGCCCGCTCATCGGAGGGAAAGATCGACACCAGTACCTGAGGCCGGAACTTCCGCACGATCCGCACGACATCCTCGATCAGCTGCTCACTCGGCCACTGTTCCAGGGTCTCCTGCAGCGACTTGCTGTAGCCAAAGTCGTAGGCGCGCGTGAAGTACTGTCGAGCCCCGTCGACCCGTCGGGCCGCCAGCAGCTCTTCGGTCCGGAGAACGCCGAGCTCCTCCCCGAGTTCGGGTCCGATCAGGTTCTGGCCGCCGTCACCCCGCGTGAGCGAGAGATAGGCCGCCTCTCCTCCCAAGCCTCGGGCCACGAAGGTCAACAGCGCAGTGTCTTCGTCGTCTGGATGCGCACCGACGACCAGGACCCGACGGTGGGTCTCGACGCGAGCCAAGGCACGATCGATGGCGGCGACTCCCCCGGTCCCGGCGGGCTGGAGGGGGTCGACCTGGGTCCATCCGACCCCACCGTGGATCAAGGCCCAAGCGAGGAGAGTGATACCGACCCGGGGTACGCGCATAGGTCGCCCATGATAGCTCGTGCCGCACCTCGACGAAGTGGGCCCGAGCGGGTATGCTGCGCGGGCTATGGAGACGCCGAATCCCGACGAACTCGTGCTCGATTCCTACCGCCGCTGGGGCTATCTGGCGGCCGACCTGGACCCTCTGGGTCGCCTGCAGCCGCTGGCTCCCGCCGAACTGGCGACCGAGGGACCCGCGGCTGAGCGAGCGCGCCGCATCTACTGTGGTTCTATCGGAGTCGAATTCATGCACATCCCGGTACCCGAGATCCGGCGATGGGTGGCGCAACGCATGGAAGCCGAGCCTCGGCCGGTCGACGCCCAGCGCGTGACCGAACTCCTGATCCGAGGCGAGCGGTTCGAACAGCTACTGCAGTCTCGCTACCTCGGTAACAAGCGGTTCTCCATCGAGGGAGTCGTGGCCCTGATCCCGTTGCTCGATGCCCTGCTGGTCGATGCCTCGGCCCGGGGTACCGAGAAGGTCCTCCTGGCGATGAGCCACCGGGGCCGTCTCAGTGTCATGGCGAACATCGTCGGAACGCCGGCGCGCGATCTCTTCGCAGGGTTCGAAGACGTCGACCCCAAAAGCGTCCTCGGCGGTGGCGACGTCAAGTACCACATGGGCGCCACTGGGCTCTACGACACCGGCGAGGGTCGCCAAGTGCGCATCCACCTCGCCTCGAACCCGTCGCACCTCGATGCGGTCGACCCGGTGGTCATGGGCCGGGCTCGAGCCAAGCAGCAACGGCGTCCGCACCTTCCGAAGCAGCGCGTCCTGACGGTCATGGTGCACGGCGACTCGGCCTTCGCCGGCCAGGGAATCCTGGGCGAAACGCTCAACCTGGCCGATCTCGACGGCTACACGGTGGGAGGCACCGTCCACGTCATCGCCAACAACTGGATCGGTTTCACCACCGAACCCAAGGCCTACAGCTCGACTCGTTTCGGTACCGACGTGGCCAAGCGTCTCAACTCCCCCATCTTCCACGTCAACGGAGAGGACCCGGACGCCGTGGTGCGCGTGGCTCGGATGGCCAGCGAATTCCGCGCCGAGTTCGGGACCGACGTGGTGGTCGACCTCATCGGCTATCGCCGTCACGGTCACTCCGAGATCGATGACCCCACGCTGACACAGCCCAAGCTGTACGAGAGGATCCGCGCCGTCCCCACCTTGTGGGAGTCGTACGCCGATCGCTCCAACCTCGATCCCGAATGGGTGCAGGCATTCGGCAACAAGGTCCAAGAAGACCTGCAACAAGCCCAAGAGGCAGGAGCCGAACTCGAGAAGAAACCGACGTTCGCGACCCTTCCCGGATACTGGCAGTCCTACCAGGGAGGCCACTACCACCTCGACATGGAGGTCGACACCGGGTTGACGGCAGAGCGCCTGGCCCAGTTGGGTGAGACCATCACCACTGTTCCGGACGACTTCTCCATCCACCCCAAGGCGCAGCGCCTGCTCGAGCAGCGCCGAGAGATGGCGGACGGCACGCGACCGATCGATTTCGGAGCCGCCGAAGCCCTCGCCTTCGCGTCCCTACTGGCCGAGGGAACGCCGATCCGGCTCACCGGTCAGGACAGCCGCCGGGGCACCTTCAACCACCGCCATTCGGTGCTGCTCGACGTCGAAACCGAAGCCGAGTACACCCCCCTGTCGGCCGCGGTAGCCGAGAACGCGTTCTTCGAGGTGTTCGACTCTCCTCTGTCGGAGGCTTCGGTTCTGGCCTACGAATACGGCTTCTCGCGAGACTACCCCGAGGCCCTCGTCCTCTGGGAAGCGCAGTTCGGCGATTTCGCCAACGGGGCCCAGGTCCCGATCGACCAGTTCATCGCCGCCGGCGAAGACAAGTGGGGACTCCTGTCGGGTCTCGTCCTGTTACTACCCCACGGCTACGAGGGACAAGGTCCCGAACACTCTTCGGCTCGCCTCGAACGGTTCTTGCAGCTCGCCGCCGAAGACAATCTGCAGATCTGTCAGCCGTCGACGGCAGGACAGTACTTCCATCTCCTACGCCGCCAGGCCCTGCGCAAGTGGCGCAAGCCACTGGTCGTCATGACGCCCAAGGGAATGCTGCGGCACCGCTCAGCCACTTCGGAGCTGTCCGAACTCACCCAACCGCGGTTTCAGGAGATCGTCGACGACCTCGCATACCCCGAGGCCAACCGGGTCCTGTTCTGTTCGGGCCGGATCGTGCACGATCTCCGGGCCGAGCGGGAACGACGCGGCGACACCGACACTGCGATCGTGGCGGTCGACCAGCTCTACCCCTTCCCGAGGGTTCATCTCTCGCAGGTGCTCGATCGGCACGCGGCCGCCCGCGAGCTGCTGTGGGTCCAGGACGAGCCGGCCAACCAGGGAGCGCTGTTCTACATGATCCCCCGGCTCGAGCAGATCTCTGGCGGCCGGCGCGTTCGCACGGTCAAGCGACGCGAGAGCGCCAGCCCGGCCACCGGCTCGCCGAAGGCACACGCCTTCGAGCAGAAGGCCCTGATCCAGCTCGCCTTCGAAGCGTAGGTCCCATTCAGAAACGTCGCGGTCGGCCGGGCGCCCCTGGCCCACGGCACGCCCAGTCCCCTCGGCACCGTAGTAGGCGCTAGGGCGAAGCGCCGCCGACTCCTGTTCGAGGCAACTCCGCGCCGTTTCCCTTGACCTTCGGGGCCGCTTCGGGGTAAAACTGTCAACCCTTGCTGGGACGTCGTCTAACGGCAGGACAGTCGGCTCTGGACCGATCAATCGGGGTTCGAATCCCTGCGTCCCAGCCAATCACTCCTCTTCCTGGAGTGCCTCCACTTCCGACGCTTCCTCGTCCTGTCGGTGCACACCCGCCACTTCCAGGATGAGATCGGGGCCGTAGAGGCCCGCCGGCGTGTGGAACCCGGCCGCCCAGTCCCCGGCCAGAACCCGTTGCGCGATGAGCACGGCCGTCCGGGCGGTGAGGGTGTATCCCTCGGGAGCTCGAAGCCGCGACACTCGCGTTTCACCGTGTCGATTCCGAACCTCGCCCCAGAGCAGGCTCTTGCCGCGCTCTCTCTGGTCGGCCGTCGGGCCCGGGGCTCGCCGGTCGATCCGTCGGCGCAGCCGACGTTGCACGAACGACGTCTGGAGCAGCCGCCCCAGCCAGCGGCTGCGCCGCATCGCCTTGACCATCGGTGGCGCAGCTGCCATGTAGACCTCGATATCCGGAATCGAGGTCGTATACCACGCAGTCACGATGTCCCCCCAAGGGATGGTGACCGCAAGCCGTTCCCCTTCGCCGAAGTCGATCGACCGTGTCCGCCAGCCAGCCGGAACGACTTGCAACTCTCCTCCGCGGCGGACCCGGCCCCGACCGTCGGCCCCGCGAGCCGCCGTCCGGGCCGTGCCACGAGACGGTCGGCCGATCGCCTGGAAACCTAGGCTCAGCTGATTGGCGTCGGGCAGCCGACGCGCCAGATGCGCGGCCAGGCAGTCCGAAGGTACGACGTCGAATCCGACTCCCGGCAGCACCAAGATGCCACGATCGCGAGCCGCAGCGTCACTCCGCGCCGCCGCGGCAAAGACCTGCCACTCGCCGGTGATGTCCAGATAATGCACCCCGGTGCGCAAACACGCATCGATCATCGGTTCGAAGGTCTCCTGGAAAGGACCTGCACAGTGCAACACCAGTTCGACCCTGGCCAGAGCCTGATCCAGAGCCTCGGTATCGTCGAGCGAGAAGGCCAACGCTTCGAGGTCGAAACGCTCCGCCAGGGGCTCGAGCTTGGCCGCGTCCCGCCCGGCGATCAGGGGTCTCGAACCACACGCTACGGCCTCCTCGACGATCAGTTGGCCGGTGTAGCCGTAGGCACCGTAAACCAGGATCCGCGGTAGTGGATCGGAGGCACGATCGAGGGGTTTCACGGTCCTAGCGATGGTCACAAGGATACCCGTATTCGACCGGCTTCGTGGCGTCGAGGGTCGACGCCTCGTCGGCCGGCAGGCTCCAAGGGGTAGAACCGACGCGGAACAGACCCCAACCATCCGTCTGAGGATCACGGATCTTCTGGTCGAGCAACAGCGGCGGTCCAGGCACGCGATGAAGGGCCTCGAGGTGACCGACCAGCAGGGCGTCGGGACGATCGAGAAAGGACCGCAGTTGCGCCTCCGAGCAGAGCGGTTCGGCGGTCCGCTCGGCGTAGAACAACACTCCCGCCTCGATGGCGGGGAACATCCCGATCGGGGCCTGGCCCGCAATGCGCCCCAGCTGCTCACCCACCGTGCGCCCCGTCTTGGTCCGGTCGATGTCGGGAAGAACGGTGACCACCAAGGCGAGGAACCCCAGCGGCAGACCTACGCCGAGAATCCCGACTCCACTTCCCACCCGGCGCCCCAACAGGCCCAGCGCTCCCGCGATGAGGAGGAGTCCGAGCACAGCGATCACCGGAGGCGCCAGAGCCGCGAGGCGGGGGAACAGCTCCGCTTCCTCGACCCCGACCAAGTAGGGAGGAAGGAGCAAGGCCGCCGTCACCAGGAGCCCACCGAGGAGTCCCAGCGGCACGGTGAACCAGCCGCCGGACACCCGACGCTCCCGTTCCCAGGTCTCGATCCCGCAACCGACCAGAATCGCGAGGGCCGGGTACATCTGGAAGATGTACACGGATCGCTTGCCTGGCGAGAGGCTGAAGAAGACCAGGGTGACGAACACCCACACCAGGGCCAGCCGAAACCCCTTGCGCTCGTCGCCGAAGAAGGACCGGCGTCCCGCCAGAAGCGCGCCTGGTAGGAGAGAGAACCAAGGAAAAAAATCGCCGGGCAAGACGGTCGCGTAGTAGTACCAGGGTCGAAAATGGCCCCAGGGATTGGCGTACCGCGTCGCGTTCTGTTTGAGGACGATGACTTCGAAGTAGGACTGTCCGCCCACCCAGATCGCCGGGCCGAGCCAGAGCAGCACGACCGCCAACGAGAGCATCAGGCCCCTTCCGATCCGCAGCCGCCGGAGTTCGGAGCGGTCCCGCTCCCACCAGCAGACCACCAGGATGACCAAGAGAGGAGGCAGGAGGCCAACTGGCCCCTTGGTCAGGGTAGCCAGTCCCGTGACCACCCAGAAGCCCCACGCAGGTTTCCCGGTGCCGCGCCCTCGGGCCCAGAGGTAGAGCGCGAGCACTACCCAGAAGGCCAGTAGCATGTCGATCTGGGCCGTGCGCGCCTGCCAGAGCACCTTCAGGCAGCTGAGGTAGACGAGGGCCGAAAAGAGCGCCGCGCGGCGCTCGAAATACAGCGCAGCCAAGAGGTAGACCAGCACCGTAGCCCCCGTTGCCGCCAACGCCGAGGGTAGTCGGATGGCGAACTCGTCGAGCCCTCCGGTGAGCTCTCCCGAGAGCAGGAGCGTCCAGAAGAAGAGTGGCGGTTTCTCGGCGTACACCACTCCCGAAAGATGCGGCACCAAGAACTCACCGGTAGCCGCCATCTCCCGCGCAACTTCGGCGTACCGCGGTTCGTCAGGGTTCCACAGGTCGTGCGCATCGAGCCCCGGGAGAATGGCTACCAACGCCAGCAGCGCCAATCCCCCTATCGTCTGACGGGAAGTCAAGGTCCATCTCCCGGCGTCGACCGACCGCCGATCCAACGACGCTGCAACCAACACACTCCGAAGAGGTCCGCGATCCCTCGCCACAGGCGATTGCCGATGGTGTATTTGCTCTCCCCGTGCAGCCTCGGTCGATGGTGGACCTCCAACTGGCTGATCCGCGCCCCGTTGGCTTTCACCAGGGCCGGTAAGAACCGGTGCATGCCATCGAAGTGGGGGACTCCGTCCAGAAACTCGGCCCGGTAGGCCTTCAGCGAACAGCCGACGTCACTCACGCCGTCGCGCACCAGGGATCGACGGACCCCGTTGGCTACCTTCGAAGCCCAGCGACGGCGCCAGCTGTCCTGGCGGCGAGCCCGGATTCCCGAGACGAGATCAGCGCCATCGAGCGCGGCCACGACGCGCGGAATGTCCGCCGGATCGTTCTGGAGGTCGCCGTCGAGCGTGACGATGATCTGACCCCGAGCCACGGTGAGACCCAGGGCCAGGGCCGCCGACTGCCCGCGGTTCTCGCTCATCAACAGCGGTCGCAACTCGGGCATCTCCTGGGCCAGCCGACGGAGTTGCTCGGGACCCTGGTCGGTCGACCCATCGTCGACGATCACTAGTTCGAAATCCCAACCCGTGGGTGCCAAGGACCGCGCCACTTCCTCGACCAACGGATTCAGGTTCTCCTCTTCGTTGTACACCGGGATGACCACGGAGAGGTAGGGCGTAGACGGTGGCATGGCGGACTCAGGACGGGAGATGCGATCGTATCAGCCCTCCCCGGACAGAAGCGTCGGGACGAATCTCCGGGCACGGCCAATGCACTGTTATATTGCAACGAAGATGTCGGCGCTACAAACCACCGACCCCGACCGAACCCACGGTTCCGGGCTGGGTGGCCCCACAGGCCGCGGGGGACAACCCCGAATCCTCCTCACCTGGATTCTCGCGGTGTGGATACTGGGTCCTTCGGCTGGCCGAGCGGGGACGAGCTTCGCCGAAGACCAGCCGCTCCGCACCGCGCTCGAGGCTCTCGCTCAGCACGACCTCGACCTCCTCTACAACGAAGCCGTCGTCCTTCCGGAGATGCGAGTGTTGGTCGAACCCGCAGACGACCTGGCCCCGTTGGAAAAGCTCCGGTTCCTCGTGGCACCCTACGGGCTAGAGATCTCCAACCGCAACGGTGTCCACGTGCTCAGCCCACCCGCCGAAGGACCATGGGCTCCGGGGACGCTGGCAGGGCGGGTGGTAGGACTCGGCCCCGAGACCGGGGTACCCCACGCGACTCTCCACGTGCTCGAGCTCGGGGTTCGCCGCTCGGCGAGCGCCGACGGCCGGTTTCGGATCGAGGGTTTGCCTCCCGGAACCTACGCCGTCGAGTGCTCGGCGCCGGGGTTTGCGACCTTGCGAACTGCTGACATCGAAATCGGTACGGACGCCACCGTTCGTCGAGACCTACGGCTGCAGCCGGAGCCATTCCTCCACGACGAGATCGTGGTCCGCTCGAGCCGCGTGACGCTTCTCGAAGAGCGCCCCTCCGCCCCTCTCTCTCTCGACCGGCGGACCATCGAGAGCCTTCCCAACCTGGGTGGCGATCTCTTCCGAGCTGCCTCGTTGCTTCCTGGCCTGGCCTCGAGCGACATCTCGGCTCAGTTTGTCGTGCGCGGAGGTCGCCGGGATGAGGTCCAGGTGTTGCTCGACGGACAGGAGCTCTACTCTCCCTTCCATCTGCGGGACTTCGACAACGCCCTGTCGATCGTCCCAGTGGAGGGACTCGACGAGGCAGATCTGACCACCGGAGGATTCCCTGCGGTCTTCGGCGACCGAATGAGTGGCGTTCTCGACCTCACGACGCGCCACCCTGAAGCGGCTGCCGAAACGCTCCTCAGCGTCAGCTTCGTCGATCTCCTCGCGCAACACATCCGGCCCTTCGCCGAGGACCGTGGTCGCCTACTGCTCTCGGCCCGGCGAGGCGCCATCGAACTCGCCCACGACGTGATCGGACAGGAAGACCCCTCCTTCTGGAGCACCTTCGGGAGGATCTCCTACGACACCAGTCCGGGACAGTTCGCCGCCCGGGGACTGTTCACCGGGGACGAACTACGTTTCTCGGAACGTGACGGCGACGAGAGTAAAGAGCTCAGGACCGACTACGAAAATGCCTACCTGTGGGGCGAATACCATCGAGTGATCGGGAACCGAACTCTGGTGGAGAGTGGCGCGTCGCTCGCTCGGACCCGGCAGGATCGCTTTGGCTTCGAGGACGAGGAAGAGAAGTCCTTCGCCATCGGCGATCGTCGTGAACTCGAGGTGTCCAGCCTGCACCAGGCCTGGAGTGCTCAGTTCTCCCCGCGGCACTCTCTGGCGGCAGGGGTTCGTTGGCGGCAGTACGCAGCCGACTACACCTACCACAACCAGTTGGAGCCAGCCTTCGAAGTCATCGGGCCGCTGATCGATTCTCGTCCGACCCTGCGCTCGTTCGAAGGTGAGTTCTCGAGCGATCACTGGGAGGGATGGTGGAGCGAGCGGGTGGCCATCAAAGCCGCCACCGTCGAGTTGGGCTTGCGCTACGATCGCCACGAACTGACCCACGAGGAACGCTTCAGTCCTCGGATCAGCGCTGCCCTGGCTCTGACCCCGTCGATGGTGCTGCGGACCTCGTGGGGTGTCTTTCGCCAGAGCCAGCGGCCGTACGAACTCGCGGTCGAGGATTCCCTGACCGATTTCGTCCGTTCGGAACGTTCCGACCACGCTGCCTTGGGTCTGGAGCACCACTTCCCAGCGCACTCGAAGTTCACCGCACTGAGAGTCGAGCTCTACCACCGCGAGATCCGACATCCACGCACCCGCTACGAGAACGCGCTCGAGCCCGTGAACACCTTCCCCGAAGTCGAACCGGATCGCCTCCGGGTCACGCCTTCGCGAGCGCGGAGCCAGGGCATCGAGTTCCTACTCCGGGGCAGGTGGACCCCCTCGGTCCGCTGGTGGGCCGGGTATTCACTGTCGCGCGCCGAGGACCGGCTGGTCGATTCGAACCCAGGAGGGTGGACCCCGCGATCGCAGGATCAACGACACGCGCTGAGCTTGAACCTCGAGACCCAGCTATCCCCTCGCTGGTCCCTGGCGGCATCCTGGCGGTATCACACCGGCTGGCCGACGACCCCGGTTCGATTCCTCACCGAGGCGGCGGAACGGGAAGACGAAGAAGACCTCGACCCCGACGACGAACCGATCGGCCAGGTCGCCAGCCTCGGCACCTTCAACAGTGAGAGGCTTCCCGCCTACCATCGGCTCGATCTTCGCCTCGCCCGGAGTTGGTCCCGTCCCCGGGCAGAGATCACGTTCTTCGTCGATGTACAGAATCTCTACGATCGCTCCAATCTCGCGGGCTTCGACATCGCCCCCGACGACGACGATCAGCTGGAACTCAGCGCAGAGGAGTGGCCGGGGATCTATCCCTCCCTCGGCATCTCGTGGCGCTTCTAGCGCGCCGCGTCACTCCTCCGGAACCACGACGATCAGTCTGCCGGTGTCGACCCGCAGGTCGAGATCGAGCGTCTGAAGGGCCAGGCGGGCAGCCTCCAGCGGCTCGGTAGTGCGAACGGAACCCCGCACCACCTCGGTCACCAAAGCCGCCGCTGCCTCCGGTAGGACCACCTCGAGCCCGGTTTCCTGCGATACCCAGGCGAGTACCTCGTCGACGGATCGACCACCCAGGGCCAGCTCCGGTGAACGCTCGATCACCCAATTCCAACTCTCGGCATGGGGCGCGACCGCGAACGGCCGCTCGAACCCCTCGGGCAGCAGGGCAAGTCCTCGCCCCGCCGCTACCACCCGCGCTTCGGTACCGCGAGTCAGCTCGACCAGCCCTTCGCGCACCTGCAACACGACCTCGGCTCCCCCCTCCTCGACTCGGACCGAGAACTGGGTCCCGATGTCGGTGAACTGGCCGGCAGAGGTCTCTACCGTGATCTGTTGAAGGTCCGAGGCGTCCGATCCTCCGTCGTAGTAGATAGCTCCCACCTCCAATCGAAGGTGTGTCGAGTCGACCAGGGCAATCCGGGAGGATCGGTCCAGTCGAAGCGACGCTCCCGAGGAGAGTCGGAGAGACACGCCGCTCGCTCGATCCCCTGTAGCCAGGCGAGCTCCTGCTACGAGATGCGCTGATGCCTCCAGGAGCTGGGGTGGGGTCGAAGAGGAGTCGAGCAACACCTCCCCGAACAAGCGGTCGACGGTGGCCACCACCACCGGATCCCCGATGCCGGGGCTGCGAGCCTGGGCCAGCAAGAACCAGCCAACGACCAGCGCGACCGTGACCGACGCCGCCAACGCCCATCTCCGGCCCCGGCGTACGTCCGCCGCCCCCTGGCGACGAGCCGCCACCTCGTGGATCCAAACCTCTTCCGCCGCCCGCACGATCTGCGCGAGATCCTCGGACGGGATCGGGGTCCGCGGTCCGCTCCGTTCCAGAAGGTCAGCCATGGCAGCGTCGTCTGCTGCCTTGGTCTGGGTAGTCTTCGGTTCGTCACTCATCGTCTTGACATCCTGACGACAGGTTCCTGTCGGTCACCGGGAGCCAGCGGCTGGCCGAGCTCCTCCATCAGTTGGCGATACGTATCTCTAAAGGCGGCGCGGGCCCGGGTCAGGACCGACTCAGCCGCTTTGGGGCTCTTTCCCAAACGCTCGGCGATCTCGTTCACCGAGATGCCCTCGATGTACTTCCACTCCAACACCCGGGAGTGATCCGACGGCAAGCGGTCCAACGCGGTGTGGACCCAGGCAGCCGATTCTCGGTCGAGCAACATCGACTCCGACCGTGGAGCCACCACGAACTCCGCGGGGACGATCCGGTGCGGTTCCTCCGCGAGGGGAGTTTCCCGAGGCCGACTCCCCAGTCGGCGAAAGTGCATCGCGATCTCGTTGCGACAGCAGGCACAGAGCCAGGTCAACAGCGAGGCCGATCCCCGATAGGTCTCGAGTCGCGCCAACGCCTTGCATACCGTGGTCTGCACGATGTCCCGGGTCAGTTCACGGTCGCTGGCCAACCGCGAAGCCGCGAAACGGTACAGTGCCGGAACCAGGCGCTGGCTGAAATCGTCGAACGCAGCTCGATCACCCGCCAGGATTCGGCGCACCAGGCCGAGGTCCGGATGAGTCGTCGGCTCTCTCACCACCACGTTCTCCAGCGCCGGCGGCACTGCCTCGAGAATCGCAGCGTTCTGTTCATGGTTCCCTATCATCGCACCTCGCTCCTCACGGTCACTCGGTTGGATGCACGAACCCCGACAATCCTTCGCCTTGGCGAAGAAACGTCTCCATCCGAACTGGCCGAGAGAACGGTCTCGCTAGCGAGAAAGGGCGGGCCGGCGGCCCACGCGCTCCATCAGTTCTTGGAAGAGCCGCCGGACCGGAGCGAATTCGTCGTCGGGGAAGTTGGCCGGGTGGTCCCAGAACTCCGACAGACCGGTCGCGCCCCAGCGCTCGTAGTGGGCGACCTTGACCATCAGTTGGAGCTTGTCGCAGGCGGCCACGAGTCGCGCCTCGGGGGTGGCCTTCTGACGGTACTCCCGCTCCAGGCGGGCCACCACCTCGGGATCGGTCGGGGCGAGGAGATCGGCCAGGATCTGGGCCTCCGCCGCGTGTTTGCTGCCGGGGGGAAGGTAGTGACTCGCCGTGCGCGGAAGATCCCCGAACCGGACCTCGGCCAGATCGTGCAAGAGGGCCAACTCGAGCGCCCGCAAGCGGTCTAGACCCGGAATCTCGCGCCCCAGGCACCAGACCAGGAAGAGCACGTGGAAACTGTGCTCCGCCACGCTCTCGGGATCCGAGACACCGCGAAGCACCCAGCCACTTCGTTCCACTCGATCGAGGATCTGGAGTTCGAGCAGCGTATCGAGGAGAGTCTCATTCGGTTGCATGGCCGCGCACATGGCTTCGAGCTTAGCAGCGGCGACGCCGGCTGGAGCCGAACCCCGCCGACTCCGTGCAGAGTTCCACTCGACCGCTAGAATGCTGTGATGAGCCACGCACCCGATACCCCCTCCTCGACCCAGACCCCGGAGTCGGACGCCGAGCAGGTCTCGTCGCTCGCTGATCCGGAGCAGGTTGCAGCGTACCTACCCTTCTACGATCGCTTGCGGCGCCGAATGCAACGAGCGGTAGCCGGGCGCCGAGGCAATCGATTGAGGGTGGAGGCGGCCGAACTCCTCCTCCTCGTTCCGGACGTCTTCATTCTGTTGGTGCGGCTGATCCTCGATCCCGCGACTCCGAAGTCCGCCCGCGGCGTTCTAGGTGGGGCATTGGCCTACTTTCTCCTCCCCACCGATCTCCTTCCCGAGGCACTCCTCGGGGCGGGCGGGTTCAGCGAGGACCTACTCGTGGCCGCAGTGGCACTCACCTGCGCCCTGTCGGAAGAACTCGAACCGCGCGCCCGCGAGTATTGGAGTGGGTCCCAGGATCTCCACCGCACGCTCCGGGACGTCGTGGTCTCGGCCGAGGCGCTCCTGGGGACCCGGCTGAACCACCGGCTGCAGAGCTACCTGGCCCGACGGGGCCTGCACGTTCGATTGCGCTGAGTCTGGTCTCGAACGCCGGACTACAGACGGATTACGTAGGCCAGGGCGAATCCCACCTGGGCCGCCATCATCATCAGGTACATGTGCTTCCACGACGGGTGGTTCTCCACCCGCGCGAGTTCTTCGGGATCCCGCAGGATCAGGTAGACCGTATAGAGACCCCAAAGCGTCAGCCCGATCCCCAACGCGCTCAACAGGATGGGGTCGCCGGTCAGGATCTTGTGGGCCGGATCGAACGGATCATCGACGATCGCTCCCAGAGGCATCAGGAGCCACGGAAGGACGAAGAAGGGACTGATGATGTAGGCGGCCTTGCGGACGCCGTGCAAGATGGGCAGCGTCTTGCAGCCCCCCGCGAGGTCGCCTTCGATATCCGCGAAGTCCTTGGTCGAGGCGGCTCCGATGAGATAGAGAGCGAAGATCCCACCGATGAACCAAGGCTCGGTGTACCCGACGGTCGCGACCATGGCCCAGCCCGCCACCTTGAGCAGCATGCCGCGGGGAATCGCAATGGTGTAGTTGGCCAACATGCCGCGTGCCTTCGTCCGTCCCAAGGCCGGTGCCGAGTAGATGAAGGTAAAGATCAGACCCGCGAGGTAGATGAAGAAGGTCTGATGGTAGGCCAGCGGAGCGAAGAGTCGCTCCTCGAAGGTGGTGAAGGGATAGACCACCACCAACCAGGTGGGAATCAGAGCCACCGCGTAGCTGACCCAGGTGAATCCCCAGACCTCGCGCAGGCTCAGCTCTCCCGTACACAGGGGACGGTCGGGCTTGTTGACTCGGTCGATCTCCAGGTCGTAGATCTGGTTGATGGCGTTCGAAGCTGCATTCAGCGCACTGGCGCAGAAGGAGCCCAGTGCGACCGTCAGAATCACCGCCAGGGTCAGGCGACTTTCCGGATCCGGGTTGTGAACCGAGCCGAAGGCACACACCGCACCGGAGATGATTCCGAGCAGGGGCGGAAGCAGTGTGAACGGGCGTGCGAGTTTCGTGTAGAGCTTCAGCTTCTTCATCATCGGAACCGACCTTGTTGTGGGGGGAGAGGGGAAACCGTGGAAACGGTACCGGCCCCCATTGTACCTCGGTCGCGCCGATCCAAGAACCTAGGAGGAACGCTCCACCAGAAAGTCGAGGAAGTCCCGCCAGATCTCGGCCTGCGGCAGCGTCGCGGCTCGATCGAGCGCCTCAGCGTGCACCGCGCTGCGCAGCCGTCGGCTCTCGTCTAGGCCGTAGAGCCCAGGATAGGTCAACTTCTCGGAGGCGGCGTCCTTGCCCGCGGTCTTGCCGAGGCTCTCCGAGGTGCCCTCGACATCGAGAATGTCGTCGCCGATCTGGAACAGGAGACCCACCCTTTCTCCCAACTCGCGCAGCCGAGTATCCTCGGCCTCGGAGACACCCTGACAAAGGCCTCCGAGCCGCACACTGGCCACCAACAACGCCCCCGTCTTGAGTCGGTGAATCCTCTCGAGCGCCGCCTCGGGCTCGGACGGCCAGTTCTTCTCGGCTTCGAGATCCTCCATCTGGCCGCCAATCATGCCTCGGGTTCCGATCGCCTCCCCCACCAGCGCCACGGCGCGCGCTGCGCCGGCGGACTCCAACGGCAACGCCGCGAGCGTCGACAAACCGAGAGTCAGGAGGGAATCACCCGTCAGGATGGCGGTCGCTTCGTCGTAGGCGCGATGGACCGTGGGGCGCCCTCGCCGCAGGTCGTCGTCGTCGAGAGCAGGCAGGTCATCGTGGACCAGGCTGTAGGTGTGGATCAGCTCGACACAGGCACCGGCTCGTAGGGCCGTCCTCGTTTCGGCGCCGGCCAGCACCGTCAACAGCGGGCGAACTCTCTTACCTCCCGCAAAGACGGCATGCCGCAGGGCCTCGTGCAGTCGTCGGGGGGATTCCTCGACCGCCGGAAGAAGCTCGTCGAGCTCGGCCTCGACCCGCGGTCGGAACTCGGCCGACCAGGAGGCAAACGAAGAGGGCACGCGTCAGCGACCGATGACGGTGGCGGGCAGCGCTTCGTCGATCAACATCACCGGAATGTCGGAAACGATCGGGTAGACCAACGAAGACTCGGCACAGTACAGGGCCTGCTCGACCACGGGATCCTCGTCGCGAAAGTGCTCGCGGTACTTCTCGGCCACCATCGCCCGAACCTCTTCGGGAAGATCGATCAGTTCGAGTTCCCCCTTCGATTGGGGGCAGACGAGAATCTCGAGGAGTTCAGGATCGACAGGCATGGCACAGCTCCAAGGTTGGCAGAGAATCTACCACGGTCAGGGACGGTAGACGACGGTGAACGAGAGGTTCTCGATCCCCGGGTTCGTCTTGGACAGTCTCGAGTTGGACAGGTGAGCGAGCGTCAGTCCCACCCTCAGGTCTGGCCGCATCGTGTAGGTCACATCGAGGGCTGACCGGAACTCGATCTCGTGCCCGAGGACCTTGCTCTCTCCCCGCTCCCAGTACCCTGCGGCGAGACTGATGGTCAGGTCCCACGGTCCCGAGAACTCGAGGTCCCGGCCGAAACCAGCTCGCAGGTGGAACGCCTCATCGGTATTGACCAGGGCTCCGGCCAGCGGATAGACGCCGTACCAGAAGTCCGACCACCGGTACTCCAGGTCCAAGACGACCGACTGCGGGTCGTCGGTACGCAAACCGAACCAGCCGATGCCCGCCATCCAGCGACCCTCGATCGACCACTCCGGCGTCTCGAGCCACTCCGGCACATCGCGAGCTGCCGCCGGAGCCGCCGCCGACAGGCACGACAGAAGCAGCAGTAGGGTTCCGATGGCCCGGACCGAACTCGCCCCGCCGGCCCCGCCGCGGGGCCGTCTCCTCGATCGCTGGTCCATCGCTACTCCTCGTTCTCGCTCGGCTGCCAGGTGGACGGGTCGTCATCGAAAGCCGGCAAACGGATCTCCTCGCCGGCCGCCGCCCGCACCCTGTATTCCCAGAGTCGGGCGTACTTGAGAAAGACCCCGAAGGACTGCAACAAACAAAGCACGAGACCGTGACGCCCGTCGAGGATTCCCAATTGTAAGAAATAGGTCCGGAAGAAACGCCAGGCCGGCCGGCCCGCGATCTCGAAGAAGCCGACCGACCTCCCCTCCCGATAGGCCTGGGCGGCTCCCCACTCGGCGTAGTTCAGGAACTTCTCGAAGTACTGATCGAAGGAACGGAAGGTGTAATGAAAGAAGGGGTTCTGGAGTTCCGGAGTCGGCCCCTCCACCGCCAGGTCGGCGTGCACGCGGCGGTTGGGGTAGCGCCCCTTCTCTCGGCGGAATAACCGAATCACCCGATCGGTCGACCAGCCCGAATGGCGGATCACCTTGTCGACGAAGAGGTTCTCACGACGGATGTAGTACCCGTCTGCCTCCGGCTCCTTGGTCAGGAAGACCAGGATCTCGCGCGCCAGAGGTTCGGGAACCCGCTCGTCGGCGTCGACGATGAGGACCCAATCGTGCTCCACTCGGTCCAGCGCCCAGTTCTTCTGAGCCGCCGACCCAAAGTACTCGCGCTGCTCGAAGCGCACCGGGTACGACTTGATGATCTCCACCGTACGGTCGGTCGAGAAGGAATCGACCACCAGGATCTCGTCGGCCCAGGCGACCGATTCGATACAGGCGCCGATGTTCACCTCTTCGTTGTAGGTGGTGATGATGACCGAGAGCGCCTTGCGACCCGGTGCCTTGGCGAGTTCTTCGAGGGATGGCTTAGTTTTCATAGGGCAGAAGCAGTCTCTCGACCGTACGCGTCGAGCCAGTGGATTCATCGATATCGAGGAGCGCTGCGGCCAGCCGGATGTCCCGTTTGGCGACTTCGAAGCTCGACGGCGTCTGTTTCAGAAAGCGGTGGAGCACCCGATCCACGCGGAACCCGATGACCGACTCGTACGGCCCGGTCATGCCCACGTCGGTGATCAGGGCCGTCCCCCCGGGGAGGACCCGCTCGTCGGCGGTGGGAACGTGAGTGTGCGTCCCCAGTACGGCGCTCGCACGACCGTCGAGGTGGAAACCCATCGCTTGCTTCTCGCTCGTGGCCTCGGCGTGGAAATCGACCACGATCACCTTGACGTCGGGCGCTAGCGACTCCAGAAGCCGGTTGGCGACCAGGAAGGGGGACTCGAGTCCCTTCATGAAGACCTGGCCTTCCAGATTGATGGTCGCGACCTGGACCCCGGCGGCCGTCTGGCCGACGTAGAGGCCACTGCCGGCATTCCCCGGCGGGTAGTTGGCGGGACGCAGCACCCGTGGGTTGTGGTCCAGGAGTTCCAGAGCCTCGCGTTTGTCCCAGATGTGGTTGCCGGAGGTGAAGCAGTCGATCGGCAGGTCGGCAAAGCCCTTCATCACGTCGTAGGTGATACCGAAACCACCGGCCGCGTTCTCGACGTTGACGATGGTGTAGTCGACGGCATGGCGGTCGATCAGCCCCGGGAGTAGCCCCTGCACCGCCTTGCGGCCGGGCTTGCCGATCACGTCGCCGACAAAAAGGACCCTCATCGGGCGTACTCGATCGAGCGGGTTTCTCGAATCACCGTGACCTTGATCTGACCAGGGTAGGTCAGTTCAGCCTCGATTTTCTTGGCGATGTCGCGCGACAACCAGACCGCCTTCTCGTCGGGGATCTTCCGACTGTCGACGATGACCCGGATCTCCCGCCCCGCCTGGATGGCAAAACACTTCTGGACGCCGTCGAACCCGGCCCCGATCTCCTCGAGCCGTTCGAGTCGTTTGACATAAGACTCGAGGACCTCGCGCCGGGCACCGGGACGTGCCGCCGACAGAGCATCGGCTGCCGTCACCAACACCGCCTCGACGGTTTCGGGGTCGTAGTCGCCGTGGTGGCAGGCCATGGCGTGGATCACGTCCTCGCTCTCGCCGTACCTTCGGAGGAGTTCGATCCCGATCTCCAAGTGTCCACCGTCCATCTCGCGATCGACCGCCTTGCCGATGTCGTGCACCAGCCCGGCGCGACGCGCCACCGAAACGTTGGCCTTCAGTTCAGCCGCCATGGTCCCGGCCAGGTACGCCACCTCCTTCGAATGCTGCAAGACGTTCTGGCCGTACGAGGTGCGATAGCGAAGTCGACCGAGCAGTTTCACCAACTCGGGATGCATCTCGGGAATCTTGAGTTCGAGGAGTGCCGCTTCGCCCTCCTCGGTGATCTTCTCGTCGAACTCGGCCTTGACCTTCTCTACCACCTCCTCGATGCGCGCCGGGTGGATCCGCCCATCGGCGATCAACCGCTCGAGAGAGACTCTCGCCATCTCCCGGCGGAAGGGGTCAAAGCCGGAAAGGATCACGGCCTCCGGCGTGTCGTCGACGATCAGATCGACCCCGGTGGCCATCTCGAGGGCGCGGATGTTCCGCCCCTCGCGACCGATGATCCGGCCCTTCATGTCATCGCTGGGCAGCATCACGACGGACACCGCTGTCTCCGACACGTAGTCGGAGGCTCCGCGCTGTACCGCGACCCCGATGATTCGCTGGGCGTTACGGTTGGCCTGTTCGCGGGCTTCGTCCTCGATCCGCTTGACCAGGTTGGCGGCGTCGAGCCGTGCTTCGTCCTCGAGGTCCTTGATCAGGCTCTCCTTCGCCTGCTGCACCGTCAGGCCGCTCACCTGCGCCAGTTTGGACCGCTGCTCCTCGACCAGCTGATCGAGTTCGGTCTGCCGATCAGAGTATCGGCGTTCGATCTTGGTCAGTCGCTTCTCGAGATCCCGCACCTCGCGTTCCCGCCCCTCGAGTTGATCCTGCCGCTTGTGCAAGGACTCTTCGCGACCGCGCAACTTGCGTTCCAGGGAGTCGAGTTCACCCCGCTCGCGCCGCGCGACTTCCTCGGCTTCGCTGCGTGCCTGAAGGGACAGCTCCTTGGCGGCGATTTCGGCTTCCTTCATCCTGGCACGACCGCCGCGTTCCGCTTCCTCTGTCAAGCGCCGGGCCCGTTCTCCGGCCTCGGCCAGAAGGCGTTGCGCCGCGCGCTTCAGAAAGAGCCAGTAGATGGCGAGTGCCAGGAGTGCCGCGACGACTCCCGAGCCAACTAGAGTGAGAAGATCCACGGTATACCCCCAGTCGGGCGAAAGTGGGGTGCGGATCGCTGGGGCTGCGGTCGAGCCGAATAATCATCCCCCGCGCGGCCGTGTGAGTGTCTGCCTAGAACCTGGCTTAAACCAGGTGGGTCTCCTCCCCGAAGGTCGTTAGCGTCCCCGTCGAAGCGTGGCTGGCACAGACCTCCGGGATCCGGAATCCCAGAACATTAGTGTAGGTTCTACAGTGCTCGACTCATCACCAACCGTACAGGGGATGAACTCGATTCGTCAGTATCGTCAGCACCGGCGTCGGATCGGCTCTCAGGCCTCCAGGGCATCGCCCAGTTGGTCCGAAAGCGTCGCCAAACGCTGGTTGATCTCTGTTCTATCCCCGTCCTTTCGCTGCCGACACTGGAACAGTTCGTCAGCGATGTTGAGCGCCGTGAGGATTGCGAGACGAGCGGTGTCGGCTCTCGGAAGCTGTGCAGCGATCTGCCGCATGTCTCCGTCGACCTTGCTCGCCAACTCCTCCAGATGCTCACTGTCATGATCCCCACGAACGGTGTACTCGGCGCCGAAGATCTCCAGACGAGTGGTCTTTGTCGCAGTATCGCTCATGGTTCTCCGGGCCCGAGTCCGGTGGAACCGCAGTGGTGCGAACCCCTCCGGAATCAGGCCGTTAAGCAGCGATACTAGCACAGGCCGCCGGCTTCATCCGAGGCCTGGGCGACTGGCAGCTCACCCTACCGACGGTGCGCCCTACTCGGCGTTCAGCAACGTCTCGAGCTTCTCAGCTAGCGCCTCGACGCGCTGTCGGACCTCGACGCGCTCGGCTTCCCACTGGCTGTTGTCCTCGGCGGTGGCTTCGGCTTCCTTCAACTCGGCCACTTCTGCCTGGAGCCGGGCGTTCTCGTCCCGCAGTTGCTCGATCAACTTGATCGCTTGGCGGACCCGATCCTCGAGTTCGTTCAGCCAGGGTGCTTCCATCGCGTCCTCCGAGTTTCCCCTCAAGAGGCGGTACCGCCCACGCCGAACCGCGCGATCAGCTGATCGGACAAGAGCTTCTGTCGCTCGTTGACCTCCTCCTGGGTCAGGGATCTGTCGGAGGCATTGTATTCGAAGTGGATCGTCGTATTGACGGCTCCGCTCGGCACCCCCTGGCCCTGGTAGCGGCCCTCGAGCCAGAACGAGCTGAGGTCCGGGGTAGCGCTCTCCTCGATCGCGGCGGAGATCGAGGCGAAACTGACGTCCAGTGGATGGGTCAGGGTGAAGTCCACGGCGACCCCGGGGTGACGGGGTGGGACCTCGACCTTCGGTGGTTCGGGCTGCGGCAACAGACTATCCAGCCAGAGCTCCGCCACCAACAGGGGATACGCCTCACCGGCTGGCTCGTCGAGTTCTCCCAGGATCCCGACGACCTCGTCGTTCAGTGTGAGTTCGGCCGCGACACCCGGGAGGAGACCGGAGATCGTGGCCGGACGGGCCACCAGTTCCACCCCCCCCGTCTCGGCGAGAAGCTCGACAGCCCCCTTGAGGTCGAACAGATCGAACTCCAGTTGGCGTTCCCAGGGAGTGCCTAATCTGCCGCCGAGGACCAGAGCCACGTGCTCGCGCTCCTTTGGTTCCCGATCGGCAGTGCGCCAGAAGACGTGACCGAACTCGAAGAGTTGTACGGCCTCTTGGTTGCGTCGGCGGTTGAACCGAGCGTTCTCGACCACCCCGGCCAACAGATTGCGGCGCATCAGGTGGTACAGTTCCGAAAGGGGATTCTCGACCGCCAGGGCGGGACGATCTCCAAACAGTGGCGGCAGCAACGCGTCCTGCGCAGCACCGTAAAAGCCGTAGTTAATGACCTCGGCGTAGCCGGCCGCGGCGAGTCGATCGCGCAGTTGACGTCGCAACGCGTGGATCGGAATCTCGGGTGCATCGGGTCCCTCGGAGGGCGGAAGAGCGGCCGGAACCCGATCGAATCCGATCAACCGGAGAACTTCTTCGTAGCAGTCCGCCGCTTCGACCACGTCGAACCGACGCCAGGAAGGTGGCTCGACCATCCAGCCCTCGGAGTGCGGTCGTAGGTCGAAACCGATCGCCTTCAGACGCTCCTCGACTTCCGGACGCGGAATCTCGACGCCCGCAAAACGCTCGAGCCTGTCGTGTGACAGTTCGATGGGTGCGATCGGCCCATGTTCGGTCCCGCGGACGTCGATCGTCTTACCGAGGAGCTGACCTCCCGCCAACTCGAGCACCAGAGCCGTCGCCCGCTCGATCGCGGCGCGGCAAGCTTCCGGGTCGGATCCGCGCTCGAAGCGGTGGGAAGCATCGGTATGCATCCCGAGTTCTTTCGAGGTCCGTCGGACGCTCGATGGATCCCACCACGCTCCCTCCAGGAGGATCGTCGTGGTCTGGTCGGTCACCTCGGTGTCGAGCCCGCCCATGACCCCGGCCAGGGCGACGGCGCGCGCTCCGTCGGCGACCACCACCATCGTCTCGTCGAGCGTTCGTTCTTCGCCGTCGAGCGTCGTCAGCCGCTCTCCGGCCGTGGCCTGACGAACGACCAGACGACGATCGATCAGAGTGTCGAAATCGAAGGCGTGGAGGGGCTGCCCCGTCTCCCACAGCACGTAGTTGGTGATGTCGACGATATTGCTGATGGGCCGGAGTCCGATCGCTTCGAGTCGGCGCTTGAGCCAATCGGGACTCTCTCCGACGGTCACGCCGCCGATCACCTGCCCGGCAAAGCGCCGACACAGCTCAGGGACTTCGATCGTCACCACGTCGTGGTCCGGTCCCGGTTGTGGCGTCGGCAGGCCTGCCACTGGTTGGCGGAGCGGTACGCCGCGCAAAGCCGCTACTTCTCGGGCCAGACCGACGTAGTTCATGCAGTCGGGACGATTGGTCGTGATGTCGATGTCGAGAACGCGATCTTCGCCTACCTCCTCGACCAATTCGACCGCCAATCCAGCGTCGGTTAGGGCCTGAGCCACGGCCTCGAGGTCATCACCGAGTTCGACGTACTCGCCGAGCCACTCCCACGAGAACTGCATCAGCGCCGCACCTGTCGCAACAGTCGCTCGTCGTTGTCGAAGAGCAACCGAATGTTGGGAATGCCGTAGCGAATCATTGCCACGCGATCGATCCCGAGTCCGAAGGCGAAGCCGGAGTACCGATCGGGATCGATGCCGCAGTTGCGGAGGACTCGCGGGTCGACCATGCCCGAACCGAGGATCTCCATCCAACCGGATTGCGAGCAGGTCGCGCAGCCCGAGCCATGGCAGAAGGGACAGGTGATGTCGACCTCGGCCGAGGGCTCCGTGAACGGGAAGAACGACGGCCGCAGACGCACTCCGGTGTCCGGCGAGAACAGACGCTGGAGAAACGCCTCCAGGGTGCCCTTGAGATGACCGAAGGTGATGCCCTCGCCCACCGCCAGGCCCTCGATCTGATGGAACATCGGGGAATGACGCAGGTCGTTGTCATGTCGGTAGACGCGACCCGGGCAGATGATCCGAATCGGTGGCTTGCGGGCCAGCATGGTGCGAATCTGCACCGGTGAGGTGTGCGTCCTCAGCACCTGACCGCCCTCGACGAAGAAGGTGTCCTGGGTGTCGCGCGCCGGGTGATCTGGCGGCATATTCAGGGCTTCGAAGTTGTGGAAGTCGGTCTCGACCTCGGGCCCTTCGGCCACGCTGAACCCGAGTTCGGCAAAGATCGTTTCGATCTCGGCGATGACTCGGGTCACCGGATGCAGGCTGCCCTGGCGGGGACGGCGCCCTGGCAACGTGACGTCGACGCGGCGGGCCACCAGCGAGGCCTCTCGCTCGCGAGCCGTCAAACGGTCTCCGATCTCCTCGAGGCCGCTCTCGACCTCGCGGCGAAGTTCGTTGACCCGTTGGCCGAACTCGCGCCGTTGCTCGGCCGCGATCTCACCGATTCGGGACAGCAGGGAGCGTACGACCCCCTTCTTGCGGCCCAACCAGTCGAGGCGTAGGGCTTCCCAGGAATCACGATCGGCGACCGACTCCGCCTGCCGGCGAAAGCGCTCGCGAAGCTCGTCGAGGTTCTCCATCAACCCTGCTCCTTCCTCGGCGACTAAGGCTCACCTGACTTCCAACACGACGCAGGGCGGCGGATGATCTGTACGATCACCAGCGCCCGGCCGTGTTTCGTCAGGTCAGGACTAAGCCTGGGCTTCCAGGGCGCTCTGGGCGGTCTGGACGAGCTCGGTGAAGACCTCGGGCTGATGCACCGCAAGATCAGCCAGCATCTTGCGATTGATCTCGCAGCCAGCCGCAGAGAGACCCGCGATGAGGCGGCTGTAGGTCGTGCCGTTGGCCCGGGCACCGGCGTTGATCCGCACGATCCAGAGGCGGCGGAAATCCCGCTTCTTGGTCCGGCGATCACGATACGAGAAGTTGCCGGCGCGATCGACGGCCTCTTTGGCGACGCGGTACGAGGTCGACTTCTTGCCGTAGTACCCCTTCGCCTGCTTCAGAATCTTCTTGCGCTTCTCTTTGCGGTGGTTACCGCGCTTTACTCTTGCCATCTTGGAACCTCGTTTCCTTCGTGGGTTGGCGACCGATCGGCGAAGGTCGCCTGGTTTCGAGCCGGGAGGGACAGGTTCGTTCCCGCCGCGGCCGGGGCGTCATGCCCGTGGGTGCCGTCACGGCACCCTCTACTTCGTCTCTGGTTTCGATCCGTCGGATCTAGCCGAGCATCTCCTTGATGTTCCGGGCCTGCTTGCCCGTCACTTCGGTGGACTGCCGGAGGTTTCGCTTCCGCTTCGTGGTCTTGTGGGTCAGGATGTGGCTGGTCATCGAGTGATGACGCATCACCTTGCCCTTGGCCGTCAGCTTGAAGCGCTTGGAGACTCCCTTGCGAGTCTTCATCTTGGGCATACCGCCCTCCTTCGATGTTGGATGGTTGTCGGAAGGCGCTCCGGGCCTTTCGCAATCGATCTCGCGACACCGCGAGCCCGCTGCGAGCTAGTCGCCCTTCTTGCCTCCCCCTTTGCGCGGGGGCGAGATCACCTGGTGAAGTCGTCGCCCCGCGCGTTCGGGCCGCGACTCTACCACACCTCGCTCGCCAACGTCAGCCGCTACCCGCTCGAGCAGCTTGTAGCCGAGGTCCATGCGGGGCATCTCGCGTCCCCGAAACTGAACCGTGGCCTTGACCTTGTCGCCATCCTCCAGGAAGCCGATCAGGCGGCGAAACTTCACCTGGAAGTCGTGCTCGTCGATCATCGGCCGGAATTTCACTTCCTTGACCTGGAAGGTCTTCTGCTTCTTCTTGGCCTCTTGCTGCTTCTTCTTCTCTTGGTAGAGATACTTGCCGAAGTCCATGACCCGACAGACGGGTGGGTCTGCGTTGGGAGCCACTTCGACGAGGTCGAGGCCGGCATCGTCGGCGATGCGTTGTCCATCTCGGACGTCGACGACGCCCAGCTGCTCACCCTCGGACCCGATGAGACGGATCTTGTGGGCTCTAATCTGGCGGTTGATCCGCGCGCGTTTCTGAAAGCTCAGAGTTAGGTTTCCTCCTTGGTGGATGAATCGATCGGACCGAGGCTCGGCCCGCCGGGTTGCTGTGTGGTCTTCTGGGCTCGACCGGCCGAGGCGGCAGTCATAGCTCGTTGGTGCGGGCTGAACTGATCCGGCGGATCTGTTCGGCCAACTCGGCCGCGCTCTGGCTGCCGCGATCCTCACCGCTTCGCACTCGCACCGAAACCGTCCCCGCCTCGGCCTCACGGCCGCCGACGACCAACATGTACGGTACTTTGTGCAATTGCGCCTCGCGGATCTTATACCCGAGCTTCTCGTTGCGAGCATCCAACTCCGCTCGAACCCCGGCCGCCGCGAGTTCGGACGTGACGGCCTGCGCATAGTCGGCGAACTTTTCGGAAACCGGTAGGACCCGCGCCTGCTCCGGTGCCAACCAGAGCGGGAAGGCTCCCGTCGTGTGTTCGATGAGGATGCCGAAGAAGCGCTCGAGCGAGCCCAGCATGGCCCGGTGGATCATCACCGGCCGATGCTCCTCGCCGTCGGCTCCCACGTAGCTGAGTCCGAAGCGTTCGGGCATCTGGTAGTCGAGCTGCACCGTGCCCAGCTGCCACGCTCGGCCGATCGCATCCTTGACCTGAAAGTCGATCTTGGGTCCGTAGAAGGCGCCGTCGCCGACGTTGACCTCGTAGTCGATACCCTGGTTGGCTAACGCCCGCTTGAGTCCGCCCTCGGCCCGCTCCCACATCTCGTCGGTGCCGATCGACTTCTCGGGTCGGGTCGAGAGTTCGATGGTGAGATCGGAGAAGCCGAAGGTCCGGTAGAGATCGAGAATCGTGCGGACGACGGCGATGACCTCGGTCTCGATCTGCTCTTCGCTACAGAAGATGTGGGCGTCGTCCTGGCAGAAGGTGCGGACCCTCGTCAAACCGGAAGTAACCCCGCTCTTCTCGTATCGATGCAAGCGCCCGAAATCGGCGTAGCGAATCGGTAGGTCTCGGTACGAGCGCAGCCGCGTGCCGTAGATCAGGCAGTGCGTGGGGCAGTTCATCGGCTTGACCGCGAAGTCCCGATCGTCCATGGTGACGAAGAACATCGCATCGCGGTAGTTCTCGTAGTGTCCCGAGGTGTGCCACAGGTCGACGTCCAGAACCTGGGGAGTGATGACCTCGCCGTAGCCGTTCTGCTCGTACAGTTCGCGGACGTAGTCCACCAATCGGTTGTAGACGAACGTGCCCTTGGGATGAAAGAAGGGACTCGCCGGAGCATGGCTGTCGAAACTGAACAGGTCGAGCTCCGCCCCGATGCGGCGGTGGTCGCGCGCCTGCGCCTGCTCGACCTGATCCACGTAGGCGGCGAGTTCCTTCTTGCTACCGAACGCCGTGCCGTAGATCCGCTGCAGCATCTCGTTCGATTCGTCGCCCCGGTAGTACACCCCGGATGCGTCGAGGAGTTTCACCGCGCCAACCTGCGTCAGATTCTGCACGTGCGGCCCGCGGCACAAGTCGACGAACTCGCCGTGCTTGTAGAGCGTGATCGTCTCCCCTTCGGGAATGTCGGCCAATCGCTCGACCTTGAGGCTCTCGCCGCGCTCTTCGAACAGAGCCGCCGCTTCGTCTCGCGAGACTTCGATCCGCTCGAACGTGTGCTTCTCGGCGAGGATCTCGCGCATCTTCGCCTCGATCGCCTCGAAGTCCTCGGGCGTAAACGAGCGAGAGAAGCGGAAGTCGTATTGAAACTTCTCGCTGTGATCCTGCCGACCGGCATCGATCTCGACCTCGGGCCAGAGTCGTTTGACCGCGTCCGCCATCACGTGCTCGGCACTGTGGCGCACGAACTCTCCGGCCTCCGGATTGCGCGTGGTGATGAGCCGAAACGCTCCGCTCCGCGACAGGGGAAGCCGCAGGTCGACCAGCTGTCCTTCGAACTCGGCCCCGACCGACGCCTTGGCCAATCCAGGTCCGATCTCCTGCGCAACCTCGAGAGGAGTCGTACCGTGGCGAACCCGCCGCTCCGAGCCGTCTGGAAGCACCAGGGCAATCATCGCCGCGGCGATGGGCTCCGGGCTCGTCATCGAGGGTCGATCCGGGATTCGGCGGCGGGACGGGGAACGAGGAGTGACGGAGACATAGCGAGTGAGCGGTGGTAGGCACTGGCGGACTCGAACCGCCGACCTCTACCGTGTGAAGGTAGCGCTCTAACCAACTGAGCTAAGCGCCTGAAGAATCAAACTCCTACCGAACCTCGCTTCTTGATGTCCTACCCTGTCCATCGAAACCGGAATGGTAGGCCCGAGCGGACTCGAACCGCTGACCTCTACGATGTCAACGTAGCGCTCTAACCAACTGAGCTACGGGCCTCCGGTCTTCCCCAGTCAAGGGGCGAGAAGAGTAGCAAGGGGGGTCGGGGGTGTCAATGGTCGAGTCGCCCCCGGTCAGGAGTCTCCGAGCCGTAACCCTCCCAGGCCCGTTGCAGCCCACCGACCAACCCGACGATCCCCAGGGCGACCGGGAGTAGGAGGAAACGATTCCCGTAGTCGCTGACATCCCACAAGGAGTACCTCGAGTAGAAGAGAAACAGCACCACCGTGACGATCCCCACCCAGAGGCTCAACCGTCGACGACTAGAAGGCACCAGCGGGAGGAGTAGAAAGGAGACCAGTGTGATGGGTGTGGTGGTGACGATTCCCAACTCGGCATCGGTCCGCTGGGCCCAGGCTCCCGCTGCTACTGACTGATCGAGGTCCTCCACCTGGGACCTGAGTGTCCACTCACCCTCCCGAACGTCGGCGATCCTGGCGTACGAGACCACCCAGGGCGCTCCGAAGAGATGCTGGTTGAGAGCCGCAAAGAGCCCCAACGGCACCAGAGCACCCACCACCAAGCAGGCACGACTCCGCCAACTACTGGTCAGGAGCGGAGCCGTGGCGAGCGCGATCAGATGCGGCAGTTTCGATACGGCACCGAGGCCGAGGAGTCCGCCCGCCCAGAGAGCCCAACTGACCTGACCAGCCCCCTCCCCGACCCGAAGCAGACACACCAAACCAGCGAGCACGAAGAGCACCGAGACCAGATCTCCCGAATAGTTCCAGGCGTAGTGCGGCAGAATCGTCGCGCAACCGGTCAACGCGACCCCGAGCGCCGCGGGCCAGGGTCGAGCAACATAGCGAGCCACGCGATAGAGCAACCCGACGATGGCCATCAACTGCAACAGATTGAACAGGAGCGGACCGTTCGGCCCGAGGGCAACAAACGGCAACGAGACAACGGGCAGAAGGATCGGGTGCTTTGGCACCGGCCGCCCTTCGATGTCGCGCGAGAAGTGCCCTCGATGTTGTTGAAGCTCGCCGGGGAGCTGGTTGCTGAGATCGAGATCGTGATCCTGCCACAGGCTGATCGCGGTCGAGACGTAGTAGTAGCCATCGCCGCGCAAGTACGACGAGTCGTGCTGCCCGAACACCACTAGGACCAGATAAACCAGCCACGGCACGCCAACGCCTACGAGAGCTGGTGTCCAACGATGCCCCCGTGGCGCATCTACTTCAGAAGCTTCAGCCAAGCCCAGAGTATAGGTCGGGTCGTGGCGGTAGACTCGCGTGGTCTGCCATCTCTTCTTTGGAGTCTCAGCCCATGGTCCCGACCTTTCGCCACCGCGTCCCGCTCCCTCTCGCCGTCTGGTTTGCGATCACCATCCATCTCGGTCCCAGCCTCTGCGCCTCGGCCAATCCTCCCCGGCTGCTCTCCGCCACCGAACAGATGTCGGTGCGAGACGACTGGTTGGCCCAGCGCCACGAGCTTCTACTCCCCATGATGAGGCAACGGGAGATCGACTGGTGGATCGTCGTCAGCGAGGAGTTCCATCCCGATCCGTTGGTCTCCCACGTCGCGCCCGCTCGGCCCTATGCGGGAAACCGAGATCTCTTCCTCTTCATCGACACCGGTAACGAAGGTCTACGGCGCGTGGCGATCACCGGCTACGCCTCGGAGTCGGTTCGGCGCTTCTTCGAGGCCCCGGCCGATCCGCGCCCCGCTTCCGAGGTCCTGCCTGAACTCTGGCGGGAGCACGAGCCGCGTACCATCGCCCTTTCGATCGAAGGACGACGCGGCGTGACGCGTAGCCTGACCCACGCCAGCTACCTCCAGCTCGTGGAGATCCTCGGGGCTGAAGCCGAAGCTCGGTTCGTCTCGGCCGCCGACCTCATCGAGGAATACCTGGACACCAGGCTCGAGGCTGAGGCCTCCCACTACGAGGCCATGGTCTGGTGGACCGAGGCGCTGGTCCGCCGCGCCTTCTCGCGAGAGGTCATCACTCCCGGAGAGACCACGATCGGCGATGTCCGCTACTGGCTCTACGATCGCCTCGACGAGTTGGGAGTCCAACCCTGGTTCGAACCCGATCTTCGCCTGCAGCGGCGCGGTCAGGTCCACGATCTGTCGCGGGGATTCCTCGCCGTCGCGCCCGAGGACTGGATCATTCAACGCGGCGATCTCCTGCATGTCGACTTCGGATTCGAGCACCTCGGGCTCTCCACCGACTACCAGCGAATGGCCTACGTGTTGCGAGCGGGGGAGAATGCGGCCCCATCGGGCCTGGAAGCAGCTCTGGACCGTAGCAACGCCCTCCAGGACTCCCTGATCCGCCACTCCCGGCCGGGTGCGCTGGCCGGAGACGTCTACCGCCAGGTCATGCAAGAGATGGAGGCGGCTGGGATTCAGGCCCAGGTCTACAGCCATCCCCTCGGCAACCAGGGACATGCCCTGGGGGCGTCGATCGACTTCCGAAGCTCTCGACGAGCCGAGGCCGCCGAGAGCGCGGGCAAGAAGCTGCGTCCGGGGGCCTACATCGCCATCGAACTCAACACCAAGAGCGCCGTTCCCGAGTGGGATGGCGAGGAGGTCTACATGATGCTGGAGGACCCCGCCCGGCTGACCGAGGAGGGATGGGTCTTCTTTCGCCCGCGGCAAGAGAGTCTGATCCTGATTCCCTGAGGTCTAGGCGGCCGAACGCCCGAGGTCGGGGAGCCGATCCTGCCCACGGATCCCTCGCCCTCTAGCGTGCTAGGATGCCCCCGCCGTGAGCGACGAACCTCCCTCTACGCACCCTAGCAGAGCCGCCGCATCGGGGCGCCAGCCGTGATCTTCGGCTCGTTTGCCCTGCTCGCCTCCGGTGGCGGTGGCGGCCTGGAGATCAATCCCTGGCTCGGGCTCGCCGCCGGTCTCTTCCTGGTCCTACTCAACGGCTTCTTCGTGGCCGCGGAGTTCGCCCTGGTCAAGCTACGTCCGACCCAGGTAGAACCGCTGGCGGCGGTCGGACACCGCCGCGGGCGATTGCTGCACCACATGGTCGTGCACCTCGACGCCTACCTGTCGGCCTCGCAGCTCGGGATCACCCTCGCCTCGCTAGGGCTGGGCTGGATCGGAGAGCCTGCCTTCGTCTGGCTCCTCGAACCTCTGATCGGAAAACTGCCCGGCGTCACCCCGTTGGTCCTCCACTCGGTCGCGATCACCTGCGCCTTCACGCTCATCACCATTCTCCACATCGTGATCGGAGAGTTGGCGCCGAAGACGCTCGCCATTCGCTTCCCGCTTCCCACGTCCCTGTGGATCGCAATCCCGATGGCGGTGTTCTTCAAGGTCTCCTATCCCGCGATCTGGATCCTCAACCACGCCTCCAACGGCTTCCTCTCCCTGTTCGGAGTCAAGCCGGTGACCGAGCACGAACTCGGTCATAGCGAGGAGGAGTTGCGACTGCTCCTCGCTTCTACCACCGAGGACCTCTCGGCCCAGAAGCGCCAGCTGCTGGACAACATCTTCGACCTCTCCCATCGCGTGGCCCGACAGATCATGGTGCCCCGGGCCGATGTCGTGTTCCTGTCGACCAAGGACTCGATCGAGGAGAACCTGGCCCGCGCCCGAGCCTCGGAGCACACCCGATTCCCGCTCTGCCGAGAGAACCTCGATGACGCCGTCGGCCTGGTTCACATCAAGGACCTCTTCCGGCTCCGGGTCGAGCCCGAATCTCTGGAGGAGGTGGCTCGAGACCTGACCTTCGTTCCCGAGACCCTCCCCCTCGACCGTCTGCTCCGCCGGATGCGCACCGAGCGTGTCCACCTGGCGGCCGTCCTCGACGAGTACGGAGGCATCAGCGGCATCGTGACGCTCGAAAACGTCATGGAGGAGATCGTCGGCGAGATCCAGGACGAATTCGACGCCGAACTTCCCGAACTGGAGCAACTCGCTCCGCGGCAGTACCGAGTCGACGGCGGGATGTTGATCGAAGACCTCGAGGACGCCCTCGACATCGAGATCAGCGACCGCGACGAAGACACGATCGCCGGCGTGGTGCTCTCCGAACTCGGACGGAGTCCCGAGGTCGGAGATGCCGTCGACGTCGGCCGACTGCGGCTCACCATCGCCGATGCCGAAGGCAACCGCATCAAACAGCTCCAGCTGGTCCTGCCGAGCGAGCTATCCAGCGACGACGAGTAGAAACTCCCAACTGGCGAGAGTCAGATCCAAACCAGGCGGCGTCGAGATGTCGCCCCGGGTACGGCTCGGCTAGACTCGATCCGTGACCTCACCGCATCGACTCTGGAGCCGTCGGGTCCTGACGGCCGATCGCCTCGGTCCCGCCACCGTCGTCATCGACCACGGCTGCATCGCGGCGATCGAGCCGACGACGGAGGATGCGCCACCGAACTCGGAGGACGATCTTCTCGATCTCGGCGATTCCGTCCTGATGGCCGGGCTCGTCGACACCCACGTCCATCTCAACGATCCCGGTCGCACCGATTGGGAGGGCTTCGCCCGCGGTACCTCGGCGGCGGCGGCCGGCGGCATCACCACCTTGGTCGACATGCCACTCAACTCTGTCCCGACCACCATCGACCGCGCCGCCCTCGCCGCCAAGCGCCACGCGGCGAGCGGGAACTGCCGAGTCGACGTCGCAGCCTGGGGTGGCTGTGTTCCCGAGAACCTAGAGGAGCTCGAGCCTCTGTGGCGGGACGGTGTGCTCGGCTTCAAGGCCTTCCTCTCGCCCTCTGGGGTACCGGAGTTCACCGCCTGCACGCGGTCCGACCTGGAGCGAGCCGCTCCCGTCCTCGCTCGACTTGGCGCCACCCTGCTGGTCCACGCCGAGGATCCCCACCACCTGCGTTCGATGGACGCCGACGAAGACCCTCGTAGCTATTGGACGTACCTCGCCACTCGCCCCCCACGCGCCGAAGAGGAGGCGGTACGTTTTCTCCTCGACCTCGCACAAACCCACTCTCTGCGGGTCCACATCGTGCACCTCGCGACGGGGAGCCTGCTGGCGCCCTTGGCCGCGGCCCGTCAGCGCGGGATACCGGTTACGGTCGAGACCTGTCCGCACTATCTGAGCTTCACCGCCGAGGGGATCCCCGAGGGGGGCACACTGTTCAAGTGCGCCCCTCCGATCCGACGACGCTCGCATCGTGAAGCGCTCTGGGACGGACTGCGACTCGGCACGATCGATCTCATCGCCAGCGATCACTCCCCCTCGCCACCGGCAGGAAAGCAGCTCGAGCAGGGGGACTTTCGGACCGCCTGGGGCGGGATCGCATCCCTCCAGCTCCTGCTCCCAGCGGTGTGGACCGAAGCGCGGCAGCGAGGGTTTTCCGTACAGGATGTCGCAGTCTGGCTGAGCCGCGCCCCGGCCAGACTCGCGGGCCTGAGTGACCGCAAGGGCCAACTCGCCGTCGGCCACGATGCGGATCTGGTCGCCTGGCAACCCGAGGAGAGCTTCACAGTCGACGCTCGCACGCTCTATCATCGACACGCCATCACCCCCTGGCACGGTCGGCGCCTATTCGGGACCGTCGACCGAACGTTCCTCCGCGGTGAGGTGGTATTCGACCGCCGCACCGGAATCGGAGAAGCAGCGCGGGGACGTTGGATCCAGCGATGACCACGACCGTTCGACCCACCCATCCTTTCGCCCACTTTCCGGACCTGGCCTCGGCTCGCTTCGGCGGCGCCGTGCTCGAGGCCAACGACGAGTTTTTCGCCGAGAAGGAGAACCTGGTCCGCGAAGCCGCTCCGATCTTCGATCCGCACCGCTATACCGAACGTGGGAAGTGGATGGATGGATGGGAGACTCGGCGCCGACGCGAACCGGGGCACGACTGGTGCATCGTCCGCCTCGGACTCCCCGGACGAGTGCGCGGCGTCGTGGTCGACACCAGCTTCTTCGTCGGCAACTATCCACCGGAGTTTCGGCTCGAGTCGACCCGGCTGGACCCGGGGCAGTCCTGGAGTGGTGATGACGTCTCCTGGCACGAGTTGATCGTGCGCTCCCCGCTGGAGGGGGGAGCGCACAATCCGGTGGCGGTACCCGGTGAGGTTCCCTACGCCACCCATCTTCGGTTCTCGATCTACCCCGACGGCGGCGTGGCTCGGCTGCGGGTCTACGGCGAGGTCGAGCCACCGTCCACCACCGGAACACTGGTGGATCTCGCGGCGCTGGAGCAAGGCGGTCGGGTCGTCGGCGTCAGCGATGACTTCTTCGGACACCGCCACAACCTGCTGCTGCCGGGACCCTCACGGGGTATGTTCGACGGCTGGGAGACCCGTCGACGACGGGTACCGGGGCACGACTGGGCCGTGGTTCGGCTCGGACGCGCCGGCACGATCGAGCGGGTCGAAGTCGACACCAGTTGGTTCCGCGGCAACGCTCCGGGCGCCTGCGTGCTGGAGGCCACTAGCGCCAGCGAGTGGGAGGGTCACGACGACTGGGTGACCCTGGTCCCCCGGACCCCGCTGCAGCCGGACTCTCGCCACGCCCTGATTCCGACTTCGGGTCACCAGCCATGGACCTTCGTCCGGCTGCAGATTCACCCCGATGGCGGTGTGGCTCGACTGCGCCTCTGGGGACAGCCCTTGGAAGCCTCGACGTGATGTGGACGGTAGACGAGATCAACGAATCATCGATCTTCGAGGCGGCCCATGCTTTCCGCGCTTGCAACGCCAGTCGGAGTTGGATCGAGCGCATGGTCGCGGGCCGGCCCTTCGACGATCGCCGTGAGTTGTACGCCGAGGCCGAGCGTGCCTGGTGGTCGCTGAAGGAGGAGGACTGGCTCGAAGCGTTCGCGGCACATCCCCGCCTCGGCGAATCACCAGCCGCCGCAGGCGGACTCGACGACGAAACCTCGGCCCGCTGGTCGCGGCAAGAGCAGGGTCAGCTGGCAGATTCTTCTCCCACTGCGCAGAAACAGCTGGCTGCCGCCAACCAGGCCTACGAAGAGAGGTTTGGCTTCGTCTACCTGGTCGATGCCACCGGCAAGGGAGTCGACGAACTGCTCGACCTCGCGCTGCGGCGGCTCGGCTCGTCGCGAGAAGACGAACTCAAGGTGGCCGCCGCCGAGCAGGCCAAGATCACCCAGCGCCGGCTCGAGAAGCTCCTCGACCAGGCTCGATAACCGGAGGTAACGCCATGGGCATCAGCACCCACGTCCTGGACACGGCTCAGGGCTTCCCGGCGGCGGGAATCGCGGTCCGACTCACTGAGCGGCGCGAAGGAAACTGGATAGAGGTCGCCCAGGGTCGCACGGACGCTGACGGACGTATTGGGGATCTCTTGTCTTCGGACGATCTGCACGCAGCCCACTACCGCCTGACGTTCGACCTGGCGGACTACCTCGGTGAGACCGGCTTCTTTCCCTCGGCCACGCTGCATTTCCACGTGCTCGATGCCGCGCAGCACTACCACGTGCCCCTGTTGCTCCAGCCCTTCGGCTACACCACGTACCGTGGAAGCTAGGGTTCTCCCAACTAATGAGTACGCAGCGCGAACGGAGGTGACCCACTCCGAATCGCGAGCCTCGCGGCCGGCCAGCTAGCCGGAGCGGCGTCCGGCGAGAATGCGGAGGAAGGACCGTGACCGCAGTTCCTCGAGACTCAGCCCCGACCGTTCCGTCGCCTCGTCCACACTGAGTGCCCCACAGTTCACCGCGCGCAGGAAGTAGTTGAGCAAGCCCTGCCCGGTCGCAGCGTCGTCGAAGACGTCGCCGACCAACGTCGCCTGCGCCGCCTTCTCCACGAAGTTCGACAGCCTCTCCCCCGCCGAATCGACACCGGCCAGGAAGAACGCGTAGACGGTAGCGTAGCGGCTGACGAGTTGCGCCGGGTGCAGGTCCCACCCCTGATAGAACCCACCCTCCAGACTGTTGCGCGTGTGGGAGGAATGCAGTCGCCAGGCGTCGTGCACCGTGTTCCAGTTGGCCTCGAACTGGGGAGCCGAAAGGGACTCCCCACGATAGGGAGCGACCGGAAGTACGTTGGTCGCGCCGTCGGATAGCCAGACCCCGGTGCCACTCATCGAGACCTGCATGATGTGCTTGGCAAAGTCGCACACCGGATGGGCCATGTCCTGGTAGGCGGCGGTAATCGCAAGGGAAGCGGTGTAGTCGTAGGTCCCGAAGTGCACTCCTCGCACCCGTCCCGAGGCAGCACCGACCAGTTGCGGCAGCACGACTGTCCCTTCGGCTCCGAAGATCGACTGCGGCGTCTCCACCATCAGCTCGATCTGAATGCGCCCCGGCTCGAGTCCGTGCTCTGCTTCCAGACGTTCGAGAGCCTCGGCGAGCAGCTCCACCTCTTCGCACCGCAGGATCTTCGGCAGCGTCACCACGAACCCCGCCGGCAACCTACCACCGCTGGCCGCGACGAGCTCGGTGACGAAGAGATCGAGCGTCCTCAGACTCCGTCCGACCAACTCCCGGTTGAACGGTTTGATCCGGATTCCGAGAAAGGGCGGCAGACTGCCCGCCTCCAGCCCAGCGGCCGCTTCGCGGGCGGCACGCTGCGCATCCCGGTCCTCTTCGTCGTCGGGGCGGTTGCCGTAACCGTCCTCGAAGTCGATCCGGAAGTCCTCTACTGGCTCGCGGACCAACTTGTCGGTCACGCGCTGGTACACCCTCTGCGCCAGGTCGGGGTCGGTTAGACCGAAGACTTCCCCGAAGGTCTCGACACCGGGCGCATAGGTCGCGAGCGCCCGACGCGCCACCACTCCCAGCTTTTCGGCGGTGTCGGCGGTGAAAATCTGCGCCCCACCGTAGACCGTGTGGACCGGCTGCCGCTCACCCGACTCGCCAGGGTAGCGGCGGGCAATCTGGTCGTGGACGGGATTCAATCGGTCACGTAGTGCCTGCAGCGTCGCAGCATCCATCGGGTTCTCCTACTCGGAATCTGGGGTGAGAGACAGCACCAGTCGCCGCACGACCCGCCCCAGGACCGCCGAGCGGTACGCAGCCGTCGAGCGCACGTCGTCGATCGGCGTGGTTTCCTGGCGGGCGGCCGAGCCGGCCGCTTCGGCGGCCGCGGCGAGTTCGAGGCCAACCGCCGCGGACTCCGCCTGACGAAGCCGTACCGGAGTGGCCGCCACACTTCCAGCCGCCAGCCGCAACGTCTGCACGCGACCGCCGGCGCAACGGCCCGCCAGGGCGACCACCACCTTGCTGATCGCCTGGGCCTGCCGGGTCCCAACCTTCTGGAAGCGCTGCTCGAGACCGGGCCCGGGCAGCGGCAGTTCGAAGCCCAGGATCACCTCGCCCGGAGCGAGAGCGGTAGCGCGGTACCCGACGTGAAACCCTGCGTAGGGTACGCGTCGCTCGACCAGCCGATCGCCGGCGGCCGAGCCCAACACGACGACGGCCTCCAGGACCGCCAGCACCGGCAGGGAGTCGCCGGCGGGACTGGCGTTGGCTACGTTGCCGCCGAGCGTGGCTCGATTCTGGATCTGCCATCCCCCGACCTCGGAGGCGGCCGCCACCAGTGCTGGGAAGTGGCGCCGAATCGACGCATCGGCCTGCAAAGCGGTGAAGGTCGTCGCGGCCCCGATCCAGACCGATCCCCCCCGCTCGGCGATACCTCGCATTTCATCGAAGCAGGAAAGGTCGAGCCAGCGCCCCTGGCGCGCCCGCTCGTGGGGGCTGGCGACCATCAGGTCAGTGCCCCCCAGGATCGGTCGCAGCCCCGGCTCCGTCGCTAGTCGACGACAGGCTTCGAGCAAGGAGCCACAGCGCTCAGCCATGCCCGTCCTCTAGTGCCCGGAAGATCCCTTCGTAGCCCGTGCAACGGCAGAGATTGCCGGCCAGAGCCCTTCGGATCTCCTCCCGGCTGGCCTCTGGATTGGCTTGCCGCAGGGAGTAGAGCGTGACGACGATCCCCGGGGTACAGGCTCCACACTGGATGCCCCCCGTCTCGGTCATTCGTTCGACGAGTTCCGGATCTTTCTCGGCGATCGCCTCCACGGTCTCCACACGTCGGCCGGCACACTGACCGACTGGGACCAGGCAAGAGAGCACTGGCTGGCCATCGAGCAAGACCGTGCAGGCTCCACACTCGCCCTCGCCACACCCCTCCTTGCTGCCGGTCAGTCCGAAGTCGTAGCGCAAGCAGTCGAGTAGCCGCATCTCGGGGGATGCGTTGCACTCTCGCGCCTCGCCGTTGACCTCGAAGGCTAGGGTCGGGTGGTCAGTCATCGCTTCGCTCCCTCATCTGCGCCGCGAAGAGGCGTTCCGGAGTGGCGGGAATCTCGTCGACGACCAGCCCGGTGGCGTTCTCGATCGCCGCAACCACGGCGGGAGCTCCGCCGTCCATGGGGAGTTCACCGATTCCCTTGGCTCCGAACGGTCCGTCCGGAAAGGCCGCTTCCAGGAGTTCGACATCGAGGTCGGGAGCGTCCATCGCGGTCGGAATGATGTACGTAGCCAAACGGTCATTGAGGTACCGACCCTGGTCGAGCTTGATCTCCTCGAGCAGGCCCCACCCCACTGCCTGCAACGTACCTCCTTCGATCTGCCCGATGCAGAGCCGAGGATGAATGGCCCGTCCGACCTCGGCCGCCACCGCCATGCGCAACGGTCGAACCGCCAGCGTATCCGGATCGACCTCCACTTCGGCGATGTCGGCTCCCCAGGCGTAGGTCGGATAGGCGGGACCCTGGTAGGTCGTTTCGTCGAAGACCGGGCCGGGTGCGGGTTGGTGGCGTACCGTCACCTCGAGTGCGTCGTGGACTTCCAGATAGGACCTGGCCACCGCGGCGAACGGCGTCGACCGCCCGTCCTGACCGACGACTCGACCATCCTTCACGGTGTACGGGGAGGCCGCGGGCTGTTGCTCGCCCCACCAATCGGCCACCTGCGCCGAGACCTCTCGTACGGCTCGAGCCACGAGCTGGCCGACGATCATGGTCGTCCGAGAGGCTACCGTCGGGCCCGAGTTGGGGACCTCGTTCGTGTCGGGCTCCGGAAACTCCAGATCGTCGAAGGTGACGCCCGCCGCCTCACCGGCGATCTGCCGGAAGACGATCACCGCCCCCTGTCCCATGTCGGTCATGGCAGAGAGCACGGCAATCCGCCCCTCGGGGGTCAAGCGGGCGCTGGCCGGAGAGTTCATGCGGCGCTCTCCGTTGCCGGTGAACCCCGCGCCGTGGAAGTAGAGCGACAGTCCCAGGCCCCGCTGGGGCGTGCCGTTCGTCTCGGTTTGAGCGGCCTGGTACTCGGTCCAACGCGTGACGAAATCGGTGCGTCGAGCCACCGACTCGAGGCAGGCGAGGGCCGAGGTGCTCTCGTCGACGATCTGTCCCGTCGGCAATCGATCTCCCGGTACCAGGGCGTTGCGCTGCCTCAGAGTCAGAGGGTCGATGCCGAGCCGCCGACCGATGGCATCCATGTGCCGCTCGATTCCAAAGGCCACCTGGGGCGCGCCGAACCCACGGAACGCTCCGTTGGGAGCCGTGTGGGTCCGAAGAACCCGGCCCCGGACACGAACCTCGGGGCAGCGATACGGCCCGGCTGCGTGCAGTAGCGCCCGAGACAGCACGACCTTCGACAGGGTGGTAAAGGCTCCCCCGTCCAGTTCGACCAGGACGTCGAGTGCCAGGAGTCGACCCTCGGCATCGACCGCCGAGCGGTAGCGCATGGTGGCGGGATGCCGCTTGGTGGTACCGATGATGTCCTGCTGGCGGTCGTACACGATCCGAACCGGTCGCTCAACCGCTCGAGCCAGCAGGGCCGCGTGGATCGCGATCAGGCTCGGATAGTCTTCCTTGCCGCCGAATCCACCGCCGATCGCGTCGGCCCGCACTCGCACCGCCTCTTCGGGGAGGCCAAACGCATGCACCATCGACTTGTGCACGTAGTAGGGGCACTGCATTGAACCGGACACCTCGACCCGGGGGCCGCTCGGGTGCCAGCGGGCCGTCATTCCCTGACACTCGATGTAGATGTGCTCTTGGTGACCGGTCCGGTACTCACCCTCGACCACGGTCTCGGCCTGGTCCAGAACGGCCTCGGGGTCTCCCAACCCCAGTTCCAGTTCGTAGAGCGAAGGCTGGCGGCGAGCCTCGGAGAGGTCGAAGACAGGAGGAAGCTCTTCGATGTCGACCTCGACTTCCGCGGCCGCCAGAACCGCCGCTCGGCGACTCGGGGCCGCCACCAGAGCCACGGCCTGTCCCACGTGCTCCACCGTCCCCTCGGCGAGAATCGGCCAGCCGTCGTCGATGAGTTGCACGCCATTCGGGCCCGGGAGATCGGCCGCGGTGACCAGCACGGCTCCGGGCGGGGCCGCGCGGCGCCAGCCTACCGAACGCAAGCGGCCGTGGGCAACCGGGCTGCGCACGGTTTCTCCGAACCACAGGCCGGCCACTGCGACGTCGTCAGCGTACTGAGAAAGCCCTGAAGCCTTGGCCGGGCCGTCCGGGCGCGGGGGACTGGTTCCGATATAGGTCAACTCGGCGAGTTTACTGCACCCGCCCCAGCGATACATCGCTCGTACCTCCGAGCGTCCGTTAGCATCGCCCCATGCTCAGCAACCAGACCGCGGTGCACCGGCTGTCCCTGTTCTGGTGGTGCCTCGGCTCCGGCCTGGCCTTCCTCTCCGCCCCCTTGGGAGCGGCGGACCGCAACCCAACCACTTCCCCGCCGGCGCACCAATTCTGGGCGCAGTGGCGCGGCCCCCTCGCCACGGGCGAGGCTCCACTGGCGACGCCTCCCACCACCTGGAGTGAGAACCACAATATCCGCTGGAAGACTCGACTTCCGGGACTCGGCCATTCGAGCCCGATCGTCTGGAGCGACCGGGTCTTCCTCACCGCGGCTTTCCCCGTGGGAGAGGAGCTACCGGCCCGCCACGATGCTGTGCACGGCGCCCACGACAGCCGGCCCGTCACCCATGTCCAGCGTTTCGTAGCGCTCGCCATCTCGCGAGAGACGGGCGAGATCGTCTGGCAGACCACGCTCCACGAAGAACTGCCGCACGAGGGAGGCCACGCTACCGGGAGCCTAGCCTCGGCCTCGCCGGTCACCGACGGGAAGCTGCTCTTCGCCTCCTTCGGGTCGCGCGGACTCTATGCTCTCGACCTCGAGGGCACCCTGCGATGGAAGGCTGACCTCGGCCAGATGCAGACCAAACACGCTCACGGCGAGGGGAGTTCCCCAGTCTTGTACGACGGCACGCTGGTGGTTCCCTGGGATCACGAGGGCCAGTCCTTCATCGTGGCCTTCGACAGCGCGACGGGCCGCGAACTGTGGCGGTCTCTGCGCGACGAGGTCACCTCCTGGGCGACGCCGATCGTGGTCCTAGTCGATGGCAAGCCACAGGTCGTCGCCAGCGCTACGAACCGGATTCGCGGCTACGATCTCAAGAGCGGCAAGCTGCTCTGGGAGTGGCGGGGCCTGTCGGGCAATGTCGTCGCTTCGCCGGTCTTTGCCGACGGGATCCTCTACGCGGGGAGTAGCTACGACACTCGGGCCCTGGTGGCCCTGCGGCTCTCGGGAGCCCGGGGAGACATCACCGCCAGCGACCATGTGCTCTGGACCCGCCGACGGTCCACTCCCTACGTCCCCTCGCCGCTGCTCTACCGGCAAGCGCTCTACTTCCTCGGGCACTACCAGCCGATTCTCACCCGCCTGCACGGTCCCAGCGGCCGCTCCGAACCTGGAACGCTCCGGCTTCCCGAACTCCGGAATATCTACGCATCCCCCGTCGGAGCTGATGGCCGGGTCTACATCACCGATCGTGACGGCACCACCCTCGTCCTGAGTGACGCCGACAACCCCGAGATCCTCGCCATCAATCGGCTCGACGATCGGTTCAGCGCCTCCGCTGCAATCGTGGGCGACTCGCTGTTTCTCCGCGGCGAAAGGTACTTGTACCGCCTGGCGACGTCGCCCGACGATTGACCCTCGTCCGAAGATCGCGGCGGCGGCTCTAGAGGTCGATTGTCAAACCGAAGCGTTCGCCGAACTGACGATGTCGTCCGCTCGCAGTCTCCAGCAGGGCCTGGAACCGGGCATCTTGACTCAGATTCGCAAAGGCTGGCTCTTCGGCGATACAACGCGCACAGAAAAACCCTCCGTCGACCGCCGCTTCCAACCGGTCCAGCGCCTCCGGGTCGCTTCCCGCCCAGGCGAACAGCTGCGCCTCCTTGAAGGTCAGCTCGCCGTCCCGACTCCCCAACTCTCGGCGTTGCCGAACGATGCCCCGCACGATCTCGAGCGCCGCGACGTCGTCATCCTCCAGCACCGCGGTGAGAGCCGAGGCGAAGCGGGCGAAGAGATCGGACGGGTTGAGGCGGAAGGCTGGCTCGACTCGTTGCAAGGCTTCGGCGAACCGCTGTTGCCGCAGCAGGGCGACGCCGCGGTAGTAGCGGTCCTGCGGAGTATCACCGGCGGGAGCGACCTTCAAGAAACGATCGACATCGCCACGGTACAGCATGCTCGTTGGAGCGATGCTGAACTCGGATAGGACCAGCGGATCGAGCCGCAAGGCTCGTTCGATCGACCCTGCCGCCTCGTCGAGGAAGCCCGCGTAGGTCAATACGTAGGCTCGAGCCATGTGCGTCAGCGGCGACGACTCGATCGGCCGCCACCCCTCCAGCAACAGTTCGTACGCCTCTTCGCTCCGCCCCGCCTCCGAGAGCAGCGTCACCTCGAGCAATACCGCTCCGGGGAACTCGGGAGCCAGCTCGCGCCCCTTGCGAGCGGCGGCCAGCGCCTGCTCGGCAAATGCCGCCTCGCGGCCACAGGACCAAGACTGGCTGTAGAGCGCAAACCCCTTGGCTACCCAGGCACTGGCGAATCCGGGGTCGATCTCCAGCGACCGATCGAGCAGATCGATGAGGACCTCGGCGTCACCGCACGTGATGGTCGCAAAGCGCTCCCGCGCCTGAAGGTACAGGCGGAGAGCCTCGGGGTCGTGGGGAGAGATGCCGGCGGGATCGCGCACGGCAAAGGTCGGCCGAAGGTGCTCGACCACGTCTTCGGCGATCGCATCCCGGACCCGGAGAAAACCCTGCAGCTCGGCCTTGGAGTCCACGCGCGGTACTTCGTAGGTGCCGACCGTAAGCGTTCGCGGATTGTCCGCGGCATCGAGCTCGTGCAACTGTACCGTCAGCTCGAGCCCGCCTCCGAGGGCCGCACTCTCGAGTCTCCCGGTCACCACGGCATCGACCTGCGCCTCTGTCAACATGGCGGATGGGAGCAGCCCGACCGCCTCCAGAGCAGCTCCGACCTCGAGGGCCCGCAGCACCAGCCCCGGTTGGGCGGCCAGCCGATACCAGAGTTGATCACTCACCGAGAGGGCGATGAGGCCCGGGTCGCCGATCGAAGCGTCGGCCGTGAACGGAACGATCATCAACCTCTCGACCGTGCCGCTTTCCAACTCCACCGGGGGACTGCGACTCGGAAGCGAAGTCGTCACCGAGACCGGCTCCCGGCCGCTCCAGGCAAGGAGTCCAACCAGCAGCAGAACGCCTCCTCCCAGCCAAGCCAGGAGGTAGCCGCCGCGCCTCGACGTCCGACGGCGCGACGGTTCGGCCTCCGATCCACTGTCCGCGGCCTCGGGCTCTGACCGGTCCACCAACTCACGAACCGGGGCCACGAACTGGTAGCCTCGTCCGTACACGGTCTTGACGAGTTGCTGTCGTTCGGCGTCATCCCCCAGGACCCGCCGCGCCTCGTAGATGCAGCGCGTCAGAGCGCTCTCGCTGACGTGCTGGCCCTGCCAGACCTCGACCAGTAGCTCGTCCTTCGAGACCACCCGATCGCGGTGTTGGATCAGGTACGCGAGGAGGTCGAAGACCCGGGGTTCGACCGAGAGCGGCGACTGATCGCGACGCAGACCGTAGGTCTCCGAATCGAGAACGAAGTCACCAAAGGCCCACTGCATTTGAACGCAAGTCTACACGGCGAACCCTCGCCGCGCCCCTAGCCCGAGTCCGCCGAGAGCCATTCGAGCACGCGGGAGACGACCGCGTCCGGCGCTACGGCGTGACGCTCTCGATCTCGACGATGGGACAGCTCGACCGTGCCCTGGGCCAGGGAGCGTCCTCCGACCACGATACGGACCGGAATACCGATCAGGTCGGCATCCTTGAACTTGACCCCGGGGCGCTCGTCGCGATCGTCGTACAGGACATCGACGCCCGCCTCGCGCAACGAAGCGTAGATCGCGTCGGCCGCGGCCGAGACCTCTGGATCCTTCGGATTCAAGACGTTGACCAGCACCTCGAAGGGTGCCAGCGGCCGCGGCCAGATGATGCCGTCCTCGTCGTGGTTCTGTTCGATCGCTGCCGCCACGGTGCGCCCGATCCCGAGGCCGTAGCAACCCATCGGCATCGAGTGACTCTGTCCTTCGTTGTCGAGGAACGTACAGGACAACTTCTCGGAATACTTGGTCCCCAGCTTGAAGATGTGCCCGACCTCGATGCCACGAAAGCCATCGAGGGGTCGTCCACACTTTGGACAGGGATCCCCGGGCTCCACCAGCAGAATATCGGCCCATTCGACCGTCCCGGCGTCGCGCTCCCAGCGGCAACCGGTGTAGTGAGCATCACCCTGGTTCGCGCCGCAGACCCAGCCGTCGAGTTCGCGTACCGAACTGTCAGCCACCTGACGAATCGACTCGTCGAGTCCCACGGGGCCGGCGTACCCCACGGGGGCTCCGGTCGCCGCCCGGACCTTCTCCTCGCTGGCCAGGGTCAAGTGCTGGACTCCGAGGTGGTTGGTCAAGGCGATCTCGTTGATCTCGCGATCCCCCCGTACCAGCGCCGCCACGAGACCGTCCTCGGTCTCGTAGAGCAGCGTCTTCACGACCTGCGACGGTTCGATCTGGAGCAAAGTCGACACTTCCTCGACGCTCTTGGCACCCGGCGTGGGAACCAACTGCCGCTCGTTCGCCGGCAGCGCGGGAGGAGCCAAGAGCCCGCGGGTCGTCGCCTTCTCGGTGTTGGCCGCATAGTGGCACTCGGCGCAGCGAACGACAGCGCTCTCGCCCGTCTCGGCGAGGACCATGAACTCGTGCGAGGACGAACCCCCGATGTTGCCGGTATCCGCCTCGACGACCGAGTACTCGAGACCACAGGCCTCGAAGATCCGACAGTAGGCCTGCTGCATCGCCTGGTAGCTGTCGTCGAGTGAGGCGTCGTCGGTGTGAAAGGAGTATCCGTCCTTCATCAGGAACTCACGACCCCGCATCAGTCCGAAGCGCGGCCGGATCTCGTCGCGAAACTTCTCCTGAATCTGGTAGAGGTTGATCGGGAGTTGGCGATAGCTCGACACGTCGCGGCGCACGATGTCGGTGATCACCTCCTCGGCGGTCGGCGCGAAACAGAAGTCGCGATTGTGCCGGTCCTGAATGCGCAAGAGTTCCTTGCCGTATTCCTGCCACCGCCCCGACTCCTCCCAGAGTTCGGCCGGTTGCACGGCCGGCATCGACAGCTCGGTGGCTCCTGCCGCCTCCAACTCGCGACGGACGATCGTCGACAGCTTCTGCAAGCTGCGCCAGCCGTAAGGCATATAGGTGTAGATCCCCGCCGCAACCTTCTTGATCATCCCGGACCGAATCATCAGGCGATGGCTGACGACCTCGGCATCGGAGGGCACCTCGCGGGTAGTGAAGAGATAGAACTGGCTCCAGCGCATGGGGTTCTCCTGCTATCGAAACTCCCCGGGGGGAGCAAAAACGTGTCTCGTCGGCTCGGCGGACCCGACGCAGCGTGGGGATCAGGCGTCGCGGGCCGTCTGCTCCGTGAGCCGATCGTACACCCGCCGGCTATGCCGCAGGCACTCCATCATCTTGAACTCGAGGCCGCCACTGTGGGTCCTCAGGGAGCGGGCTCGGTCGAGCACTTGTCGCGCCCCCTCATCGTCACCGGAAGCCAGGCGAGCCATCCCCAGCTGCGTCAGCGTGGAACTCGAGGTTCCGAGCCGACTGGCATCCTCCAGGCACTCGACGGCTTGCGGAAACTCGCCACGTTTGTAGTGCACCCACCCCAGCGCCGCGAGCGGAAACTGGCGTAGTTCCTCGGGCGACTGCTCGAGCGAGCGTTGTGCCAGATCGAGCGCCTCGTCGAGGTCTTCCTCCAACTCGGCGAGGTTCCAGGCCATCTCGTAGTACGCGATCGCGCGCGACACATTGCCTTCGACCGACTCGAGGAGTTCGCGCCCCACGCGGTACCCCTCTCGCAGCCGGCCCCGGCTACGCAGCGTCTCGATCCAGATCGCACAAGCGGTCGCCCGCAGCAGTTCGTTCGACTCGTCCCGCATTACGGTCTCGACCACCTCCTCGATCTCCTGGGTTCGGTCGAGAGCGAGGCAGGAGAGAGCGAAGAAGGTCAGGGCAGTCTGATGATCGGGATCCTCCCGCAGGGCCCGCGCGAAGTGCTGATAGGCCGCCTCGGGCCGATCCTCGGCCAGGGCCTCTTCCCCCAGGGTGAGCTCCCGAGCGACCGCCTGCGAGGCTTCGGGAAGGGGAGCGTGGCCGGCATCGCCCAGGTAGCGGACCAGTTCACGATAGTGGAACTTCCGAGGGTTGAGCGTCTGAGCTCGCCGAAACGACTGCAGCGCCTTTCGGTTCCACCCCCGATCGAGGTAGGCCATCCCCAGTTGATAGTGAGCCTCCTCGAAGTCGGAACTCGATTCGATGGCCGCCTCGAGGTGTTCGATGGCCGAGTTCACCTCGCCCAGTTCGAGATAGCTACGGCCGAGTAGGTAGCGGGCCTGAGGAGCGGGATCGATTTCGACCGCGGCGCGAAGGTGTTCGACGGCCGCCTCGGCCTCCCCCTGGGACGCCCGAACCGCGCCGAGCGAGAAATGCGGCAGGAAGGTATCGGGATAGAGCTCCTCGGCCCGTCGCAGATGGCGATCCGCTCGTTCGTCGTCTCCGGCCTCGTGGTGCAAGACCCCGGCATACACCAGTCCTTCGAAGTGGTCGGCATCACGCTCCAGCAGGGCTTCGAAGTAGGTCAACGCTTCGGCAGTGCGTCCGGCGTTGAAGAGACTCTCGCCCAGGAAATGGGCTAGTTCGTGATTCTCGCGATCGGCGGCGAACGCCGTCTCGAGAATCTCGAGCGCTCGATCGAGGTCCAGGGTTGCGAAGGCCTCCTCGGCAGCTGCCAGCAATTCCTCGAAGACCTCGGGCGCCGTCCCTCGATACTGAGACCGAATCCGCGGCCGATGCTCCTGGAATCTCTCCCGCTTCTCGATCGCGGCCAGTCGTCGCGTCCGCTGCACCTGCCAGGTGTTCTCCCACAGTTCCGGACCGATCGCCTCTTGCTGTTCGAGAAGCTCTCGGGCTGTCGCGACCCCGGCTTCGGTGAGGGCCAGGCTTTCCTGCTGCTTGCGCACCACCAACAGGAGCTGCTGCACCGTTTCGGTCGTCCGCTTCAGGGCCTCCTCGAGGATCGAGATGCGCTCCAGCAGATGTTCATCGAAGGAGAAGTCCTCCTCCGGATCACCCAGCCCCTCCTCCTGTGCGATCGCTCCGCCGGACAGCACCATCAGTTTCTGATGGCAGCGACGACAGAACTCCTCGTCGTCGGGATTCTGGGCCTGGCAGGCCTGACAGTACAAGGGCGGTGTTCTCCGTCGGTGAGGAGCCTCAGCTCGAGTAATCGTAGAAGCCGCGACCGCTCTTTCGGCCCAGGTGACCGGCGTCCACCATCTTGACCAGAAGGGGACAGGGGCGGTACTTCGGATCACCGAACCCATCCTGCAGGACGCGGAGGATGTCCAGGCATACGTCGAGGCCGATGAGGTCGGCCAGAGCGAGCGGTCCCAACGGGTGGTTCATGCCTAGCTTCATCACCGAGTCGATGGCCTCTGCTTCCCCCACCCCCTCGTAGAGGCAGAAGACCGCCTCATTGATCATCGGCATCAGGACTCGATTGGAGACGAAGCCCGGCGCATCGTGCACTTCGACCGGGATCTTTCCGAGACGCTCGGTGGTCGCCTTGACCGCGTCGTAGGTGCTCTGGGAGGTCACCAGACCCCGGATGATCTCGACCAGCTTCATCACGGGAACCGGGTTCATGAAGTGCATGCCGATGACCCGTTCGGGACACCGGGTGGCCGCCGCAAGACGAGTGATCGAAATCGAACTGGTGTTGGTCGCCAGGATCGTCTCGTCGCCGCAGATTCTCTCCAGTTCAGCCAGTACCTGCGTCTTCACGTTCTCTCGCTCGACGACCGCTTCCACCACCAGCCCGCAACCAGCCAGATCTTCCAGCGACTGACTGGTGCGGATCCGCTCCCGGGCCGCAGCGCTGGCTTCCTCAGTCAAACGCTCCTTGGCGACCAAGCGAGCCAGACTCTTGGCGATCCCCTGCTCGGCCCGCTCTAGAGCGTCCGCCGACAGATCGACCAGGGTTACCTCGAATCCCGCCTGCGCTGCCACCTGGGCAATCCCGTGGCCCATCGTCCCCGCTCCGACGACGCCAAAACTATTATCACTAGACATGGTTCTTCCTCCTATTCGGTCAACGGCCGAGCCTACGGCAAGGGCTGCCCTGGAGCAAGGACTGATGCCGGGAGGCCGCCGTCAGGCGGTCTGAAGCCAGGGCTCGTCCCGACCAAACTTGGTCGCGAAGGCAGCTCCCACCCCGATCAGGGTCGCGACCGTCCAGGTCCAAACGCCGACGAAGGGCAGCAGCTTTGCGGTGCCGAGTAGGAGCAGACCGATCGTCGCGGCGTTGACGGGAAGTACGCGGTCCTGGCCGAAGCGCCGGCCGACCCAGACCCCCACCGCGTGGAACACGGCCGTCATGCCCCAGAGCTTCAGCAAGAGAGCGAAGAGTCCCACCAGGAAGAGCATCGGGATCCCGAGGATCGAAGCCGAGAACGAGCTGACGAAAACCGCCGTGAGCACCAGTGCACTCACCGCCGTCAAGCCGATGGCGAAGTTCCGGAAGGGGGAGCTACTAACGGCTTCCGAGGTGGCGACCACCTCGCGTCCGGCGGTCGCGAACAGCACGAGGGCCAGCACCAGCCAGGCACCCACGAGAGCGATCTTGGCCCCGATCACGACGGGTGAGGTCGCATCCGCTCCGAGGCTAGGGCCTTCCATTAGGGTCATCCAGGCCTGGGCGACGGTGGGGTAGGCCACCGAGCGACCCTCGATCTCGCTGCCGGGAGCGGCCGTGATCTCTCCCCCGAGCACGAACAGGTCTCCTCCGACCCGCGCTCCCGAAGCCAGGGCGACATCACCACTGAGCACGATGACGTCGCCGGCCACCGAACCGACAATGCGGGCGGAACCCTGCACCACGGCGACGTCGGAAAGCGCCTCGCCCTCGACCAGGAGATCACGCCCTAACGCTACGAGTTGGCTCCGCGCCAGGGTCCCCTCCTCCAGATGGAGAGCGGGTTTAGGCTCTCTAAGGGCCTCACTGGCCGACCCTGGTGCCGAGACCAGCCATGCGATGGCCAGGAGGCTGCCTCCCAAGAGCCGGATGCCGCGGACCCGTCGGCGGCGTCCGCCATCGCTGTCGCTGGTTCTCACCTGTCGGAGTCTACCCCCGAACGCTGGGCGGCGCGAAGCTGACGACTGCGGCGTACCAGTCGGAACAGCAGGAGGTTGAGACCAACTACGGCCACTCCAAAGACGACCTGCTGCGGCAGGGTGAGCGCCTCTCCCAAGGCCATTCCCACTCCGCGCCATGAGGCGCCAATCAGACCAGCCCCGGCCAACAGGGTGGAGCTGAGCATGCCACCGATCGCCGCGATCAGGCCGCTCGCCGACGCCGCAGACTCCATGCCGCGGGGATCGAGACCGATCAGCAGTGCCGCGGCGACCGCCAGGAACAGCAGGGCGGCCACGGGCAGACGCCAGCGCGCCGCGCCGGAAACCGCAGGAGCCGGAGCCCAAGCAGGATGAGCCGGTAGGCGCGCCATCACCTGGGCGCGGAAACCCTCGCGAGGAACCACTCGGCTCTCCCGAAGAAGATCGTGCAGCCGAGACGTCCGCAACGCTTCGGCCTGCAGTTCGGGCGAGGCGGCAACCGCCGCCTCGAGACGAGCCTTCTCTGTACCGGACAGGGCATGGTCGCCTGCCAGATCGAGAAGCTCGTACAAGTCGTTGGATCGGTTGTCCATTCGGTCAGTCTCCCAGGTACTCTGTCAGCTGCTCCTTGAGCATCTGTCGGCCACGAAAAAGTTTGTTCTTGACGGTGCCCAGAGGCATCTCTTTGAGTTGGGCAATCTCGTCGTACGACAGTTCACCGTAGTGACGGAGGACGACGAGTTCCCGGTAGTCGGCCGGCAGGGCATCGATCGCCTCGTGGATCGCATCGCCCCGCTCTCGATTGCGCAGATCTCGGTACGGGGACGCGTTGTGATCTGGAATCTCCCACTCGTACTCGCTGTCGTCAGACGAATCCTTGCGTTGCAGCGACACCCATTTGATACGTCGCTTGCGAATCTCGTCGATCGCCTGGTTGTGAGCGACGCGGAAGATCCAGGTCGAGAACTTGTACTTTGGATCGAAGCGATCCAGAGCATTGAAGACCTTGAGAAAGACATCCTGCGCCACATCGTGGGCTGCCTCCATGTTCCGAAGCAGGCGGTTCAAGAAGTTGACCAGGCGCCCTTGGTAGCGATCGACGATCTCAGAGTAGAGTTCGTGATCCCCTTCGAGGATCCGCACCACCAACTCACTGTCTGTAGGTTCAGTGGGTGCCACGGTCACGGCTAACTACGTCTGCCCGCAGGGAAGGTTGCAAGCCGGGAAGAGGGCTCGGCGAAGACACCCTGGCGGTCGTCGATTCGTCGAGACGGCGGAAGCGGACGATCTGGTCGCCCTGTTCGATCTGATCGAGTACCTCCATCCCGGAGACGACCACACCGAACGCCGTGTATCCCCCATCGAGATGGGGTTGTGGAGCGAGCGTCAGGAAGAACTGGCTGCCACCGGTATCGGGACCCGAAAGCGCCATGCCCAACACCCCGCGTTCGTAGCGCAAGGGGTTGATCTCGTCTCGGATCGAATAGCCGGGACCCCCCCAGCCGTCACCGCGCGGATCGCCGGCCTGGACGACGAAGCCGGGGACCACCCGGTGGAATCTCAGGCCGTCGTAGAAGCCGTTGCCGACGAGCTGCAGAAAACGATGGCAGGTCAGCGGCGCTTCGATACAGCGCAACTCGAGGACCACGGGCCCCCGCGTCGTCTCGAGGCGAACTCTCGGTGCCGCTTCGCTCGCAATGAGAATGTCGCGATAGATGCCGAGGAGCTTGCGTTCGAGATCCGCCGCGGGCAAGGCGAAGGGGGTCTCCGCGGCGCCGACCGGAGGCGATGCTCCTTCCAACTGCTGCAGAGCGGCCGCGACGCGTCGCCGCAAGAGAAACTCCGGTGCATCCGCCATCTCGAGTAGGGCCAGCACGATCGCGCTGCGCTCCGTGGTGGAAGCCTCGGCCCGCGCCTCCAGAGCGGCGATCGCCGCCAAGCGAGCGTCGAGCATGCGCTCGTTCCAGGCGTGTCCCAGGGCGACCAGAATGGGCTCGTAGGGTACGACCGGATGCTCGGCCAACCAGTGCAAGGCCAGGGCTCGGACAACCGGGTCGTCGTCGGCAAACGCTTGACGCGCCATCAGGGCCGCATCCGATTCGCTCTCCACCTCCAAGCGGCCTGAAAGCACCGACGCCCGCACCCGGGGTGCACCGTCGGCCGCCAGTGTCGCCACCAGATCCTCGCGGCCTCGGCGAACCGCCGCGTCCGCGGCCGCCGAACGCAGCACTGGGCTCGGAGACTGAGCCAGCAGTTCGACCAGTTCGTCGACATGAGGTTCTTCTCCGGCGACGAGGGCAGCGAGGGCCAGGACGCGCCGACGCTCGTGGCCGGCGGCGTCGGACTCGGATCGAACCAGTTCGGTGAGTCGCGGCGAGAGTTCTTCGTCGCGTAGCCAACCGGCCGCAGCCTCGATCGCGGTCACGCCGATTCCGGGTCGTTGGTCGTCGACCAGCCGACGGAGGGCCGGCCGCCAGTCTTCGGGTGGCGCCAGCCCGAGCCGATCGAGCAGAGCGGCCCCGGCTCGCAAGGCCTGGACCACGGAGGCGGCTTCGGGATCGCTCAATCGGGGCAGAAGTCGATCGAGATCTTCGGACTCGCCAACCCGGCCGAGGGCTCGGGCCGCCCAGCCGCGAACCTCGGCGGACTCAGCCTGCAGCAGACCCCGAATCGCCGGCAGACCCTCGGGCCGCGGGTTGCGCGTCAGGGCGTAGGCCGCCCAACGACGCAAGGACGGTTCCTCCAGGTCCAGTGCCTGGATCGCCAGGCTCACGGTGCGGCTCTCCTCGAAACGGAACAGGGACGGTAGTAGGCGTTCCCAAGCCTCCTCGGCGGAGAGGCCGACGAGCCCCTGCTCCACCAACTCCAGCGGGGAGTCCCATTTTCCCAGGCTTTCCACTGCGTACCGACCGACCACCGCGTCGCCATCTCGCAACGCCAGGCGTAGCGCGCCCGTGTCACTCCCCGGTTCTTGCTGGCCCAACGAGAACGCCGCGGCTCGACGAACCTCGACCGAAGCGTCCTGGAGCAGGCTCTCCAACGAGGACAAAGTCCGGGAATCGGTAATCTGGCCCAAGGCCCGCGCCAAACCGAGCCGGACTGTCGGCCCCGCCAGCAGGGACTGCTCGACGGTGTACGGTTCGTACAACTGGCGATCGACCAGCAGTCGCTGCAGAGCCAGCAGTTCGATCTCGCGCTCGGTGCCGGACACTGTCGAAGCGGACAGCAGCGAGTCTGGGGGAGGGCCGGGCCGAGACCTCTCGTCACCCGCCGACACGACCCCCGACTGGGTCGAGGCACAACCCACGATCAAACAGGACAGCAAGAGGGCCGCCAGGGCCTGAGGTTTCATCGCGGCTGATGATACTCCCTAGAGAGGGGAACTGCTCACGAACGAGCCAGCCGGCTCGCTATACTGCCGCGGTGTCGACCTCCTCGTTTCGTTTCGATCAACTGACCTACTCCTACGGCCCGCGGCGGGTTCTCGACAGGGTTGCCGGCACCACCGAGAGCGGTGAGATGCTCCTCATCGAGGGGAGTAACGGCTCAGGGAAGAGCACGCTGATCCGCTGCCTGGCCGGACTCCAACGGCCGCAAGCGGGTTCGATACAGTGGATCGACCAGGGTAGGGAACTCGATGACGTGGCCCGGCGTCGTGGCGTCGGCTGGGTCGGTCCCGACCTGTCCTTCTACGAAGCGCTGTCGGCCGCGGAGAACCTCGACTTCTTCGCTCGACTACGAGGCCTGGCCGAGGATCCCGCCGTCGAAATCCTGGAACGGCTGGGGGTCCCCCCGCAGCGTTTGGTCGGAGCGCTGTCCTCGGGCATGCTGCAGCGACTTCGTTGGTCCTTTGCCCTGCAGCACCGCCCGGGGATGCTCCTGCTCGACGAACCTTTCCAGAACCTCGACTCCGCGGGCGAGGACGCCACCCGGGCGCTGCTCCGGCAGCACCTAGAGGCTGGGGGTATGGCGATCGTCGCCAGCCCGATCGACCTGGGACTCGCGTCAGGCCGACGCCTGGTCCTCGACCCGACCCGAAGCGGAGGCGGGGCGTGATGTGGTGGTTCCGCCAGGTGCGAGCCGTCTTCGTCAAGGACTGGCGCACCGAGCTTCGCACTCGGCATGCCCTCCATACCATCGCCCTGTTTGCAGTTTCGACCTTGCTCACGGTCAGCCTCGCTCTCGGTCCCGCTGGAGTGTCGGCCGAAACCCGAACCTCGACCCTGCCCGTGATTCTCTGGATCATCCTGCTCTTCGCCGCTGCCGCCGGGCTGCCCCGTTGCTTCGTGGCCGAAGAGGAGGGGCATACCGCCGCCGCCCTCCGGCTCACGGCGGCTCCCTCGGCCGTCTTCGCCGGCAAGTGCGCCTTCGCGGTGGCGCTGCTCGTTGGACTCGAACTCCTGCTGACACCACTGTTCCTCGCCCTCATGGGCCTGGAGATCGCCGACGCCGCGATGCTGGTGACAGCGCTCGTCCTGGGAGCTCTCGGGCTTGGCACCGCTAGCGTGCTGGTGGCGGCGATGGTGGCCCAGGCCCGCGGACGCGGAGCGCTCTTCCCGGTGCTGTCCTTTCCCCTGCTCATCCCCCTCCTGCTGCTGGCGGTCGAACTGACCCGGGGCGCAGTGGCCGGCTCCCTGCCTCCCGGTGTCGCGGAACAGCTGCTGCTATATGATGCATCTCTGATCGTCGCCGGGTTGATGCTCTTTCCGGTGATCTGGAACCCCTAGACTCGGTCTCCCCTAGCTCCCTCGGAACCCGAACTCGATGAAGACTCTCCTGCGCTGGTCCCTTTGGCTGTGGATCGCCCTCTGCATCGTCGGAGCATTTCTCTACGCCCCGTTGGCCGAGGGATTCGTCGGCCAGTCCAGTCGGATCCTCTTCTTCCACGTCCCCATGGCCTGGTGCTCCTTCGTCGCCTTCATTACCGCGGGGGTCCACGCCATTCGTTACCTCGCTAGACGAGATCCGGCGCAGGATCGCGCCGCCGAGGCGGCGGTGCAGCTGGGTCTCCTGTTCTGCGTCCTGGCCACCGTCACCGGAGCGATCTGGGCCCGCGTGATGTGGGGCGCCTACTGGAACTGGGATCCGCGCCAGGCTTCGATCGTGATCGTCTTGGTGTTCTACGCTGCCTATCTGGTGCTTCGAGATGCGATCGAGGACCCCTCGACCCGGGCCCGGCTCGCCTCGGTGTACGCGGTGCTCGGACTGGTCGTTTCGCCGTTCTTCTTTTTCGTGCTGCCAAGGATCGTAGAGTTCACGCTGCACCCCGATTCGGTGATCAACCAGCGAGGCTCGGTCGATATGGAGAGTCGCATGCTCCAGGTTCTGCTCGCCGCGACCGTCGGGTTCACGGCCCTCTTCTTCTGGCTGCACCGACTACAAATCCGCATCTCCACTCTCAGAATGCACCGAGAGAGTGAGGAGCTGGTATCATGAATAACCTGTGGCTCGTCGGCCTCAACCTGGCGGCTTGGACGTTCATCTTCCTCTATCTTCTCCGCCTGGAAGCCCGACTCAGCCGTTCGGAGGATGACCGATGACGGACTCGAAACCTCAATCTCCCAACCCTGCTTCGTCGCGACAATCGCGTCGGACGCTCTACATTCTCGGCACCCTGCTCCTGGTCGCCTTTGCCGGCTTTGCCCTGAACTCGTTCCGCGAGACGCTGACCCCCTACGTCTCGTTCGACCAGGCGCAGCGGCAGTCCCGGACCCTACAGATTGCCGGGGCGCTGGTCGCCGACAGCAGCAACTACGATCGAGAGGGCGAGGCTCTACTCTTCACCCTGAGCGAAGAAGGTACCGAAGAGACCCTCAGGGTCCGCTACGAGGGCCTGAAGCCGGCCAACTTCGAAGAGGCGATCAGCATCGTGGCCATCGGTCGCTACGACCGTGAGCAGGACCTCTTCCAGGCAGACAAGCTGTTGGTGAAGTGTCCCAGCAAGTACCAAGGGGTCGAAACGACCGAAACCAAGACCTACAGCTGAGCCAGCCGATTCCGGCCCCACCAACGGACTCACCGCGGCAATCGTGCAGAGTGATTCCTGGCGCGTCGGGCGTCGGTCGCGCCTCCTAGCGCGCTCCAGCGCGAAACCAATCCTCGAACTGCAGCTATGACGACCCTCCAGAATCTCTATCTCCCCGGCGCGCTCGCCATCTGGTGCTCGCTCTTCTTCTCCTTGGTAAGCCTGTGGGGCTATAGCCAGGTCCTGGCCACCGATGATCGGTCGACGCGTCTCTTCGCTCGGCGCGCCTACCAATTCTTCACCCTTTCGGTGGTCTTCTCCGCGGCGATTCTCATCATCTTGTTGATGCGTCGCGACTTCCGAATCGAGTACGTTTATCAGTACTCGGGCAACGACCTGCAGTGGTTCTTCCAGTTCGCCGCCTTCTGGGCCGGCCAGAAGGGGAGCTTTCTGATCTGGCTCGTCTGGGGCGCCCTGTTGGGGATCCCCCTGGCTCGAGCCGCGGGACGAGACGAAGCCCCGGTGATGATGGTGTACGGGCTGACGCAGCTCGGCCTTCTCTTCATCCTGGTGCGTGAGAATCCGTTCGTGATGCTCTCCGAAACGCCGCTCGACGGTTCGGGGCTGAATCCCCTGCTGCAGGACTACTGGATGGTCATTCACCCGCCAGTGATGTTCATCGGCTACGCCGCCACTGCGATCCCCTTTGCCTTCGCCGTCGCAGCGATGTGGCGCCGGCGCTACGACCGGTGGGCGGCCCTCGCCTTCCCTTGGGCGTTGGGTGGGTTCATGGTCCTCGGGACGGCAATCCTGATGGGTGGCTACTGGGCCTACCGCACCCTCGGCTGGGGTGGCTACTGGGGTTGGGACCCGGTCGAGAACGCCTCCTTGATCCCTTGGCTGCTCGGAGTGGTGCTGATCCATGGCTTGTACCTGGAACGACAGAAGAAGCGCTACCGACGAGCCAACCTGGTTCTCTCCTGCCTGCTCTATCTCTCGGTCCTCTACGGCACCTTCCTGACGCGCTCCGGCGTGCTCGCTGACTTCTCGGTCCACAGCTTCGTCGACCTCGGAATCTCTGGTTGGCTGATCGGGCTGATGGCGACCTTCGCCGGAATCTCGATCTGGCTGCTTGCTACCCGCCTCCGGCAGGTGCCGACCGAGACCAACGAAGACCCCGTTCTGTCTCGAGGGACGTTCCTGGTGCTGTCGACCATCGCCGTTGGGATGTGCACCCTGATGGTGGCGGTGGGTACCTCGGCTCCCCTGTTGACCTGGTTCATGGAGAATCCGGGGCAGGTCGGACCGAGCTTCTACAATCGCGTGAACCTGCCGATCGCCCTGCTCATCGCGTTCCTGCTCGCCCTCGTGCCCTACCTCACCTGGAAGGGCAACGCAGCGAGTCAGGTGCTGCGCCAGATCGCCGGAGCATCGGTCGTGGCTCTTGTTCTGACCGTCGTCCTCGGCTTCTTTCTGCGGATCGGACAGCCGCTCCACCTGCTCTTCGTCTTTCTCGCCGCACTCGCCCTGCTCACCAATCTGTCCAAGACCATCGAGAAGGGCCGACGAGCCGGCCTCCGCGCCGCCGGCGGCTACCTGGCTCACGTCGGAGTCGGGGTCATCCTGATCGGCTTTCTCGCCTCCTCCGCCTACGATCAGAGCGCCAAGGTCACTCTGGAACAGAACGTTCCCCGCACCGTCGGCGACCTCACGCTCACCTTCAAGCGGTTCATCCCGCGCCAAGGATTCGAGAAGGAGAAGATGGAGGTCGAGGTAGTGCGGGCTGATGGTTCGAGTTACCTGTCGTACCCCAAGCTCTTCATCAACCAGCGCACGCGGCAGGTCATGGCGAATCCTCACATCCACAAGGTGGCGCTCGAAGACCTCTACATCTCACCTATCGACTTCGATCCCGGCGAGACCATGGGCAGCCAGCAGTTCGAGCTCGCCAAGGACCAGTCGACCGAGATCGGAGACCTCTCCCTGCGCTTTCTCGATTTCGACCTCCAGGCTGAGGGCAACGCTCTGGTCCAGATGCAGAGCGGTGGAATCGTAGCCGTCGGCGCGCGACTCTTGGCCGAACGAAACGGTACGACGCAGGAGATCCGCCCGATCTATCGTTTCTCGCCGGATGGTCAGGTGGAATCTCCGGTCACGCCACTCCCCGATGGCGGCATGGTCAGCGTGCTGGGCATCAACGCCTCCGAGGGGGCCGTACGACTCGCCGTGTCGGGAGTCGCGGTCGGCGCCGACGCCAAACCGGCTCGACTCTCCGTCGACGTGACGCGCAAACCCCTGATCAACCTCGTCTGGTACGGACTCTACGTGGTCCTGGCAGGTGGCGCCCTGGCCACCTGGCAACGTGCCCGCGAGATTGCCGTACGGTTCTCTACTGCGACCGAGAGCTAGACCCCCATCGCCAGACGGTCGGCCAGGATCTGTGGCAGCCCTGCTTCTTCGATGCGCTGCTGCGCCTTGTCGATCGGATAGTCGAGGCGGTACCAGTTGACGACCCAGCGGTCGCTGTCGAAGATCATGTACGCCGCCCGCGCATCGCGGTCGCGCGGCTGGCCAACCGACCCCGGATTGATCAGGTAGCGCGCCTCACGGTCCAGTTCCAAGGTCCCGCTTTCACCTCGTAGTAGGGAAACTTCGATCGCCCCCTCCTCCCGCTGCACGAACAGCGAGGGGATGTGCGTGTGGCCGAAGAAGGTCACCGCGAGATCCCAGTCGGCGAAGATCTGGTAGGCATCGAAGTCCGAAAAGACGTAGAAGTCTTCGTCGAGGGGAGACCCGTGGCAGATGCCGACCCCTGGTTCGATCTCCGAAGGCCCTCGCGGCAGTTCCCGCACGTAGCGTAGGTTCTTCGCCGTGAGTTTGTCAGCCGCCCACCGCGCGGCCTCGAGGGCCGCTGGATTGAAGTTGGCGCCGTCCTCGATCCCCGCGACGACTTTGTCGTGATTGCCCCGGATCACTACCGCCGGAGCCGGCATTCGCTCTCGAACGGCTTCTACGATCTGGTTCGGCGAGGCGCCGTAGCCCACCAAGTCACCCAGCACCAACACCCCGTCGAAGTGCTTGCGCCGGACACGACGCAGGACTGCTTCGAAGGCATCCCAGTTGCCGTGCATGTCGGAAACGATCAAGTAGCGCAATCGAGACTCCCCAGCCGTTCGGCGATACGGAGGGCGACCTCCCCTGGATTCTCCGCCCCATCGAGGGCGACGTGTAGGTCAGCTCGGGAATAGGCCTCGCGACGTGTTGCGTACAGGATCTCCGCCTCTGCAGGGTCCGCAAAGAGGGGACGCTCCCGCCCGCTGTGCTCTCCGACTCGTCTCCGAATGGTATCAAAGGGAAGATCGAGCCAGACCACCGTGCCTCGCTGTCGGGCCCAGGCCATCGAATCGGCTTCGACCAGGCAGCCACCCCCGGTGGCCACGACGCAGCCTTGAGGCCAGGAGTATGCTTGGAGCAACCGCCGCTCGATCCGCCGGAAGGCCTCTTCTCCTTCCCTGGCGAACAGGGCGGCGATCGAAACCCCGGTCCGCTCCACGACCAATTCGTCGAGGTCGAAGAAGGGCACCCCCTGGTGAGCCGCCAGACATCGCCCCACCGAGGTCTTCCCGGCCGCCATGAACCCGGTCAGAAAAACCCTCAACTCGAGGAACCGTCACCGCGGGACTTGCGTCGCTCCGCGCCGATCGCCCAGGTGATGAACCAGCCGAAGCCACCCCACACGAAACCACAGATCACCACCATCGTGATCCAACCCAGGGACGTCATGAGGGCACCTCCGTTCTCCTGGATTCTCGGTCCGTCGCCAACCTCCGCACCAGCCAGCCGTTGGCCAGGCAGAGGATGGCCAGCACCACCGCCCACTGCACGAGCACGGTGCCTACGCTGAAGGGCTGCAGGGGATCGAGCCAGGTCTCGGGGTCCCAGCCGCGAGCCTGGTAGAGCCACCAGACCATGAGAACCACCGCCTCGACCGGAACCAGCAGCGCAATGCAGACCGTCCACCAACGTCCGAGTACGAGGTCTCCACTCCCGTCATTGATCGTATCTTTGCGCAGCCGCTCCACACCGTGAAGCAGCGCCGCGATGGCGAAGAAGAGTCCAGACAAGATCAAACCAACTCCCCAGACCCAGTCCTGGTTCTGGAACACGCTCATCGACAACGCCGAAGGAATCCCGACCCCGAACCCGAGTCCGGCCACGACCCCGAGTGCTGCCCGTCGGGGTAGACCGCTGTCGATCAACACTCGAGTCGCCAGTTCCAGCATCGAGATCAGACTGGTCAGCGCCGCAAAGGAGAGCGCGAGGAAGAAGAGGATCATGAAGAAGGCCCCACCCGGCATGGCGCCGAAGAGTTGGGGCATCCAGATGAAGGTCAGTCCTTCGTTGCCAGCCCCGACGATCTCGGCCTGCGCCGCGGGGTTGATGGCAAAGACGGTGCAGAGAACCATGATGCCCGCCAGCAGCGACATCGAGTTGTTGCCGAATCCGATCAGGAAGGCGTTGAGCGGCACATCTTCCCGGACCCGCATGTAGATGGCGTAGGTCAGGATCAGGCCCCATCCCGCCCCCGTATCCCAGGCGTTCTGGGTGAGGGCCTCGAGCCAGAGCCGCGGATCGGCGAGATCTCCCCAATGCGGTGTAAACAGGAACGCTAGGCCGGCTTCCGCTCCCGGCAGAGTGACCGCTCGGATGGCCAGAACGATCACCAGACAGAAGAGAGTCGGAATCAAGACCCGAGCGACCTTTTCGATGCCGCGCACTCCGAAGAAGACCACCGCCGTCGCCAGGCCCATGGCGAGTAGGTGGAAGAAGACGGCGATCGGCTGGGCCGCAAAACCATCCCAGGCGGCCTGCGGGTCCGAACCGGCCAGGCCACCACTGAGCGAGAGTCCGAGATAGCGCAGGCACCAGCCAGCTACTACCGAGTAGTAGCACATGATGGCCGTGGCACAGACTGCGACCCAGGCCCCCATCCAGGCCCAACGGCGTCCGGCAAGTTTGACGAACGCCCCCACGGTGCCGAGTCGAGACCTCTTGCCGAAGGAGAACTCGACGATCATCAGCGGTACCGACCAGAGCAGCAGAAAGACGACCCAGGCCACCAGGAAGCTGCCCCCACCGTTGCTCGCTGCGACCCGGGGAAATCGCCAGATGTTGCCGGTCCCGACCGCCATCCCCAGAGTGGCCAAGATCAACCCCCAACGGTTGGAAAAACGCTCGCCCGCCATCAGCTACTCTCCTCCGCCATCATCACGAACCGCCGCGACGCCGTTTCGATGTTCTCAGCCCCGCAGAGGGCACTCAGCAGTACCACGCAGTCCGCACCAGCTTCCAAAACCCGCTCGAAGTTCTGCGCCGCGATCCCGCCAATCGCAAGGAGCGGGCGGCGAGTCACGGCGCGGATTCCTCTCAGAAGGCCGAGACCCACCGTCGGGTCGGGATCGGCCTTGCTCCGGGTCGGGAAGATCGGACCCACTGCGATCGCCTCGGGTCCCAGTTCCTCGGCTTCTCTCGCTTGAGGGAGGTTGTGGGTGGACAGGCCGATCCAGCGGCCCGCCGGTAGGACCGCGCGAGCTGCCTCCAGAGAGAGATCGGTCTGCCCCAGGTGCACACCGCGTACCGGTAGCGTCGCCGCCACGTCCACCCGATCGTCGACCCAGAGATCCGTAGCGCCTCCCTCGACCCGGCGGCAGCTCTCCTCCACCTCGCGCCAGAGTTGGCAGTCCGGTCCGCTCTTGCTTCGCACCTGAACCCAGCGGATCCCGGCCTGTGCCATGGCCTCCACGGCATCGGGTACCGACCGTCCTGCCAGCACCCCGCGATCGGCAATGCCGTAGATCCGCGGGGCGGTGATCACCCCTCCTTCTCCGCCGCTTCTGCTGCGGCTGCCCGCTGGGCCCGCCGCTCCGCGAACCCCTCCATGAAGCGGGTGGTGATCTGGCCGGCTACGAACTCCGGATCCTGGAGAATCTTCTGGTGCAACGGGATCGTGGTGTGAATCCCCTCGACCACGAAAAACTCGAGGGCGCGCTGCATCCGTGCGATCGCCTCTGGGCGCGAACCTGCATGCACGATCAGCTTCGACACCAGGGAGTCGTAGTACGGCGGGACGATGTAGTCCTCGTAGCCGTGGGTGTCGACTCGGACTCCTGGCCCGCCGGGAAGATGGAAGGTCTCGAGACACCCCGGCGAAGGGGTGAACTTCTCGGGATGCTCGGCGTTGATACGGCACTCGATGGCATGACCGCGGGGCTCCAAGCCACTCGGAACCGTCAGTTCGGCTCCCGCCGCCACCAGGAGCTGCCAGCGCACGAGATCGACGCCGGTGACCATCTCGGTCACCGGGTGCTCGACCTGGATGCGGGTGTTCATCTCCATGAAGTAGAAGGAGCCGTCCTCGTCGAGGAGGAACTCGATGGTGCCCGCGTTCACGTAGTCCACCGCCTTCGCCAGGCGAACCGCCGCATCTCCCATCTCGGCCCGAAGTTGAGGGGTCAGGGCTGGTGAAGGCGATTCCTCCAGGAGTTTCTGATGGCGCCGCTGGACCGAACACTCTCGTTCCCCGAGGTGGATCACGTTGCCGTGTTGGTCGCCGAAGACCTGGAATTCGATGTGTCGGGGCGCGGTGAGGTACTTCTCGAGGTATACCGAGCCGTCGCCAAACGCTTTGGAGGCCTCTTCGCTGGCGGTGCGGAACATCTTCTCCAGATCCTCCTCCTGCTTCACGATGCGCATGCCTCGCCCCCCACCACCGGCGGAGGCCTTCAGAATCACCGGAAACCCGACCTCTCGGGCGAGTTCGAGAGCGGCGGCCGCATTCGGAAGTGCATCCTTGGACCCCGGGAGCACCGGCACCCCGGCAGCCCGAGCCGTCTCGCGGGCTCTGGACTTGTCCCCCATGCGCCGGATCACTTCGGGCGACGGCCCGATCCAGGCGATATTGCACTCCGCCAGCACCTCGGCGAAGTGTGCGTTCTCGGCCAGGAAGCCGTATCCCGGGTGCACCGCGTCGGCGCCGGTGATCTCGGCCGCCGCGATCAACCGAGAGATATCGAGATAACTGTCGGTCGAGGCCGGCGGTCCAATGCACACATCCTCGTCGGCGTAGACGACGTGAAGGCTGTCCCGGTCGGCCGTACTGTGGACGGCAACCGTCTGGACTCCGAGTTCGCGACATGCCTGCAGAACGCGAAGTGCGATCTCGCCGCGGTTGGCGATCAGTACCTTCTTGAACATCGGTGATCAGGGCTTGATGGAGAAGAGGGGCTCGCCGTACTCGACCGGCTGGGCGTTCTCTGGATAGATCCGGGTGATCTCGCCCGCGATGTCCGCCTCGATCTCGTTCATCAGCTTCATCGCCTCCACGATGCAGAGCACCTGGCCCTTCTTGACGCGATCTCCGACTCGAACGAACGGATCCGCGTCGGGCGAGGGAGCAGCGTAGAAGGTTCCCACGATCGGGGACTCGAGCACCTGACCCTCTACCTCCTCTGGCTCGGCCTCCGCCGCCGCAGGGAGGGGACCCGGAGCCGCGGTGGCTACCGGAGCAGCGGCGACGGTCGGAGCGACGACGGTGGGTTCGGCGGCCTGGAGGACGACCGGCGACGCGGCCACCGGCGCCCCCTTACCGTGGACCTGGACCCGGAATCCGGAGCGCTCGACCTCCAAGCCCTGGAGGTCGTGGGTTGCGACCATCTCGATGAGTTCTTTGATCTGCTCGAAGGTAAACATGGAACGGAGTCCTCCTCGACTAGAAGCCCCGTGCGGGGCGAGTACCGCGCAGGCGCGGTCGGATCGTTGGATCGGAAAGAGTGGGTTGGATCAGGTCAACTCGGGTTCGAGCAACACCCGTGCCCGGCGCAGTTCGAAACGAGCGCGACCGAAGTTGGTGGCGTCCCGCAGGACGAGCAGCAGGAAGTAGTCGCTGGCGACCGCGCTCACCATGAGGGTCATGGCGTCGGTGGTCACCGCCAGGTGCTCGACCTCGCCGACGCTCAGTTCACGATGGTCAGCCGAGATATTCCGTACCTGGGTCATCAGTTCGGCGGCGAGGACTTCGAGGTCGAGATCGGGTTGTGAACTCACCGATTCGACCGGCATCCCGTCCTTCGCCACTAGAGAGAGGGCGAGGGTACCATCGATGCGGCGGCTGATATCGCTGAGCGTCTCGAGAAACATCTATTCGCCCTTCCTAGTGATGCGGGTCAGGTACTGCTTGAGCAGATGCAGTTTCCGGGCAGTCAAGCCGCGGGTGGCGACGGACTCGTCGCCCATGAGTTCCAAAGCGGTCAGATCGCGCGGGAACTCGCCAGGGAGCGCAGGCGCCGCGACCACCGGCTCGACCGCCGGCTCCGTGGTGGTCTCCATAGGTGGAGCCTCTTCGAAGTCAGCAGGCAAAGCGGTCTCCTCCGCCGGTTCTTCGTCGCCGGCAAGCTCGGGTTCGATCGCCACAAGCTGGGGTTCGACCGCCGGAGGCTCGGGTTCGACCGCTTCGGAGTCTCCAGGCTCCGCCGGCGCGGCCTCGGACGATCCTGCGTCCTCCCACCGCTCGGTGGCGACCGATGCCTCGGACTCGACGTCCTCGCTGAGTTCGGGTGCCGCCGCCAGTTCCTCTAGAGGCTCCAGTGCGAGCGGCTCCGACGCCAGGGGCTCCACCGCTCCCTGTTCCGAGTCGGCTCCGGCCTCGTCGTGCGCCGGAGAGTGGTCCGGGTCGAGTTCCATCGCCGACGCCGGCTCGGCGACGGCTACCTCATCCCCGTCAGCCTCCTCGGCTGTGAGCTCTTCTGGGTCCTGTGGGGATTCTTCGAGTTCGACCACCGCCAGTTCCTCTGGCTCGCTCGAGGGCGCTGGAAGATCCACGTCGTCGTGCGGAACCGTATCCATCGGCGCCTCCTCCCCTTCCTCGAGGGTTGGCGAAGTGGGAACAAACTCCCCGGGGAGGACGGTTGTCGTGTCCTCGGATGCCTCCTCTACGTCGGTAGGGGCTTCGGCTGCTGACAGCTCGGCCACACTCCCGGGCTCCTCGTCCGGGTCGGAATCCGCAGTAGAGAGTTCCCGCAACTGGTCGAGCCCTCTGAGGGCAGCCGAGTCTTCCGGGTCCCGCTCCAGCACCTGCTCGAAGACGGCCAACGCCTCGGAGTGGTGCCCTTGGCGAAGGTAGAGTTCTCCCAGCGTGGCCGAGACGATCGGTTCTGCGTCGGAGAGGTCGGCGGCCTCGGCTCGGTCGGGCTTCGGTTCGGGTTCCGATTCGGAGGCTCCGGCTGGCTCCGGGAGGGTCGCCACCGGGTGCTCCAGTGCGATCGGGGAGGCGGCCGGCTGGGGTGCCTCCTCGAACAGCTGCCCGGCGATGCGGCCGCTCGGTATCTGAGTCGATCCTCCGAACGGACTGGACGCCCCCCAGCGCACCAACACCCGCGATTCCTCCCCGAGCAGCGGGGCCCAGCGGGGCTCAGGAGACGGCGGCAGATCGAACGGGGCACCGGCGACGGCTCGTAGCGGCTCGCGAGGCGGGGGCTCCGCTGCTTCGACCCGCTCCGGCTCCTTCGGTGCGTCCCGGGAGGTCTCAGAAGCCTCGACAGGTACCACGGCCGGCTCTGGACCCGGCACCAGAAGGTCCAAAGCCGAGGCCGCCTCCGCCTGCTCGAAGCCGGTCGCTCGCCGTTCGAGTTCGTCGAACTCGTCTCCGCCAGCGCCGAGTAGACGATAGCGCTCCAGAGCCTCGAGGGCTCGCGACCGGTCACCGAGTTGGAGGTGCGTCTCCACCAGGAGCTGACCTGCCACGAGATGGGTCGGGTCCCTAGACACCACGGACTCGAGTTCCTCCCGCGCCTCCCCGGCTCGGCCGAGTTCGAGTTGACAGCGCGCCCGAACGATCTTGGCCGAGAGGTAATTGGGATGAAACGTGAGGCCCCGATCCAGGACCTCCAACGCCTCGGTCACCTCTCCGCGACGTCGATGTGCCTCCGCCAGCTGAACGAATAGCCGGGATGAGGGATCCTGCTCCCAGCGGTGTCGCAAGCTCGCGAGGCGGTGGTCTCCGATTGGGTTGTCAGCCATAGCCTTTGGGTACTCAGAAAGCCGCTGCAGTATAGCAGGAAGCGGCGACGTACCTGCGGCTCGAGACCGGGTCGGGGGCAGGCTTCTACTACCGACCGCAAGCGGCCGATCGGGCAGATCCCAGCGCCGGCAGAGTCCCGTGGGCTAGGGAGCGGGAGCCGGATCGACGGGAAGATCGATCGAGGTCGTACTCTCGACCCCACCGACGACCACCCGCGCGGTCACCTGGACACTACCCCCGGCCACCAGGGCCGCTTCTGCCTTGTTCAGGCGGAGTGTATCCGTGGCTTCGCCCTGTCCATTGCTCGGAACCGCCTGGCCGCCAGAGTCCAGCCTGCCCGCCGTGGACGAGAAGAAGACCGAGGCGCCGGAGAGCGGCTGTCCGTCTCGATCGAGCACGAACAATCGCAACTCGCTCCTGCCCCCGGTGAATTTGAACCGGGTGGGCTTGCCAGTGAGATTCAGGCTGCCGACGGTTTCCCCGATCTCCACGGTGATCGTCACCGCGGTAGCACCACCAGAGGCCGCAGTGATGGTCGCTGTCCCGGCGGTCTGCCCGGCGGTCAGGTGGGCCGTCGCGAGTCCCCGCTCGTCCGTCGTCACGATATTGGGCACCGACCCTAGGGTCGTGGTCAGCACGATCTCGGTGCCCGGGTTGACGGGGTTCCCTGTCGAGCGCAGGGCGCTGAGGGATAGCACCGCCATCTCGCCGTAACCGATCTCGATCGGGTTGGCCGAGAGGGTCAACACAGCACTGGAAGGAGCCACTGGCGTTCCCTTCCCACAGGCGTTGACCCCGACCAAGGCCGCGGCGGCAGCCAACAGGGCACAGACGTTCTTGGCGGCGAGTGAACTCTTCTTCAGCATGGCGGCCGAGTATACGGAACGGGGCGGTCCTCCGTCTAGGAAGACCGCCCCGCCCTGTGTTGTTTGGTGTGGAGTGTTAGCTCGACTCGTCGTCGTCCGCTGCACTCGAGCACTGCGGATCCGCCGGGAAGTCGATGAACGTGTCGCCATCGTCATCGATCCCGTTGGAGCACTCGGTGACCGGCGGCGGCTCGTCACAAGCGGTGCCCGGGTAGAGGAACGCGCCCGCGAGAGATCCAGTACAACCCTGTGGCAGGTTGACGACGGTCACAGGTACCGTCGTCGTCGGGAACTGAGTCCCGCTGACGCCGTCGCCATTGTCGTCACAGGCTACAGGAGCTACCCCACTGGCAGGCACCGTCACCGTGATCGTCGATTCCGAAACCACGTTGATGTTGCTCGCCGCAGCCGAGCCGAAGCTCACCTGGGCCCCGCCGCCGCCAATCCCGAAGTTGGAACCGGTGATGGTGGCCGATCCGCCTCCCGAGTGCGGGCGGCTGCCCGGGCTCACGGAGGCGACGATCGGTTGGCCTGACAGGTAGGTGAATTTGACGTCGCCATCGGACTCCACGCCCGTGGTGACGCTCTTGACCACCACGTCGAATGCCTGCGTGTCACAGGCTCCGAAGTCGGCGGGCGCCGTCAGCACCGTGATCGCGGTCGGCGTGACGGTCAGGACCGTCTGCTCAACGTCTCCAATGAAGACCTGCAGTGGTGCCTCGAAGCCGCTGCCCACGATGGTCACGGTATCGCCACCAGCCGCGGTGCCTGACGAAGGCACGATGGAGGAGACGAAGATCGTCGCGCCGTAGTGGTACAGCACCTTATTGCTCTCGAGACCCGTGTCCAGATCCTGGACCCACACATCGGCGAAGCCGTCCCAGTTCGAGGGCGGGGCCAACAAGCTGGCGGCCGGGATCACGAAGTTGATGGCCGAGGAACTCGAGCTAATGATCGGCATGTCGACGATCGGTGTCGCACCTCTACCTTGGATCATCATCCTCAGGTTGGTGCCAAAGTCTGAGCCCCTCGCCAACACGGTGTTACCACCGGCCACCGGACCGGCGTCGGGACTCAGGGAATGGATCTGCGGGAAGTCACCAGATCCGCCGTGAGCATAGGTGAAGATGCCGGAGAGGGACTTCGATGCTTCGAACTGCGTACCGACGCCGATGGTGACGTCGATAGCAACCGTCCGCGTCTGCCCCACGGGGACCGGTGTCGCCGACGGTGGCGTACGGACCCGAATGCGGTTCGACTGAACTCCAACCACCTCGCCATCGGCTCCGCCGATTCTGACGTTGGCCGGGGCCCTGAACCCGGTACCGATAATGGCGATGATCTCGCCTCCGGATGGTTTGCCGACGTTCGGTTCGACCTGCGTCACTGCGAAAGCGGTGTCGTCCGGGTGGAGAACCTGGATCAACTTCTGGCCGATGCTCTGCTCCAACTGGGCCGTAATCACAGCCGTACCTGGAGTCGACGCCTCGAAGAGAGTCGCGAAGCGGCCGCGGCTGAGTTGACCGTTGATAGTCGAAGCACCGCCCACGGTGCCGTTGGTCACGCTCAGCTGGAAGAGGGTACCTTCCGGGGGCGCCGCTCCCGTTCCCGACTGTACGATTTCGACCCCGATCGTGCTCGTCGGCGTGTCGCTGGCGAGTTCGATCGTCGAGGGACTGGCGGTCACAGTGATGATCCACTGCCCCGCCGCGCCCTGGCCAGAGCCGGGGTTTTGTCCACCCTGCTGGGGTGCCGTGGGAGAGTCGGTCGAGCAACCGCCGATCAGGGCGACCAGAGCGACCGCCGAGAGCGCTGCCGCCGACTTCTCGAGGAGTGATTTCTTGAAAATCTTCATGGCTTGTCCTCTGGTCAGGATACGAACTCGACTGTGAACCGCGCCGGCTGGGTCGCCACGCGTTCTCCGCCGATGGTACGGCCGAAGAAGGTCAGCTCGAGGTTCATGATGATAGTGCCGTCACCGGTTTCCTTGTCGAAGCCACCGTTGCTTGCCAGCAGCTCGGACAGTGGTGCGTTGGAGAGTTGGGGATCTCCGAGAATGACGAGATTCTCGACCAGGTAGGTTCCGTCCGCCGGAAGGTGCCCGAAGATGGTACGAACCAGGGTCGGAGGCACTCGCGTCCCCTCATCGATCCGGCTGTAGCCGACCTGGTACGAATCGATCTCGACCGTCATCAGATCGGAGGTCGCTCCGCCGGGTCGGGCAACGAAAGAGGTGACCGTGAACTCACCGGCCTGGACCAGATTCCCCTGGTTGACCAGGGCATCGGTCACCGAAACCTTCACGGGAAGGCCGTCGAAGTCACTGATCGTGATGATGACACCACCCTCGGCCTCGTCGGTCCTGGATTCACAGGCCCACGCTCCCAACGCCAGGAGCACGATCAGCGCGGTTCTTGCTAGGTTCTTCATTTCTATGCCCCTCTTGCCCTTTAGAGCTTGATCACCCGCGGAGTGATGAAGATGAGTAGTTCGTCGTTCTGATTGCTGTCACGCCGGTTCTTGAAGAGGTGTCCCAGAATCGGAATGTTCGCCAGACCCGGCACCCGGTCCTGACCCCGGTCATTAGTGACCTTGTAAATGCCGCCGATGACCGTCGTCCCACCATCTCGTACGATGACACGGGTCTTCGCTTCCTTCGTCGAGATCGGCGCATTCGTGGCACCCTGGACCAGGAATGCCAACTGCGGCTCACGCTTCTTCACGTCGATGTCCATCAAGACGGTCCCATCGGCGGTGACGTGAGGCGTCACGTCGAGCTTGAGGGTAGCGTTGACGAACTGGACGCTGATCGTGTTGTTCGACACCGTCTGGATCGGAATCTGAATGCCGCTCTGGATCGAAGCTGGAGCGTTGTTCAAGGTCGCAATCTTGGGGGCCGAGAGGATGTTGACGAGCCCTTCCTGTTCGGCCGCCTGCAGACTGGCATCGAGCGTGAACGTATCGAGGAGGTTGGCCATCGACAGGTTCAGGAAACCGTTGTTTCCACCGGTCAGGAGGTTGACTCCGCCGTTCGAGGTGATCTCGTTCGGGAACGTCAAACCCGTGGTGTTGCCATGGACCGTATCCGCGGTCTGGGTGAAGCCCCAGCCCACGCCGAGACTCCGACTGTACTCTTTGGTCGTCTCGACGATCCGAGCCTCGATCATCACCTGCGGTTCTGGCACATCGATCTGGTCGATGACGGCCAATACCGCGTCCATGTAGTCCGGCAGTTCCTTGATGATCACGGTATTGGTGCGGGGATCGACCGCGGCGCTGCCTCGGCCACTGAGAATCCGGGCCGAACTGTTGCCCAGCAGTCCGGCGACTTCGGCGGCGCTGGAGTAGCTGATCCGCTTCATCACCGTTTTGAGGGGCACGCTATCCGCAATGGCACGCAGCCGCTCCGCTTCCTGGGCCGCCTCCTGGGCCAACATCGAGCGCGGAGCGATCCGCATGATGTTGCCTTCCAGCTCGTAGCCCAGGTTGTTGATCTTGAGGATCTGCTCCAGCGCCTGGTCCCACGGTACCTGCTCGAGTTCGACGGTCACCGAACCGCTCACGCCCGGCTGCACGACCATATTCAATCCGCCGAGCTTGGCGAAGGTCCGCAGCACCTCTCGGATGTCGGCGTCTCGCAGCGAGAAGGTGATCGGAGCCCCAACGTACTTGGAACCGGTGTTGCCGACTTCCCGGGCCTCGTAGGCACCGGCGGTCGCCGACTGGCTCGCCATCGTCCCCATGTCGTCGGGGACCGAGGCCGCCTCTAGGAGTTCCACATCGCTGGGTTGAATCGCAGCAACCTCCATGGAGGCGGGCGTCACTACGGGAGCGGTGATGAGCTCTTCCTCCCAGAGGTCCTCTTCCGTCGCCGCCGGCGCAGGGGCCGGGGCGGGTGATTGCGCCACCTGAACGGGGCTCACGGCTTCCATCTCTTGGCTCCGCAGGTCCGGAGCTTCGGAGCGCTCGGGAAGCGACTCCGGTTCGGCCTGCGCCATCTCGGTCGCCGGAGGCACCACCGTAACCGGAAGCACCGGAGAATCCTGCACGAGTCCGATCTTCAGCTGGCTCGACGTACGCGCGATCGACGGAAAGAGCGGGGTTGCCAGATCGAGTACGACCCGCGAGATCGGCTCGGGCTTGGACTCGAACTGCGCCACGCGGACGGCATCGAGGGCCGGATGGTTCGAAGGCAGGAAACCCTGGGAACTCAGATTCACCACACCGTGGAGATCCACCACGAAGCGTGGCGGCGACTCCAGGGAGAAGGACGTGTAGCGGAACTCGCCATCGCCGACGAGTTCGATCTCGAGACCCGAGTCACCGTGAGCGATCCGAACCTCGTCGAGCCGCGTTGCGGTGACTCCGGTCGGTTCGGGACCTATGAAGGGATCGTCGGCCGTCCCCGAGGCCGCTGCGGCGACTACGGTGGGAGCCGCAGCGTGCGAAACCACGGACGCGGCCTCAGCGGCCGGCGTTGGTGCATCGGCCTTGGCGACCACCGGCGACGAGCTACCGGAGGGGAGGATGCTGACTCGTAGCTGACGACCCTCGGCCTCGATCTCAGCCTCGGCGTCGGCCGCCGTCGTCAGGTAGAGACGAGTCATGGGACGCTCTTCATTGTCTACGGCTTCGACCTGGACGTTCTCGATGAGGCCCAGCTCGTCCGGCACACGCACTTCACCGATCTCGGTATTCGGGAGATCGAGGACGAGCCGTCCATCAGCGTCCCGGTAGGGGTGCCAGACCAGAGCCTGATCCGCCTCGATCACGAGTTGGGTCGCGTGCTCCACCGCCTCGAGCCGTAGCTCCGAAACCTTGACGGTGTCGGCGGTGTTTGCCACCACCACACCAGTTCCGAACAGGAACAAAGACGTCGCCACCACGATAGCGGCATGAAGCCGTAGAGTGTTCTGCTTCTTCAATTGTTGATTCCCCATAGCGCTCGCCTCCCTCCGGCCTCAGGGCTCCGGGTTGAGCTTCTTAACCACTTCTCTGAAGGGCTTGATGATGCTCGGATCGTTGATCTTCTGCTTGAAGACAACCTCGTTGCCCCCAATCCTGACTACCTCCCCGTCGTAGAGGAGGTCTCCCTGCTGGATGAGAAAGGCCTTGTCCTGACTCCCTACCTGGACCTGGGCAAAGGCGCGCCCGTCCAGGTCGAAGATGCCGCTCAGCTCGATTTCGTCGATGAGAAGGCCGGGCACTCCTTCCGGGCGCTCGCCTTCGGGAAGGTTGGGTCCCCGAGTCATCAACGACCGGAAAGGATCCCGACGGCCGGCCGGATCGTAGCTGTAGCCGCCACCACTGAGAACCTCTTCCTCGCCTTCGAGGATCTCGTCGATCTGCTGGTAGTCGACTTCGGCCGCCTCTGCCGACTCGTCCAGACCGGAGGCCTCCTCGGCCTCGACCTGATCCTGGGCCAGCGCCGGCGCAGGGCCCAACCCTACGACCAGAGCGGTGGCCAGAGCGAGGAAAACTATGTCTCTACATCTCATGGCTGGTCTCCTAAGGGGTCGCCTCGGCCGTTTCGTCGGCCGCCAGATCGACCTCTTGGTACACGAATGTCTTCGCCTTGAAGGTCGCAGAGATGGTTCGTACCGCGTCATCGGTAGCGCCGACCCGCAGGTCGTCGATGTTCACGATCCGCGGGAACCGACCGATCCGCTCGAAGAAGATAGCCAGGTTGTGGTAGCTCCCCTGGACGGTCATGTCGATCGGCCACTCCTTGTAGAACTCTCGATCGCTCAAGTTCCCCGGTCGAATGCGGACCAGCACGAGATTGCCTTGCTCGCCAAGGGAGCGGAACCGCCGCAGAAGATCCTCGGTATTGAGTTCAGACGGCAAAATGCGCAGGAGCTTCTCGAGTTCCTTCTCCAGACGCTTGACCTCTTCCCGGAACTGCGGGAGACGTTTCTGAGCCGCGCGTCCCTCCTGGATCTTGGCCTGCAGTTCTTCGAGTCGGCTGTCCTGGTTGGCGATCTTGGTCTTCTGAGGTCCGTAGAGTCTCCACTCCGCGAGACCGAACAGCACGAGCGCGACGGCGAGTCCGGCTCCGAGCCCGACGTACCACGGTTTGTCCTTGATTGCTTCGAGTGCCACCGGGTGCCTCCTACTCGCTCGCCACTGCGGACGGATCTTCGCCCTCTCCCACCGGCGTGACCGGCTGGAAGGAGAAGTCGAAGGTGAGGTCGAATGTGTAGATGTCGTTGCTCTTGCTCGTCTCTTTGAGTCGAGGCTCGGCGAACTCGGGCACGTTCTTGAGACTCTCTAGGAAGGTCGCAACCTGATTGGTATTGAAGGCCCGCCCTTTCAGTTCCACGTTGCGCCCCCGTAGGGTCATCGAGTTCAGCCAGAGCAGATCCGGCAAGGCCGCCGAGATCTCATCCATGATCTTGACGGGGCCCCACTGGTTCTCTTTCAGCTGATTGATCACATTGATCTTGTGCTCGAGTTCAGCCTTCTTCTGCTTGAAGTCCTCGACCTCTTTGAGAACTGCCTCGAGTTCTTTGACCTCGCGCTCGGCCTCCGCGATCTGCACGTCGCGCTCGGCGATCTCGCCCTTGTAGTGCCACCAGACCAGCGCACACAACAAGACTCCGACGAGGAGCGCACCGTAGAACAGCGCCTCGCCCAGGGAGGTCTGCCCGACACCCAGCGCCTCCTTCGCCTTGCGGGCGACGATCGGCTTGCGGCCTTCGGAGACCAGATTGATCTTGATCATCGCGTTTTACTCCCCGACCCTGCGGATGGCCAACCCCACGGTAACCGCGAGCATCGGCCCTACCGACCGTAGCCAATCTGAGTCGAAATCGGATTCCTTGACGTGAACCCGGCGAAAGGGGTCGAGTAGCTCGACGGGAACGCCGAACTGCTCTCGCAGAACCTGCAGGAGGTTCGGCGTCAGGGCACAACCACCCGAGACCACGAGCTCATCGACCGGTCCCTCGGAGGAGGTGGCGGCGAAGAAGTCGAACGTCTTCTGGATCTCACCCGCCATCTCGGTCGAGACGGCCTGCAGCACCGCGTTGACATCTGCGGATTCTGTTCGCTTGAGCTGCTCGGCCTGCTCGAAGGAGAGGTTCTGCTCCCGCTGGAGGCGCTCCGTGAACTGGTTGCCACCGAAGGAGATGTCGCGCCAGAATACAGTCTGGCCACGCGCGAGGATATTGATATTGGTGACGGTGGCGCCCATGTTGACCAGCGCGACCACCTTGAGCGGATCGACGTCGTAGTTGGCCTCGTAACAGTTCTGAACGGCGAAAGCATCGACATCCACCAGGGCCGGCGTCCGCCCCGCCTGACTGATCACCGACATGTAGTCGTTGACCTTGTCGCGCTTGACGGCGACGAGGAGAACGTCCATCTGACCGTCGCCCATCCCCTCCTCGGTCAACACTACGTAGTCCAGACGAACGTCATTGATGTCGAACGGGATGTACTGCTCGGCCTCCCAGTGGATCGAGTCGGCCAGCTCCTCGAGCGACATCGCCGGAACCTGGATCTTCTTGATGATGACCGAGTGTCCAGACAACGACGTGGCGAAGTTCTGATTCTTCACCTTGCCCTGCTCGTTGAGACGATGGATGGCGTCGACCACGAGCGAGGAATCCATGATCGAGCCGTCGACGATGGCCTCGGGAGACAGGGACTCCACCGCCAAGCGCTGGACCTGAAAGGCGCCCTTCTTTTCTTTGAGTTCGGCTAGCTTGACGGCCGAACTTCCAATGTCCAAGCCGACTACACCTTTACTTCGTGAGAACAGCACAGCCGATTACCCCCTCGAAACCAGTTTAGTCATGGCAGTTAGCTCCGGTAATCTAATTCTTTGGTGGAGAGTAGCAGGGACAAGAATAGGCTGTCAAGACATAAATTTCCTTCCGAATGCAACCGTTCCCCGAGGCGGGGCCGTCGAGTCCCAGCGGTCGCTGAACAGCGTGTAGCGAGTCGTGGGCCAATCATCGATTCACACCTCCAAGGGCATGGCCAGATTCGCCACCCTGTGTGGCGAGGGGCCCCGTCCAAGCCGGGCATTGCCCGAGCTCAGGGATTCTGATACTGTTGCCGATCCTGCTGACTGGGATTCTACTAGTTATCGACCCCAGATGGAAACGAACCCCGGTCCAGCGGCCCTTCGACACCAACCTCACCAGCGAACGAGACGACGAACTTCTCGAGACAAGGAAGCCTCGACATGGCAAAGCAGTGCGATATTTGCGGCAAGGGAACCGTGGCCGGACAGCAGATCAGCCACGCTCACAACGTCACCAAGCGGACCTGGCAGCCCAACCTTCAGAGTGTAAAGGCCTGGATCGATGGTGGTGTTCGGCGGATTCGGGTCTGCACCCGCTGCCTACGCAGCGGCAAGGTCCAGAAGCCCCCGGTCCGAAACTGGCAGCCCGAAGCCGAAGCCTGATCCCCCGAGGGCGGCACGTCCGTCCTCGCTCTAGACTCCACGACCGCGATCAGCGACCGGCGGGCAGCGCTCCGCCGCGCTGGCCGGCCATGTCGCGGTCGACCTCGAGGACTCCAGGGACGGCCTGAATCGCCGACTTCAGTTTCTCGAGGTGACGGCGTCCTTTGACCTCGACCAGAACCCGGATCAGACCCCGCCCTGGTTCGACCGCTTCCGCCTCGATCTGGCGAATGTTGCTGTCGCCTTTGGCGATCACCTCGGTCAGCCGAGCCAACATCCCGGGGTTGTCCTCGGTCTCGATACTGAGCTGAACTGGGAAACCACGACCGTCTCCCCGTGCCCACTCCACGGCGATCTCGCGCTCCGGATGGTAGAGCAGGTTGCGCACGTTGGGGCAGTCGACCGAGTGCACCGAAACGCCTCGACCACGCGTGACGTATCCGACGATCTCCTCGCCCGGTAGCGGTTTGCAGCATTGCGCCATGTAGGCCAGCATGTCGTCGTAGCCCCGCACGGCAATCGCGCCACTCCCCGAAGGTAGGAGGTTCTCCACCGCTTGTCGGAAGCGGCCCGGCTGCTCGGGGGGATCCGCGATCTGATCACGCGGCGCGAACTCCTCGAGCACCTGACGCACCGGTAGCTTGCCGAAACCCACCCGACTGTAGAGGTCCTCCAACCGAGACATGCCATGCTCGGTGAGGTAGGTCTCGAGGCTCTCGCCATCGAGGAGCTTCTTGGGGTTCAGGCGGTACTTCTTGAACTCCTTCTCGAGCAGTCGACGACCGATCTCGACCGCACGCTGGCGCTGTTCGGTGTTGATCCAGTGTCGGATCTTGCTCTTGGCTCGCGAGGTAGCCACCATGGTGAGCCAATCCCGGCTGGGCTTGCGGCTCGGATCCGTCACGATCTCCACCATGTCCCCGTTGCGCAACTCGGTCCTCAAGGGAACCAGCTTGCCGTTGACGCGGGCTCCGGTACAGTGGTGCCCCACCTCGGTATGCACTCGGTAGGCAAAGTCGACCGTCGTCGCTCCTCGGGGGAAGGAGAAGACCTCTCCCTTGGGGGAGAAGACGTACACCTCGTCGGGATAAAGGTCGATCTTGAGCGTGTTGAGGAACGTCCTGGCGTCCTTGACCTCCTGCTGCCACTCGAGAAGCTGGCGCAACCAGAGGATGTTGGGGTCGGTACGCGGCTCGCCCACTCCCTCCTTGTAGTTCCAATGGGCGGCGATGCCCTCTTCCGCCACCAGGTCCATTTCACGGGTGCGAATCTGTACCTCGAAGGGCTGCCCACGATCCGCCATCACCGTCGTGTGCAGCGACTGGTACAGGTTCGGCTTGGGCATCGCGATGTAGTCCTTGAAACGCCCCGGTACCGGGCGCCAGGCCTGATGCACGACCCCGAGGGCCGCGTAGGTATCACGAGGCGAAACGGTGATGATCCGGAACGCGAGGTAGTCGTAGAGCTGGGAGATGTCGATTCCCTGGCGACGGAGTTTCTGGTAGATCGAGTAGTACCGCTTCACCCGATAGCTGATCTCGGCTTCGATCTCGTTCTCGCGGAGCAACTCCTCGAGCCGGGACCGGATCCTCTCCGTCGCCGACTTTCCGCCACTCATCTTCTCGCGTAGCTTCCGGTGGACCTCGGCAAACTGGTGCGGGTAGAGGTAGAAGAAGGACAAGTCTTCGAGTTCCCCCTTGACCCGGGACATACCCAGTCGATGAGCCAGCGGAGCGTAGATCTCGAGCGTCTCGAGAGCGATGCGCCGGCGGTTCTCGGGCGGCATGTGTTCCAGCGTCTGCATGTTGTGCAGACGATCGGCGAGCTTGACCAGAATGACCCTGATGTCTTTGGCCGAGGCCAGGATCAGTTTGCGAAAGGTCTGGGCCTGTGCCTCGTCTCTCCTGACGTAGGCGTGACGGCCGATCTTGGTGACGCCGTCGACCAGTTGCGTCACCTCGGGACCGAACTGCTCCTCGAGCACCTCGCGGGTGGCCAAGGTGTCTTCCAGGACATCGTGCAACAACCCGACCACACAACAGATGTCGTCGAATCGAAGTTCCGCCAGCAGGCACGCTACGGCCAGCGGGTGCGTCACATAAGGCTCACCGGACCGGCGAGTCTGCCCCGCGTGCTTGTCGGCCGAGAAGGCATAAGCCTTGCGAACCAGTGCCTCGTCGGGCTCTCGCCCCTCGCGACGCAGAAGCCCCAGCAACGCCTCGACGGAGACATCCGCCGGGGGAGAAACCGGTGGTTTGATGCGTCGACGAACCTTCAGCACGAACCGATCTTATCCGCTCGTCAGCCGCCCCCGGTCGTTCCTGCCAAACGAAAAAGGCCGTCGCTCGCGCGACGGCCCCGATCGTCTCCAAGGTCGGATCTCAGCTGGCCAAGGCCCGAGCCTTCTTCCCTCCCTTGTTGTCCCGACCCTTCTTGTCGGACGACTTGCTGTCTCCCTGCCCCTGATGGGTGAGCTCCTCCCAGAGAAGGGCGAAGGCGCTGGCGACGAAGATCGAAGAGTAGGTACCGACGATCACACCAACCAGCAGCACGAAAGAGAAGCCGCGCAGTACCTCGCCACCGAGGAAGAAGAGCGACCCCACGGCCAGCAACGTCGTCCCCGAGGTCAACAAGGTCCGCGACAGCATCTGATTGATGCTCTGATTCAGCAGGTCGTAGAACTTGATCCGGCGAGCCTTGCGCATGTTCTCGCGTACGCGGTCGAAGACCACCACCGTATCGTTCACCGAGTAACCGACCAGGGTGAGGAACGCAGCAATGATGCTGAGATTGAACTCGTAGTCCAGGACGGCAAAAAGCCCCAGGGTGACGAAAACATCGTGCACGATGGCGAGCATGGCTCCGACCCCGAACCGGAGTTCGAATCGGACCCAGATGTAGAGCAGCATGACGAGGATCGAGAAGACGACGGCCAGCAGACCCTTGCGGCGAAGCTCGGCGCCGATCGTCGGTCCGACGAACCCGCCTCCGAGAGAAGCGAAGGAGCCGATCTGGGTGTTCTGCTGGAGGGCCGTCGCGATCTCGGGCTCGAGACCGTCGATCTCGGTGATCTGGCTCCAGTCGGTAAAGAGCCCGATCTCCTTGCGCTTGGCCAGCACCAGATCCGCCGCCGTCTCGTACTCGCTCCGGGCCAGGGTCTCGTCGTTGGCCTTCAGCTCGTAGGGATCGAGGTCCAGAAGGTAGGCCGTGAGGGCATCCGAACCCTGTAGGTTGAGGTCGTGGCCGGCGGCACCCTCGTTGTAGCGTTCGTTCAGGATCGCGAGCAGCCGCGAGGTGTCTTCACGGTCGTCGCTCCCGTCGCTCTCTGCCGTCTCCGCCGGCTCCTCTCCTTCGATCTCCGCCTCGTCGGGCAACGGCGTTCGAATGACGACCTCGCCGCTGCTCTCGTCGCCGAAGCGCTGGATCTGGGCATCGGCCATTCCCGCCGCGGCCAGCAGCTGGCGCAGTTCGTCGGTGTCCGGCGATTCGTCGAAGCGGACGATCAGTTCGGTTCCGCCCGCGAAGTCGATCCCGATGTTCAGCTTGCCGTGGATGAAGATGGCGACGATCGCCAGGACCACGAGGACGCCGGAAGCCACCGCCCAGAAGCGGCGGTACTTCATGAAGTCGATGTGCGTGTTCTTGAGAAACTCCATGGTGTGCTCCTGGAGACCTAGATCGAGAGCCGCTCGACCCGCTGTGAGCGGGAGAGCAGGGCATCGAAGATAAAGCGGCTGACGAAGACCGCAGTGAAGAGCGAGGCGAGGATTCCGACGGCCAGGGTCACGGCGAAACCACGGATCGGCCCGGTACCGAACTGGAAGAGGAACATCGCGGCCAACAGGGTCGTCGCGTTGGCGTCGAGAATCGACGAGAGTGCGTTGCCGAATCCCTGCTCGACCGCGGACTTCACCGTCCGCCCCGCCCGCAGTTCCTCACGGATCCGTTCGAAGATCAGCACGTTGGCGTCGACCGCCATACCGACGGTCAGGATGATCCCGGCGATACCCGGCAAGGTCAGGGTCGCCCCGAAGTAGGCCAGGGCCCCGAAGACCAACACGATGTTGAGCGACAGCACGAACACCGCGTTGATACCGGTGAGTTTGTAGACCACCAGCATGCAGAGGATGACCAGGAGGCCGCCGATTAGACCGGCTCGCAGACCCTGATCGATCGAGTCCTGACCCAACGACGGACCGACGGTTCGCTGCTCGAAGATCTCGATCTTGGCCGGCAGGGCACCCGAGCGCAGCACCATCGAGAGATCTTCGACCTCCTCCTGGGTGAACTGACCGCGGATGATGCCCGAGTCGGTGATTCGGGACTCGATGTTCGGAGCCGACATGACGCGGCCATCCAGCACGATGGCCAGACCCTTGCCCCGGTTGGCCCCCGTCGCCTCACCGAAACGCTTGCCGCCATCGTGAGTGAGCATGAACTCGACGATCGGATCGTTGAACTGTCCGAGACCGGCCCGGGCCGTCTTGAGGTCCCGACCGGTGATCACGCTGGCCTTCTCGACCGCGTAGTAGCTAACTCCCAGAAGCTCACCACGATCGTCGCGGATGTCGCCCTCGATGATCTCGATGTCCGCCGGGAGTTGGCCGCCGTAGTGCCCCAGGATCTGATCCGCACTGTTGACACCACCGCCGCCCAACGGGAAGTCGACCAGACGGAACTCGAGAAACGCCGTGTTCTTCAGGATGCGCTTCACGCGCTCGGGGTCGTCGACTCCGGGCAACTGCACCACGAGACGACTGCCTCCCAGCCCCTGGCGTTGGATGACCGGCTCAGACACCCCGAAGGCGTCGATCCGGTTGCGGATCGTCTGGAGGGCCTGACGCACCGCCATGTCGGAGAGCCGCTCTCGCTCATCGCTCTTCAAAGCGAAGGCGAGCTCTGACCCCTGACGGGACCACTCCCATTCGGAGAGCGAGTCCTTGACGATCTGATCGATCGTCGAGTCCTGTCCCGGGCTCACTCCTCGGACCACGAAGGCGGTAGCGCCCGTGGCCTCGATCTCGAGCCCGGAGAGCCCCTCGTCCGCGGCGGCGTCGGTCAGACTGCGGATCTCCTTGTCGCGGTCGGCGCCGAGTGCGTCTTCGACCTTCACATCGAGCACCAGGTACATACCGCCCTGGAGGTCGAGACCCAACTTGATCTTCTCGTTCAGAGGCCAAGCCGACATCGCCATCACCGCCACGATGGCGAGGATGAACAGGCCTTTCCACTTCATACTGCTGTTCATTGAGAGGCTCCCTTGCCATCGCGACCCGCGACCGAGTTGATGGCGGACTTGGAAACGCGAACTTTCACCTTGTCCGCAATCTCGAGAATGACGGTGGTCCCGTCGATCCCTGCGACCTTCCCGTGAAGTCCGCCGGAGGTGATCACCGTGTCGCCCTTCTCCATGGCGTCGACCTGCGCCTGGAGCTCACGCTGGCGCTTGCGCATGGGAGCGATCAGCAGGAAGTAGAAGACGATCAGGATGAGCGCCATCGGCACGAAGCTCATCAGGGGAGACGGCTGCGCGGCCTGCGCCAGGATCGGTAAAAGCTGCGGGGACATACGGTGGTTACTCCTGAGACTCGGACGGAACGCTTCTGAAACACCGCTCCCGAGGAATCGCCAGGCGACCCGCTGAGACCTGTGCCCTATCCTGGATGCATGCTCGGGAGTCGGGTGGAGGATGGGGAGAGACGGCAGAAGCAGCCTTGCGTAGCGCGTCACCACCCCCGAGAAGCCCGGCTCAGACCAAGAGTCTCACCCCGGTTGACTCGATTCGTGTGGCAACTCGCCAGCCGCGATAGCTTCGCGGAGATCAGCCATAAAGTCAAGGTAGAAACGGAGGTTGTGTACGGTGCACAGCACCTTGGCGGTGATCGGATCCTGTCGCATCAGATGGTGCAGGAAGGCCCGACTCGTGGACTGGCAGGTCGAGCAACGACACTCCGGATCCAGCGGGCCCGGGTCCGCCTTGTAGCGGGCGTTCTTGATCTTCACCTCTCCACCACTGGTAAAGAGCAGGCCGTGCCGCCCGCTGCGGGCGGGAAGGACGCAGTCGAAGAGGTCGATACCGTGTTCGACCGCGTGACGAATGTCGCTGGGATAACCCACCCCCATCAGATAGCGAGGTTTGTCCTCTGGTAGCCCGGGCGTCGACCACTCGACCGCCAACTGGCGTTCTGGTCCCGGTTCTCCGACCGAGACACCGCCGACCGCGTATCCGTCGAAGTCCATCCGGACCAGCTCCTCGACCGCACGCTCGCGCAACGATCGAAACGTGCTGCCCTGCACGATCCCGAAAAGGCCACCGATCCCGGTCGCGTCGGCAGCCCGAGCGACGCGAGCCCAGCGCAGGGTGCGCTCGAGGCTGGCCCGAGCCACCCGTTCCTCCACGGGCCAGGGCGGGCACTCGTCGAGCACCATCGCCATGTCGACTCCGATCCGAGCCTGCCAGCGCACCACATCTGCAGGGGTGAATCGAAGGCGCGCCCCGTCGAGATGACTGCGGAAGGTGACCCCGTCTTCGTCCACCTTCCGCAGCTCCGACAAGCTGAACACCTGGTACCCCCCGGAGTCCGTCAGGATCGGCCCCGACCAGCCGTTGAAGCGATGGATCCCGCCGAAGTCCTCCAGAAGATCGATACCTGGGCGCAGGACCAGATGGTAGAGGTTGCACAGCATGACCTCGGCCCCTAGTCCCTCCAAGTCCCGCGGGCCGAGGCCTTTCACCGCGCCCAGGGTTCCCACAGGCATGAAGGCGGGCGTCTGGATCACGCCATGCGGCGTGGTCAGCCGGCCACGGCGAGCCGCCCCAACGCGCGCCGTGACCTCGAACTCGAGAGCCATTCCGCCGTCCGTTCCGTGATCTAGTTCGCCAACTCGACTCGATGGACTTCGACGGTCTCCGGCAGCTCCAGGGTGAAATCGCCCTCGTCGATCTCTCCGTTCACCACCAGCTCGGAAAAACGGTACTCGGTGACGTCTCCGTCCGCTTCCTCGTAGCGCAAGACCGTCGGCAGGAAGCGAACGGGATCGATCTCGAGCACCATCCCCTGGATTCGCTTGGCCACGCGCTCGAAGCGCGGTTGCAGTTCCACCCGATAGTTCTCGGCTGGATCCTCGGGAAAGAGCACTCTGAGATCGAAGTACTTGCGCAGCAACTCGAGCGAGTTGCTGGCCCCCATGTACTCGAGAATCCGCTCGGAATACTGGCCCACCGAGATCCGTTCGGCGCGGTCCAGGTCTCGGTACCAGGTAAGCATCTCCTCACCTTGGATCACCACGCGAATCGGCTCGGGCTCGGCGTACTCCCACAGGACCCGGTCGGGCTTGTCAAACAGGAAGGTGCCACGGGACACCTGAGGCTCGGCCAACAGCAGGCTCTCCTTGAACTGCACGAAGTTCGCCGCCATGGTCTCCATACGCCCCTGCTCCAACTCCACCCGCTGGATCAGCTGCTCCAGCTTCTCACTCGTAGAGAGACCCGGTAGCCGGGGATCCGGCAGGTCTTCGGCCAGAGAGCTCGAAGCTCCGAACAGCAGCACCGCGCACAGTAGCCTCGAGGGGGAACGTCGCCAATTCATCGCCGGATGGTACTCCCGGGCCGGCGTCCGAGCAAGCCTACCGGGGTCTCGGTCGGGACGCTGCCGCTACCCTTGACAGCCTTGGAAGGCCGATGCTACTTTCCGGCGACTTCGGAGGGCTCGACCTTGGCAAAACCTGATCTCGGAACCAAACACGAATGCACTAGCTGCGAGGCCAAGTTCTACGACATGGGCAAGCCCTCGCCGGTCTGCCCGCGTTGTGGTACCGACCAGAACGAACACGCCGCGAACCTCGCGAAGGCCCAAGCCAAAGCCGAAGCAGCCGTGCTTGCCGATATCGAAGAAGACGAGGACGACCTCGACGACCTGACCCCCGACGACGACGACGACGGTGCCGAGGACGACGATCTGCTCGACGAAGAGGACGAGGAGGACGAGGGCCTCGACGACGACGATCTCGACGACGAGGACGAAGACGACGACCTCTGAGTCGAACCCACGTCCCCGTCACCGCGTCCACCTCGGGCTCGGCTCGAACCTCGATGGACCAAGGAGCCAGCTCAAGCGCTCCCTGATCGCACTCTCCCGCCGCTTCGGCCCGCTGCGGGTAGCACCTCTGTTCCGCACGCAGCCCGAGTCGGAGATTCCGCAGCCCGACTACCTCAATACCGTGGTGGAGCTCTACACCTCACGGACCCCGATCGAGCTTCTCGCCTGGACCCAAGAGTTGGAGCGCGCCAGTGGCCGCCAGAGTGGCGGTCCCCGCAACGCGCCGCGACCGCTCGACCTCGACCTACTGCTCTACGGCGAACGAGAGTCGAGGGACCCCAGCTTGCAGCTGCCCCACCCTCGACTGCACCTCCGCGCCTTCGTGCTCGCCCCCCTGGCCGCTCTCTCTCCTGAAGTCCTCATCCCGCTGGCTGGTCGAACCGCGGGAGCCGTCTGGGAGTCCTGGGAGAACCGCTCGACGGTGCGGCGCGTCCCCTGGAACGCCGCGGATCGATAGAGTCCTAGCGGCCGTGGGATCGACCGCGCCGACTTCAGGCCTCGGTCGGCTGCTGTTCGAGCCGCTTGGCGACAACCGCGGCGCCACAGGCATCTCCCCACACGTTGACGGTGGTCCGGAAGCGATCGAGCAGCCAATCGATCGACAGGATCAGGGCGATTCCCTCGAGCGGAAGGCCGACCGCGCGCAGGACGATGACCATCGTCACGAGACCTGCCTGGGGAATCCCCGCCGCTCCGATCGCCGCCAGCGTGGCCGTCGCGAAGATCAGCGCCTGCTGCATCGGCGAAAGCGGAATCCCGGCCGCCTGGGCGATAAAGATCGCCGCCACCGCCTCGTAGAGCGCGGTTCCGTCCATGTTGATCGTGGCTCCGAGCGGCAGCACGAAGTAGGCGGATCGTCGGGGGACTCCGGCCTTCTCTTCGACCGCTTCGAGTGTCAAAGGCAAGGTGGCGGAGGAAGAGGCGGTCGAGAACGAGGCCAGCAGTGGCGTCGCCAGGTCGGCGGCGTAACGCATTGGGTTGCGGCCTCCCACCAGCCAGAGAATCAGCGGCAACACGACCAGAGCGTGGATTCCCAGGCCCAGAAGAACGGTGACCATGTACTTACCCACCGAACCGATCATCGCCGCCACTCCGCCGGGTTCGCCGGTGGCTGCCCCGAAACGGGCTGCCACCAGTCCGAACACCCCCGCCGGCGCCAGGTACATGACCAGGTGCACCATCTTCATGATCGCCTCGTTCAAGCTCTCGAAGAAGGTGATCACCGGCCGCCCCTGCTCACCGAGGGTCGTCAAAACACCGCCGAAGAAGATCGAGAAGACGATGATCGGTAGAAGATCGAGCTGCGCCATCGAAGCGACGATGTTGTCCGACACGAAGGAGAGGATCAGGTCGGCGACGCCCAGGGTCTCCTTGCCGAGCACCGTATCCGGAATCTCGGTTCCCAGCGTCATCCCAACCCCGGGCTTGATCAGGTTGACCAGGACGATGCCCAATAGCACCGCCAGACTGGTAGTGATGAAGTAGTAAACGACCGTGGTGCCACCCATCCGACCGAGACTGCGAACGTCACCCAACCCCGTGATCCCCACCACCATCGACGCCACGACGAGGGGCACGATCAACATCTTGAGGGCATCGAGGAAGAGCTGGCCCAGCCACTCGAAACGAGTCATCTCCGCCCCGAACAACGCCACTCCGATGAAGGCGAGCACGATGCCGACGACGATACCGATCAGGATCCGATTGCTGGTTTCCGCGTTCAATCTACTCTCCTTCGAGGGGCTGGTTCGCTGAGGTGGCGATAGTATACGGGGCTCCCCTATGACCACAGAGAATCTCCCATGACGCTATCGTTCCGAGACCCTATCCACGGCTTCATTCGAGCCGACGCTCTGGAGACGGCCCTGATCAACACTCCGGCGGTACAGCGGCTGCGCTGGATCAAACAGCTGGGGATGACGTATCTAGTGTTCCCGGGGGCGGAACACAGTCGGTTCAGCCATGTGCTGGGCGCGATGCACCTCGCCGGCCGGGTGTACGACGCCCTGGCGGCGCGGCCCGACAGCCCGCTGGACCCCGACCCGAGGGCGCCCGAACGCCGCCTGGTTCGGGCGGCGGGCCTGTTGCACGACATCGGTCACGCCCCGTTCTCTCATTCGGCCGAAGACCTCTTCGATGCGCCGATCGATCATGAGGCGATGACCGGGCGTCTGCTCGGTGTTCCGGCGATGGCCGAGCTCTTCCAACGGTACGGCGAAGGTCTCTCACCCCAGGATGTTGCTCGCCTGCTCGAGGGTGGGAACGGCCCCATCGAACGCTTGCTCTCGCAGATCATCTCGGGCGAGCTCGACGTCGACAAGATGGACTACCTCTTGAGGGACAGTCGCAACTGCGGCGTCGCGTACGGAAGCTACGACCTCGAACGGCTGCTCGACACGATCGTAGCCTTGCGCAACGAGGCGACCGGGGATTGGGGAATCGGAGTCGAAGAGGGGGGCGTTCACGCTTTGGAAGCGCTGGTGATGGCCCGCTACTACATGTTCACTCAGGTGTACTTCAACGTCACCGGCAAGGCCCTCGAGCTGCACCTGAACGGCTGGCTGCTCGAAGACGGCCTGCGGTGGTCGTCTGATCCCGAAACCTTCCTGCAACAAGATGATGTGAGCGCCCTGTCGGCCATGCGCAAGAGCTCGAGCCAGCATGCCCGCGCCGTGCTCTACCGCGAGCGTTTTCCGCTCGCCTTCGAGACCCGAGAACATCTCACCCTCGAAGAACGCGACCGCTTCGCCGCCCTCGTCCCGGACCTGGAGGCCGAGTTCGGACCCAGCCGATTGATGGTCTCGAACTCGGCCAAGGATCCTCACCGGTTAGGCAAGAGCCAGGTGCTGGTTCGCCGCTGGGATGGATCGCTGGAACCGATGGAAGTGGCGAGCCAGTTCATCCGCCATCTCACTCGGATCGATACCTTCCGGGTCTACTCGGCCCCCGAGATCCGTGCGGCCGTGACCGAGAAGCTACGGCGCGAGTGGTCCTGACGACCCGCTACCGGCCGTTAGAACTCCTGCCGGTGGCGAACGAGGCGGAGCGCCGCCGGGCTCCGCCTCGTCGAGGACTCACCGAACTCTAGCGAGCCCAGTGGGGGGGCCAGTTCCGTGGTTCGCCGTGCTGATCGACCACGAGAGCTTCGGTCCCTTCGGGGAGAACCTGTAACGTCTTGAGAAACTCGATGATCGAGCCTCGCTCGTAGTCGGACAGCCCTTCGAAGGCCTGTCGTACCTCCTCGGCCTCGCCGGCGTGGGCCAGGATCGCCTCCCGCATGGTGGTGTATTTGCCATGGTGGAAGTAGGGCGGCTCGTTGGCCACACCCCAGAGCCGCTTGGTCAGGAAGCGACTGTTGCCAGCAAAGAACCCGTCCGACCCTGCCGGCTGGTGCATGTCGAGCGCTTCGCGATTGGGGTCGTCGGGACCGGACGTGATGTCGTGGAGCTTGAAGTCGGTATAGGCCGGCACCATCGTGACCCGATGGCGCTCCTTGAGCCGCGGCTGTGGCAGGCTCTTGCTGTTGAGGTTGAGCGAGCGTTCCGGCATGTCGCCAGGTCCCAGGTTGCCGGCGGGGTTGTAGGGATTGGGTTCGACGTAGTACCACCCCCAATCGTCGAGGGGCAAACTCGGCGTATGGCAGGTTCCGCAACCGATCTCCACGAACTTCTCCTCCCCTAGCAACACAGCCTCCTCGAGGGGCCGGTAGCGGGGGATCACCCGACCGGGAACTGGCAGCGTCGCCTGGTAGATGGTCACCGCGGTGACGTCGGCCCGCGTCATCTCGTTGACGAAGCCATCTCCATCAGGATCGTGATCGTCGCCGAACCGTTCGGTGCTTTGGATCCCATGATGGTGATTGAACGCGTTGTTGGAGAACTGGCGAAGAGAGGTGACCGCTCCCGCCTGGTGGAACGGCATGATCACCAGCGACGGCGGGTGAGCGGCGCCGCTGCTCGCCAGGCTCCCGGCGGCCAGACCCTCGACCCCGGCCGTATCCCAGCTGCCGTCCGCGGCTCGCCGCAGGGTCCCGAAGGACAATCCCTTGGAACTCAGGGACGTGGCCTGGCCTGGCGCCAGGGCATCGCGCTGGGACTGGAGATCAGCCGTCAACTGTCGCGCCAGCATCTCGATGTAGCCGCTTCCGAACATGCCGAGAGTCGCTCGACTATTGGCCACGTCACCGAGCGTCGCGATCTCTCCTCGTTCGTCGTGAGATGCCTTCGTCGGCAACGGATCGTCGAGGGGGTCGAAGGTCAGATGGTCGAAACGCTGTCCGAGGACGAACACGTTGGCCACGATGTCGCCACCGCCACCGATGCGAGGCACGTTGTGGCACCCGGCGCAGGAGTTGGCGTCAGGGGCGGAGACCCGGTTGAAGTTGCGCGGAAACTCGAGCGGATCCGAGGGATCGGCGAGCCCGCCGCCGGTGCCCTTGCTAAGCGGCCGTCCCCCGCCCTCCTGAATGGTCCAGACGGCGCCGAACAGTTGCTCGCCGTGCTCGATCAGTTGCAGGACGTTGCGACTCAGGTCCTCGCCATCCTCCAGGTGCTTCGGCACCGACACCTCGCGCCCGGGCACGAAGTCGTCCGCGGGCACGGCCGCGGCCCCGATCACGAGCGAGCCGACTGCCAGTCCACACCACCCCCACGCACGCCACCCGGGCGTGCTTCGACTGTTCCGCATGCTTTCTACCTCCCGCTGCCCCTCGACAGCTCCTCCGATGGTCCAAGGGTTTCAAAAAACAAAAGAGGTCCCGACCATACGGCGCCGGAGCCAGTGAATCAACTCCGCGCCAGGATCGCTCGCAGTGCCGCCGACAGCTCCGAGTAGGCGAAAGAGAATCCGCCCTTTTCGAGCCGTGACGGGACCACTCGTTGGCCCTCCAGAGCCAGCGCGCTCATCTCCCCGAGCGCCAGCCGCAGGGCAAAGGAGGGCACTCGTAGCCAGCAGGGACGCCGAAGCTCTTTCGCCAGGGTTCGCGAGAACTCCTGGTTGGTCACCACCCCGGGCGCCGCGAGGTTGTACGGCCCGGCAGCATCGTCACGCTCGAGCAACCAGAGCAGAGCCGCCACCTCGTCCTCGAGATGAATCCAGGGCATCCACTGGCGGCCGTTACCGATCGGACCGCCGAATCCCAGCCGGAACGGCAGGCTCATCTGCCGGATCAGGGCCCCGCCGGCGGCCAGAACCAAGCCCGTGCGCGCAATGGGGCGGCGAATACCAGCCTCCTCGACCAGCGCGCTGGCTGCTTCCCAGCCGCGACACAGCTCGGGCAGGTAGCCCTCCCCGGCGACACTCTGTTCATCGAGTTCCTCGTCTCCACGGTCACCGTAGTAGCCGACTGCGGATCCTTGCAGAAAACAACAGACCTCCGCTCCCCGCTCGACCACTGCCTCGGCCAGCACTCGGCTCGCCGTGACCCGGGAGGAGTAGAAACGAGCCTTGCGGGTCGGGGTCCAACGGCCTCCCGCCAGACTCTCACCGGTCAGTTGGACCACCGCCGTCGCCCCGTCGAGCACCTGCTCCCAGTCTCCACGTTGGCCTGGGGTCCAGGCCACGACCTCGGCGTTCGGCAGGGGGCGGGCACCGCGACTGAGCACTCGAACGCGCCAACCCTCTCGGACCAGGCGATCCGTGAGGGACCGCCCGATGAGCCCGGTACCACCTGCTAAGACTGCGACGCGAGTCATGCCGTCATTATGACCAACCCCGAAGACTCCCGCCCGAGCGCCGCTCAAATCGCCTGCAGTTCCTCCTCCAGGCGCTGCCGCCGATCGAGGTCGGCGTAGAGCCCGTCGTGGGCCACGAGCCCGTCGTGCGTTCCCCGTTCTGCGATCCTTCCGCCATCGAGCACCACGATCTCGTCGGCGTCGCGCACGGCCGAGATTCGGTGCGAAACGAGCAGGACCGTTCGGCCCGGGAACACCGTGCGGAGGTTGGTCAGGATACGCTCTTCGGTCTGGGTGTCGACCGCCGAGAGGCAATCGTCGAGCAGCAGGATCGGCGCGTCACACAGGATGGCCCGTGCCAGAGCCACCCTCTGCTTCTGCCCCCCCGAGAGGGTGATTCCCCGTTCTCCGACGATGGTGTCCAAACCGCGGGGAAAGGAGGACAGGTCCGACTCCAGACCCGCGAGTTCGGCGGCCCGCCGGATCTGTTCTTCCCCGGCTTCGGGCTGGCCAAAGGCGATGTTCTCGCCGACGGTCACCGAAAACAGAAAGGTCTCCTGGGGCACCATGGCGATCGCAGCCCGCAACCGATCCAGCGGCCAATCGAGAAGATCCACCCCGTCGAGAGTGACCGCTCCCGGTGGCGGGTCGATCAATCGGGGCAGCAGGCTGAGCAGAGTCGACTTGCCCGACCCGGTGTGGCCGACGATCGCCACGGTCGTACCCGCCGCAATGTCGAGAGTCAGCCCCGCGAGCGCCGGCTCGACCGAGCCGTTGACCGGCACCTGAAGTTGGCTCCCGTTCTCGACCGAGGGATACGAGAAATCGAGATCGGTGAAGCGAAGGTGACCCGCCACCGACTCTCTGAACCCGGGCACACCGGCCTCCTCGGGACTCGGTTGTTCGCCAGCTCCGGAGGTTTCCAGAATCCGCCGAATCCTCGCCAGCGACGCCAGGCCCCGCTCCGCCAGGTTGATCACCCAGCCGATCGCGATCATCGGCCACACCAACTTGGTCAGGAAGAAGTTGAAGGTCACGAACTCGCCGATCGTGATCACGCCTTCGACCACTAGACCACCTCCGTAGCCGAGGACGATGACGAAACCCACTCCCACCAGACCCTGCAGCAGTGGGTGGAAGGCCGAAGTCCAGCGGATCAGGGACCGGTGCCGAGACACGAGTTCGTCGTTGGCGGCGGCGAACACTCGGCGTTCTCGATCTTCGCGGGCGTAGGCCCTGACGACCCGGAGCCCGGCCAGGTTCTCCTGAACGCGCGACGACAGGGCCGCAAACTGCTCTTGCACCCGCTCGAAGTGCTGGTGGATGCGGGCCCCGAAGACGCGGGTCGCTAGGGCGACGAAGGGCATCGGAGCCAGGGCCGCCAACGACAGGCCAGCATGGATGTCGAAGAGAAAGTAGAGGGTGAGGACCGCCGTGAACACCGTATTCGCGGTGTACATGATGGCGGGACCACAGAGCATGCGCACCGCCTGGAGATCGCTGGTGGCGCGCGCCAGGAGGTCTCCCGTGGCGTGGCGATGGAAGAACCGCTGCGGCTGGGTCGCGAGATGAGCGAAGTAGTCGTCCCGCAGTTCCTGCTCGACATCGCGGGAGAGGGTGACCAACAGCATCCTCTGGGCATTGGTGAAGGCGCCGCGGACCGCCGCCACCAGCACCAGGAGACCGCCGTAGGTCACGAGCACCCGAGAGGTCGGGTTGGTCCGGAACTGGTCGACGGCTCCTCCCACCAGAAGGGGGGTCGCCATGCCCACCACGACCGACCCGAGCACACTGGCGATACCAGTGTAGAGACGAACCGGATGACGCCGAAGGTACCGCCAGAGAAAGCTGAGTCGGCGCACTTCGTCAGGCCGTTCCGGGCCGAACCTCCGCCGACAGGTCCTCGTCGGACCCGCTGGCGTACCCCACGAGAAGCTCCTCGTGGCCGCGAGGGTGCAGATCGGCCCGCGATGGGGTGGGGCGCGCCACCAGGCGAAGGATTTCGCGTCCCTCCTCGATGTACTTGGCCTCGTAGTTGGTGCGCGCTCCATCGGGCCATTCCCCGACGTGGCGTTCAACTTCGAGACCGGGATAGGACCGCAAGAGTTCCTCTACCAGCCGACCGTACTCGAGGTAGTCGGTAGCAAAACAGAGCTCCCCCTCGGGGGTCAGCAGGTCGAGTACCAGATCGAGCGAAGCAGGGTCGAAGAGCCGACGTCGATTGTGCTTCGCCTTGGGCCAGGGATCCGGAAAGTACACGTGCACGACCCGGGCGAACTGCCGCGGAAGCAACGAGGTCAACACCAGCGTCGCTTCTCCCCGCACGCTCGCCAGGTTGGGCAACTGTCTCCGGCGCGCCCGCCGCGCCAGAATCCTCTGGTACTTCGATGCAATCTCGATTCCCAGAAACCGAGACTCGGGTTCGCTCTCCGCTCGGCGCAACAGATAGCGCCCCTTGCCGAAGCCGATCTCGACCTCCCACTCTCCCCGACCGGTGAGAAACCGGTCCATGTCGAGTGGGCAGTCACACTCGTCGAGTCCCACGTCCCCCTGGGGCAGCGCCACGACGATCGGCTTCACGAAACTGCCCCCTGGACGTCCTCTTCGCTCTTGTTCTCGACCGGCTCGCTCTCGGCCCAGTAGTCGAAGAAGGTGTACCACTGCGAGGGGTGCTGGGCCACTGCCTCCTGCAAGACCTCGGACCAGGCGTAGACACCGCGAGCCAGGTCCGCCTCGCGGTCCCCGGTCGAGACGAGGTGCAGAGGGGTGCCGAAGCTCGCCTGGAAATCGTAGCCAGGGGTGTACGTGACGAAGGTCGGAACGATCGGAGCTCCGGTCAACAGAGCGACCATGAAGGGCCCCCGCGGAAAGCGGACCTTGCCGCCGAAGAAGGGCGCTTCGATCCCCCGCTCCTCGAAATCTCGATCTCCCTGCATCGCCACCAGACGCCCCTCGCGCAAGGCGCGCAGTACCGGCAGACTGGCCCAGGCACTGTCGAGCCGCAGAGGGATCTCCTCGACCCCCGCCTGGACCCGCATCGAACTACGGAAGTTCTCGGCCGCCTCGAACTGGTCTGGAAAGTAGACGATCGAGATCGGCATCTGCCGCTGCCCCAACAGAACTCCACCGAGCTCCCAGTTGCCGAGGTGGGCCGTAAGCAGGACCACTCCCCGCCCGGCTTCGACCGCCTCCTCGACCGTCTCCATGCCTTCGACACTGACCAGGTGACGACGGGCCCTCTCCGGCGGCAGCTGAGCGAACCGGAAGAGGTCCACCCAGTAGAAGGCGAAGTGTCGCAGCATGCTGCGCACCGCATCGCGAACCGGCTTGGACTCGACGGGCTGCCCCATCACTCGCGCCAGGTTGCGCGCGATCTCGCGCTTCGGACGAGGGTAGATCAGCATCGCGAAGAAGATCACGATGCGCGCTCCGAAAAGCAGGAGGGGTCGAGGCCAACGGGCCGCGATCCACACCACCAGGGGCAATCCGCAGTTGATCAGGACCCGGTGCAGGAAGAGGGTCAGGCGGTTGGCGTGGGGTAGCTTCCACTGCATGGCATTCACGACCTCAGAGGAGGTCTTCGCGCCCCCGTTCGGCCAGCAGATCGACCACCTTCCGCACCTCCTGCGAGCGCTCCCGAGGTACGACCAGGACGGCATCCTCGGTTCGCACGATCACCAGATTTTCGACGCCCACGGCAGCAATCGTACCGCTCTCGGCCCAGAGGAGATTGCCGCGCGTGTCGTGGCGCACGACATCGCCGCGTCCTACGTCGTCGCCGGCGTCGGCAGCGAGCAGATCCAACAACGCCTGCCAGGAACCGAGGTCACTCCAACCGCAGTCCAACGGCACCGTAGAGATCTCCTCCAGCTGCTCCATGACGCCGTAGTCGATCGAGACCCGGGGCAAGCGTGGATAGAGTTCGCCGAGCCGATCCGGCGCCGCCGCGATCTCCTCGAGCCCCGCGGCCAGCTCTGGTATGTGTTCTGCGACCAGACGCAAGAGAGTGTTCCCCCTGAAGACGAAGATCCCCGCATTCCAAAGGTAGTCTCCGCTCGCCAGAAAACGCTCCGCGGTCGGCCGATCTGGCTTCTCGGTGAAGCGCAGCACCCTGGCCACCGACACCGAGTCCGGGGAGGTCGCGACCTGCAAGTACCCGTACCCCGTCTCGGCCCAACGCGGTCGCACCCCCAGCGTCAAGACTCGATCTTCCGTGGCCGCGTGGTGGGTCGCGCTTTCCAGAGCCTGGCGAAACGCCGCTTCGTCTCCGATGCGGTGGTCGGCCGGAAGCACGATGACCGGACGCCGCCGGGTCTCCGGGGGCATGCTCCGAATCGCCCAGGCGATCGCCGGAGCGGTGTTGCGCCCCTCCGGCTCGGCCAGGATCTGCTCCGGAGCAACCTCGGGAAGGTCGCGGACCACGGACTCGACCAGCGGCTCGGTGGTACAGACCCATACGTCCTCGGCGGCCACCAGTGGAGCGAGACGCTCGACCGTGCACCGAAGCAGGCTCTCCTCGCGATCGAGGGCGAGAAGCTGCTTCGGCCGGGCACTCCGGGACAGGGGCCAGAATCGGGTTCCCCGCCCCCCTGCGAGAATGAGAGCAACTGGGCGACCCTCTTCGGCCGCGAGTGTCGCCGCACTCATCGGTGGACGCGCCTGAGGTCCCGTTTCACTGTTCCCTTTCTCAGTTTCGAGTCAGCCTCTTTTCTTGGCAAGGTGCCCTCGACCTCTGGGATCCGATGCCTAGCTCTGTCCCGCCTGGTTCAGCTCCTCATCGATCACGGCCGCCACGGCCCGGAACGGTTGCGCTCCGGTGAGCGGCTTGCCGTTGATGAAGAAGGAGGGGGTAGAACTGACCCCGGCCACGAACCCTTCGCGAACGTCCTGCGCCACCTGCTCCTCGTACTTGCCGCTGTCGAGGCACGACGCGAACTGCTCGGTATCCAGCTCCAGACGCTCGGCCTTCTCCTTGAGCTGGGCGACACCGAGTTGTTTCTGCTCTTCGAAGAGCAGGTCGTGCATCTCCCAGAACCGATCCTGGTCGTGGGCGCAGAGCGAAGCCTCGGCCGCCTTCTGGGCGTTGGCGTGGATGGTCAATGGGAACTGACGGAAGACGATCCGTACCTTGTCACCGTAGGTTTTCTTGATCTGATCGAGCGTCGGCACCACGCGCTGGCAGTAGGGGCACTCGAAGTCGGAGAACTCGACGATCGTCACCGGCGCATCGGCGGGGCCGAAGGCGGGGTGGCCCTCGGTGGCGACCTCGGTGCGAGGCTCGGTGAGGAATCGCTCGACGGCGTACTTCTCACGGAGCGACTCCAGAAAGGTCGTGCGGGCCGCCTCGGCGTTGGTGCGCGTCAGGTAGCTGCTGATCTGGTCGCGCATCCGCTCGAGCGGGGGAACCCCCTGGCGTTCCTGCGTGAGATCGGTATGGAAGGCAACGATCTGCTCGTCGGTCACCGGCTCGACCTTCTCGGTAACCTCCGCCGCTAGTAGGGCATCGCTACCCATCGCTCTGGCTTCGGCTTCCATGGCAATCAGCTCGTCTTCGATCATTCGATCCAGCTGGGCCATCAAGACGTTGCGACGCTCCTGATCCATCTTGCGCTCCATCTGCTGGCGCTGCAGATCCAACTGGCCCAGCGTCTCGGCGGCGGCGGTCTCCAGCTCGGACAGAGAGATCTCCTTGCCATCGATGGTCGCGACCGTGGCCGGCAGGTCCATACTCGGCGGCGTCGCTGTCAGCGGACGATCGGCTTCGACGGTGCCTCCCGAGAGAATCCAGCCGAAAGCGACGAGCAGCGCACCGGTCACGAGGAGGAGCAGAGTCCGGTTGCCTCCAGACCGCGGTGGGGCCGTGGAGTCAGAGGAGGAAGGGGTATCAGTCATGGTTCGGCCCTCGACTTTCAGGAGTGGGAATCAGGATGAGGCACTGGGGTGCGGGCAGACAGGCTCCGATCCGAGCGATTCGGAAGGGAGGATGGCGGATTCTACCTCACCCGAGCCTCCGCCGAGCGGGAGACCTCCCCGAACCGCAGTGTGGTCAGCCTGTCGGCGCGTCGAGGCGCCAATCAGCCGCGCAGAGCCAGCGGCTCGACTCGATACGGGCCCTGGAGGTGTCGCACCGCGAGCCCCTCGAGCAATCGCTGCGGCGCAATCGCCCGCAACCGCCACCGCGGAGCGTCGAGGAGATCGGCCGCCAACGCCAGGAGGCGTCTCCGCAACCGACGATCCTCGAGCCCCACGGACAAGCGCGTCACTGCCGCTGCCGCAAGCACCCAGGGCGTCTCGGCCCGGACTTCCTTGAAGTCACCAGCGGCTTCGAGCACGGCGGCCAGTCGCATCGGGACCAAAATCGCAGCGCTCTGCTCGAGGACGGACTGCAACGATTCCACCAACTCCTGGATCGACTCCTCGTCGAGCTGTAGACCGCCACCGAGGAACACCTCCCACGATCGACTCCGGAGAGTCGGAAGCAGGTCCTGTCGGGAAGGGGCCAGTAGAAAGAAGTGCCGCGGCGCCCCGGTGGGGGGTTCTTCCAACACCTTCAGCAGCGCGTTGGCGGCCTCGTTGGAGAGACTCTCTGCCTCGGCGATGACGAAGGCCTGAGCCGCCGCCTCGAAGGGGGTTTGCTGGCAGAGTTGAAGAAATCTGCGCGTCGCGTCGACCGAAGTCGAAGTCTTGAGATCACGCCAGAGCACCCGAAAGTCGGGGTGGAACGGTTCTGCCTCTGGATCGACGTCGATCCGGCGACAGTGGCGGCAACGACCACAGGGACGCTCGGCCTCCGACTGTTCGCAAAGTACCGACCGAGCCAACTCCCGAGCCATCGCCCGCCGCTCGTCCGGACTGCCTCCGTGGAGGATCGTGGACGGGTAGAGCTTGCCCCGTCGCGCCAGATCCAGGGCAGCTTCCGGATTCACGACGAAGCCTCGGTCCAGAGGTCCTGCAGGACGGCCTCGACCTGGGCCTGGGTCTCGCTGCGACGGCCCGACGAATCGACGAGTCGGAAGCGGTGCGGCTCCTGCTCGGCTCTCCGCCGGAAGCCCTCGCGCACTCGCGCATAGAAGGCGAGTTCTTCTTCGTCGAGTCGGTCGATCGAGCTCTCCGCCATCCGCTTGGGAGAGCGGCCGCGAGCTCGAGCCTCGGCGGGGGGGAGGTCGAAAAGCAGGGTCACGTCCGGGCGCCGCCCCGACGTCGCGAGGGCATCGGACATCGCAATGTCGCGTTCGGGAACTCCCCGACCGGCGCCCTGGTAGGCCCAGGTAGAGTCCGAGAAGCGGTCACAGAGGACCCAGACCCCACGGGCGAGGGCCGGCTCGATCACCTCGATCAAGTGCTGGCGGCGACTCGCCGAGACCAAGAGCAGTTCCACCAAACCATCCATCCCCGCCCACCGGCGGTCGAGGAAGATGCCACGAATCGCTTGACCCAGTCCCGAGCCTCCTGGCTCGTGGGTCTCGAGAACCTCGAGGCCCCGCTCCCTCAGCCAGTCGGCGGCAAACCGAAGGTGCGTCGACTTGCCGCTACCGTCGAGGCCTTCGAAGGTGATGAAGCGTCCGCTCATGGGAGTGTGAACCTACCAGACCTGGCCGAGGAGGGGAACGATCGACAGGGGACCTCAACTCGGTCTCCCCCACTTGCGGCCCCGCCGAGATCGAAGCCCTAGAGGTCGGGTTGCGCGGCTCTCGGATCCGACTTTCACCCCCCAGGCTGTGCCTTCCCGTAGCTCGCGGCCTCCCCGGGGGCCGGAGTCGAGGCCTCGATGAACTCCCGGATGTGCTGGTTCGAGCGGCCGAGATCGTCCAATCTGAGATACATCATGTGGCCACTTTCGTACCCCTCGAAGCGCATGCGGTCCGTGAGACGACCACTGCGATCCAGGTTCCAGAGGACGTACTTGGCGCTGAAGTAGTCTGTCGCCCCGTCGTAGTACCCCGACTGCACCATGACGTGGAGGAACGGGTTCTGCGCCATCGCCTGGCGTAGCTCTTCCCCCACGTCCCAGTCGCCACGTCCACCCCATGGATGCACCGGACCGAACAGGTAGTACTGCAGGTCGGTCTCGAAACCGAGATCCTCGCGCAGGTAGTGATTGATCGCCGGGGCGAAGGCGTGATTCCACGAGGTCAGTTCGGGCGGGTAGTCGTAGCGCTCACCGGCGTCGCGTCGGTCGACGCCCAGGTAGCGCGAGTCGAGGCGGCCGATGGTGAAGCCCTGGTCGCGCAGAAGTTCCTTCCAGAAGGCAGAGGCGGGAACCGTCAGGTTGTGGCCGAGCACGAAGTCGGTCGAGACTCCAGCGTAGCGCGCCACCTGGGCGGCGATGGTCCGCCGCAGCTCCGGATCGAGGAAACCACCGCGCGAGGCGGCGGGAAGGTAGTGATCCAGGGTGAACGCCTCGACCTCGGCGAGAAGGTCAGCCAGCGACAGCGCCTGCAGTTCCGCGGCGAGTTGACCATGGTAGTGGGCGGCCGCCGCGTAGTAGGGCAGCTTCAGAACTGCCGACCGCGGCGACGGCCCGTCCAGCTCCATCCCAAGCCCGGTCGGCGACACCAGAATCACCCCGTTGAGATACATCCAGTGGCGATCCTGGAGGACTGCCGCCAGCCCCGACACGCGGGTGGTGCCGTAGCTCTCGCCGATCAGGTACTTTGGCGACCGCCACCGCCCCTGGCGCGAGACGAAGACGTCGATCCAGTCGGCCAGGTAGGTCACGTCGGCTTCGACCCCGAAGAAGAGATCACGATCCGCCTCTTCGTCGAGGATTCGAGAAAAGCCCGTGTTGACCGGGTTGACGTACACGATGTCCGCGACGTCGAGGATCGAGTGGGGGTTGTCGCGGACTCCGTACGGTTGGACCGGGAACCCCTCGTCATCGATGACCAGCTGTTTGGGACTGGTGTAGCCGAGGTGCATCCACAACGAGCCCGAGCCCGGGCCTCCGTTGAAGGAGATGAACAGGGGGCGTCGCGCCACGTCCTCGACGTCATTTCGCTGATAGTAGGTGTAGTGCAGTGCGGCGAGCGTGTCCCCATCCGCACCGAACACCGGTTGCGTGCCCGTCGTGACCCGGTAGGGAACCGAGACCCCGCGAATCGTCACCGTTTCCGTCTTCGTGAGCGACGCTTCGGCCTCGAGTTGGCGACGGGGGAGATCACTCGATCCCGGAGATGGATCTCCCTGTGCCGGCATCTGGTCGGCCTGGACCGGAGAGATCAACGCGGTGGTGAGAAGAAGCGTGACGGTGGCCGCCAGCCGGCGGTGGTGTCGTGATGTCATCGGGGGTCCTCCTTGAGGCCGGTCAGTCTACACCCCAACGCAACCAGCTCACGGCAGCAGTGCCACTCCCTTGATCTGCGCCCATAGCTGCCGGCCGGGAGCGATCTCCAGAGTCCGCACCGATCGGTGGGTGACGCGGGCCAGAAGCCGTCCCCCGCCGAGATCGAGGACGACCAGCGGCTGGTTCGACTCGAGTCGCCGAACCTCGACCACCTCGACCGGCAGGATGTTCAGGATGCTGGTACCCACCGCCGAGGCCAGGGTCAAGCTCACGTCACGGGCGAGGATCCGGATTCGACGGCGGCTCGCCAACGGCAGCTCTCGCCTCGGCACGTAGAGCCGCCCGCCGCCAAACGCGAGTTCGGTCAGCCGATCCTCGTCATGGTGCCCCACCACTTCGACCTCGACCACGACACCCACTTCGTCCTCCCAGTCTCCGGTCGGCTCCAGCCGGGCGGAGACCTCCGGCACCGCGCCGACTTCGCGCACCCGGCCTTCCTCGAGGAGGATCACCCGCTCCGCCAACCGCTCCACCTCGTTCCAGGCGTGGGTTACGTAGAGAACGGGGAGCGCACCACGACGTACGACCCGTTCCAGATCGCGCAGAATCTCCCGCCGGGCCTGCGCATCGAGGTTGGCCAGGGGCTCGTCCAACAGCAACAACCGCGGCGCCGACAGGACCGCTCGGCCGAGCGCTACGCGTTGTCGTTGTCCGGCCGAGAGTTCCCGAGCCGACCGCGCGAGCAAGCCTCGCAGTCCGAGTCCGTCTACTACCTCGTCGGCCAGAGCCTCGGTCCGTGGCCGCCGGCGCCGAGCTCCATAGCGGAGATTGTCGGCCACGTTCAGGTGCTCGAAGAGGGCTCCCGACTGGAACACGAAGCCGAGCTCTCGTCGCTCGACGGGAAGGAAGGTTCGCTCCGGATCGTCTTGCCACGACTCCCCCCCGAATGAGACCCTACCCGGCCAATGCTCGAGTCCCGCAATGGCCCGGAGGAGGGTCGTCTTGCCGGCCCCCGAAGGACCGAAGAGCGCGCTGACGCCAGCCGCCGGCAGGGAGAGGTCGACCGAGAGTTCGAACTCGCCACGCCGACCACGAAGGGCGACCTCGAGGCTCAAGGAGACGATCCTTGGCGCGGCCGGTGTCGACCTCGATTCACCCAGGCCACCACCAGCAGGACCGAGAACGAGAAGAACAGCAACAGGAGCGACAGTCGATGCGCCGCGGCGTATTCGAGCGCTTCGACGTGGTCGTACACGGCGATCGAGACCACCCGGGTCCGACCGGGGATATTGCCGCCGATCATCAGGACCACTCCGAACTCTCCGAGAGTGTGGGCAAAGCCGAGAATGGTCGCAGTGAGGAAACCACGACGGGATAGAGGAAGGACGATCGACCGAAAGCGGTCCCACGGCCCCGCCCCGAGCGTCGCCGCTGCCTCCAGCGGATCCCGCGGTAGCGCCTCGAAGGCGGTCTGCAACGGCTGCACGACGAACGGCAACGAGTACAACACCGAGCCGATCACCAGGCCGGTGAAGCTGAAAGCGAGGGTGTCTCCCGTCACGGCCAACCACCAGGATCCCGGCCACCCGCGCGCCCCCAGTGCCACCAGAAGGTAGAACCCGAGGACCGTGGGGGGCAGTACGAGGGGCAGGGCGACGACGGCCTCGATCGGCGCCCGCCACCCGCTCCTGGTGCGCGACAGCCACCAGGCTAGCGGCGTCCCGCCGATCAGCAAGACCAAGGTCGTCACTGTGGCCAGCAACAGACTGAGCCCGACCGCTCCCCAGTCGATCACGGCATGGGTTCCGACGGTGGGTCGCGGAAGCCGTGCGAAGACAGAATCCGCTGGCCGGTGGGCGACTGTACGAAGTCGAGGAAGGACTGAGCTGCCGGATGCCTCGAGCGGCGGAGACGCACGGCTCCGTGGCCTAGGGCGTCGCCGGCGACCGCGAGAGTCCACACCTCGGTGGCTCCGGCCAACGGACCGGCTACGAGTTGCGAGAGGGCCACGAAACCAGCATCCGCGGCGCCCGAAGAGACGAGTTGGAGGGTCTGCCCGACATCTTCTCCGAAAACCACTCGGCGTTCAGCCAGCGGCGACCCGAGCGTCTCCAACTGCCGAAGTGCCTCCCTCCCGTAGGGCGCGACCCGGGGGTTCGCTAGCGCGACCCGGCGGACTTCGGGATCGGCGACGACCTCCTGCCAGGGACGACCACGCCAACTCTCTCGTCCCGGCACCCAGAGCACGAGCGCGCCGTCGGCGTAGCGCACCCACCCTTCCGCCAACCCCTCCTCGACGAGCCGCCGCGGACGCTCGAGGTCAGCAGCGAAAAAGAGGTCGAAGGGAGCCCCGTGCAGGCACTGTGAGAACAGCTTCCCGGTCGACCCCGAGGAGAGGACCACTTCACTGCCGTGCTCCCGCTCGAAGACCTCGGCCAATTCTCGCAGGGCTCCTCGAGACGACGAAGCCACCGCCACGCGCAGGGGGTCTGAGAAGGCCTGACCCAGACTACTCCCCGGGACGAGAGTCCCGATGAGCAGAACCCCCCACCAGGCCCTCGAAACCGGAGTCAAGGTCCTCTCGAAGAGGTACCTCGCGCCGGGAGCGCGTTGCGTTCCTGCTCGCCCTGGACCACTCCGCCCCACGGCCCCACGACCGACCGCCGAGAGGATCGAAAGGGCACCGTCGGCCAGAGTCCAATGGCTCACCGACGCATCATATCCGCCCCCTCTGATCCCTCTCATCCGAATCCTGCTCGGTTCCGAGTACAATCGCGCCACAATGACCACACTCTACGTTCCGAAAGAGTCGCAAGCGGGAGAGACCCGGGTTGCGGCAACCCCGGAGACCGTGAAGCGATTCGTCAGCGCCGGGTTGACCGTACAGGTCGAGGCGGGCGCCGGGGCCGAGGCCTATCTCGGCGACGAGGGCTATCGCAAGGCAGGAGCCGAGATCGTCTCCCCCGAGGCTCGAGGCCGGGCCGACGTCGTGCTTTCGGTCGCACCACCGACGCCAGACCAGATTCGGGCGATGGCATCCGGGTCGCTCGCCGTCTCCTTCTTCAACCCGAGCCAGAACCTCGACACCGTCCGCGCCCTGTGCGACCACGGGGTGTCGGCCCTCGCCATGGAGCTGATCCCTCGGATCACCCGGGCCCAGTCGATGGATGCGCTCTCCTCTCAGGCCAGTCTGGCGGGCTACAAAGCGGTGCTGATCACTGCCGCTGCCCTGCCGTCGTACTTTCCGCTCCTGATGACCGCGGCCGGTACCATCAAGCCGGCCCGGGTGGTGATCATGGGGGCCGGAGTCGCGGGTCTGCAGGCGATCGCCACCGCCAAGCGGCTGGGAGCGATCGTCGAAGTGAGCGACATCCGCCCCGTCGTCAAGGAGCAGGTCGAGTCCCTGGGAGGTCGCTTCATCGAACTTCCGATGGAAGAGACGGGAGAGGGTCAGGGCGGCTACGCCAAGGAGATGGGCGAGGACTTCCTACGCCGCCAGCGAGAGATCGTGTCCGAGCACGTCGCGGGAGCGGACGTCGTGATCACCACGGCTCAGATCCCGGGCCGCAAGGCACCGGTCCTGGTGCCGCAGGAGATGGTCGAACGGATGCGCCCGGGCTCGGTCATCCTGGACATGGCCGTCACCACCGGCGGCAACTGCACGCTCTCCGAGGTCGGACGCGAGGTCGTGCACCAGGGCGTCCGGATCCTCGGACCCGAGAATCTGCCCGCCACCATGCCGCGCGACGCGAGTGTCCTCTACGCCAGGAATCTCCAGGTCCTGCTCGACGAAGTGTTGGTCGAAGGTCGCATCGAATACGACCTCGACAACGATGTGGTGGGACCCTCACTCCTGGTGCATGAGGGAACGGTCCGGCACGAACCGACCGCCGCTCTCCTGTAGGCGGAAGCCCCGAACCCGATGCAACCGACTCTCTGCTACTCAACCTGACCGGAGGACCACATGGGATCCCTGCTCGTCGGCGTCTACCTATTCGTGCTGGCCATGTTCGTTGGCTTCGAGATCATCACCAAGATCCCGCCCACTTTGCACACCCCCTTGATGTCGGGCGCCAACGCAGTCTCTGGCATTACCGTGGTCGGCGCCCTGATCGCAGCGCAGGGTGGGTCGGTAACCCTCGGGAAGATCCTGGCCTGTCTGGCGATCGCCCTCGCCACCATCAACGTCGTCGGCGGCTTTCTGGTCACGGACCGAATGCTGAAGATGTTCAAGCGTCGCTAGGAGTCGGCTCATCATGACCTCTTGGATCGCACTCCTCTACCTCCTATCCGCTGGCCTCTTCATCCTCGGCCTCAAAGGGCTGACCAAGGTCCGCTCGGCGCGTCGCGGCAACGCCCAGGCTGCACTCGCCATGCTGATCGCCATCGTCGCCACGCTGCTGGAGATCGGGATCGTCGACTGGCGCTGGATCGCACTCGGGCTGGTCGTCGGCAGCGCCGTCGGAGTGTTCTTTGCCCTCCGCGTCCAGATGACGCAGATGCCCGAGATGGTCGCCCTGTTCAACGGCTCGGGAGGCGGTGCCTCGGCGTTGGTGGCCCTGGCCACCCTGTGGCAGGTGTCGGTGGAGCCGGGCGCGCCGGGGACCCTGGCCTCGGTCATGGGAGGCGCCTCCGCCTTCACCCTCTCCCTCTCGATCTTCATCGGCGCGTTGACCTTCACCGGCAGCATCGTGGCCTTCCTGAAGCTCAATCGCACCCTTTCGGGAGATCCGATCCTGCTCCCCGGTCGCCACGTGATCAACGCCTTGCTGGTCGCGGGTTCGCTCGGCCTCGGGGGCTACTTCGCGCTCGCCGTCGGGGATAGCTCGCAGATCGCCCTCTACGCCCTCGTCGTCACCGGCCTGTCCCTTCTCCTCGGCGTGCTGCTGGTGATCCCGATCGGCGGCGCCGACATGCCGGTCGTGATCTCTCTCTTGAACTCCTACTCGGGCATCGCGGCCGCGGCCACCGGGTTCGTCATCGAGAGCCCGATGCTGATCATCGCCGGAGCGCTGGTCGGTGCCTCCGGATTGATTCTGACGCAGATCATGTGCGTGGCCATGAACCGGTCGCTGGCCAACGTTCTCTTCGGCGGATTCGGCGCCGAACCGGCCGCGGGCGACGGTGGGCCGGCCGACGAGTACGGTCCCGTTCGGTCCGGCGGCCCCGAGGAAGCCGCCATGCTGCTCGACGCCGCCGAACGGATCATGATCGTCCCGGGCTACGGACTCGCGGTGGCGCAGGCGCAGCATGCGGTGCGCGAACTCGCCGACCTCGTCGAGAAGCGCGGGGGAAGCGTCGAGTACGCCATCCACCCCGTGGCCGGCCGGATGCCAGGGCACATGAATGTACTGCTCGCCGAAGCCGACGTTCCCTACGAACAACTCCTCGAGATGGACCGCGCCAACGCCGACTTCAAGAACGTCGACGTCGCCATCGTCGTCGGTGCCAACGACGTCGTCAATCCGGCCGCCCAGAACACCCCGGGCTCCCCGATCGCGGGCATGCCGGTGCTCGAAGTCTGGAAGGCTCGCTCGGTGATCGTGATCAAGCGGTCTCTGTCTCCCGGCTTCGCCGGCATCAAGAACGCCCTGTTCGAGGGCGAGACTACGATGATGGTCTTCGCCGACGCCAAGCAGGCGATCCAGGGCATGACCACCGAACTCAAGGAACTCTAGCGGTTGGGTACCAGAGGTGTCCGACCGGCAGGACTGCCGGCCGGACACACCGAGACCGCGGACATGCTGAGATAGAATAGGAACACGATCAGGACACGACTGGACTCGTCGGGCGACAGAGGCCTTCAGCCAGGAAGGAGACGGGAGTATGGGCAGGCAGGACGTAGAGCGCGAGCTGGATTCCGAGCGCCTTCGACTCTTCACGAAGAAGCTCCTGGCGGACCTCCGAGTGATCGAGCAGATGCTCGCCGCGGGCAAGTTCGAAACCGGAGTCCGGCGAGTCGGGGCCGAGCAGGAACTCTTCCTGGTCGACGATCACTACCGAGCCGCTCCGCGTGCCCTCCAGGTGCTCGAGACGATCGGGGATAGTCACTACACCACCGAGCTCGGTGCCTTCAACCTCGAGTTCAACCTCGACCCTTTCCCGTGGGGCGGCAACACCCTGCGCCAGATGGAACAGCAGTTGGTCGACTTGCTCGATCTGGGCCGGCGAGCCGCCGCCGAGCACAAACTCCAACTGGTCCTGACCGGAATCCTCCCAACCCTCGAAAAGTCCGATCTCAGCCTCGAGAGCATGACACCCAAGCCGCGCTACTTTGCGCTCAACGAAGCGATGGGTCGGCTCCGCGGTCGCGACTACAACTTCTATATCAAGGGCAAAGACGAGCTCAACGTCACCCACGACAACGTGATGCTGGAGGCCTGCAACACCAGCTTTCAGATCCACTTCCAGGTCTCGCCGCACGAGTTTGCCCAGCTCTACAACATCGCGCAGGTCATCGCCGCCCCGATCCTCGCGGCCTCCGCCAACTCCCCCCTGCTGTTCGGGAAGCGGCTCTGGCGAGAGACCAGAATCGCACTCTTCCAGCAGTCGATCGACACTCGGGTTCCCACCGACAGCGTGCGCCAGACTTCGCCGCGGGTCCGGTTCGGCCGGCAGTGGCTCGACGACTCCGTCATCGAGATCTTCCGAGAGGACATCTCGAGATTCCGCGTCCTGCTGGCCGCCGATATCGAGGAGGACTCCGAAGCAGTCTTCGCCGCCGGTGGCGTACCCAAGCTCGAGGCACTGCGCCTCTTCAACGGCACGATCTACCGCTGGAATCGGCCCTGCTACGGAATCTCCGAAGGACTGCCCCATCTGCGCATCGAGAACCGAGTCGTGCCGGCGGGTCCCAGTCTGCGCGACGAGATGGCCAACGCCGCCTTCTGGTTCGGATTGATGAGTGCCCTGACCGACCAGTACCCCGACATTCGTCAGGCGATCTCGTTCGACCACGTGAAAGAGAACTTCGTCGCCTCGGCGCGCCTCGGCATCGGGTCCCAATTCTCCTGGATCGGCGGCAAGACCCTGCCGGCGGCCGAACTGATCACCAAGGAGCTGGCGCCACTGGCGCGCGAGGGCCTGAAGGCCGGAGGCATCGACAGCGAAGACATCGACACCTACATGGGTGTCCTGGAGGAACGGGTCGCCGCCAGCCGCACTGGTTCGCAGTGGGTGCTCGACTCCTATTCGGCCCTGCGCGAGAAGGGACCCCAGGCGGAGAGCCTGGCGGCCATCGTGGCGGCGACGATCGATCGCCAGAAGAGTGGGGAGCCAGTAGCGCGTTGGGCCATCGCCAGTCTGCCCGAGGCCGGGGGCTGGCAAAGCCACTACCTCCGCCTCGGTCAGATCATGACCACCGACCTCTTCACCGTCAACGAGGACGAGTTGGTCGACCTGGCGGCCTCGATGATGGACTGGCGCAAGATCCGCCACGTCCCGGTCGAGGACAACGAACACCATCTCGTCGGTCTGGTGACCCACCGCGCGATCCTCCGGCTCTTGGCCAAGGATCCGGCCAGCTTCCAGGGCAAGAGCGTCTCGGTCGGCGACATCATGGAGAGAAAACTCATTACCGCCACTCCCGAGACCACCACCCTCGATGCGATCAACCTGCTGCGGGAGCACCGGATCGGTTGTCTGCCGATCGTCGATGACGACCGCCTGGTCGGCATCGTCACCGAGCGCGATTTCATGCAGGTCGCCGGGCAGCTACTCGAGGAGGTCCTGCAAGGCCGAGACCCGAACTGTATCCTCGGGCTGACCGGCCAATAGGCTCGATGGACTCTCTGCCGCGGACCGCGGCCGCCCTCGAACGGGGGTTGGCGGAAGGCTGGCACCCCGGATCCCAGCTCTACATCTCCCACCGGGGTCGAGTCCTCGGGTCGTTCGCCCTCGGAGACTCCGGCCCTGGAACTCCGATGGCCCAAGACTCCCTCTTCCTGTGGCTCTCGGCTACCAAACCGATCGGCGCCGTGGCCATTGCCCAGCTCTGGGAGCAGGGTGTGATCGGACTCGACGACGCGGTGGCCCAACACATCCCCGACTTTGCGGCCGGCGACAAGGCCGGCATCACTCTGCGCCACATCCTCACCCATACCGGCGGCTTCCGACACCTGCGCTTCGGCTGGCCCGAGGAACCATGGGAGTCGATCATCGACAACCTCTGCGCCGCCAAGAAGGAGCCACGCTGGGAACCGGGCCACAAGGCCGGCTACCACATGGCCTCGAGCTGGTTCGTCCTCGGCGAGTTGGTGCGACGGCTGGACGGCCGCCCCTTCTCGGCCTACGTGCGGCAGGAGATCTTCGAACCCCTGGGGATGACCAACTGCTGGGTGGGTATGCCCGAGTCGGACTTCGAGCGCCACCAGGAGCGCCTGGTCTGGAGTTTCGATACCGCGACCGGTGGGCTGGACCCCCACCCCTGGCACGAACGGCCGCAGGTCGTGGGTTGCTCGCCGGGAGGGAACGGGCGAGGACCGATGGCCGAACTCGGACGCTTCTACGAGATGCTGCTGGGGGGTGGCCAGCGCGACGGAGTGCGAATCCTTGCGACCCCTACGGTGGAAGCGATCACAGCCCGCCACCGGGTGGGACTCTTCGATCACACCTTCCGCTGCGTCATGGATTGGGGCCTCGGGGTCATCCCCAATTCCTCCTACCTCGACGAGCCGGACCTCCCCTACCACTACGGTCGGGCGGCCTCACGGCGCACCTTCGGGCATTCGGGGTACCGTTCGACCCTCGCCTGCTGCGATCCCGAACACCAGCTCGTAGTGTCGGCAGGCTTCAACGGCACTCCCAGCGAGGCCAACCACCGACTGCGGGCTCGCGAGCTGATGGCCGCAATCTACGAAGACCTCGGCCTGAGTTAGGATTCGACCATCATGCGACGACCTTGCCTCCTAGCGCTCTCCTGCCTGCTCCTGGGCCTCAGCCTACCGCTGGCCGCGCAGCCAGCCGAGTCCCCTGCCCCCGAACTCCTGGTGACTCTCACCGGGGTGCACGTCACCCCAGAGGCACTCCGCCCAGACCTGCTCTGTCGTCTGGCGGTCGACATTCGCAACGATGGGGACCAGATCATCTCGCAGCTCGAGTTCGGAGTCCGACTGGCCGACTCCGAAATCCCGGTGTATCGCAACCAGGTGTTCATGGAGGCGCTCCCGCCGGGCGAGACGACTCGAGTGAAGCTCTACAACTTCTGGTCGACCGAGACCAGCCGTTCCGGCCCGAAGGGGAAGACCTATCCGGTCGAAGTCACCCTGCGGGGGGCGAAGTGGTATCGCATCGAAGACGTCGAGGAAGAGGGCGAGACCATCGAGGAATGGACTCCGCTCGACGAGGTGCAGCCACTACCGCCCCCGCTCGCCGTGCAACTACCCTGGCAGCCCAGCAACTAGACTCGTCGGCTCCCGAGCCGCGCCGACCCAGTCCCCCTAGTACCCCAACGACCTCAACCGGCGCTCCGTCTCATCGTCCAGCGTGGTGGGTTGGGCTGAGTATCTACCGCCTCGGTTCTCGAAAAGTCTGCGCTGGAGATAGGTCGCGACCTGGGGATGGGTCTCGGCCACGTCCTCGAGTTCCTCAGGGTCTGCCTCGAGATCGAAGAGTTGCCCCTCGTAGAGCTTCCAGCGACCGCGCTGAATTGCCTCGAAGGGGGGGCGTCTCTCCACCTCCCCTAGGGCCAGGTGATTGCGCAACGCCGAAGGCACGCCGTCGAAGACTGGCACCAGAGAGCGCCCCCGGTAGGCCCCCGGCGCACCGATCCCCACCAGATCCAGCAGCGTGGGCGCGACATCGATGAGGCTCACCGAAGCCCCAACCCTGAGACCAGCCGGTACCCCAGGACCGCGCAGAATCAGCGGAACCGATAGCATCTCCTCGAAGAGGGTCAGCGAGTGCCAGCCGACGCGGCCACGCTCGCCGAAGGCCTCGCCATGGTCCGAGGTCAGCACCAGGAGCGTTCGCGACGATCGGTTGCGTACCTTGAGGCCATCCACCAGGTCTCCCAGTGCGCGATCTACCTCTCGAATTTCAGCGTCGTAGGTCGCCTCGATATGGTCGAGGTCTCCCGGTTCGAGTCGGCGGTCTCCTCGGTTGATCTCGCGTAGGAGTTCCACCGAGATTCGATCCGGTAGGTCTCCGCGGTAGCCCGCGTCGAAACTGGCCAGCCAGTCGCCACCGGTATCGTAGGGATGGTGCACCTGGTAGGTATGCAAGAAGGCGAAGGCGGGTGCTGTGAACTCCCGCTGATCGATCCACGACAGGAAGGCGTCGACGACCCTGGTGAACTCGTCGCCGACCACTCGGTAGCCGTCGAACCCCTGGTCCAGGCCGAACTCTGGCGCTAGTTGGCCACCTCCGGTCCAAGCGTTCGTCTCCCAGCCCGACGCCGCGAACACTTCGGCCAGCGTTTCGATCTCGGCGCCCAGCGCCAGCCGGCGCACGTGGGAGACGCCGAGTTCCTGCGGCGGGCGTGAGGTCAACAGAGCGGCATGGCTGAGAAGCGTCGAGGGGGCGTGAGACCGGGCCTGTTCGAAAACCGTCCCCTCTCGACACAGCTCGTCGAGCGTCGGGCTGGTGGGTCGTGCATAGCCGTAGCAGCCAAGGTGATCCGGCCGTAGGGTATCGATCGAGATCAGTAGAACCAGGTCGATCTCCGGCGAGCGCTGTTGGTGGCAACCGCCCGAAACCACGAGAGCGAGGAGGAGCCCACCGAGTCCGAACCTCTTCACCGGGGCTCCCCGAACGGCCCCGGCTCCCCCACGCCACCGACGGGCCCAGCCGAAGTCCCGGGAGACTCGGGATCGCGCCGCTCGACTGGCCAGTCGAACGCGGAAACGAGCGGTCCCGGGGGATCGGATCCGTGCCTTCCCTCCAGGCTCGATTTGCCGCTCAAAGCCGCGGCCGCCAATCGGCCCACGGCATCTGGTGTCAGACGCTGCCGCACCCAGTTCGCCGCCCTCTCCCCTCGAGCCGAGGCTTCGCTGGGATCCTCCACCACCTGGCGCATGAGGCAAGCGGCGTGTTCGACCGAGGGCTCGGCCCAACAGCTGCCCCGCTGAAACGGCCCGTCGGCACGGCGCACCGTCGTCTCGAACCAGTCGACAAGGAAGGAGTTGTCCTCGCGCATGAAGTCGAGGTTGCCCGAGTAGCCGGTCGCGATCACCGGCTTGCCGTAGCCCATCGCTTCGGCGCAGGTGTAGCCGAAGCCTTCGGCCCGGTGCAGCGAGACGTAGCAGTCGGCGGCGGACAACAGGTGCAGGACCCGGGACCGGGTCATGGTCTCGAAACGGAAGCGGATGTCGAGGCCAGTGGCCGCCGCCCGGCGCTGGAGTAGCGCCAACCGACGATGGTGCTCCCGCCGTTCCGCGTGCGAGACCTTGAGGACGAGTTGTACAGGCTCGCCGGGAGAAAAGGCGCGGGCGAAGGCGTCGACGACTGCCTGCGGGTTCTTCCGTTCGATGGAGCTGTTGGCATCGAAAGCGAAGAGAAAGGTGAAGCGGTCGTCCTCGAGCCCGACCGCCGACTTGCTGACCGGCGCCGGAAACGTGCTGAAATCCACTACGCAGGGCAGCGGCGAGACCGGTCGCTCCAGCGACTCCGACAGGGCGCGGGCAGCAAAGGTAGAGAGGGCCCAGATCTGATCGAACTCGGAGAACACGTCCTTCCAGTAGGGACTACCGTCTCGTTGCTCCCAGGCCAGGTAGGCGACGTTCCGACGATCGCGCCAGACGCCTGGCGGATGGTGCACCGAAAGCCGGTCCGGAAGATGGGGATAGCTGACGAAGAGATTGGTATCGAAGTCCGAACGAAAGCCGCCCACGAAGTCCGAGGGCAGAAGATCCCTCTCCATGGCGAGGTTTCCCACCAGATTGCGGGCCACGTCGTACCCGGCTCCATCCAGGGCCGTCGCCAGGCCGCGGCTCATGTTGCCCAGGCCGATCGGGCTCCGGAAGAAGCCGAAGAGATTGATTCCACAGCTCGACTCGTTCCCTCCCCGCGCCGAAGTTCCCAGCAGATCGGAGGCGGGGTGAGGGTGGCCCTCGAGGACTCCGATCGAGGCCAGACGTGATCTTCGGTCCAGACTCGACCGCAGCCGTCGGGACTCGCTCTGGGTCGTCCGCCAACGCTCGAAGGCCCGCCGAAGTCGGGGGTCCCGAGCCAGGACCGCCGTCCAGGTGGGAGACAGGTCCGAGTCTGTCGATCGATCGTGTGTCCGGCCGATACGGGCGCCCTGCTCGAGAGCGAGTTCCAGACCCCTCCACGGCCAGTGCGACATGGTCCAGCTGTAGACCGCGATGTCGTCCCGATCAAACTCCGGACTTCCCCTGAGCAGCTCTAGCAACGTCGCAGCGAAGGCCGACCAATCCTCACCGACGAAGGCCAGTGGGAAGCGCTCCACCAGCGAGCGATTTCGATCGACGAAGGAGAAAACCCTTGCGAGCGAACGGCCGCCGCGACACTCTAGGAGTGCGGTTCCGAGCGCCGGCGGCAGGAGGTGCTCTTCCACCCCATGCGTCTCGAGCCAGGTAGCGAAATCGAAGGCATCCTCGTAGAGCGGATCCGGGAAGCTCAGCTTCAAGTCGGTGCGAGTCTCCCAGATCGAGCGCACCAACCAGAGGGACGGACCGAGATGCTCTGAACTGCTACTGACCAGGCGCAGGCGCTCCTCGGTCAAGCCCGCCAGCTCGAGTCTCCGGGCGAGGCGCGTGCGGTCTCGACCCAACGGCTCGTCCAGACCTCGGAACATGCGAGGCAACCGGTCCTCGAGGCGACCCACCTCCAGCACGAACTCGCGCTTCGGAACGAAGGGTCGATGCCGGTCCAGGAGCTCCTGGTAGCCATACTCCTCGGCGCCGTACTCCGTGAACCACTGCACGATGCTGCGCGCATCGACCTGCGCTTGGGGGTAGATCTGCTGCAGGTCTTCCCGCTCTCTAAACAGTTGCCAGATCAAGATCGGTACCATGAAGGTCGTAGCACTCGGTTGCAGCAGGCTCCGGCAGTAGTGCGATTCTCCCTGGGGAGTGAAGGGATCGAGATCGGTGTCGAGGCTACTCTCGAGAAGACGAAAGCAGCGGCGCATCCGGTCGTCGATCCGCAATCCCGAGGGGAACTCCGAGAACCCGTACCCGACATCCAGCGAAGACTCCGCCCCCGCCTCGACCAGCCGCCGCGCATAGTAGTGCGCGAGATGAGCCACCGATGGGTTCAGAAAGAGGCTCGTGCGGTTGTCGTGTCGCGACAGCCGAGTCGGATGGCGCCAGTCGAATCCACTGAAATGAAACGCCACCAGAGGCTCGCCGTCGACCTCCCACTGGGACTGCCCCCCCGAATCGAGTCCTCGGTACCGAAGACCACGGTCGTGGAGGTTCCAGTAGGCGACGTTGTAGGTCCGAGTCCTGAAGACGGAAACCCCGTCGAGAAAACAGGGAGCCCAATTGAAGGCGTGCTGCTCGAATTGATGCTCTGCAAAGCCCCCTGGGCCGCAGATCATCTCCGCCCAGTCGGCGAGGAAGCGCTTCGACTCGACATCGATCTGGAGAGCAAAGAGCCCCGCGTTGTAGACCCCAGCGGAGTAGAGGTCCCCCATGGTGGGTCGCGAGGAGGAGTCACCAGGGAACGGCAGCGGGGCCACGGTGTGCGGCAGGACCAGGAATCGAGCCTCGTCCAGTGCCGCCCGGAGCTGGCGCAGTGGCGCGAACAGGAGCAGGTCCGAGTCGAGATAGATCACCCGCGTGAACCCCAACGAAGCGGCGAGTTCGACCGCCGCTGGCTTCAAGGCACAGCAGAGGTCGGTCGCCGAGTACTTAAGGGCTAGAAAGGGGAAGTCCTCCAACCCCATCCGCGAAGCAGCGATCGGAACGGCCGCGCCGAGATCGACCGCACTCTCACCATCCCAGTCGACCAACACGACGAAACACGGCAACTCCGGCTCGTGCTCGGCGAGGGATCCGACCAGGGCTCGAGCCTGGTGCAGATGGTCGAGGGTACAGACGGTGACCGCTGCCATCCCCCCTTCACCCCACCCGTTGGCAGGGGACGCCTGCCCCGCCTTCGACGGCGGCACCGTCCCGCGCCCGGGGTACGACTGGCGTCTCGAACTAGCCTCTACTGGCCTCCAGCCGAGCCGCCGGGCCAGGTCCCGAAGGTCGGTTCCACCGACGGCTTCCGTCGGAGCGTTGTCGCTGTCGAACATTGCCGCCTGGCCCTACAGCCGGGAAGTACCTTGGTCCGACTTGCCGGCCGAGCGAAGACGGCTCCACCAGCCCAAGGATGAAGGCTTGCGCTGCCGCAAGAGGAGCGCCGTCAGGAGCGTGGCCACCAGTCCCACCGGGAAGATCTCGAGAAACGTCGTGGGAAGGCGGAACAGGGGATCGAGGTAGCGCGCCTCGAGCCGTTCGAGCTGCGCCGTCAAGGTCGCTAGTTCCTCTGGTGTGGCGCCGGCAGCCTGCCGCCCCGCCAACGCTGCCTCCGTGTACTCGTGGATGAACGCGAAGTCGGTGAGGCGGAGTCCGACCTCCCAGAAGAACACGTAGATCAAACTGGCGACGAAGGTGATTCCGAGACCAAGCGACAGCGCCGTTCCGAAACGGATCACGCCCCCGAGCTGTCGGTCGCGGTGTCGCTTCACGGCCACGAAGATCAGCGCCATCGCCGCGATCATGATCAGGTAGCTGAGCCACTCCAGGAACCGCAGCGAATCGGGTAGCAGGCCCCCGAGTTGCGTCGAAGCCGAGGTCAACAGGCCGATGGCGATACCGAAACCAAACAGTGTCTTCTTCATGGTCCCTCCGTGAGAATCGATGCAACGAGCGAAGCCAACTTAGGCCACCGCCGGCGCCTATGGCCATCACCCAAACGGGTGATTGAGGGCGAAATGGGCTCGAAGAGGGTCGGTTCAGCGCAGAATCCCCAGCTCTCGGGCCCGCTGCACGGCCTGGGTCCTCCGCGACACTTCGAGTTTCGCGTACAGATTGGCCAGATGCGTCTTGACCGTGTTGGGCGAGACGATCAGGGCCTTGGCGATCTCCTTGTTGGACAGACCTCTAGCGATCAGTCCCAACACCTCGAGTTCCCGGTCGCTCAGCCGAAGATACTCGACCGCCGAACGATTCAGTTCGAACGAATCACCGGAAGAGCGTGGGACCGTGAGTCGCGCTCCGACCCAGACCCCCAGGGCGAGAAACCCGAGCGCGACCACCCCGACGAAGTACCTGGTGCTGAGGACTTGCACCGCGTAACGGTGTTCCAGCCACTGGAGCGAGGCCGCGAGCAGTGCAATGGCCAGGCTGTAGGTGAGTACGGTCCTCTTCATGTCGCGAATCGTAGCCTCCGTGCTCCTCGGCCCGCACGCAGCCGATAGTCCCATCGCGAAACCAGTCCAAACGAGCACGCCTGCCGTAGGCCAGTCTGTAGACGATTCTGTCTCGTCCTCGGGATACTTTCCGGACAATTAGCTAGTAGAAAGCAACCATGCCCAGTTCGCGTACCACCCCCCGACGGGTGCTGATCGTCGAAGACGAACCCGAGATCGCCGACCTGATCGCCCTCCACCTCGGCGATATCGGATGCGCAACGGAGATCGCTCGGGACGGGCTCACTGGACTTCATCGAGCCCAGCGGCAACGCTACGACCTCATCGTGCTCGACCTCCGCCTGCCCGGACTGGACGGCCTGGAAGTCTGCCGTCGGCTTCAGGGAGCCGAAGACTACACACCGATTCTCATGGTCACGGCTCGGGGCGAAGAACTCGATCGGATCCTCGGTCTCGAAGTGGGAGCCGATGACTACCTCACCAAACCGTTCAGCGTACGGGAACTCGTGGCGCGGGCGGCGGCGATCTTCCGCCGCGTCGAGACCCTCAGAGGGCTCCGCGACGAACCCTCTGGCGAGACCCTCGAGATCGGCCGGCTCTCGGTCGATCCGAACCAACGGCGGGTAGCAGTCGGAGGCCGAGAGGTGTCACTAACGGTCAAGGAGTTCGACCTCCTCGTGCGCCTGGTCTCCAATCCCGGACGGGTCTACACCCGCTCCCAGTTGCTCGATCTCGTCTGGGGCACTCACCACGCCGGCTCCGAGCACACCGTCAACTCGCACATCAATCGACTGCGCTCGAAGATCGAGCCCGACCCCGCCAACCCGCAGTACGTCGAAACCGTGTGGGGAGTGGGCTATCGCTGCCACCCCAGCCCAGCCGCGGTGGAGACCTCCCCATGAGCCTGTCCCGCAGTCTTTCGGCCCGCCTCTCTCTGGTGCTTCTGGTTCTCTTGTTGCTCCTCGGAGGGGTCACCCTGATGAGTCAGTTCGACACCTTCCACCTGTACCAGGCCGAGATCGACCAGAAGCTCAACCGGGACCTGCCGCAGAAGATCATCGCCTCGCAAGGATGGGAAGGAGGCGGCGTGCCGGCGATCGAGGAGACCGAACCCCTCTTCCACGACCTGATGATGCTCAACCCGTCGATCGAGCTCTACGTTCTCGACACCGAGGGGAGAATCGTCGGATTCTCAGCCGAAAAACCCCTGTTGCACGACCGCGTCGAACTGCAGCCCATCTTCGACTGGCTCACGGACGCCCACCCCCTACCCATCCTGGGCAGCGATCCCCGGGGATCGGGACAGAAGGTCTTCAGCGCCGCACCGCTGTTCGACGAAGCCTCTCCTGGTGCCCCCGTGGGGTACCTCTACATCGTGCTGCCCAGCCAGCTGCAAGACAGCGTGCAGCAGATGGTCGAGGGTAGCTACATCGTGCGTCTCGGAGTCCGTCGAACCCTCGCCGCAGGAATCGTGGCCTTGGTGGTCGGGCTCCTGCTCTTCCACGTTCTAACGCGTCGGCTGCGGCGACTTTCCGGCGGCATCGACGCTTTCCGTCGCCGCGGAATCGTACCGGCGCCCCTCCGACGCCAGGCCAACGAGGATGGAGACGAACTCGCCCGGCTCACTTCGAGTTTCGTCACGATGGCGGATCAGATCTCGGCCCAACTCGACGATCTGGTTCATGCCGACGCCCAACGACGGGAACTGGTCGCCGGCATCTCGCACGACCTTCGCACACCGTTGACCATCCTCCGCGGGTATCTCGAGACCCTCCAACTCAAGGAGTCCACCCTCTCGACCCACGATCGCCGTCGCAGCATCGAAGCCGCCCTGCGACAGGCCGAGCACCTGTCCGAGCTGGTCGGTCAACTCTTCGAACTCGCCAAGCTCGATTCGGGCGCGATCGAGATCGCGATGGAGCCGTTCGCGATCGGAGACCTGGTTCAGGATGTCGTCCAGAAGTTCTCGTTGAATGCAGCGGACCAGGGCGTCACGCTCGCCTCTGACTGCCAGCCAGGGCTCCCGCTGGTCGTCGGTGACCTCCGGTTGGTGGAGCGCGCCCTGGACAACCTCCTCGACAACGCCCTGCGGCACACCCCGCACGGAGGGCAGATCACCGTGGGCTGTCGCAACGGTGGACCGCGGGTTCAGGTCGAGGTCGCCGACAACGGGGAAGGGATCGCCGACGAAGAGCTCGGCCGCATCTTCGACCCCTTCTACCGTCCCTCCACCAGCGGCCCGCAGGGAGCGGCAGGACTCGGACTGGCGATCGTGCAGCGGGTCGTCGAGTTGCACGAGGGCCGCATCGAGGTCGAGAGTACCCGCGGCGAGGGCACCCTCTTTCGGTTCCGACTCCCCGTCTGTCAGGGTTTGCCCGCGGGGTGATCGCGGGGGTCGCGCCCCCGTGACGGACCAACGACGGATCGAATCGGGATCGAATCGGGACACTCTGGCCCTACGCTGCACCTGGTTCGAAGAAACGAACCAGTCCACCGGGGACACACCCGGACTGTCAGGAGCCGATCCGATGAACAAGCTCACCCGACTGGCCGTTGCCGCGGCCTGCACCACTCTTCTCCTACCCCTGTCAGCCCACGCGCAGAGCCGGACCTTCGTGGTCTCGGTGACCAACCTCACCCAGAGCCAGATCATCAGCCCGCCCCTGGCGGTGGTGCACGATCGCCGGGTCGAGCTCTTCGAGGTCGGAACCGAAGCCAGTGACTCTCTCGCTCTCATGGCCGAAGACGGCAACCCGGTACCGCTCGCCGACGACATGCTCGCTTCGTCCCACGTCTTCGACGCCGCCGCAGCCGCGGGGGGCGTGATGCCAGGAGCCACCGTCGAGATCACCGTCCAGGTAGCCCACCCCTACAACTTCATCAGCGTGGTCGGAATGCTGGTGACCACCAACGACGCCTTCTTCGGGGTGCAGTCGATTCCGGCTCCGCGCGATCGGGGACCGATCAGCGTACGAGCGCCCGCCTACGACGCCGGTTCCGAGGTCGACAACGAGAGCTGCGACTTCATTCCAGGGCCGCCGTGTGGCAGTGGAGGCGTTCGCGACACCGTCGGAGCCGAAGGATTCATCCACATCCACAGCGGGATCCAGGGCCACGGCGACCTCGACGCCGGAACCTGGGACTTCAACAACCCCGTAGCGCGCGTCACTGTTCGACGCGCCGGCTAGAAGCGTGGGGGCCGACGTGGCTCGTCCCCGTCGGCCTCCAAAGCCCCTATGCTCTACTCCATAGAGTAGCGTCTCAGGCGGTGGTATCCTCCGTTGCCGCCGGGAGTACCCCGAGGCCGCGTCGGCCCCCGGAGTTCGTACCGGTTCTGGACCGCCATGAACCCACTCGCCGCCTGCTGCGCCTTGATCATCGCCCACCCGGGGCACGAGTTGCGAGTGCACGGATGGTTGTCCCAAACGCACCCGCAGGTGTCGGTGCTCACCGATGGTTCGGGTCATACCGATCGCGGCCGGATCGCCTCGACTCGGCGGGTTCTCGATCGCAGCAAGGCCGTGGCTGGATCGATCTTCGGACGTTTTCCCGACCGAGCGGCGTACCAGCTCCTACTCGAACGCGACCTCGCCACCGCGCGGGAGGTTGTGGCCGAGATCGCCCACGACCTTCTCCAGGCCGAGGTCGAGTGTGTCGTCAGCGACGCCCTCGAGGGGTTCAACCCGATCCACGATCTGTGCTTCGTCATGGCCCAGGCCGCGAGCCGGCTAGCCTCCCGCCGCTCGAACCGACCCCTCGCGCACTTCGATTTTCCCCTCGAAGCCGCTCCCACCGCGCTCGCCTCCCCCGACGACGAGACCACTCGGATCGACCTCGACGAAGCGGCCTGGGAACGCAAGATGGCCGCGGTGAGCGCCTATGGGATCCTGCGCGAGGAGGCCGAGCGGGCGTTCTCACAGCATGGGCGCACCAGCTTCCGCACCGAACTCCTCCGCCGGGTTCCCGAAGTCGAAGACCTGGCACCCCTGGTCACCGAACCGACCCACTACGAGACCTTCGGGCAACGACGGGTCGAGGAGGGCATCTATGACCGGGTTCTACGCTTCCGTGACCACTTCCTTCCCCTGGCCTCCGACCTGTTGCGCTGGTCGCACACGGCTTGAGAGTCCTCCTCACCAACTCGAGGCTGGACGAAAGGGCCGGGTCGGAACTCTACCTACGAGACGTAGCACTTCAGCTCTTGCGGCGGGGCCACGAGCCGATCGTGTACAGCCCCGTGCTGGGGGAGGTGGCGGCCGAACTGCGAGAGAACACCGTGCCCGTGGTCGACGATCTGAATCGAATTGCGGTGGCTCCCGACCTGATCCACGGTCAGCACCACCTCGAGACGATGACGGCCCTGACCCACTTCCCCGACTGCCCCGCGCTGTTCGTCTGTCACGGCTGGCTGCCCGATGCCGAAGCGCCCCCTCGGCATCCCCGGATCTTCCGCTACCTCGCCGTCGACGAGCTGGTCGCCACCCGCTTGCGCGACGAGTGCGCGATCGACAGGGAACGTACCTTGACGCAACTGAACTTCGTCGACCTCGAGCGCTTCCAGCCTCGAACCGACCTGCCCGCTCGCCCCCGCCGTGCCCTCGTGGTAAGCAACCACGTCAGCGAAGCCAACTGGCTCTCCCAACTTCGCGAGGCCTGTGCCTCTCGCGAGATCGGACTCGAGGCCATCGGCACCGCGGTGGGCAACCCCCACCCACGGCCGGAAGAGCTGGTCCCCGAATACGACCTGGTCTTCGCCAAGGGACGGGCTGCCCTGGAAGCGATCGCCGTCGGCACCGCAGTCGTTCTCTGTGACCGAGCCGGCCTCGGCCCGCTCGTTACCGAGGAGAACTTCTCGCGCTGTCGAAGTCTCAACTGCGGCGTACGGATGCTACGAGACCAACCCACGGTCGAGCGGATCCAGCGAAGACTCGACCGGTACGACCCGGACGACGCTCGCCGCGTCCATCAAAGGTTGCGTCAGGAAGCCGGACTCGACCGCTACCTCGACCACCTGTTAAAAGTCTACGAGACCGTCTTGGCCGAGTTCGGCGACGCCGCACGCGACCCAGCCTCCGAGGCTCGCGACCTCGCCCACTACCTGCGCCACGGCCCCCTACAGAGTGGCGACCTGTTCCACGGGGAGCGCACGCGACTTCAGCAGGACTCCGTCGAAGTGCGCGCCTGGGCCAAACAGCTCAACGAGGAGATCCTCCATGCCCGCCAAGACATCGAGTCGCTTCAGGCCCGACTGGCCGCCGAGGAAGTCGAACGCCAATCCTTGCACTCGGAGATGGCGCAGGGTCGAGAATGGGCCCACAGCCTCCACGAGCAGGTCCTGACCCTCCAGCAAGAACGTGCCGCCCTCGATTCCGGCATCGAGCGACTTCTCGAGCTGCCGGGCCCCGAACGAGAGGCCGCCGAGAGGCCACCAAGTCGACCGCCGCTGACTCTCCTCGAGAAGCTCGAACAACTGGCTACGCAATTGCGAACGAGCCGAGACCGATACGCGGAGTTGGCCGAGCGCTACGCCGAACTCGACACTCGGGAGACCGAGACCCGGGCTCGGCTCGATCGCATCCGGGGTACTCGTACCTGGCGTGTCCGCGAGTTCCTCGGCCGTCTCCTGCGGTAGGTCACCAACTCTGACCGCGATGCCAAGATCCCTCTGATCCTGTTGATGGCGCGGTCCTGGCCTGGTAGTTCTCCTGCTCTCCGGCCCGGCGGATTGCGTCCCGACCGCGAAGTACCGGCCTCTAGACCCCTAGCCGCTACACCAGCTCGATCGAAATCTCGATCGCCGGCGCCAGAGTGCGGTGCACCGTACACGAACGGGCGGCGTGGCCGAGCTTGGTGCGCTGGGTGTCGGTGAGATGGTCGGGAAGCGCGATCTGCACCTCGAGGTGTGACACCCGCTTCGGCTTCTCCTGCAGGGTCTTGCGGCCTCGAATCTGAATCTGGTCGAGAGCAATCCCTTCCCGCAGAGCCATCGGGGAGATCGAAGAGCCGATGCAGGTCGCCAGAGCCACCGTCAGGAGATCGGTCGAGCTGAAACCCTCTCCCCGGCCCCCGTACTCGGGCGAGATATCGGTTGCGACCCGCGCTCCCGATCCTTCGTGGGTGGCAGTACAGCGCGTGGCATCGATGAGGTCGATCGGGATCCAGGGCATGACGAGGGCTCCTTCCTACGAGACGTGGGGTCTGGTCCGAGCGAAATCCTAGTCGAAGTCTCGCCGGTTCGAGCCGGTCCGCTGGGCTATGCTCTAGCGACGCATGGAAATCCTCCTCGTCGTCATCCTGCTCGTCACGCTGGCGTCGTTCGTCTTCGAATGGATGCCGATCGACCAGACCGCTTTGGTCTGTCTTGGCTTCCTCGTGGCGACGCGGTTGGTCTCCGGCCAGGAGGCAATCGCCGGCTTTGCGAGCCCCGCCGTGATCACGGTGATGATGATGTTGATCCTGTCGGAGAGCCTGACGCAGAGCGGAGTGATTACGCGCTTCGGACACCGGCTCTCGAAGATGGCCGAGCGCTCCCCGCTGCGTGCGGGCACACTCCTCCTGCTGTTCACGGCCGCCGTCTCCGGGTTCATCAACAACACGGCGGCGGTGAGTATCTTGATTCCAGTCTCCCTCCAGTTGGCCAAACACCACCACTTCAGCCCTTCGAAGATCCTGATGCCGCTCTCCTACATGGCGATCCTCGGGGGAACCTGCACGCTGATCGGAACTTCGACCAACCTTCTGGTGAGCGCCCTGGCCGAGGACCACGGCTACCCGGGCTTCGGCATGTTCGATTTCCTGCCCCTCGGGGTGCTCCTCACCGTGATCGGCGGCCTCTACCTGATGGTCGGTTACCGACTTCTGCCGAGCCGAGCCGGACTCTCGCCGCTGGCCCACCGCTACCGCCTGGGTGGTTTTCTCACCGAACTCCGGGTACCGGCCAATTCGAAGCTGATCGACCGCACCGTCGTCAGTGAGCAGATCAGCGACCGATTCCGACTCAACGTTCTCGAGATTCTGCGCGACAAGCAGAAGATCTCGGTCGACCTGCGAAACACTGCGATCCGCGAGGACGACGTACTCCTGGTCCGGGGTACGCCAGAAGACCTCATCCAGTTCCGGGACCATTTCGGCCTGCTGATGCTCACCGACACCAAGCTCGGCAAGACCGACCTGGCCGACGACCGCAACATCCTGGCCGAACTGCAACTCACGCCCAGTTCGACGCTGGTCCAGCGCTCGATTCGGGAGATCGATTTCCGCAATCGTTTCGGTGCCTTCGTACTCGCCCTGAACCGAACCGGCGAGATGGTTCGAGCCAAGATCACCTCGATCCCGTTGAAGGCCTGGGACACCCTGCTCGTCTTCGGACCCCGCGGGCGCGTCGAGGCCCTGTACCAGCAGGATGACTTCATCGCCCTGGATGAACTCGACATTCCGGTCCGACGCCCCTCCAACCTCCGCTGGTGGCTGCAGGTGGGCGTGATCCCCGTTGCCGTAACCCTCGCCGCTACCGGGGTCTTTTCGATCCTCGAAGCCTCGATCCTGGCCGTGGTGACCCTGCTCGTTACCGGCACGCTGAAGATCCAGCGGGCCTACAAGGCGATCGACTGGAGCGTGATCTTCCTGATCGCCGCCATGATTCCCCTGGGCACGGCCATGGAGAACTCGGGTCTCGCCGGACACCTGGGCCAGTGGATCGTGGAGGCCAGCACGTCCCTGGGGCCGTACGCCCTCATCTTCGTGGTGTACGTCGCCACCGCGGTCATTACCGAGGTCGTGACCAACAACGCGGCGGCGATCCTCATGGTCCCGGTCGCCACGACGATCTCGGGGCAGTTGGGAATCGACCCCAAGCCCTTGCTGATGGCCGTAGCCTACGCTGGCTCGTCGAGTTTCTTGACACCGATGGGCTACCAGACCAACGCCATGGTGTACGGTCCCGGACGCTACCGTTTCATGGACTACGTGCGGCTCGGAGCACCGCTGAAGGTGATCTTCTGCGTCGTATCCACGGTGGCCATCCCCTGGCTGTGGCCCCTTTGATATGGAAAGCTAACCCCATGGACGAGCCGGGCCAACAAGCGGTGGTGGTGGGGGTCGCGGGGGGCAGCGGCTCTGGCAAGACCACCGTAGCAGAGAAAATCCTGGAGGCGATCGGTCCCGATCGCCTGGCCTTCCTGTCGCAGGACAGTTACTACCGCGACGTCGAGTGGAAAGGGCACGAGGAGCAGGCGCGCTACAACTTCGACCATCCTCACGCCATCGACACCGACCTGCTGGTGGAGCACGTCGCCGCACTCAAGGAGGGGCGTCCAGCCAAAGTGCCGGTGTACGACTTCGTCATCCACCGCCGCCGAACGGAGACGATCGAGACCGAACCCCGCCGGGTGGTTCTGGTCGAGGGGATCCTACTCTTCGTCGAACCCGCTCTCCGCGACCTTCTGGACTTCAAGATCTTCGTCGATACCGACTCCGACGTCCGCCTTGCCCGGCGGCTCGAGCGCGATATCGCCGAACGCGGGCGCACCATGGAGAGTGTCCTGCACCAGTACATGACGACGGTGCGCCCCATGCATCTCGAGTTCGTCGAGCCGTCCAAGCGCTGGGCCGACATCATCGTGCCCGAAGGAGGCGAGAATCGGGTCGCCCTCGGCATGGTGACGGCGCGCCTCGAACAGCTGCTCGGTGGCGCCCTCCCCGATCTCGGTTCCTCCTCCTGAGGTCCGATGCCCGAACTGCCCGAAGTCGAGTCGCTGCGCCGTAGTCTCGTACCGCAACTGGTCGGAATCCAGCTCGGCGAGCTGACGGTACACCGAACCGACCTTCGCGAACCGGTCGATGCGCCAGCCCTAGCTGAACTCAGTGGTCGCCGAATCCTGGCCCTGCATCGGAGGGCAAAGTACTTGCTGATCGAGTTCGAAGAAGACGAACTCCTCGCCGTACACCTCGGCATGTCCGGCCAGTTCACCCTCGCCGAGCGCCACGAGCCTCGCGCGCGCCACGAGCACCTGGCCTGGGAGGTCGGCGATCAGCGCCTGCGCTACGTCGATGCTCGACGGTTCGGCCTGCTGTTCCGCCTACCTCGGATCTCCCTGACCACCGATCGGCACTTCGTTCACCTCGGTCCCGAGCCCCTCGGATCTGACTTTGGCGGGTCGACACTGCAGCAGGCAGCGACCAGGCGACGCGGTCCGGTCAAGAACTTCCTGATGGACTCGCGGGTCGTGGTCGGCGTTGGGAACATCTACGCTAGCGAGGTATTGCATCGCGCCGGGATCCACCCCAACCGGCGTGTCGATCGGATCTCCGCCAACCGCTGGGACCGCCTGGCCCGTTGCGTTCGCGAGGTTCTCACCGAGGCGATCGGGAGTGGTGGAACCACCTTCAGCGACTACGTCGACGGCACTGGCGCCGGGGGTTCTCACGGCCCTCGGCTCGCGGTCTACGACCGAGCCGGCCACCCCTGTGCGCGCTGCGGCCGTTCGGTCCGTCGACAGGTACACGCCGGCCGCAGCACCTACTACTGCCCGGGCTGCCAACGCTAACCAGGGTTGGCGAGACCGAACTGGTCGCCACCGGCCCGCTCAACGGTGCAGGTCATGAACGAGCGGCAGCTCTAAGCCGCAAAGCGGCCGATCAATGCCGCCAACGCCGCGGTGGGGCGACCACTCTCTCCCTTGAGCGCCATCTCGGCCTCCAGCACCCATTCCGGCAGCCGGGCCACGGTGGCCGCCGGCAAGCGGAAGGCCGCCAGGTAGGCACGATGGAGACGAAAGGGATGGGTACCGGCCAAAGGGTTTCGGCCACCTCCCGGGAGATCGCCCGTCAAGCGCGGAGCCACCCGATCCTTGAAGTTGCGGTAGTTGCGCTCCCCGGCCCGCACTCCGACGGTCTCGGCGACGCCTCGTACCAGGGTGAGCTGCCGACAGAAACCGGCGAACAGGGAGAAGAACGAGAACAGCTCGCCCGAAGCGTCATTCGAGCCAGCCAGCAAACGATCCAGTCGCCGCAACGCCTCCCCCACGCGTCCTTCGCCGACGGCGTCGAGCAGTTTCCATACGTCCTCCTCCCCTCGATCGGTCACGACGCGGGCCACCAGTTCCCGATCGATCGTGCCGCCGGGGACCAGCTCGGCCAACTTGCGGTACTCGGCGGCGAACCGTCCGGTCGATTCCGCGCTCGCCGCGCCGTCGCGGGAGCGTCCCGAGGTCGCCTTCAGGGTACGTCGCGTCAGCTCCTCGAGGGCATCACGCCGGATCCCGACCCCGAGTTCGGACTCGAGCTGGGCCGCCAGAGCGTCGACGCCGCTCCAGCCGCCGCGCTTCTCACTGCGAACCGAGGTGAGTTCGAGCCACGACCCCTGCTGACGCAAGCGTGTGGCCAACGGGTGGTCACCGTCGACTCCGCGCTCGACCAGAACCAAGGCGTGGCCGTCGGGCAGCCCGCGGCGGAGCAGGTCGTCGAGGCGGGCCACGCCCTCGCTGCCGATACCTCGCAAGCCTTCCTGCCGGGCCGACTCGAGAAGAGCGGCGAGGTCTTCGCGCCGGCTCCGGGCCTGAGCCTTGCCGACCCTGCCTCCCTTGGCCCCCGCCAGCGACCAGTCGGGTAGGCCTTCGACGGCCTCGGCCGCAGTGCCGCGCTGAGGATCTACTCCGAACAGGTGGAGCGCCTGCACCAATCGACTGGCCGCCTCGCGCTGGTTTCCCGCCAGGCTGTCGCCACTCGGCCTGCCCACGGACAGGGCCTCGCCCACCAGGGCACCGGCCGACTTGCGATCCGCGAGGACTGCGCTATCGACCGCCACCAGGACCTTGCCCCCACCGAACAGCGAGTAGGTTTGCAGATCGTCGAACAGGGGAGCCAGGGTCGGCGGACGACGGTAGACCTGAGGCCGCCCGTCCTCTCCGGCCAGAGCCTCGGCCAACTGGAGGGCAGCGGGTTCCGCCACCACCAGATCGCCGACGATCAGGTAGACGGGAAACCGCTCTCCGCCCTCGATCTTCGACAGAAGGTCGGAGAGCGAGTGTCTCGGCGCCATCGATCGGTCGACGAGCTAGTCGTCGAGCATGCCGTCTTCGGCCAGTTCTTGGCAGTCGACGCAGTACTTGGCCCAGGACATCGCCTCGAGCCGGCCGAGCCCGATTCCACGGGAGCAGTTGGCACAGATACCGTACGACCCAGCATCGAGCCGTGAGATCGCCTCGTCGATGTGGATCAGGGTGATGCGCTCCTGATCGGAAAGAACGAAGTTGAGTTCGCGGTTGTACGCGTTGTTGGCTCGATCGACGATGTCGTCCGACAGCTCACTGCTCGCCGCCTGACCCGCCTTGAGATCATGCTCGTAGAGGGCCACGATCTCACTTTTCTGGCGCGTCAGCCGCTCCCGAATCTTCGCCACCCCGCCGAGCTTCTTCAGATCCTTTTCCAGATTGGTTGCCGACAACTTCTATCCTCCTAGGAGGCCTAGACTTGCGCCTGGGCCCTGGGCTAACGATGGAACCGATTACAACGGGTCGCGATGGTACTTTATTCCGGCCCGAAGCGAAAGACCCCGATAGATCTGCTCGTAGACGACGAGCCTTGCCAGTGAATGGGGCAGGGTGAGGGGACTGAGCGACCAGCGGAGTTCTGCCCCCTGGCAGAACCCCGCATCGAGCCCCAGGTCCGAGCCGAGCGCGAAGACGATCGGATGCGGCCACTCTTCCTGCCAGCGTGCCAGGAGGGCCGAGAATTCCGTCGAGTTCAGGCTGCGCCCGCGGCGATCGAGCGCCACCCAGCGACAGGGCGAAGGAGCCGCCGCGCGGAGCAGTTCCGCCTCGGCGGACAGGCGATCGAGGCCCTGGCGCTGCACCAGTGGTTTCAAGACCTGGTCTCGAATCGGCGCAAACCGTTCGATCCGACTCCGGTACTCGGCACACAGATCCTCGGCCGGGTCCTTGCGCCCCCGGCCCATCCAGAGGACCCGAATCTCCCTCCCCACCGTACGACTCCACCCGATCGGTTCAGCCGACCGCTGAGCTCTCCCCGGCCTGCTCCGCCTCGTCCAGAAGCGCCTCGAACTCGTCTTCGTAGGTCAACGAGTGGAGGTCCCGCATCCGATCGAGGTAGATGACGCCGTGCAGATGGTCGAACTCGTGCTGCACCACGCGGGCCGTGAACCCGGTCAACAGGCGATCGATCGGCGCGCCGTGCCGATCCAGCCCGAACAAGCGGACCTCGGGATGCCGCGGCACCAGCCCGCGGAGATCGGGGATCGAAAGGCAACCCTCCCAGTCGTACTCGAGCTCCTCGGATTCCGGCTCGACCGAAGGATTGATCACGGCCTCGTATCGACCCGGCTCTCCCTCGGTCTGTGGTTCCGACTCGTAGACGAAGATCTGCAGCTTCACCCCCACCTGCGGGGCGGCGAGACCCACTCCCTCGGCCTCGACGACGGTCGCGAGAAGGTCGTCGATCAGTTCCTGGAGCGAGGCGCTGGCCAGCTCTTCCGGGGTGACCGCCTCGCTGCGCGACCGCAGGGCCGGGTGCCCCAATCGAACGATCTTACGTACCGCCATGCCTCTCTCCCTTCGAAAAGCTCGGGTGCGGAAGGCCCGACGCGAGTCGATGCGCCCATCGGCCTACCGAACCTTCGTGGCACCTCAGTATAGCCCCGAGCGGAGCCGCCGGTGCTATCCTTCGGGGTCCAATGGCACGCACGGCGGAAGAAGAGGACACCCGGACACGACGTTGGAAGTTCCTGGCTAGCCTCGGCCTGGGAGCCCTGGCGGTGGGGGTTCCGGCCGCCGTGGTCCGGAGGCGCAACCAGCGACCTCCGAGTCTTCAGCGCCACGGTATGGGACGAGCTCACACCTGGTCCTGGCGCGGCATCGACATCTCGTTCGATCGACTGGGTCAGGGAGTCCCGTTGGTCCTCCTCCACTCCATGGGACCCGGACACGATGGGCGGGAGTGGCACGCCGCTGCCGAGATCCTGGCACGCGACTTCGACCTCTGGATTCCGGACCTCCCCGGTTGGGGACGTTCGGCCAGCCCCGACTTCGATCCCGGGATCGAGCCCTACCTCGCCTTCATCGACGACTTCCTCGCCCAGGTCGTAGCCGAGCCGGCGATCGTGATCGGAGTCGGCCGGTCGGCCGGCTACGCGGTCGAAGTCGCTTCGCTCGAGCCCGGTTTCGTTCGTGCCCTCGGACTGGTCAATCCCTGGGGGTTGGGCCGTCCCCCCGCCCACGGTGCCGGAGCGCGGGTCACCCGCCAGCTCGCTGGCCTACCGGTGCTCCGCCCGTCAGCCGTTACGTTGCTGACCAGTCGGCGAGCCGTTCGCCGCCACCTCGAGGAGCAGGTCTTCGCGGCCCCCGAGCGAGTAGACGCCGGCGTTCTCGATCACTACACTTGCTCGGCCCGACAGCCGGGAGTCGACCGGAGCCTTGCGACACTGATGACCGGTCACCTCGATCCCGCCGTGGCCGAGACCCGTCTCGACCGCGACCTCCCGGTCTGGCTGGCGTGGGGACGTCGCTGCCAGGCGCCGGCCGTCGAGTCCGCCGATCTCTGGCTTCGCTCGCTCCCCATGGCGGAGCTGGACGTCTTCGACGACAGCGGGCTCCTTCCTCACCTCGAGGAAGCTGACCGTTTCGCTCGCCGCTTTCGAGCCTTCATCGACCAGCACAACCCATCGCCCTAGATACTCCGAGTCTCCCTATGTCCCGACCCAACTTTCCCCCGGTCCCGGGTGGCTACCCCTTTCCCCAGCTCGAACTCCAGACCCTCGAAGCCTGGAAGCGTGACGACATCTTTCGCCGCTCGGTAGAGCGGCCCGCTGAGCGTGGCGATTGGGTGCTCTACGACGGCCCTCCCACTGCCAACAACGTTCCGCACATCGGGCACGTTCTGACCCGAGTGATCAAGGATCTCTTCCCCCGTTTCCGCACCATGCAGGGCTACCGAGTCGAACGCAAAGCCGGCTGGGACACCCACGGACTGCCGGTGGAGATCGAGGTCGAGAAGCGGCTCGGCTTTTCCGGCAAGGAGCAGATCGAGAGTTACGGTATCGCGGAGTTCAACGCCGCTTGCCTCGACAGCGTCCACACCTACGAGCGTCAGTGGCGCGCCATGACGGAGCGCGTCGGCTACTGGACCGACATGGACCAGCCCTACTTCACCTACACCAATGACTACATCGAGTCGGTGTGGTGGGCGCTGTCCGAACTGTGGAAGAAGGAGTTGCTCTTCCGCGGCCACAAGATCCAGCCCTATTGCGCCCGCTGTGGTACCACCCTCTCCTCGCACGAGGTGGCGCAGAACTACAAGGACACCGACGATCCGTCGGTCTGGATCCTCTTCCCGGCGCGAGCTGGGCAGCAGGTGACGACGGTCGAGGGCGAGGCCTTCGAGGTCGGACCCGAGTTCTCGTTCGTCGCCTGGACCACCACTCCCTGGACCCTCATTGCGCACGTCGCGCTGGTAGTGCACGACGACCTCATCTACCGCGTCGTCGAGCACCCCGGCCGGCCGGGCCAGTTCCTACTCTTCGGCGACGACCTGGGGACTGCGGTCCCGTTGGTGGTGCACGACGACGAGGGCCGTCGGCAGATCGACCTGCGCGACGAACCCGCGGTCGCTCGGATCCGGGGTCGCGATCTGGTCGGTCTGCGCTACGAACGGCCCTTCACCTTCTACCCGGCTCCCGGAGACGGTGGGGAAGAAGCGGCGCCCTGGCGAGTCGTCAGCGGCGACTACGTCACGGCCTCGGACGGTACGGGACTGGTACACACCGCTCCGCCGTTCGGCGAAGACGACTACCGCACCGGGCAGAAACACGACCTCCCGTTCTATCTGTCTGTCGACAGCGAAGGAAAGATCGGCCCCGAAGCCGGACCGTTCGCCGGTCAGTGGTTCAAGGATGCCGACCCAGCCATCAGCCGCGACCTCA
>JAUIDB010000049.1 GCA_030429235.1 Thermoanaerobaculia bacterium | reverse complement strand
CTTGGCCTCGGTGCGCAACGAACGGACCGATCCGCAGCCGGCGAGTCCCATTCCGGAGCGCAGACCCCCGGTCAGTTGCTGAACCATCTGATGCACGCTTCCCTTGTAGGGCACCATTCCCTCGATCCCTTCGGGCACCATCTTCGAGAGATTGGGGTTTCCGTCGTCTCCGGGCTGATCCTGGAAGTAGCGGTCTGCACTTCCCCGCGCCATGGCCGACAGCGACCCCATTCCGCGGTAGGCCTTGAAGGTCCGGCCCTGGTAGAGGATCGTTTCGCCGGGAGCCTCCTCGGTGCCGGCGAAGAGGGATCCGATCATGGCGCAGCTCGCTCCCGAGGCGATGGCCTTGGTCAGGTCGCCCGAGAACTTGATGCCGCCATCGGCGACGACGCGAACTCCGTGCGCCTCGGCCGCGGCCACTGCGTCGCGAATGGCCGTGACCTGGGGCAGGCCCGCGCCGGTGACCACCCGGGTGGTGCAGATGCTCCCCGGGCCGATGCCGACCTTTACCACGTCGGCTCCGCGCTCGATCAGCGCCTCCGTGCCCTCGGACGTAGCGACGTTGCCGGCCATCAGACGCACCTGCGGAAAGCGCTCTCGAATGCAGCTCAGAGCCTCCAGCACCCCCTTGCTGTGGGCGTGTGAGGAATCCAAGACCAGCATGTCGACCTTGGCGTCGACCAGAGCCTGAGCGCGATCGAGGTAGTCGCCGGAGGCTCCGATCGCTGCCGCGACTCTCAGGCGGCCCAACTCGTCCTTGCAGGCGAGCGGGTACTGCATCATCTTCTGGATGTCCTTGACGGTGATCAGGCCACGGAGGTTGCCCTCCTCGTCGACGACGAGCAGCTTCTCGATTTTGTGCTGGTGGAGCAGTTGCTTCGCTTCCTCGAGCGTGGTGCCCTCGGGCACGGTGACCAGGCGATCGCGGGTCATCAGGTCAGAGATCGGCCGATCGTGGTTGGACTCGAACCGAAGATCGCGGTTGGTGAGGATGCCCACCAGCCGCCCGTCGCCGTCGGTCACGGGCACGCCGGAGATCTTGTACTCGGCCATCATCGCCAACGCGGCTCGAATGCTCTGTTCGGGTCGCATGGTGATCGGATCGACGATCATCCCGGCCTCGCTCCGCTTCACCCGGTCGACCTCGCGGGCTTGCTTGTCGATCGACAAGTTCTTGTGGACGACGCCGATTCCACCCTCCTGGGCGAGAGCGATCGCCAGGCGCGACTCCGTCACCGTGTCCATGGCGGCGGAAATCAGCGGGATGTTGAGGTCGATCCCCTCGCAAAGGCGAGTCGAGAGACTGACCTCGGCGGGATGCGTCTCCGAATAGGAGGGGACGATCAGGACATCGTCGAAGGTGAGCGCGGTACGAAGTTCTCGGTCGGACATGATCGGGCCCCTATCGCCTGGACGGCTTCGATGGCGCCGTCCGGATCAGCAGTATCCAGCGGGTGCACCCCTACAACGAGGGCGGCCGGCGGCCGCCCCACAGCGCGGAAGGCTCTGGCCTCCGCGTCAGAATGCAGGTTCAGTGTACCAGACTGACGGGCTCGAACGGGGGCCGATCAGCTGACCGCCGCGGCTGCTCCGTGGCACTTCTTGTACTTCTTGCCCGAGCCGCAAGGGCAGGGGTCGTTGCGACCGACCTTGTCTTTGTTGACGACGGTCGTGGGCTTGGCGGCGCCCTGACCGGGAGCGGTCGGTTTGGAGGCCTTGAAACGGCGCTTGAACTCTTCGGCACGGCGTGCCCGTTCGGCGGCCATCTGCTCCTCGGTCATCGGTTCGACTCGGAACACGGTGCGGAGGATCGTGTCTTCGACGCGATCCTTCATCGCCTGGAAGAGCTCGTAGGACTCCTTCTTGTACTCCTGCTTGGGATCGCGCTGACCATAACCCCGGAGGTTGATCCCCTCCTTGAGGTGATCCAGGGCGAGCAGGTGTTCCTTCCAGGCGTGGTCGACGATGCGGAGCATGACGTTCTGCACGAATCCGCGCATGGGCTCCTCACCCAGTCGCTCTTCCTTGCCGTGGAACTTCTCGACCACCGTCTCCTGCAGGCGCTCTTTGAGTTCGTCGAGGCCCAGGTCGGTCGGGTCGTAGTCGAGATCCTCTGCCTCCAGAGCAAAGTGGGTACCGAGGTCCTTGAGCAGGCCGTCGAGGTCCCAGTCGCGCGGGTCCGACGCCTGCGAGCAGTGGTGGTCGATCGATTCGTCGAGCACGTCGCGGGCCACGTCGAGGATGTAGTCGCGGTTCGCCGTGCCCTCGAGGATCTCGGTGCGCAGCTGGTAGATCGCCTCCCGCTGCTTGTTCATGACGTCGTCGTATTCGAGGAGGTGCTTTCGGGTGTCGAAGTTGCGCCCCTCGACCTGGGTCTGGGCCCGTTCGATCGCGCGGTTGATCATCTTGGCCTCGATCGGTTCCCCCTCTTCCATGCCGAGTTTGGTCATGATGTTCTTGACCCGGTCGCCACCGAAGATCCTCATCAGGTCGTCTTCGAGCGAGAGGTAGAAGCGGGAAGACCCTGGATCTCCCTGACGTCCAGAGCGACCGCGCAGCTGGTTGTCGATGCGCCGGGAGTCGTGCCGCTCGGTGCCCAGGATGTGCAACCCACCGGCTTCGAGGACTCGCGTCTTCTCTTCGGTACAGAGGGTCTTGTAGCGCTCGAACGCTTCCTGGAAGGCCTCGGGCTCGGTCTCCGGGTCCGCTTCGGAGCGGGCGAGCCCCTCCGGGTTGCCCCCCAGTACGATGTCGGTACCGCGACCCGCCATGTTGGTGGCGATCGTGACCGAGCCGGCTCGACCGGCTTGAGCGACGATCGACGCTTCGCGCTCGTGGTACTTGGCGTTGAGCACGACGTGGGGAACGCCACGACGCTTGAGCAGCTTCGAGAGCATCTCGCTCTTTTCGATCGAGACCGTACCCACCAGGACCGGCTGGCCCTGTTCCACGCAGTCACGGATCTCTTCGACCACGGCGTCGTACTTCTCGCGCGCAGTGCGGTAGATCAGGTCACTGCGGTCGTCGCGGGCGATGGGCCGGTTGGTCGGGATCACCGTGACCTCGAGGTCGTAGATCTCACCGAACTCCTGCGCCTCGGTGTCGGCGGTTCCGGTCATCCCGGAGAGTTTCTCGTAGAGCCGGAAGTAGTTCTGGAAGGTGATGGTCGCGAGGGTCTGGTTCTCGCGCTTGATCTTGACGCCCTCTTTGGCTTCGACCGCCTGATGGAGGCCATCAGACCACCGGCGCCCCGGCATCACGCGCCCGGTGAACTCGTCGACGATCACGACCTCGCCGTCGCGAATCATGTAGTCCACGTCCCGCTTGAACAGCGAGTGGGCCCGCAGGCTCTGATTGACGGCGTGCACGATGTCGAGGTTCTCGAGGTCGTAGAGATTCTCGAGGTTGAGGAGCTTCTCGACTTTGGCGACGCCGTCGTCGGTGAGGACGGCGGTGTGGGCCTTCTCGTCGACGACGTAGTCACCCGTGGTGTACTTGTGTTCGCCCTCTTCGATCTCCTCGCCCTGCTCGAGCTTGGGGATGATGCGATCGACGACGTAGTACTTGTCGGTCGACTGTTCGGAGGGACCGGAGATGATCAGCGGGGTGCGGGCCTCGTCGATGAGGATGGAGTCGACCTCGTCGACGATGGCGAAGTTGTGTCCGCGCTGCACCTTGGCGGCAAGGTCGAACTTCATGTTGTCGCGTAGATAGTCGAAGCCGAGTTCGTTGTTCGTGCAGTAGGTCACGTCCGCCTCGTAAGCTTCTTTCCGCTTGGCGTCGGGGAGGTCGTTCTGGATCACGCCCACGGTCAGACCGAGGAAGCGATAGACGGTACCCATCCACTCTGCGTCACGCTGGGCCAGGTAGTCGTTGACGGTCACCAGGTGCACGCCCTTGCCGGAGAGAGCGTTGAGATAGACGGCCAGGGTCGCCATCAGGGTCTTCCCCTCACCGGTCTTCATTTCGGCGATGCGACCGCGATGCAGGACCACGCCGCCGATCAACTGCACGTCGTAGTGGCGCATCCCGAGCGTCCGCCAAGCCGCTTCGCGCACGACCGCGAAGGCGGGGACCAGCAGGTCGTCCAGGGTCTCACCGTCGGCTAGACGGGAGCGGAACTCGTCGGTCATGGCCGCCAACTCAACGTCCGAGCGCTTCTTCATCTCGGGCTCGAGCGCATTGATCTGCTCGACCAGGGGCTGCAGCTTCTTGATGTCCCGTTCGTGCTGGCTGCCGAAGACCTTCGTCAGTACCTTGTTCAGCATGATCTGTCTCTCAGGAGGTTATTGGGTCGCCGGCTCGGGGCGACGGTCGGGCCCGTGGGCCACGCTGGTAGTTGGGTTTGGATGGAAGCGAGGGCTCGGCGCCGGATGCCGGGCACGGTTCCAGGGCGTTCCTCGATGGACCGAGTACGCCCGAGCCAGTGTAGCAGATCGCAGTAGCAGATCGCGGCCGGGGAGGAGGGGAGGGCGGCGCGCCCGAAGGTCGAGTCGGACCGGTTAGCTGGCGTCGTCTTCGAGGTGGTCCAGCATGTAGGCCAGCGGATTGACGGCGCGGCCTTCCTGGCGGACTTCGTAGTGCAGGTGGTACCCCGTGGAGCGGCCGGTGTTGCCGACGTATCCGATGACGTCCCCCCGGCGGACCTTCTGCCCCGGCTCGACCGCCAGCTTCGACATGTGACCGTAGCGGGTGGTCAGGCCGTAGCCGTGCGAGAGGTACACGGCTTTGCCGAGCTGGCCGATCCGGCCGCTGCGTACTACGAGGCCGTCGGCGGTGGCGTGAACCGGCTCGCCGCGTTCGGCGGAGATGTCGACCCCCTGATGCATCGCACGCCGTCCCGTGATCGGGTCCTTGCGACTGCCGAAACCACTGGTGAGGAGACCCTCGGTGGGATAGACCGAAGGCACCGAGGCGGCCCAGCGAGCCTGTTCGGCGAACTCCGCTTCGACGCTGGCCAGGGTGCGGTTGAGCAGGTCGAGTTCGTCTCCGACGGCGGCGAGCCCTTCGAGCCCGGCGTCGAGATCGATCGAGGCACCACCCAGTCCCGAGTCCTCGGCGATGGTGAACTCTTCGATGCCGGCGACGATGGCGAGCTGGCGCGTTCGCTCCTCGTAGCTGTCGAGCTTGGCCTGCAGTTCGCGAATCCCGTCTTCGAACGAGTTGTTGACCTCGCGGAGCTGAGCGTTCTCCTGCTCGAGGTTGGTTACCTGAGCCTGATCGACGGGAAGAGCGAGCTGGGTCCAGGCGACGAAGCCGGTGCCCAGGACGAGGAGGAGGGAGAGGGCGGCGGCGCCCCAGAGGTGGAGGTTCGAGACTTGGAACTTACGAAACCTGGCGCGCGCGTGCGGCACCAGAATGATGGTGTAGTTCTTCCTCTCCATATCTCGTCGTGTTCCCTGACTCTTGAGTTCAAAGCCTCGCGGGCAGGCAGATTCGAGCCATCGGCTCGCAAGCAGTGCTGTACTTCTCGTGGAACGGATCGCGAACGATCCTCACTGGAACGTAGGGATCCGGGGCGTATTCTACGTGGCGACTAGAAGTTGTCAAGGGGCAGCAACGGGGGGTTGGCAACGATGTCACTGCACGCACTCGAGCATCACCCGGTACGATCTCAGTTCCTGCTGCAGGAAGGCCCGCCGGATGGCCGCGCAGAGGGTCTCGATGCGCCGGAGATCTGTCGTGGCTGGAGCCGCTTGGGCCAGTTCGAGCAACGGGCGGCGGTGGATCGCCCGCAGTAGGTCCAGGGGACTCGGCCCGATCGTGAGTCCGGTGGCGCTCGAGGTGCAGTCAGGACAAAGGAGACTCTCGGAGGTGGGAGGTAGGACGGCCCGGTCGACGATGGGCTGGAAGCAGTTCGGACAGTTGGTCGGGGGCGGGAAAATGCCGGCGAGTCGGAGGACCCAGACCTCGAAGTAGCGCGCCGCCAGATCCGCCGCGACGCCGTCGAGCAGGGCTTGGACCGTGGAGTCGACGAGGCGGAAGAGCACCGGGTCGGCATCAGAGTCGGCGGCGAAGACGGCCACCGTCTCGGCCAAGTAGCACGCGAGGAGGATTCCCTCCAGTTCCTCGAGCAAGGGTTGTGCCGAGCGCACCAACTCGAGCGAGCGGATGCGGACCAACTGCCGCTCGGGCTTCTCGCTCCACTGGACCTTGACCAACGACAGCGGCTGCAGTTGCCCGGCGAATCGACTGAAACGCCGCTTGGCTCCCCGCGCCGCGCCCTGCTTGGTTCCGTGCTCCCGCGTGAAGAGGACCACCACGCGATCGCTGTCCGAGAGATCGCGAGTCTCGAGCACGAAGGCGTGGTCGTCGAACAGCTGCATCGTTCCATGCTATCTCTCCGGGTCCTCGCTCGGGTGCTCTCGACACTGTTCATCGTGTCGCGCAGGCGGTACCATTCGCGCCTGCACCAGGCGATCTGACCGTGGTTGCCGAAGAGGACGAAAGAGAGACCGATGAAGAGCTTCCAAGAGCTGATTCTGTTGCTGTCCGACTACTGGGGAGGTAGGGGTTGCGTCCTGCAGCAGCCCTACGATCTGGAGGTCGGCGCCGGGACCATGCACCCCGACACCTTCCTGCGAGTGCTAGGGCCCGAGCCCTGGAACACCGCGTATGTGCAGCCCAGTCGGCGACCGGCCGACGGCCGCTACGGAGACAACCCGTTCCGCCTGGGGAAGCACTATCAGTTCCAGGTCATCATGAAGCCCGCTCCCCGGGACATCCAATCGCTCTACATCAAGAGCCTGGAAGCGATGGGGCTGGATCTCAGCGTGCACGACTTGCGGTTCGAGGAGGACAACTGGGAGGCACCGACCCTGGGTGCCTGGGGCGTGGGCTGGCAGGTCATGCTCGACGGCATGGAGATCACTCAGTTCACCTACTTCCAGCAGGCCGGGGGTCTGGAACTCGATCCGATCTCGGTCGAGATCACCTACGGCCTCGAGCGGATCACGATGTTCCTCGGTCTCTCCCAGAGCATCTACGACATCGAGTGGGTACCCGGTGGTACCACCTACGGGCAGGTCCGGCATCAGGAGGAGGTCGAGCTGTCGAAGTACTACTTCGAGATCGCGGACATCGACTTCCTGCGCCAGCAGTTCGACGGTTGGGAGCGTGAGGCCGAACGCTGTCTGGAGGAGGAGATCATCTTCCCGGCGTACGAAGCGGCGCTGAAGTGCTCCCACCTGTTCAACGTCCTGGACGCTCGGGGTGCGGTGTCAGTCACCGAACGGGTCGGGTTGATGAAACGAGTACGGGACCTGGCGGTGGGTTGTGCCCGCGGCTACTACGCCAGCCGGGAGCGGCTCGGCTTCCCTCTGTTGTCTGAGGCGGGAGACGAGGTGGCCCATGGCTAAGGGGAACCGACGGCCGGGAGACTTCCTGCTCGAGGTCCGGTGCGAGGAGATTCCGGCTCGGATGCTGCGACCGGCGATCGACCAGTTGCAGGCCGAACTGGCCGCGGCGCTGGACCGGCACGGCCTGGCCCCGACCGCAGTGGAGACGGGATTCACGCCCCGCCGCCTGGTCCTCCTGTTGGAGGGCCTACCTGCCGCCGAGGAGGACCGCGAGGAACTGGTCACCGGCCCTCCAGTGCGGGCTGCCTTCGATGCCGACGGGAAGCCTACCCGCGCCGCGACCGGATTCGCGGCCCGCTGCGGAGTGGCTCCCGAGGCGCTCGAGCGGGTGGAGACAGAGAAGGGCGAGTACCTGGCGGTCCATCAGCAGATCGTGGGACGGCCCACTGCCGAGATCCTGGCCGAGGCGACGCCGCGCGTGCTCAGCCGACTCTCCTGGGCCAAGACGATGCGCTGGGGAGAAGGGGAGGGACCGTGGGTGCGACCGGTGCATGGCGTCCTGGCGCTCTACAAAGGCGAGGTCGTGCCCTTCGAACTGTTCGGGGTCTCTTCCGGCAACGCTACGACCGGGCACCCGACCCTCTCACCGGCAGCCTTCAAGGTGCGGGGTCCGGCCGACTACCGCAAGAAGCTGCAGGCTCGATCCATCGAGGTCCGCTTCGAGGAGCGCCGCCGCCGCTTGAAGCTCCAGATGGAGGAACTCGCTGCCCAAGCGGGAGGCGCCGTGGTGCCGGACGAAGGGTTGCTGGTCAAGCTGGCGTCGATCTGTGCCATCCCGGGGGTGATGGAGGGGAGTTTCGATCGGGCGTATCTGTCGCTGCCTCGGGAGGTGCTGGTGACGAGCCTGCGCGACCACCAGAGCGCGTTCACGGTGGAGAAGGATGGAGATCTCCTGCCGCTGTACCTGACCGTCATGGACCGCAGCGACGACCCAGTGGGGCGCGTTCGAGCCGGCAACGAGTGGGTGGTCGCGGCCCGCTTGGCGGATGCCCGGTTCTTCTTCGAAGAGGACCGCAAGCGCTCGCTTGCGGCGCGCCAGCAGGACCTGGCGAGTCTCACCTTCCACGACCGGCTGGGAAGCTACGCCGAGAAGGGGGAGCGGATCGCGGGCCTGGCCGAGATGATCTGCCGGGAGCAGGGCTGGTCCGAGGAGCTCGAGGCCGCAGCCCAGGCCGCGCGACTGCTCAAAGTCGACCTGGCCACGGAGATGGTGAAGGAGTTCACCTCGCTGCAGGGCGTGATGGGCGGAGTCTACGCTCGAGAAGAGGGATACACCGAAGGTGTGTGGACGGCGATCTACGATCAGTACCAGCCCGCTTCGACCGACGATGCGATTCCGCGCGGTCGCATTGGCCGGGTTTGTGCCCTGGCCGATCGCCTGGACACCCTGGTGGGAATCTTCGGCCTGGGACTCGTGCCCACCGGGAGCAAGGATCCCTTCGGCTTGCGGCGAGCCGCCCATGCCGTTCTCCGGATCCTGTTGGATGGCGAACTGGCCCTGGATTGGGAACTGGTGGCGGTCCGTGCTGCCAGCCAGTATGGCGACCGACTGACCCTGGGCAAGGAGGAGTTGCTCGCGGCTCTGCGGCCCTTCCTCCACGATCGAATTCGACATCTCCTGGGGCTACAGGGGTATTCCTACGACGAGGTGGAAGCGGCGCTGGCGGGCGGGGCGAGCAATCTGCCGGACCTCGCGGCGCGCGTGCGGGCCCTGCACGAAACCCGCGACAACCCGGAGTTCCTGTCGATCGTGCTGGCGGCGAAGCGCATCGCCAACATCGTCCGGGAAGCGGAGGAGTCGGAGCTCGATCCAGAGCTGCTGGCCGACGCCGCCGAGATCGAGCTCAACGAGGCCCTGGACGGATTGCGCCAGACGGTGGAGGCGGCGGTCGAGGAAGCGGCCTATCCGCAAGCCCTCGCGGCCGTGGCATCCCTGGCGGGAGTGCTCGACCGCTTCTTCGTCGAGGTGCTGGTCATGGCCGAGGACCCCGATCTCAAGCGCAATCGGCTGGCCCTGTTGCAGGAGATCCAGCGCACGATCTCGCGTGCCGCCGATCTCACGGCCATCGTGGTCGACAAGGGAGACTACAAGTAGGGAGAGGACGTGACCGAGAAGCTGGTCTACTGGTTTGGAAGTTCCGGCACCGAAGGGTCCGGAGAGTTACGGTCGATTCTCGGAGGCAAAGGGGCGGGTCTGGCGGAGATGAGCCTTCTCGGCATTCCAGTCCCCCCGGGATTCACGATCTCGACGGCGGTGTGTCGGCACTACCAGGAGCATCGGGGCTCGTACCCCGCGGGGCTCGAGGCGGCGGTCGCCACGCAGGTCCAGCGTCTCGAGACCGAACTCGACCGACAGTTCGGCTCTCCTGAAAGGCCGCTCCTAGTGTCGGTGCGCTCCGGCGCCGTCGTGTCGATGCCCGGCATGATGGACACCGTCTTGAACCTGGGTCTGAACCGGGAGATCGCCGAGCGCGCGGCGGCACGAGGTGAAGACCCTCGCTTCGTGTTCGACTGCTACCGGCGCCTCTTGACGATGTACGGTGACGTCGTGCTCGGGGTGCCTCATGCCGCGTTCGAAAAGCTCCTGGTCGAGGCCCGCCGCCAGCAGGAGGTGTCCTCCGATCAAGAACTCACCGCCGAGGCTCTCGACCGCTTGACGCGGGCGTTCGAGGAGTTGATCTCGGGTCACGGAACCGCTTTCCCGCAGGACCCAAACGAGCAACTCTGGGGAGCAATCGGAGCTGTCTTCGGAAGCTGGGACAATCAGCGTGCCCGTGCCTATCGCCGACTCGAGGGGATCAGCGACGACGTCGGTACGGCGGTCAACGTCCAGGCCATGGTCTACGGCAATCGGGGTGACGACTGCGCCACCGGGGTCGCCTTCACTCGCAATCCGTCGACCGGCGAGCCGCAGCTGTTCGGGGAGTATCTGGTCAACGCGCAGGGCGAGGACGTGGTGGCGGGGACGCGAACCCCGCAACCGATCGTCGCTCCGGAGGGTGGTCAGGGGCTCGCGGAGCGGTTTCCCGGAGCCTCGCAGCAATTGCACGAAGTCGCGACCCGACTCGAGGCGCACTTTGGTGACCTGCAGGATCTCGAGTTCACCATCGAGTCGGATCGCCTGTTCCTGCTCCAGACCCGATCCGGAAAGCGGACGGGCCCGGCCGCGGTGCGGATCGCCGTCGACCTCGCCGTAGAGGGCAAGATCAGTCGCGAAGTCGCCTTGACCCGAGTCGAACCGCAGCAACTGGTGCAGGTCCTGGCTCCCGGTTTCGACGAGGAGGAGAAGCGGGCCGCGATCGAGTCCGAGGGGCGGTTGCTGGCCGTCGGCTTGCCGGCCGGTCCGGGGGCCGCCTGCGGGCGGCTCGTGCTCGATGCGGAGCGGGCGGCAGAGTGGGCGAGCGACGGACCGGTGCTCTTGGTGCGAGAAGAGACCTCGCCCGAGGACATCGTCGGAATGCACGCGGCGGTGGGAATCGTCACCGCCCGGGGAGGCATGACCTCACACGCGGCGGTGGTGGCCCGAGGGCTCGGCAAGCCCTGTGTGGCGGGGGCCGAGGCTCTGTTGATCGACGAGGAGAGCGGAACGGTCACGGTCGGCGACCAGACGCTGCGCGAGGGTGAGTGGATGGCCATCGACGGGGCCCGCGGGCAGGTGCTGTCGGGGCGCCTCGAGCCTAGGGACTCCTCGGTATTGCGGTCGCTGTTGGGCGAAAGCGGAGCCATCGAGACCCCGGTTGCGGCGTCGTTCCGAACCCTGATGGAATGGGCCGACCAGATGCGTCGTCTCCGCGTGCGGGCCAACGCCGACACTCCGGACGACGCTCGCGTGGCCCGAGCCTTCGGCGCCGAGGGGATCGGCCTCTGTCGCACCGAGCACATGTTCTTCGCCGAAGACCGGATCGGATGGGTCCGCCAGATGATCCTGGCGGATAGCGACGCCGCGAGACAACAGGCCCTGGATCGTCTCCTCCCTATGCAGCAGGCGGACTTCGAAGGCATCTTCGAAGCGATGGACGGTTTTCCGGTAACCGTGAGGTTGCTCGACCCGCCGTTGCACGAGTTCTTGCCGCGGGAATCCAAGGCGATCGCTCAGTTGGCCGACCAGATGGGGCAACCGGCCGAAGAGGTGCAGGCGGCAGTCACCGCGTTGTCGGAGACCAACCCGATGTTGGGTCATCGGGGGTGTCGTCTGGGACTGACCACGCCGGCGATCTACGCGATGCAGGTCGAGGCGATCGTGCGCGCCGCTTGCCTACGGACCCGAGCAGGGCATAGGGTGCGGCCCGAGATCATGCTCCCGCTCGTGGGTTCGGAAGCCGAGATCGCGGCCCTGCGAGCCTCGGTCGCCGAGGTGGCTCAGCGCGTCGAGGCGGAGTACGACCTTCACCTCGATCTCCTGATCGGAACCATGATCGAGATCCCTCGCGCCTGCCTCCTGGCGGATCGCATCGCCAACCACGCTGACTTCTTCTCGTTCGGTACCAACGACCTGACCCAGATGACCTACGGCTTCTCCCGGGACGACGCCGGACGGTTTCTTCCCGAGTACATCGAGCAGGGATTGCTCGAGGTCGACCCGTTCCAGAGTCTCGACGTGGCCGGAGTGGGGCAACTGGTCCAGTTGGCGACGGAGCGGGGACGGGCGGCGAGGCCCAGTCTCAAGGTGGGGATCTGCGGCGAGCACGGTGGAGATCCGCGGTCGGTGACCTTCTTCGAACGGTGCGGCCTGGACTACGTGTCGTGCTCGCCCTACCGCCTGCCGGTGGCCCGGCTGGCCGCCGCCCGCTGCCTGCTGTTCGAAGGGGGTGAGCTGGCGTGAGGCTCGGCGCTGCGACCCGCCGGGGCCGAGCCGTCATTCCCTGGGGGCTGGCACTCCTGTTCGCCGCCGGCGTGCTCCCGGTGGAGGCGTTGCAAGAGATCGAGTCACTGCGCTCGCACGAACTCGTGGATCTGCACTGCACGAACGAGCTGACGCGACGCCGCGTCACGCTGTTCGGAAACGGTACGGTGCGGGTCAAGGAGGGAACCCACGACGAGCAGAAGCTTCTGCTGGCCGACCTCGACCCGATCACCCTGGAGGGGTACACCGACCGGTATTCTGAGATCGACTACAGCGAGATCGAACGGACCCAGGTACTGCCGGCGGAAGGGGAGTGGGTCGAAGAGTGCAAGCTGCAGTTGGACTTCCCGCAGGGGGTGAGGAAGACGATGGAGTTTTCGGTCTTCGATAGCCTGCCTCTGGGGCTGAAACGCGCCGTCGAACTGACGGAAGAACTCGCTTCCCTGGCCGAGCCGGTCTTCCAGGAGCAGCTACCGCTCGACTACGAACCGGTGGCGGGCGATGTACTGCGGCACCGGGACGGATCCACCTTCGTGGTGGTGGGGCGCACGGTCGACAAACGGGGGATCGAGTTGCAGGGGGTCGACAATCCGTTGACGATCTACGTGGACTCCGAGCAGCTGCGCCTGCTGTTCGCCGAGTTCGTTTCGCGTCGATCCTTCTTCTGAACACCATGCCGAGGGTTCGGGTCACGGGCGGCGAGTTCCGCGGACGGATGCTGGGCGTGGCTCCCGGGGTGCGTCCGACCGAGGGCCGGGTTCGAGAGGCCCTCTTCTCCATGTGGCAGGAACGGCTGCCCGGTGCCCGGTTCCTCGATCTCTTTGCGGGAAGCGGCGTCGTCGGCCTGGAGGCGCGAGGGCGGGGCGCGGAGGAGGTGGTCTTCGTCGAACAGCGGAGCGCGATCGTCTCGCGGCTCGAACGGAGCCTGCAGGAGTTTGGAGCAGGTCGGACTCGGGTCCTGCGAGCTCGCCTTCCCGAAGGTCTGCGGCTCGCCGCTGCGTACGGTCCTTTCGACCTGGTCTTTGCCGATCCTCCGTACGACTTCGATCAGTACCGCGCCCTGTTGGCTGCGATCGCACCCCTTCTGTCGGAGGAGGGGCACTGTGTCATCGAGTACCGAGTCGGCGGTGCCCTGCCCGACCGCGAATCGGGGTTGATCGCGGATGGGGACCGCGCCTACGGGGACTGCGCGCTGCGCTTCTATCGATCGATCGGAACCACCCCTCACCCGGAGACCTGAGGCCATTTCGTCTCTACTGCTGCTCCTGCTCCCCGTGGCCTTGGTTCAGGCGATTCTTCTCCTGCTGGCTCGGGCTCTTGGCGCCCGTCTGGGACGCGCGGTGGTGGCGGTGGCCCTAGGGGTGCCGTTCCTGCTTCTGGTTCCCTGGCTCGACGGCGACGTGGTGCCACTGCCCTTGGGCTCGGTACAGTCGATGGTCCCAGGAGGGGAACAGGTGGCTCCGGTTCCCCACGATCTGCTGAACGACACCGTCCTGCAACTCTTGCCTTGGGAGCAGGAGGTGCGGCGGGCCTACCAGGAGGGCCGACTGCCCCTCTGGTCAGAGCGGCTCGAAGGAGGGAGTTCACCTTGGGTCAATCCCCAGGCCGTGGTCCTCGCGCCCTTGTCTTCGGCGGCGCGTCTGCTGCCGATCGAACGCTCGCCCCTGGCCCTACTTCTGCTGAAGCTCATGGTGGCGATCGAGGGCGCTTGGATCTTGGGCCGAACGGTGGGAGCCGGCCGGTCGGCCGCGCTGCTGGCGGGGTTGGGTTTCGGACTCGGCGGCGGCATGGTCGGGTGGGCTCTCTACCCGCTGGCCGAGGTGACGGCCTGGCTTCCCTGGTTGGTGGCCGGGGCGATCGTCGTGGGGCGTCGGCCGACTCCTCGGGCGATCGTTGCGGTCGGGGTGATCACTGCGACCGTTCTGCTCTCGGGCCACCCCGAAACCGCCTTCGCCGGGTGCTTGCTGGCGGCACTGGCCGGCCTGACCCTGCGCCGGGTCCGCCGAGGATGGAGGCGAACTCTCCTACCGCTCGGGTTGGCGGCCTGCCTCGGGGCCGGACTGGCGGCCGTGCAGTGGCTGCCTTTCATCACCTACGTTCCTCGAACGTTCAAGGCGGACTTCGTCGAGAACTCGCACGCCGAGCCGAGGCCGGCAGGTCCCACCAGAGGCCTGACGTATCCCGGCGCGTCGTGGGCCCTGGTGGCTCCGCTCCATCCGAGTACCTTTGGTCGCCCCTACGTAGATGAACATCTGGGGCCCGGCAACTGGGCGGCCACGGCCCCTCTGTACGGCGGACTCGTGGCGCTGGCCGGACTGCTCGGCGCACTCGCTCGGCCGTCGCGCCGGGTGGTTCCGTTCCTTGCAACGGTCTTGGTCTGCCTTCTCCTGGCGATCGGTTTCGCGCCCCTTCTATCACTCCATGGTGTGGTCCCGCTGTTGGCGGCCAGCAACGCCAACCGCTACCTCATGGCTGGATCCGTAGCGGTGGCGGCCGTTTCCGCCCTGGGGTTGGATCGACTGCTCCGGGGGCCGAGCGCCGAAGGCTGGTGGCGTCGACTCGGCCTCGGTCTCACGGGCTGCCTGCTCGTCAGCCTGGTTTTGCCTTGGCTGCGAGCTGTGCCCTGGTCGCCACGGATCGCCCTCTGCTGGCTGCTGCTGCTGATGGCTGCGACGGCACGCCGCTTCACCAAGGCGCAGCGGTTGGTGGCGCTCTTGCTGGTGGTTGGCCTCGATCTCGGCCCGTGGGCTCGGGCCCACATTCCCCGGTCCCCGGCCTCACACTGGCCGCGGACGACGGAACTGGTGGATCAGATCCGTCATCGGGCCGACCCTGGGAGCTGGCGAGTGGTTGGGCAGGGGAGGGCTGCCTACCCGGGCGTGCTTCCCTGGCTTGGTCTCGCCGAGTTGCGTCCCCACAACTCGATCGCCGACGCTCGCCAGGTGCGGGGACTCATGGCGGTTCTCGGCTTTGATCCCGGCCAGGAGTACTTCGCTCGGTCGCGCGCTCGCGACCACCCCTTCCTCGATTTCCTCAACGTGCGAGTCGTGGTGCAGAAGACCCAGCAGAGTGGTGCCTGGGGCATGGAGCTTCGTGATCGGGCTCTCCCCAGGGTCTTCCTCGCGCAGCGTTCGCGCTGGATCGAGGAGGAGCAGATAGAAGGGGCTCTCGAGTCCCTGTCGGACGCCAGAGTGGTCCTTCATCCGGCAGGGGCACAGGGGGTGACGGCAGGGACCGAGCGACAGTGGGCCGAGGGCACGGTCCGATTCGTCGAACGGTGGGACGGTCACGCGGTGGTCGCAACCTCGAGTCCGGGGCCGAGCTTGCTCGCGACGTCCTGGCCCCAACCCGAGGGCTGGACAGCTCGGGTCGACGGGGGCGAACTTCAGTCGGCTCAACGGATCAACGGTGCCTACGCCGCGTTCGACCTGCCGCCAGGCGACCACCGGGTCGAGCTGCGCTTCGTCCCGCCCGGCTTCGTACCGGGTGCCGTCCTGTCGCTGCTGTCGACGGTCCTGGCCGCGGTGGGTCTCACCGTGGCTCGTTGGAAGGAGCGCCTACGGCTCCGGTTGGACTAGCATCTGTTCATGGAGCTGATCATCACCCACGTGGGGGCAGACTTTGATGCCCTGGCGTCGATGCTGCTCGCTCGACGACTCCACCCCGAGGCGCGGCTCTTCTTTCCCGGGTCCCGCGAACTCTCGGTACGGCGCATGCTGAAGGCCCGGGGTTTCGAACTGAACGAGATACGGCAGAAGGAGATCGATCCGGCGACGATCGACAGGATCATCCTCTGCGACATTCGGCAGAGGAACCGCCTGGGCGTGGTCGCGGATTGGTTGGACGATTTCCCGTCGATCGAAGTCCACGCCTACGATCACCATCCCGACGACGCCAAGGACCTACGGTACACGGCGGGGTTGGTCGATCCCGAGGCGGGTGCCACGTGTACCCTGCTCGTCGAGGAGTTCCGACGCCGCGAACTGACTCTCGATGGCGAGGAGGCGACGCTGGCCCTGATGGGGATCTACGAGGACACCGGTTCGTTGTCCTATCCGACGACCGGCCCGCGCGATCTGCGGGCTGCGGCCTGGCTCCTCGAGCAGGGGGCCGATCTGACTTCGGTGCGCCGCTTCGCGCTGCACAGCCTCGATGCGAGCCACTTGCAGATCCTCCACCGTATGACCGAGGAACTCGAACTCCACCGGGTTCGAGGCCACCGGGTCGGCGTCGTGGCCATCGAACTCGGCCGGTTCGTGGCGGAACTCGCGCCGCTGGTCAGTCGTTGCCTGGAGATCTTCGAGCTGCCACTGCTCTTCGCGATCTTCGGGGAGGCCGATCGCACGACGGTGATCGCACGCGGCGAGACCGAGGGTGTCCATCTCGGCGACGTACTCGATCGGCTGATCGGAGGCGGAGGCCACCCCACGGCCGCCTCCGGCAATAGCAAGGGCGAGACCTGTCTGGAGGTTCGGGAACGACTGCTCGCTCTGCTTCCGGGCTGCCTGCCGGCCGAGGCCACGGCCGCCGATCTGATGACCGAGCGCTTCGTGTCGGTAGGCCACTCGGAGAGCGTGGCGGGGGCCAAAGCCTCGCTGTTGGAAGCGCGGGTCAATGCGGCGCCGGTGTTGGACGAGGAGGGGAGGGCCGTGGGGTCCGTGACCCGCCAGGTCCTCGATGCCGCCCTACAGCACGAGCTGGGAGACCGCCAGGTCTCGCGAGTGATGCATCAGGACCTGGCCTGGGTCGAGCCCGATCTGTCGGCGGAGGCTCTCGGGCGCGCCATGAGTGACGGCACGACGCCACGCTTCGTTCTGGTCGGAGCTGCGGACTCGCGACCGCTCGGTCTGGTCACCCGTACCGCCGTCCTCCGGCACCTCCACGGGCGACTCGAGGAGGTTTCGGGGGGACTGGAGCGCCGGGCCCTGGAGGCGCGCGAGCGGCGCCAGGGTGTGCGGCGCCTGATACGGCAGGCACTGGCTCCGAGCATCGTGGAACGACTGGAAGCGGTCGCCCGGGTGGCCCAGGAATCGGGTGCCGAAGTTTACGCAGTGGGTGGCCTGGTCCGTGACGTGTTGCTGCAGAAGGCCAACCGAGACATCGACCTGGTGGTGGTAGGCGACGGTCCCGCGTTTGCGCGTCGACTGGCCGCGGCGCGCCAGGCCGAGGTGCGGGTGCACGAGGCGTTTCTCACGGCTCGCATCGAAGAGCCGGACGGTTTCGTCATCGACGTCGCCAGTTCCCGCAGCGAGTTCTACCGAACGCCGGCGGCCTTGCCAGAGGTGCGGATCTCGGCCCTGCGCCAGGATCTCTACCGACGGGATTTCACGATCAATGCGTTGGCCATTCAGTTGGGTCCCGAACCGACCCTACAGCTGATCGACTACTTCGGGGGGCAGCGCGATCTCCGGGATCGCACTCTCCGCGTGCTGCACAGCCTGTCGTTCATCGATGATCCGACCCGGGTCCTACGAGCCGTCCGGCTCGCTCTTCGGCTCGACTTCGAGATCTCTCCCGAGACCTTGCGGCTGATCGACATCGCCGTGGGCGAAGGCGTTTTCGAGCGGTTGTCGGGTCCCCGGCTGCGCGAAGAGCTGATTCTGCTCCTTGACCATCCGTCGGCAGTGCGCGGTCTGGACCGGCTCGACGAGTTCGGTGTTCTGGCCACCCTCCATCCCAAGCTACGCTGGACCGTGAACCGCCGGAAGGGTCTCTACCGAGCTCGCGCAGCGTGGGAGTGGTTGCAGCTCGAAGCCTTGCCTGACTTCGAGGCTCGGTTGTGGTTTCTCTTGTTGCTCGCCCTACTGGTGGAGCTACCACGGGACGCGCGAGATCAGTTGGCGGACCGCCTGCGACTGGCCGAGACCGATCGCGCGACCTTGAGGGTCTATCCGGGGCGCGTGGGGACGACCCGCCGCCGGCTGGCAGGTTCCTGTGCGAACCACGAAGTGCGCCGAATCCTCGACCAGCTGACCCCGGAGGAGACGCTGCTGCTGCTGGGGACCGGCCAGGCCACCGTTCGGACTCGCGTGCGGTCCTATCTGGTGGAGCTGCGGCGAGTGCGACTCCGGCTGCGGGGCCGAGACCTCTTGGCGGCGGGCATGGCGCCGGGTCCTCGAGTCGGAGAGATTCTCGCCGCTACCCTCGATGCGCGATTGGATGGTCAGATCACCGAGCACGAGGAGCTGTCGTTCGCGCGGGAGCTCGTTTCGGCTGACTATACTTCCAGTTCTGAGAGCTGACGAAGACCCTGGCGAGAGGAGAGAGATGGCGCATTCGCACGACAAGGACGACATTGACCGCGGCATGTTCGAGCGCTTCTTCCACTCGGAGGTCACCAGTAGCCTGGTGCTCATCGCCTGCACCCTGGCGGCGCTGATCTGGGCCAACTCTCCCTGGTCCGAGCACTACTTCCACCTGGCGCACACCAAGATCTCGGTCTCTTGGGGCGACTCGAGCTTCGCGCTGTCGCTGCATCATTGGATCAACGACGGGTTGATGGTGCTGTTCTTCTTCGTGGTAGGACTGGAGATCAAACGGGAGGTCGTCGTCGGTCAGCTGTCGACGCTGCGCAAGGCAACCTTGCCGGTGGCTGCAGCCATCGGCGGCATGGTGTTTCCGGCCGCGCTGTACGTCTGGCTCAACCAGGGCGGCGAGGGGGCGGCAGGCTGGGGGATCCCGATGGCCACCGACATCGCCTTTGCGCTCGGGATTCTGGCCCTCCTCGGGTCGAGAGTACCCCTCGGCCTCAAGGTCTTCCTCACCGCTCTGGCGATCGCCGACGACCTGGGTGCCGTCCTGGTGATCGCCCT
>JAUIDB010000013.1 GCA_030429235.1 Thermoanaerobaculia bacterium | reverse complement strand
CGGTCTGGCTCTCGATGGGTACAAGTCTAGTCTCGGCCTTCATAGACGCAGGATTCGGACGATCTGCCTAGAGATCAGAGAAGCGTCGTTGCTGGCCGATGTGGAAGCACCTGGCTTCGACTACCATCCTCAGCTGCTCGGAACCCTCCAAGTGCAACACGTGGCAAGTTCCTGCAGAACCACAAAGCACGAGAGCGCCCTAGGCATTTCCCGGACCCGTCAGTCCGGGGCAGTCTCAGACACCATGTACCCGCTCTACTGACAACAGTGAGCCCAGTTGGCCGACGATAGAAGGGATAGGGAGCCTATAGTCTCATCGTCACACTTTCATCGGTGAGACATGGGTCGCAGATGGCTTGAGGAGGAGTCCGGCGTCGGTGTTCGCAAGTCGAGCGGATGGATAGTACCCGAGAACGCTCTTGAGATATTTCAGAAGACGACGCTTGAAGTGGCGCGGGTTCTTGTACCCGCACCCGAACTGGAGCTGAAGCGAGTCCCAGGGGATGGTCACCGGCTTGCGGAGCCGAAAGAATCGCCAGGTCAGCCAGACGTAGATGTCGATCTCGAACGGCGAGCGTAGGGCTCGCAGGACTCGGAGGTCGAGGGGCACCGGAGCTTCGGTCGCTTCTCGGAAGAAGCGCTCCGAGAGGACCACATGCGACTCCGCAGAGACGTCGCCTATCTCCCGGCTAGGATCCCACCATAGGGTCCGCTTGTCGGCGATCAGGAAGCCGTCGCCGGCATGTCGCCCCTTCTCCTCGTCGTGGAAGAGGCACTGGAACGTGGACGCGAAGAGCCGTTGCATCTGCTCACGGAGTTGGGGCAGCGAGCCTCGAGGTCCCGTTGTCGGCGGGATGCCGAGGCCGGCACAGAAGTGCGAGAAGTGGTGGTCGAGCGCGATGTGCCGTGTCTTCTGTTTGACGGCTTCAGTATTGAGGTAAGCGAGGACGAGACGGGGGTATCGTCCATACGGCAGTCCAACTCCGGCCGGAGCCATGATCGACAGCGAGTAGTGGCCATTGTGCCGAACGAACTCGTTGGTCTTGGGGTCGCTGTGCGGCATTGTGGCTTGAACGAGGGCGCGCGCCAAGAACCCGACGGTGCCAGCGGAGTAAGCGTCTTCCTGGTCGAGAAGAAGTGCTTGGCTGATGAGCCGGGCGTGGGGTCGTGGGTGCTCAACAGCTGTTGGATGAAACTGTGACGCTCCGTGAGTCCCGACTGACTCCGAAGCGGCGTTCAACTTGGCGGAGTGCACACTGGTCTCGGTCATGCTGCTACGTCCTGCAGCTGCTTGCGGAGCTCGTCAATCGACCGGAGGAGCGCGACCGGTTCAAAATCCGTCCACGTTGGCCGACCATTCCTTCGCGTTCGCTCGGGAATAGCCGGGGCGAGAGGATTTGTGCTGTCGCGCCAGGGCCGTAGGCCCTGCCGCTCGGCGCAAATCTCGCGTGGTGTGGGGCCATTGCTTCGCTCGGCCTGGTAGGGGCGACGGGAGGCGTGCTGTTGCGGCAGGACCGTTGACCCTGCCGCTCGGCGCAGAATCTCGCGTGGTGAAGGGCCATTGCTTCGCTCGGCCTGGTAGGGGCGAGCACGGGCTTCCTCCGATGTACACGTCGGTCAGCACTCCTTCGGTGTAGCATCGGGGACCTTGACGTTGAGGGTTCCGCGGAGCCGCTCCCTCCTGAAGCTTTCCGACTGCTACCGTATTCCCTGAATGAACCGTTCCGCTGATCACCTCGCCGTCGGGGCCGGTGAGGACCGCTGCCTGAACTGCGATCGGGAACTCGATGGGGCCTTCTGTAGCGATTGTGGTCAGGCGAGGAGCCAGGGGCTTCTACCGCTGCGGGCTTGGTTGGCTCAGGCGCTGGACTCGTTCTTCGGTCTGGACTTCAGGATTCTGAGGACGGCCTGGCCGCTGTTCGTTCGTCCGGGGTTCTTGACCCTGGAGTACGTCGGTGGACGTCGCGTTCGCTACACCAACCCGTTGCGCCTCTACATCGTGGTCAGTGCGCTGTCGATCGCGGCGATGTCGGTGTCGGGGTTCCTAAACTACGACACGATGGTCGGGGACCAGTTGGGGGCGGCCCTGGGGATCTCCGAGATCGCGGATCCCGCCTACCGGGCGGCATTCGATCGCCGGCTCAACGCGGTATTTCCTGTGGTCAACCTCCTGAGCCCACTGCTTCTCGGGATTCTCCTCAAACTGGTGTATTGGCGCTCGCTCTTCGAACTGCATCTGGTTTTCGGGCTCCACTTCTTCTCCTTCTTGGTGCTGGCTGGATTGTTGTTCCTGCCCGGCTACGGCTTGGGACCCGAGATCGGCCAGATGCTGGCGTTGGCCCTCTGGTTGGTCTTCTTCGTCTACCTGGGGGTGGCGGCCTGGCGGGTCTACGGCGGGGCGGGGTGGAAGCTCGTGCTCCGGCTTCCGGTCCTGATCGTGGGGCTGGTCACCATGACGCAAGCGGTCGCCGTACTGGCCGTGTTCGTGGTGGTGGCTCTGTCGTGAGGCCGAAGTAAACCCGACGACTTCGAAGACGCTAGGGACTCGAAGCGCCGCCGCGCGAAGACACTGGCAGGCTCTCGCTCACTCGCTGCCGAGAGTCTCCACGGCCTGCTTCGACTCCGAGAGCATCGTGGGGTCGAAACGTTGTCCGTGGCCCGGAATCACGAAGCGGGTTTCGAGGCCGAGGAAGACGTCCAGCATCGCGATCCAGCCCTCGGCATCGAGTTCGTTGCGGTTGATGATCTGACCGTCGCTGCGGACGATGCAGCCGCCGTAGAGTAGTCCTCGGTTCGGAAAGTAGACTCCCACCGAGTCCGGCGTGTGGGAGGGCGCGACCCAGTGGAGTTCGACGGGCTCTCCGGCGAGCTCGAAACGGGCTACGCCAGGCACCTGGAACGTACGGCGCGCTGGAGTCGCGCGGATCTCCTCGAACTCCTTCGAGGTCTCGGGGCTGCTCTCGCGGTACATCTCGGCAAGTTCCACGGCCGCGCGGTTGCCCCTCTCGCGCAGCAGCTCTGCGGTCTTCTGACTCGAGACCAACTCGGCTCCCCGCGCCTCGAGGACCTGATTGCCACCCGATCCGTCGGCATGCCAGTGGGAAGCGAGGGCGTGGGTCACCGGCTGGCCCCAACGGTGCTCGACCCAGTCGAGGAGGCGAGCGGTGTCGGCCGGAGTGGCTGGCGTATCGACGAGGATGATGCCCTGGTTCGTCTTCACCAGCAAGGTGTTCGCATGCCAGGGCTTGGACGTGACGACGAGGACGCCGGGCTCGAGCTCGGCGACTCGAAAGTCCGGCCCGGGGGTGTCGGAACTGGCGGCGAGCGCCGTCGCCAGGGCGACAGCAAGGAGCCACGCGCGGGTCGGGTCGAATCGCATGGCGATCATCTTAGGCACCCATCGCCGATGCGGCAAGGTGGCCTGGCCCACGGCCTCGGGCAAACGTGGGTGGAAGACTGGCGAGTTGGAGTCCGCAGTTCTGCTACGCCATCGCGTCTGAACGAGGCTGGTAGGCGCAGCGGTCTTGGTCGCTGGAGCCGCCAAGCCGATCGTGGAATCTATGCGTCGCGCTCGTAGATTCTATGAGACCCCTCGCTCGGGAACCGACCGCTCGTCGGTGACGAGTCTCGAGTTCGACCGGGTATTTGCAGGCTTCTCGGGCGCTGCCGGAACGAGGGCCGAGCTGGCTGCCAGGCGGCACGATGCTTGCTTTTCTCAGTTTTTCCTCGTCATCGAAACCCGAGAAGGAGAGCTTGTGGTGCCTAGACAGATCTGTCCGTTGATCCTCGTTGCTGCGGCGTTGGCATCTGGTGTGTCGGCCCGTGCGGCCACGGTCCAGGGGACGGTCCGTTCCGCCGTCGGGGACCCGATATCCGGGGCGCGGGTCACGATCGAGGAGAGCGACCGGAGCCAGGTCAGGGTTACGGCGACCGACTCCGCCGGCCGTTTCCATGCGCCGAACCTAGCTCCCGGTCGTTACCGCGTGGCTGTCGACCAGGATGGGTTCAGGCCGCGCCAGTTGGTTGACCTCGAGCTGGCCGTAGGCCAGGTTCGGCGTGTCGACGTGGTGCTCGAAGTGATCGAGATCTCAGAGACCATCGAAGCGCTGGCGGCACCCCTGGCACTCGAAACGGTCGGGCGTTCCGTAGTCGATGGGGTGATCGGGCACGACGAGATCGAGCAACTACCACTCAACGGTCGGAACTATCTCGAACTGGCCTTCCTGGTTCCGGGCAACGTCCCGACCCCGAACTTCGACCCCACGAAGTCGAACACCGTACTCGTCTCTTCGGCCGGGCTTTCGGGTCGCAGCAGCATGGTGACCATCGACGGTGCCGACAACAACGACGATGTGGTTGGGGGGCCGTTGGAGAACCTCCCTCAGGACGCCGTGCAGGAGTTCCAGATCGCTACCAGTCGCTTTACGGCGGAGACTGGGCGCTCGGGGGCAGGGGCCATCAACGTCGTAACACGGTCCGGCAGCGATGAACTCGAGGGTACGTTGGCTCTCTTCGCCCGCGACGACTCTTGGCAGGCGTCTCCCGCTACTCTCGACGACACAGAGTCACCACCCTTCGACCGTCAGCAGTATTCGTTGTCTCTCGGGGGTCCGTTGAAGAGAGGAGAGGCCCACTGGTTCGCGGCCGCCGAATACCGTCGTCAGGACGGCGGCACTCTGGTCGGGGAAAGAGACCCCGACGGCCGAAGCATTCGCCGCTCGTTCGTGAGTTCGCCGTTGGACGACCTCATGGGGACGGCGCGGTTCGATTGGACACCTTCTTCACGGGACACCGTCACGGCTCGTCTCTCGTACCAAGATACCGAGGACACGAGCGCGAGTACGCTCGATCGTTCGATCGGCTCGGCTTCACAACGACAGACGAGTTCGAATCGCTACGCGTCGATCGCCGGATCGTGGGATCGAGCGGTCTCGGGTTTCCTATTCCACAGCCTATCGTTGAGCTTCAGTCACTTCTCGAACGAGATCCTGCCACTTTCGCCAGGTCAACCACAGCTCACCTTTCCCTCGATTCAGGCCGGTTCGTCCTTTCGAGTTCCACAGGGTACGGACCAGGATCGCTTGCAGCTTCGCGATCACCTGACGTGGCTCCGTGGGAACCACCGAATCAAGTTCGGGATCGAGCTACAGCACGTCGATGCGGCTTTCGACTTGGGGGTCTTCCAGTCCGGTCGGGTCGAGTTGGTCCAGGATTTCCCTCAGTTCGATCACAGTGGTGACGGCCGGATCGACGAAGAGGATCTGCTCTTCGCGGTGACGTTGCGCAGTGCCTTTCCCGACCGGAATCTAGTCCTCGACGACATCGTCAACCACTACGGTGCCGTCTACGTTCAGGACGACTGGTGGGTCACGCCCGAACTCACCCTGAACCTCGGCCTGCGTTGGGAGATGGACAGCAATGTCAAGAACAATCGTGGCTACGGCGACCGCAACCCGTTGGTCGAGAGTTTCTATCGCGGAGACCGGGGCCGCGACAGCGACAACTTCGGCCCCCGCTTCGGTTTCAACTACGCCGCGCCCTCGGGGCGTTACACCGTTCACGGCGGCTGGGGTGTCTACTACGATCGCATTACCCTTCAGATCACCTCGCTCGAAAGGGGACTCGATGGCCGGGCGCTGCCGATCGAAGTCCGGGCCGGCAACGTGATGTACATCGATCCGCAGACCGGCCGCTTCGCACCCGGAGCGCCGACGATCTCGGATCCGTTCACCGGCTTCGTGCTCCCCGGGGCCGGCGCGTCGGGCATCAACATCATCGACAACGAGATGGAGACGCCCGAGGTGGAGCAGTGGAATCTCGGAGCGGAGATCGATCTCTCTGGCGGCTTCTTTCTTCGGTCCGATGCCTTGTACAACCGAGGGAGCAACTTCATCATCGGACGAACCGTGGGAACCGTGTTCAATCCCGTCGTTGGCGGTCCCGACCGTGTGGTCAATCTCGAGTCCAGCGTGGGAACCCGCTACCAAGCCCTGCTGACGTCGCTCGAAAGGCGGACCGGCCGGTATCGGTTCCGACTGTCCTACACCCTGTCGAAGTCGGAGAACTACTCGAACGACGACCAGATTCCGTTCTCCAACGGCCCGATCGACCCCGACGATCTCGAACGGGAGTTCGGCTATAGTCCCTACGACCGCCGCCACCACGTGACCCTCTCTGGCAGCCTCGAGCTTCCCGGCGGCATCCACGTGGCGCCCCTCTTTACCTGGTCCTCGGGGGTGCCGATGGACATCCTGATGCCCGACGGGAGTATGCGCGTGCCCACCCTGGACCGCAACGCTGGGGGCCGGCGATTCGACAACGCAGGCGAACTGAATCGCTACCTGGGTGAGCTCAACGCCGCTGGAGGAGTCGATGGTGTCCTCCTGCCGTTGGTCGATGAGAACGCACAGTTCAGCGACGACTTTTCTTCGCTCGACCTGCGAGTCTCGAAGGTGTTTTCTCTGGGGGAGCGCACATCGGTAGAGGCGATCGTCGAGGTTTTCAACGTCTTCGATACGACCAACATTCTGGGCGTCTCCACCGTCAACTACTCGGGCTATGCGAACGTTCTGGCTCGGGACTCGGAGGATCCGAGCGATCCGGGCTACCTGAGGTCTTCCAGCTTCGGAAAGCCGGTGACCACGGCCGGGGGTGTCTTCGGTTCGGGCGGGCCGCGGGCGGTCCAACTCGGGGTGCGGTTCCAGTTTTGAGGATTCCCTGGGATGACTCGGGTCCCGAGCCGGTGATCGACTCCGCCGCCCCGCCGCCGGCCGAGCCGTTCACGCGCTCTTTGGGACTTCTGGCGGCCACTTGCCTGGTGGTAGGGCAGGTGGTGGGGATCGGGATCTTCTTGACGCCAGCGGAGATGGCGAGCGGACTCGGTGCTTCGGGCTGGGTGCTGGCGACCTGGCTGCTCGTTGGGTTCATGGCTCTCACCGGAGCGCTCTGCTACGGTGAGCTGGCCTCCCGCTTCCCGGAGCCGGGGGGTACCTACGTCTATCTTCATCGGGCCTGGGGAGAGCGGGCCGCGTTTCTCTACGGCTGGATGTGCCTCCTCGTGATGGACCCGGGAGTGAGCGCGGCCCTCGCGTCCGGACTGGCCGAATACGTCGGCTATCTGGCGCCGCTGTCCGGTCTGGAACGCAAAGCGGTAGCGGTAGGTGCGGTTCTAGTTCTCGCCATCCTGACGACTCTGGGTACCAAGCTCGCGGCGGGCACGCTCGTGGCCCTGACGCTCCTCAAACTGGTGATTCTCGGGATTCTCGTCGTTCTCGGCCTCGGCGCCGGAGGCCCGGGTGAAAGCCTGGTCCCTTCGTTCAGTCGCTATCCTGGGGCTCCGGCACTCCTGCCTGCGCTCGCAGGTGGTTTCGTCGCGGCCTTCTTCTCCTTCGGTGGCTGGTGGGAGGCGGCTCGCATGGCCGGTGAGATCCGCGACCCTCAGCGCAATCTCCCGCGGGCGTTCGTGGGGGCGATCGCCCTCGTGACCATACTCTACGTGGCCATCAGCGCCGTGTTCTGGAGGCTCATCCCACCCGGGGATGGGGGCGCCGCGGAGGCCTTCGCGGCTCAGGTCGGCGAACGCCTGTTCGGTGCCATCGGGGGCATGGTCGTGGCAGCCACCGTCTCGCTCTGTGTGTTCGGCAGCCTGGCGGCGATGATGCTCTCGGTTCCCCGGACCTACGTGGCTTTGGCCCGGAATGGTCTCTTTCCCGTCCGACTGGCCCGGCTTCATCCTCGTTTCGGAACTCCGTCCCGGGCCATCGCGGTCCAGGTAGTGCTCGCTTGCGTCCTGATTGCTCTCGGCAGCTTTTCGGAGATCGTGGCCTACTTCATCTTCGCGGCCGTGCTTTTCGTCGCCCTGAGTGTCGCCGGGCTCTTTCGTCTGCCGCCGCCGGAGGCGGCCGTGTTCCGCACTCCGGGGCGACGGGTCACGCCGGCGGTTTTCGTGACACTCTGTGTCCTGGTGCTCGCCCTCCTGCTCTTGGGCAGACCGTTGCAGGCTCTCCTGGGCTTGGCGGTGGTTTGCCTGGGGCTTCCTGTTTACTCACTACTCCGTCGAGCGAGCCGTTCGAGTCGGGACAACTTCTGACTCGGAAGGAACGGATTCGTCGCTCGAGAAACTAGGAGAAAGAAGACCATGGCTTGGATCAAGACCATCCCGTTTACCGAGGCCAGCGAAGAGTTACGGCAGGCACTCGAGAAGCAGCGCGACCTCTATCCCGAGGAATACGATCGGTTGCCGGACGACGACGGCAGTTCGAGCATCGTCGCCTCGCACACCTTGATTCCCGATGCCTTGTTCCACGCCTTCGCTACCTTCGGTACTCTCATGGCGCCGGATCTTCCGCTGTCCCGTCGCCAGCACGAGATGATCGCCACCAGAGTCTCGGCGATCAATCGGTGTACCTATTGACTGGAGTCTCACGCAGAGTTTCTGCGTGTCGTGACCCTGGACGAGAAACTCGTTCAGGCTCTAGAGAGCGACTACGATCGCGCTCCCTTGTCGGCCGCCGACCGGGCGATGCTGGACTACGTCGGCAAGGTGACGGTCGATGCCACCACCGTCGGTCCTCGGGACCACGAGGAACTGAAGAGTCAAGGGTTCGACGACCGTGCGATCCTGCAGATTACGCTGATCGCGGCCTGGTTCAACTACATCAATCGTGTCGCCGATGCCCTGGGAGTGGGTCGTGACTAGGGGAGACGATCGTCCGCCCGAAGATGGGTGCGCCAACGATCCAGGTCGCCGCCTGACGACTCGCGGTCGACGGCCCGAAGTGCAGGAGGGCCCGATGGGGCCCGGGAGTCGTACGGCCGTATCAGAGGTCTGCGGCGGGCGGCCGGCGCGTCTCGATCGCTGGTGGCGACCGCCAGCCCTTCTCATGGGCATGCTGCCCTTGCTCGGACTCGCGGCTTGTGGTCCGGAACCCGAACCGGCCCTGTCGCCGGAGGACTACCAGGAAGCAGTGACCACGTTCTACGTCGGTCTCTCGGCGATGCAGACGACCCGCGACCAGTTGGCCCGGGAGAGTCTCGAGCGGACGACCGAACTGGCACCACGAGAACCCGCGGGCTGGGCGAATCTGGGTCTCTTGCTGCTGCGCCAGCAGGAGATCGATCAGGGAGCCGAGCGGCTCGCGCGGGCGGCCGCGCTCGCTCCTGAGAACTCCGCGGTTCATCGATTGCTGGCGCTGGCCGAGAGCCAACGCGGGAACCTCTCCGAGTCGATCGAACTCCTGCGGCACAGTCTCGAATTGAACCCGGGCGACCTCGAAGCGGCGTACACCCTGGCCAGTGAGATCGAGCGCCGTGGCGGCGCGCAGAGCGAAGAAGCAGCCCAGCAGATCCTCGGGCAACTTCTGGCCGAGGAGGAGAACCTGGCCGTACGGGTCGAGTACCTGCGCCTGGCGGTCAAGACTGGAGACCGGGCCGCTTACGAGGAGTCGCTGAAGGTGCTGACCGCCGCTTCCAACGGCTGGTCGTCCCGGTCGCAGGAACAACTGCAGGAACTCGTTTCCGCCCCGTTCGAGGACTCTCAAGCGGTGGGGCGGCGAGTGGCCTTCTTTGGGAACGTACTCCGACCCGAACCCTCGTATCGTCTCGCTCTGGCTGAGGTGTCTTCGCCGCTGGATCAGCTCGGCCGTCCCCTGACGAGGTTCCTGCGATTGGAGAACCCCGATTCCCGACCGGCTCCGCCGGACGTCGATCTCTCGTTCGTCCTCGATTCTTCGCACGACGCCACCGACGTCCTTTGGATCGGGCCGGTGTGGCCAGAAGGTGGGGGGACTCCCATCCTCACGAGGGTGGGACCGACGGGGGTCCAGGGGGCGGCCAACCCGGGCAGAGTGACCTGCGCTGCGTTGAGTGGGAACGGTAGCCCGAAGGCGGATTCCGTGGCCGCGGTCGACCTCGACTCTGACTTCCGTGTCGATTTCGCGCTGGCCGGCCCTGGCGGGTTCTGTCTGTTGCGACAGACCGAAGATGGGACTCTGGTCGACGTCACCACCTCGGCGGCGTGGCCAGAGTCGATCGACCGAGTGCCGGCCTGGGGGCTCTGGCCGGCCGATGTCGACACCGATGGTGACCTCGACCTCGTCCTCGCTCGGCAGGAGGGTTCGCCCCTGGTGCTCCGCAACAACGGCGATGATACCTTCGCCGTGCGAGAGCCGTTCGCGGAGGTCGATAAGGCGCGGAGTTTCGTCTGGGCCGACCTCGACGGCGAAGGTGTTCCCGATGCCGCCTTCGTCGATGCAGCGGGGCGGATACGGGTGTTCCTCAACCAACGCGGCGGACTGTTCCGAGAGGACGAGGCCCTGCCGACTCTAGAGTCGACCGTTGCCCTGGCGGTAGGGCCGACCGGGAGTGACGGAGTCTTCGACCTCCTCCGGTTGGTCGGTGATGGGACCGTCACGCGCCTCGGGCGGAATGCGTCAGCCAGCTGGGACGAAACCGTGATCACTCGGTTCGAGCCTACCGCTCCCCTGGTGCCCGGTGTGGCCCGACTGTTGACTCCCGATCTCGACAACAACGCCGCGCCGGATCTGGTTCTGGCGGTTCCCTATGCATCGCAGATCGTCCTCGCGGGCCCGGCTGATTCCTGGACCCCGGTGGCGCAGACGCTCGAGCTCTACCCGCAGGCCGCCGCCGATCTCGATGGGGATGGCCGACTCGAACTCGTCGGGATCACGGCTGACGGGCGCTCGGCCGTATCGTCGAGCCGCGGCGAGAAGTCGTACCACTGGCAGCGCTACCGCACCCGGGCCGCGACGACGACCGGTGATCAGCGGATCAACTCGTTCGGAATCGGCGGTGAGATCGAGATTCGTTCTGGCCTTCATGTACAGAAGCAACCGATCACGTCTCCGGTCGTCCACTTCGGCCTGGGAACCTCGGAAGTCGCAGAGGTGGCTCGGATCACTTGGCCCAATGGCGTGCTCCAGTCGGAGTTTGGTACCCAGGCCGACGAGACCGTCCTCGCCGAGCAACGCCTCAAGGGGTCCTGTCCGTGGCTCTTCGCGTGGAACGGGGAGGCGATGGGTTTCGTCACCGATCTGCTGTGGCGCTCGCCGCTGGGCCTTCGGATCAACGCCCAGGACACTGCCGACGTGGCGATGACCGAGGACCGGGTGAAGATCGCCGGAGCCCAGCTGTCGCCCCGCGCCGGCTTTTATGATCTTCGCGTTACGGCGGAACTCTGGGAGACCCACTTCTTCGACCTCGTTTCGCTCTTGGTCGTCGACCACCCGGAGGACACCGAGATCTTCGTGGATGAGCGATTTGCGGTACCGGCCCCGCGCCAGGAGGTGATCGCTACGGGACCGGTGAGAGAGTTTCGGTCGGTTCGGGACCATCTCGGTCACGATGTATCGGAACTCGCCAGCCGCCGAGACTCTCGCCACGTGGACTCGGCGGGGCGGGGTAGATACCAGGGCATCACGGCCCAGCACTACGTCGAATTGGAGCTGCCAGAAGCGGCACCGCGAACCGGTCCCTTGTGGCTGGTCGGACAGGGGTGGATCCACCCCACCGATAGCTCGATCAATGTGGCGATCTCGCAGGGCCTCCATCCGCAGCCCGAAGGGCTGTCGCTTCAGGTGGCCGATGGGGAGGGCTGGTTTCGGCCGCGCCGAGAGGGGCTGGGTTTCCCGGCGGGGAAGGATAAGACGGTGCTGATCGACCTGACCGACCTGTTCGAGAGCACGGGAGCGCGTCGTTTGCGGCTCGTGACCAATCTCGAGATCTTCTGGGATCGCCTGGGGTGGGCGGTCGGCCGGCCGGACGCCTCGTTGGAGATTCATCCGTTGCCGCTAGCCTCGGCCGAGTTGGCCTATCGGGGCTATTCGGCCACCGAGAAGGCGAGCTCCAGTTCTCCCGAACGGCCGAGCTACGAGGTGGTCGGTACCGGGACCCGCTGGCGCGACCTCGAGGGCTACCACACCCGATTTGGCGAGGTGGCCGAACTGCTGGAGCAGGTGGACGATCGCTACGTCATCATGAATGCCGGGGACGAACTTCGAGTTCGTTTCCCGGTAGGGCCGCCGCCGTCGGCGGGCTCGCGAAGAGACTTCGTTCTGATCTCCGACGGGTGGGAGAAGGATGGGGACTACAATACGGCGTTCTCTCGGACAGTTCTGCCATTGCCCACGCATGCCACCGGGCGCTACGACACCCCGCCTGGCGCTTGGGAGGAGGACCCGGTGGTCCGAGCCCACCCGGAGGACTTCGCCGAGTACCACACCCGGTACGTCGCCCCTCGGGAGCTGAGTCGAGCGTTGATCGTTCCCCCGAGGAGACACGAGCCATGAAACACCGCGCCAGAATCACGCTGATCGTACTGTTCTGCGGCCTGCTCCTCACCCCCTGGCTGATCCGACGGCTCGGCGAGAAGGGAACGGTCACCGACTCCAGTGCGAGCGCCCTGGATCGCTACGGCTTCGTCCTCACCGAGTCGGCCCAGGAAGCGGGGATGGAGTTCATTCATGAAGGTCCGAGGCTCGACCCCAAACTCGCACACATCATGCCGGAGGTGGCGTCGATGGGGGCGGCGGTCTCGGTAACCGACTTCGACGCCGATGGGCTTCCCGATGTCTACGTGACCAATAGCCGGATGGGTTCGAAGAATCGGATGTTCCGAAACCGCGGGAATGGGACCTTCGAAGAGGTTGCCGAGCGATTGGGTATCGCGGAGGTCAACCAGCCAGCCACCGGAGTGTCGATGGGATCGGTGTGGGGCGACTACGACAACGACGGTTTCGAGGACCTCTTTCTCTACCGTTGGGGCCAGCAGGATCTCTTCCGCAACGAAGGAGGCATGCGCTTCTCGCGGGTGGAGAACATCAGCCTACCGGCCTGGGCCAACGTGAACTCGGCGGTCTGGCTCGACTACGACCGGGACGGAAGACTGGATCTCTTCATCGCCGGCTACTACTCCGAAGCCGTGAACCTCTGGGAACTCACCAGTACCAGGATGATGCCTGAGAGCTTCGAGTACGCCGACAACGGGGGGCGGAAGTACCTGTACCGAAACCTGGGCGACGGGGAGTTCGAGGAAGTGAGCGAAGAGGTGGGCATCTCTTCGCGACGGTGGGCTCTGGCAACGGTGGCGGCGGACCTTCGAGGCACTGGCTATCCGGATCTCTTCGTCGCCAATGACTACGGAGTGTCCGAGTTGTTCGTCAACGAGGGTGGGAGGTTCCGGGAAGTCGGCCGGGAGGCCGGAGTCGGCTTCTCGCCGAAGAGTGGGATGAACGCTACCGTGGGCGACGTCTTCAATCAGGGCCTCTTCGCGATCTACGAGTCGAACATCTCGGAGCGGGGGATCTTGCTGCAGGGTAACAACCTCTGGGTGCCCGCGTCGGCACCGGAGGGTGGACTTCCGCACTACGACAACCTGGCCGGTTCCCTGGGGGTCGAACTGGGAGGTTGGAGTTTCGGGGCTCAGTTCGGCGATCTCAACAACGATGGTTTTCTGGACCTCTACCTCGTCAACGGCTTCGTCTCGGCTTCTCCCAGTGAAAGCTACTGGTATGACTTCTCGAAGGTCGCGGGCGGGCACGAGATCGTCATTTCGGACGCACAGAACTGGCCGGCAATGGGTGAGCGCAGTCTGGCCGGCTATCAACAAAAGAAGCTCTGGCTCAACGACGGCGCGGGGCGCTTTCTCGACGTGTCGCAGGTCGTCGGTGCCGTCGATCGGTACGACGGTCGGGCGGTGGCCTACGGTGACTTCTCGGGGCGTGGGGTCGTCGACGTGTTGGTCGCCAATCAGCGGGGCCCTCTCCTTTTCTATCGCAACGAAGTGCACCCCGATCGCCATTGGATCGCGTTCGAACTCGAAGGGGGTTGTTCCTCGGAGAGCGAGGGCCAATGCACCAACCGGAGTGCAGTCGGGGCTCAGGTCGCCCTCTCGTGGGATGGACAGCAGCAGGTCCAGGAAGTGTTGGGCGGTTCGGGCTTCAGTGCGCAGAACCAGCTCAAGCTCCATTTTGGCCTCGGGTCCGCTACCGAAGTCGACCAGGTCGTCGTTCGGTGGCCCTCGGGCGAAACCCAGACTCTGAGGCAGCCGCCAGTGAACCGCGTGTATGTGATAAAGGAGCCGGTCTGATGGCCGAAGTCGAAGCTACCGCCCAGCCTGGAAGTGCGAGTTCCCCGCGACGTTTTCGTCTCGACCCTCGCTTTCTCGCGCCCCTGTTGATCACCACCCTTCTGGTGGCTGGGCAGCTCAGCTTCGGGTTCCTGGAGAGCTGGTCTCGCACCCTCCTCGCCATCGCCACTGCCATGGCAACCGAACTGATCCTGGTGCGCTCCCTCTTCGGCCGCTGGCCTCATCTGGCGAGTGCCTACGTCTCGGGCATCAGTATCGGGATTCTGGTGCGTTCTTTGGCCTTCTGGCCCTATGCGCTCGGATCGGCGATCTCGATCACTTCGAAGTACGTCCTTCGGGTTCGGAATCAACATCTGTGGAACCCGACCAACCTGGGAGTGGTGGCGCTGTTGCTTCTCGCCTCCGACTCGGTGGCGGGTCTCAGCATCCAATGGGGCAACAACCTATTGCCGATGGTGGTGGTTTGGACTCTTGGTACCGCTATCCTGCACCGAGTGAACCGATTGCATGTCACGTTGACCTACCTCGTCTCGTTCGTGATCCTCGCCGCCCTGCGCTCGGCGGTGACCGGCCAACCCTTCTTGGGAGAGATCTCTCCGCTCACCGGTCCGATGTACCAACTCTTCATGTTCTTCATGATCACGGACCCCAAGACGACGGTAGGAACCAGGCGGGGGAGGATCGCGGTCACGGTGCTGATCGCGATCGTCGAAGCGGTCTTTCGGCACCTGCGCTTTGTCTACGCTCCCTTCTACGCACTTTTTCTCGTCGGTCCGATCGCAAAGCTGGTCGAGATCGAACGAGCGGCGCGCCGGCCGAGTGGCCATTCGGCTCCCGCCTGGACAGCGGTCCCTCCCCCGCGGAATTGAAGTCTGGGCGGCTTAGGTCGGGCTGAGGGAGCGCTGCCCGGTTCTCGGGAACCTGTCGCGATCTCTTCCTTGGTCTGACGAAGAGCGCCTCCCTCGAGGGAGGTCCGAGACCTTGCGACGTCGAAATTTAGGCCGATTGACAACAATATTTTGGTAAGTCAAAATAAGGCAGTCAGCTGCGGAGTGCCGCTGAGTGGTCTGCGATACGCGTCAAGCGGACCCCGAATCGAAGGATTGGAGTCCCATGAGAACGAGAAACACGATGGCGGCCGTGGGTCGGGAGCGATACGAGTGGTCCCGGTGCTTCCTCTCGACCCTGGCCACGGTACTCGCAGTCGCGATCGGGGCTCCAGGGAACAGTGCCTCCGAGTGCGAGCTACGGGTTTTGGTGGTTCAGCCGGACGGTAAGGCGGTCCCGGGTGCTCTGGTGACCCAGATCGGAGGTGCTAGCGTCTCTACCTCCCAGGAAGGAACGGCTTGTCTCTCCGCGTTGAGCGGCGATGACGGCGGCGCGCTGGTGGTCACTGCCGATGGCTGGACGGCGGCCACGCCGACGATCCGTGCCGGCCAGGCCGAAGTTCGGGTCGTCGTGCAGCCGGCCTTTGGGGAGGAGCTGGTGGTTAGCGCGACCGGCGATCTGCGCCGGCTCAAGGACATTCCGGTTCACATCGAGGCGATCGATCGCCGCGAGATCGTCTCGACAGCAGCGCGAACCCTGGCCGATGCCGTCGAGTACACCTCCGGACTTCGCATCGAGAGCAACTGTGGTAACTGCAATACGACGCAGCTGCGGATGCTCGGTCTGGAAGGGCCGTACTCGCAGATCGTGGTCGATGGGCAGCCCACGGTCTCATCGCTGGCTCTGGTTTACGGTCTGGAGCAGATCCCGGCCCGGATGCTCGATGGCATCGAGGTCTTGAAGGGCAGCGGCTCCGCCCTGTACGGCGCCAGCTCTATCGCGGGGACCATCAACCTGATTCCGCACTACGCCGACCACACCCACCTCGATCTGGATTTCGAGACGAGCTCGTTCGATGGCTCGAGCCCGGGAGAGGGGAGCGCCGTGCGGGCGTTGGTCGACTGGGGGAGCCACGATGGGAGTCGTTCGGCCACCTTCTACGGTCAGCGGGACGAGGTGCCGCTGGTCGACGTCGACGGAGACGGCTTCTCGGAGGTCACGCACCGAGAACTCACCGCCGTCGGTCTCCGGGGTCAGTTGATCTTGCTGGCAGACTCGGGCCAGCTGGTGGCGGATCTGAACTGGACCGACGCCTCGCGGCGAGGGGGGGACCTCGAGAACTTCGATCGTCCTCCACACCAGACCGCGGTGACCGAGGCGATCGCCACCGCGACGGTGGCGTCGTCGATCCGCTGGTTGCATTCGCTCGGCCCTCGCACGGACTACCGGCTCGCTCTGTCCAGAGTCGAACTCGATCGCGACAGCTACTACGGCGCCGGGTTCGACCCGGATGCCTACGGTGTGAGTCGGGGAGTCACTACGGTGTTCGGAGCGCAGGTCCACCACGGACACTCGCGGGGCACCGTCTCGTGGGGGGTCCAGGCAGATCGCGACGAACTCACGGACACCCAGATCGGCTACGACCGCCTGACCGAAGAGACCAACGAGAGCTGGTCGCTGTTCGCCCAGGAGGATCGCAAGCTGGGCAAGAGGATCAGTTTGCTTTACGGCTTGCGCCTCGACGGCCATTCGGCGATTGAGGATCCGATCGTCTCGCCGCGACTGGCGGTCCTCTACTCACCCCGCGACGATCTGACGTTGCGTGCGACCTACGGGCACGGATTCCGTCCGCCGGTCACCTTCGACGAAGACCTGCATATCGAGCTGGTGGGCGGGGGCACGGCCCGAGTTCTTCGACCGGACCCGAATCTCGAAGAGGAGAGCTCGCAGTCGGCTCTGTTCAGCGTCGAGTGGCGTCCCGTGTTGGGTCGCCGCACCAACGCGTCGTTCGAGCTCGCACTGTTCGAGACGCGCCTCGAGGATCTCTTTTTCAATCGAGAGGCCGACGATCCGTCGACCCCCGAACTCGAGCTACTGCGGATCAACCTGGGTGGGGCTCGGGTGGAGGGAGTCGAAACCACCGCTTCCCTCCGATTCGGCTCCAGCCTCCAAGTCGACGCTGGTTTCGTGGTGCAGAGCGCTCGCTTCGACGATCCCGAGCCTGACTTCGGCAGCCGCGAGTTCTGGCGAACTCCGGAACTCTACGGCAACCTCGCGGTCCGTTGGTCGGCTACCGAACGCCTCGACCTCTTCGGCGGCGCGCTCTACACCGGCGAGATGCTGGCCCCCCACTACGCAGGGTACATCGACCGTGATCGCCTCGACCAGACTCCGGACTTCCTGACCTTCGATGCCAACGCTACCTACCGATGGCCCCTGGACGACGAGCGCGAGATCCAGCTCACTGTCGGAGGCAAGAACCTGACCGGCGAGTACCAGCCCGACCTCGACCGGGGCCCGAATCGAGATCCCTCGTATGTCTACGGGCCGCGCTTTCCGAGGCAGTGGTTCCTGTCGCTCGGTCTGCGGTTCTGAGTTGACTCCCTGGGCCCGCTTCGCAGGGTGCCTCACACTGGGGATCATCGTGGCCTCGAACCCCGGCTCGAGTGTCGAGCCTGGGAACGGCGAGGGAGTCTGGGCGGGAGTGGAGGCGGTCGACCTGACCGGCGACGTGTGGACGGCCTCGACCCTGCTGGACCGCGTGGTGCTGGTCGACTTCTGGGCCACCTGGTGTCCACCCTGTCTGGCTGAGTTACCGAATCTGCGCCGCATTCACCAGGAACTGGCGGGCGAGGATCTGGTGATCCTCGGGGTCAGCCTGAACACCACCCATCGGCGTTCGGTGCGTAGCTTTCTGCTCCGTCATGACATGGCCTGGCCCCAGATTCACGATGGCCGGGGTCTGGAGGGAGCCCTCGGCCAGCGCTTCGGGGTCGAGGCGGTTCCTCGTACCGTCGTCGTCGATCGCGAGGGGCGTTTGGTCGCCGTGGACCTTCGAGGGGAAGCCCTCTACACAGTTCTTCGCGACTTGACCCAGCCAGCGCCGGGTTACGAGGACGGGGGAGGCGTCCCTTGTGACGAGACGGAAACACGTTCCTGCGAAGCGGCTGGAGACATCGGCGACCCGCCCGAGTTGCCAGACCACCGGTAGCAGGCTCCTGCGCCGGCGACGTTTCCCAGCCGCGCGGCGAGGGGTTGGTCGCCTAGGGGCGATCGGAGTCTGAACGAATCACCGGTGGGTCGTCGATGGTTCGCACCACCACGGACTGTCCCACGGTCCAGGCGTGGCGGGGGACATCGGCGAGGCTGAGGAGCGTACCATCGGCGCAGCGCACGGTGACCCGGACCAGGGGACCGTCCGCGGTGATGCCTGCGATCTCTGCCGCCGGTTCGGCTCGAAACCCGTCCGCGTCATCGAGCCAGATCCACTCGGGTCGCAGAAGCACGACCACGGCCGCACCCTCGGTCTCGTCCCGGGCGTCGACGACTCCCCAAGGCACCTCGACGGATCGACCTTTCACGATGCCGGATACCCGGTTGATGGGACCGAAGAGCTCGGCCACCGGGAGGCTCGAGGGTCGGTGGTACAGATCCAAGGGAGGTCCGGATTGTAGGATCTCGCCGCCGTGGAGGACACTGAGCCGGTCCGCCACCAGTCGCGCTTCCCGAGGATCGTGGGTGACCATCAGGGTCGCCACCCCTGCTTCCTTGAGCACCGCGAGGGTGTTCGAGCGGACGGCCCGACGGAGGCTGCGATCGAGCCCGGAGAACGGCTCGTCGAGGAGCATGACCTGGGGTCTTCGAGCCAGCGCCCGGGCCAGGGCTACGCGCTGCTGTTCGCCACCGCTCAGCGTGTGGGGCATGGCGCCGGCGAAACGGACCATTTCGACCCGCTCCAGGAGGTCGATGACGGCCTGGTTGCGTTGGTGGCTGGGACCAGGAGGCATGCCGAACAGGACGTTGCGACGCACATCGAGATGCGGAAAGAGGGCGTAGTCCTGGAACACGAAACCGACGCGCCGCTGTTCGGGGGGCAGGTGGTGGTGGGCGCCGGCAACCTCCGTCGAGTCGATGTCGATGCGGCCCTGCTGTAGTGTCTCGAGGCCGGCGACGAGACGGAGGAGGGTGGATTTGCCGCTACCCGATGGTCCCAGGAGACAGTGCACCTCGCCTCGGGAGACTTGCAGAGAGACTTCGCGCAGTACTTCGGCCGCACCAAAACGGTGGCTCACGTTGTGGAGTTCGAGACTGGTCACGAGGTCGGCTCTCGCGGATCGGCGTGCTGACCGGGTCGAGAACGGTCGATGATCTTCGCCAGGAGCACGACGGGGATGATACCGACCACGATCAAGGCGAGCGCTCCGGCCGAGGCTTCCGAGAGACGCTCGTCGGAGGCGAGATGGTACACCCGCACCGCCAACGTATCGAAGTCGAAGGGTCGCAGCATCAAGGTGGCGGGGAGTTCTTTGATGGTCTCGGCGAAGACCAGCGCTGCACCTGCGGCGACCGAGCCGCGGATCATTGGCAAGTGGACCTCTCGCAACGTCCGAGATGCGGTGGCGCCCAAGGTCCGGGCCGCGTCGTCTACGCGGGTGTGCACCCGCCCGAAGGCGGCCCGGACGAGGTTCAGGGCCAGCGAGAGGAAACGGACCTGATAGGCGTAGAGCACGGCTACGATCGATCCGCTGAGAAACAATCCGGTGCCCACGCCGGTGAGGACTTGCGACCAATGGTCTAGTTGGGAGTCCAGCCAGATCAGCGGTGCCAAGACGCCGATAGCGATGACGACTCCGGGCACGGCGTAGCCGACACCCACCAGTCGAGACAGGACCCGATGGAACCGCGTCGGGCTGTTGCGTCGACTGACTGCCACCAGGAGTGCTAGCGCCACGGCCAACCCCGCGGCCAGGCTACCGAGCAGGAGACTGTTACGCCCCAGGGTTAGAAAGAGCTCGGCCGCTCGTCGATCTCCACCCCGCCAGGTCTCGATCAGAAAGACCATTGTCGGGACGGCGAAGCCCAGTGCGATCGGTACCAGGCAGAGCAGCGTGGCCAGTGCCGCTTTGACTCCGTGCAACCGCCACGAGGGAAGCTCGCGATGCCGAACCGAGGTAGGGTGCGAGCGCGCCGAACGCTGGGCGAGCCGCTCGCAGCCGATCAGCAACGCGATCGGGAGCAAGAGCAGGGCGGAGAGCTGAGCCGCGGCGGTGAGAGCGTGCGGGTCCGGGAGGTTGAAGGTCCGATAGATTCCGGTGGCGAAGGTATCGACCGCGCAGTACTCGACGGCGCCGAATTCGGCCAGGGTCTCCATCGAGACGAGAGCCAGTCCAGCAAAGATGGCAGGTCGAGCCAGCGGCAGGGCGACCCGAAAGAAGCTACTCCAGGGGTCGTGACCCAGAGTCCGTGCCACTTCCAGGACACAGACTGACTGTTCGAGGAAGGCCGCTCGCGCCGCGAGGTAGACGTAGGGGAAAAGGGCGAAGGCGAGGATGACGATCGCTCCCGCCAGGGTGCGCACGTCGGGGAACCAGTACCCACCCCGTTGCCATCCGGTCAGCTCTCGGAGGGTGCTCTGCACCGGACCACTGAACTGGAGCAGGTCGGTATAGGCGTAGGCGCTGAGGTAGGGGGGCACGGCGAGCGGCAGCAGAAGTGCCCAGCGAAGAAGACGATCTCCGGGGAAGCGGCACAGGGTGACGGCCCAGGCGGTACCAACTCCGAACAGCAGGGTCAGGACCGCAACACCCAGCGCGAGTCCGATCGTGTTGTAGACGTAGCCCGGAAGGACCGTGGCCGCGAGGTGCGACCAGAGCCCGTCAGAGTCTCGCCCGGTGTGGGACAACACGGCGGCCAGTGGCAGGCCGACGAGTGCGAACACCGCTGCCAGCCGCAGGGTGTCCCATCGAACCGGGCGGCGGGCGGTCAACGCCAGCCGCAGCGATCGAAGATCCGCAGCGCTTTCTGTCCTTCGCTGCCGAAGACCGCCGCGTTGACCTTGTCCTCCTCGAAATCACCCCAAGCGGCCAGTTCCGTCACCGTTTCGGTCGACGCGGTCACCGGGTACTCCTTGTTGCCGCCGGCGAAGAGCGCCTGAGACTCCGGTTCGGTGAGGAACTCGAGGAGTCGGATCGCGTTGTCGCGATGGGGGGCCCCGCGTACGACACCCGCGCCCGAGATGTTGACGTGGGTACCGCGATCGTCCTGGTTGGGGAAGACGATCTGCACCGCCGCGGCGGCTTCCCGGTCCGCCTCGTCGCTGTCGGCAGCGAGCATCTTGGCGAGATAGTAGGAGTTGACCACAGCGACATCGCCCTCTCCGGCAGCGACGGCCCGGATCTGGTCCCGATCACCGCCCTGGGGTGTGCGTGCCATGTTGTCCACCACGCCCCGGCACCAGGCCTCGGCCGCTTCCTCACCACCCGCGGCGATAATGGAGCCGAGGAGGGACTGGTTGTACACGTTGGACGAACTGCGGATCAGCACCTTGCCTTTCCACTTGGGCTGGGCCAGGTCCTCGTAGCGCGTGACCGCCCCCGGCGCCACTCGGTCTTTGGCCACGACGATAACCCGAGCTCGTTTCGTCACTCCGAACCAGAGCCCCTCGGGATGACGCAGGCTGGCCGGTACCCGTTGTTCGAGGACCTCCGAACGGGTCGGTTCGAAGATGCCGGCCTCCTCGGCCTGAAACAGGCGGCCGGCGTCGACCGTGACGAAGAGATCGGCCGGGCTTTTCTCCCCCTCGCGCGCGAGGCGCTCGAGCAGGGCGGCGGAGTTGCCGTCGATGACGTTGACCTCGATGCCGGTCGCGGCCTCGAACGCGGCGTAGACCTCGTCATCGGTGTCGTAGTGTCGTGCCGAGTAGACGTTGACGATTGGCGCGACGGTTTCGACTTCGACGGGCGAGGACGAGGCCTCGCTCGCCCGGTCGCCCCCGCTCTGGGGCCTACATCCGACGAGGCTGCTGACGATCAATCCGGTGAGTAGTAAACGAACCATGGTGGTGTACTCCAGCGTAGCGACTAGAAACTGAATCGTGCCTGAGCTCCGAAGCTCCGGCCCGACGAAGTGTACCGGTCGATGCCCCGGTCTTGGCCAGCCGTCAGTGGCGCCAGCGGAGGGCAACCGAGACGCTGCGGCCCGGCTGGGTGTAGCGATCCAGCTCGATCGACCCCTCCGGCTGACCAGCGACCTTGGGCCAGTTCCAGTAGGTCTCGTCGGTCAAGTTGTACAGGCCGGCCTGCAGCGCCAGGTGCGAGTTCGGGAAGTTGACGAACAGCACTAGATCGAACACCTCTGAGCTGGGAATCCCGGCTTGGTCGAAGTTGGTGCGATCGATGTCCGAGGCCTTCTTCTCGGTCGTGAAGGTCCCCACCAGAGAGGCACCCCAACGATCCGAGGAGGGGAGGTAGTGCAGGCCGAGAACGCCCTGTGGTGGGGTGATGGAATTCAGCGGTTCGCCGGTCGCGCGGTTCTCTCCCTCGATCCAGGCCAGGCTTCCGCGGAGGCTCCAGGGCCCGGCGAGAGCCGCATCGGCGGTGGCTTCGACCCCGTTCGTCCTCGCCGCCTCGACGTTTTGTGCCTGGAAGGTGATGAGGCCGGTCGTCGGGATGAAGCCCAGGTTGATCTGTTCGATGAAGTCTTCGTAGCGATTGTCGAACAGGGTGACCGAGACACTGCCTCGGCCCCACTGCCCGCGTACGCCGAGTTCGAGGTTGTCGCTGGTTTCGGGTCGCAGGTCGGGATTGGGAGCCGTGGCGTAGCCCAGAAAGAAGTTCGAGAACCCGGCGTTTACGTTGCTGTAGGGAGGGGCGCGGAAGCCCCGAGCGTACTGAGCGAACAGGGTCATCGTAGCGCCGGTGTCGAAGACGACACCAAGCTTGGGGGACAGGTCGCGGTCGGAGAACTTCTCCGGACTCGGTTGGCCTGGGTTGCCGCTGATGAAGACGGCGTCCGCCCGACTCGGATCGAGTTCGTAGTCGTCGTAGCGCAGCCCGGGGATCAACCGCAGTCGACCGTCGAAGAGATCGATCTCGTCCTGGAAGAAGAGACCGAGTTGCGTCGTTTGGCTTTCCGGGAAGTACTTCGTCGGATAGGGGCTGAAACCTCTGACTGGCTGCCCCGTGCCGCGATCGGTGTCCTCACGGTCCCGGAGCATGTCGAAGTCGTCCCACTGCATTGAGATGCCGTAGGTCAGGAGCTGGGAGACTCTCGAACCGAGCAGTCCCTTGCGCAGCTGGAGGTCGCCTCCCAGGGACTGCTGCTCGAAGGTGAAGAGGCCGCGACGGTCTCGGACATTGCCACCGAACGAAACGCGTTCCTCGGTCAGCACCTGTTCGGTTTTGCTCCTCTGGCTGAAGGCATGCCAGGTCAGCGTGTCGAAGAGAATCGCACCCGCTTGCATCTGCTGGTCGAGGCTGAGTCGCCATCGATCCTGGGTGTCGACGGACCTGACGTTTTCGACGAAGCGTCCGCTGAGGATCCTCCCCTGTGAGGAAAGAGCGTCCGTATGCACCTCGGAATCGAAGTGCTCCAGTGCCAGGCCCAGTTGGTTGCTATCGCTGATGCGGTAGTCGACTCGGCTCACGAAGGAACGATTCTCGTGATCGCTCGGATTGGGAGCGGTACGGGTGAAATCGTCGGTCGCTACCGAACCCTTGGTGTCGGTTTCTGAACCCCGACGGGAGGAGACGAGCAGACTGCCGGACCAATGCTCTCCGCCGAGGGCGCCGATCGCCGTGACACGAGCCTCGGAGGAGGCGCCGCGGTATCCGGTACTGAGCTCGAGGTGAGAGCGTTGTCCCGCCAGGTAGTCGACGGGGCGCTTGGTGGTGAACGCGACGAGCCCTCCCAGCGCGTCGCTACCGTACAGCGGAGAACTGGCGCTGCGCACGATCTCGACCGAACGCAGCGACTCGAGGTCGAGCTGGAACTGGTGGACGGAGAGCGGTCCCCGCTCGAACTGCTCCGAGGTGGGTACACCGTCGACCAGCGTCAAGACCCGGTTGCCACCCAAGCCCCGGATGATGAACCCGTTGAGCCCGAGCCGATCGGCATCGCCCGCCACATCGACGCCGGGCTCGTACCGCACCAGGTCCTCCACCGTTCCCACGAGCTCGCGCTCGATCCTCTGAGAATCGATGACCGTAACCGATCCGGCGGTCTCACCGACCGTTCGCTCACCGCGGGTGGTGGTGAGCGTGATCGAGTCGAGGAACGTCAGATGGCTACCGGCCGCGGCCCTGGCCTCCTCCTCGGTTGTCTCGTCCCGTGCCGAGCTGACGGCGTCGTCGGTGGCCGCGTGCGCGGGTCTCGAGTCGGCGTAAAGAACTCCGCCGAGCAGGAGCGACAGAGTAGCGAGGGCGGTGAAGTGGTTGTATCGCATCAGGTGGGCCTCGTGGGTTCGAGTGCTTTGGTGCCGAGATCTGGATGGCCGTGGCCACCCTCGGCCACAAGGTACACGCAGTGGGCAATCCAAACCTTGTCCTAGAACAAACTCGGCGCCAGTCCGGCCCGAGCGAACATGACGCTTCGATTCGTGCTACCTTCCTGCGGTGGCGAGGTGGAGGAGAGACCCCTGGGTTTGGGCCTGTCTGGTCCTGGTCGGCTACCAGAGTGTGGCCGCGGAGGAGGCTCCGTTTCAGGATGTGGCCACAGTCGCGGGACTCGCCTTCGAGCACTTCAACGGGATGACGGGAGCCTATCGGCTGGCCGAGGTCACCGGTTCTGGCGTGGCTCTGTTCGACTACGACGGCGATGGGGACCTCGACGTGTACCTGGTGCAGGGCGCGATGCTCGACGCGGTGCCGCCGCAGAAGGCGTCGATTCCGTTCGCGGCCTCGGGAGTGCCCCGGGATCGGCTCTTTCGCAACGATTCGACCCCAGGAACCGACGGTGCCTCGACGCTCCGTTTCGTCGACGTCACGGCGGCTTCGAAGATCGAGAGCCTGGGCTATGGCATGGGCGTGGCGGCCGGGGACTACGACGCCGATGGTGACCTCGACCTCTTCGTGTCGAACCTGGGGCGCGACGAACTCTGGCGGAATCGGGGCGACGGCACCTTCGAGGAAGTCGGTCTGGAGGCCGGGCTCGGAGACGAAGGCTGGGGCACGGGAGCGGTCTTTGCCGACTTCGACGGTGACGGCAGGTTGGATCTCTTCGTGACGCGCTACGTCGAAGTCGACCTCGCCGCCGACATCGAGTGCTACGCGCAGTCCTCTCGGCGCGATTTTTGTGGGCCGTCGGCTCACCCTCCAACGCGTGATTTGCTCTACCGCAACACGGGGCAGGGCAGCTTCGAGAACGTCTCGAGCCCTTCTGGAGTGGCGTCCCTGGCCGGACCAGGGCTAGGAGTGACCGCCGAGGACTTCGACGACGACGGCCGCCTGGATTTTCTGGTCGCCAACGACGGTGCGGCGAATCACTTGTGGCTCAACCAGGGGCAGGGTCGCTTCGTCGAGGACGGTCTGATGTCTGGCCTGGCCGTCAATCGCCGAGGACAGCCGGAGGCCAGTATGGGGGCGAGCCTGGCCGACGTCGACGGAGATGGAGATGACGACCTCATTCTGACCCATCTCACCGGGGAGTCGAACACCTTCTACGAACGGAGCGGCGACTTCTTCGAGGACCGATCGCTCGAGACGGGACTGGGAGCACCGAGCCAGGCGGATACGGGCTTTGGCGTCGGATGGCTCGACGTCGAACTCGATGGCGACCTCGACCTCATCGTGGCCAATGGTGCCGTCAAGCTACCGGAAGCGGGAGCGGGCGAGGCGGATCCGTTTCCTCTAGGGCAGTTGGACCGTCTGGCGTTGAACGACGGTCGAGGTCGATTTCAGATGACCGGGGGTCCCACGGATCCACCTCTCCTCCGGGTCGGGAGGGGGCTGGCGGTCAGCGACATCGACGCCGACGGCGACCAGGATGTCGTCGTCAACAACAACTCTGGACGAGCGGCTCTTTATCTGAATCGACGGACCGCCGAAGAGAACTCTGGTCGCTGGGTGGGTCTGGTTCCCTTCGAGGTCCGAGAAGGACGACCCGTCGCCGTCCACCACGCCGAGCGGCTTTGGGTGCGACGGGTCCGAGTGGGCGGCAGCTATCTCTCGTCTCACCCACCCAGCGTCGTCGTGGGACTGGGAGAGGTGCCGGCGTCGATCGACGTGGTGTGGCGAGAGGAAAAGGTGCGGTGGTCGCAGTTGGAACCGGGACGATGGTATGTGGAGGGTACGCCGTGAGGTGGATGTATGGTGTGGGGCTGTTGGGGTCGCTACTGGCAGGGTTGGCGGTCGCGGAGGAGATCGAAGCTCCGGTCGATCGGCTGCCGGTGGTGCAACTCGATGGCCTGGAACCGGTGGTTGCTGAGCAGCTGGAGCGTGCGCGGAGCTGGACGATCGAGACCTGGACTTCCGATGCGGCGACGATGGAGGAGCGCATGGAGCGCCTCTGGGACCTCGCCATCGCGTACCATGCCTACGAGCTTCGGGATGCCGCCCTGACGGCCTACTCTCTCGGGCAGGAGTGGGTACCTGGTGACCCCCGTTGGCCCTACGCGCGCGGCATGGTTCTGGTGGAAATGGGTCGCTACGAGGACGCCATCACCGACTTCCGGAACTCTCTGTCGCTCGACCAGGACTCGACCCTGTCGCGCTTGCGGATCGCCCTGGCCTGGCGGGAGATCGGCAAGAACGAGGTGGCTGAGGTGATGCTGCAGGAGGTACTGCTGCGTCAGCCCGAGAACCTCGCCGCCCAGGCCGCGCTGGGAGAGCTCGCTCTCGATCGCGGAGACTTCGGCGGAGCAGTGGAGCGTCTGCAGTCGGTGTTGGAGCGGGTGCCGGACGCCAACCGCCTGCACTACTCCCTGGCTCTGGCCTACCGAGGGTTGGGCGACCGCGAGAAGGCACAGGAGCATCTCGAGCAGCGGGGATTGGTGGGGATTCGCCCGGACGACCCGTTCCTCGAGGAGGTGGCGTCGGCGGCACGGGGAGAGCGACTGGCCCTGATCCGGGGGCGTTCCGCCTTTCGGGCGAGCCGATTCGAAGAGGCGATGGCGGCGTTCGACGAGGCGGTAGCAGCGGCTCCCGACAGCGTGAGGGCTCTGTCGGACCGCGCCGCGGCGGCGACCAGCCTCGGACTGGTAGATCAAGCCCTGGCCGACCTCGAACGGGCTACACAACTCGATCCCACCAATCTCACCGCCGTGTTCAATCTCGCGCGGCTCCGTCAGCACACCGGTGCCTACGAGGAGGCGGTAGAACTGCTGTCCCAGGTCGTGGCCGGGAATCCCCGGGACACCGAGGCCCGCCGGCTGTTGGCCGAGGCGCAGCGAGGAGTCGGGAACCTGCCGGAGGCCATCGCCGGACTCGAGATCGTCGTCGACCTCGCTCCCTCCGATGAGGCCGCCCATATCGAACTGGCCAAAGCACGGACCGCTGCCGAACGGTACGAGGAGGCGCTGTCCGGGGTCGAGAGCGCTCACCAGCTGTTGCCTTCCTCGGGCAACATCGCGCATCTCCTCGCCCGCCTCCTGGCGTCGCTTCCGGTCCTCGAGCTGAGGAACGGGGACCGAGCCTTCGGCCTGGCCCGAGCGGTCTACGAAGCCCGACCGACGGTCTCGCACGCCGAGACCGTGGCACTGGCGCTGGCCGAGATGGGACACTGCGAGGAGGCGGCGGAGTGGCAGGGTGCCGCCCTCGAAGCGGCCTCGACGCAGTACCCTGTGGAGCGTGTGACGCAACTGCGGGCGGTTTACGATCGTTACTTCCGAGCCGAGCTCGGGTGTCGTCCCTGATGCCAGAGCAGAAGAACATACCCTTCAACCGTCCGGCGGTCACCGGCCACGAGGAGTCCTACCTATTGGAGGTTCTCCGCAGGCGGAAGTTCTCGGGAGGCGGGGAGTTCTCGCGCCGATGCGGTAGCTGGCTCCGTCAGCGCTTTGAAGTCCCTGCCGCTCTGGTTACGACTTCGGGGACCCACGCTCTGGAAATGGCGGCGCTCCTCTGTCGGCTCGAGCCGGGGGACGAGGTGATCCTGCCTTCGTTCGGATTCTCGTCGACTGCGACCGCCTTCGTTCGTTGTGGTGCTCGACTGGTGTTTGTAGACGTTCGTGCTTCCACGATGAACATCGATCCCGAGGCAGTCGCGGCAGCGATCGGTCCTCGGACCCGAGTCATCGTGGCGTTGCACTACGCAGGCGTGCCCTGCGACATGGACGCTCTAAACCAGCTAGCGCGAAGCCACGACCTCGTGGTCGTCGAGGATGCGGCCCAAGCGATTTTCTCGAAGTACGGAGAACGGCTGTGTGGCACCCTCGGTGATTATGGGTGTTTCAGCTTTCACGAGACCAAAAACCTCCAATGTGGGGAGGGTGGGGCGCTTCTGGTGTCGAGTGCGGATCAAGTCGGAAGGGCTGAAGTGATCTGGGAGAAGGGGACGGATCGTGCTCGGTTCTTCCGAGGGGAGATCGACAAGTACACTTGGAGAGACATCGGTTCTTCCTACGTCGCGAGCGAATTGACGGCGGCCTTTCTGCTCGCGCAACTGGAGCGGGGTCGTGAACTGACCGAGGCCCGACTGCGCATCTGGGATGCCTACCGGCAGCGACTCGATCCCTTGGTGGACGGCGGTCGACTGGAGGTCGCGAGGGTACCGGAAGGGTCGACGCACAACGGTCACATCTTCTGGGTAAAGGTGAAGGATCTGGCCGAGCGTACCGCGTTCCTTTCCTACCTTGCGGACCAGGGAGTTCACGCTGTGTTCCACTACCTGCCCCTCCATTCGTCGCCCGCCGGAGTGCGATTCGGTCGCTTTCATGGGGAAGATCGAGTGACCACCCGTGATTCTGAACGATTGGTGCGCCTACCACTGTTCGATGGCTTGGAGGAAGTAGAGTGTGTCGCCGATGCGATCGAGGGGTTCTACCGCAACGTTGAGTAGGCGTCTTCAGTTCTCTCCACCCCCGCTCCTGGAGACTTCTCGAGCACCGGGAACCAAGTTCGAGTCGAGAGGCTAGGAGATTCGATCGTGCCTGCGCTCGGTGTGATTCAGTCCGCCTACATCCCCTGGAAGGGTTATTTCGATCTCATCGACTCGGTGGACGTCTTCGTGATGTACGACGATGTGGCGTACGCAAAGCACGGGTGGCGGAACCGGAACCGAGTCTGCGTTCCGGACGGAACCCTCTGGCTGACGATACCGGTGGCCACGAAGGGGCGCTTCGGACAGCGAGTGGATCAGGTGAAAATCGCGGACCCGAGATGGGCCGACAAACACCTGCGTTCCCTCCAGACTTACTACGCGCGGGCTGGGGGCTTCGACGAGGTCTTTCCCTGGCTGAGTGGACTCTACGCTCGTGCAGCCGAGTTTCGACGACTATCCCAGGTCAATGAGCTGTTCCTGCGCGAGATCTGCGAGGTCCTGGGCATCTCGACCGTGTTGAAGTCGGTTTCCGAGTTCGAGCTTTCCAGCGATCGTCAGCAGCGCCTGATCGAACTCTGCCATCTAAACGGCTGCACCGAGTACCTCAGTGGTCCGGCGGCGCGAAGCTACATCGACGAGCACCGGTTCGAGGTCGCAGGGATCCAGGTGCGTTGGATGGACTACCGCGGTTATCCTGAGTACCGACAGCTTACGAAGGGGCCCTTCCTGCACGAAGTCTCGATCCTGGATCTTCTGTTGAATCAGGGGTTTGCTGGAGCGCGGAGGAAGTTCCGACGCGTGAGTTCTCCCTAGGGCTGCGACCATCGAGATCCTCGAAGACTTCGATCCTTGCCCCAGTGTCGACGGGGGCCAAGTCTGGCAGGAACGGGCAGTCAGCGCTGCTGCCCAGGAGGATCGAGTACTTGCCGGGAGGAACTGCCGAGGTGTCGAGAAGCCATACAGGGCGTCGTCCTCTCCAACCGGTGCGGGGCGTTGCTGAGAGCAGGGAAGGATCGGTTGCGGCAAGGGGCCGTAGTTGGATGCTCGTGGGCTCGCACCGAGGGTTCTTGGCACATCGACGGAACCGCAAATAGAGGTTCCCTCCTCGAGGCATCCGTCTGGGAGTCTTGGAAGTCTTGGGTAGGGTATTGACGCTAGTGAGTTTGAGGCCTACCGACTCGCAGCTACTGCGCTTCGATACGGGGGCCGACGTGCTGGTCGCCGAGAAGGGCGCTCCCCCCGAAGGTCCCCAGGGTTCTCGTCGAAGGATGACGTAGGGTCCCACCACGCGATGGATCGCGTATTCTTCATAGATGTGCTCCATTACCTCTCGAGCGTAGACTCGCGGAGTTCGGTTCTCGCGTCCGTCGAAGCCATGGCCGAACTGGTCGACGACAATTCGAGTCCGGTCGAGTCGTTGGATGAAGCGCTCGGCGCCACCGTCCCGACTGAAACGGCCGGGAACGAACCACCCGAACGGAACGTCGAAGCCGCGTTCCGCGAAGTAGTAGGCCTGGGCAAGAAAGGGCAAGAAGAGGACGGGTTCCCCCGGCTCAGTGAGTTCACGAACCTCCTGAATCACCTTGGCCACGAGAACTCGCGATGTGTGCTGTTGGCTCGACTCGGTTGGTGAGGCGATGCGACGGACTCCCTCTTCGGCGCTCCATTGCCAACTCGCAAGTCTTTCGGCCATGGACTCTGGGTTGAGTCGGCCCCAGGAGATCGATCTCGCTGGCACCAGGGTGATGAGAGCGAGGCCCATCGCGGTACACCACACTCCACGAAGCTGCCAGGTCTGGGCTCCGCGTAGCTTCCAGATCTCGACCAGGACATCGACAGCTAGGGCTCCCACGATCAGACTCCCGACCAACGCCTGCTTGATGTGTGAGATGTCAGGTCGATACAGCGCCGAGACACTCGCCAGCCCAGAGTAGATGCTCAGGCCAATGAGGACGGGGAGCCGTCGGGGGTCAGACTGGTGGCCCCGGCGAGTTCGGTGTCGATGCCAGATCCAGGCCGTGGCTAGGCCGAGAAGCGGAAGCAGAACCGCGACTGCGAAGAGAACCAGGGTCGAGTGGTTCGCAGAGAGCAGACCGACCCCTGCTCGAAGCCTGGGCGGACCGAGGGAGAGTCCTCGGGAGACGATTCTGCTATTGACGAGGGTCTCGCTGGCGATCTCAATGAGGTTGCCTCGAAGGGAGAGGAAGAGAAGCCAAGGCAGCAGGACCAAGATTGTCGACGCGATCTGGTACCTCACGTGCCGAATCCACGCTCGCTTGGAGGAACCAGCGATCAGCGCGAGGGAGCATGCGATGGCAACGAAGAGTCCAAGGTCGAGACGAAACAGGATTGCGACTCCTGCGAGGAGACCACAGACAAGGCCAGAATTCCTGCCCGGATTCGCCGACCGATGGAGTGCCAGAGCGACCAGGGCTACCGGCAACACGATGAAGTACTTGTGAAACCGAGGATAGATCAGCAGCTGGGCCAGGACAAAAGCGTAGTAAAGCCATCGCGACCTGAGGTGCAGCCGGAGTACCCCAAAGAGCATTGCCAAGGACAGGAGCTGGATCGAAAGCACCCACAGCATCTCGGGTAGGAGTCGGTTGTCGCGAGTGAAGCTCTGAACCGCGGCCGAGGCGTAGAAGATGGCGGGGCCGTACGTCGAGTTGTCGACTTCGAGAAAGGGATGCCGTCCGTGCCGAATCTGCTGGCCCTTGGACAGCTGTGTCCCAGGGTCGGCCTGAACCATCAGTTCGGCAAATCCTGGCGCCATGGAGAGCAGCGCGAGGCTCGCCAGCAATAGGCCGACGCCGAGGTCGACTCTGAATCTCGCGTGGTTGGTGCTCTTCACCTGGGAGATGCGGAGGAGGAGGAGGTTCTTGTAGCCGGAGTGCTCGGCGGGGTGCGGACGATGAAGGGAGGCCGAGCGGATGCGCCGTCGAGGATTCGGATCAGATACTCGCCGATGATGCTCAAGACGACCAGGATCAAGCCTCCGAGGCTCAGGTTGACCACGACCAGGGAAGCCCAGCCAGCCTGAATTGGGTCTCCGAGGAGCTTGCGGACGACGATACTCGAGGCGTAGAGGAGGGAGACCAACGACGCCGTGGCCCCAAAGATCCCTGCCATTCTCAGGAGGATCGACGAGTTGCCCAGGATGAGATTGGCAGCCTGGCTCAAGCGCCGCGACAAGTTGTACCGGCTCGCTCCGTGAGAACTGCCCTGGTGCTCCAAAGGTACCGCCACGAAGTCGTCAGTTACATAGGCGAGCAGCGCGGGAATGAATGGTCTAGGGGTACGGATGTTGAGCGCCTCGCGCACCACCGAACTCTTGATGAGTTTCAGCGGAGACATGGCAATCGGGAGGCCGAGGATCTGGCGATCGAACCAGCTCTTGAGGTGGCTGCCCATTCTCGGAATCAGAGAATGTCGTTTTCGGCCAAAGGTCGCCACGACGACATCATGGTGTCGCAGCTCAAGAAGCCTGGGAAGGTCTTCGGGCCTCTGTTGCAGATCATCGTCGATCGTCACGATCCACTCGCCTCGAGCCAACGCGAAGCCACAGAGAACTGCGCCCGCCTTGCCGAAGTTGCGGGTTAGATGCACTACTCTAACGCCGTCGATCGTTGCCTCGAGTTGGGTGAGAGCCGTGGCCGTGTCGGGATTGCGAGAGCCATCGTCGACGAGGATGATCTCGTGGGACAGTCCGTCCGATGCAAAGACAGCATGCAACCGGTGGGTCAAGGCTGTGACCGAAGCCGATGATTCGTACACCGGGACCACGATGGAGTAGGTGGGGGTATCGTTCATCTGTCCGCTCCTGAACAAGGAGGCTGTCGTTCGAGGACTCGTCGAATCGCGGCGAGCCTGCGGGCACGAACAGAAGTTTCGGCTTCGGTCATCGAGCTGTCGGTCGTGTTCCCGCTGACGCTGGGCCGGGTGGTCTGCCTCTTGATCCCGTCGTCTCTTTGGTACCTATCGTACCCGTAGAAGCCCATGAGGTCAGAACACCGCTCCTCGACGTAGAGGATCTCATCTGTCGTCAGCTCGTTTCGGTAGCGCTTGGTGTTCCCGGTCATTAGCGGGCGGGAAAGGTTACGCCAAGCGTCGATCCGCTCGGAGTCTCGTCGCACCGAGGTACTGTGGAAGAAACTCAGGTGCACCGGCTCGAAGGGCAAGCCAAGGAACTGCAGTACTCTGCCCACGGTCGGCTCGGCCGCTTCGACGAGGTCCTCGTAGCGCAGCGAATGAAGGCGCCCGGCGGATGCGCTCTCCAAGGCTCGAGCTGCCTGCTGATCTCGTAGCCACACGGTGGTTGCCCGCTCCACACCTCCGGGCATCGCGGTGGTTCGAATCCACGAAGCTGCGACATCGCGGGGGTCCCGCACGAGATGAACGAATCGTGCCGTCGGAAAGTGCTCGATCAGAGTCGGTGCAAACTCGGCGGTCTGATTCTCTTTGATGAAGATGACATCGGCACCCTCGAACTCTGCCTGGCTCTCGTAGATGCTAAGGATCGGGGCGAGAACCGTGCGCTCGAGTTCGATCAAGCGGTTTCGCTCGGGATGGATGTCCCAGGCACCGAGTTTGGCTTCGTAGTTCTCCAGGATGTCGGCGATCAGATCGTGCCAGGCGGTGTCGTTTCGAAGGTCTCCGTAGCGCCAGCCGTTGTTCGCGAAGAGTCGAAAGAGGTGGGTCGGCGACGGTCCAGAGATCCGACTGTGCGCTCCCAGAACCCGCGTCAACAGATTGCTGCCAGATCGTTCGGACGCAACGAGGAATACCAATCGGCTCATGGTGTAGACATCGGCTTTGCTGTGCGGAGTCTCTGAAAGGCTCGGAGATAGATGAAGCTCGCTTCGTCGAATGTACCTTCCCGCAGTTGGCGGAGCCTACCGAGTTCTTCCGTGCGACGATCGTCCGTCCAACGATACTCCGAAAGTTCTCGACGTACGGGTACCTCGGCTTGTTCTGGCTTGCGCTCGAGAACGCGGATGGCATCGTCGAGCGACAGCGTAGGTTCGTACCCGAGGCAGAGCATCTCGGGGAGCACCAATGACTCCACCCACCGCGTTACCTCGGGATCCAGGGCCTGGCGGTATCGCCCGATCGCTGCTCGATCGAGACCGCGTCGAGGTTGGTACGAGGAGTTCGAGGTCCATGGACGTCCATCCAGGTCGAGAGGCTGGGATCGATCGCGGGACGTCGGCGGCTGGACTCCTAGTGCCGACTCGAGTTGGTAGAGAGTCGACTCCGGTGCGGTCACCAGGTCTTCGAAACGGCAGCGACAGTAGCGGGGATGACCCTCGAACTCTAGGGCGTAGGCTACGCTCTTCCGCCACTGACGGAGCAGGAAGAGGGGCGGCCGTGGTCGACCGACGTCTCGACTTCCAGAACCGGCTATCGACGATGCCAGGACATCCCGCGGGTCGCGAACGATCTGGACGATGTGGAAGCCCTCCCCGAGGAGGTAGGGGATGAATTCCTCGCAGCATACCTCCTTGGCCCCGGCGACCCGGGCTGATGGCCTCGGTTCGGCTAGCTGAGTCAAGGTCCGGCGTAGCCACCCAGCAAGGCTGGTTCGATGAGGCTCACTCAGCGGGTAGGGTGGCTCAGTTCTCTGTCCGGAGTAGGTCCTCTGCTGGTCCAGGATCGCTGCGAACGCGTTCCGGTCGATGTGGTAAGCCTGGAGGAAGCTGGAGAAGTCGGAGGATGAGAAGTAGGTTCCTTGGAACTGGTCGGCGATGGGGTACTCGGGGGCCTCTCTCCCTACGCTACGAAGGTAGCGGGCCTTCGTCTCGACGAACAGAAGGGGGAGGGGCTGGGAGTAGACCGCGATCTCCGGCTGTGCTGCGAGGAGTTTCTGTAGCAGCGTCGTACCTGAACGCATCAGGCCAGTGACCAGGACCATTTTCATCGGAAGAGAACTACCTACCGCGTCTTGGGTTCGTAGGCCCTTTTTCCCCCGAAGGCAAAGACCCCGCCGTTCCCCACAGGGGGGAGGGCGGGGCCAGTGGCTTCAGAAAGCGAGAGCCGCGATTACCGCTGCTCGCCCCCCTCTAGGCTCTCGAGTCGTGCCTCCAAGGCGCTGATCAGTTTTTGCTGCTCGAGGGTGTAGAGAGTGAGCTCTTCAACCTTCTCGAGGAGGCGGATCTGCATGTCGGTCATGTTGAGGCCTTCATCGTAGACCTCCTGGGCCGATGGCACTCGCGGTAGGCGCTTGTGCTCCTGGATGTAGGACTCGAGTTCCTGGAGTGGCATCAGTTCGTAGTCGGGCTCGAAGACGTAGTCGGGGAGTGTGAAGGGCGAAGCGACATTGGCCGTGATGGTGCCGCGGGCTTCGACGTTACCGTTCTCGTCGACCACGAACTCACGCTCTCCCGTACCACTTCGCGTGATGACAAACTCGGTGGCACTCGTCTCGGAAGAGAGTCTCCAGAACAGGTCCTCGGAAGTGTCGCGCCAGATCATCCGGGGGTTGCCGTTGGCGCTCAACTCGAGAAGGTCCGTGGCGGCCTGACTCTGGGTATCCTCCACGAAGACTCGGCCGGATCCGTCTGTCCGCCGCACGTGGAGCGGAGCGGAAGGAGCGGCGGTGCCCATTCCCGTGTCGCCGCCGGCAGCGATGAACAGTGACGCGGTCGGCGCCCCTGGCTTGATCTGAATCGGCAGCTTGGAGCCATTGGTTGCATCACGGATGAAGAAGTTGGCTTCGTTTCCGGCGACGTCCCAGGTCTGGGAAGTGAAGCCCGACGAACCGTCCTGCTCGAGGCGCAGGGTCGGGGTGTTGCCGGTGACGATGTGAAAATCGACGACCGGGTTGATGGTACCGACACCGATGTCGCCATCGGCCTCGACTACGAGTGCGTTGTTCCGCGCCCCCGCTTCGATGGTGAATGGCGTCCTTCCGCCGTCGATATCGTCGATCGAGAACTTGTTGGCGCCGCCGTTGTCGCTCTCGTTGAAGGTCAGCTGCCAGTCGTTGGTGGGGAAGCTCGCCGAAGTGCTGGTGTCCTGGGCCTTGATGCGCAGGTTGTTTTCCTTGATCCGAATCGTGTCGAAGCCAAAGGACTCGCCGTTGGCGCAGTCCTGACCAATGCAGGCACTGCCGTCGACGATCAAGTCGTCCAGAATGACCTGGTCAGCGAGAGTGGCGTTGGTAACCAGCGGCTCATCGGCGGAACGAACCCCCACTTCTTCCGTCGCCACGAACTCTTCCGCGAGATTCGGGTCGACGATCGCGCCGTTCAGAATGGTGAACGAGCCCGAGATGGGCTCGGTCTGAGTGTCGGTATCGGCTCCTTGAGCTCGGAGCCGTGCTTGGCGCTCCGCGGTCATTCGAGGAGCGTTGCTACGGATCTCCCAGGTATACAGTCCGTCAGGTAGGGCATACCCCTCCGGATCAAACGCGCTTTGGCTGATGGTACTGCCTGCTTCGAACTCGCGATCGAAGACGATGTCTGGTCCGCTGATCCGCAGGGTAGCACCGTCTTCGGCTCGAGAGCTTTGCCACGTAAGAGTGTCGCCACTCAGGCTTGCCTCGCCGGACGCAGCATCGGCTGGTCCGACGACTACGAGCAGCGCCACAGCGCAGGCAGCGCACAGCAGGTGCTTTGTTGAGGACGCTGGGTTGATACGGTTGGGCTTCATGAGTGAGTTCTCCGTAGGGGATTCGAGGGATTGTGGCTTTGGGCCAAGGAAGGACGACGGACTCGGTCAATTGTAGCACGATCCGACAATCCTGAATAGGGGTAGAGTGGCTCTAAACTGCTGGAAAGTCGAGGGATGCGACGGTCAATGCCCGAAGGACTCTCGGGCGCAACTGGTTGTCCTCCAAGCAGCACATCGATCGTCGATCTTGGACAGTGCTGGGAACTGCATCACCCCAGCGCATATAGAGAAGTCCCCGCCGATCGTTCGATCGGCGGGGACTTCGGGGTTCGTCAGGAAGAGGCCTGAGACTCAGTCCTTGGCCTTCTCGAGCGCCTCCAGCCTAGACTGAAGCTCGGCGAGGAGTTGGTTCTCCTGACGCAGCTCCTCGATGACCTTCTGCTGCTCCAGCGTGTAGAGGGTCAGCTCCTCGACCTTCTCGAGTAGGCTGATCTGCATATCGGTCATGTTGAGACCCTCTTCGTAGACGGTCTGTGCCGATGGCAGTTTCGGAAGTCGCTTGTGCTCTTTGATGTACGACTCGACCTCAGAGAGCGGCATCAGCGGGTAGTCCTCTTCGAACACGTAGTCCGGAAGGGTCTTGGGCGACGCTACGCTGGCGGTAATGGTACCGCGAGCTTCCACGTTCCCGTTTTCGTCGATCACGAACTCACGAAGGCCAGTGCCGCTACGCGTGATCACGAATTCCGTGGCGCTAGCTTCCGACGAGAGCCGCCAGAAGAGACCGGCTGCCGTGTCCCGCCAAACCATTCGGGGGTTGCCGTTGGCGGTCAGTTCGAGCAGATCGGCGACGCCGGCTGCGGTCTCGATTACGTGGAGGTTGGCATCAGGGCTCGCAGTTCCCATTCCAACGTCACCGTCGACATCGATGAAGATCGAACTCGTCGGTGCGCTCGGACGGATCCGGAAGGGCAAGGTCGAGCCGTTGGTCACGTCACGGATGAAGAAGTTCGTCTCGTTACCGGCCACATCCCAGGTCTGCGGCGCGAAACCACTCGAACCGTCCTGCTGCAGACGCAGGGTCGGCGTGTCGCCGTCGATGGTGTGGATCTCGGTGGAGGGGGTCGAAGTCCGGCTACCAATGCGGCCGCCGTCGTCGACGTAGAGGGAGTGGCTGCGGGCGTTGGCCTCGACGGTGAACGGCGTACGGCTGCCGCTGATGTCTTCGATGGAGAACTTGCTGGCGCCGCCGTTGGCGGACGCATTGGCGGTGAGCTGCCAGTCGGTGGCGGGAAAACCCGGTACCACCGAAGTGTCGTCGAACTTGATCCGCAGGTTGTTCTCCTTGAGACGGATCGTGTCGAAGCTGAAGACCTCGCCGTTGACGCAGTCGAAACCGATGCAGGCGGAACCATCGACGATCAGGTCGTCGTTGATCACGAAGTCCGCCAGAGTGGCGTTCTGGATCAGGCCGGCGCTAGCGTTCTGGATCAGGCCGTCGCTGGTTCCCTCGGCGCTGGCTCCCGCCGTGGCTCGGGTGGGCTCCTGCTTGTCTGGATCCCAGATGATCTCTCCGTTGGCGATGACGAAGCTGTTGGCTTGGGTGGCCGGTGCTCCGGGCATACGTCCCTCACGGCAGAGTTGGTTGACCTGGCTATTGTCGTTGTACTTGCGAGCCTGCTGCAGAACCTCGCGAATCTCGTCGTCGACGATCGGCATGGCTACGAGTTCGAAGGAGTACACGCCGTCGATGGTCGTGCTGTCCAGACGGAAGACGCCCGGCTCGCCACGCTTCAGGAGCTTGCGGTATTCGTACTCGCACGGCCCGGTGACGGTGAGGATGATCCGCTCGTAGTCGTTGATCGCCGGGTAGAAGACGATCTTCGAGGGGCTGATATCGATCTCGGCGACGATGCCAGGATCGGCGGCGAGGGCGGGGGCGACGGACGTCAGGAGAAGAGCTACGGCAAGGAGACCGCAGGCCGTCCCAACACGGCGTAGGGTTTTCATCAGAGACACTCCTTTTTCTGGGCTCGGAGGCGAAGTTGAGGTCTTCGCACGAGATGAACAACTAGGGTCGAGAACTCTGGTCATTATACATGATCTAGCCTGTTTGGAACATTCTCGACGCTGGGGAAGCCATTGGGAGCGCCTGGATGGAGGTGGTCGTCGAGAAGGGAAGGGCATAGGGCGAGCAACGAGAGATACTTGACGAGTCGATACCGTGGTGGCCGCGACCGAGTCGACGCGCCGCTGTTGCGAAACTTGGCTTGCGACGGCCCGTCGAATCCCCTATTGTTGCGGCCACGAACCAGCGATTCTGCGTCGTCGTTCTGTCACGTACCACGTCCGAGGGGTCCTCGAGTCGATACGACCGAACGAGGACTTCAACCGTCTGTGAAGGAGAACTCGACACGATGAGTAACGCGAATTCAACGGGGGCCACCGCGGCGTCCAACGGCGAGTGGTTTGGGCATCCCAGGGGACTCGCTACCCTGTTCTTCACCGAGATGTGGGAGCGGTTCAGCTTCTACGGTCTGCGCGCCATGCTGATTCTCTTCATGACCGCGGCGGTCACTGACAAGAACCCGGGCCTCGGATTCACCGAAGCGACGGCCGGGTCGATTCTGGGACTCTACACCGCGGGGGTCTACCTGTTGGCTTTGCCCGGTGGTTGGATTGCGGATCGGTTGATCGGACCTCGCAAGGCGGTTCTCTACGGCGGCATCATCATCGCGGCTGGCCATTTCTCGATGGCCGTGCCGACCTTGCTGACCTTCTTTCTGGGCCTCTTCCTGATCGTCGTCGGCACCGGGCTCCTCAAGCCGAACGTCTCGACCATCGTCGGCGAGCTGTACCCGGAGGGTGGGGCCCGCCGCGACGCTGGTTTCTCGATCTTCTACATGGGAATCAACATCGGTGCCTTCGCCGGGCCCATCCTCTGTGGATCTCTGCTCGGAGAGCCGATCAACTGGCACTACGGCTTCGGGCTCGCTGGCATCGGCATGATTTTCGGTCTGATCCAGTTCGTTCGGACTCAAGATCACCTCGGCGACGCGGGCCACTTCAAGCTGAAGGAGGGCGGCGAAGCGACGCGGCTCAAGGATCGCAACCGTTTCTTGACGGTGATGGGGGTTTTGGCGGTTCTGACCGTCGTCATCACGATGGCAATCCGCTCGGGTGCCCTGACGATCACGGCCGAGCAGCTGGCGGTGGGAACGGGCTACTTCATTCTCGGGTTGTTCGTTCTGTATTTCGCCTTCATCTTCTTCTTTGGTCAACTGCAGGGAGACGAGTGGAAGGGAGTCGCGATGATCGCGGTGCTGTTTCTCTGCGCCGCCACCTTCTGGTCCGGTTTCGAGCAGGCGTCCTCCTCGATGAACCTCTTTGCTGATCGGTTGACTGACCGCAACATCGGTGGCTGGGAGATGCCCACCACGGTTCTGCAGTCGGTCAACCCGATCTGGATCATCATTCTGGCGCCGGTCTTTGCCATGATCTGGCAGGGCCTGGGCAAACGAGATCTGTCGATGCCGATGAAGTTCTCGGTCGGCTTGATCGTGCTCGCTTCTGGCTTCGGAGTGATGATGTGGGCCGCCGCGAACACCAATGGCGATACCGAGCAGGTGAGCGCGGCGTGGCTCGTGGCGGCTTACTTCCTCCATACCTGTGGTGAACTCTGCTTGTCACCGGTCGGGTTGTCGTCGATCACCAAGCTGTCGCCCGAGCGCTTCGTGGGGCAGATGATGGGGATCTGGTTCATGGGCTCGGCGCTCGGCAATCTGATCGCCGGTATCGCGGGTGGCCAGTTCGGCAGCATGACGACCTACGAGCTGTTCGGTTCGGTGACCCGATTCGTGCTCATCGCGGGCGTCGTGATGCTGGTGCTGACCCTGGTGGTCTTCCGCCGGTGGACGGAGGATGCCCTCGCCTACCGCGGTATGCATTGATCTCCAGCGTTCGTCGTGACTCTGGGGCCCGCGCCGATCGGCGCGGGCCTTGCTGGTTTTGGAGCCTGTAACCTTTCGATTTCCCGGGTGTAGATAGGGTTGACATGAGGCGAGACGACCCCGAACAGTTCACCGATCAGGAGGTCATGCGACGTGTCCGCGACGGAGACTCTGCGGCGCTGCGCTATCTCTTCGACCGGTACCATCGCCGCCTCTTCGCGTTCTGTCTGCGGATGACCGCCAATCGCGAACTGGCCCAGGACCTGGTGCAGGACGTCTTCGTGCGGGTGCTGAGGTACCGGGACAGCTACCAGCCGGGTCGGCCGGTCGCTCCGTGGATCTTCCGGATGGCCCGAAACGCCAGTATCGATCACCTGCGCAAAGGGGGTCGCGAGGTAGCTCCCCCGGAGGACGGCGAGGATTGGGTCGACCCCGAGCCAGGTCCCGTTCCGGTGGAGCGTTTGCAGCGTCGGGAGGAACTCGGGCGGCTCAAACAGGCACTGGACCGGCTACCCGAGGAACGTCGCGAGGTGCTGATGATGGCTCGATTCGGCGAGATGAAGTACGCCGAGATTGCGGACTGCCTCGACTGTTCGGTCGGTGCCGTGAAGGTCCGGGTGCATCGGGCCATGAAACAACTACGAGAGGTGTTTCTCGAGATGACCCGTGAGGCTGCGTCATGAGCTGTGAAGCGATTCGAATCGATCTGACCGAGTCGATCGTCCAGGGGCTGGAGCCCCGGCGGCGGTCGGAACTCGAGACCCATCTGTTGCTCTGTGCTGATTGCCGCACCTGGGCTCGGGAGGAGACTGAAGTCTGGGAGGCGCTGGGACAGTTGAACGAAGCGGCGCCGACCGAGGCGATGCGAGCTCGGTTCGAAGGCCTGCTCGACAGCTGGCAGGAGCCCTCGCGAGCGGCCGGCCCGCGCTTCCGGCTCCGACGTGGGCCGGGGTGGCATCCTCGGTCCTGGGGGGCGGTGGCTGCGGCGGCCTGTCTGCTCCTCGGCATCGGGGTCGGTAGGTGGACGGCCGGAGCTGGAGCGGTGCCGTCGGCTGAACTGGCCGCACTGCAGGAGGAGGTCGGCTCTCTGAACGAACTGGTGGCCCTCAGCCTCTTGCGTCAGGAATCGGCCGCGTCGCGTCTCGAAGGTGTCCGCTACGGTCGCCAGGCCGGACAGCCGGATGGTGAGGTCCTTCGGGCCCTCAGCGACCGGATCGTGCGCGACCCCAGCACCAACGTGCGCCTGGCGGCGGTCGAAGCGCTGGCACCGCTGGCGGATCGGCCTGAGGTGCAGCTGCTGCTGGTCGGATCGCTGCGCCAGCAGGAGGCACCGTTGGTCCAGATCGCTCTGATCGACCTCCTGATCGACTCCGAGTCGCCCGGAGTACAGAAGGCAATCGATTCGCTGCTCGACAACCCCTTGCTTCATACCGAGGTGCGTCGCCACATCGCCGTACGGCGCGGCGGCGAGGCATGAAGTCCCTCAACCCATCCCACTGGAGAACTGATATGCAACACCCAAAACGAACCCTGAGCCTCGTGGCAGCGCTGGTCTGGCTGGCCTTCGGCCCCGCCGCCATGGCCCGCGAGACCGTCATTCCCCTCAGTCACCCCGACCAGCCGATGATCCTCCAGGTTGGACTCATCGAAGGCAGCATCATCGTCGAGGGTTACGATGGCAAACAGGTCGTCCTGGATACCGACGTCGACGAGGATGACGACTACGAAGAGGAGTCCTACGACGGGCTCCGACGCTTGCCGCGCTCGTCCTTTGGCGTGGTCGTGGAGGAAGAGAACAACGTGGTCAGCGTCGAGATGAGTGGCATGGGGGGCGACGGGGTGCACTTTCGAGTGCCCCGCAATACCTCCGTCAAGGCGAGCACGGTCAACGACGGCGAGATCAAGGTCGTCGGCGTGTACGGAGAGCACGAGTTGCAGAACACCAACGGCGATGTCACGGGACTGGACCTGCGGGGTACGGTGCAGGCTTCGTCGGTCAACGGCGACATCCTGATCACCCTCGACGCGTCGCGCGGTGCGCTGCCGATGGCTTTCAGTAGCCTGAACGGCGACCTCGATGTGACCTTGCCCGCCTCCCTCGGGGCCCGCCTGGCCCTACAGACCATGAACGGTGAGATCTATACCGACTTCGACGTCGCCCTCGATACCGGCGGACCCAGAACCCACCAGGAGCGGGTCAACAACCGCTACCGGGTCGAGATCGAGCAGGCGGTCTCTGGGACGATCAACGGCGGCGGTGCTGAGATCACGATGCGGTCCCACAACGGAGACATCCTGATCCGGCGCGGCAAGTAGGAATCGCGGCCGGGTCTTCCCGCCACTTCCCGGCGGGACCCGGCCGCAAGCCTTCGACCGCGCGTACAATCGCGGTCGTGAGGACCTCGTTTGCCGCCGCCTGGCCGGCCCTGCTGCTCCTCCTCTTCACGGGGTGGAGCGGTACGTTGTCTGGGGGAGCCGGCGCGGTGGCCACCGCCAGCGGGCTGGCGGCCCTTCTCGCTACAGTCTGGTTTGGAGCGCCTGCGGATCTCGACCCTCTGGCGCTCGGTCCTCGAGGTCGGTGGCTGGTCGGGGCTCTGCTGTTCGCCGTACTGCTCAGCGTGGCCTCGAGCCCGCTTCCTCGGTCCGGGCGTTTGGCCCTTCTACTGCTCCCGGCCCTGCTGGTCCTTCCCGCCAGCGTGCGGCGCGCCTGGTCCTCGGCCCCGCGACGCCGCCTCGGCCTCACCTGCTGGCGTGTGGGGTTGGCTGGAGTGGCGGCCTGGGCCCTCTTCGAGAGCCTACTCAGTGGCGAGGTGGCCCGCGGTACTCTGGGGCACCATCTCCTTGTGGTGGCTTGTTTGCTCCCGACCCTTCCGGTTGTGGCCAGCGGCGCTCGAGCCGGGAGGGGCGCGCTCCTGGTGCGTGGGGTCTCGGCGTTGGTGGTCGCAGCGCTCCTCGCGACCGGTTCGGCGCTGGCTCTCGTTGGTCTTCTGGCCCTGGTCGCCCTATGGCTTCGGCGCCGAGTTCGAGTTGTCGTCGGAGGGTTCGCGACGCTACTCCTGGTGGTCCTGGCGGTCGGGCTTCTGGGCCCACTGCAGGGAGAACCGTCCTGGGGTGGTGGCTGGCGCGCCGATCTGAACTCGTGGCGGGCTCGGATCGCCTACTGGGAAGCGGGTTGGCAGGGGTGGCGTGAGCGGCCCTGGCTGGGCTGGGGTCCCGGATCGACGCCCTGGACGGTGGCGGAGCGACTCACTCCACAACCCGGGATCAATCCGCCCGGTGAGGTGGTGGGAGACCTGCATTCCTGGCCCCTGCAGGGGCTGAGAGAGACGGGTCTGCTCGGCGTCTCGATCGCGATCTGGTTGGTGGCGCTCTGGTGGTGGCGGCGGCGCCGCGAGGAACGTGGAGTGCCGGAGTCCCTTCGAGAATGGCTCGCCCTCCGTCGGTCTGCCCGTTGGGGGCTGGTGGCGCTGGCTTGCTACTCCCTGGCCGGCGTCGCGCTCGGTACGCTGGCCCCGTGGGTAGTGCTGGGTCTGGTCCTCGGGGTGGGTCAGCTGGCCCCGCTGGTTGACCCCGGAGCCGACAGGACACCGGAGCGGCGACCTCATCTGGTGTGGCGGGTCTACGCCGTGGTGGCAGCGATCGCCCTGATGCCGACGACCTTGGCGCACTGGCACTTCGACCGAGCCCTGGAAGCAGCCACCGAGGAGAGCGCCGAGCGGCACCTGGCCCTGGCGGTTCGGCTCGACCCAGCCTTTCCCCTCTACCGGTTCGCGTCAGGGCAGCGGCCCCACGCTGACTTGGCCGTCTCGGCCTTCTGGCTGACCGAAGGGAGCCGCGCGGCGAGCCTCTACCGTAGGGTCGACCTCGAGCGAGCGGTGCAGCTCGACCCTTTGAGCTGGGCCGCTGCCTGGCGGCTCCACCTCGAGGATCCGCACTCAGCGGCCGGGACCTACTGGGGAGCGAGGGCCGTGCTCCTCGAACCGAGGTTGTTGGCTTCAACGGGGTTCGCCGGGCAACCGGGCCTACGGACGCTCATCGCCCGACAGGTCCGAGGTTGGCCAGGGGTCGATCCCGGACTGCGTATGGCCCTGAGCGACGCGCTGACCCGGTCGGCTCCCGCAGCCTCGGACGGTGAACTCATTCTCGAGTGGGACGGGGAAGGGGAGCCCGCGGCCTCGGTCTACCTCTTCCGGCGTCGACCGGCGCCGAGGATCCTAGCCGCGGTCGAGGTCGATCTCGATCTCGCGGACTCGCTGGCTCTGCCCTCGGCGGCGGCACTCGACACCACCAGCCGCGAGGCGTTCGCGATACCTCCAGCCGATGCCGAGCGGTCGCGACCGGAACTCGAGTCGAACTAGAGGGAAGCCTCGAGCGCGGCATCCAGGCGGCTCATTCCTTCGTCGGCCTCCTCCGCGGTCAAGATCAGAGGCGGGCGGAAGCGAACCGATCTCGGCCCACAGGACAGACCGAGCACCCGCTGGTCGTTCAGCGCCTTCAAGACGCGGTTTCGGGTTTGCGTGTCTGGCAGGTCGAAGGCGACGAACAGTCCCCGTCCGCGGGCGTTGGTCACGTCGTCGTACTTGGCTTGGAACCCTTCCAGGTGGTCGACGATCCGGGCACCGACCCTGGTTGCGTTGTCGAGCAGTCCGTCCTCCTCGATGATCTCCACGAAGCGTTGGCAACGGACCATGTCGACCAGGTTGCCGCCCCAGGTCGAGTTGATGCGACTCGATACCTGGAAGACGGAGTCGACCTCGTCGACCCGCTCGCTGGCGGCGATTCCGCAAACCTGCGTCTTCTTGCCGAAGGCGAAGACGTCGGGCTCTACGCCGAAGTGCTCGAAGCACCACCACTTGCCGGTGGTCCCGAATCCGGTCTGGACCTCGTCGAAGATCAACAGGAACTCGAGTTCGTCCGCGAGGTCCCGCAGCTGTCGTAGGAACTCTCGACGGAAGTGGTTGTCGCCGCCCTCGCCCTGGATCGGTTCCAGGATCAGCCCCGCGATCTCGTCGCGGTGGGTGGCCACCGCTTGCCGAATCTGGGCGATGGCTCGTTCCTCGACCGTGCGCGTGGCCGCGAGCCCCTCGTCCGTCAGGGGGAAGCTGAGCTTGGGGTTGTCGATCCGCGGCCAGTCGAACTTGGGGAAGTAGTCGGTTTTGGTCGGGTCGGTGTTGGTGAGCGAGAGCGTATAACCGCTACGACCGTGGAAGGCCTCACGGAAGTGGATGATCTTTGACCCGCCCTCGGGCTTACCCGCGGCGAGGTTCTTGCGGACCTTCCAGTCGAAAGCGGTCTTGAGGGCGTTCTCCACCGCCAGGGCTCCGCCTGAGACGAAGAAGAGCCGTTCTCTGAAGGCCGCAGGCACCGAGCGGGCGAAGGTCTCGACGAACTCGGCCATCAGGGTGGTGTAGAGATCAGCGTTGGCTACCTTGACCACCGAGGCGTCCAGCAGGCGGCGCTCGAAGTCTTCCGTCGTCAGCTTCGGATGGTTGTAGCCCATCGGATAGCTAGAGAAGCTGGTGAAGAAGTCGAGGAGGTCCTGACCGCTGAGCGCATCGTGGAGCCAGGCGCCGCGGCTCTTCTCGAGGTCGAGGACGATCTTGAAGCCGTCGGCCAGCATATGCCTCTCGAGAACCTCGTGGACCTCATGCGGGGTGACGTGAACGGACGACTCCGTCAGTGTGCTCATACTGGACTCCTTCTGAACTGAATGGCTCGGGGCGGGCGTCGGGAGGGGGGCATGGGCGCCCGGTCGGGGTCGCGACGTCGCCCGCGGATCCTAGCATTCCGGCCGCGGGCCGGGAAGGCTCAGAACCGCTCTAGTCGGCGAAGGTGCGCCCTGGTACCGAGCGCCGGGACACCCCCTCGGTCGAAGCGACGTGGAGGCGGTTCCGACCGTCCTCCTTGGCGACGTACATCGCTTCGTCGGCGCGACGGAGCAGCAGGCTCCGAGAGCTTCCTTCGTCGCAATCGTGGGGTACGTGTTGGCGCAACGTGGCGATACCGATCGAGCAGGTGACGCCCCGCAAGTGAAGCGGCTCCGGATGAATGTCCCCCGGGCGGTCAACGAAGGTGTGTCCGGCGATCCGGCAGCGGAGTTGTTCGGCCAGATCGATCGCGCCCTCGAGGTCGAGGCCGGGTACGATGATCACGAACTCGTCTCCGCCGTAGCGGGCCGCGAGCGCGTCTGGCTGTTGCATCATCTGCGCGATCTCGCGGCCCACCTCCCGCAGCACCTGGCTGCCGGCGAGATGGCCGTGGGTGTCGTTGACTCGCTTGAAGGTGTCGAGATCCATGAACAGAGCCGCGACATCGGCCCCCTGGACCCGACAACGAGCGATGATCTGCGACAGTCCGATGTGGAGGTACCGATCGTTGTAGAGCCCGGTGAGGTTGTCGCGCTGGGCGATCTCCTGAGCCTGGCGGGCGTCGAGAACGTTCTGAATCGAGACCGAGATGTAGCCGGCGAAGATCTCCAGCAGATCGAGGTCGCGCACACTGTAGCCAGGGGCTCCCTGACGATTGATCAGTTCCAGAACCCCGCACACTTCCTTTTCGATACGGATAGGGATCGCCACCAGCGACTGGGTCTGGTAGGAGGTGATCTTGTCGACCTCGGAGTAGAAATGACGGTCGTCGCTGACATCGGCCGAAAAGTAGGCTCGGCCCGAGACGTACACGTGCCCCGCGATTCCATCGTCTCCAGGAATGGAACGCCCCAGGAGGCGGTCGCTGTTGTGGCCGAAGGCAGCGATGAAGAAAAGGTCGTTCTTCTGGCGCTGGAAGTTCTTGCTGGTCGGGTTGTCGAGCAGGATCGACCCGGCGGCTGAGGGTACGAACTCGTTGGCTTTGCGCAGAATCTCGACCAGGTTTTCCGCCAGGTCAGTATCCGAGGGAGCCGAGGGCTGCGCCCGGCGTCGCATCAGGAACCGATCCAGTTCGTAGGGATCTAGGCTGTAGTAATCGACGGGTTCGATCATGGCTTCTCGGAGGCGGCCCAAGTCACGTCGGCGGTCCTCCAGGATGGGTGAATTCTGCTGGAACATACCAGAAACTGGTCCACTCCCGAAGTGAACCGCCGCACGTTCCGCTGCACTCCGCGAGCTGACACAATCACGTCATGCGACCCGACCGGCCCGTCCCGACGATTGCGATTCCCGAAATCCAGGGCTCGGGTACGGAGTCCCCGTTGGCCCACGAGCGGGTCCGGGTCGAAGGGATCGTGACCGGATGGAGTCGCAAGGGCTTCTTCATTCAGGCGTCCGACACGCCCGAGGGACTGGCTTCTGCCGGCCTCTTCGTCTACCAACGCCGTGGTCGTCCTCGGCGCTGGCACCGGGTTACGGTGGTCGGCAAGGTCCTGGACTACCGGTCGGACGCTACCGACCGCTGCACCACCCAACTCGTCGCCGAGCGTTGGGACGAAGCCCCCCATCCGACTGCGCCGCTCGAACCACATTGGCTGCGGGCTCGAGAGCTTCCGGCCAGCGGACCGGAGCTCACCGAGTACCTCAACCGTCTCGAGGGCATGCTGGTCGGTATCAAGGCTGGCGCTACCTTTCTGGCACCCAGCAACCCGTTTGGCGACTACGTCGTACTGCCCGAAGACAGTGAGGAGGAGCTCACGCCCCACGGCGGCCTCCGGATCGACCCGCTCGAACCGCTGCGATGGTTCCCCGGCTTCCGCCTCCTCGACTACGACCGTGCCCCGGTGGTGCACGTGGGGGCTCGCCTACTTTCGGACGTAACGGGGCCGCTGAACTACCGCTCCCAGGCTTTCCAGATCGCTGCCTCCGGGCCGATCGCCGTCAGGAATCCGTCCATCGGTCGACCCGTGACCACGTTGCGGTCGGGATCTCGTCGAGTCACGGTGATGACGCTGAACGGTTTCAATCTCGATCCCCAGGTGGAAGATCCGCGCTACGTGGCGGATCCTGGACTGGACATCGACGACGACCTCGGCGACGGCCGATTTCGAGCCCTGGCGCAAGCGGTCGTGGAGCAGGCGCAGAGCCCCGACCTCATCGCCCTCCAGGAGATCCAGGACGACGACGGAGCCGAGCAGACCCACCGGGTTCGGGCTCGCCGGACCTTTCGCGAACTACAGCGAGCCATCGGTAGGGCCGGAGGACCGCGCTATGTCGAGATCGATCGTCCCCCCGAGGTCGGGGCCGACGGGGGACAGCCTGGAGGCAACATCCGCAACGGTTTTCTCTACGACCCCATGCGAGTCGAACCGCTGCCCGGCTCGGTGCGTCGGCTGGGAGAAGATGCGGCCTGCTTCGAGGGTTCGCGTAAGGTACTCCAAGCCGGGTTCCGGCATCGTGAGAGCGGGGCCGAACTCTGGGTGCTCAATGTGCACTTCGCGTCGAAACGGCATCAACTGGGGTTGTTCGCACCGGAGAACGCGGGGCACGATCCAAGACAGGAGGTCCGCGTCGAGCAGGCACGGTTCGTGGCGGCGCGGCTCGAGCAACTCGCGGCCGAGGGACACCGCTACTACGTGACCGGCGACTTCAACGACTTCGAATTCAGTCAGGCCCTGGGGGTCTTGGAAGGCAGCCGGAACTACAACCTGGCCCGGGGAGTGCCGCGATCCGAGCGTTACGACTACAACCACCGTGGGCGCCTCCAGGTGCTGATGCACGGAATCGTGGCGCGGGCGGAGTCCGAGGCTGGAACCGCTCGCTACGAGATTCTGCATGGCAACGAGCTGATCGGTATCCAGCCGGGCGAACTGGGCGAGAAGCCGACCGACCACGGCTATGTGATCGCGGCCTTCGACCTGTGAGCGGCTTGGAGCGGTCTAGCCCAACACGGCGCGCTCACTGAGACGCCGTGCGGCCGAGGACTCGGGAGCGTAGGTCAGGATTTCTCGAATCCGGTCGAGCGCCTTCAGCGAGTCTCCAATCCCCTGGTAGAGGATGACCTCGCCGTACAGCTTTTCCGCCTGGGTCTCCAGTCGAGCCGTCACCGACGGCGCCACGGAGCCCTCGGGGAAACGCTGCAGATAGAGCGCGCCGTTCTCGAGTTGCACGAACCGCGTCGCCTGCTCGTCGAGGCGGGCTCGGGCGGCAGACTCCAACTCCGCGGCGCCCGCGATCTCGTGGGCCGCCGCTTCGACCTCGGCCAGCGCCGTCAGATCCTCGAGCTGGGGAGTCAGGATCTCGAGCCCCCGTCGTGCCTGCTGACCGAGTTCGCTGTCGGGGGCGGCTCGCCACGCCTTCAAGTAGTGCTCGATCGAATCCCGGGTACGCTGCATCCGCGCGTAGGAGGTGGCGAGCTTCAGCGCCACGGCCGATACTCGTGGCGAGTCGGGGTAGTTGCTGAGGAAGGCGGCGAGGAACTCGGTCTGATAGACCCCTTCGTCGAGGATGCGAAGCGCTGCCGGGTAGTTGGTGGCTTGCGTTTGCTCGATCGCGGCGATCTGCTGGTCGAGAGCGGCCAAGAAGTCGCTGTCGGGCGTCAGTTCGGCCACTTCGGCACGTTCTCGGCGGGTCGCTTGGAGCAGGCGGCCGTAGTCGCGTTGGATCTCCGAGGTCTCTTCGATCGTCTCTCGCAGTCGTTGCAGACTGGCGTCTCGCAGCCGCTCCGCCGTGGGACCCGAGGGCCAGGCTGCGAGGGCGGTCGCTTCGAGGTAGAGGCGCACTGCCTGCTGGGTCTCCTCGTCGCTCTTGTCGATGGTGGTGGGATCGAAAGCGAGTAGGACGTCCTGCGTTGCCTGGCGGAACGGTGCGTCCGGTTTGGGGGTGAGGATCGCCAGCTGATCTGCCCGCGCTCGGGCCGCGACAATGCGGTCGGTGAAGAAGGGGTGGGTCCGCCAGTAGCCGTACTCGCGGCTCTGTGGCAGGCGCTGTTCCATCAGATCGAAGAGACGGTCGGCGCCATGGGGATCGAACCCTGCCGCGGCGGCCATTCGTTGCCCCTCGGCATCGGCCTGGTCTTCGAACTCGCGGTTGTATCCGCGCATCAGCAACTCGCTCAGGATCATCGTCGCCGCTAGCGCGCCCTGAATCCTGGCACCACGCGAGATCTCGTCGGGATTGCGCCCCAGGGGAACGCCTTCGGGGGCTCGTTCGCCCCCGATCGAGTCGGCGGCAACCAGAACCCCGACCATCGCCGCCTGGCCCAGCGCGTTGAGGAGCCGGGCTCGTTTCTGCATCTTGGTGCCGTGCTCCAGGGTCACGTGGGCGATTTCGTGGCCCAAGAGGCCGGCGAGTTGATCGTCGTCGAGCCCCAGTTCGAGCATGCCTCGGGTGACGAAGATCTGTCCTCCCGGAAGGGCGAAGGCGTTGGGTTCTCGCATGTCGACCACCGAGAAGGTCAGCGGGAAGTCGGTGAACCCGGTCTGGGCTGCCAGCCGGTAGCCCAGGTCCGTGACGCGCCGGGCGGCAGCGTCGTCGTCCCAAGGGCCGTAGTAGTCGAGAGCTTGCTGGGCGGCGACGGCGGTTTTCCCGAACAGATCCTCGTCACTGATCGACGGCCGGATCGGGTCGGTCGCCGACGGATCGAGGATCAAGAGCGAGAAGGCGAGCCACAGAGGGGAAGGAACCATGCGGTTGAACCGTAGCATGACGTATGCCAGGTCTCGAGCGTGGTGTTCCACGGTGTGTTACCACCCGTCAGCCTGGTAGAGTATTGGATCTCGACTAGATCTCAGAGCGTCACCCCTCGAACCTCGGACTCCGAGGTGGTTGTACGCCAAGCGACAAGGAGCGGAACCAGATGTTCAACCGACTTTCCAACCTCATCAAGGGCTTTCTGAGCCTGTTCATCTCCGGCCTGGAGAAATCGAATCCGCGGGCCCTGATCGAGGCTGAGAAGGAGAACCTGCGCAAGCAGATCGCCACCTTCAACGAGAATCTCGCCAACCACGCTGCATTCGTGGAACGTCTGATGCGCCAGGTCAAGAATCTCGAGAAGAAGGAGAAGGAACTCGCCGCCAAAGCCGCGGCCAATCTCAAGGTCGGGAACCGAGCGGCGGCGGGCCAATACGCTCTGCAACTGAAGACGGTACGGGAGCAGCTGACCGAGAACCGGGATCAGCTCGAGGGCGCCGACGAGACCTACCAGAAGCTGGTGAAGACCCGCGACGTAGCCGTCAAGGAGGCGCAGCAGAAGATCGAGTCGTTGAAGCGGCTCCTCACCGAAACCGAGATGATGGAGGCTCAAGCCGAACTGCAGGAGATGGCCAAGGGGATGATTACCGAGATCGGCGGTTCTGGGGACACGATCAACCGGGTCGAGGAGTACCTCACCGAACGCCGCGACCAAGCGGCCGGTCGCGCCCGGGTCGCCTCCTCCTCGATCGACACCTCACAGGTCGAGCTGATGGAGGCCGAGCAGGAAGCGTTGGCCGATCAGGCCCTGGCCGAGTTTGCCGCCGCTTACGGTCTCGACATGCCGGTCGAAGAGACGGTCGAAGAGACGGTGGAGAAGCCGCCCGTCCAGCGCGAGATGGGACCGACCACGACCGAAGGCTGACCCTACGACGTTCAGCGAAGCCCCGAAATCTCGTTATCCAACCGATCCGAATCAGCTCAATAGACTTGACATAGGGAGTTCACGATGTCCCAGGCAACCGGACCCACGAAGCTCGGAAAACTCGTTCTGTTCCTCTTCATCCTCGCCCTGATCGGCGGCGCGGTCTACTACTTCCGCGATGCGATCGCCCCCTCCGGCGAGGATGGCACCAGCGCTACCGTCGATCTCGACGAGTTCAAGAAGCTGGAAGCGCCCGACACCGTAGGGATCACCACGGTCAACGAGTACAGCTATGTGCCCGGGGAGAAGCTGCCCCCGGTGCAGGGAACGAGCAACTACTCCTGGGATGCCGACGATCCGGTCGTCGAGTTCCCGATCAACGTCTGGATCGGTTGGCTGCCGATCATCGCCGCGAACCACGGATTCTCGCCCAACGAAGACAGCGTGTTCTTCAAAGAGCACGGCTTCAAGGTCAACCTCAAGTTGATCGATGATCCGGTGGTGGCTCGGGACGCCTTCGCGGCCGGAGAGAGCCACGTTCTCTGGGGCACGCTCGACATGATGGTCCTCTTCGCCCCCGAGTTGATGAAGGACTCCCGGACTGCTCCCCGCATCTACCAGCAGGTCGACTGGTCCAACGGTGGCGACGGCGTGGTCGTGCGTGGAGACATCGGATCGGTAAAGGACCTGCGTGGCAAGACCATCGTCTACGCGCAGAATAGCCCCTCCCAGTACTTCATCAACAACCTGCTGCTCAACGCCGGCATTCAGCCCAGTGAAGTGAACCACAAGTACACCGCTTCGGCCTTCGAGGCGGCAGCGGCGTTCGTCTCGGACAAGAGCATCGACGCTTGCGTCTCCTGGGCCCCCGACATCTACAACATTCCAGATCGCGTGGCCGACACCAAGATCCTGACGACGACCGTCGAGGCGAACAAGCTGATCGCCGACGTCTGGGCCGCTCGCGCGGACTTCGCCAAGGACCATCCGGAGATCATCGAGGGACTGGTCTCGGGCATCTTCACCGGCATGGAGTCGTTGAAGGACGCGACCTTGCAGGCCCAGGCCTTCGAGTGGATGGCCGACGGTTACGGGATGCCGGTCGATGAGGTCAAGTCGATGGTGGCCGATGCGCACTCGACCAACTTCGCCGAGAACAAGGACTTCTTCCTCAACCAGAATAGCCCGGCCAACTTCGAGAGGACCTGGAAGAACATCACCTTCGTCTACCGCGAGTTGGGTCTGATCGGGACGCCGGTACGCTTCGACGAGGTGCTGGACTTCTCGGCAATTCAGGCTCTGGAGGGCAAGGGGACCTTCGCCCATCAGCGCGACGAGTACAAGACCGACTTCGTGCCGTCCTCGTTCAGCAAGGTGCGAGCGGAAGCCCCCATCCTGACGCAGACCATCCGCATCAACTTCTATCCCAACTCGGCCAATATCCTGGAGCCCGACCACGACGCCAACGATCAGCCGATTCCGGACACCCTCTACGACCCGACGGCCAAGGCGACACTCGAAAAGGTCGCTCGTCTGGCGGGGCAGTACGAGCGGGCCATCGTAGCGATTACCGGTCACACCGATGCCTCCATGAAGGGGCGCGGAGTTCGCTTCGAGGACGTGCAACAGCTGTCCCTGGACCGAGCCAACGGCGTCAAGCGGGCTCTGGTCGAGGAGTACGAGTTCGATCCGGACAAGTTCTACGTCGAGGGAATGGGCTGGAACGAACCGGCGGACGCTGCCGACCCGGACAACCACACCATGAACCGACGGGTCGAGATCTCGGTGTATCCGCCCGAGGAGGGCTGAGACCCGATAGAGGTTCGAGGCCGGAGGAACGATGTCGGAGCGGGACAGCGACGAACAGGCTGGGGCGGCCCCGGAGGCGAACGGAGTCGAGCCGGCGGCCGAAGGGCCGGGCGAGATCCGGCGCGCCGGACGCTCCGGCTGGTGGGCGATCCGAGGAGAGGTTCCGGGCTGGGAGCGCTGGTTGCTCGGCTCGGTACCGATCTTGGCTCTGCTCGCTCTTTGGTGGGCGGTGACGGCCGGTCCGACGCCTGAGTCACGGTACATCTCCCCGGTGATCCTGCCCAGTCCTTGGGAGGTCTTGCAGTCTTTCCGATCCCTCTGGTTCGAGCGGGCGCTCACGCGCAACGTCGCTGTGTCCTTGCAGCGGGTCGTCTCCGGTTTTGCGGTGGGAGTGGCGATCGCCTTCCCACTGGGGCTCCTGATGGGCTCGTTCGGCCGCATGAAGGCGATGTTCGATCCGATTTCGGTCTTCGGTGCCTACCTGCCGATCCCGGCTCTCGTACCCCTGACCATCTCGCTGTTCGGTACCGGCGAGCAGCAGAAGATCGGCTTTCTCGCCATCGCCTTTGTCATCTACCTGCTGCCCCTCATCGTGGCGGCGGTAGATGCGGTGGACGAGGTCTATCTCAAGACCGCGTACACCTTGGGGGCCACCCGCGCCCAGGTCGTGCGCAAGGTCTTGCTGGGAGTGGCCTGGCCGGACATCTACCAGGCGATGCGGCTCGGGTTCGGTATCGGCTGGAGCTACATCATCCTGGCCGAGATCGTCGACTCCAGTCGAGGGGTGGGCGGCATCATCATCTCGTCGCAACGCCGTGGCCCCCGCGAGCACATCTATCTGATTCTGCTGGTGATCGTCCTGATCGCCTTCCTTACGGACAAGTTGTGGGTCTGGGCCGGGCGGCGCTTCTTCCCCTACAAGGTCCAGGGGCGTCGCTGATGACTGACGGTTCGTCTACTACCGCTCCGCCTGTCGTCGAGTTTCGCAAGGTCGAGAAGACCTTCGCGGCGGGAACTCCGAAGGCCTTCACAGCCATTTCGGATGTCAGCTTCGTGGTCGAGGATCGCCCAGGCTACGGAGAGTTCATCAGCATCATCGGACCCTCCGGTTGTGGCAAGTCGACGATCCTCAACTTGATCCAGGGTTTCCCCGACGTCTATCCGCCGACTCGGGGGACGGTGAAGGTGCGGGGGCGGGAGGTCACCGGACCGGGGCGAGATCGGGGCATGATCTTCCAGCAGTACAGTTCGTTCCCTCACCGCACGGTGCTCGAGAACGTTCGGTTCGGGCTGGAGATCGATCGGAAGAGTTCCCTCTCCGCCGCCGAGATCGACGAGCGTGCCCTCGATCTGATCCAGCGGGTCGGTCTGGGGGGACACGAGCACAAGTATCCCCACCAGCTCTCGGGCGGCCAGCAACAGCGGGTCGCGATCGCGCGCAGTCTCGTCATCGAGCCCCGGATCCTGCTGATGGACGAACCGTTCTCGGCTCTGGACGAGCCGACCCGGTACGACATGCAACGGCTGATCACCGAACTCTGGCACGACGTCGAGGCGACCGTGTTTCTCGTTACACACTCGATCTCCGAGGCGGTCTACCTGGGGGACCGGGTTTGGATCATGACCCCTCATCCCGGGCGGCTGGGAGCGATTTTCGAGGACATCATTCCACCGACCCGCGACAGCGACCCGATGGAGGTTCAGGAGAGCAGTCACTTCAAGCGAGCGGTGGCGGAAGTGGCGCGGGTGTTTACCGAGATCGAGGCCACCGAACGATGAACGGTCTGAGCTAGGAACGCTGCGGTGCCCGATCGATTGACCTATCTCGACTACGTCAAGGAAGCCTTCTCGCGCAAGGTGCGGGTTCCCCTACTGGGGCCGATGCCGATGAACTGGATGATCCTCGGCACGGCGGCCGTGTTGGGGATCGCCAATCCGGGGTTCTGGCTCCTGGGAGCGGCCGCAGAACTCGCCTACCTGGGTTTTGTCGGCGGGAGTGCTCGCTTCCAGAAACTAGTACGGGGCGAGCGACTACTGGAGGCTCAGCAGAAGTACGAGGAGCGCGTTCACCAGGCGGTCCTCCGGTTGGAACCCCTCAATCGCGAGCGCTACCGCCGCCTTCTGGAGGAGGGGAGGAAGATCCTCGGGATCTCCGCCGCCCTCGGGGATGTCGACAGCCTGGCTGACGTGCAGGACCAGAAAGCGCGCAACCTGAACCAGCTGCTGGGGATCTTCCTTCGACTCCTGACGTCGTCCGAGTTGATCAACGAAAACGTCGAGAGTCTGGATCGGGTCGAACTCGAAAACGCGATCCGTTCGGCGGAATCCCGTCTGGAGGAGATCGATCCGGCGGCGGATCAGGTGCTGGCTCGTTCGCTCCAGGGAACGCTGGAGATCCAGCGCAAGCGGCTGGAGAATCACGACCGCGCCCTGGCCAGCCTGGACGTCGTCGAAGCGGAGCTGTTGCGCATCGAACAGCAGGTTCGACTCATTCGCGAGGAAGCGGCCGTCAGCGGCAAGCCCCAGGTGCTGTCCGATCGGCTGGACGCCGTGACCTCCCACATGGAGGAGACCGAACACTGGATGCGCGAGCATCAGGATCTCTTCGCCTCCCTGGGTGAGAGCACGGAGACCGATCCCCTCGGCTTGCCCCAACTCCCGGAGATCGAAGGATGAGTCAGGAACCCGAGGCCGGAGCGGAGAACTCGACGCCGGAACCGTCGGCGGCCAAGTCGGAGACCGAAGTCGTCCCGAACCCAGCGCTACCGGCGTGGGCGGAGGAGATGCGTCGGATCTACGCGGCGGGGTCGAACAGCCAGTTCTTGCTCTACGGCAACGTCTTCGATCTGGTTCCCAGCGGGCTGGAAGAGGGGGTAGCGCGGTACGTCTCGATCCGACGCTTCCTGACCGAGTCGATGTTTGCGCCATTCGATGTCGTCATCCACTACGACCGGGGCCGGGGAGTGAGAGTTCGCAAGGGGGGAGAGCACTTCCATCGCTTCCTCGAGGCCTTCGATACCTTCCAGGGAACCTCGTTCTCCCGCTTGCCCAGCGGTGCCGCCGACAACCTCGAAAGCCTCGACCTCGCCAACCTCTTGCCGCGCGATGCCAAACGGGCGCTCGAGTTGATCGACCGGTTCGTGCGGGGCAGCCAGCACCGCACCGTTCCCAACCCAGACGGTGGCCGGACGCGGGCGCCGCTACGGGTCGCTGTCCTGGTCGACTATGCACACTTCATCGCGCCGCAGGGTGATGCCCTGCACCTTTCCGGGGACCGTTCCCAGATTCTGATCAAACTGCTCGACTGGGCCAGCGACCCGGCGATCACCGGCGGTCAGGTCGCCACGGTACTGATCACCGAGAATCTGGCGGACGTCAATCGGCTCCTGGTGGAGTCGCCGTATTCGGCCAAGATCAAGGTGACGCTGCCGGCAGCGGATCAGGTCGAGGCCTTCGTCGAGGATCTGACTCGGGAGGAGGCGGGCTTCGAAGCGGCCTGCGAGGTCGATCGACCGACCCTGGCCCAGAAGCTGGTCGGCCTCTCTCTGGTCAACGTCCGGGGATTGATCCTCCGGGCTCTGCGGGGTGGGGAGCCGATCACACAGGCCTACCTGAGCCGAATGAAGAAGGAGCTGATCGAGAAGGAAGCGTTCGGTCGCATCGAGTTCATCGAGTCGAAGCGGACCCTCGACCACGTCGCCGGTCACGAGGAAGCGAAGCGTTGGCTACGGCAGGACGCTGCACTGTTGGCTCGCGGCCGCATCCGGGCCATCCCCATGGGCTACCTGCTGTGCGGTCGGATCGGGACCGGCAAGACCTTCCTGGTCGAGTGCTGGGCCGGTGAGGTCGGCATTCCAGTGGTCGAGATCAAAAACTTCCGTGACAAGTGGGTAGGGGCGACCGAAGGCAACCTGGAGAGGATCTTCAACATCCTGCGAGCCCTCGGACAGGTGATCGTCTTCGTGGACGAGGCCGACCAGGCGACCGGAAAGCGCGACGCCGGCAGCGGCGACGCGGGCCTGTCGGGTCGCATCTACGGCATGCTGGCCAAGGAGATGAGCGATACCAACAACCGGGGGAAGATCATCTGGGTCTTCGCCACGAGCCGCCCTGATCTGGTCGAGGTCGATCTCAAGCGGCAGGGAAGGCTCGACGTGCACATCCCCCTCTTCCCGCCTTCCGATCCCGCGGAGCGACACGCTCTCTTCTACGCCATGGCCAGGAAGGTCGGCCTGGATATCGACGCTGCGTCCTTGCCCCAACCGCCTGAGAACGAGGAGGTCGGTGGCAACGAGATGGAGGGGATCCTGGTGCGAGCGCTCCGCCGCTTCGAGACCCAGTCCGAGGCTGAGGCCCGCCCCATCGAAGAGATCGTGGCGGAGGTGATCACCGAAGTTCGACCCTCTCCCCATATCGAACGACTCCGGCTGATGGACCTCCTGGCCGTCAAGGAGTGTACCGACGAGCGGTTCTTGCCGGAACGGTTCCGGCAGCTCTCTCTGGCTCAGGTCAATCAGGGGATCGAGCAGATGCGGCGACTGGTCGGTGAGTAGTTCGGAATCGGTACCGGAGAGCGGGCCGGCGCCGCCCAGCCCGCCGGAAGAGAACCCGAGCTCGGGACGACCTCGGGCGGTGCGCTGGATCACGGCGCCGTTCGACGACGCTCTCGACGGCCTCGAACGGGTCCTGGAAGGCCAGGCGAGCCGACTGCTGTGGGTGTTCGCGGGCCTGGCTCTGGGCTGGTGGGTCTACGTACCGTTGCACGAGTTCCTGCATGCCATCGGCTGCCTGGCGACCGGTGGCGAGGTCTGGGAACTGGAGATCGACGGAACCTACGGCGGTGCGTTCTACGCTGCGCTGTTCGACTGGGTCACGCCCGAAAGCGACTACGCCGGGCGTCTCTCGGGTTTCGATACCGGTGGTAGTGACCTGGTGTACTTGGCGACCGATCTCGCGCCGTACCTCCTGACGCTTTTTCCCGGGGTCTGGCTCTGGTTTCAGGCTGCGAAGTGGCGGCGTCCCCTCCTCTGGGGGAGCATGGTGCCCGTCGCGCTCGCTCCTTTCGTCTCGCTGACCGGCGATGCGTACGAGATCGGCTCGATCCTGACGACGCAGGTCCCGGCCTGGTCTTCGGCGGGGGCTCGCGATCTGATTCGCGGAGACGACCTCTTTCTCGTCGCCTCGCAGCTCCCCTCGAGTACCTGGTGGTTTCCGATGGTGGTCGCCGCCGTTCTGGGAGCCGTTTGGTCCTGGTCCTGGTATCTGCTGTCCCGGCGACTCGCAGCGGTCTTGGCTCGACCCACCGACGCCTCGGCCTAGTTCGAGGCCCAAGGCGTCGGGGGACGATGTCGTCACTTCACGATCCCTAGAGAGGCGAGGATCAGCTCTTGCCGAGTCGGTTGCTATACTGCGGTTGCATTCCCTGATTTGGCAAGGAGAACAGCGTGCGTGAGAAGGTCTTGGTGAGGAGGTGGCTTCGCCGGGAGGCGAGTTGCGTGCTGTTCGGAGCCGCCCTGCTCGTCGTGGCACCTCTCGAGGCGCAGCTGACGGTCGACACCTTGAGCGATGTCACGGGAAGCCTCTGCGTCGGACCCGCGGGCAGTTGCTCGCTCCGGGAAGCGATCACCGTGGCTTCGGCGGGAGGGGTCATCGACTTCGATCCGGTGTTGTTGCCGGGGACTCTGACGCTGGACCCCGGATTGGGCGCCCTCTTCGTCGACAAGGCGCTGACGATCCAAGGCGCGGCGTCGGCGGCCGATCTGGTCATCGACGCCAATGGCAGCCATCGGGTGCTGGAAGTCGGCAGCAACGGCGATCTGCTATTGAGTGGAGTGACTCTACGAGCGGGACGCAGCCCCGGCAGCGGCAGTCTGGGCGGAGGAGTGCAGAACTTGGGCGAGCTCGAACTCGTCAACTGCCGGGTGACCGACAACGTCGGGTTCTCGCCGAGTGGAGCGCTGGGTCATGGCTCGAGTGGAGGTGGTATCCACAACGCTCCGGGGGCGACCCTGCTTCTCGCGGATTGCACCGTGAGCAACAACGTCGGTGGCGATGGCAGTCTCACCTTCAACCCGGCCGTCAACTACGACGGGGGCGACGGAGGTGGTGTGTACAACGAGGGAACCGCGACGATCGAGCAGTCGACTCTGGCCGGCAACGAGGGAGGTGGCACCGACTCGGGATCGGGCGACGGAGGTCGCGGCGGCGCCCTGTTCAACACCGCCACGGGTGTGGTTCTGATACGCGATTCACTGCTGGTGGGCAACCTTGGTGGACCGGACGAACCGATCCTGGGCAACGGAGACGACGGTCGCGGCGGAGCCATCTACAACCAGGGCGCACTCCAGGTCGTCAACTCGACCCTGACCGGCAATAGCTCGCGCGGTGCGGCCGGTGGAGCGCTTTTCGTGGAGGACGTGGTTTCGGCGAGCGTCCGCCTCGAGAACGTCACGGTGGCTAGCAACAGTGCGGGAGGCACCGCGGCCGACGGTCTCCACGCGACGGGAGCCGTGCTCTCCGTCGTGGCACGGAACACGATCCTCGCCGACAACGGGATCGACTGCGTCGGTGCGTCCCCGGCCTGGAACTCCGAGGGCTACAACCTGGTCGGCAACGCCTCGTCCTGCCCAGGGATCTTCACCAACAACGACCAAGTGGGAACCGCGGGGAGCCCACTCGATCCCCTGCTCGACGTGCTGGCGGCCAACGGCGGACCGACCGAGACCCGGGCCTTGCTCACCACGAGTCCGGCCGTCGACGGAGGAGACCCACTGGACTGCGAGTTCGTGGACCCGGTCCACGGGACCGACACGCCTCTGATCACCGACCAACGTGGCGAGCTGCGCCCGGTGGACGGCGACCTGGACGGTACGATCGACTGCGATGTCGGAGCCTACGAACTCCATCCGATCCTCAGGACCCTCTCGGTGGATGTGCAGGGGTCCGGAACGGGAACCGTGACCAGTACCGTTCCTGGGATCCACTGCACCACGCACTGCACCGCCGACTACGTGGACGGGACCTCCCTGGACCTGCTGGCGAGTCCGGACCCGGGCTCGACTCTCGTCGAGTTCGATGGTGATTGCTCGGGCCAGTCCTGCTCGCTCCTCATGGACACGGACAGGATGGTCGACGTCGAGTTCGGGGCACTGCACCTGGTAACCGTCACCCTGAACCTGGTGGGGAGTGCGACCGGATCGGTCCAGTCGACGCCCGGCGGCATCGATTGTGGTGTCGACTGTGACGAGGAGTTTCTGGAGGGGATCATGGTCACGTTGTCGCCCACTCCCACGGCGGGGTCGCTGTTCGTGGGTTGGGGTGGCGACTGCTCCGGAACCACCGACTGCTCGCTTTCGATCACGGCTCCCCTCAGCGTCGAAGCGGTGTTCGAGATTCCCCTCTTCGCCGACGGCTTCGAGTCAGGCGATACCACCGCCTGGTGATCGAGACTCACGAAACCGTGGTGTCATTTCTCCCGCCTTCAGCATCGCGGGGTGGACTCCTCCTGTGGAACCCACCGGTCGACAGGGCTCCACGGAGGGGTGGCGCGTGAGCCACCTGGGGTCGACGAACGGCTGCGACCTGCACGTGGTACTGGTAGAGCCCGAGATCCACTGGAACACCGGCAACGCCGGCCGAACCTGCCTGGCCCTGGCAGCTCAGCTACACCTCGTCGGACCGCTGGGTTTTTCACTGGAAGAGCGCCAGGTCCGTCGGGCGGGGCTCGACTATTGGGACCGGGTTCAGCCTCGGACCTGGAGGGATTGGGACGAGTTCGAAGCCGAGTTGCCTCGGCTCGGTACTCCGGTACTGTTCTCGGCCGAAGCGCCGACGCACTACTGGCAGCATCGCTTCGAGCTGCCCACCGTCCTGGTGTTCGGCCGAGAGAGCGTGGGCCTTCCGTCCTGGTTGCGAGACCGCTACCGCGAGCAACTGGTATCGATTCCGATCGCGGGCGGTAGTGTGCGGTCGCTCAATCTGTCGACTGCCGTGGCCCTGGCTGGCTACGAGGTGCGTCGCCAACAGGGGACGGTGGTGGGCAGCTCGGTGTAGGATCCTCCGCACAACCTACAGAACTCCAGGGGAGGAAGCGATGCGTTGGAGTGTGCGTTTGGTGGCGCTAGCTGTGGTGCTGGCCGGTGTGGGTGGGAGTCAGCTCGCAGCCGACGACGGTGCGGAGCGCCTGGTCGCGGCGATGCTCGGCGAGACTCCGATGATCTCCGATCTGCGCGAGCTCACCGACTCGATCGGGGGACGACCGACCGGTTCGGCGGCCAACCAGCGCTCGGTCGAATGGGCGCTGGAGCGGTTTCGCGAGGCCGGAGTCGAAGCCCGCACCGAGAACTTCGAGATGCCGGCCCTCTGGCTGGAAACGCGGGCCGCGGCGCGAGTCAGCGGGGCTGCGACCTTCAGTCCGCGGGTGGCCGCGAAACCCTTTTCGCGGACGACGGAGAGTGCCGGAGTGCAGGCGCCGGTGGTCGACGGAGGGCGGGGAAGTGAGTCCGACCTGGAGAGACTCGGCGACAGGATCCAGGGTGCCTTCGTGCTGCTCGAGACCGACGAACTGGAAGACATCCCCGGGTTGTTCGCCGAGTATGCGAATGACGCCGCCGTCGAGAACCGGCTGGCCCAGCACGGGGTCGCGGGTGTCATCTACCAGGGGTCACGTCCGGGCAACCAGCTCTACCGGCACAATGCCTTCCGGGGTCCCAAGAACACGCTGTTGGCCGCCGTGATGGAGCGCGACGCGGCAGCACGCCTCCTGCGGCTGGTGCGCGGGGGAGCCGAGGTCGAGTTGTGGCTGGCCCTCGAAGCGCAGACGGGACCTGCCTACGAGGCTCACAACGTGATCGCGGAGATCAAGGGATCCGCCGAACCCGAGGAGTTCGTGGTGATCGGGGCCCATCTCGATTCCTGGGGCCTCGGTACCGGAGCCCTCGACAACGGGTGCAACGTGGCCATGGTCATCGATCTGGCTCGACAGATGCAGCGCCTCGGTCTCACGCCGCGACGAACGATCCGCTTCGCGCTGTGGAACGGTGAAGAACAGGGCCTCAACGGCTCCTGGGGTTACGTCCGACACCATGCCGAGGAGTTGGATCGACACGTGATGGCCTCTTCCTACGACATCGGGAGCGGCCGCCTCGCCGGGTTCTTCTACAGCGGAGCACCCGGACTGGGAGAGGTATTGGATCGGGCTCTGGCCCCCGTCGGGGGACTCGGTCCCTACGTCAATCTCGATCTCCCGATCGTGGGAACCGACAACTACGACTTCATGATGGAAGGGGTCAGCAACCTGGTCGGCAACCAGGAGAGCGCCAACTACGGTCCCAACTACCACGCTCGCTCGGATACCTTCGAGCGGGTCGATCAACGCCAGCTGCGGCTCAACGGAGCCATCGCCGCGGCCGTAACCTGGGGGTTCGCCAACCTCGACCTGGAACTGCCGCGGGCCACGAGGGCGCAACTGCAGGAAGTGATCGATGGTACCGACCTGGGGCAGCAGATGTGGATGTTCGGAACGCTCGAGGACTGGGAGACCGGTCGACGTGGTCGATCCCAGTAAAACGTCGCTCGCAGCGGCTGCGGCGCCAGTGAAACGCGCCAAATTGGCGCTACGGTAGTCGGAGAGTTCGGGGGCGAGCGGCGGGTTTTTCCGCCGTTGGTGCGCGTTCGCGCGTCGCCTCGCCAGCGGGTTCGGAGTTTGGCAAGCGGCTTGCTTGGGAGGTCTTCGGCCACTTCCGGCCCAGTGCAAACTATCAAGTGGAGTGACGTAGATACGATGAGCAGCGAGACGAGTCGACGATTTGTGACAGCGTTCCTGGTATTCGGTGCCGTGGTGTTCGGCATGGTGTTGACCGCCGGGTTGGATCTGGCTCCGAAGGGCTTCTCGGCGCCGTTGCCGACGCGGTCCGGGGAACCGGTGACCATCGATCCGAGCGCGGCCACCGAGGGTTTTGCCAACCTCGCGGAAGCGGTTTCTCCAGCCGTGGTCACGATCCGTACGGTCTCTTTCGAAGAGGCTCCGCGGCGCTCGGGACGGGGACAGGATCCCTTCGAGTTTTTCTTCGGACCCCGCAACCGACCGAACCAGGGTGGTCCCGAACCGGACGAGTTCCGGCAGGAGGCAGGGGGAAGTGGGTTCCTCATCAGTCCCGAGGGGCTGATCGTGACCAACAACCACGTGATCGAGGGCGCTAGCGAGCTGATGGTGACCCTCTCGAGTGACCGCGAGTACCCGGCGACGGTGCGGGGCACCGATCCCGACACCGACCTCGCACTGATCCAGATCGAAGCCGATGTGAATCTGCCCTACCTGGAGCTGGGGTCGATGGACGACACACGGGTCGGCGACTGGGTGATGGTCATCGGCAATCCCTTGCGTCTGGGTCGTACGGTGACGGTCGGGGTGGTGAGTGCTACCGGAAGAACCCTCGGCATCACCGACATCTCCTTCGAGAACTTCATCCAGACCGATGCCGCCATCAACTTCGGCAACTCCGGGGGCCCGATGGTCAACATGCGCGGTCAGGTGATCGGCGTTGCCACCGCGATCAACTACGGCGCCGAGAACATCGGATTCGCCGTGCCGGTGAGCACGTTGCGTACCGTGATCCCACAACTCGAGGACGAGGGGCGGGTCCGCCGCGGCTACCTCGGTGTGACGATCGAGAATCTGGACTTCCGCATGCAGGAGGCCTTCGGTCTGGAGAGCACCGACGGTGCCCTGGTACAGCGCGTGAACGAGGGCACACCCGCTGCGGCGGCGGGTCTCGAACACGGTGACATCATCCTGCAGGTCGATCAGGTGAAGGTCGGTTCGACCCGCGACCTGATCGACTACATCGCCCAGCAGGGACCGGACGAGACCGTGAAGCTCGAGATCCTGCGCGATGGGAAGCAGATCGAAAAGCGCGTTAAGCTGGCGGAGCGCGACCTGGACGGCACGGCACCCGCTCCTGCCGTCGAGGCCGAACCCTCGGGGGCCGAATGGCTTGGCCTGCGCTATCAGGAGCTGACACCGGGGTCGCGAGCCTCGCACGCGATTCCGGATGGAGTCGAGGGCGTCTGGGTGCAGTCGGTCGACCCGCGGAGCCCGCTGGCCGAGGAGCAGGTGCGGCCGGGTGACGTCATCACCGAGGTCAACGGCCAGCCGGTCGCCGACGCCGAGGCGTTCGAGCAGGCTGTCGATTCTGTGGCGAGTGGCAGCTTCGTACGTCTCTACGTGGAACGGTTCGATCCACGGACCGGAGCCAGCGCGCAGTTCTTCGCCTTTGCTCGCAAGCCGTAGCCACCGCCGGAGTCAGGAATCAAGGGTTCGGGGTCGAGCCAATGGCTCACCCCGAACCCGCCTGAATCCCGGCTCTGGGCTGCTACCATTCGCGCCATGACACCGAACGAACGCTCGGCCCACACCACTGTCCTCGTCATCGATGACGAGTCCGCCATCCGCGAGAGCCTGCGGATGATCCTCGAGTTCGAGGGATATCACGTCGACGAAGCCTCCGGGGGGCGGGCCGCCCTGGCGCGACTCGCTGGTTCTCCCGTGGACGCGGTTCTGCTCGACATCAAGATGCCCGAGATGGATGGTCTGGCGGTGCTCGAGGCGATGCGGTCGCGTGGTTTCGACATGCCGGTGTTGATGATCAGCGGGCACGCGGACGTCGCGACGGCGGTGGAGGCGACCCAGAAGGGAGCGTACGATTTCTTCGAGAAGCCGCTCCAGCGCGAACGGGTCTTGCTCAGTCTGCGCAACGCGGTCGAGAGCTACCGGCTGCGCCGGGAACGGGTCTCGTCGGCGCCGGACGAGTTGGTCGGCGAGTCGGCGGCGGTGCGCCACCTGCGAGAGGTGATCGCCAAGGCAGCCCCTACGCCAGCCACCGTGTTGATCACCGGCGAGAGCGGTACCGGCAAGGAACTGGTCGCGGCCGCCGTGCACCGACAGAGCCAGCGGGCGGAGGGACCCTTGGTTCAGGTCAACTGCGCGGCCATTCCCGAGGAACTGATCGAGTCCGAGCTCTTTGGCCACGAGAAGGGGAGCTTCACGGGGGCGGTGCGACGCCAGGCCGGAAAGTTCGTGACCGCCGACGGCGGAACCATCTTCCTCGACGAGGTCGGCGACATGTCGGCTCGCACGCAGGCCAAGGTCCTCCGGGTCCTCCAGAACGGTGAAGTCGAGCCCGTGGGGGCCGAGAAGGCGATCCGGGTGGACGTTCGGGTCATAGCGGCGACCAACCGAGATCTCGAAGAGGAGATCGCCGAGGGGCGGTTTCGCGAGGATCTGTTCTATCGCCTCAACGTGATCCCGGTCCGGACTCCGCCCCTGAGAGAGCGCATGGAAGACCTGCCGCTGCTGGTCGACTACTTCGTACGGCGCTACGCGACGATGAACAACTACCCGGCCAAGACCTTCGACGAAGGAGCACTCGAGCAGTTGGGCAAGCTGCCTTGGAAGGGCAACATCCGAGAGCTCAAGAACCTGGTCGAACGGCTGCTGATCCTCAGCCCCGGGGCCGAGGTCGGGCGGCGGGACGTTCTGGGGGTGTCGGGTGGTGGAGGCAATACGCTGCCCGAGGCACTGTTCAATCTCCCGACGCTGCGTCGATTCCGCGAAGAAGCCGAACGCCTCTTCATCCTCCACAAGCTGGAGGAGAACGAGTGGAACGTAACCCAGACCGCGCAGGCGATCGACACGCCCCGCAGCAACCTCTACAAGAAGATGGACCAGTACGAGATCAAGCGAGAGGAACACGGTGGTTGAGGCCGAACCCGCCGGCGAGGTCCTCGGGCTTCTCGAGGAGTCGGGCGCCCTGCGCAAGGGCCATTTCCTTCTGTCCTCGGGGCTGCACTCCGGCCGGTACGTACAGTGTGCCAAGCTGCTCGAGCATCCTCGCCGAGCCCGGAGGGTGGGTCGTCTGCTGGCCGACCTCCTGAGCGGCCTGCGCCCGGATTCGATTCTGGCGCCGGCCATGGGGGGACTCCTCATCGGCCACGAGGTCGCGGCCGCACTGGATCTGCCCTTTCGCTTCACCGAGCGAAAGGAAGGGAGGATGACTCTGCGTCGCGGCTTCGAACTCGAAACCGCCGAGCGTGTGGTGATCCTCGAGGACGTGGTGACGACCGGCAAGTCGACACAGGAAACGGTAGAGATCGCCGAAGCACTAGGGGCCGTGGTGGTCGGGGTTGGCTCGATCATCGATCGGACCGGGGGAACCCACGGCTTCGAGGTGCCCTTTCGCAGCCTGGTACCGCTCTCGTTTCCCTCCTACTCCGCGGCAGAGTGTCCGCTCTGTGCTCGCGGCGGCGAGCCCGAGAAGCCGGGAAGCCGGGGCAACGGGTAGCGCCGGCTCCACTGGCTACTCGACGGGAAGGGAACTCGCAGCCGCAGCCTGGGAAAAGGGCGCCCGCAGCGCTTCGGGCATCCGGCGAGGACGTTTGGTCTCCTTGTCGACCCAGACGTGCTGCGTGGTTCCGGTCGCCAGCAGACGATCCCCTCGGCGAACCTCGTAGGCGAAGCGAAGCAGCCGGCTAGCGAGTCGCTCGATCCAACACTCGACCGTGACGACGTCGCCGTAGTGCGCCGGTTCGAGGTAGCGCAGTTCCACGCCGCTGACGATCAGGAAGTAGCCGGAGGCCTCGATCTCTTGATAGGGGACGCCGACGTCCCGACAGAGCTGGGTGCGGGCGAGTTCGAACCAGACGATGTAGTTGGCGTGGTGGACATGCCCCATCTGGTCGGTCTCCTTGTAGCGGACCTCGATGTCGATCTGGGAACGGAGGGGGGACTGAGAGGGCATTTGGGGAGACTCCTACAGGGGACGGCGCCGGGTGAGAGCGTAGCGGAAGATCGTCCACAGGATCTTGTGGCCGGCGCGCAGGGTACCCGAGACCGTGCCGGTGATCTTGGACACCCCGACCCGTCGGCGATAGCTGACGGGCACCTCGACGCAGCGCAGACCGTACCGCAGGGCCTTGACCTGCATCTCGGCCGTCCAACCGAAGTCCGGGTCGCACATGCCGAGCGATTCGAGCGCACTCCAACGGATGGCGCGGAAGGGGCCGAGGTCGGTGAACCGATACCCGTAGAGGAGCCTCATCAGGACGCAGGCGACGAGGTTCCCCATCCTGGCCTGGGGGAGGAGTGCCCCCCGTTCGCGGCGACCCTGGGTACGTGATCCGACGACGAGGTCGGCTTCGCCGCCCAGGATCGGCGCCACTAGATCGGTGAGCTCTTCCGGGTGGTCCGAATAGTCGGCATCGATAAAGACGACGATCTCGGGATGATCGTGCGATCGCAGGTAGTCGAGAGCCGCTAGACAGGCACTGCCGTACCCCTGCCGCGGCGCCGGGACCACGATCGCTCCCGCGGACCGGGCCACTTCGGCCGTGCGGTCCCACGAGTTGTTGTCGGCCACGACGACCCGTCGCACCTCGTGAGGCAGTCCAGCCAGGACGAGACCGATCGAGTCCTCCTCGTTGTAGGCCGGAATGGCGACATCAATTGTCGGAGGAGCCGGTTCGAGTCCTGTCGAGGTGAGGCTTTTCATCCGACAGGGATCAGTTCCAGGCTGTGGTGTCTCCGGTTTCGAAGCCGTCCGAGAAGAGGCCACAGATCCCTTCGAAGATGCAGTCCACCCACTCGGGATGGTCGACGAACGGGTTGCGATTCCCCTGGTAGCGGTAGATCACCTCGTTGCGCTGCCGCTCCTCGTCGTCGGGCGGATCGGCCTGGTGCCACTCCAACAGTACGGCCAACCGCCCCAGGTAGGCCGTGCCCGAGGTGTTGGTGCCGGTTCCCTGGATCAGGCTGGTGTCATCGGTGAGCTCCAGGTCGGGCTCGAGGAACCCGTTGAAAGTGTGGGCGCCTCCCTCGTAGCGCACATCCATGTAGAACTGAGCGCGGGCCACATCGCCGCGTCGGTGGTTCCACACCTCCCAGGTTCCGGTGCCGCCGTCGGGACCTCCCTGCCAGTTGGAGTCGGCCGGGTAAGGACCTCCCACGCCCCCGTGACCGTTGTTGACGTCGGTCGCGTATTCGTTGCAGGCCGCGGTGCAGGTGCCGAAGGCCCGGGACCCACGGGCACTGTTGTAGCCGATGTCCGAGAGCATGAGGTGGTGGGTGTCGGTGTAGGGCACGCTGCCGGGCTCGTCGGGAAAGCCGAGGCTCTTGGGCCAGCTGTGCTCGCGGTTGTAGAAGGAGTTGCCGCCGCCCTGTTTGGTCTCGCTCGAGTTGCGGTAGACCGTCAGGATGCTGTTGCTCTGGTTCGGATCCTCGTCGGCGGACTCGAGAATGTCCCAGGTATCGGTGGTTCCTGCACTGTACGGAAACCGAAGGTGATCGTCGATGGTGGCGTGCAGCGAGTCACGAAGCTCCTTCGCCGACCCGAGCACCACGGTGCGATAGAAGGTCTGGACATGGGGCACGTTGACTCGTTCGATCGAATTCTCGGCCTCGTCGACCTCGAGGTCGCCGACGAAACCATCGAGCCCCGCGCCGTCGAAGTCGTTGCGCACCCAGTCGGTGGCGGCGTCGGTGTCGGTGAAGTTGGGAAACCGTGACGCTCCACCCACGGCCCCGACCAGGCCGTCGAACCCGGTTTCCAGGGTGGTGCTGGAGTAGGTCAGCTCGGCCGGACCGTGCGACACGGCTACCGAATCGTAGAGCTCGGTCCAGGGCGTCAGATCCAGGGTGCCGTCGTCGTTGGTGTCGAGGTCCTGCAGCGCCGCTCCCGTCCACTCCTCGACCAACAGCAGACTGAGGGTGTCGTCGGGCAGCGTGTCGTTGAGGAATCCCGTGGACCAGAAGCCCGAAGCATCGGTTTGACCCAGCGTGTGGGTCGCTACCACCACGCCGGTCTCGTCGAGGGCGACGACCGTCGAGAGGGAGTAGTCGGCGGCGGCAGCCCCCCAGATCTCGATGAACTCGTGGGTATCGGATCCCGTGTGGTCCAGGACGAACTCGTGGATCATCGGCTCCTGATCCGGCGAGACGATCTCGTCGTTGTCGAAGCCGGGGGTGTTGGCCACCTCTGGTGGCGTCAGAGAACCGACGTGTCCGGGCAGGCCAGCCCCGTCCCAGTCGTTGCGACGCCAGTCACCGACGCTGTCGGTGTCGGTTCCGTTGGGAATCCGTGAGGCCCCACCGGGTGAGAACGGTTCGCCGTCGAACATGTCGACCAGGGTCGTTTGGGCTCCGTAGTCGGGATCGCCGCCCTCGTCCTGCACCGCCACCGAGTCGAGGAGGCTGGTCCAGGGAGTGGAGTCGAGGACTCCATCGTTGGTGGCGTCGAGGTCGTCTCCTTCGTTGCCGCTCCAGCCTTCGACCAGGAGGATCACGAAGGAACTGTTGTGGTCGAACCGATCGGTCAGGTAACCGGTCCACCAGATTCCGTCGGCGTCGGTCGAACCGACCGGATGGATCGACTCCACCCGTCCCGCCTCGCTGTCATCGTTGCCGGCATCGCCGTCGAGTTGCACCAGGGTCAGGTTCGAGTAGTCGGTGGAGGGCGAGCCGAACAGCTCGAGGTACTCGAAGTTGTCGCTTCCGGTGTGGTTCCCGACGAACTCGTTGATGACCTGGCCGGAGGCGGGCAAGACGCCGAGGCAACCCAGAAGCACACTCCAGAGGAGGAAGCGTGGGGTAGGGGACGAGGGGCTGGCTAGGGGCATGGGTTCTCCTTGGAAGAGGCCGTAATCTACCGTGAGCGGGGTCTGAACCCAAACTCGGCTGGCCCGGGAAGGGAGATCGGCCTTCGCTGGCCGGCCGATGCTAAACTCCGCGTCCCGAAACGACCCTTGGCCTCCCCGAATCCAGATCCCTCCGTCATGCCCCTCTACACCTTCCGCGGAATCACCCCCCAGCTCGGCGAGCGCGTCTTCCTGGCCCCCTCGGCCGAGCTCGCCGGGGACATCGTCCTCGGCGACGATGTGTCCTTCTGGTTTCACACGGCAGCCCGGGGAGACGTCAACACGATCCGGATCGGATCGCGGACCAACGTCCAGGACGGGGTGGTTCTGCACGTGACCCACGAAACTCACCCGTTGGTCATCGGAGAGGGGGTCGTCATCGGGCACTCGGCGATGCTGCACGGCTGCACGGTCGAGGACGGTGCTCTGATCGGCATCGGAGCCAGGGTGCTCGATGGAGCTGTCGTGGGGTGTGGTGCGCAGATCGGGGCCGGTGCGGTCGTCACGCCGGGCAAGGTCATCCCCGCCCACCATCTGGCCCTCGGAACTCCCGCCCGGGTGGTGCGCGAACTGCGGCCCGACGAACGGGAGACGATCGCCGCAATCGCCGACCGCTACGTGGCGCTGAAAGAAGAGTACCGCCGGGAGACCACTGCATCATGAGTTCGAACTACCGTCGCGTGAAGGGAACCCGCGACCTGCTCCCGCCCGAGACCGCGGTCTGGTCAGCGGTCGAATCCACTGCTCGTTCGGTCTTCGGACGGTACGCCTACCGCGAGATCCGAACTCCGGTGATCGAGCACACCGAGCTGTTCGTGCGCAGTGTCGGAGAGAGCACGGACATCGTCGGCAAGGAGATGTACACCTTCGATGATCGCAAGGGGCGCTCGCTGACCCTGCGCCCGGAGAACACGGCATCGGTGGCGCGGGCTTACGTCGAGAACGGGATGGGAAACTGGCCTCAGCCAGTCAAGCTCTTCTACATCGGGCCTCAGTTCCGCTACGAGCGACCGCAGAAGGGCCGCTACCGCCAGTTCCACCAGGTCGGAGCCGAGTTGCTCGGCGATGCGAGCCCGCTGGCCGATGTCGAACTGCTGCTGATGCTCGACCGCTTCCTCCGTGAGTTGGGGTTCGAGGACCTGGTAGTGCTGGTCAACACGGTGGGAGACGAGGCTTCGCGCGATCACTACCGACAGCGTCTCGTCGACTTCCTGACCCCTCGTCGCGAGGCCCTGAGCGAGGACAGCCGACGACGGCTGGAGACCAACCCGCTGCGGATCCTCGACAGCAAGCACGCCGGGGATCGCGAGCAGCTGGCCGGAGTTCCCGAACTGGTCGATTCGTTGAGCGAAGAAGCACGTAGCCACTTCGACCAGGTCCTCGCGGGGCTGGATGCCCACGGTCTTGCCTATCGAGTCGACAATCGGCTGGTCCGGGGGCTCGACTACTACTCCCACACGGTGTTCGAGATCGTCTCGCAGGACCTCGGGGCCCAGGACGCCCTGGTGGGAGGGGGGCGGTACGATGGCCTAGTCGCAGCTCTCGGAGGCGGCGCCGTCCCCGGGATCGGGTTTGCGATCGGCGAAGACCGGTTGATCGATCTCCTACCCGAGGCCTTCCGTCAGGAGGCAGCGACTGCGGTCCCGGCAACCGTCGTCACGGTTGGCGCGGTGGCGCCGGCGGAGGCGTTGGCTCTGGCCGAAGAACTGCGCTCCTCGGGTGTCGAGTGTCTCGTCGAGTTGGCTGCGAGGTCGCTGAAGTCGTCGTTGAAGCGAGCGGACCGGCATGGAGTGCGGCAAGTGATTCTGCTCGGAGACGATGAACTCGCCGGGGGATATGTCACGCTGAGGGATCTCGAGCTCGGAGAGCAGCGCCAGGTGGCACGCGCCGATCTGGGTCAAGTCTTGCAGAAGCCACCACACGATCGCGGAACGAGGACCTAGACGATGAGCAAGAGAACACTGGCCGGATCGCTCGACGCCGCCCGGGAGGGGGAAACGGTACTCCTTCAAGGCTGGGTGGCGAGCCAACGAAACCACGGCGGGGTGATGTTCATCAACCTTCGGGATCGGGCCGGGGTGGTGCAGATCGTGATCTATCCCGAGGAGACTCCCGAGGTCGCCGAGGCCCTGGCCGCGGCGCGACTCGAATGGGTGATCGAAGTGCGCGGTACCGTCGGCCGACGGGCACCGGAGGCGGTCAATCCGCAGATGGCCACCGGGGAGGTCGAGGTGATCGCGTCCTCGGGGCGGGTCTTGTCGGCTTCGGAACCGGTTCCGGTCGCGGTCGACGGGGTGGTCGACGCCAGCGAAGAGACACGGCTCGAGTATCGCTACCTCGAACTGCGCCGGGCGAACCTGCAACGCAACCTGCGACTGCGCCATCGCGTGGCCCTCGAGATTCGAAAGTACTGTGACGAGCAGGGTTTCGCCGAGATCGAGACCCCGATCCTGACCCGGTCGACGCCGGAGGGGGCTCGCGACTACCTCGTTCCCAGCCGGGTACACGCCAACGCCTTCTACGCCCTCCCGCAGTCGCCACAGCTGTTCAAGCAGCTGTTGATGGTGTCGGGGTTCGAGCGCTACGTCCAGATCGCCCGCTGTTTTCGGGACGAGGATCTGCGGGCGGACCGCCAGCCGGAGTTCACCCAGGTCGACCTGGAGATGTCGTTCGTCGACGAAGAGGATATCTTGGCCCTGATCGAAGGGATGTTCGCGCGGATCTTCCCGCTGGCCGGAATCGAGGTGCCTACGCCCTTCCCGCGAATGCCCTGGGCCGAGGCGATGCGACGGTTCGGGAGCGACAAGCCTGACCTCCGGTTTGGCCTCGAGATTCGAGATCTGACTTCGATCGTGGCCGCGAGTGGCTTCCGCGCCTTTCGGCAGACTGCTGCGGACGGTGGTGTCGTGCGAGGTTTCACGGTGCCGGGAGCGGCGGGCGCCAGCCGTCGGCTGGTCGACGGCTGGGCCGAACTGGCTCGCCGCCACGGCGCCGCCGGAGCTCTCACCCTCCGGCACCGCGACGGCGAGTTGCAGTTTCAGGTCAAGAACGTCCTCGAGCCGTCCGAGCTCGAGGGGCTGGCCGGAGCTCTCCAGCTCGAGGACGGTGATCTCGCCCTGCTGGTGGCGGGCCGCGAGAAGGTGGCGGCCCAGGCCCTCGGCGCCCTGCGGCTCGAGCTGGCGCGTGAGTACGACCTCATTCCCGACGATCGACATGCGTTTCTGTGGGTCACTGACTTCCCCTTGCTGGAGTGGGACGAAGCGGACGGCCGCTACTACTCGATGAACCATCCCTTCACCGCTCCGAAGGAGGCCGATCTAGACCTCCTCGCGTCCGATCCTGGTGCCGTCCAGTCTCGGGGCTACGACGTGGTCATGGACGGCTTCGAGCTGGGAGGCGGGTCGATCCGGATTCACGACCGCGCGGTGCAGGAGCAGGCGTTCCGAGCCCTGGGAATCAGTGCCGAGGAAGCCCGCGAGCGCTTCGGTTTTCTCCTCGACGCGCTGAGCTACGGAGCGCCCCCCCACGGTGGCATCGCTCTGGGCCTGGACCGGATCGTGATGCTGATGGCCGGGGCATCCTCGCTCCGTGACGTGATCGCTTTTCCCAAGACCACGTCGGCCAGCTGCCTGATGACCAAGGCGCCGGCCGAGGTCGATCCCCGGCAACTCGAGGAGCTGGGCCTCCGGTCTTCTGAGGCATGAGCCAGCTCCACCAGATCGAGTTGCCGCACCCTCGAGGTGTGTGTCGGTTGACGGTGGGGATCGAGGCCCTCGAGGCGGAACGTGAGCCACTGGCCCGGTGGGTCGACGGACGACGCCTGTTCCTGATCACCACCGAGCGGGTGGCGGATCTCTGGGGGGCTGAACTCGAGCCATTCCTGGCCGCTGCCTTGGACCATCGCGTGTTGACGGTGCCGGAAGGGGAGGAGGCCAAGTCGTTGGAGGTCGCCGGAGACCTCTGGCGTCGACTTCTCGCCGAGGGCGGCAAGCGAGACAGTCGACTCGTGACCCTCGGCGGCGGATCGGTGGGAGATCTGGGTGGCTTCGTGGCGGGCTGCTTTCTGCGCGGGATCGAGTACGTGCAACTTCCGACGACGCTTCTGGCGCAGGTCGATGCTTCGATCGGCGGCAAGACAGGCGTCGATCTGCCCGCTGGCAAGAACAGCGTCGGGCTGTTCCACCATCCTTGGCGAGTGGTCGCCGACACACGGTGGCTGGGGACCCTGCCGGCGGCTGAACTGCGGTCGGGCCTGTTCGAGGTCATCAAGATGGCCTTTCTACTCGATCCTCCCCTCCTCGATAGGGTGGAGCAGCGGCTTTCCCGACTGCTCGCCGGCGACGCCGAGGCCTGGGTACCCGTCGTCGCGGGGGCCGTGGCGGCCAAGGTAGGGGTCGTCACTCGAGACCCCGAGGAGGCGGACGAGCGTCGGCTGCTGAACTTCGGACATACCTTGGCACATGCGCTCGAGGGTGCCCTCGGCTACCGAGACTTGCGCCACGGTGAGGCCGTGGGATGGGGAATGCGGTTAGCCCTCCGACTCTCCGTGACCCGTGGGCTCCCGGAAGATGATGCCGTCCGTCTCGAACGGCTGATCGACGCCATCGGCCTGCCCGATCTGCCGGAATCGCTCAGGACCCAGTCCGAAGACCTCATCCGCTGGATGGGGCGTGACAAGAAGGCTCGGGAGGATGGCATTGCCTGGGTGCTCGCGGCCGCCTTGGGGAAGGGCCAGATCACGACAGCCGTCCCCCGCGAGGAAGTGCGACGCGAACTCGAGGTCCTGCTGGCATCCTGAGGGACCGCCGATCCCCCGGCCAACGATCAGCGGCGTACAGCACATTCAGCCGAGTGAGGGGATATACTGGACGCACAACGCTTGGTAGCCAGGGATCGTCAGTCTTTTCGCGAATCTCTTCCACCCGATGCACGCCACTCTGCCCACACAGGATGACTAGCCGATGACGGTCCGGGGTGTGACCAGCCGAATCAGCCTCCGTCATCTGATTCTGGTGCTGATTCTGGTGTCGGGCCTGATTCCGCTAGCCGTGGGTTCTTTTCTGCTGACGCGTCAGAACACCGCGGTTCTGGAGCGGCAGGAGCAGTCCTACTTGACGCGGTCCTCGCGCGTCCTGTCCGAGGAACTCGGCAACTCGATGGCGGCGGCGCAGCGCCAGATCGAACAGCTCGGCAAGGGGTTGTTGCTCCTACCTGGTCCCGAAACGCTCTCCGAACGGCTGCAGCAGCCCGAGACCCAACGCTACTTTGCGAGCTTCATGCGAGACAACGGGCATTGGGTCGATTCGCTGAGCGTTCTCGATCGCTACGGAGAGGGTCCGTCGATGGGGGCGATCGGACGTGCTCCTACGCTGCGTGCCGTCGTCAACCAGGTGTACAACTCCGCCCTCCGTCAGAACCAGCCGGTGTACGGTTTCGCGCGGAGCCCGGCCGATAACCGTCCCCTCGGTGTCCTGGCCCAGCCGGTCGCGGTCGACGCTCAGGGGCGCAGCGGTGGAGCGCCTCAGCTGGTGCTGGTGGCCGCGGTTCGTCTCGATCTGCTGGAGTCCGTGTTCGAGCGAGAGGCCCAGGGCGAGGTCTCGGTCTTCCTGATCGACGCCAACGGCGGGGTCTTGTGGGCAGCAGGGGCCGATGAGCGCACCAGCCGGGCCGTCGGCGAGTCGGCGCTGGTGCGCTCGTTCCAAGTCCGTCCCCTCAACCTCACGCAGGAGTACGAACTGTTCGTGCAGGGCCAGAAGCTGAACGTGTTGGGACGTGTGAGCCCAGTCTCTGAGACGGGGTGGGGAGTGATCGTTCAGAAGCCGTTGGCGGTGTCGTACGCTGCCACCGAGGAGGTGGTGCAGACCGCAATCGTTTCCTTCCTGGTTCTGGTCGTTCTCGCCATGGCGTTCGGAACGCTGGCGGCTCGTCGTTTCGGGGCTCCCTTCCAACGACTGGCGGAGAGCAGTCATCGCATCGCCGGCGGCAACTTCGGAGGTCGGGTCGAGGTCATGGGGCCGGGTCGCGAGATCGCCGATCTCGCCAACGACTTCAACCAGATGAGCGCGCACGTCGAAGGATACGTCGCAGATCTGCAGCGGGCCGCGGTCGAGAACGAGCAGCTGTTCATCAGCTCGATCCGGGCCTTTGCGGCTGCGGTCGACGCCAAGGACCCCTATACCCGAGGTCACTCGGAACGGGTGGCGAGCTACAGCCGGATCATCGCCGAGCATCTGGGCCAGAGCGAAGAGTTCCTGCACCGCATCTGGATCGCAGGGGTGCTCCACGACGTGGGGAAGATCGGAATCGAGGACCGTGTGCTCAAGAAGGGTGGGGTGCTCACGGCGGAAGAGTTCGACCAGATGAAGCTCCATCCGGTCATCGGCTTCGAGATTCTGCAACCGATCGAACCGCTCGCCGAAATGCTCCCCGCGGTCCGCTGGCACCACGAGTCCTGGAACGGCAAGGGCTACCCCGATGGCCTGAAGGCGGAGGCGATCCCGCTGATCGCTCGCATCGTGGCGGTCGCCGACACCTTCGACGCGATCACCACCAACCGGCCCTACCAGAACGCCTACACTCCGGACTACGCCGTAGAGACCATTACCAAGTTGACCGGGTCGCGCTTCGACGCCAAGGTCGTCACGGCGTTCTTGCGGGCTTTCGAACAGGGAGCGATCGTGGTCAAGGAACCTCAGGCCGTACCGGAGCCGGAGCCCGAGGCTGGGGGTGGTGTGCTGCGAGCGGAGCTCTGAGCCTCCGGTGCCCTTTCAGTACATTCTCGCCAACCTGTTGGCTGAGACGGGGGCAGCGGGAGTACTCTTCCTCGACGAACTCGGGGAGACGGTCGACGTTTCCTGTTCGGACTACTCGCCGTACGACATGAAGATCCTCGGTGCCTATCTCGGCATCTACCTGCGCCAGTTCGACGAGTTCTTGACCCGGACCGGCCTCGGCCGCCCCGATCTCATCCACGTGGAACGGGAGCGACTCCACATCTACTCGAGGGTTCTGCCGGACGACTACTACCTGGTGCTGGTGCAGCGCCGCCCCGCCCTGGTCGGACAGGCGCGCATCGCTCTGGAGCGTGCCGCTGTGGCCCTCGAACGCGAACTATTCTGAGCCCCCGGTCGCCGACCGCGAGAGCCGAGGGCTGGTATCATGCGGCCCCGGCAGTCGTCCTGCCTGCCGCCCCGAACTCCAAGGAAAGAAGATGACCGATCGCGACGACCAGGCGCTGGAGATCGCTCCCGAAGCGCAGATAGAAGAGCCCAAGAAGGGTGGTTTCTGGAAGAAACTGAAACGTGGGTTGTTGATGACCCATACGGAGCTGATCGAAAAGATCGACGCCGCCGTCGAGGGTCGGGACACCCTGGATCCGGAGACCCTCGAATACCTCGAGGAGTGCCTGATCAGCGCCGATCTCGGAGTCGAAACCTCGCTGGAACTGGTCGAGAACATCCAGAAGGAGGTTCAGAAGGGACAGGGCGGGGATATCGTCATGCTGCGCAAGCGGCTCGTCGACGAGATTGCGATTCTCCTGATGGACGCTCCCAAACCTCCGCTGGAGACGGGACGGCCGCGGGTGACCCTGGTGGTCGGGGTCAACGGGGTCGGCAAGACGACTTCGATCGCCAAGCTCGCCCGGCGCTACCAGTCCCGGGGTCGGAGGGTGCTGCTGGCGGCCGGAGACACTTTTCGGGCCGCCGCGGTCGAGCAACTCAGCCTCTGGGGCGAACGCCTCGGCATCGAGGTGGTCAAGCAGGGACAGGGTGCCGACCCGGCGGCGGTGGTTTTCGACGCCCTCCAGGCGGCCCGCGCCCGAGGGGTCGACGAGGTTCTGGTCGATACCGCTGGGCGCCTCCACAACAAGGAGCACCTGATGCGAGAGCTCGAGAAGATCGGTCGTGTGGTCGACCGGGAGGCCGAGGGCTGGGAGCGCCAGACGCTGTTGGTACTCGATGCGACCACCGGTCAGAACGCCCTGAGTCAGGCCCAGAAGTTCCTCGAAGCGGTCCCAGTCGATCTGGTACTGCTGTCGAAACTCGATGGCACGGCCAAAGGGGGCATGGCGGTCGCGGTCGCTCGCGACCTGCGGCTTCCCGTTGCCTATCTGGGGGTGGGTGAGACGCCCGACGACCTGGTGGAGTTCCAGCCCAGGGCGTTTGCCGAAGCCCTGGTCGGTGGCTAGGTCGGCTCGATGTTCGACCGAGCCCTGGTACTCGCCAACGAAGGCCGCTACGCAACGGCTCCCAACCCGATGGTTGGGGCCGTCGTCGAACGGGACGGTGAGATCGTCGGCGAGGGGTACCACCAGCAGGTCGGGGGACCCCACGCGGAGGTCCACGCCCTGCGTGCGGCCGGCGAGGCGGCCCGCGGGGCCACGGTCTGGGTCACTCTGGAGCCCTGCAGCCACCACGGCCGCACTCCACCTTGTGCCGACGCTCTGATCGAGGCGGGAGTCGCCAAGGTGATGGTGGCCCATCTCGACCCGGATCGACGCGTCGCCGGACAAGGGGTGCGACGCCTGCGAGCCGCTGGTATCGAAGTCGAGGTCGCGGCCCAATCCGAAGATGCCGTAGCCCTCAACTGGCGCTACCTCACCTCACGGATCCACCATCGCCCCGGGGTCACGATCCGATGGGCGATGAGCCTGGACGGCAAGATCGCGACGGTGGCGGGCGAGAGTCAGTGGATCTCCTCGGCGCTGGCTCGGACCGCTTCGCTCGAACTGCGCGAAACGCACGAGGCGATCTTGGTCGGTAGCGGGACCTTGCTGGCGGACGACCCTCGGCTCGATCGTCGCCTCGGAGAGGCTCCGACTCCCAATACGCGGGTCATTCTCGACCGGCGTTTGCGGACGCCGACCTCGGCGCGCCTGTTCGGAATCGACGGCCGGGTGGTCATCATGACCGAGAGCGACGACCAACGACGTCTCGATGCCCTCGCCCAAGCGGGAGCCGAGGTCGTCAACCTCTCCGAGGTCGAACCGGGGGCCGTCCTGACTGCGCTACACGAGTTGGGGATCCAGAGCGTCGTGGTCGAAGGGGGAGGAGAGATTCTCGGAGCGTTCGTGGCCGCGAACGCTTTCGACCGGGTGCTGGTCGACTGTGCGCCCCTGCTCCTGGGCGGGAAAGCCGCGCCGGGCGCAGTGGGTGGACACGGCATCGAACGCCTGGCCGAGGGGCGACGACTCGAGGAACTCGAGGCCCGCAGTCTCGGCGGAGACCTCATCATCGAAGGTTGGAGGAGTGGATGTTTACAGGCCTTGTGCAAGAGCGTGGCCGGCTAGTCGAGGCCCCAACGGCATCGGGCCAGGGCGGACGACGACTGGTTCTCGGCCACTCGACCGAGCTTTCGGAACGGCTGTCGATCGGAGCGAGTCTGGCGGTTTCCGGTGTCTGCCTGACGCTCGTGGCCCTGGAGCCCGGAAGGTCGACCGTCGAATTGGCTCCCGAGACGTTGCGACGGACGACTCTCGGCGACCTCGAGACCGGCGATGCGGTCAATCTCGAAGCGGCGCTTCGGGTCGGGGATCCGCTGGGAGGACACTGGGTTCAAGGGCACGTCGACGGCACGGTGGAAGTGGTGGACCGCCGGGACCTCACTGCGCACCGAGAGTTGACGCTCTCCCTGCCGCCGGAGATGGCAGCATGGGTGGCCGAGAAGGGGTCGGTAACCCTGGACGGTGTCAGCCTGACGGTCGCGGGCGTGACCGAAACGTCCTTCGACGTTGCCCTGATCCCCCACACCCTCGAAGTCACGACGCTCGGCGATCGATCGCCCGGTGACGTCTTGAACCTCGAGGTCGATATTCTCGCCAAGTACCTACAGCGCCTGATCGATCGACGATCTGCCGGGGACAGCAGCGATTGAGCCCCTCGCGTCGCCCCGCCTGGCTTCGGGTTTCGAGTCCCGAGCCTCAGAACCTCTGGATCCGCTATGCCCCACGTCGCTGGCCGACGCCTCAGACTCCCTGGGTGGATCTCTCGCGACGACGACTGGGGAGTTGGTCGGACGATACCCTTCCCCTCGAGCGCCTAAGCACCGCCCAATTCGACGACGTCCTTTACCTGCCGCCGGTCGCGGAGGGGTGGAGCGAGCGCCTGTGGAGCGAGACGGCTGGCCAACTGGAGCGCGGAGTGCCCGTCTTGGTGCAACGTCTGTCCGACGAGTCGCCACTCACGCTGGACGGCTTGACGGTCGTGACGGATCTGCTGCCGTATGTTCTCGGCCTGCGGTCCTGGAATCAGCTCGTCGAAGGCACCGTCGCGGTCTGGCCGCTGCTGCCGGGTGGCTCCACCGCTGCTTCGTGGTCCCAAGCGAAGAGGGTGCTACGGTCGCGAGGCTACCGAACGGTGCAACCCTTGGTTCTCGACTTCGACCCGCGCGATCTTCGCGTTCTGGCGAGCCAGCTGCCCGACGAGAGGGGTCTGGAACTGTTCCACAGCGGAGCACCGGACGGGCTGGCGTTGGCGCAGTGGGTCCTGGCGGCAGGGTTCGAACCGGCCCTGGAACGCCCCCTGCCGAGGCCTCCCCTGCGTCCGTCGCGCAACGTCGAAGCGGCCGGTCGACTGGCTTTGGTCGGCGAAGCACTGCACCTGGTGGGAGCGGCGGGACGGGCTGGCGAACTGCTCCGAGCGGCACGCTTCGCGGAGGAGCTCAAGCAAGATCTCGCGACCCTGGTGCGCGAGGGCAACGTCAGCGTTTTGCCCTGGGCATCCCCTGACGTGGAGCGGGTCCTGACCGACTGGGAGCGGGCTGAGCCCTGCTCCCTGCGGCGCCAGCTCTACACGAACCTCGAAGCGGGTGACTCGACGCGGGTGGCAGCTGCTGCAGCAAAGACGGAGAGGGAGTAGAGCGATGGTTGATCTGACCGAGGTCTTGGACCTGCGTTCCGACACAGTGACGCAACCCGACACCGAAATGCGAGCTGCCATGGCTTCCGCCGTGGTCGGTGACGACGTGTATCGCGAAGATCCGACGGTCCGCGAACTCGAGGCGCTCGCCGCAGAGATTCTTGGCACCGAAGCCGCCCTCTTCGTGGCGAGTGGCATGATGGGGAACCAGGTCTGCCTGCATGTCCACGGCACTCCGGGGGCAGAGGTCGTCGCCGAGGCTTCGAGCCATATCTTTCGCTTCGAGATGGGAGCCATGGCTGCACTGTCCGGGCTTCAGGCGCGGCCGATTCCTGGGGTCGAGGGTCGCCTGGCCCCCGACGATCTCGAACGCTCGATCAGTCCGCGAAGGGACTACATCTCCGGCACCGCGCTGCTAGTGATCGAGAACACCCACAATCTGGCCGGCGGAACCGTGTTGGATCGGTCCCAGTTGGACGCCCTCCAAGCAGTGGCCCGGCGGGGTGGACTACGGGTCCATCTCGACGGTGCGCGTCTGTTCAATGCGGCGGTCGCTCTCGGGGTGGCTCCTTCGTCGCTGGTCGTCGGGTTCGACTCGGCGATGGTCTGCCTGTCGAAGGGTCTCGGCGCGCCGGTGGGTTCCCTGGTGGCGGGATCCGAGGCCTTCATCGAGGAGGCGCGCAGAGTCCGCCGTCTCTTCGGAGGAGGCATGCGGCAGGTCGGGATCCTGGCGGCAGCGGGATTGGTGGCCCTGCGTCGGGGTTGGGAGCATCTGGCTGAGGACCACAACCATGCCAGGAAGGTGGCCGAGGCCTTGGATCAGTTGCCCGGAGTGCGCTGCGAGGCGTCCCGGGTAGCGACCAACATCGTCGTGGCCGATTGTAAGGATCCGTCGGCTACCGTCGAGGCTCTGCACCGGGCCGGGATCCTCGCCATCTCTCTGGGACCCTCCCTGGTGCGCTGCGTCACCCATCGCGACGTAAATGGTCGCGCTCTGGAACGCGCTCTCGAGCGACTGCTGGGGTAGGCGGGCCTGCGGGGTCCGCGGGGACGCTAGTGCCGAGAGGCGCGGAACGCGCCGTCGGGAGCGAGGGTCGAAGAGAACTCGCCCAGGATCCCTTCGCCTCCGACCTCGCCTTCGAGCCGGAGAGTGCCGATCGGCCGATTGACCGTGAACCGAAGTTCGACTCCAGGCGGAACCCCCTCCGTCACCGATCCCTGGACCGTGGCCTCCGGAAAGCCCTGGGTGCCGGCGGAACTGCGAAAGGCCAGGACTGCGGTTCCCGTGATGCGTCGGTGCCGCTGTTCGAGGTCGAAGACGACCTCGACCTGACCGGCGCCGGGATCGAACACGTTATCCAGTTGACCGATCCAGCGACCATCCAGGGGTTCGAGACTCGGTGGGATCGCAACGAAGGCTCTCTCGAGACTCTGACGCTGCGCGACCGCGAGGGCCTCGAGGTCGGGTGGGCCCGGTCGGCCGGAGCCACCCCGGTCGAGGTTGCGGTCGATCAGGCCCAGCAGAGCCTCCCGATACTCGGAGTCGCTGGGATACGGCGCGGGCGGCCGCCCCGCAGCCAGCGCGCCGGCGAAGTCCGTCAGGACATGGGCGAGCCAAGCGGCTCGGGTTCCCAGAGAGGCCTCGGTCTCTTGCCCGTGCACCTGCTCGTCGACTTCGTCGCTGGTCAGGGTGAAGAGCGCCTCGGGGGCGCGGCCAGCGGCGTGCAGGGTGTACCGGTACTCGTTGCCCACCGCTGCGACCCGAATCTGGCCCACCTCGGCTTCGCTCCGCTCCAGCAGCCGTTGTAGGGCCGCGATGGTGTCGGTTACGGCGGGAGGGTGAGCGGTTTCGTCCGCTTCTCCGGGCGGAGACGGGGCCACCTTGCGGTAGATCGTCGGTCCGAGCGGTGACGCGATCTCCCATACTCCGGGCTCGACCCGACGGGCGGACCAGGTGACGGGAATCGCTTCGAAACGGTGCGACAAGATCTCGAGTGGCGAAGGGGCGAGGGCGTCGAGTCCGCCCACTGTGACGCGGATCGGTAGCTCGACCGGGGGGGATTCGGCCACGCGCGGAACGCGGAAGCGGATCTCGCTCGCGGTCCAGACTACGGGTTCGATCGAGTAGCTGCCGACGAACAGCGTGGGAGGATCCGTCTCGTCTCCGAGCGAACCGCCCGAAATCACGATCTCCTGTCCGAGGTGAGCGGTGGTCGGGGTCAGGTTGTCGATTCGGGGTGCTTTGCGATAGGGGAGGGTCAGCTCGAAGACCGGCTCTCCGTCGGCCACGCCGACTACCGAGACCTGGTGGTCGCCGGGAGGCAGGTCCGGGAGGTGCGGCACGATGGCCCGGCCGGTCGTACCCTCCACCTCGAGGTCCTCGAGGTCGACGCCTCCGACCAGGAGATCGAAGCCAAACTGAAAGCCGGGAGCCATCTCGGTGATCTCGAGCGCTCGTCCCGCTTCCAGGAGGTCCGGGGTGACCGTGACTCGTCGCCAGGGATCACGATTGCGACCCTGCCAGAGAGCGAGGAGGAGGAACAGCGCCAGGCAGCCGACACCGATCCAGAAGGTGGCGGAGCGTCGGGTAGCGGCGGGGGCTGCAGGGAGCCGCACCGGGCGGGTCCTGAGGGCCTTGGGCTGCGGAAGATCGGCCAGGGGTTCGAGTCCAGGAAGGGTCAGGTCGTCGTCGGTGTTGTCTTCGTCGCCCGACCCTCGGCCCGGCGAGGGCGACGAGGACTGCGGATCGGGTAGGGCGTCGACCGGTCGGGTACGTCCCACGTCCGCGACTCGAGGGCTCAGGTCGATTCGGAGGATGGTGGGAGCGTCGGAATGGCTCTGTCCGAGTCGAATCAACTGTCCCGAGCGTAGGGCCACCACGCCTTCGACCTTCTGTCCGTCGACGAAGGTGCCGTTCGCTGATCCCAGGTCTTCGAGGAACACGCCGCGGTCGTCGTGGAACAGCCGGGCGTGCATTCGGGAAACCGTGCCGATCGACAGGACGACGTGGCTCTGGGGACTCCGCCCGACGACCAGCTCGCTACCCAGCCCAAGACTCGCCGTCGACAGAACCTCCTGACTACGGAGCACGGTCACTCGTGGCTCGAGACCCGAGTCGTTCTCTGCCGGCTCACTCATGGTAGGCGCTGCGTTTCGACCAGAATGTCCCCGATCCCCGTGTCGACTTCGATCTCGGCCGTGCCGACCGACTGGCTCCAGGTGAGGCCGGAGCGCACCACACCAGAGCCGCGAACCTCGCCGAGATCGGTGGTCAGGCGGGCCACCCCGATTCCGGTATCGATCTGGACCATACGGAGGTCTGCCAGCGGAACTACGATCTCGACGTCACCGACGCCGACGTCGACCTCGACGGATCCGGTCAATCCCCGGACCGAGACGTCACCGGCCCCGAGATCGATTCCGAGACGCTGCATCGGCGGCGCCGCGACCCGCAGGCGCAGGGCGAGACCGGTGGCCGAAGCCCGGGCCGCGCCCTTGACCTCGACGATCAGTCGATTCTTCTTGCTGGCGAACACCAGCTCGATCCGTTCGGCGCGCTGGGGACACTTTTCGCTGGCTCGATCGCATTCGATGCTGAGGGTGGCTCGGACGATGCCGGGTTCACCGTCCTCGACGAGTACGTCTCCAAAGGGCAGGTTGACATCGACGATCTCGAGCTCGCCGAGTGCCCGTTGGTCCTCGAGAAGGCGGATGCCATCCGCCGCCGCAGCCTGCGCGCAGCAGCAGAGAAGGAGGAGAAGAAGCGGTCGAGGGATCCTGCGGTGCATCGATTCCTGGCGAACTCTCGGCACGAGAGTTGTTGGTCTTTGGAGGCCTGAGTCTGGCAGATGGGTCGTCCGGAGTCCAGTCGCTACCGTCTCGGTAGAGCCGCGATCGCAAGGCATTCGAGTGCTTCCGGGCCTAGCGAAGGTGTCGTCGACGGTTGTTGATGTAGTCGGCGAGGAGGAACTCCCCGAGATTGTAGGGGGACGCGAAAAAGGCGCGGCCTCGGTTGGTACGGGTCAGCTTTTCGACGAAGTCCGTGAGCATGGGATCGGTGGCCAACATGAAGGTGGTGATCACGATCCGTTGGCGTCGGCATTGGTCCGCCTCGTCCAGGGTCCGATTGACGATCTCGAGGTCGAGGCCGTACGGGTTCTTGTACAACTGGCCCTGCTTGCGGATGGCTGAAGGTTTGCCATCGGTGATGAGCAGTATCTGTTTGTTCGGTTGGTGTTTGCGCGACAGCAGGTTGCGCGCCATCTGGAGCGCCTCGCGCGTGTTCGTGTGGTACGGACCAGCATCGATATAGGGCAGCCGGTCGAGCGGAACCCGCTGTGCCTCGTCGCCGAAGAGAATCACCTCCAGATCGTCCTTGGCGAAGCGTGTCTGTACCAACTCGGCAAGAGCGAGGGCAACCTTGCGTGCCGGTGTGATGCGGTCTTCTCCGTACAGGACCATCGAATGGCTGATATCGATGGCGAGCACCGAGGCGCAGGAGGTCAGGTGCTCGGTCTCGTGAACTTCGAGATCCTCCTCGCGCAGTTCGAGCGACCCCTGGGTTCGGCGCAGCGCGTTGTGCACCGACCGCAGCGGGTCGATCAGATGCACGTCGTCACCGAAGGTGTAGGGACGGGTCTCGGGGAGGCGCTCGACTCCCTCGCCCGCGGCGGCGACAGGATGGCCACCGGCGCCGCCCCGTACCAGGTTGCCGAACAGCTCGTCGAAGGCGCTACGACGTAGGTGGCGCTCTCCACTGCCCGTCAGTTGGGGGGCTCCATCGGCTCCCGGCTGCACCACGCCCTCGCGTTCCAGCTGGGCGAAGAAGGCGTCGAGGTCGACCTCGTCCGAGATGCGGCCGTGAGCCTGCAGGGCGCGCATCCACTGCATGGCCTCCTCCGCATCACCCCCCGTCGCCAGCAGGAGCTGTTGGAACAGCCGCTTGAGTTCCTCGAGGGTCTGTAGACCCCGCAACAACTCGGGGTCGAGGTGGAGGAAGCGGTGACGCATGGTGGCGTGGGGGTGGGGGTCTTCCGTAGCGGTCGTTCGTGCTGACTAGTTCTCGTCGCTGTAGTTCCGATTCAGAGTCGAGCGCACGAGTTGGAACTTGACCATCTCCTTGTACGAGATCGTGCGGTCGAGGTCGTTGCGCCCCAGCTTGCTGTGTTGGTGGAGTCCCTCGAGGACCAACTCCGCCAACAGGGCTCGACCTTCGGCCGAGCCAGCCCGATCTTCGACCAGCTCCAGCAGCCCCGGGACGCGGCGCAGTTCGGCTTCGTACTCGGCGAAGCTCTGCTCGTCCGAGAGAGTGAGGTCGTGGCCGTCGGCGAACCAGGCGAGGATCTGGGAGTAGGGACCGACGTCGTCCTCGCCGCCCGATCCCGCCGCCCGGTCGACGGCCGGGAAGTTGCGACGAAACAGAGTGAGGAGCGCCTGGCCGATGATGCGATTGGCTACCATCTCGACCCCCTGTTGCTCTCCCTCGTAGACCATCTCGAGCTTGCCGGTGAGGGCCGGTAGCACCATGTGGAGGTCGGCGATCCTCGGGTAGACCGGATCGTCGGCCGTGGTCAGCGCCCGCCGCTCGAGGTTGGAGACCAGGAGTTCGAGGGCCGAGATCGCAACGCGAGCACTGACTCCTGACGCCGAGTCGACGAGGTCGCTACTTCTGGCTGCGACCGAAATCTCCTCGACCAGCCGGCGGGAGATCTCGGGCACCACGATCCGGTCGTCTCCGTCTCGCTGACGCCAGGCCTCCTGCTGCGTGATCAGCATCGCGGTCTCTACCTCGGTGGGGTAGTGGGTGAGGATCTGCGACGAGATCCGGTCCTTGAGGGGCGTGATGATGCTTCCGCGGTGCGTATAGTCCTCGGGATTGGCCGAAAACACGAGGAGGAGGTCGAGCGGGATGCGGATCGGGAACCCACGGATTTGCAGGTCGCGTTCCTCCAGAATGTTGAGCAGGCCGACCTGGATGCGGGGTGCGAGATCGGGAAGTTCGTTGATCGCGAAGATCCCGCGATTGGTCCGCGGAATGATGCCGTAGTGGATGACCTCGGGGTCGGCGTAGGTCAGTCGCTGGGTCGCCGCCTTGATCGGATCGATGTCGCCGAGAAGATCCGAGATCGAAACGTCCGGAGTCGCGAGTTTCTCCTGGTAGCGGGCCTCCCGCTCCATCCATTCGATGGGAGCGTCGTCGCCCGCATCGGTCACCAACTGCCGCCCGGCTGGCGAGATCGGGTCGAACGGATCATCGTTCAAGGGAGCCCCCCGCAACACCGGGATCTCCGGGTCGAGCAGCTCGGTCAACGAGCGCAGGATCCTGGTCTTCGCTTGTCCCCGCAGCCCGAGCAGGATGAAGTCGTGGTGCGCGAGGAGCGCATTGACGACGCCGGGGATCACGGTTCGCTCGTAGCCGAGGATGCCGGGAAAGAGGGGCGAGCCATCGCGTAGAAGGCGCTTCAGATTGTCGCGGATCTCCTCCTTGACCGTGCGCGACCTATAGCCGGCGGCGCGAAGCGCTCCCAGCGTGGTGGGCCTGGCGGTCGTCTCGGTCACTCCTGCAACTCCAGCCAACGCTCGGCGTCGAGAGCGGCCTTGCAGCCCGATCCGGCCGCGGTGACGGCTTGCCGATAGCTGGGGTCCATCACGTCGCCCGCGGCGAACACCCCCTCCCGGGCAGTACGAGTGGTCGGTTCGTCGACCACGAGGTAGCCGACCTCGTTGGTGGTGAGGACTTCGGCGAACAGCTCGGTGTTGGGTCGGTGACCGATCGCGATGAACACCCCCTCGCAGGGAAGTGTGACCTCCTCTTCGCCTACGGTGCTCTCGAGGCGAGCCCCCGAAACGCCGTCCTTCTTGTTGCCGAGGATCTCGACCACTTGCCGGTTCCAGGCGAACTCGATTTTGTCGTTGGCCAGGGCTCGATCCTGCAGGATCTTGGAGGCTCGGAGTTCGTCGCGTCGGTGTACGACCGTGACTTTCGAGGCGAATCGGGTCAAGAAGATCGCCTCTTCCATCGCCGTGTCGCCGCCGCCGACGATTGCGACCTCCTTGTCACGGAAGAAGAACCCGTCGCAGGTGGCACAGGCCGAGACTCCGTAGCCCATCAGCTCGGCTTCGCTCTCGAGTCCGATCTGCTTCGCGGTGGCGCCGGTGGCGATGATCAACGCGTCACAGCTGTACTCGGCGGTGTCGGTCCGGATGCGGTACGGTCGTGTCTCGAGCACCACCTCTTCGGCGACCTCGTACCGATGGATCGAGCCGAACCGCTGCGACTGCTGGCGCATGATGTCGACGAGCTCCGGCCCCATGATCCCTTCGGGAAAGCCGGGGTAGTTCTCGACATCGGTGGTGATGGTCAGCTGACCACCTGGCTGAGCGCCCTCCAGGACCAGGGGCTCCAGGTTGGCGCGGGCCGAATAGAGTGCAGCGGTCAAGCCCGCCGGGCCCGAACCGAGGATGATCAGTCGGTGGTGTTGGGGGGTGCTATCGGTCATGGGGTCGAGATCTCCAAAGCCTAAGGAACAGTTGCGAGGGCGCACAGTATAGCCGTGGTCTCGGAGCCGCCTCGCGGGTGGTACGGCTCCCGGCGGCTGCTAGACTTCACCTCCCTGAACGAACCTTAGAAGGAGAGATCCATATGCTCGCTAGCCAACGACTCATCGACGCCCTCAACGCCCAGGTCGGTCGCGAAATGGGTGCGTCGATGCAATACCTAGCCATCGCGGCCCACTTCGATTCCGAGGACCTCAAGCAGCTGGCGCAGTTCTTCTACCGTCAGGCCGACGAGGAACGCGAGCACGCGATGAAGTTCTTCCACTTCATCCTCGAAGCCGGCGGTCGCGTCGAGCTACCGCAAATCGAAGCGCCGCAGAGTCAGTTCGCCACCGCCAAGGAGTGCGCCGAACTCTCGTTGACCTGGGAGAAGGAGGTGACCCAGCAGATCTACGGGCTGGTCGACCTGGCGAAAGAGGACAACAACTACATCGCCCTGCGCTTCCTCGACTGGTTCGTCACCGAACAGCTGGAAGAGGTGTCGACGATGAACAGCCTGGTCAGTGTGATCGAGCGTGCCGGCGAAGACCGACTGCTCTGGGTGGAGGAGTACCTCGCCCGTGAGCCGCTGGTCGAAGAGGCCGAGTAGCGTAGGGAGTCGATTTACGGCGTCGTCTCGGCGACCAGACGCCAGAGGCGCGACGCCCGGGCGACCGGGTTCGGTTCCGTCGGATCGTCGACGAAGAACTCCGCGAAGTAGAGACCGTCGGGGCCGGCGGCGAGCGCCACGAGCGTCGCACGGCCGTCTCCGACGTACTCGACCCACGGTTCCGGAGCCGCGACCAGCGAGCCCTCCTCGGTGAACCGAAAGGACGAGATCCGCTTGCCGTTGACGTTGCCCCCCGGCACCAGTCCTCTTCCGTACTCGGTGACGAAACCCTGGTGCCACGCAGCTTCGGGGAAGCCGGACCCCCCGAAAGCCGAAGGCTGAACGAAGGCGAGTCCGGCTGGCGCGTGCGGCGGCGGGCCCCACAGGTGCACGGCTCGCTCGGCTATGTCCTGGTCGGTTCCGACCCCATCCTGGTCGGCGTCCCAGCCGTAGGCGGCAGCTTCGTCGACGACCGCCAGCCGGTCGACCGAGGGGCCGTTCTCGGCTATGACCAGCTTGCCGAGTCGCTCGCTCCAGTCTCCGGCGAAGGGGTTGCGGAAACCATAGGCGTAGACGAAGTCTCGCGCGTCGATGCCATCTGCAGGGTCGTAGAACGGATTGTCGGGGTCCGGAGCTCCCGTCGGGTCCATCCGTAGGATCTTGCCGAGGTAGGAACCGAGGTCGTAGCTGGTGGCGGAGTAGCCGCCATCTCCGAGATGGGCGAAGAGGTGTCCCTCGGGACCGAAGTTGAGATCGCCGATCTGGTGCACCGTGCCCAGGGTCTCAGGACTGCTGTCGAACACCGTGGTCTTCGTTCCGTCGTGGCGACCGCTGGGATCGACGCCGAGGCGCACGATGCGAGCCGAGAAGATCCCGGACGAGAGGTCGACCGCGTGGGCCATCGCCACGAACAGGTCCCCCGAGACCGGGTCCAGTGCCATCCCCGCCATCCCTACCTCACCGCCGCCGGGGAAATCGCTCCTCGGGTCGAAATTGAGGAGTTCTTCGGCAAACAGTTCTCGGGACCCGTCGCGTCGGATGATCCAGATCGTCCCCTGCAGTTCGGCGACGTAGAGGAGCCGATCGTCGGTCGGGTCCGGATCCCGGGGGAAGGCCAGTTGTACTGGGAGGAGCAGCCCGTCGGCGACCCGTTCGGTCTCGTACCCCGCGACTCGGGGTCGCCAGGGATTCGGTAGATACTGCGCCAGGACCTCCAGCTGAGGAGTCGAAGAGCCGGCGGACCCGTAGAACGTGCTGCCGTTGTGGGCGGGCCAGAGAAACCGGCTCTCGTCCGCGGCGAGCGTAAGAGCTGGCAAGAACAGCCGGTCAGTTTCCATGCCCAGGGGAACGTGGTCGAAGACGACGACCGAAGCGGGAAGCTCGACCGGCTGGGAACCGTCGTTGTGGAGAACCAGACGCAGGGGGGCTGGGTGCGCCAGCTCGAGGCCTGGCGAGAAACGACTGCCCTCGGCACCGAGGAGGTCCCAGTGCCCGAGGAGCGTCCCTTCGGTTTCGAGTCGCAGCACCACGCCACCGCCTGCCGGGTGGCGCAGCGGACGACCCGATTCGTCGAGCCAGTCGGCGGCCGGACCAGATCGCGCCAGCTTGAAGGGACGACGGTGCAGTTGATCGTCCACTGTGAAGTGGCGGTCGGCCCAGTCGCCAGCGTGGCCGGTGGCGTCTCGGTAGCGGGCTCGGACTCGGTACGTAGTGTCGAATCGGAGCGAACGGTAGCCGGCGAAGACACCCTGCCAAGTACCGTCCTGAAGCGTTGCGAGGTACCGACCCTGGTCGGTCTGACAGGGAGCGCTCCAGACCTGTCGCGGCGGGGCTGGTGGCGACGGTGCCGTCCAGATCTCGAAGTCGGTGCAGTAGTGGGGGTGGCTCGGATCGGAGAGCGCCATCGGACCCACCTCGAAACGAAGGTCGAACGCGCTCAGGACGACGCCGTCGGCGGCGGGCTCCAGGATCTCTGGAGCCGGAGGCACCGGGACCGATTCGACGAACGTCAGCGTGTCGACGAGGGTGTCGGCGGCGAAGCTCGCGTGGCGATAGCGGCGCGTCTGACCCGACAGCGTGTCCCGAAGTACAAGATCGTAAGGCAACGAAGTCAGTGCGGTGGAGAAGGTCCAGAGAGCGCGGTTCGCGGCGCGGCCGTCAACCATCTTGATCACGACCTCTGGGTTGGCGGGATGGAAGAACCAGAAGAGCCCCGAACTATCGGAGAGTGCCCGAGCGGCTACTGGTGCCTCAGGGGCCACTCCGTCGATGCCCCGCCAGATCAACCGAACCTCGACTCGGCCCTCGAGCAGGCAGAGCGTGGTGGGCGACGGCAGGCAGGGTCCGGCCGTACTGGAAGACGCCACCCTGTCGGGTGGAGTCTCCATCTCCAGAACCGAGGAGGCTCGCTCGCCGGAGGCCGGTAGGGGATCGAAGAAGGCTGAGGTGTCGAAGCGACTCTCGGGCTGGCCGCCGCGCTGTCGGTAGATCTTCTCCTGGCCCAGCACGTGGTCCTCGACTCTGAGGTCGAAGTCGAGCGTCGTGAGGGGGCCGTAGAAGACCCAGAAGGTCCCGTTGTGCTGGCGACCGTCGATCATCTTGACGATCAGTTCGTAGTTCCCAGCCTGGAAGAAGTGGAACGCACCCCAGCGGTCACTCGTCGCGATGGCGCGGCCCCGATGGTGTCCGAGGTGCGAAGTGGCCTCGACCGAAACCGAGAATCGTCCGTCGAGCAGGCACAGCCGCTCGGCGGTGGGAGTGCAGAGTGCCTCGGCCTGCGTCGAGACCAGGACGAGCAGTAGGAGCAGACGGAGGGTGCGCACGAGGTTGGAGGTGTCGGGCATGGCAATGGGGGGCACGGACCCCGAACCGGGGATCGGCGGCACTTTGAGCGAGTCCATGGGCTACGAGCCCGAGATCGTCCCCCGGGGAGCGGGCGCTGTCAAGACACCGTGGTCGGTGCCGTGCCCCGACGGTGCCGTACCTCGTGGGCTCACGGCTAGTTGGCCAGGGGCAGCTCGATTCCGCCCAGGGCGATTGCGTTGAGGGCAGCGCCGCGGGTCAGGTTGTCCATCACGCTCCACAGCCAGAAGGTGCCGGGCTGGTGCCCTTCGAGACGAGGCGGTGCCACCAGAATGCGGTCGGTCGAGGCAGCGTCGACGGGACCGGGAGGCAGATCGTCGACCCGTTGGAGGAGCGATCCCGCGAACAGAGCTGACTCCAGCTCGTCGAGGGTGATCGCAGGGGCCAGGGAGACGTGCAGGCTGACCGAAGTTCCGTGGAAGATCCCACCCTGGATGACCTGCGCCGAGAGGTCGAGGGGGGAGCTGATGCTCCCACTCAACAGCGTTCGAACCTGGTGCCCGACGGTACCGTCGTCGACGGTCGGCAGTAGATTGAAGACGATCTGCCGCTCGAAGTGCTCGCCACCGGCCGGGGTATGGAAGGCCAGGATCTGCCGCGTCTGTTCCATCAGTTCGTCGAGCGCGTCGGCGCCGAAGAGCGAGGCGGGTTGCACGACCGTCGCGCTAGCCCGCGCCAGTCCGAGATCGGCCAGCGGGTGCAGCAGCTGGACGAGATGGACCGTAGCCGGGTGCGGGCTGACCAGGACTCGGCTTGGCTCGTCCGGGAGGCCGGCGACCGCCCAGGGCCCGGGCGCCGCGGCTCCGGTGGGAGTATCCGGAGACACCAGCACGATCTGGGCATCGGGGGGAGCCTGGTCGAGGACCCCTTGGCATTGCTCGAACGGACCGCACAGGAAGAGAATCTCAGCGCCTTCGAGCTCTTCGGGCCGATAGGCTCCGACCATGGCGGCTGCGCCGCCGATGTCGGTGAGGGTCCCCACCTGATCGGCGACCGTCGTCAAGAGCGTGAGCCGCTGCGCCGCTCCTCCCAACTGTCCGATCTGGTCCTTGATCTCCTGGCCGACGAGGTCGGAAGGGTTAATCAACACGGTGTTCTTCATCGAGCCTCTTTCGGGGGTTCGGGGGCCGCCTCAGGGTCGCGAGCTTCGCGACCGAGGCCGCGGACCAGGAAGGCGATCGGTCCGTACAGGGTGTAGAGGATGGCCATCGACATCAGTACGGTCGGTGGCTGGTAGGCGATCAGGATGAGGACGGCGGCCAGCGGTATGGCCAGGCGGTAGCTTTGGCGCCGCCCCAGATCGAGCTTCTTGAAGCTCGGATAGCGGAAGGTCGAGACCATCAAGAGGCCGAGGATGACCAGGGTCATCAGCAGGCCGACTGCGAGCCAGGTCTTCCACTCTGGGTCGGGAGCAAAGTAGAGCAGGGTAGCCACGGTGCCCGCAGCCGCCGGAATCGGTAGACCGACGAAATCCCGCGAGGGCGCGGTGGCGGCCTGTACGTTGAAGCGGGCCAGGCGCGTGGCGCCGCAGACCACGAAGAAGAGGGGGATCAGCCAGCCGATTCGGCCGAACGGTTCGAGTCCCCAGAGATAGGCCAGCAGGGCGGGGACGAATCCGAAGGTCAGGATGTCGGCCAGAGAATCGAACTCCTTGCCGAACTCGCTCTCGGTGTGGGTGAGCCGGGCGATGCGCCCGTCGAGAGCGTCCATGATGCCGGCCGCGAGGATCGCCAGGGCGGCCGATGCGAAGTTGCCGCGCAGCCCCTGCACCACGGCGAAGAAGCCGAGGAAGATGTTGAACATCGTAAACAGCGATGGCAGCAGATAGATGCCCCGACGCAGGCCACGCCGAGGTCGCGCGCTCCGGCGGGATGGGGTAGGGGTTCCGTCGTGCATGGGGGACGCCCGAAGTCGGACCTCAGCTCCCGTCCTCTGGGGGGCGGGCCACCGGAGTTGCGCCGTTTTGCAGGCGGTCTCCCTTGCGCACCAGGACTTCCCAGTCGGCCGGGAACAGGAGATCGACGCGAGAGCTGAACTTGATCAATCCGAGGGGCTGGCCGCGGTGCACCTCGTCGCCGAAGGCCAGGTAGTTCACCACGCGGCGGGCCAGCAGTCCGGCGATCTGACGGATTCCGACCCGGCTGCCATCGGCCTGCTCGATGACTGTGAGGTGCGCCTCGTTGTACTGGTCGATATCTTCGACGAACGCGGCAACCTTGCGGCCGGGACGATAGTCGGAGGTCACGACCCGCCCCGCCACCGGACAGCGCTGCACGTGGACGTCGAACACCGAGAGGAAGGTCACGATTCTCTGGTGCTCGCCCGGTCCCAGGGCGGCATCCTCGATCCGGTCGATCGCCGTGACCAGACCGTCTGCCGGTGCGATCACGGTTTCCGAGTCGCCATGGAACGAGCGATCGGGATCGCGGAAGAAGAGCAATACGCCGGTTCCGGCGGTGGCGGCCGCCAGTGCGGACTTCGGTTTGCCACGCAGCAGCTGAGCCAGGGCGAGGAGGGAGAACGGAGCGACGAAAGGCCAGGCCTCTTTGGCGAAACGCATCCGCTGATTCTAGCAGCGGGACTGCCCGATCGGAACGCTCCCTCGGCTCCGGGTTGTCAGCTCGCGCCGTTCGGCAGGACCTCGGTCGGCTGTGCTAGAGTAGGGTCACAGAACAGACATGTGGACGACACCTCCCAGAAACCGATCCGACGTTGCCGGCGGAAGGGTGCGTTCGGCGCACCGGGGAGCTGTCCAGCGAGGCGAGGAGTAGCGAGATTACCGCTCTGCGTGGTGTTTCCGTCCGACGCGCTCCGTTCTCCCTGCACCCGTCCTCCATTCCACCCGTCCTCTGTGATTCTCAGCCCGAACCGCCCAGCGTGGGGGGTTGCAATGATGACGTCCGAGTCAAGCTAGGAGGCCTATGACCATGGGAAGCCAGGAAGCACTGCAGCAGGAGTTGGTACAGAACGACGCCGAGTACCGTGATCTGTACGAAAAGCACCAGGAACTCAAGCGGCAGTTGCAAGGGCTCTATCAGAAGTCGATTCTCTCGGAAGAGGATGAACTCGAAGTCAAGCGGATCAAGCACGAGAAGCTCCGCCTGAAGGACCAGATGTCGTACATCGCTCGGTCGCACGCACCGACCGCGGCAACGGCCTGAATCTAGCCGGGGATCGAGCCTAGGACTCGAGCCGGCGGTCCATTAGTACCGCGTCGACGCCGTCCGGGTAGTAGCCTGGGCGGCGTCCTGACTCGCTCCAACCAGAGCGCTCGTAGAAGGAGCGGGCGGCGAGATTGTCGGCTCGTACTTCGAGATGGCAGTGGGCGACGCCGCGCTCGCGGAGGCCACCCTCCGCGGCCTGCAGCAGCTCGCCGGCCACGCCCCGGCGGCGATGGTGCCTCAGCACGGCCAGTCGCAGCAGTTCGGCCTCGTCGAGGACGGATCGATAGAGGACGGACCCGACGATTCGGCCCTGACGCACTGCGACCAGGCACAACGAAGACTCCGCTCGCAGGAACTCTCGAAGCTCCTCCTCCGACCAGCCCGGCGGGAGGACGCGACGTTCGATCTCGGCCAACGCGCCGAGGTCCGCGGCCCGAGCTGGTCGCACCTGGTTCAAGACAGGGGGCGAACCGCCTTGGGCGGACCGGGAAGAGTGGCCGGCGGAGGGGCGAGGTAGAGCGGGCGTGAAAGCAGCCCCGGGTCCCAGGACGGGGGTCTCAGGCTGGACTCCAGCGCGGCGCTTCGGGCCGGCGGCGCCGGTTCGATCGCAGGGATCGGCGGTGATCCGGGTCGAGGACCGGTTAGCGCGATGGCCCGATCGAAAGCCAGAGCGGACAGCTCTGGAGCCGACCGCCGGACCGGCGGTTCGAGCGGCACCGCCGCTCCTGCGGTGACGGCGAAGAGTTGGCTGTACCAGTCCTCGCGGAGGGCGTGGATCAGGGTGAGAACCCTGGTTTCGGCATCGCTGGCGGGAAGCCCCCGATCCGTGGCTAGAACTTCTAGGGTCGTAGCCGCGGTGGCGGGAATCTGTGCCGCCTGGTGGATACCCAGAGCCGTGGCCAAGCCGATGCGGATGCCGGTGAAGCTGCCCGGTCCCCGAAGTGCCAACAAACCCGAGAGGTCGGTACGGTCGACGCCACCGCGTTCCAGAACCTCGTCGATCAGCCCCAGCAACCGGCTGCTGGCAGCCTTCTGGGGGGCGCCGGCCTCGGCCAACAACTCTCCGTCTCGAGCCAGGGCCACGCTCAGGTCCGGGGCAGTCGTATCGAAGGCGAGAACCAGAGCCATGCCGGGATTATAGAGAGCGTCCGCCCGGCCGGGCGGTCGACGACTCGCTTCATCGCGGCGCCGCGAGGGGCCGTCGGGCCTCCACGACCGAGTCGGCTCACCGGTGGGATGGCTATAATCCTGCCCCGATGTCTCCCGCCGCGCCCGCCAAACTGACGCCGATGTTGCGGCACTACCTCGAGGTCAAGGCGGACCATCCGGATGCCATCGTCTTCTACCGTATGGGCGACTTCTTCGAGCTTTTCTACGAAGATGCCCAGACGGCCGCCCCGATTCTCGAGGTGACTCTCACCGCGCGCCAGAAGGGAACGCCGTCGGAGGCTCCGATGTGCGGCGTGCCTCACCACGCGCTCGAGGGGTACGTGGGCAAGCTGCTCCAGCGCGGCTTCAAGGTCGCGATCTGCGACCAGGTCGAGGACCCCAAGGAGGCCAAGGGTCTGGTCAAACGGGAGGTGACCCGGGTGATGACGCCGGGTACCTTGAGCGAACCAGCGCTCCTCGATGGCGAGGAGGACAACTTCCTGGCGGCCCTGGTGACCGAAGAGGAGAGAGTGGCCGGTGCTTTCCTCGATCTCTCGACGGGCCGCTTTTTCTTGCGGCGCTGGACCTCGGCGGCGGAGGCCGAGGAGGAACTCGAGGTGCTTCGTCCCCGTGAGGTCATCGCGCCGGCCGGCTCCCTGCCGGAGACGGTGAAGGAGTGGTTGCACCGCCGTGGCGTCAGTCACACGGTCCTGGATCCCGAGGTGCAGCCGGATCCCCGTGCGGCGGCCCAGCTGTTGGAGCGGCAGCTGGAGGTGGGAACCCTGAAGGGCTTCGGATTGGAGACGACCGAACCGGTGCTGCGGGCGGCGGCGATGGCGCTGCTCTACGCCCAGGAGGCCCAGCGCTCCGATCTCTCCCACGTCAGGACTCTCGAAGTCCGCGATAGCGCCGAGAACCTGGTCCTCGATCCCACGACTCTAGCCAACCTCGAAGTCTTGAAGACCCTGCGTGAGGGCAAGCGCCGTGGCAGCCTGCTGGCCGTACTCGACCGGACGCGAACGGCGGCGGGGGGGCGTCTGCTCCGCGATTGGTTGCGTCGGCCACTGCGCCACCGCGAGCGGATCATCGAACGTTACGACGCGGTCGAGGCCCTACTCACGGGCACGGGGCTGAGGAATCGGGTTCGCGAACTGCTCGATGGCTTCGCCGACCTGGAACGCCTGGCCAGCCGCGCCGTGTTGGGTTCACTGGGGCCCCGAGAGGCCGATTCGTTGCGTGACTGTCTGCGCCGGGCTCCTCGCCTCCTGGCCGAGTTGGAGTCGACCCCGGCGCCACTGCTCGGCGCCCTCGCCTCTCGGGATCCCCTGCCGGCGCTGCTCGCGGACCTCGAGAAGACGCTGGTCGAAGAACCACCGGCGAGCCGCAAGCAGGGCGGGGTCATCGCCGCTGGCGTGGACGACGAACTCGACCACAACCGGTCGTTGGCGCGCGATAGCAAGCAGCACATCCTCGCCCTCGAAGCGCGGGAGCGCGAGGCGACCGGCATCGGGTCGTTGAAGATTCGCTACAACAAGGTCTTCGGGTACTACCTCGAGGTCACCAAGGCCAATCAGCACTTGGTGCCGGAGCACTACATCCGCAAGCAGACGCTGGTCAACGCCGAACGCTACATCACTCCGGAAGTCAAGGAACTCGAAGAACAGGTCCTGGGGGCCGAAGAGCGCCAACTCGCCCTCGAAGACGAACACTACGCCGCACTGCTCGCCAGGATCTCGGTGCAGTCGACCGGCCTCCTCGCACTGGCGGCCACCGTTGCGCAGATCGACGTCCTGGCCTCCTTCGCCGAAGTGGCGGCGCGAAGACGGTACACCCGACCCCGGCTCGGTCCCGCGGGAGGCGCGATTGCGGTCTCCGAGGGCCGACATCCGGTGGTCGAGGCGCTCACCGATGAGGCCTTCGTCCCGAATGATCTCGAGCTCGACGCCGAGGGTCAGCAGATCATCGTCCTGACCGGGCCCAACATGGGAGGTAAGTCGACCTACCTGCGGCAGACGGCCCTCCTGGTGTTGATGGCCCAGGCCGGTTCTTTCGTCCCCGCCGAAGAGGCCGAAATCGGCCTGGTCGATCGTATCTTTACGCGGGTAGGAGCCAGCGACGACCTGGCGCGCGGCGAGTCGACCTTCATGGTCGAAATGATCGAGACGGCCCGGATCCTAAACTACGCGACCGAGGATTCCCTGGTTATCCTCGACGAAGTGGGGCGGGGTACCGCGACCTTCGACGGCCTCTCGTTGGCCTGGGCCATCGTCGAGCACCTCCAGCAGCACCGGCGGCCCAAGACCCTCTTCGCCACCCACTACCACGAGCTCACCGAACTCGCGTCCATGCTTCCCGGGGTGGTCAACCGTACGCTGGCGGTCAAGGAATGGCAGGACCAGATCGTCTTTCTGCGTCGGGTCGTGCCGGGATCGGCCGACAAGTCGTACGGCATCCACGTCGCGCGGCTGGCCGGTCTGCCGGACAGTCTGGTTCGACGCGCCCGAGAGATTCTGGCCAACCTCGAGGCGCAGGAGTACGACCCGAAGGGACGTCCTCGGCTGGCTCAGGGCAGTGAGGCCCCACCCACCGCCGCGGCGCCGCAGCTGCAACTCTTCGCGCCGCAAGACGAGGTCGTGGCCGAGGTCATCCGCCAACTCGATATCGAAGAGTTGACGCCTCTCGCTGCCCTCAACCTCCTACACAGCCTTCAGAAGCGCCTCGGTTGAATCGAGCGCGAGCTGGTCCTGGTCAGAGGCCGGTGAGGCGCTCGAGGTGCGATCGGACGGTGGCGAGCTGGTAGCGGCGTCGCGAAGCCCGCAGTGTGCCCCGGCGCTGTCGGTAGGCGCGCCACCGCCCCTGGGCCTCGCGGATCCGCCCCGGTTCGGCGTGGCGTTCGAGGTGGAGAGCGACCTGGAGTGCCTCCGAAAGCTGCGAACAGATCGGCAGGGCGTCACAGCCCGCCTCCAGCGCTCGCAGCGTGCGGTGGGGAAGGTCGCCCCAGCGGTCGAGTGCCTTCATCTCGAGGTCATCGCTGACCACGAGACCCTCGAACCGGAGGTCTCGACGGAGGAGCTGGTCCATCAAGGTGCTGCTCAAGGTCGCCGGCGTGTCGTCACCGGTCATTCGCGGATAGGCTGCGTGCGCGACCATCACGGCTCCCGCGTCGTCGGCGAGCTGGCGAAACGGGGTGAGATCCGCCGCGAGTCCGTCCGCGTCGAGGTCCACGACCGCTGGTTCGTGGTGCGTGTCGTGGCGGGCCGCACCGAGGCCTGGGAAGTGCTTGACGCAACCGAGGACGCCGCTGCCGTGGAGTCCCCGTAGAAACGCTCGCCCCCGAGACACGATCCTTGTCGGATGAGAACCGAGGTAGCGCCCGTCCAGAGCATTGCGCTCCGCGCCGTGGTCCAGGTCGAGGACCGGTGCGAAGTCGACGTCGCAGTCGAAGGCTCGGAGCGAATGACCGATCCAGCGACCAGCCTGCTCGGACCGACGGGGAGGCAGGTCCGCGAGCCGGGCGGCTGCGGGCGCCGGTCCGACCACGGCTCGCAGTCGGTCCACCCGTCCGCCTTCGGCATCGACGCAGAGCAGCGCTTCGGGGAGAGTCGCACGGAGGCGTGCTGTCAGATCACGCAGCTGCTCCGCCGATTTGACGTTGCGCCCGAACAGGATGACGCCCCCGGGTTGGAGCTGGTGCAGGAGGTCGCTCTCCTCCGTCGTCAGCTCCAATCCCGCCACGCCGACCACCAGCAGGGATCCTGCGCTAGGGACGGTCATAGGGGCCGGGACCGTTGGGACATTCAGAAGGGGATGTCGTCGTCCTCGGGCTCGGGACCGCGGGACGGTCCCGAGGGGCCAGAGTAGCCGCCGCCACCTCCGCCGTAGCCGCCACCACCACCGCCACCACCACGGCTTCCCAGCATCTGGAAGTTCTCGACGATGATCTCGGTCCGATACTTCTTCTCGCCGGTGTTCTTGTCGTCCCAGCTACTGGTCTGCAGGCGGCCCTCGACGTAGACCTGCCGTCCCTTGGCAAGGTACTGCCCAGCGACCTCGGCCTGGCGACCGAAGCAGACGATGTTGTGCCATTCCGTCTGTTCCTGGCGTTGGCCATCCTTGGTCCACTTGCGGGTCGTGGCGAGGCTGAAGTTGGCGACAGGCATGCCGCTGGCGGTGGAACGGACCTCGGGATCCCTTCCGAGGTTGCCGACGAGGATGACTTTGTTGATCATGGTTGGGTACTTCTCCTTCGGTGGTGAGCGGGGCAAGTTATCATACCGGCGCCGCGGCTCGGTGTAGCCAGATACGGAAGCGATGCGAATTGTCTTACAGCGTGTGACCCGAGCCAGTGTGCGGGTCGAAGGCCAGCTGGTGGGTGCCATCGAACGGGGCTTTCTGGCCCTGGTCGGAATCGAACGAGGCGACTCCGAAGACCAGGTCGCCAAAGCGGTTCACAAGATCTCCGGACTGAGGGTCTTCGCGGATGCGAACGGCCAGATGAACCTGGCTCTCGGCGCGGTGGATGGCTCGGTCCTGGTGGTTTCGCAGTTCACGCTCGCCGCCCGGTTGGATCGCGGTCGACGCCCTTCCTTCGAGCCCGCCGCCCCACCAGCCGAGGCCGAGCCTCTCGTCGCTTCGCTGGCCGATGGACTCCGCGGCGCAGGGCTGCGGGTGGAGATGGGGCAGTTCGGGGCTGAAATGGCGGTGGAACTGATCAACGACGGTCCCGTGACCTTCGTGCTCGAGCTCTGAACCGAGGTTTCGAAGTCTGAGGGAGCAGCGCTCCCGCGCCTAGCCGACGGTAGCGACTTTCAGCGGCACCGGCATGAAGCACACGACGAGCAGGAGGAGGGCGACGAGAGCCATCAGGTACCTCTTGGCGTCGAGCCGGATCGACTCGTTGCGCACGGGAGGGTGGACGAGGCCGAGGACGAGGACGACGAAGGCCCAGAAGTACCAACCAGGCCACCACCAACCGGCCAACAACAGCAGACACCAGGTCGGCAAAGCGAGCTGCCGCTGTCGCCGCCCGACCACCGCGTAGAGGATGTGCCCGCCGTCGAGCTGCGCCAGCGGCAGCAGGTTCAGGGCGGTGGCGAGCAGGCCGACCCAAGCGGCCAGAGCCATTGGGTGGAGTTCGAGGATCCAGCCGGCGGGTAGCGGCTCGTGGAGGAACGAGACCGTCGCCAGCAGGGCCAGGCTCTCACCTGGTTGGTAGATCTCCCAGAGCCCGGTCGAGGCTGGCGCCGGAGGGTTGGAGAGCTCTACGGGCTGCGAGAGAGCGACCCCGAGAACCAGAAACGGAATCAGCGCGAGGAAACCGGCCAACGGTCCCGAGATCCCGACATCGAAGAGCTCTCGTCGGTTGCGGACCGGGGACCGTAGGCGGATGAAGGCACCCAGCGTGCCGAGGGCCGCTGGTAGGGGCAGAAAGTAAGGAGGAGAGACCCGCAGCCCGTAGTGGCGTGCCACCCAGTAGTGGCCCAGCTCGTGCGCGCCGAGGATGATGAGAAGGGGAATCGAGAAGGCCAGTCCCTGCGCCAGCAGATCGGGGTTTTTCCAGACCGCGGCCACGATCTCGGGGCTGGTCCAGGGCGGCAGATCGGCGAAGACCGTCGTACTGGTGGCCAGCGACCAGAAGGCCCCCATCGTGGTTGCCGTGAAGCCGGTGGCGGCGAGCAGCAGACTGGCCAGCAGCCACTGGAGTCGGCTGGGAGCTCCGGTCGACCGGTCCGCGAGGCGGCTCAGGGGCGGGAAGGAGGGAGGCGGTTCAGAGATTCTTTAGCTCTTTGCCCGGCTTGAAGCGCACCGTCTTGCCGGGGGCGATCGCGACTTCTACTCCGGTCTTCGGGTTACGCCCGATGCCCTGCTTGCGATCCCGAACCTGGAACACACCGAAACCGCGCAGTTCGATGCGCTTGCCCTCAGTGAGCGCCTGCTTCAGAGCCCCGAGGAGTGAATCGACCGCCTCGGCAGCCTTCACTCGGGACAGGTCCGAGGTCTCGGCGACCCGATTCACGATGTCCGATTTGATCATCTAATGTGCCCCCAGAGCGCAAGAGTGTAGCGGCCGTTCTGGACGAGTGTCAAACGTTGCCGAGTGGTTGGAAAAGCGAGCTTCGTTGGGCTGGCTCGGGTATCGACAGACCATACACCAGATCGCCGGGCGGCGGGATGAGGAGGTGGTTCGGCCGGTCGGATCGGTGGACTCCAGTCGGCGAATCCGCAACCGAGAACGCGGCGGTGGCGTACCATAGTGGAGAATGTCGAAACGGGATCAGCAAGGCAAGGACGAGCCGGACGAGACGCTGGTCTCTCGCCCCCGCCGTAGCGCCGAGGCCGAGGACGATCCCACCAGTCGCGACGTCACCGATTTCGGCGACTACGTCCGCAGTGGCCCCGACGAGGCCGCGGTCGAAGCGTTCGCGACACCGATTCGGCTCGGTCCCTACCGCATCCTGAAGCGCCTGGGACAGGGGGGTATGGGCACGGTGTACCAGGCCCAGCAGCAAACACCGATCCGACGCGAGGTAGCGATCAAGGTCATTCGGACCACGGTATCGAGCGCCGCGGCGCGCCACCGTTTCGAGGCCGAGCGGCAGGCGCTGGCCCGTATGACCCATCCAGCGATCGCACAGGTCTACGAGGCCGGAGACACCCCGGACGGCCAGCCCTACATCGCCATGGAACTGGTGCAGGGAGAGCCGATCGATCGCTACTGCGACGCTCGCGGCCTTTCGGTGGAGGATCGACTGCGTCTGGTGGTAGCGGTGTGTCAGGGGGTTCAGCACGCACACCAGAAGGGTGTGCTGCATCGAGACATCAAACCCGCCAATATTCTGATTGCAGAACCCGAGGGGGTCCCGCTGCCCAAGCTGATCGACTTCGGCGTCGCCAAGCTCCTCGACGACGGCGATGCGCCGATGACGGAACTCGGAGTGGTCGTGGGCACCCCTTCGTACGTCAGCCCCGAGGCTCTGGCCAATCGCGAAGAGATCGACACGCGAACCGATGTCTACGCCCTCGGGGTTCTGCTCTTCGAACTGTTGGTCGGTTCCCGACCCTTCGGTCGGCGCGGTTCGAGCGCCCTCGCGATCTTTCGGGAGATCAGCGAGAAAGAGGCGCCAACTCCCAGCGCACTCTGGCGAGGACTACAGCCGGAGGCGCAGGGAGAGCGGGCCGCGCTGCGGGGAGGAACTACGGCGGCCGTGCACCTTCGGCGACTGCGGGGCGATCTCGACTGGATCGTGGCTCGCGCCATGGACCGCGATCGCGAGCGTCGCTACGACTCGGCCGCGGCCCTGGCCGCGGATCTCGAACGCCATCTGAACCACGAACCGGTCGAGGCCGGTCCCCCCGGGCGTTGGTACCGCCTGACGAAGTTCGTGCGGCGTCGGCGCGGCACTGTGGTCGCGGCCAGCCTACTCCTGCTCTCGTTGGCCGCCGGCGTCGTCGCTCGCACCGCCGAGGCCCGGCGGGCCAATGCCGCCGCTGCCGCCGCCCAACGAGCTGCCATCGAGGCCGAGGAGGTGGTCGACTTCCTGGTCGACCTCTTCCGTCAGTCCGATCCCCACCAGTCGCTAGGAGCTTCGATCACGGCGCGGGAGATGCTCGATCGGGGGACGGCCGAGATTCAGGATCGGCTCGAGGGGCAACCGCTGCCTCGGGCCCGACTGCTCGATACGATGGGCCGCGTCTACGAGCAACTCGGCCTGGTGGCGGAAGGACGGCCGCTGCTCGAGGAGGCGCTCCAGCTGCGTGAAGCTCACCTGCCGCCAGACCACCCGCTGGTGGCCGCCAGCGTACAACGGCTCGGCCACCACCATTGGCTGGCGGGCGACTACGAAGCGGCCGAGCACCTCCTGGAGCGGGCGCTAGCTTTGATCCGCAGCGAAGAGGCTCCCGACCCCGCACGGCTGGCGTCGATCCTCGACGATCTCGGGTCGGTGTATGGTGCTCGGGCCGACTTCGACCGGGCCGAGTTCGTCCTGCGGGAAGCCTTGCAACTTCGTGAGAGCACGACCGGGGCCGACTCCCTGGCGACGGCGGCGAGTCTCGATGACTTCGCAGTGCTGTACGTCGACGCCGGCCGCCCGCAAGAGGCCCTCGAATACTCGGTGCGAGCACTGGAGATTCGGCGGCATCAGCTGGGAGCGAACCACCCCGAGGTTGCCGTCAGCTCCAACACCACGGCGATCAACTACTTCCTGCTGGATCGCTGGGACGAGGGTATCGCGTTGGCGGAAGAGGCCCTGAGGATCCGCCGACAGGTTCTGCCGGCCGGCCATCCCGATCTGGGACAGAGTCTCAGCAACCTCGGCGAAGCCTATCTCCTCGCCGGTCGGCTCGAGCTGGCGGAGCCGCCGATGCGGGAGGCTTTGGCCATCTGGGAGGCAGCGCTGGGTCTCGAGCACCGCCGCGTGGGGGTCGTAGTACACAATCTCGGCGAGCTGGCCCTTCGTCGGGGCGACCTGGATCAGGCAGACGACTCGCTGCGGCGGGCCCAGACGATCTTCGCGTCGGCCCTGGGACTCGATCATCCGACCCTGGCGGCGACTCTCGATAGCCTCGGCCAGGTGCAGCGGGAGCGCGGGGACTTGACGGCAGCCCTCGCGTTGTTTCGTCGAGCCCTGGAGATCCGCCAGTCCAGACTGCCCGCCGAGAGCGAAGTGATCCGCCGCAACCGCCGCGCGGTGGCGGAGCTCGAGGAGTTGATCGCGAGTCGTTGACTCTCGCTTTGGTCGGCGCCCTTCGTGGCCGCCGCCAGCCGTCCACCAGGGCCGGTAGCGCTAGAATCGGCGAACGAGGTACCCGACCCATGCCGCAGACACCACTCCTCCGAACCCTGATTCCCACCCTGGCTGGCCTCGTCCTGGTTCTCGGTCTCTTGGCCTGCGGCGAGCCCGAAGTGAGGATTCCGGAAGCCGGCAGCGTCGAGGACCTGGAGGCCACGATCGAGCATCTGTCCAAGCAGATTTCGGAGCTGGAGAGCGAGAACGCACGCTTGCGCCGGCAGTCGCGCCAGGCCCAGGGGGCCTCGGCGGAATCGGACGAAGACGAGGAGACGCCGGCGAAACGGCGCACCCGACGTCGCGGGGTCGACGACGACCGCCGGGCGCTGGAGGTCGTGGCAATCGGCGGGCGGTCGGTCACGCGGCGTGACGACGAGTGGCAGTGGGAGTGGACCCTGGAGGTGCGCAACCGCTCGAGCAAGAAGCGGGAGTTCGACGTCGATATCCAGTTCCTCGATCGGTCCGGGGACACCATCTACGTCGACACGATCTACAGCTTGTCGATGGAGTCGGGCAAAGAGATCTTCGAGGGCTCGACGTGGATTCATCTCCCCGAGCCGCTGCGCGTCGATCGATTGGCGGCAGAGCTTCGTCTGCGCTAGGTGACGCTTCGGGGCACTGCGAGCACTTCCCGGGTTCGACCTCGCCGCTCGGTTGGACCGTGCGCTGGTCCGGTCGCCTTCTCAGCCTACCGGCCTGGGTCTGGGTGGTCTGGCAACGAGCTCGGTATCGGCCCGCGGCGTGTCCTCTGACGAGCGAGGTTCGGCAGCAGCTGTCAGCCTATTTCTCGGTGGCCACATTGCAACGGGTTCGAGTTTGCTGTGTCGACTGCCTCCATGACCCCTGGTACGTGCGCCTGGCGAGTTTCCTGGGGAGGCCGTTCGATCTCAGTCCCTCGCAGGCGGCCGGCATGGTCTTCGGCGAGGTCGTGGTCCTGGCCCGCCCCGTCGTCGAGGCGGATGCCCTGCTCTTCCACGAACTGGTCCACGTGGTGCAGGTCGGAGAGTTCGGCCTCGGTGGTTTTGTGCGACGTTACCTCGTCGGTTGGCTCGCTGCGGGTCGGCGGTATCGAGAAATCCCGCTCGAACGCCAGGCCTTCGCTCTCGAAGCGAAGTATCGAGCAAATCCTCGGGGTGGATTCTCGGTCGAGGAGGCGGTGCGACGGGGGGAGGGGCTCGGCCTCCCCTAGCGCATCGACTCTTCCAGGTGCTCGAGGAAACGACCGGCGTGGATGCCGTCGGCCAGAGCGTGGTGCAGCGACAACGAGAACGGCATCAGGCGGCGGCCCCCCGACGCTCGGTGTCGGCCGAACACCAAGCGAGGCACCGAGTCGCCCGGCTGTCGGTAGGCATGGTCGAAGCTGGTGAACGAGATCCAGGGGAGGGTGGTCAGGTAGGCGACATCGTCTCGTTCGCCGTCCTGGACCGCCCAGTCGGAGCGGTGTTTCGCATCCTCCAGTCGGTAGCGAGCGGCTTCGGCGAAGTCCTCGAGGTCGGTGGAGTAGTCGAGAAAACAGAAGGCGAAGGTGTCATCTGGACGCAAGACCGTGGCTCCGAGATGGATGACTGGGTGTTCGACGACTCGGTCGCCGCGCATCCGATATCGCAACTCGGGAACTTCCTGCAGAGCGCGCAGCGTGCGGTGCGCGGCTCGTAGAAAGAACCCGATGCCGTCGTTTGAGCGACTGGCCGCGTAGGGAGCCGTCACGTCGAGTTCCACCGTAACCGAGAAGAAGGGCTGCTCGTAGCCACGAAAGAACTCGTACGCGGCGCGTCGGGGCCACTGGTCCAGGTCGACGGTTCGGGTCATGTCGACGATTCTATGGCCTCGAAAAATGGGTGTGCTGGTCGGCAATCCTCGCCGCATTGGGAGCCCGGAGCTGGTTGTCACTGACTGCGGGCGCTGCTATTCTGCCGCCATGGAGAAGCGCCTGATCGCCGCACTTTCTGGTCTGCTCTGGCTGAGTTCTGTCGCCGCCCCGGCTCAGGTCGCGGTTCCCGAACCGGTGGAGCCTCCGACGGCTCCCTACGATTTCGCCTTGGGGAAGCTGCTGCTGGCGGAGGGCAACTACGCCAAGGCACTGGAAGCCCTGGAGCGGGCCGTACGGGCCGAGCCCGACGAGGCCTACGTCCATCTGGTCCTGGCCGAGACCAATCTGCGGATCGGCCGCATGCAACCCGCCGTAGCCCATGCCGACCGTTCGGTCGCCCTGGCGCCTCGAGATCCCGACGTTCTCGACGGTGCCGCTCGGGTCCTGGTGGCGTTCGGAGAGCGCGACGCCGAGGTAGGGCAGCGCGGAGAGGAGCACTTCGAGGCACTGCTCGAGTTGCAGCCCGAGGACCTGGAGACCCTGCACATTCTGGGAAGTCTGCACCAGCGCCGCGGCGATCTCGCCGGGGCCGAGCTCTACTTCCAGCGCATCGCCACCCTGCAACCCGGCCCGAGGACGGCCAGCGTGCTGTTGCAGCTGTATCTCGACCAAGGCAAGAGCGACGAGGCGATCGAACTGCTGACCGAGGTTCTGGTGGTGGCTCCGGAGGAGCTCGAGATGCGGCTGACGCTGGCCGATCTTTTGGCCGAGGCGGGGAACCACGCCGAGGCGGCCCGGGTGTTGATGGAGGCGCCAGGAGGAGCCGCCGAGAACGAGGAACTGGCACGCCGGGTAGCGGTCGAGTTGTATCGCTCGGGCGAGCCCGACGCCGCGCTTTCGGCCCTGGAGGAGGTTCTGTCGCGAGACTCGAGTCCCAGGTTGCGGCTCTTCCACGCCCTCTTGCTCTCAGAGATCGGGCGCAGCGAGGATGCCCTGGCCAGTCTGCAGGGTCTTCACGCCGAGTTGCCCGAGGACCCTGAGGTAGCGCTGAGTCTGTCGCGGATGTTCTCCGAGGCCGGCCGCTTCGACGACGCCAGCCGCGCCCTCGATCAGACTCTGACCGCGCTCGGCGACGGCGAGGGAGCCGACCGGGTGCGGATGGAGCTGGCCCAGATTCTCGCCGCCGACGACAGCTGGGAGTTGGCTCTCGCGCAGGCCGACGCCCTGCAGCAGGCATCCGACGAGGGGATGCGACGGGTCGCGTCGCTCATCCGGGTCGACGCTCTGCTCGGCCTCGATCGTCCCGAGGAAGCCGAGTCGGCCTTCCAGGCGTTGCTCGACGGGGGCATCGTGGCGGGCCCCGAGCTGGTGGCGAAGCACGCCGAGATCCTCTTCCGGCTGGGGCGGGATGCCGAGGCGCGAGCCAAGCTCGAGGGGCTCGAGCCGCCCGACCACGTGGTCGAGTTGTACCAACGACTCGGTCGCTTCGAAGACTCCATCCCGCTGCTCGTCCAGATGGTCGACGAGAATCCGCAGTCTCTGCAGGCTCGGTTCTGGCTCGGTGCGGCCTACGAACGGACCGGTAGGGTGGTCGAGGCCGAGAGTCAGTTCAAGGAACTCGTGCGGCGGTACCCGGACTTCCATCTCGGTTTGAACTACCTCGGCTACATGTACGCCCAGCAGGGAGAGAACCTGGACGAGGCGCTGGAACTCGTGCAACGGGCGGTGGGCCTGTCGCCGAGCAACGGGGCCTACATCGACTCCCTGGGCTGGGTGTACTACAAGCTCGGTGACTACGACGTGGCGCTGGCGCACCTGAAGCGAGCCTCGGTGCTCGAGCCCGACGACGGCACCGTATTCGATCATCTGGGCGATGCCTACCTCGCCCTGGGGGATCACGATCGAGCGGTCGAGGCCTACCGCAAGGCGCTGGCCTTGGACGGTCTCGACGATCGTGGCCAGGTCGAGGACAAGCTCGACCAGGTCGAGAAGGCGGTTTCGAGGGTCGATCGCTGAGGCTGGACAGGCGTCAGCCATGGGGTCACCACGGCGGAGTCGCGCTGGTTGCCCTCGGAATCCTGGGACTCCTCGGGGGGTGTACGGCCCAGGCACCACCCCGCGCCGGCGCCGCAGCGGTAGTCGATCAAGGGCCGCTTCGGGTTGCCGCGTGGGAGCTTCCGAGCGCGGCACTCGGCCAGCAGCAGCTCTACCGCCTGCGCTACGACGGGCCCGAGGGGGAGATCGGTCTGCGCCTGACGCTCAAGCTCGAGTCGGCCTACCGCTTCCAACTCAGCGCCCTCGATCGGGGAGGGAAGAGGCACTGGGCTCTCGACGTCGATCGCGGTCGTGCCCTGTGGATCGACGACGATGCCGCCAGCTTCTGTCGTGGATCCGCGGCGGTGGAACTACCGGGGTGGAGCGACGGGCCGATCCGATTGGACGCTCTACCGGCTATTCTGTTGGGGGCTCTTCCCGGCGGCGCTGGAGCTCGATCCTCCGAACGCCGACTGCCGGTGGAGGGCGGCGGAACCCGACTCGAGTTCGAGGACGCGATCGGTCGCCGCTGGACCGCCCTCCTGGACGGTCGTGAGGTGTTGCGCAGCTGGACCCTGTTTCAGGGGGGGCGACCTACCTGGTGGTGGCGGCGTGAGGCCAAGGGTGGGCGCTTGTCCCAGCGCGACGGGGGACGGCAGTTGGCCTGGGAGTTGGTGGTCGAGGAGCCCCTGCGCGGCGAACTCGCCGCCCACGAGGAGCCGGCCGGTTACCGAGCGAACTGTCCCGAGACGGGGGTTTCTCCTTGAGCGGTGCGGACGGAGTGGTCAGCGTAGCCTGTCCCGCCAAGCTGAACCTGCACCTCCAGGTGGTGGGGCGGCGGGCCGATGGCTACCACGAGCTGCGGACGATCTTCCAGACGATCGACTTGGCGGATCAGCTCGAGATCGAGCTCACCGACGACGGCCGAGTCGAGCTCGAGGTCGGCGGGCCGTGTGGTGTCGGTCTGAGTTCCGGCCCGGACAATCTCGTGGTTCGGGCGGCGCGGCGGGGGCTGGATCTCTGGGGTCGCGGCCAGGGGGTGCGCTGTCGCCTCGTCAAGCAGATTCCCTTCGGCGCCGGCCTGGGCGGTGGCAGTAGCGATGCCGCGGCCACCCTGAACACTCTGCGTCGACTGCTGGCCAAGGACTCGCCGCAGACCACCGCCGAGTGTTGGCGTGTCGCGCGGGAGTTGGGAGCCGATGTCGGCTTCTTTCTCGTCGGCGGCACGGCCCTCGGAGTGGGGCGGGGCGACGAAGTCGTGCCCCTGCCGCCGTTGCCGCCCCGTCGACTCGGCTTGTTGTTGCCGGCGATCGAGATCTCGAGTGCGGCGGTGTTCCGTTCGTTGGCCGCGCCGAACGTGTCGGCGATTGCCCCAGCACTGCTTCCGACGGCGAACGAGGCAGCGTGGCGCTGGTCGGCCCTGGATACGGCCTGGAACGACCTGCAGGACCCCGTCTTTGCCCTCGAACCTCGGCTCGAGACGTTGGCTCGCCGGTTGGCGGCAGCGGGGGCTTCTCGGGTCCAGTTGTCGGGGAGTGGCAGCGCCCTCTTCGGGCTGTTCGAAGGGGAGCCTCCAGATCGGCTCGATGGCCTGCCGGACGACTGTCGGTACCTGGTGGTCGAGACGACTCCAGGGTAGCGACCGAAGAGCCGTTCGGACCTGTCCAAAGCCGGTGGTTTGTGCTAGGGTCGGCCACTGCCCGAGGCACACCGCGAGAGTGGTGCGCCTAGAGTAGACGTCCGAGACCAGGCAACGAGTGCCGAGCGTCGGACGACAACCAGGTTCTGGTGGGGCGTCGCCAAGTGGTAAGGCACTGGATTTTGGATCCAGCTACCGGAGGTTCGAATCCTCCCGCCCCAGCCAAAGGTGGAACCGCCCACCGTCACCGACCTACCGACAAGAGCATCATGAAGAACAAGGGAGTCAGAAGGGAGCCCGACGGGCTTCGGGATCGAGTTGCGATGTCTGGAGAGATGAGAGTCTTCGGTGGCCGAGCCCATCCCAAACTGACCCAGGAGATCTGCGACTACCTGGGCCTCGAACCGGGCAAGGTCACCGCCTACAACTTCTCCGATGGGGAGATCTTCTGCCAGGTGGACGAGAACGTCCGCGGGTCGGACATCTTCGTCGTGCAGCCGACCTGCCAACCGGGCAACGAGAATCTGATGGAGCTGTTGATCCTGCTCGATACCTTCAAGCGCTCCTCGGCGTCGCGGGTATCGGCGGTGCTGCCCTACTACGGCTACGCCCGGCAGGATAAAAAGGACGCTCCTCGGGTTCCCATCACCGCCAAGCTGGTCGCCGACCTGATCTCGGCGGCCGGGGCGGACCGCATCCTGACCATGGACCTCCACGCTTCGCAGATTCAGGGCTTCTTCGATATCCCGGTGGACCATCTCTTCGCGGCCCCGGTACTCCTCGAGGCCATTCGGAAGATGGAGATTCCCGATCTCGTGATCGTCTCCCCGGACGCCGGTGGGGTGGAGCGCGCTCGCGCCATCGGTAAGCGCCTGAACGCGGGCCTGGCGATCGTCGACAAACGCCGGTTTGCGGCCAACAAGGCCGAAGTGATGAACGTCATCGGTGAGGTCGAAGGCAAGACCGCCCTCATCATCGACGACATCATCGACACCGCCGGGACCCTGACCAATACCGCAACCGAGCTGCAGCGCCGTGGGGCTCGCCGCATTCTCGCGGCGGGGGTGCACGGAGTCCTCTCTGGACCCGCACTCGACCGTATCGACGCCTCCCCAATCGAGGAGGTCCTGATCTCCGACACGACGCCACTGGACGAAAAGCTCAGTCGCTGCTCGAAGCTGAAACCGCTCTCCGTGGCTCCGATCCTCGGAGAGGCTATCCGGCGCATTCACGAGAACAGTTCCGTGAGTTCGCTGTTTGTATGACGAGGTAGAACAACATCATGAGTGACATGACCATCGAAGTCCACCGCCGCGAGGCGACCGGAAAGAACGTCAACCGCCGACTGCGTGACGAGGGCCTGGTGCCGGCCGTCGTATACGGCGCCGGCCGCGAGACGGTGGCGATCCAACTCGATCGCAAGACGCTGATCGAGCTGATGCGGGCCACCGAAGGACACAACCCCGTCTTCCTGCTGAAGCTGGCGGGAACCGACAAGAGCCGGCACGCGATGATCCGCGACCTCCAGGTCGACCCGGTCTCGCGTCGGGTCATCCACGTCGACTTCCTCCGCGTGCTGATGGACGAGAAGCTCACCACCGCGGTCCATATCGAGCTGCTCGGCGAGGCCGTCGGTGTCAAGACCGAGGGCGGCGTGCTCGATTTCGTTACCCGTGAAGCCGAAGTCGAGTGTCTCCCCGACCGGATTCCCGCTGCCCTCGAACTCGACGTCAGCGCCCTGAGTATCGGAGACCACCTCGAACTGCAGCACATCGAGCTGCCGGAAGGCGTCAGCCTGCACGACGACCCCGAGAAGGTCGTGGTGTCGATCTCCCACGGTCGCATCGAGACCGAAGAGGAGGGCGAAGAGGAGGAGATGCTGGCGGCCGAGGTCGCCGAACCCGAGGTCATTGCGCGCGGCAAGGGCGAGGAGGAAGACGCGGACGAGTAGGCTGCCGCAGCTACCGACCGCACCCTGGCATGACTTCGCGCCTGATCCTCGGCCTCGGGAACCCCGGGCCAGAGTATCTGAAGACCCGTCACAACGTCGGCTTCTCCGTCGTGGAGGAGCTGGCGCGGCGGCGTGGTCTGTCCTGGGCAACCGAACAGTGCCGGACCTTGCTGGCGCTCGACGAAGGATCGGGCCTGGTCCTGGGCAAGCCGCAGACCTTCATGAACCGCAGCGGCCTCGCGGCCCGCGGCTTGATCGAACACCGACAGATCGAGGTCGCCGACACCCTGATCGTCTTCGATGACATCCACCTGCCCCTGGGTCGCCTGCGGCTGAGGAAGGGTGGAGGACCCGGGGGGCATCGCGGGCTGAGTTCGGTGGTCGAGACCCTACGGACCGAAGGCGTGCCGAGGCTGCGCCTCGGCGTCGGAGTGGCCGAGGAGCCACCGGTCGGTCAGGAACTGATCGACTTCGTGCTCGGTGACTTCGAGGACGATGAGGTGTCGGTGGCCGAGGAGATGGTGCAGCGGGGCGCCGACGCCTGCGAGAGCTGGCTGAGTGCCGGCGCCGAAGAGACGATGAATCGATTCAATGGATGAGGCAGTCTCGAGGGAGAGCCTCGTCGCAAACCGAGAGAACCCCGAGGGAGGGATAGGAACGTGGAACTACAGAATCTGGTGATGTTTACCGCGGTGTGCGGTGCCGTTGCCCTGATCTTCGCATTCATCAAGAACGCCTGGGTCAACAAGCAGGATCCCGGCAACGAGACCATGGTCAAGTTGGGCGGCTACATTCGCGAGGGCGCCATGGCGTTCCTCGGCCGCGAGTACCGGGTGCTCGCGATCTTCGTGGTGGTCGTCGCGGCGCTGCTGGCGTTCGGAAACCGGGCCACGGAGGGGAGCTCCGCCCTGATCGGAGTTTCGGTCTTGGTCGGCGCGCTGTGCTCTGGACTGGCCGGCTTCTTCGGCATGCGGGTGGCCACGGCGGCCAATATCCGCACCGCGGCCGCGGCGCGCGGCAGCCTCAACAAGGCCCTTGGAGTCGCCTTCTCGGGTGGAGCCGTCATGGGCTTCTGCGTCGTAGGTCTGGGGGTCACCGGATTGTCGGCCCTCTTCCTCGTCTACTCCGGGATGTTCCAGACCCAGGCCGGTGGAGTCGACCTGGCCCGAGTGGTGACCGTGCTCACCGGGTTCTCTTTCGGCGCTAGCTCGATCGCTCTCTTCGCCCGGGTCGGCGGTGGCATCTACACCAAGGCCGCCGACGTCGGCGCTGATCTGGTCGGCAAGGTCGAGGCGGGAATTCCGGAGGACGATCCTCGCAACCCCGCCGTCATCGCGGACAACGTCGGCGACAACGTCGGCGACGTCGCGGGCATGGGCGCCGATCTCTTCGAGTCCTACGTCGGAGCGATCATCGGAGCGCTCGTGCTGGGGGTCAACGCGACGACCATCGCGGGCGACTCCTGGACCCCGATGCTGGCCATCCTGCCGTTGGTTCTGGCCGGTGTCGGTATTCTGATCTCGGTGGCCGGTACCTTCCTGGTGCGCACCAAGGAGGGTGGCAACCCTCAGGCGGCCCTCAACATGGGTACTTTCGGCGCCGCGCTCGTGATGCTGGCCGCGGTCTACTTCGTCTCCAAGCAGCTCCTCGGTACCGAGACCTTCCTGCTCGAGGGGATCGAGTTCGGCTACATGGGAGTGGTCTACGCCACGATCGCGGGTCTCGCCGCCGGTGTGGCCATCGGTCTCATCACCGAGTACTACACGGCGGAGAACCGCAGCCCGGTCCAGAAGATCGCGTCGGACTCCACGACCGGTGTCGCGACCAACCTGATCAGCGGCCTCGGCGTCGGCATGCGGTCGACGGCCTTGCCGATCATCGTGCTCATCGGTGCGATCATGGTGGCCCACCAGACGGCGGGCCTGTACGGCATCGCCATCGCCGCGCTCGGCATGCTCTCGACCACCGGGATCCAGTTGGCGGTCGACGCCTACGGTCCGATCGCCGACAACGCGGGTGGTATCGCCGAGATGAGCCATCTCGGTGCCGAGGTGCGGAGCCGCACCGACAAGCTCGACGCCGTCGGCAACACCACCGCCGCGATCGGCAAGGGTTTCGCCATCGGTTCGGCCGCGCTCACCGCGTTGGCCCTCTTCGCGGCCTTCAAGACCACCGTGGGGCTCGAGATGATGGACATCGGCAACCCGATGGTCATGAGCGGTCTACTCCTGGGCGGCATGCTGCCCTTCCTCTTCTCCTCGATGGCGATGCAGGCGGTCGGTCGTGCGGCCTTCGAGATGATCGAAGAGGTGCGCCGTCAGTTCAAGTCGATCCCTGGCCTGATGGAGGGCACCGCCGAGGCGGAGTACGCCAAGTGCGTCGACATCTCCACCAAGGCGGCCATCCGTGAGATGGTGGTTCCCGGCCTGCTCGCGGTCATCGTGCCCGTTGCCGTCGGCTTCTACAACGTCGAGGCTCTGGGCGGCGTGCTCGCCGGCGTCACCGTCTGCGGTGTGCTCATGGCGATCTTCATGTCCAACGCCGGTGGCGCCTGGGACAACGCCAAGAAGCTGATCGAAGGCGGCGCCCACGGCGGCAAGGGCTCCGATGCGCACAAGGCATCGGTGGTCGGCGATACGGTGGGAGATCCCTTCAAGGACACCGCCGGCCCCAGCCTGAACATTCTCATCAAGCTGATGAGCGTGGTCTCGCTGGTCATCGCGCCGCTCCTCTAGGAGTCGCTCGGACCCCGTTCGATCGCGACCCCGTGCTGCCTCGACGAGGGGCACGGGGTTTCGTTCGTCAGGGCGGGGGAGGCCTCGGCTGGGTCCGGAGGCCTTGCGCTTTCTCGCTGGATCAATACAATACGGGGCCCGTCGCCTGCGACGGACGAGGGCGGATCCGCGCCCTCCCCTCTCTGTTCCTCCGAATGACCGGGGGGACTGTTCAAGCCATAGGGAGGCTACAGAATGAAGAGAACTTACGAGCTCGGGCTAGTGCTCGACCCGAACCTCACCGACGAGGCTCAGGTCGCCCTGGTCGACGACGCCAAAAAACTGATCTCCGCGGCCGGTTGTGAAATCGCCAAGGAGGAGAGCTGGGGCAAGCGCAAGCTCGCCTACGAGATCAACAAGGCGACCGAAGGACGCTACGTCATCCTCTACCTGGTGGCCGAGGGCGACGCTCCCTCGTTCTCCGAGTTGGAGACGCGTCTCAACCAGAACGAACACGTGATGCGCTATCTGGTGATCCGTACCGACGAGATGATTCGGCGCGCTTTGCGGCGTGGCAAGGCCCACATTCCGGCGGCCGAGCCGGTCGGTCTCGCCCCCGCCAAGCCCGCAGCAACCCCGGTGGAGGCCTGATCATGGCGAAGAGAGTCTTTTTCCGCCGCCGCAAGGTCTGCAAGTTCTGTGTCGATGGCATCGAGTACGTCGACTACAAGGACACGCGGCTCCTGCAGCAGTACATCCTCGAGCAGGCCAAGATTCTGCCCCGGCGAATCTCGGGAACCTGTGCCCGCCATCAGCGCAAGCTGACCGAGGCGATCAAGCGGTCGCGCCACCTGGCGCTGTTGCCCTACACCCAGGACTGAGGAGGCGATCATGCGAGTGATACTACTCAACGAAGTAGAGCAGGGGCGTCCCGGTCAGGAGATCGACGTCAAGCCCGGCTACGCCCGGAACTTCCTCATTCCGCAGGGGTTGGCCGTGGTGGCCACCGACGGTAACCGCAAGTGGTTCGAGTCCCAGCGGAAGCGCATCGAAGCCGCGGCCGCTCGCGACCGTGAGGCGGCCGCCGAGGTCGCCGCCGCGATCGCCGGCACCCGGGTCGAGAAGCAGATGAAGGTGGGCGAGAACGACACCCTCTACGGCTCCGTGACCGCCAGCGACATCGCCGATATGCTGGCCGAAAAGGGGATCGTGGTCGATCGACGCAAGATCGTCCTCGACGGTGGCATCAAGGCGCTCGGCGACCATCGCGTCAACATCAACCTCCACCCGGAGGTGGTTGCCGAACTGACGGTGACCGTCCTCCCCGAGGAGTAAGGCTTCGTGGATCTCTCCGTCGGTGGTAGGTTCATCGCACGATGACCGAGCCCCCGGCGGAGCCCCGCCTCGAAGATTTTCTCGACCAGCCCACCCGCAGTCTCTCTGACTGGGCCTGGCTCTGGTCGCGTGACGAGTCGTTCCCGGTGCAGAGCCACCGGGGCGTCCTCGGTCGCCTGGTCGTCGGGTTCAAACGGCTCCTTCGGCCCCTGGTCAAAGTACCGCAGAACGACCTCTGGGAACGCCAGCGGGCGTTCAACCTGATTCTGCTCGAGCATCTCCAGGATCCTCTGCCGGCGCAGCTCGAAGCCCTCTCGCACCGCATCGCTCACCTCGAGACCTTCATGAAAGAGGGGCTGGACGAGGTGATGGCCCACAACGACGCGCTGTTCACCCGGGTCGATCAGAAACTCGACCGCTACCGTCGGGAGAGCCGAGAGCTCTCTGGTCGACTCGGTTCCGCCCTGGCGCGGGTCGAGGAGGGTGGAGGTGCCGAAGCGATCCGGCGAGCCTACGACGAGAGTGCTTACCTCGAGTTCGAGGCGCGCTATCGCGGCTCCGAGGAGGAGATCGGCGAGCGGCTGGCCGTCTACCGGTCGCGATTGGCGGGAGCGAGCCCGATCCTCGATCTCGGCTGTGGCCGCGGCGAGGCGCTGCGGGTCCTGGGCGAGGCTGGCCTCGACGCGGAGGGCGTCGACTCGAGCGCCGAGATGGTGGCCCACTGCCAGGGCCGAGGGCTGGTGGCCACCGAGGGTGATCTACTCGAACACCTCGCCACCCGGTCCCCCGGATCGCTCGGGGGCATCGTGAGTTTTCACGTGGTCGAACACCTGCCCCCGGCCGCGATCGAACGCCTTGTGCGATTGGCCTGGGGGGCGCTGCGCCCCGGCGGCGTGCTGGTCCTCGAGACCCCGAACCCGCTGTCGCTGCTCGTCGCCGCCCGCAGCTTCTGGCTCGATCCGACCCACGTTCGGCCGGTACATCCCGAATACCTGACCAGCCTGGCGCGGGGGATCGGTTTCCAGTCGGTGGAGCGGCTCGACCTGCGTCCGTTCCCCGCGGCCGAGCGGCTCCCCGAAGTCGCAGCTTCGGAACTGGATCCCGCCGCGCAGCCGCTGGCCGATGCGGTCAACCGGTTGCGAGACCGAATCGACGATCTCCTCTTCGGCTACCAGGACTACGCCATCGTCGCGACCAAGTAGCTGACCTCAATCAAGAACCTCCACTCCACGAGGAACTGCAATGCACGCAGCACGTACCATCGTTGTCGCCGTCGGACTGCTTCTGGGGAGCGCCGCTCTCGCCCTCCATCAGGAACCGCAAACGGCTCCCGAGATCACCTTCGAAACCACCGAGCTGGCAGCGGGCCTCTACATGCTCGAGGCCGTCGGTGGATTCGGTGGCGGCAACATCGGACTCCTGGTCGGGGAGGACGGCACGATCCTGATCGACGACACCTTTCCGCCCTTCACCGAGACCATGCTGGAGACGGTCTCGGAGGTCACCGACCAGCCGATCGACTACGTGATCAATACGCACTACCACGGTGACCACGCGGCTGGGAACACGATTCTGGGCCCGGCGGGAGCGCTGCTGATGGCGCACCACAACGTGCGTCAGCGCATGGCCGAAGAGGGGATCCCGGTCGGTCCCGAAGAGACGATGCCGACGCCGAAGGAGGCCCTACAGGTCATCACATTCAGCGACGAAGCGACGGTCCATCTCAACGGTCAGACGGTACGGGCCTTTCACATCCCCGAGGCCCACACCGACGGCGATGCGGCGATCCACTTCGAGGAAGCCAACGTCATCCACATGGGAGACATCTTCTTCCATGAGCTGTTCCCCTTCATCGACACCGACGGTGGTGGGTCCCTCGACGGCTACATTGCCGCCCAGAAGCTGATCCTCGAACTGGCTGGGCCCGAAACCAGGATCATTCCGGGCCACGGACGACTGGCAACTCGGCAGGATCTCGAAGCCTCGGTGGCGATGCTGGAGAAGGCCCAACAGCGGATCGGCGCCCTGGTCGCAGCGGGAAAGAGCCTGGAAGAGGTGATCGCGGCTCGGCCGTTGAAGGAGTACGAGCAGTGGAGTTGGGGTTTCATCAGCACCGAGCGGATGATCACTCAGGTGTTCAACGCCCTCTCCCGCGAGTAGGCTTCGGAAGCCATCGGTCTGCCCAGGCAATCCCATTTCTGCCCAGGCAGTCCAACGGCCCCTGGGGTTCGTAGGTACGGCATGAATCACCGGCGCTGTCTTTCCCTGCTCCTGGGCCTCGGTTGGCTGGCTGCGCCGGGTGCGGCCGAGCCTACGCCGGCGCGCCCAGGCCTTCTGGTCGAACTCTTCACGTCGCAGGGCTGTTCCAGCTGTCCTCCGGCCGATCGCCTGCTGCCCGAGCTGCAGGCTTCGGTCGGTGATGCGGCTGGAGTCGAACTCGTACCGCTGTCGTTCCACGTCGACTACTGGAACCGTCTCGGCTGGCGAGACCCCTTCTCGGACGAAGCGTTCTCGGTGCGGCAACGGCAGTACGCCGCCTGGTTCGAGGAGGACCGGGTCTACACCCCGCAGCTCGTCCTCGCCGGGCGAGAGCACTGCGTGGGCTCGGATCTCGAGTGCATAGAGCGCAGCGTGGCCGGTCTCGCCTCCGAGCCGACACCACGGATCGCTCTCACGGCGGAGCAGTCCTCCGACGGGATCGAGGTGGAGGTCGCCGTGCATGGGGTCGAGTCCACCGAGCGCCTCCTGGTCTGGGGGCTCCTGCGCCAGCGCGGTCTCGAAACCCGAGTGACCCGCGGCGAGAATGCGCGGCGCACGCTACACAACGATTTCGTGGTGCGCCGTATCGTGGTCCTGGGTCAGACCGAGGCCGGCCAATCGTCGGGGCGTTTCCGCCACTCGCTGGAGCGCGACCCGAGTTGGGGCCGTGAGAGTGTCGACGTCGTGGTGTTTCTGCAGGACCCCTCCGACGGCTCGGTCCACGGCGCGGCCCAGGTGGAGGCTCGATAGCTGCACCTCACGCGACGGCGCTATGATGGGGCGCCACCGGTCGGTCCGAATCGACCTCTGACGCCGCGACGATCCCGGCTTCTCGAACGCGCATTCCAAGCTCGATGACTGCTCCCGCCCACGCTTTCACCGTTACCGAACACGTCCGGTGGTCGGACGTCGATGCCGCCAGCATCATCTGCTACGGCGCCTACATCCGCTTCTTCGAGATCGCCGAAACCGAGCTCTTTCGCCGAATTGGCATGCCCTACGGTGAGGTCTTCGAGCGCTTCGATTTTTGGTTGCCACGCGCGGCGATGCACTTCGAGTTCAAGTCTCCGGCCCGGCTCGACGATGAACTCGAGGTACGGCTGTGGGTCCAACAGATCGGTACCAGTTCGATGCGACTCCAGTGTGAGATGGCGCGGACCGACGACGACCGGGTCACGGCGGTGGGTCACGTGGTCCTGGTGGCGGTCGATCGCAGCTCCCTGTCGCCCCGGCCGCTCCCGGAGCCGCTCGTCGACGCGTTGGGACCCTACCGCGCCCTCGCCACGACGGCCGCTCCCGCAGGCTGACCGAGAACGGTATGGCCCCTGCTGACCGGAGATCCGAAAACGCTGCGGTGCAGGGGACCCTGCTCTCGACCTACAGCCATCCCCTGATTCGCCAGGCTCGGGAGCGCCAGGACGCGCTGCTCCGGGAGCGCTTCGAGGGCCAGTCGCTGGCTATCGCCGATCTCGGCTGCGGCGACGGCTACCACGGCTCGATCTTCGCCCCCGGGGGCGGGGTCTACCACGGCTACGAACGGGCTCCGGCGCTGGCCGAGCTGGCCCGCGAACGCTGGCGGTCGGAGGGACTCACCCAGGCCGAACTGATCGAAGGCAACCTCGAAGATGCGTCTCCGTCGCGGCACAGCTACGACCTCTGCTGGTGTCTCTACTTCACGCCAGGCAACCTGCGCGAGACCTTCGACGATCTTTCCCGGTACGACGATGCCTATCTCGACGCCAACCCGGTCTTCATCCGGGTCATCGGTACTTTTCTGCGCGCTCTGCTTCCCGGGGGGCAGATGTTTCTCACCGTCTACCGGGACGTGCCGGCCGCGGAGGAGGCGCAGTGTGACTTCTACCTCAACACCGACCAGCACCCGGTGACGCCGCGCGGTCGTCGTTTCGTGGCCACCCGCGAGGGCTTCTGGTCGGCTCGTTGGACCCGTCGGAGCATGCTCTCCAACCTGCAGGCGGCCGGGGTCGGGGAGGAGGCGGTCGAGTTCGTCGAACTGAACGAGATCGCCTGGTTGGTGCAGATCGTCTCCGACGGTGAGCTTCCGCCGCTCGCCCGGACCGCCCCCCGTTGAGCTACCTCTTTCTGGTCTCGCTGATCTGGGCCTTCTCCTTTGGGTTGATCGGCAACCGGTTGGCTGGGATCGATCCCAACGGTGTCGCCTTTGTACGACTGGGCCTCGCGGCTCTCTGCTTCCTGCCCTGGTTGCGGATCGGCGCGCTGCCGCGGCGTCGGTCACTCGAACTGGTCGCCCTGGGCGGGCTGCAGTTCGGGGTCATGTACGTGGCCTACATCCGAGCCTACGCCTACCTTCCGTCCCATCTCGTGGCCCTGTTCACCGTCTTCACTCCGGTCTACATCACCCTGGCCGAAGACCTGCTGGACCGCACCGTTCGCTCCCGCTTCTGGCTCTGTGCGGGGCTGGCCGTCGCCGGAGCCTTGGTCCTCCGCGGGACCGTGCCCGAGGGTTCCTTCTGGCGCGGATTCGCTCTGGTACAACTCGCCAATCTCTCCTTCGGCCTGGGACAGGTCGGCTACCGTCGTTGGCGTCGACTCTGGCCCACCGGACGAGACCACCGTTGGATGGTTTTGCCGTACTTCGGAGGGGCGCTGGTGGCCGGGGCTTTCTTCGCTCTGGGAACACCGGCCGGTTTCTTCACGAGCCTCTCGGCCGAGCAGTGGGCCACCCTCGGCTACTTGGGATTGGTCGCCTCCGGAGTGGGCTTCTGGCTCTGGAACCGGGGAGCGACCCTGGTCAGCGCCGGGACTCTGGCAGCCTTCAACAACGCGGTCATCCCCCTGGCCGTCGTCGTTTCGCTCTTCGGATTCGGGGAGGCCCAGAGTCTGGATGGAGCCGAGCTAGGCCGCCTGGTCGCGGGAGCAGTTCTCATCTTCTCCGGCATCCTCCTCGGTCGTGTGGCGGCACCGCCTCCCCTCGAGCCGCGGACCTAGCGACTTCCGGCGAACCAGTTTGGTGTCCCCGTGCGGCGACTCGGCAGGCCTTCGAATTGCCGGGTCCAAACCGGAGTGTCTCGGCCGCTACCTCGCCCTAATCTGCGGCTACCGGCGACGCGATGGAGCGTTCCCGGTCGCCAGGAGGCACCATGCATCAGACCATCGATCCCGCAATTCTCTACTTTGGCACCCCCGTCGTCTTGGTGAGCTCGCAGAACGAAGACGGATCCCCCAATCTGGCACCGATCTCCTCGGCCTGGTGGCTGGGACGGAGCTGTCTTCTCGGTTTTGGGAGTCGATCCAAGACGCCGCAGAACATCCTGAGAACCGGGGAGTGCGTGCTCAATCTGCCATCGGTAGATCAGGTCGCGGCGGTGGATCGATTGGCTCGGCTCTCCGGCTCGAACCCGTTGCCACCCCACAAACGAGCCATGGGGTATCGTTACGAGAAGGACAAGTTTGGTGTCGCTGGACTGACGCCGATCGACTCTTCCCGGGTCGAGCCGCCTCGGGTGGCAGAGTGTCCGGTGCAGCTCGAGGCCCGGCTAGTCGACAGCCATCCGGTCGCGGCCAACGATCCGGTACGTCGCGGCCACTTGACGGCACTCGAGGTACAGATTCTCGAGGTCCACGTCGGCGAGGAGATTCTCTTGGCAGATCACCACGATCGAATCGATCCCACCCTCTGGCGACCGCTGATCATGAGCTTCTGCGAGTTCTTCGGCCTCGGTCCCAAGCTGCACCCGTCGCGCCTGGCCGAGATTCCCGAGTCCGCCTATCGGCCGCCGTCGGCGCGGGTCGCCGAGGTGGCGTCGTGAAGGGGTTGGACGAAGGACGCTGCTGGCAGGCAGTACTGGAGCGGGATCCGGCCTTCGACGGAGAGTTCGTCTTCGGAGTCGTTACCACCGGCGTGTTCTGTCGCCCCTCCTGTCGTTCGCGGAGACCGCGGCGCCGCAACGTGCGGTTCTTCGCTACACCCCGGTTGGCGGAGGGGGCTGGTCTACGAGCTTGTCTTCGCTGTCGTCCCCAGCAGAGTGACAGCGCCGCCGTCTCCTGGGCAGCCGAGGTCGGTGACTGGCTCCGGGAGCGCAGTCAGCAAGGAGATCGGGTCACCATGACCGACCTGTCCCGGCACTTCGGCTTGCGCCCCGCGACCCTGCGGCGCCAGTTCCGCGACGTCGTCGGCGTGACCCCACTTCAGTTCTTGGAAGCCTGTCGCCTCGAACGATTCCGCGAGGAATTGCGAGACGGGGAGTCGGTGACCGATGCGGTCTACGCCGCGGGTTTCGGTTCGAGTAGTCGGCTCTACGAGAGGATCGACGCACGATTTGGCATGACGCCCACGGAGTATCAGGCCGGTGGTGCCCAGCTGGAGATCTCGTACGCCTGGTTGGAGGGTCGGTTCGGATTGATCCTGGTGGCGGCCACCGATCGGGGCGTCTGCTCCGTCGAGTTCGGGGAGAGCCGGGAGGTCCTCCTCCAGCGGTTGCAGCGAGAGTTTCCGCGGGCCCACCTCGAAGCCTGCCGACTCGGTCCGTGGGAGGAGCCCCTGCGTGCCTGGATCGCCGCTCTAGAGCGCCTGCTGGCGCACGGTGGCGGCCATCCGGAGCTTCCCCTCGATCTCCGCGGGTCGGCGTTTCGCATCAAGGTCTGGCGCTACCTGATGTCGATCCCCCGCGGGGAGACACGAACCTACCGCGAGGTGGCGGAGGCCGTTGGCAACCCCCGGGCCGCGCGGGCGGTAGCGCAGGCCTGTGCCGCGAATCGACTGGCGGTTCTCATTCCCTGCCACCGGGTGATTCGGGCCAGCGGAGGCCTGGGTGGCTATCGCTGGGGCGAGGATCGGAAGCGGCAGCTTCTGGCACTCGAAGGCGTGGTGCCCGGCCGGGACTCGGCCTCGGCCCATCTCGCTGAATCTTGAAGCCCGAGACAAGAGCTGGTTCGGGACCGGAGCGCTCGCACAAGCCGAGCCGGTCGGATCGGCGAGCTGATCTCTGACGGGGTTCCCCTCGACCAGAAACGGCGCGTTCGCTGTCCTAGCGGCATACCTCACTCGGGCTGCTCTTCGGTCCGTCTCAACGTGGGATCCGCGTCCCGTTGACCACCACCGCGTGGATGCTTCGCGTGTTCTCGATCGCCTCTAGGGGATTGGCCTCGAGGAGCAGGAAATGGGCCGGCGAGCCGACAGCGATCGTCCCCAGTCCCGGAACTGCTAGATAGTTGCCGGGAGCGACGGTGGCCGTCCTCAGGGCTTCGAACGGGGTCAGGCCGGCCTCCACGAAGAGCGCGAGTTCGTCGTGGATTACCTTCGGTTCGTCGTCGGTACCTGCGAGCAAACCGGCGCCAGCGTCGTGCAGGGCCTTGACCAGCAAGCGCCGATTGGTTTCAGCCAGCCGGCGGAGTTCAGGGGTCTCCCAAGCCTCTTTGGCCATCGGCGCCGTCAGGTAGTTGTCCTTGCGCCACAGGGTCGGACAGTTCCAGACCCCGGCTCGGGCCGTGGCCTCGGCGATGGGAGCGAGCTTCTTCGGATCCAGGTCGACGGCGTGGAAGAGCCGGCGCGGCGCCCACCGACCCTGCAGTTCCGAGTCGGCGGACTCTAGGTACCAGAAGTAGCCGAAGAGGTGCTCTATCGACGAGAGCCCGGAACCGAGAGCCTCGGTGATCGGTACCGAGTCGGTAACATGGCCGCCGACGGGGATGTTCCGTTCGTTCGCCTCGGCCAGAATGCCGTCGTAGGCCTCCCTCGAGAGCAGACTGTAGATCTTGATGAAATCATAGCCATCGGCGACCTGTTTCCGTACCGCGGCGCGCCCTTCTTCTGCGGTCGAGACCTGGCGATGGCGCCGAAACTGATCGCTGCTGGTCAGTGGCTGGCCGGCGGTGAAGACGATGGGACCCGCCAACTCGCCCGCGCGCACGCGATCCCGAAACTCCAGATGATCAGGCTCGCCGGCCATGTTGCGGACCGTGGTGATCCCCTGTTCCAGGTAGTCTTCGGGGCGCTGTCCCTTTTTCCTTCTGACATGAGCGTGCATGTCGGCCAGGCCTGGCAGCAGGTACAGCCCTCGACCGTCGATCCGTTCTGCGCTCGGATCGAGGGTGACCTCGTCGACCGGTCCGAGTTGGGTGATGGTTCGACCGACCACCACTACGGTTTGGTGGGGCAGGGCGATCTCGCGATCCATGGGCACGACCGTCACATCGACGATCGCTAGCACCCGGTCTTCGGTCGCCGGCGGCGGGATCGAGTGGGGTGGTTTGCCGGTGGCGGGTGCTGCCGCCAGTCCCGTCGAGAGGGTGAGACAGAGGGAAAGGGCACCTTGCAGTCGTCGTGTCATCGTAGTTCTCCGAAGTCCCCGGGGTTCGTTCCGTCGGGTGCTGCGGAAACTAGCGGTCGTGGGTCTCGCGGGTGTCGCTCGACGCGTTTGGAGACAGTTGCGCCCTCGCCTGGGCGGGCGTTATGCCTCTTAGCCCCTTGAACGCCGAGTGGAAACCCGATCGAGACCCGAAGCCGACCTCGTAGCCGATCGACTCGACGGTGAGGTGGTCGAACGCTGGGTCTGCGAGCAGTCGTTCGGCATCCTCGACGCGGTGGCGACGGATCAGTTCGGCGAAGGTGGTTCCCAGGTTGTCGTTGATCGCCTGGGAGAGGTGAGCGCGAGGGACTTTGAGGCGCTGCGCGAGATCGGCGAGAGTCAGGCTCTCGTTCAGGTGAGGCTTGCCCTCGCGGAGAAGCTCTTGCAGCCGGTTGGCGAGTTCGGCAGCTCCCTCTTCGGTGAGCGTCGAACTCGCGTATTTGCGGCCCACGGGGCTCGCTTCGAAACCAGCGAAGAGTCTGGACTGTCGGAACGAGAAGACAGCGATCAGGCAGATCCCGAGCGTCGCGGTCAGCGGCACGACATCGGTCAGCGCCGCGACGTCCCTACCGACGTACCGTGTTGCTTGCGCTAGATGGAGCAGTACCAGGGAATACACCACCAGGCGTAGCACCTGAACGTGATGCACGAGGGTCTTGGCCTCTCGTCCTCGCCGCCAGACCCGTAGTGCGACCGCGATGGTGTAGCCCATCAGATACGTCAAGACGCCCAGAATCGGGGGGAGCCATCGCCATGTCGTCCAGCCCAGAGTGAATCCAGCCAGGTAGGCAGACCAGAGCAGGAACGGGAACCAGTGGACCCACATCGGGATCCGAGGCCGCTCCCCTAGTACCAGTAGCGTGTAGCGCCAGAAGGCCGGAGCAAAGAGGAAGGTGGCGCTGTGCTCTAGGAGAATCGGCAGTACAGCCCAGCGGGAGGAGCCCGGTGGGCCTAGAAATCCGGAGTGATCGATCGTGATCGCCGCCACCGCCAGTGCCAGGGTGAACACCACCAGGGCCAGGGCGCGGTTCGGTCGTCGGGTCGAGCCGGGGACCGAGGCGATGGCCAGGGCCAGGATGAGGCCTTGGAGGGCCCCGACGAGCCCTAGAACGGTGGTGAAAGACGGCACCTGCGGATCCTAACGCTCTTGCCGAGCCCTGAAAGGATCCTGGGTGCCTCGGGGGATCGTCTCTCCAGAACTAGCCGACTCGGCGTCGACCAGGTCCCCGTGGATCCCTTCGGTTCGCCACTCTGTCTCGTGCGGCTGGATCCCTCAGGTCCGCGCGACCACGCTCAGGCAAGTGACGACGTTGGCTGTAGCGTGGATCAGCCACGGTCCGAGAATCGAGCCGGAGCGAATCCGGATCCATCCGGCGACGAGCCCGCCGGCGAACACCAGGGGCAGCACGACCCAGGCTTCCGGCATGAACTTCAGGACCAGCAGGTGCGGAGCGAGGAAGATCAAGGCCTGCAGGAGGTTGGCCCAGCGCAGCGGCAGCCGTCGCCCCAGGCTACCTGCGATCATGCCGCGAAAGAGCAACTCCTCCGCGAACCCGGTCTTTACCACTCCGTAGAGCAGGGCCAGCACCACCGAGGTCGCGGACATGCCGAGGCCGACGAACTGGTGTTGAGCCGATCCCGGCCGCGTCAGCGGTTCCAGCGAAGGGGGCCAGACGACCAAAGCCAGAGCCAGGGCGAGCGAGATGGCTCCGCTGTGAAAGAGAAACCGAGTTTCACCTACCTTGAGACCGACCCGGTCTCGGATTTCGGACCAGGTCCGACGGTGGCGTAGCCGCTGGTAGAGCCAGTAGCCGAGCAGCGGCAGACCAGCCAGGATGAACACGTTCACGAGGGCAGAAACGACGGCACTGGTCACCTGCATGGGCTCCTCCTGGGTGCAATCGGTGGGCGGGAATCGTGGAGGATACGTTCAGGGTTGGTTGGCTATTCCTTTGGCGCCGGATCCTCCCTACGTACAACGAACTCGGACCTCTGCTGCTGAGTCTTGTGCTGGCGGCTGCCGGAGTGCGGTGGCTGCACACTCGGCCTCGCGGTTCGCACCTAGCGATCTCGAAGGCAGCTAAGGGAGACCGAATCGACCAGGGTGGCTTGATCGGAGTCGGCGGTGTCGCCACCCATGGCACCCGGTCTGCAGCGTTGACGTTTCTCTAGGTGACGGCTCCGGATTCCGGGACTTCTCGATTTGGCGGCCAGTGCACAGGAACGGAAAGGGCAGACTCAGACGCAAGCACAGCTCGAAGTGGAACGATCGGAGATCGCGGATGCCCTCGGCACCCTGGCCAGGTTCCTGCACCACGAATCCTGGGAGGTCGCGATCCTGACCTTCGACGGGCGTGGCCTCACCCTGGACGTGGACGGGCTGCAGGTCCGGGTTCCGGCCGATGGCCGTTGGCCCGGCCAGGCCCGAGTTCCGGCCGGGGTTCTCACGGGACTCGGCTAGGCCCTGCCGGCTCACGATACCCTCCAACTCCGGGTCGGAGGGGGGCAGCTCTGGCTCGCCGATTTTGGAGTCCGCCGCGACTGGCAAGGTGGCAGGGATATCTGGTCGCTGGACGAGTCGCGACCATGAGAGGTGTCTCGAGCCACCAAGAAGAGGGTTCGGTCGACCTACGTGGGCCACTGGGGTAGAGAAGAAGCCGGAGCCTCAACGCCTCTGGCTATGTCCCGACCGCCGTGGTCTTTCCGTGGACTCCATAGAAGGGCTTCGTCCCGAACGCCCATCCAAACGCGAGGGAGTCGATATCCATGAAACAGAACGTAATTGTGTTCCTTGCCGTCTTCGGCCTCTTCGGGGCCACCAGCTCGGTGTCCCAGATCACCGTCAACTGCGCGAAGGGCCAGAGTCTGCAGCAAGCGATCGAGAGTGCCCCCACCGGCGAGCCGATCTTCATCCAAGTGATCGGCTTCTGCTCGGAGACCGTCACGCTCGAGAGCGATTGGGCCTACCTGCAAGGGGTTGGAAGCGGGGCCGGGATCGACTTCTTGCGCGTTGTTCGTACCAACTACCTCACCGTGGACAGCCTCTGGCTCTCGAGGTTGAGCGTCTTCAGCTCGATCCAGGCCACCGTATCGGAAGTTACGATCGATGGTCCTGTCTCAGTCGAAGACGCGTCGGTCAGATTCGACACCGTCGATATCCGCGCGGACTCCTCCTTCGCGCTCATCGCCGACCGAGCCTCGCTCAAGTTCACCGATGGTTCGATCGAAAGCACCGGAATTGCGATCGGGTCGGACCGCAGCTCGATCAAGGTCGAGAACAGCTATGTCGAAGGTTCCTATAGCTACGATGTCCACGATCGCTCCGAGATCTCGATCAGGAACTCGACGACCGTGGGCGGGGTAAAGATCCGAGGGTCGAGTTTCTCGCTGGGTGGAGGGATTCCGGGTGCCCAGATAGTCCTGGACGGAGGTCTTCAGGCGTACGACGATTCCTTCGTTTACCTGTGGCGGGTGCTTCAGGTCTCGGAGGTGAACGCTGTGAGCAGCTCCAGAGTGCTGATCGGCGAGGGCTCGTCACTAGAACCTATCTACCTCAGGCGTTTGTCCAGAATCGAAGTGACGAACGCGGAAGTCCGATCACTCCACTGTCAGGGCTCGGCCGAGGGATATTGCAGCGGCAGCACGATCGGGTCCTCCAGCTGCGGCGGTTGTCCGGCTTCGCCCTGAACGGGTTCGAGGCTCGAGGTCTTAAGCGAGCTCGGGAGGTTCTCGAATCGCATGCGTTCGGACCAGGTGTGAGACTTCACAACGAAGGGTTCCGGGAACTTCCGCTACCGACCTCTCGTAGGGTGCTCTATGCACACCGCGATCTCGAGACTCGTCCTCTTCCTCGTCCTCGTTTCCCAGGCTGCCTGGGCCGATACCGAGGGCTTCTCGTTCGACTTCGACGGCAACACGCTGCGTGGTGTCGTCGAAACACCGAAGGACCGGCGAGCCTCGGCGTTGGTCATTCTGATCCCGGGCCACGGCCGAACCAACGTGGCAGGAGGCCAGTGGGGTGACTTGCGATCGCTCTTCCCGCGGCTGGGAATCAGCGTGGTCGTCTGGGACAAGGCAGGCTGTGGCGACAGCGACGGCGACTACGACCACCAGCAGACCGTGGACAGCTCCGCCGACGAAGTGTTCGCGGCGATCGAGGCGATCCAGGACCACGCTCTACCCGGAAGCGAGCGGATCGGGCTCTGGGGGATCAGCCGGGGAGGCTGGATCGCACCGCTCGTCACGGTTCGATTCCCGAAGGTCGCGTTCTGGATCTCGGTCAGCGGCACCGACGACAAGGAGACCTTCGGGTACATGTTGCGTTCGAATCTGAAGATCGAGGGACGCACCGACGCCGAGGTCGCGACCATCTACTCCGAATGGCTGGCCGGCGACAAGATCTTCCGTGAAGGTGGCTCGTGGGAAGTCTACGAACAGTCGACCCAGAACCTGCGGACCGACCCCTTCCTCCGGGAGTTCTTCGGCATCGGAACCGGCGGCGAGGCCGAGTATCTGGCCAACCAACGAGAGTGGCGCCGGAAGTCCCTTCGTTACGACGACGAGACCGGCCTGCAGATCGTCGTCGACGATTTCCCCGCCATCCTTTCGGCGGTTCGGGCTCCTGTCCTCGCCATCTTCGGCGAGAAGGACACGCAGGTGGATTGGCGGAGTACCCTCCGCCTCTACCGCGAGACGATTCGTGAGGATCTGCTCACGATCCGACGCTTTCCGGACGGAGACCACAACCTCGAGAAGAGCACGACCGGCGGGTTCAGGGAGTCCCGGGCCAACGGGCAGACATGGGAACCTGTCGATGGCTACTACCAGGCCATGGAGGATTGGCTCGGGTCGATCGGGGTCACTCGGGAGCCCGTCACCAGCCGGACGGAGTAGGTTTCTCCCGTCGCGCCAGGGTGTGCGGCGGCTGGGGCACAAACCCCCGGGAACTGGCAACGTAGGTAGAGGTACCCGTCAGGTACGACGCGATCCCTAGCGCTGAGGAGGCCCTGCACATGCCGCGATTTGTCTCTGGTTTCTTCGTCTTCGCCCTCTTCCTAGTCCTCGCGAGTCCAGGGTTCGCCCAGATTCCGAGAGAGTTCACCAACCTCCAGCTGCTCGATCCAGAGATCGAACGTGGCGAGTTGGTGTCGATCATGAAGAGCTGGGCCGGCGGCCTCGGTGTGCGCTGTACCCACTGCCACGTGGGACCCGACAACCTGGAGGGAATGGACTTCGCTACCGACGAGAAGCCGACCAAGCGCACGGCGCGGCAGATGCTGGCGATGACTCGGAAGCTCAATCGTGAGCACTTGGTGGATCTTGCCAGCGTCCAAGCGGAAGGCCGAGAGAAGGCGCAGGTGGTTTCGTGCTACACCTGTCACCGCGGCCTCACGACGCCGCCCCGAGACATCAGGAGCGAGCTCCGGTCCGCGACGGCGGCAGGGGGAGTCGCGGCCGCAATCGATCGCTACGAGGAACTGGTCGCTTCCCACGCCAACGCGGGTCGCTACGATCTGCGCCTCGATGTCCTGGTCAAACTCAGCAGCAACTTCCTGGACTGGAAGGAGCCAGAGAAGGCGCGAGAACTACTCACACACGTTCTCCAAATAGACCCCGACCTCGCCACGGGTCATGCGATGGTGGGCCGACTCGAACTCCAGAGTGGGAATCTCGACGCAGCCGAGAAGTTCGCCCGCAAGGCCCTACAGCTCGACCCGGATGACTGGATCGCGAAGTGGGTGCTGGAACAGGTGGAACTGGCGACGACAGCTGTTCCTCCGGATGAACCCTAGGCGGGGGAACCACTCTGGGGCGGAGTGCTGGACTCGGTGGCTGGAGTTCCTATCTCCCAGGCCAACTCGCGAGAACCCTCAGAGCGTCCACTTTGCGCCGACGCCGCCGTGCCGAGCCGGACGGTTTGATTCCTCGGAGGTCTAGGGGACCGGGTGGTTGAGGGTGAGAGCGGCCAATCGACCTTCGGTGCGGGAGAGGACCCAACCATGGGCTTCGAACGTATCGCCGGCTTCGAAGTCGAAGCGGACCGATTGGCGAGCTCTCTCGGCCAGGGTGCCCCCGGGCAGGGCGGCGAATCGTTCAGAAAGCAGATAGAGAAGGACCGCTTCTTGTCTCTCGTTCGGGGAGGTCTCGAGGTAGGCCTCTCCCAGGTGCTTCATGTGCCCGAGCCAGGGGCCCATCGAGTGCAGGTCGAGGGTTGGGACGGTGCCTTCGAGCCAGCGGCAGCTGAGCCCCAACCCAGTCGCAGTGCCGACGGTGGCGAGAGAGATCAAGAGTTCTCTTCGACTCAGACGCTTCTTCATGACTCTCCGGTCTTCTGGAGGTGATCGGCCAAACGCAGTGTGAGAGCGAGAATGGTGAGGGTTGGATTGGCGAATCCGCCGGTCGGGAAGACGGAGCTGCTGGCTACGAACAGATTCTCCAGGCCATGGACCTTGCAGTTTGCATCGACGACGCCTTGGCGGGGGTCCCGGCTCATCCGAGTCGTCCCCATGTGATGGGATGCGAGCCGTCCCTGCTCGGAGTAGGGTGGACTCCAGCCGCGAAAGCCGATCCGTAGCCGACCACGGTTCGCGCGGCCGAACTCCCTCGCGAAGAGTTCTAGGTTGGTGCGTACCGATCGATCCATCTGATCGGAGGTACGCCAGTCGACCTTGATTCTTCGTTGTCCGAATGGGTCCCTCTCGGGGAGCAGCTGAACCCGACTGTGCCGCAGCGGGATGTGTTCGTTGTAGAACTTGACGACATTGTCGAGCACCATGCCGGAGGCGGAGACTGACACCTGGGGTACTTGCAGCCGGCCGTGGCCAAGCCGTGTTCCGTCCAATGCACTCGCGAGTCCGTAGCTCTCGACATAGGGCTCCGAGCCGCTGATCTTGGTATGCCTCGCCGGCCGCTGATGGAGCACCAGGCCGCAGTTCAGCAGATGCTCCTCTCGTTGAACTCTGGCGGTGGGCGTGAACACTTGGTAGCCCTGGCCTCTTTGGCCAGGGGGCTCCGCCTCGGCCCGATGCCTGGCCCGTCGGGTTCCGAAGGATGTATCCGTCGAGAACCAGTTGCCGACGACGAGGAGGCGGGTGTGGTCCATGTAGTAGCGGCCTACGAGGTCGTTGTGGTTGCCCAGGCCGCCCCGGTCGAGGTCTGAGTTGAGGAGTATCCTCGGTATGTCGAAGCCGCCGGCCGAGAGGACGAACCGCTTGGCTCTCAGCGAGAACGTTCGGGTCGGATGAGATGCCACTCGGGCAGACTCGATCCGTTCCCCATCTACCTTACGTCCGAGATCGAGAACGTTGGCCCAGAGGTATACGTCCACGTCTGGCGCGTCTTCGAGTTCACGGCGGTAAGCCTCGCCGAAACGGGTGGGTGGGTTGCTTCGGTACAACCTCTTGGGCACGACCCGAGGCCTGCCTTGGCGGTTCGCCAGGTTGAATGCAAGCAGTTGCCCATCGCCCTCGTACTCTTCGAACTCCGGTATGTTGACGATCTCGGCCGAGCGCCGGTAGAAGGGCTCCAGCTCGGCCGACCCGATGGGCCAGCCACTGTCAGCTATCCACGGCCTCTCTTCGAAGTCGATGGCATCCAACGGTCGACAGGTTCCCCACCACCGGTTGGTGGTGCCCCCGAAGTAGCGACACCGCGAATTGGTCAGGTCGTTTGGGCCTCGGAACGGACCCTCGAACTGACCTCGTAGGAGGTCGTGTCGATCGGGCTCTCTCTCCAAACCACCGCTTTCGAGAAGAGCGACCCGCAAGCCGAAGCCGGTGAACTGGCGGGCGAGGGTGATCCCTGCCGCTCCGGCGCCGATGATACAGAGGTCCGCCTCTCGGGTGCAGTTGTGGGGGAGTTCCCTCGAATCGATCAGCACCGCTGACTCGCAGGCGCCAAACTCACGGAGTCGCACCCCGCGGGCCTAGCGCCACCAGTTCGGAGTGGTTGCGGACGTAGAGGCGACCCTCCGCAAGGGTTGGTGACGTCCAGCTCTTGCCGGCGAGGACTCCCTCCACCCGCGCTAGCTCCACATGCCGCTCTGGTGTGGCTCGGAGCAGAGCGAGGTCTCCGTCGTCGCTTAGGACGATCAACTGGTCCTGGCTTACCACCACCGACCCCTTGCCGTAGCCCCGGGCCATCCAGTGGACCTCTCCCGAACTCGCATTCAGGCACTTTAGGATTCCGTTGTCGAAGCCGTAGATCGCATCTCCCACAACCACGGAAGTTGAGAAGTGGTTTCTGAATAGCCGATTCTCCCAAACCACTTCGACGCGATGTCCTGGTGCATTGCGTGTGACTTCGACGAGCGCCGCTCCTTGGTCGTAGCCCGAAGAGATCATGAAGCGGTTCGCCCCGACGGCTACCGGCATCGCTATGTTCAGGCCGAACTTGGTCGGCCAGGGAAAGGACCACAGTTCTCGACCGGTGGCCGGGTCCAGGCCGACCAGGCCTTCCCCAAGGGTGCTGACCACATGGGCCTTACCATCGATCGCAGCCACGATCGCGGATGACGAGGCCGACCGTCCCTCTCCAACTGCCCAGATCTCTTCGCCGTTCTGTCGATTCAGCGCCACCACCGAACGAGTTGGCCCAACGTGCAGGATCACCAGTTCGCCGAAGATCAGAGGCGAGGATGCGTAGCCGCGACCGTACCCGTCGCCGCCGTATCGGCGGTGGAGATCCTTGGACCAAAGAACCTCCCCGTCAATACTCTTCACGGCCCACAGCTTGCCCTTGGAACTCAGGGCGAACAGGACCTCTCGGTCATCAACGGTCGGGGTCGACCTGGGGCCATCGCCGAACTCTTCCTCGAACGCCTCGTCGATTGGTCGGCGCCAGATTTCTTGGCCCGTCGCCGAGTCGAGACGATAGAGGACCTCCTTGTCGTTTTCTGTCCACTGGCTGTAGAGACCGTTACCCTTGACAGAAATGCCGGAGAACCCAGGGCCAATCGAGAGGCGCCAGAGTTCCTCGAGTCCGGCTTCCTCCCAAGTACCTGCCAGCTCAGAGCTACTCGCGATCCCATCCCGAGCGAGTCCACGAAACTGCGGCCAGTCGTCGGGACCGGCGGGACAGCAAGCCTCGATCTCTGAGGGGGACACTTGACAGCCCGAAGTGGTCAGCACGGCCAACAGGCAAACCAAACCCCATGCCGGGAGCACTTGCGAGGTCCGCATTTCACCGCGAAGCTTATACCACCCCTGGTGTCTCCTGGGCGTCCCTGGTTCTGATTGATACCGCGAATCTCCGCGCTCGAAACGCTGGCTTCCTCGGACAGCTTCTACGTTCGCGAAGCCGTGGCCAGGTTCCTCATCGCGTGTGGAGTCGAAGGTCATGCCCAGCCGGCGGAGAAGCCCCTCACTTCCAGGTGTCGGCTCCCGCTAGAAGAGCCTGATCTCTTGGTCGCCGTGTACCGGGATCGGTTGCGCGGTCGCCTTAGCGATGGCTATGGGGGTCGACGATCCCTACTGGCTCGACGTCCGCTACGTCGCCTAACAGAACCTCAATTGAACCCGATTGACAGAGATCGGCCCACGAGTAGCATTCTCGAATGCTCCACCCAGAAGCTGTCGATCCACCGGGCCCCGGTGCCACTTGGCGACGCGTGGCGCTCCGGGCCCTGGTTCTGAGCCTCGGCCTCGGCCTGGGGACCGCTCTTCCAACCCACGCCGAACCCGTCCACCGGCAGCAGGTGACGTCCCATCCACAGGCGCCCTTTCCGTACCGACCACCGGTGTCGCTGGGCTTCTCCGAGGAGACCTTCAGACGCCTGGGGGATCAGGTGGAGACCTGGGTAGGGGAGGGGACCGTCGTCGGCGCCGAGGTCCTGGTCGTGAAGAGCGGCCAGATCGCCTGGCACGAGGTCTTCGGAGTTCGCGATCTCGAGACACGAGCGGCCTTGGAACCGGCGGGCATCTTTCGGATCCGTTCGATGACGAAGCCGTTGCTGGGCACGGCAGCGCTTCGCCTCGTCGAGCGCGGTGAGCTGAGCTTGGACGCGCCCGCCTCGGACTTTCTGCCGGTCCTCGACGCCGAGCGTTGGCGAGAGGTTACAGTGCGCCGACTCCTGGAGCACACCACGGGTCTCTCCTTCAGTCCCTTTCCCCGGGATCGCTCCAAGTACAACAGTCTGCGGGAGTCTGTCGAGGATCTACCGGCGATAGAGCCCTCGGGACCGGTGGGGGAGTTCGTCTACAGTGATGCTGGAAGTGCCACCCTGGGTGCCATCGTCGAAGTGGTCAGCGGCAAGCCCCTGGAGTCGGTGCTGGTCCAGGAGGTTTTCGAGCCGTTGGGTCTGCGCGACACCTACACTGTCTACGACCCCCGCCTCGCTTGGCGTCCGCGCATGAACAGCACCCACTACTGGGACGTGGACGACCAGGCGCACCACCGGTACTGGCATCCCGGCGAGGGACAGGAAATCAGCTACTTTCGGGCCTCGGGAGGAGCTTACTCGACGGTCTTCGACTATGCCGTG